>NZ_JAKUJY010000040.1 GCF_022664535.1 Sphingobium trunci | reverse complement strand
ACAGGCCAGTGCAATGTGAAAGCCTATAACCGGCAGCTGCGCGACCTGATCTCGACCGGGCGCGCGAAGCCGTCGTTCATCGTGTCGCACGAGCTGCCGCTTGATGAGGCGCCGAACGCGTACCGGCATTTCGACGCGCGCGATGATGGCTGGACCAAGGTCGTCCTCAAGACCGCCGCATGACGGCCGCTCCACCGCCCACGCTCTCCACCTCCTCTTGCAGCGAGGAAAGTCATGCCGAACTACGATTATCGTTGCCCAGCATGCGGGCCTTTCACGGCGATGCGGCCGATGGCGGAGTTTCGCGACCCCTGCGCCTGCCCGGCCTGCGGGGCCGTGGCGACGCGGACGCTTCTCGGAGCGCCGGCCATCGCCGGCACCAATTTGACCCGGCGTAGCGGCCTCGCTTCGAGCGGGCATGGTGAGAGCAGCCAAAGTGTCAAGAAGGCCACCCACCCCGCCGGCTGCGGCTGTTGCGCGCGCCGGTCGCCGATCCCGAGCACCATCTCCTCGAACGATGACCGCATCTTCTCGTCCAGCGGGCCGGTGCGTCGGCGCGAACGGTGAGCGCAGTCACATAACCAATCTTTGTTGAAAGGAGAGACGACATGGCTTCTGAAACCCTCAACGGCCTGAAGGTCGCGATTCTGGTGACGGACGGCTTCGAGCAAGTGGAGATGACGCAGCCGCGGAGGGCACTCGACGAGGCAGGCGCCAACACAAGGCTCGTGTCGCCCAAGGATGCCGAGGTGAAGGCTTGGAACTTCACGGACTGGGGAGACACCTTCCCCGTGGACGTGCCCCTTGGTAGCGCCCGGACCGAGGAGTTCGACGCGCTCCTGCTACCGGGCGGCGTCATCAACCCCGACACACTCCGGATGCAGCCCGAGGCAGTCGCGTTCGCAAAAGGCCTTCTTCGACGCCGGCAAGCCGGTGGCGTCGATCTGCCACGGACCTTGGACCATCATCGAGGCGGGTGCCGCTCGCGGCAGGCGCCTGACGTCCTGGCCGTCTCTGAAGAGCGACCTTCAGAACGCCGGCGCGCAATGGGTCGATCAAGAGGTCGTGGTCGATCAAGGCCTGGTCACGAGCCGCAAGCCCGACGATATCCCGGCCTTCAACCGGGAGGTGATCAATCTGTTCGCGGGTGCAAGCGGGCAATCGCGGCAGGCGGCGGCCAGGTAAGAGCCGCAGGCGGCACTGTGCAGCATCAGCCTTCCTCGCGCAGGTCGGTGGCATGACCGAACCGAGCATCCTGTTCTCGGCACCTGCGCACATCCTCATTGCGCCGAACGGCTGACCACAGAAGTCGTTCGTTCTCTATCAGCATATCTTCGGCGAGGGCGGCTCTGCCTCGTCCGCTTCCTGGGGGTACCGCGTTTCACGCTTTAGCCTCATACCTCTTACCGGTACCCCCAGCGGGAAGGGATAGGCTTGGACGGCGACAAACGCACCTGGCCAGAAAGAGTGAAATTTTAGCAGATTTCCGCCGGCTTACGGGACTCGAAAGGCAAACTTAGAGGCTTGAATTATATAGGTAGTTTCTAGAAATTACAGACAAAGCCCCCTCGGAAGCCCCCAAAAAATTTGAGGCAGTTCGGCACGAATTCGAGTCCCCTCACCTCATTCCAGCAGCGATCCTTGCGCTAAATCTCCAACTTCGCTGCAAAGAGTTAGCGGCGCCAATTCCAACCCAAATCAGCCGTTCAACCAGCCGCTGGCACTTACCAGCAGCAGAACGTCAGCTATTGCGGATCGACATGGGTTAACCTCGCTTGCACAGAGCAGGCTCGTTTCCATTCGTCGCAGATTAACAGCTTCGAATGCTGCTCTTGCTCCTTTATGATATACTCGAGCGCCGAATCGATAAGACATGATTGCCTTCTTTCCTGATCGAGGATTAATTTTTTGATCTCATGATACGGGTCGCGAGCTCCTTCCCTCTAAGCGCTGCGGTATTATAAAGGCGCGTGTCGCGCTTGCCTGTCACCTCGCGGTCATCATGTATCCCAACCTGCGCGACGGCATTTTGTTCAAGGCGTGACGTATAGTAGAATCTGCTTGCCGATGGTTAAGCGTCAAAGCTGATCCGACGGCGGTGTCCCGAGAGGGAACGCACGGACGAACAATATGTGAGGGCGGTTAAAAGGGCAGAAAAGCCCCCTTCGTGTCAATGGAACGTTCGCTTCTATGAGAGCCGATGCAGCACGAGCAAGCTCGGGCTTGGCCAGTGCGGACGGATTCATGAAACCCTCAAGGGATCAATACCGCCTAGCTCTGCGATTGCAGATCATGACCCTAGATAAATCCGGCTCCGACTACAGTATAGAAGACCAATTTGCCAATTATCGATTTGTCACGGCGACTCTTTCACATAGGGTCCACAATTATTTTCGCTTACCTCTATTATTGCGTTATTGCGTCCGAAAACGCGCGAACATGCTCGATGAATGCCTTCCCACCTTCCTGAATATGCTGAGGACGCCAAACCATCGCGATCGACCATCTCAGATTGGACGGCAGGTCGCTGATGGGCCGGAATGCCACACCACGCGCCCCGGTGAGAATTGCGGTTTCGCTGGCCAGCGCAGCGCCGATATTGGCCGCCACCAGGCTGAGGGTCGTTGCCGTCTGAAGCGACTCCTGCACGATACGCGGGCTTACGCCAACATCGCGAAAAGCGTTCAACATAGAGGAAACCCGGTTAGGAGAAAGGGACAAGGGGGCCATGATGAGCGGCAACTGACCGAGTTCCGCCATGGTCACGCTTTCCTGCTGCGCAAGGTCCCACTGTTCCGGAATGGCGGCGACAAAACGGCATCGCTCCACAACGACGCTGTCGCCGCCCTCTATCAGGTCGATGGTCGGATGGATGAAGCAGACGTCATATCGCCCCTCCATCAACCCGATCATCTGGTTGGGCGACGATTCGTCGTACAGCTTGAGCTCGACATGATCGGGAACGCGATGATAGGCGGCGATTATCGGCGGCAGCAGGCGGAACATGGCCGGGCCGATGAAGCCGATGTTGATGCTCGCCGCATCGTCCGCCGCCGCCCGAAGGGTCACGGCGCGGGTCAGATCGGCCTGCATCAGCGTTCGGCGCGCTTCCGCCACGAACACGCGGCCGGCCGGTGTCACCGAAACCCCGCTGCGTGACCGTTCGAGCAGCTTCACGCCCAATTCATCCTCCAGCCGCTTGATGGACTGGCTGAGGGGCGGTTGCGCCATATTCAGCTTCTGCGCGGCGCGGCCGAAATGCAATTCCTCAGCCACGGTCACCAAGTGACGCATATGCCTTATGTCCATAGATCTCTTAATCCGGGCTGATATCATGAAACTCTTGAAACGTGGAGATTAGAGCGCGTTCCTGTCTTATTGGCAAGATGGCTGCTGTCGTCGGATGGGAATCAGTCCGGGGCGACACATCCCATGAGGAGGGGAAAGGTAACGCACCCTTCCCCCCATTCCGCTCTTCAGCCACCCGGTGCTTCATAGGCAGGCGCGGCTTGCTGATTGAGCGTATGCCGGTCCGGCCGTGCCGTCGCCGCCCTTTCCATAGCGTCCATGCGCATGCCGAGCGCATGGGCCGGGTTGATTTCCAGCGCCACCGTCTCCTCCTCATAGATAAGGACGTGCCCGGCCGGGAAGAAATAGACCATGCCGGTCTCTGCCACTTCGTCCGGCCAGTCGGTTCCAGGGAAGCGACAGCGGATCCGTCCCTTGAACACATAGCCATAATGCGGGCAGGGGCATATGCCCCCGGGCAGCATGCCGTCGGAATAGGCATCCGTACAGTCGAGCGGCGGAACCTGTGTCAGCCCCACCTCCATGTCGCCCATCCGCATCGAACGGAAATGGCCCGCGACATGGGGCCAGCGTCCGCCGCCAGCGTCGGGGATTTCTTCCAAACGAATAGCCGTCATACGCTGGTCCTCTCCTTGCTGTTAACGGGAGCGCCGTTCGCACGCGCGTCGAACAGTCGATACGCCTTCGTTCTGATCCTCTTTACAGATAGGCTGGCACCTTACTCACGCCGTTGCAGGCTCACGAAGCATGGCGCGCAAATCGGGTTTCAGCACCTTGCCGGCAGTGTTCCGTGGAAGGTCGGCGACGATGTGGACCTGTTCCGGCGTCTTTTGCCGGGCGACCTGTTGCGAGCCGAAATGCCGTTGCACATCCGCAAGATCGATCACCGTCCCCGGCGCGACGACAAGGAAGGCGCAGACGCGCTCGCCCAGCAGCGGATCGGGAGAGCCGACCACCGCCGCCTCCACCACGCCCGGGATAAGGCAGAGCATGTCCTCGACCTCCCGGCTCGCGATATTTTCGCCACCGCGGATGATGATGTCCTTCTTGCGGTCGGTGATCGCGAGATAGCCGTCCGCGTCCAGCCGCCCGATATCGCCGGTCCTGAGCCAGCCATCGGCGGCGAGCGCCTCTGCATTGCGCTGCGCATCGCGATAGCCGACGAAGCGGTCGGGTCCACGCGACCAGATTTCGCCTTCCCCGCCGACCGGCAACACATTCCCCGCATCGTCCACGATCTGCACCTCGACGCCCGGCATCAGCCGCCCGTCGGTGCCCAACCGCTTTTCGATGGGGTCGGCGGGCGTGCCCGAAGAGATGGTCGGATGCTCGGACAAGCCATAGGCGCGATAGGTCGCCAGCCCCGCCTGCTGGCACCGTTCGATGAGGGTGGGAGGAATCATCGTCGCGCCCGCCATATAGTCGGACAGGGACGACAAGTCTCGACCATCCGCCTGCGCCGCGTCCAGCAAGGTGGTGATGTGAAAGGGCGTGCCGCTGGTCGCCTGGATGCGATATTGCTCGATCAGGCGGGCGGCGGTGGGACCGTCCCATGCGTCCATGAACGCCCCCGCCTGACCCATCGCCCAGAAACGCATGAGCGACAGCACGCCCGCGATATGCCCCGGTGGCCAGGGTGAGAGACTGCGCAGCGCGCCGCGCATCTCCCGGTCCGCCGCCAGTTCGGCCAGCAACGATCGGTGACTGTGCTGCACGCCCTTGGGTTCCGATGTTGTGCCGGAGGTGTAGACCAGCAGCGCGACGTCGTCCGGCCCGACCGCGACCGGGTCGCCCAGTTCATCCCCCGTCGCAAGCGTGGCGAACGCAATGGCGCCCGTCTCCTCGCCTTCGACGATGTGGATCAGGTCCGGAAACGCATCGCGCATGAGCGCCCGGCGCGCCGGAAAGTCGATCCTGCGCCAGCTTTGCGGCGTGACCAGCGCCTTCGCGCCCGACTGCCGCAGGATGAACTCCAGTTCGGCCCCGCCATAGATGTGGATGATCGGAAGCAGCGTCAGGCCAAGCCAGGCGGCGGCCGCATGGACCACCATCGTCGTCGGATTTGCAGGCGTCTGCACGGCGAGAACGTCGCCCCTGGCAAGGCCAAGGCGTGACAGGCCCATGGCGACGCCACGCGCCTGCCGGACGACCTCTTCCAGCGTCACGACTTGGTCGGCGCCGTCCATGTTGAACCAGGCGGTGACGCCGGGGTCCGACTGGCAACTGGCGAGCATCGCCGTGGCGAGCGTTTCCGGGAAATTTGCGTTCATCATCCTGACTCTCCTCAGATCAGTCCCGCGCCAGCAGCAGGCAACCATAGCCAAAGCCGCCATTGCTGACGATGCCGGCGCGGGCATCGCGAACCTGCCGTTCCCCGGCAAGCCCCCAGAGCTGCATGCAGGCTTCGTGCGTATGGCCATAGCCGTGGAAGCGCCCCGCCGACAGTTGACCGCCGCTGGTGTTGAGGGGAATTTCTCCATCCAGTCCGATGCGCGCTCCACCCTCCACGAAGGCGGCGGCTTCGCCCCTACCGCACAGGCCCAGCGCCTCCATCCAGAACAGGGTCAAAATGGAGAAGCCGTCATAAATCTGCGCGAAATCAAGATCCGCAGGCGTCATGTCCGTGCGAGACCAGAGCATTCGACCGGCCACCGCCATGCCCGGCATGCCGGTGAAATCACCCTCGTGCAAGCCCACGCCCAGTCCACTGGCCCCCAGCCCCATCGCCTCTATCCGCAGCGGTGGCAACCGACTGTCCCGCGCCGCGTCGCAATGCGACAGGATCAGGGCGGTCGACCCGTCGATATGCGTGTCGCAATCGAAGATGCGCAGCGGATCGGAAATCAGGCGCGAGGTGAGATAATCCTCGATAGTGATCGGCTCGCGATAGATGGCGTTGGGATTGAGCGCCGCCATGGCGCGGCTGTTGACCGCGATCGCGCCCAGTTGCCGCTCGGTCGCGCCATAGGCGCGGAAATAGGCGTTGGCGTAAAGCGCGAACATCGGCGCTGCCGACAGGGCATTGTAGGGCGCCTGCCAGGATTGCCCACCCCAGCTTCGCGCGGCGACCGCGCGGCCGCCCCCGATGATGCCGGCATGCTTCACCTCCGCCCGCGCCGCAGCCTGTGCGACGGTTCGGAACACCAGGACGTGGCGACACTGTCCTGACGCGATCGCCATGATCGCGTTGGCGATAGCGCCCATATGCGCATGCCCCTCGGTGGAGGCGCCCATCCAGCGCGGCGACAGGCCCAGCGCGGTCATCACGTCGTAGCTCCCCACCGGCGACAGGCCGTCGCCATTGGCGATCTGCCCCGGATAGGTCGACAGGCCATCGATGTCGGATAGGCGCAGGCCCGCCCTCTCAATCGCGGCGAGACAGGCGTCCAGCGTCAGCGACAGGGCCGGGCGCGCCGAAGGCCGCGCCACTTCCGACTGCGCGGCACCGGTGATGCGGACCAGCTTTTCCGGGAAATCCGTCATCGATGCGCCTCCCAGCCCCGGTCGGGACGAAAGACCGGTAGGAATATATCGTCCTGAGCGATGAAATCGACCGTCACGGCCATGCCTGCCCTGACCTGTTCCGGATCGACGCCGACGATGTTGACGATGAGGAAAAGCCCCGCCTGCTCGATCAGTTCGACGGCGGCGAGGACGAAGGGAACCGCCATCCCCGGCAACCAGGCCTGGCGATTGATGGTGAAGGTCACGACGCGCCCCTTGCCGGACACCGGCTGGGGAGCGGTCTCCCTTCCGCCGCACGCCTGGCAGAAGTCCTGCGGCGGATGCTGCCAGACGTCGCAGGCGCCGCAGCGCGCGACCAGCAGTTCACCCCGTGCGCCGCCCGTCCAGAACGGCCGGTTGAGCGGATCAAGACCGGGCAGGATGCGAGGCGCGCCTTCCTCCCGGATCATGGAGCGGCTATCCTGACGATGATCGGACAAGATCGCATCAGTAGACGACGCCCGCGACTTTCAGGTCGATGATCGCATCCTCATCATATCCCAGTTCGGCCAGCACCTCATCATTATGCGCACCCTTTTCCGGGGCCGGACGGGGGGACAGCGGCCTGCCGTCGAACTGCGTCGGCGCGCTCACCATGCGCAGGGAATGGCCCTCACCATAGTCTACTTGCTGCAAATAGCCGTTCGCTGCGACCTGCGGATCGTCCTGCAACTCGCCAGGCCGCTGCACCACGTCCCACTGGCCCGGCTGGAGCGCCAGCCGCTGCTTCCATTCAGCAAGCGGCTGCCGGGAAAATACGGCATCCAGCTCAGCGACGCACGCCTCCAGATTGGCGGAACGGGCTTCCTCCTCGGCGAAACGGGGATCGGTCGCGAGTTGCGGCTCGCCAATCGCGGCGCAGAAGCCGGGCCAGTATCGCTGGCCCTGCAACATGCACAGCGCCAGATACCGTCCGTCCGACGTCCGGTAGTTGTTGACCAGCGGATTGGGCATGACCGTACGGCCGCGCTTGGGCAGGGCGTCCAGCCCCTGATAGAGCGCCTGGGTGATGTGGCTTTGCATCGACCACATGCTCGCGCCCAGCAGCGCGACGTCGACCACCGCGGCCTTGCCGGTCGCCGCACGCTGATACAGCGCCGCGGCGATCCCGCCCGCGAGCGCGGAACCACTGGTCGTGTCCCCGAACGCGCCCGACGGCATGGCGAGCGGATAGTCGAGTTCCGCCGGCGTCACGGAATCCGCGATGCCCCCCCGCGCCCAGAATGTGATGGCGTCATAGCCGCCCTTCTCCCCATCCGGCCCATGGCGGCCCGCAGCGTTGCCGACCGCATAGATGATATGGGGATGGCGCGCGCGGATGTCGTCGATGTCGATCCCCATCTTGCGGCGCGCGGGCGGCAGGATATTGGTCAGGAACACGTCCGCCCCCTCCAGCATCCGATCGAGGACGTCGAGCGCCCCTTCTATTGAAAGGTCGAGCGTCACGCTGCGCTTCCCGCGATTATAAGTCTCGAAAGACAGGTTGAAGGGGCCGGAACCGGGACGCAGGCCGTGGGTCGCAAGCCCTCTTATCGGATCGCCCGCCGGCGGTTCGATCTTGATGACGTCGGCCCCCATGTCCGACAATATCCCGCCGGCGGAAGGCACGAAGGCCCACATCGCCACCTCGATCACCCTGACGCCTGCCAAAGGTCCGCTCACCCCAACTCTCCCTATTCCCTGATCGGCAGCCGGTCGCCACCACCGCGTTGCTGTCGTTCTCAGGCGTTGAAAAGCGCCTTCGCCCGCCCGCCCAGGATCAACGCCTTGTCTTCCAGCGGCACGCCCCGGAACAGGTCTTCGATGACATCCTGCGAATGGGGGTAGGTGGTTTCCGAATGCGGGTAGTCGGACGACCACATGATGTTGCCGGCGCCGGGGAAACCGCGCATTTCTATCCCGGCGCGGTCGTGGATGAACGATCCGTAGACGTTGCGGTCCATATAATGGCTCGGCAGTTCAGGCAGCGTGCTCTTGACCCAGTAGCGCTGCTTCTTCCAAGTTTCGTCCATATAGTTCGCCGCGAAGGCGAACCAGCCGACGCCGCTTTCCACCGTCACGAATTTCAGGTCCGGGAAACGCTCGAACACGCAGCCGAAGATCAGCACCGCGATCGGTTCCGCCATGGCGAATTTCGACATCAGCAGGTCGGTCAGGAAATGCTGCGGTTGCTGGAACCGCACGGACCGGCCGCCCAGGTGGATGGTGATCGGCACGCCCAGATCGCAGGCAGCCTGCCAGAACGGATCGAATTCCGGGTCGGAATACATGCGGCTGCCAGTCGTATCGCCGGTCAGCGCCAGCACCTGCGCCGCGCCCGCTCCGCTTTTCGCCAGGCTTTCCTTCAACATGGGGAAGGCCGGGATGTTGATGCCTTTCAGGCCCCAGCTCACGCAATCCTTCATCAGTCGAATGGATTCCTCGACATCCTGCATGGGAACATATCCAATGCCATGCAGCCGGGCAGGCGAATATTTGCAGAAATCGGCGAGCCAGCGGTTGTAGGCGGTAAAGCTCGCCTTGAAGAGGTCCTCGTTACCGGTGCCGAGCGGGCCACCGCCGAACAGGACCTGCGAATCGATCCCGTCATGATCCATGTCTTCAAGGCGGGCGGCGGGCATCCAGCCGCCGTTGCGCGCATCGCTCAGCTTGCCTTCCATCTTGAAGGTCATGCCGGTGCGTCCGGCCTGCGCGCCGATCAGGTTCAGCTTCTTGCGGCGTCCTTCGAATTCGACATAATCGCAATCCTCGCCGGCATCGCCGGGCACGATGCGGGGCGCGAGATTCCTGAGGGATGCTGGCAGGTAATCGGCCCAGAAATCCGGCGCCGGATTTACATGTGCGTCGGCATCGACGATTTCCAGCTTATCCAATTGGGTGGCCATTATTCATCCTCCAGGAGTAGTTTGACTTGCCGGGCTTTCCCCCGGCCGCTGAAACGAGAATAGAAACTGATTCTTAATTTGAGAAATATTAATTGACGCCATTATGATATCTTGACGGTTTCAAAATCGGTCTGCGGTTCGCCCGCTTTTGCAGCCCGACCGCCCTTGCTGGCGATGTCGGATGCGACCGTCCGGACGCCCGCCAACAACAGCGCGACCGCAAAGGGCGTCAGCGCGTATAGCGCCAAAACGCCGGCCGACAGGCTTCCCGACACCTCGCTGATGACGCCCACCAGATAAGGTCCACAGGCCAGTGTCACTACGATGATGAGCATCGAAAAGGTCGCGGCGCCCGTCGCGCGCATACGGGGCAAAACCAGTTCCTGCACCACAGCCGCAGCCGATGGCGACCAGCAGTTCTGGACGAAGGCGAAGCCCCACAATGCGATCAGGAACAGCCTGATATCGGCGGTCGTGAATGCGACGAGAGCGAGCGGAACCGAAAGGCCGAGCGAGCCCAGCGTCATCACAGCCGCCGCCGACTGATGGCGGCGGCGCAGCCTGTCGCCGACGATCCCGCCCAGGATCACGCCGCCGCCGCCGCCGACGGCCAGGATGATTCCGATCGTTCCCCCCGCCGCGCCGGGCGCCATATGCATCACGCGCATGGCATAGGGCACGGCCCAAAATAGCGTCGCATGCTGGATACAGGCGGTGATCGCCATGCCCGACACGAGCCAGCGGAAAGAGCGGGTGCCGAAGGTGAGCGTGAAGAGCGGCCCATCATTGGCCCGGATGCGCAGCGCGAAGCCGAGCATGGCGAAAACGACCAGACCAAGCGCCAGCCATTGCTGTATCTGCCCCGTCAACCAGCACAAAAGCGCCACCACGGCCGCGATCGCAAGGGTGATTGCTGCCGTACGGGCGACCGGCGCGCCCCGGCGTAACAGGCTGAACACAGGGGTAAGGTCCATGAGGCTGCCCAAAAATTCGGCCCAGGGGCGCGTGCTGACCGGCAGGATTCCCGTCGTCCGGCGCGGATCGCGGATGAAGAAGATCAGTACGGCGAGGATGACGCCGGGAAAGCCCGCGAGCAGGAAAGCGCCCTGCCAGGGCCGCAGCGCGCCGATCACGCCGAATTCGGCGGTCAACTCCACCCAATGCTGGAGAATATAGCCGCCGATGACGAGCGAAGCGCCCCCGCCCAGATAGATGGCCGCCAGATAAATGGCATAGGCGGAGGCGCGCCGCTCCACCGGGAAATATTCGGCGATCAGGGCATGGCTGCATGGATTGGCCGTGGCTTCCCCGACGCCCACGCCCAGCCGCGCCATGGCGAGCGACGCGAAGTTGAACGCGAAACCGGACAGCGCCGTCATGCCCGACCACAGCGCCAGACCGACGCCCAGGAGCCTTGGCTGACTGACATTGTCCGCAAGACGGCCCACGGACAAGCCGAATATGGAATAGAGCGCCGCAAACAGCGTGCCGTAGAGAAAGCCAAGTTGCGCATCGTCAAGGCCCAGGTCGGCCTTCAGCGACTCCGCGAGGATCGAAATCAGCTGCCGGTCGAGATAGTTGAAAAAATTGGCGAAGGTGAGCAGCGCCAGCACATAATAAGGATAGGCAGTCCTGCCCGATTTGAGGGCGCCATGCGGCGCGGCCTGACTCTGAACGGCTACCATCCATCTCTCCCTGAATGCCTCCAACGGCATCTTGTGCGGCGGCGGGAGCATGACGGACAGTTCGGCATCATGAAAATATTTAAATCAGCGATTAAGATAGAAAATTGATATCAGGCCGCCGCTTTTATCCCCACGTCCGCAGCCACGCAGCGGTTCCGAAGACATGAATATGACCTTCGCACCACTCGGTGCGCTTTCGATATCCTGATGATATTCTGTGACGGCTAAATAATATTTGCTTCTTACCATCGCGGGCGGAACACTGGCGGAAATGATACCGCACAAAGCTGTTGCCACGTCGGTGCGTCGGGAGAGTTGGATGAGCAATTATGTGGATGCCCTGCTCCGTGAGGATTCGCGGCTGGCACAGATTTTCAATGTCGAAGCGGACACGCTGGAATCGGGCTCGGCCCTGATCGAAGACCCCTTCCCGGGGCTGGCCCGCCTTCGCGAGAAGGGCAGCGTGCAAAAGGGCGCGCTGGGCGATCTGCTAGGCTATCCGGGCTATCATTTTCAGCATCACATGGCTGGATATCCGACCTATTCGACGCTCTCGTTCAAAGCGACGAACCAGGGGCTTATCCGGAACGACCTCTTTTCCTCCCGCATCTATTACAAGCTGGGTGTGGTGGACGGTTTCGGCGAGACCATCCTGAACAAGGGCGGCGCGGATCACCTGCGTTACCGTGGCCCGATCCAGCCGATGTTCAGCCCGCAGGCGGCGGAAAGCTGGTGGAACGACACCATCATCGCGGAAACGGTCGAGGCGCTGATCCGCGACATCGAAACGAAGGGAGGCTGCGACCTGTCGCTCGATCTGTGCGCACGCATGCCGGTGCATGTCGTGTCGGCGGGTTTCGGCATCGACCCGGAAGAGATCATCTCGTTCCGCATCGCGATCACGGGCCTCCTCAGCCATAATGCGACGCCCCAGCAGCGGGGACAGTCGATGGCGGATGCGCGATCCATATTGCTGAAAGTCATCACCGACCGGCGCAGCCGACCGCGTGAAGACATCATATCGAAGATGATCGCCGCGCCCATCAAGGATGGTGACGGCACTATCCGAAGCTGGACGGACGACGAGATCATTTCCCATTGCATCCTGATCGTGCTGGCCGGCGGTGGGACGACCTGGCGACAACTGGGCATCACCATCTATGCGCTGCTCAACCATCCGGAGCAGCTTGCGCTTTTCATGGCGAACCGGGACATGGCCGGCGACGTCATCCTGGAAGCCGCGCGCTGGCATCCCACCGACCTTGTCTTCCCGCGCATTGTCGAACAGGACACGGAACTGGAGGGCGTGATGCTTCCGAAGGGGGCGATGCTCCATCTCTGCCTGGGATCGGCCAACCGCGATCCGGCGCGCTGGGAAAATCCCGACCGCTTCGACATCACCCGGCCGGTCCAGCGCTCGCTTGCCTTCGGCGGCGGTCCGCACAGCTGCCTTGGCCAGCATGTCTCGCGGCAGGAAATGGTGGTCGCGCTGAATGCGATCTTCGACCGTCTTCCCAATCTGCGCTGGGATCCGGAACAGCCCCCCGCCCGGCTCATCGGCGATCTGTTCGCGCGCGGTCCGTCCGCGCTGCCGGTTCTCTTCGGCTGACGAGACATCGAGATAACCAGCGCGGCGCCGTCCGCGCGCAAGAATCATGGAAAGCGGATATGGCAACATACAGGATGGTCGTCATCACCAAGGCGGCGGACGGCCGCGTCGACGATCTCGCACGCTGGTATGACGACCAGCATCTGCCCGACCTGCTCCGCGTGCCGGGCATCGTCGCGGCGGAACGGCATTCCCTTCGGCAGATCGGCGCCCCTCCCGGCATGGAGGCTTATGATTTCATGGCCGTCTATACGTTCGAGACCGACGATCCGATGACGGTGCTCGCCGAGTGCGGCCGTCGTCTGGGCACTCTGGACATGCCGCGCGATTGCTCGCTCGACAGTTCGAAGACGATGACCTGGATCGCGACGCCCGAATGCACGATCCGCTAAGCTGCCCGCGTGCCGCGTGAACGGCGGCAGGGAAAGGCCCGGCAAGGTCGCGCTGGTCGTGGGCGGTTCCGGCGGCATCGGCGAAGCGGTGTGCCAGCGGTTTTCCAGGGATGGCTGGCAGGTCGTCACGGCGAGCCGCAATCCGCCTGCCGACGAAGCGGCGCAGGACTGGATGCCGATCGACATCACCGATCATGCGCGTTGCGCGGATGTGGCGGAGCGGATTGCCGCCCGCTTCGGCGCGCTCGATGCTCTCGTCAACTGCGCGAGTGTCGCGGTGCCCGGTCTTTCCGGCCCGTTTCACCGAACCGATCCGGCAATGTTCGATCTCGGCGCGCGCACGAGCATTGTCGCGACCTTCAACCTCGTGCACGCCATGCATCGCCTGCTGGCGATGCGAGGCGGAGCGGTGGCGCTGTTCGCGTCGGACGCCGCCCTGTTCGCGTCGCGCAACCAGTCGATAGTCGGCCCAACGCGCGCGGCGATCGTCAACTTCACGCGCAACTATGCAATGGAGGCGGCGGAAGATGGTATCCGCCTGAACTGCATCAGCCTGTCCTATGTACGCGGCACCCCGATATTCGACGCACTGGAACACGAGGGATCGCCGCGGATAGCGACTGCCACGGCGCGCGCGAAGCTGGGCCTGCCGCAGGCCGGGGACATAGCCCCGCTGGTCGCGTTTCTGTGCTCGGACGGAGCGAGGCATATCACCGGTCAGACCATCAGCGTCAACGGCGGCCTGTCGGCCTGATCGCAACCATAAATATCTAAAAGATATTATGATTGTTGATAATCATATTTGACGAATATGACATAACGCCTAGTCTGAGACCAGACACTTTTGCGCGGCGGGCCGAATCCGGGCCGCATGGCGACAAGATGGAATGCAGGGGAGACAGGACATGCGGAGTGGCGCGCCATGGTGCTGAACAGGGATATGGACAGCATCAACCGCAGGGTCGTTCTGCGCGCCCATCCGCAGGGTCTGGTGCGCGACGATGATCTGGCGATCGAACAGGGGCCTGTCCCGCAACCGGATGAGGGCCAGTTGCTCGTCCGTAATCACTGGCTGTCGGTCGATCCGATGATCCGCATCTTCATCGACGCGGCCCCGCTGGGGGGCAGCGTTCCGCCCATGCCGATCGGGACGACCGTCCCCGGCCCGGCCGTGGGGCAGGTCATCCGATCCAATCGCCCCGACTTCGCTGTCGGCGATTGGGTCGAAGGGCGGTTGGGCTGGCAGGATTATGCGCTGTCATCCGGGCAGGGGCTGAACCGCATCGATCCCGATGACGGTCCCGTGGAACTGGCGCTGGGCATGCTGGGCCTTCCAGGTTTCAGCGCTTTTGTGGGGCTGGATGTCGCTGGCCCGCTGGCGCAGGGCACCATATTGCTGGTCAGCGGTGCTGCTGGCGCGGTCGGTTCGGCGGTCGGTGCGCTGGCCCGGGCACGCGGCCTGCATGCCATCGGCATCGCCAGCGGCCCGGGCAAGTGCGCCTGGCTGCGGAAGACAGGCTATGCCGACGCCGTCGATCGCACCGCGCCGGACTTCGCAGAGCAACTCGCCCGCGCGGTCGGCGATCGCGTCGACCTCTATTTCGACAATGTCGGCGGGCCGATGATGGACAGCGTGCTGCCGCTGATGAAGCGCGGCGGGCAGGTGCTGATCTGCGGATTGATGGCGCAATATGACGACATGGTCGGCAGGGAGGGCGGCGGACATGATCGCCTGCCCGCCTTCCTTGCCGCCGTCATGGCTCGGGGACTGATCGTGAAGGCTTTCGCCAATATCGACCATCTGGCCCTGCGGCCGGCATTTCTTGCGGAAATGGGCGCGATCATCAGGGCCGATCCCGCCATTGCCCGCGTCCATGTCACCCAAGGCATGGAGCAGGTCCCCGCCGCTTTCCGCAGGCTTTTCACAGACAGCGTCGTCGGCAAGTCGCTGGTGCGGATCTAATCCGCCGGTTGCCGCGACCATCGGGAGTATGACGACATGAATGCAGCGACATCCAAAAAGATCGAACCCGACCAGAGCTGGCCGACCGCGATGCTGATCGACGGCGTGCCGACACCGGGCGACGGTGAGGCGATCGCCGTGGAAAACCCCGCGACCGCGTCGGTTTTCCTCTCGTTCGCCGGTGCCTCCCCCGCCCAGTTCGACAGGGCGATCGCCGTCGCGCGCGAGACGGCCGACCGGGGGGAATGGGCCGCCATGTCTGCTTCCCGCAGGGCGGCCATCGTGCAGCGCTATATCGACCTTTTGCTAGAACAGGCTGACGATCTGGAGCGGATCGTCATCGCCGAAGCTGGTTGTCCCATCTCGTCGGCGGTGATGCCGGTGCAGGTGCGCCTGCCGCTGATACAGGCACGCCAGCAACTCGATCTCTACCTGACCCTGCCCGAAAGCGAGAGCAACCCCCTCCCCCTCGACGATCGCATCAATTTCGCGGGCAATGTGTTCCAGAGCATGCGGCGCTATGTGCCACACGGCGTGGTGGCGGCGATCTCCGCCTATAATTTCCCCTTCTTCCTCAACGCCTGGAAGGTGATGCCCGCCCTTGCGACCGGCAATTGCGTCATCCTGCGCCCCAGCCCGCTGACGCCGCTGTCCGCGCTCGCCATGGCAGACGCCGCGCAACGCGCCGGCATTCCTGCAGGCGTGTTCCAGATCCTGGCGGAGGCCGGTGCGGAGGGCGCGCTGCGCCTTACCACCGACCCGGCGGTCGACATGGTCAGCTTCACCGGTTCCACCGACGTCGGCCGCAAGGTCATGGCGCAGGCCGCCCCGACGATGAAAAGACTGCAACTGGAACTGGGCGGCAAGTCGGCCCAGATTTTCCTGCCCGACCGGCTCGAAGCCTCCGCCTCGGCCGCGGCCAGCGTATGCCTGTCCCATGCGGGTCAGGGATGCGTTCTGGGGACGCGCGTGTTCGTGCCTGAAACCGACAAGGAACGGCTGATGGCGATGATGGCCGCCTCGCTCGAGAGCGTCGTCATCGGCGACCCGCTCGATCCCGGGACGCAGATGGGGCCGGTCATCACGCGCGGACAGGTCGAACGGTGCGAACGCTATGTCGCGCTGGCGATGCAGGCAGGCGCCCGGATCGTGACGGGCGGCAAGCGTGTCGGTCGCCCCGGCCATTATTTCGAGCCGACGATCCTCGACGTGCCCGACAACAGCAATCCGGCCGCGCAGGACGAGATATTCGGGCCGATCGTGTCGGTCATCGGCTATCGTGATGTCGACCATGCGGTCGAGATGGCGAACGACACGATCTTCGGCCTGTCGGGCTATGTCTGGAGCGCTGACACCCGTGCCGCCCTGAACGTCGCCAAACGCATCCGGTCGGGCACCGTCAACGTCAACATGGGCGGCGCGCTGAGCGCTTATGGGTCGTCCGGTGGTCTGGGGCTGAGCGGCCTTGGGCGCGAACGCGGCGTGGAGGGGCTACGCGTCTATCAGGACCTTCAGGTCCTGAACTTCACCCATTGACGGAATCTGGACCGGGAGGACGAAGATTTGCATAACATCGCTTTCACCGGCGCGGCGGGCAACGTCCTGGCAGCCAGCCGCTGCGGCGGAGACGATGCGCCTGCCGTGCTGCTCGTTCCGACCGTGGGGCAGACGCGACATATCTGGCATGGTGCTGCGGAGGCGCTCGAACGGGCCGGCAGGCAGGCGATCTGCCTGGACCTGCGGGGCCATGGCGACAGCGCGGCGGTGCCCGATGGACGTTATGCGCTGGAAGATTATGCCGCCGATCTCAAGGCGGTGCTGGGACAGCTTCCCTCCCGCGCGACGGTGGTTGGGCTGGGCGGCGGCGGGCTGGCCGCCATTATCGCGGCGGGCGAAAGCACGCCGGGCCTGGTGTCCGGACTGGTCCTTGTCGGAGTCACGGCCCGGGTGGACGCGGCGGTGTCCGAACGCATCGGCGGGTCGGCCCGCCGCCTTGCTGAAGCATTCGACAGCCCCGATGCCCTGCGTGCCGCCCTGGCCGACGTGCACCCGGGCGAACCCACGCCGACGAGCGACCTGCTGCTGTCAGGGTTCAAGGAGGGGGCCGATGGACGGTGGCGCTGGGCAGGCGACCCCAGTGTCGTCGGGGCCTTCGACCTGATCGGCAACAGCGCGCGCATCGAAGCGGCAGCCGCGCGCATCAAGGTGCCGACCACCCTGATCCGGGGCGCGCTCAACGAATCCGTATCCTATGAATCGACACTGCGGTTGAGCGGTCTCATCTATGGATCCGAACTGAAGGAAATTGCCGGTGGCGGGCACCATATCGTCGCGGATCAGGCCGACGCATTCAACGCGGTCCTGCTCGAATTTCTGGAAGATCGCGTGCCGCTGTCACCGATCAGTTATCAGAGCGGCGACGATCCCCGGCTTCTCCGCGATGCGTTGGGCTGTTTCGGTACGGGCGTGACGGTAGTGACGACAATGTCGCCGCAGGGCGAGCCGATCGGCTTTACCGCCAATTCCTTCGCGTCCGTGTCGCTGGACCCGCCGCTCGTCCTGTTCTGCATCGCGAAGCGATCGGCCAATCTGGAGCAGTTTTCGAGCGCCCCCGGTTTCGCCATCAACGTCCTGCACATCGGTCAGCAGCCGACGTCGGATCGTTTCGCGCGCCCCAATGATTCCCGCTTCGACGGCGTGCCGTGGGAAGTGCGCGTGCCCGGCGGATCGCCTTTCCTGATAGGATCGCGCGCCTCGCTCGACTGCCGGACCCACGCGATCCACGATGGCGGAGACCATCTGATCGTGGTTGGCGAAGTGCGGCAGGCGGATTTCGAGCCGCATCGCGACCCGCTGCTCTACATCCAGGGCAAATATCGCCGCGTCCATTTCACCTGAGCCGCAAATTGCCGCCCACAAAGAAAGGTACCCCATGAAACTGCACATAATCCCCGATCGCTGCTGCGGGGCGCAGACCTGCGCGATGGTCGCGCCCGAAATCTACGCGATCAATGAAGAGGGCTTCAACGCGTTCGTCAACGCACCCGAAAGCGTGGTCGTTTCCCCCGATCTGGAGATGAAAGCGATCGAGGGAGCCAGCGCATGCCCGGAAAGCGCCATCGTCATCGAGGATTGACATGCCCCTGTGATGATATGATTTCAATATCATAACGCGAATATCTAATATTTCCTTATCGGGTGCGAGCAGAATAAGCCCGAACAGGAATGGAGAGTGCGATGCCAAGAACAGCCGATGCGGTGGGCCGCAGCGTGCCGGGTGTGTCCCCACAGGATGTGATCGGCCGCGACATCGGCCTGCTGCGCGATGTCATGACAAACTGGTTCGAAAGCCGGGGCGTGGCCGTGGCCCGGCTCGACGGGCTGACCTATCCGGTGGGCGCGGGCCAGTCGAACGAGACCCTGTTATTCACGCTGGTCGAACCGAACGATGCTGTGCAGGAACTGGTGCTGCGGATCGCGCCGGGCAGCTATGCCCTGTTCATGGACCCGCGTTTCCGCGAGCAGCAAATGCTGTTGAAGATGCTGGGCGAAGGCCATCATGTCCGCGTCCCCGAAATCCTGTGGCAGGAGGATGACCCGTCCGTCATCGGCCAGCCCTTCTTCATCATGCGCCGGCTGCCCGGCTGGGTGCCGGTCAGCCAGCCCCCCTATAATGCCGCCGGCCGCCTGTTCGAAGCGACCCCGCGCGAGCGCGAGCGGCTGTGGCAGAATGCGCTTATCGAACTGACACGCATCCATAGGACGCCCGTGGAAGCACTCGGCTTCCTTTCGCGCGGCACGGACGGATCGGGGTTGAAGCAGCAGTTCGACCATGATGTCGCCGCCTTCCGCTGGGCGCTGGCGGGCCGCGAGGTTCCCTATCTGGAAGACGCGCTCGAATGGCTGGTCGCGCATTTTCCGCAGACTCCTGTCGATGGCCTGTCGTGGGGGGACGCGCGGATCGGCAACATGATGTTCGACGACCGTTTCAACCTGACCGGCGTGCTCGACTGGGAACAATGTTCGCTGGCCGGGGGAGAGCAGGATCTGGGTTGGTGGCTGCTGTTCGACACGCTCTACAGCAAATCCATCGGCCTGGAGCGCCTGCCCGGCCTTGGCGACCGGGCGACGACCATCGCGGCGTGGGAAGCCTTGACCGGCCAGCGCGCCACGGCGTTGCCATGGTATGAATATTATAGCGGCTTCCGGCTCGCGACGATTTACCTGCGCAAAACGCAGCTCGACCGGATGTCGCTGCCCGGCGCCAATATCGGCAACAACCTGTTCACCCGGCTGATGTCCGATCTGCGGGACCTGCCGCCGCCGCCGGACATGCTGGAAACATATGCGTCTCGGCCCTGACCGGGCATGCATGAAGGAGAGAGAGAATATGCTTCTGGAAGGAAAAAGCGTCGTCATCACAGGCGCGGGCTCTGGTGTTGGCCGGGCTGCGTCGCTGCTGTTCGCGCAGCATGGCGCGCGCCTCGTGTGCGTCGACATCAACATGGAATGGGCGGAGGAGACCGCTCGTCAGGTTCGCGAAGCAGGCGGCATGGCGGAGGCGCTGCGCTGCGACGTGCGCGTCTATGACGAGGTGGCCGGGGCGATCGACCGGGCTGTCGCGGCCTATGGCCGACTGGACGTCATGTACAATAATGCCGGGGTCGCCACGGCGACCGACGGACGCCCGCACCGCCTGATCGATCAGGACGATGGCGATTTCGAACGGCTGGTGTCGATCAACTTTCGCGGTGTCGTCTATGGTTGCCAGGCGGCCGTGCGCACCTTCCTGAAACAGGGGGGCGGCGGTGTGATCGTCAACACCGCATCGGTCGCGGGCATGATCGGCTGGGGCGGGGTCATGTACGGCGCGACGAAGGGCGCCGTCATCCAGTTGACGCGCGGCCTGGCGATCGAAGTGGCATCGCACGGCATAAGGGTCAATTCGGTGTGCCCGGCGGGCATGGTCACCAATTTCGGGCGCGACGACGGCCAGGGCTTCGAGGCCGACGATGACAAGGTGGCCGCCTATGCGGCGCAGCATCCTCTGGGTCGGGTGATCGAGCCGGTCGATTGCGCCAATGCCGCGCTGTTCCTCGCTTCCGACCTGTCCCGCAACGTCACCGGCGTCCTGCTGCCGGTCGATGGTGGCAAGATCGCGGGCTGAATGCCCTGATACCGCTCCAAGCCAGAATGGATGCCAGACATGGCCGTGAACATACCCGATCCCGCCCCGATCACGACGATGGGCGTCCTCGACCCGGACTGGCTGACGCGGACAGTCTATGCAGCGTGGCCGGGCGTAACTGTCGAAGAGGTGGAGGTGGTTGAAACGCTTGCCACCACCGCGACGAAGATCAGGATCAGGACCCGCCTGCGCGGCGCAGACGCCACGGTCCCGACCGCCCTTTGCATCAAGGCCATGCTGGACGATCTGGGCGAGCAGTTCAGGGGATCGGCGATTTCCATCAACGAGGCGGCCTTCTATCGCGATATCGCCGCACCTCTCGCCAGCGCGGGGCTGCGCACGCCGCCCTGCCTGTATATCGGCATCGACCCAGCGACATCCCACGGCCTGATCGTGATGGAAGATCTGGTCGAGGCCGGCGGCCATTTCCTGTCCGCCCTCACCCCCTATAGCCCGCAGGATGCGCGCGCCAGTCTCGACCAGCTCGCGCGCCTGCATGGCGCGACATGGCAGACCCAGGCGCCGTTCGATGCCCCCTGGGTGACGCACGCGATCGACGCGATCGCCGAGAAATCCATGATTCCGCTCGATATGTTGCAGGATCTGATGAACGGGGAACGCGGCAAGCCGCTGCCGCCTGCCGTGCTGGACGCGCAGCGGTTGCATCGCGCCATCGGCCGGGTCGCGGCGGTTTTCCGCACGCTGCCGTCCTCTCTGGTCCATGGCGATGCGCATGCCGGCAATCTCTATGTACTCAGGGGCGATACCGGCCTGATCGACTGGCAGTTGCTGCAGCGCGGCTGCTGGGCGCTGGACGTCGCCTATCATCTGGGCGCGGCGTTGCTGCCCGAAGTGCGTCGTGCCCATGAGCGGTCGCTCCTCGACCATTATCTCGAGAGACTCGCCCGCTTCGGCGGCCCGCGACTGGACGCCGGTGAAGCATGGACCAGCTACAGAATGGCGATGCTCTATGGCTATTATCTGTGGGCGATAACCCGTCGGGTCGATCCCGTTATCACCTATGAATTCAACCGTCGCCTGGGCCTGGCCGTCGCTGACCTGCAAAGCCTGGAGCTCGCGGAAAGCTGATCCATCCTTTCGCGATCAAGTGGACTTACAGAAGACTTAAAGAATATCAAATAACTGAAATTAGATATTATACACAGAATGATCTGAGGCCTATTATCTGCCTTGGCACAGGGCAAAAAGCCCGGCCTTTTATTCAACAACGGAAGGAGAGGATGTGATTTCGACATCGCATGCACGCGCAATCCCGCATTGCGCGCCGACCTTTCCTGTCCGCCTGTATCTGCCGCATCGAAAGGGAGCATTCAGGTCTCCCTCTCGTGATGACGGCGGCGCGTATAATTCACCATCCGGTTTCTGGACCCCAAGCGGCTTCGTCGCAAAGGACATGCCAAAACAAAAAATGACATGAGGGAGGGTATGATGACAGCTTCGATCAATAGCAAAGCAATGATTTTCCTCACACTTCTGGGCGGAACGGCGTTGGCGTCGCCATTGCGCGCGCAGGAGGCGGCGGTACAACAGGATGGCGGCCAGAGCGCCTCCGTCGGGCTGACCGACATCATCGTCACTGCGCGGCGGCGCAGCGAGCGACTTCAGAACGTGCCTGTCGCGGTTACGGCCGTCACGGGCGCGGAACTGGAACGGCGCACCGTCAGCGGCATTTCCGAAATCGCGGCCGCAACGCCCAATCTGCGCTTCAGCGAAGGCGCGCGGGGACCCACCGTGTCCTTCGTGACGATCCGCGGCCAGACCAACATCAACCAGACCATCGCCGGCGATCCCGCTGTCGGCATCTATTTCGATGAGGTCTATATCGCCCGTTCGCCCGGCGCTCTGTTCGGGTCGGTCTACGACATGGGATCGGTGGAGGTGCTGCGCGGCAATCAGGGCACGCTGTTCGGTCGCAACAGCACGGGCGGGGCCATCCTGCTGACGCCCAACCGCCCCAATCTGGAGGAGGTCGAGGGCCACGTCGAGGCAGGCTTCGGCTCCTATGGCCGGGCCGATTTCAGCGGCGTCCTGTCGGTCCCGATCGTGCAGGGATCGCTGGCGGCCCGCGCGTCGATCCAGCGGGCCTATGCGGACCCCTTCACCACCAGCATCGTGAACGGAAACGAGATCGGCTTCGGCGACCGCAACCGGCTTTCGGGCCGGGCCTCGCTGCGCTGGACCCCGATGGACACGCTGACCTTTGACCTCACCTATGACTATTCGCGGGTCAACGAAAATGGCGGCGTGTCGCGCAGCGTCACCCGCACGCCCGCCAACACGCCCTTTTACCAGAGCTTTTCGGCCATCCCCAACCCTACCGCCTATGCCCGCACCGAAGGCTGGCTGTTCAAGGCCAACTATGCCGCTTCACCCGCGTTCAACGCCAAGGCGATCTTCGGTTATCGCAAGCTGAATTATTACAATACGCGGGATGTCGACGCAACGGTGTCGACGGCGATCGACGCTGAACTTCTGGGCAAGCAGCAACAGTTCAGCAGCGAGTTGCAGATCAGCGGCGACGTACCGCTTGATACTTTCATCGCCAAGCTGAGCTATACCGGCGGCGTCTATTACTTCACGGAATCCGGCTCGGACGACAGCGCCACTCCGCTGGAAACGCCGACGACGGCAAGGCGGCAGTTCCGTCATGGCCGTAACACATCTTTTGCGGGCTATACCCAGCTGGAGGGCTATTTCACCGATACCCTATCCGTCTTCGGCGGCCTGCGCGTCACCAATGACCAAAGGTCGCTGGACATCGGCAACGCAACGGCGGGTGTCTGCACGCTGGTGGGCAACCCGCCCGGCTGCCGGTTCAGCGGATCGACGTCGACGACATTCCTGTCCTGGTCGGCGGGCGTCAGATACAAGCTGACCCCGACGATCAACACCTATTTCCGCGCAGGCCGCGGGCAGCGATCGGGCGGCCTGGACAGTTCGCCCACCCGCCTCGTATCGTTCGCGCCAGAGGTGCTGACCGACTATGAGGTGGGCCTCAAGGGAAGCTTCCTCGACAATCATGTGCGCGCAAACGTCGCGCTGTTCACCGGCAATTACGATAATATCCAGCGTTCCATCGTACAACTCGACGGAGGCGGCATTCCTTATTCCGCAATCCTGAACGCCGCCAAGGGCCGCGTGCGCGGCCTCGAGGCGGAACTGAACGTCACGCCCGTCAAGGGTTTGACCTTCTCCGGAACGCTGGGTCATACAGACGCAAAATATCTCTCCTTCACTGATCCGCTGACCGGCGTCGACAGGTCCGGCAACAAGTTCAACCAGGTACCCGCCTGGACTTATTCGTTGAGCGCCGATGCATCCGTCTCTACTTCCGCAGGCACGTTCAACGGCCGTGTCGACTATAGCTGGCAGAGCCGCGTCGCCTTCGAAGTTTATAATTTGCCAGCGACGATGGAGCCATCCTTCGGCCTGCTGAACGCGCGCCTTGGGTTCAAGCCGGAATTGAGCCTGGGCGGCATCCAGCCCGAGATTGCGGTGTTTGGCAAGAATCTGACGAACGAGCGTTACAATGTCGACGGCCTCACGCTTTCGCCCGCGCTGGGCGCGACCCTGTTCCGCAATTCGAACCCACGCGTTTATGGCGTCGACGTTCGGTTCAATTTTTGAATGGAAGGCAGACAAAGACAATGGCTGGCATACCGAAGGGTGTCAGCCATTATTGCAACAGGCCTAGCGGGACCACGAAAGACTCCACTCAAGCACCAATCTTACAGCATCGGGTACCGCCGCAGCGCCAGCGGCATAGTAGCTGCATCGAATTGCATCAAACGGATGCGCTTGGCGATCGGCTTTTGGCCCAGGCACTGAGCCGTTATGCTCTGCTTCTCACCACTGCATCAAACCGACATGAAAAGCGCGCGGGCGAGGCGGGGGGAAAGCGCGTTTTCAGGGGTGCCACCCCCCTCACCTCGCCCAGCTGCCCGCGCGCCAGTCCGGCGCGACCTCACCCGCCGCTGGCGCCGGTGGAGGGCTGATCCGATATGACAGGGGGCGTAAGATTGTTGCGCGCCGATGCCCATGGCAGGATGTATGTCTCTTATATGTTGACACCTTCCTTCCTGTCACATATAAATGACATGGAAACGCAGCAGACCCCGGCCTTCGCTGATTGGTTCGACAGCCTTCGCGATCGCAAGGCGAAGTCCAAGGTCGCGGGCAGGATCGCCCGCATCGAACTCGGCCTGATGGGCGATGTGAAGTCGGTGGGCGACGGCGTTTCAGAAGCGCGTATCGACTTCGGCCCCGAATACCGCCTCTATTTCACCCGCCCCGGGGCGAGCAGTTGATTATCCTGCTGGTGGGCGGCGACAAGTCAAGCCAGCAGCGGGATATCACGAAAGCAAAGGAAATGGCGGCTCAGATATCCTGACCCGCTTTGCAGGCCCGAAAGGAAACGAAACGATGGCCATCAAACTCACCCGCTTTGACGCGGCGGAATATCTGACCGAACCGGAGGATCAGGCCGAACTGCTGGCGGACGCCCTC
>NZ_JAKUJY010000004.1 GCF_022664535.1 Sphingobium trunci | reverse complement strand
TGGGCGTCCACAGATGGATTGGGGGCTGTCTGTTCTGGGACAAATCTCTGTTAATCGAGACGTGGTGACGTTTACAATGTCGAGGATTCTGAAGCGCCGAGCGCATTCTTGCAGGACCGTATAAGCTGAAGCAGCTTAGTTAGGCGCCCCCACGGATCGCGAGCGGTCATCGCGTCTGCAAGGCTTTGGTCTGTTGGACTTGGCGTGTCGGCGCCTAGCATCTTCACCATGTATGCGAGGTTGTCCGGCTCCCGACGATTAATATAGATGCCTTCCGCTAACCGACGGGGTTCATCGCAACTTTTGGGCCCGTTCTTCACAATCCTCTCCACAAGGTCGCACCGACCTTTTGCCGCGAGCAGAGCTAGCAGACTCCTTCCAGTTACGGAGGTGGCAGAATAGTTTTCTGAGGCCATCCGAACAGCGAGGTATTCAATATATTCCATCGCGCGGGGCGTTGGATTGTAAGCTGCTAGGGCGCTCCAACGGGCGTCCCAAACCGTATCGTGATTAGGTAAGCTCAACATCGCGGCTTCCGCAGTTGTCATCGCCATGTGTGCTTCTTTGTCTCCTGCCGCGTCAAGATAAGCCGCTGCCAGATATCGTTTCCCAAGCCGCCCTCCAGGAGTCAGGTACGGGTCGTCCGTTCGATCTCCCATTAGAGCGGCCAATCTGACTATGCAGGACCGATTCACACTGTTTTCTGCTGCCCGGCTAATCAGTCGCTCAATTCCCGTGGCTTTAATCTCGGTGCGCTCTTGCACGAACGCCAAGGTCTCATCGCAGCGGTTAAGCGTCATAAGGATGAGCGCAAATTGGCTTTGCGCGTCCCTGCGGTCATCGGGCGACAACGCTTGGTTAGAGCGGGCCTCATCTGCTTCTATCCTCGCGGTTTGGACGGCACGCCGCATGAGCAAGGTGATCCGTGCCCGCTCGTCCTCTGCCAGCCCACTAGGGCCGGTGACTGCTCCAGCCCAGCTTGAAAAAGCAAGAAGGATAGAGAAGCACGACATGCGCACAAGCCGCGTCATCCGTTCTCGCGTCATGAAAGCATATATCCGGTGTAACGAGGCCGAGGAAGAGTAAGCGAAGGAAGCCATTGCTTTCTTATGTCGATAAATAAGACCGTCCGCAATTGGGCTGCAGCGATGTCAATCCAAGCGGCAAAAAATGGTCGTTCCAAGCCAGAACCCCTCCGTCATGCCGGGCTTGACCCGGCATCCCGCTTTCTTTTTCATGGGCGGTCAATGAAGAAGCGAGACCCCGGATCGGGTCCGGGGGGACGGTTGATGGTCGCTGACGGACCGGCATTTTTTGCTGTCCTACAGGCGCTGGGAGAAGCTATGCCGATCCCGGCTCTTTGAAATAGGAAAATTGCGCAAAAGCGGTATTTTTCCGTATGTCTATCGTGTCACTTATGTCACCCAGATCCTATCGGGAACAGGAATAAAGAAGCCCGCCGGAATCGGACGGGCTTCCTGTCTTCGATCTGCGGCCAACAACCGGTCAGTGCAGGCCGGAACCGCCGCCTGCCAGTTCCTTGGCGATGGAGCCGACCATGTCCTTGGCATCGCCGAACAGCATCTGGGTGTTGCTGTTATAATAGATCGGATTGTCGATCCCGGCGAAACCGGCATTCATCGACCGCTTGATGACGAACACCGACTTGGCGCGATCCGCCTCAATGATCGGCATCCCCGCGATCGCGCTCTGCGGATCGTCGCGCGCCGAGGGATTGATCGTGTCGTTCGCGCCGATGATCAGCGCCACGTCCGCCTGTGGCAGTTCGGGGTTGATGTCGTCCAGCTCGACCAGCTGCTCATAGGGCACATTGGCCTCGGCCAGCAGCACGTTCATATGCCCTGGCATGCGGCCCGCCACCGGATGGATCGCGAACTTGACGTCCACGCCCTTCTTGGTGAGCGCCTGATAGAGTTCGCTGACCTTGTGCTGGGCCTGAGCCACGGCCATGCCATAGCCCGGAATGATGACGACGCTGCTGGAATTTTCCAGCTGCATCGCCGCTTCCTCGGCCGAAGCCGAACGGACCACCCGGTCGTCCTTGCCGCCAGCCGCGCCCGCCACGACCTTGCCGAAGCCGCCGAACATGACGTTGGCGAAGCTGCGGTTCATCGCCCGGCACATGATGACGGCCAGGATGAAGCCGGAAGCCCCGTCCAGCGCGCCCGCCACGATCAGCAGCTTGTTGCCCAGGGCAAAGCCCATTGCGCTCGCCGCCAGACCCGCATAGCTGTTCAGCAGCGCGATCACGGTCGGCATGTCGGCGCCGCCGATGGGGATCACCAGCAGGATACCGAACAGCAGCGCCAGCGCGACGAATGCGGGAAACAGCCAGGTCTGCGTCGGGTCGAGGGCAAGCATGATCGCGATGACCACCGCACCCAGCGCGACCGCGCCATTGACGATGCGCTGGCCCGGGAAAGACACCGGACGGCTGCCCATCAGTTCCTGCAACTTGGCGAAGGCGATGACAGAGGCGGTGCAGGTCAGGAAACCCAGCGCCATTTCGAACATCAGCGCCCACAGCACGAAGCTGCCCGCATATTCGGCATGGGCATGCTTGTAATATTCGGCAGCACCGATCAGGCCGACCGCCAGCGCGCCGAAGGCGTGGCTGATCGCGGTCCGCTGCGGAATCGCCGTCATCGGCATCAGCAGCGCCATCGGAATGCCCGCCGCCGCGCCCGCGATCATCGCGATGATGATGAGATTATAATCGACCACCTCATGGCTAACGAGCGCGCCGACGATGGCGACGAGCATGCCGATCTCGCCCGCCCGGACGCCCCGGCGCGCGGTCGAAGGGTGGCTCATCCACATGAGCGCAAGAATGAACAGCGACGATGAGACGATCGCCGCGAATGGAACGAAAGCATGCATTTCTTACTTCCCCCGCGGCTTGAACATCTTGAGCATGCGGTCGGTGATCATGAAGCCCGAAACCAGGTTCACCGTCGCGCAGAAGACCGCAATGAAGCCCAGCGTCTTGGCCAGCGGCGTCGCGCCTTCCTCGCCCGTGATCGTGATCGCGCCCACGATCACCACCGCCGCGATCGCATTGGTCAGCGACATCAGCGGCGAATGCAGCAGCGGCGATACCTTCTTGATCAACTGGAAACCGACGAAAGCCGCCAGGATGAAGACAAACAAATAATCTGGATTGAGCGCACTCACTGGCCATCCCCCCCGTTCAGCCCGCCCAAAGACGGACGAAAAAATCGATCTTCCCGTTCAACCGGAGCGGATCGATCGACGCGCGCACAGCATGTTTGCCTCTTGCCGGACCGGCTGCCTATCATAGTCCCCTCCACAGCTTTTCTGCGGCCCTTCCCCTATTCCCTCCGACAAAAATGGGCAAGGCGCACTTTCCGAAACATCAGCGCGGCACTTCACGCAACGAAGTTTTCTTATGCCCCCGTCTAGGTCGCGTTTCCGTACAGACGCCCTTCCATGATTTTTACCCTTTCAGCGACAGCGGAAGGCCTGCCGCCACCAGCACCACCTCCCGGCAAGCCGCCGCGACCGCCTGATTGAGCCATCCGGCCTCATCCCGGAACCGGCGGGCCAGCGCATTGTCCGGCACGATGCCATAGCCGACCTCATTGGCCACAATGATGAGGGGAACGGGACAACCCAGCACCGCATCGACCAGCGCCGTTCGCGCCGCAGCGACATCCGCCTCTGCGAGCAGCAGATTGGAAAGCCACAAGGTCAGGCAATCCACCATGAGCACGTCCGCCACAGCCGCCGCATCGCGAATCGCTCCGGTCAGATCGGTCGGCGCCTCGATGGTCGACCAGCGCCCGCCCCGCTCATTCTGGTGGCGTGCTATCCGCTCCTCCATTTCAGCGTCGAACGCCTGCGCCGTCGCGATATAGCCCAGCCTGCCGGGCAACACCTCGCAACGCCGCTGCGCATAGCCGCTCTTACCCGATCGCGCCCCGCCCAGAACCAGCAAGCTCGTCATGCGATCCCTTCCCAAAGCGCCACCAATCCCCAGAGCATCAGGCAGGAGCGCAGATAGACCCGCAAGGCCGCCTCCATGGCCTGCAAATCCGCAACGGCACCTTCGCCGATCCACGGCTTGTCATGCTGCACACCGTCATATCGGACCGGTCCCGCCAGCCTGATCCCCAGCGCGCCCGCCATCGCGGCTTCAGGCCAACCCGCATTGGGAGAGGCATGGCGCCGATGATCCCGCCACATCACAGCCCAGCCTCCGCCGCCCGCCACACAGATCAGCAATCCCGCGAGCCGCGCGGGAATCCAGTTGAGCAGATCGTCGAACCGCGCCGCCGCCCAACCGAAATGGGTGAACGGAGCTTCCTTATGACCGATCAGACTGTCCGCCGTGTTCACTGCCTTATAGGCCCAGACACCCGGCAAGCCGAGCAACAGGAGCCAGAAAAGCGGTGCGACAACCCCATCGCAGAAGCTTTCGGCCAGACTTTCGATGGCCGCACGCGCCACGCCCGCTTCATCCAGATTTTCCGTGTCTCGCCCGACGATCCAACCGACAGCCCGTCGCGCGCCGACCAGATCGCCCGCCTTCAGCGCCTGCACAACCGGCAGAACATGAGCATAAAGGCTGCGCTGCGCCAGCGCCGGCCAGGCAGCGAAGGCGAGCCAGATCCAGCCCCAGCTTCCAGCCCAGCGCCTGATGATCGTTTCCAGGGCAAATCCCAAGCCTCCAGCGACGGCCAGCAGGATCAGCAGCAGCCCCATTCCCGCCCAGCGCCGCAGCAGGTCGCTCCAGTCCGCCCGGTTCCACAGCCGTTCGATCGCTTCGATGATCCGGGCAAAGCCGCCCACCGGATGCCCGGTCCGCACATGAAGCCAGTTCGGCCAACCCAGCGCTGCATCCAGCATCAGCGCCACCAGCGCGAACGGTTCAGCCATGCCCCAGCGCCCGGTCGATCCGTTCCTGCGCCCACCCGTCACTCGGCAAGCCTATCCGCAGCCAGCGCGGATTATCCTCGAACGGTCGGGTCAGGATCGCCGCCCTTGCAAGGCGGTCGAACAGCGCAAAGCCGTCCTCCACCTCCACCAATCGAAACAGCGGACATGCGCCGCGTGCCTCCAGCCCATGTGTCGCCAGCACCTTATCGAGTCCCGCCGCCCGATCCTTCAGCCGCAATCTGGTCTCGGCCATCCAGTCGCAATCGCGATAGGCTTCCCGGCCAAAGGCAATGGCAGCCGCCGACACCGGCCATTCCCCCATCATCCGGCGCGCCCGTTCGACGATCGCGCGCGGCCCGACCAGAAAACCCAACCGAACCCCGGCCAGCCCGAAAAACTTGCCGAAGGATCGCAAGAGAATCAGCCGCCTTCCATCTTGCACGTCGCTCATCACGCTGCATTCGGGCATGGCATCGGCATAGGCTTCGTCCACGATAAGCCATCCCCCCGCTCGCTCCAGCGCCTCCAGCCACTGGCGCAAAAGCGCAGGCGCCAGGACGCGACCGTCGGGATTGTTCGGATTGGCGAGCAGCAGGGCCACTGCCTCCCCTAGAGCTTTCTCGCCGTTCGACACGGGATGGCCGGAGTCAAAAATCTCGCCATGGGTCCGATAGCTCGGCACCAGCCAGCGCCCCGGCAGATCGAGCAGTCGCCCGACCAGCCGCAATCCCATCTCGCTGCCCGGCAAGGTGCAGACGAAGGCGGGATCGACCCCGAAATGCCCTGCGGCCGCCTCTTCGAGTTCGGCCAGATCGCCCGAGTCCGGCAATGCCCGCCAGTCCACGGCTACCCTTTCCACGCCCGGCCAGACGATCGGGCTGATCCCGGTTGACAGGTCGATCCACTCCTCCCCGCCGTAAAGCGCCCGCGCCTCACCCAACCGTCCGCCATGCCAGGCAAAGCCGTTCATCGCGCCACCACCATCGCCGCCAGCAGCGCGCTTTCCATCAGTTCGATGCCAGCACCATGGCCATCGCCGTTGATTCCCCCGATCCGCACCCGCAGCCAGCGGTTCCAGAGCGGGATCAGCACGATCGCCGTCAGCAATGCCGGAATCCACCAGCTCAGAACCAGCGCCAAACCGGACCAGACAATGAGGGCGAAGGGCGTCCAACCCGCGCGGAAACGGCTGGCCAGCCCTTCATGCAACGGAGGCAACCATCGCGCCCAGACCAGCGGTCCGATTCGCGCCACCATGGCAAGCGGGATGAGCATCCAGACCGGAAAAAACTCCAGCCAGAGCCGCAGCAGAACCAGTTTCGTCAGCAACTGGAGCAGGATGGCGACGACGCCGAAACTGCCGATATGCGGATCGGCCAACACGGCAGACAGTTTCGCACGGTCTCCATGCGCCGCGCCCGCCGCATCGGCCATATCGCCCAGCCCGTCCAGATGCAGCGCACCAGTCACGGCAACCCACGCCAGCAGCGCCAGCCAGGCGCCCGCCCAGGCATCGATCCTGATGCCCAGCCCTGCAGCCCCGGCGACGACGATGCCGACAGCCGCTCCGGCAGCGGGAAACCATCGGATCGCCGCCGCAAAATCGGCATCGTCAGCCCTGACCGAAGGCAGCGGCAGGCTGGTCATCAATTGCAGCGCCGATATCAGCCGCCTCATGTCAGCAACCCGGTCATTTGCGCGGACGGCGTCTTGCCTGGCCACAGCCGCAGGGTGAGCACGGCGCCATAGGACAGGTCGACCGCCCAGCCCTGCCGCAGATCGAGGCCGCAAAGTGCTGCCAGCGCGGCCCGGATCGCCCCTGCATGGGTAACGACCAGTGCAGGCTCGTGAACATCATCGAGCGCCGCCGCCACCCGCCCATGAAGGTCGCTCCATCGCTCCCCTTCCGGCGGTGGAAAGCCCTGCGGATCGCTCCAGAAACGGGCCAGATCCTGCTCCGGCAAATGGGCCGGATCGGCCCCATCCCAATGCCCGAAATCCAGTTCCCGCCAGCGGCGATCGATCTCATGGCGAACCGCTCGTTCCGACGCGATAAGCGCCCCCGGCACCCGCGCCCGCGACAGGTCGGACGTCACCACCCGGGCAAAGTCCAGACCTCGCGCCCGTTCGACACAGAGCGCCACGCCTTCCGCGCTGGACGGCTCATCCCCATGCCCCCACAGCCGTCCCGGCCGCTCCGTTGCGCCATGACGCATCAGGTGAAGAGCAAAGGGGTTCACAGCGCCCCGGCCACCGCAGCCTCGGCAAAGGTCGCCATGCCACCATGCGCGGCCAGCGCCGATCGCACGATCTGGGTCGCCACCGCCGCGCCGCTACCCTCGCCGAGTCGCATGTCGAGACGCAGCAGCGGCTCCAGACCGAGCGCATCGAGCAACCGCCCATGCCCCGCTTCGGCGGAGCAATGCGCCGCCAGGCAATGGCCTGTGATGGCCCTGTTGTCGCGGACCAAGGGAGCCACCGCCGCACAGCCGATAAAGCCATCCAGCATCACCGGCACATGCCACATCCGCGCGGCCAGCATGGCACCTGCCATGGCCGCGATCTCCCGCCCGCCAAGGCAGCGCAGCATCTCGAACGCATCGCCGCAGGCGGGGCCATGCAGCACCAGCGCCAGCGTCACCGCTTCCGCCTTGCGAGACAGGCCATGGGCATCAACGCCCGTCCCGCGTCCTACCCAATGCTCCGCCGCACCGCCGAAAGACTGCGCGCAAAGGGCCGCTGCCGGGGTGGTGTTGGCGATTCCCATCTCGCCCAGAAGCAGCAGGTCGAGGTCCCGCTCCACCACCGCCGCCCCGGCGTTGATCGCGTCCAGACAATCCTCCTCGCTCATCGCCGGTTCGACGCAAATATCGCCGGTCGGCCGATCGAGATCGAGCGCCACGATGGTGAGTTGCGCCCCGCAAGCCCCCGCCAGGGCATTGATCGCAGCCCCGCCATGATGGAAGTTGGCAACCATCTGCGTCGTCACTTCAGCGGGAAAGGCGCTGACGCCACGCGCCGCAACACCATGGTTTCCGGCGAAGATCGCTGCCCGGATGCGCTCGGCACGGGGCCGTTCCCGTCCCTGCCAGCCGGCCATGAACAGCGCGATTTCCTCCAGACGCCCCAGCGATCCCGCGGGCTTGGTCAGCACCGCCTGCCGCGCCGCCGCTGCCTTCACGGCGCCCGCATCCGGTTCCGGAAGATCGGCCAAGGCCGCGGCAAAGGCCGCCCTGTTTTCGAAGCGGATCATGAGCAGACAAAACCTTCAGGCGGCGTGCGAACGATGAAATGCCCCTTCACTCCCTGCGGCCAGTCGGCATAGCGCACCACGCCCTCCTCGCTTGCGGCATGGCGCGCCGCATAGTCGAGGATCGCGCGCGCGGCATCCTCGTCGGGGGTGAAATCGCCCAGCACATAGCCGATCTTGCCGCTCCCCCGGACATGCACCGTGCAATGGCGCTGGCATGCGAACAGGCATGGCATATCCTGCACCGCCACCCCCACATAAGCAGGGTCACTCGCCTGAACGGCGCGCATGGCTTCAGCCAGCAAGGCTCCACCACGTCGTCCCTCACCATCTTCCCGGCGCTCCGCCGACAGACGACAGGTCGAACAGACGACCACCGACGCCCCGCTCTCCACCGCGCGCAGCATCAGCGCGCCCATCCCTTCACAGTCATTCCGCATCCTCCAACCGGACGGCAACAAACCCGCCGGAGGCCTGAACGGTGGGAGGGACGCGCGACACGGCCCACCCCCGCACGGCCGCACCGGCAAGGCGATGGCTGTCGCTCGGCGAGGGAAATCCCCGTTCGGCCGGCGCACCCTGTCCGGTCGAAGAACGACTGCGGCAGGCAGGTCTCCTGGCTCGCGGGTCCATGCCTTCCGGCCGCCTTCTCGGGACGATGGCCCCAATGGCGATATGGCCGGATGGCTCTCCGCTTACAGTTGCAGGGGCAGCGCGGGCTTCACCCGACTTCCCTTTTCATCCCCTCATCGGGGAACCTGTCGCGCCGCTGCTGATAAAGGCCGATCCCGATCATCGCAAGACCGGAAGCAAAGCGCGGATCGGCGATGATCCATCTTCTCCTCGGCCCGGCCATCTGCTAACATGCGAGCAATAATATGGGGAGAAGAGCCATGGGTTTTCTGGCTCGCTGCATGGACTGGCTCTGTGAGATTTTCGCCTGTTCGGCGAAAAATGACTTGCGCGTCAATCAGTTGATCCTGCACATATCGTCAGACACCGACGACCGCTGAGGGTCCGTCTCCTTCGCACACCCCGAATCCGGCGCCGCCTGGATTCCGCCGAGCGTTCGGAACGGGCGAGCCGCTCATGGGTACTATGCCCATGTTAGCCAATGATCTCGGCACGACCCTGATACGCCTGTGTCTTGCGACCCTGCTGGGCCTTGCCCTGGGGTTCGAGCGGGAAAGGCACGGCCACGATGCGGGCCTGCGCACGCATGGCCTTGTTTCGCTCAGTTCCGCCATGCTGACCCTGTCTGCGCTGGAACTGTCCGAAAGCTATGGCAATAGCGATCCGGTGCGCGTCGTTCAGGGTCTGGCGCAGGCCATAGGCTTCATCGCGGGCGGGCTGATCTTCGTACGCGGCGGCGATGTGCGCAACATGACCACGGCGGCCAGTCTCTGGATGGCAGCCGCCGTCGGCATTACCGCCGGGGCAGGTCAATATGTGCTGGTTCTCTCCGGTTCCCTCATCGCGCTGCTTCTGCTGTCGGCCCTGCTGATCCTGGAAAGACATATCCGCCGCGGAAAGGAGAAGCCGCCCGCCACGGCCGAGGATGCCATTGCCATGCCCAACCGGCGCGGCTCAGCGCCCAAGGAGAGCGATTGATAAGCTGAGCACCCTTTCCTGCCCTCTTCGCTTTCATTCCCGAGGACAGACGACAACGCCTGTCGAGACCCGGTCAACCGTCGCTCTAGAGCGATTTCCAGTCAGATGGCATCGTCTGACGGTTCAGAAATCGCGGCAAATCAAAAGAATAGAGCGGTCGCTCTAATGTCCGTCAGGCGGCAACCGCTTGACCTTTCGGATCTGACCGACCCCCAGGAAAACCGTGATGATCGTCACGGGAAGCAGCACCATGTCGATCCATGCAGGCAGATGGAGCCCCTGAAGCTCGAGCGCTTCCTTCAGATGGTGCCAGAGGCCAAGGGCATAATAGCTGATCGCCACCACCGACAGCCCTTCGACCGTATGCTGGAGCCGCAACTGGAGGGCGGTTCGCCGGTCCATGGAGGCCAGCAGATCACGGTTGCGACGAGCCAGCGCGGTATCGACCCGCGTGCGGAGCAGGGCACTGGTCCAGGCGGTCCGTTGCGCCAGATCCTCCAGCCTCGAGGTGAAGGCGCCGCACGTCCGCATGGCCGGGAGCAAGCGCCGTTCGGTGAAATCGTCGAGCGAGCGGTAGCCACGCACCGGCAGCACGGCAAGGCGCCGGATACGGTCGCGGCAGATTTCCGCATAAGCCTCCGTCGCGCTCATCCGGTAGCGGGTACGCGCCACGATCTCGGCCAGTTCGGCACTCAGGGCCGAAAGCTGTTCCAGTACCTGATCGGCGTCCGCGTCCTTCTGGGCCACATGGCTGGTGATCATCGTCAGCCTTTGTTCCAGCGCGGTCAGCAGCGGAGTCGCCTGCTGCGCTTCCGGCAGGCCGAGCAATGCGATCTTGCGGTAATTGCCCAGTTCCTGGAGCCGCTGCACCAGTTGCGAACTTTCATCGCCCTTCAATCCCCTGTCATGGATGAGCAGGCGGCCGAAGCCGTCTTCGTGCAAGCGAAAGTCGCTCCAGATGCGGGCACAGCCGTCGGCGACATCCGATATGATGAGATCGTCAGTGGCGAAATGCGCCGCGATGATGGCGGGGAGCGGTTCGTTCACGACCATCGCGATATGGGTGGAACGGATAAGCCGTCCGGGGATTTCGGCCATCCAGCACGGTACCTCGCCGAACGGGCGAAGGTCGAACAGCGTCGCCCCCTCGACCGGCGCCAGAAAGCTGTAGGTCATATATTCGGTATGGCGCTCCCAGGAAAAATGGAGATCGCCGATCCGCGCGGAGAGAAAGCGATCTCCAGGTTTGAGAAGGGGAAAGCGCTCGGAAAGAAGGTCAATGCTCTCGCGGGCCTGCGGCTCATCGACCAGCAGCATGAATTGCAGCGCGAGGGCTGGCGCATCGAAACGAGGCAGGCCGCGAATATGCATCTCACGCGAGAGGGACGCGCGAAGCGGATGATCGCGCTCGCGGAACGAGGCGAATGGATCGGCCGGGCTACTGGTCATATCGTCCATATGCGCTCTTCTGCCCTGGCAAGATTGCATCGAAAGGTCCGGCAATGCCGTCATCGACCATTGTTACTGCGGCCGCATCGCAAATGGCAATCGGTCCTGCCCGAAAGGATGATGGGCAGGCTGGACTGTCCGTAGCCCCGATCCACGGCACCGAACCGTGGCTTCAAACGTGAAGGCCCCACCCGCCCTCTTTCCCATTGGACTGCAACGGCGCTATCAGTTCGGCGAACATGGAAGGCCGTCCGTCTGGGCGGCCAACGGAAGGAGAGAAGATGCATCCGCGCCATCACGCCCTGTCCACGCCGGACAAGCCCGCCTGCATCATGGCGGAAACGGGCGAAACGCTCAGTTACGCCGAACTGGAGAAGCGAGCGAACCAGGGCGCGCATTTCCTGCGATCGCTGGGGATCACGGCGGGGGATACGGTGGCGATCTGGCTGCCCAATACGCTGCGCTATTATGAGGTCTATTGGGCGGCGCAGCGCGCCGGACTCTACATCACGCCGATCTCGGCCAAGCTGACCGGGGAGGAAGCCGCTTATATATTGGGCGATTGCAAGGCCCGGCTGCTGGTGACGAGCGGAGAGATGGAGGCGCTGCCCGGTCTCCTGAAGATCGCCGCGGCGCGATGTCCGGCCCTCGACCATATCCTCTGGGCCGACGGCCCCATGGACGGAAAAGAGGAATGGGCGCAGGCGATCGCCACCTTCCCCGAGACGCCCATCGCCGACGAAAGCGCTGGGTTCCACATGGTCTATTCCTCCGGCACGACCGGCAGGCCCAAGGGCGTTCGCCTGCCATTGTCCGGTGGTCCGGCGACCGAGCCGCATATGCTGGCGGAACGGCTGTCCAACCGGTACGGCATTGGCGAGGATACGGTCTATCTGTCACCCGCGCCCATCTATCACACCGCGCCGCTGGCTTATTCCACCATGGCGCAACGGCTGGGCGCGACGGTCGTGCTGCTGCGCAGGTTCGTGCCCGAAACGGCGCTGGAGGCGATTCAGCGCTACCGCGTCACCTTCTCCCAGATGGTCCCCACCATGTTCCTGCGCATGCTGCGCCTGCCGGAGGAGCAGCGCCTGTCCTACGACCTGTCGTCGCTGCGCGGGATCGTCCATGCCGCCGCCCCCTGCCCGGTCGAGGTCAAGCGCGCGATGATCGAATGGGTGGGGCCGATCATCCACGAATATTATGGCGGGTCGGAGGGGAACGGCACCACCTATATCAGCGCCGAGGAGTGGCTGCGCAAACCGGGATCGGTGGGCCGGTCGGACTTTGGCACGCTGCATATCTGCGACGAGGCAGGCCATGAACTGCCCAGCGGCGAGCAGGGCCTGGTCTATTTCGAGGGCGGCTGGGACTTTTCCTACCTCAATGACGCGCAGAAGACGAACGACGCGCGCAACCCACTGCACCCCACATGGACCACGCTGGGCGATATCGGCTATGCCGATGCCGACGGCTATCTGTTCCTGACCGACCGCAAGAGCTTCATGATCATCTCGGGCGGGGTGAATATCTATCCGCAGGAAATCGAAAATCTGCTGATCGTCCATCCCAAGATCGCCGACGTCGCCGTGATCGGCGTGCCAAGCGCGGAGATGGGCGAGGAAGTGAAGGCCGTGGTCCAGCCGCGCGATTGGCAGGATGCCGGACCGGCGCTGGAAGCGGAATTGATCGCCTATTGCCGCAGCCATTTGAGCAGCGTCAAATGCCCCCGCTCGGTCGATTTCGAACGGGAATTGCCGCGACATGAAACCGGCAAGCTCTACAAGCGGGAAATCCGGGACCGCTACTGGAAGGACAGGGACGGGCGTATCGCCTGAGGCGCAAGCGGCTGGAACCGAGCCGAAGTCAGCCGGGGCGGATAATGTCGCCTATGCGCTGCGCCTGCATCGCCGTAGCGGCGGGATGACGATGTTAGCGCTGTCATCAAGATTTCATTCCTCTGTAACCATAGTGTCCGCGCAACGCCAACAAACTGTCACGCCTTTCGCCTAGGCGTCCGCGCAAGCGTGCAAATCGGCACGCCATCTTAGGGGAATCACCGATGATCGCTTATCCGACCTTCCGGGGCCGGCTGCTGGCTGGCGCCGCCATTCTGTCCGTCTTCGCTTCAGCGCCTGCCCTTGCGCAAACACCTGCGGACGCCACTTCGGCAGAGACGGCCGCTGCCGCAGCCGATGACGGCCATTCCGAAATCATCGTGACGGGCGTCAAGGCGACCCGTTCGGCCACCGCCATCACCACGACCGAGATCCAGAAGATCCTGCCCGGCGTCGCGCCGTTCAAGGCGATCCAGACCCTGCCGGGCGTCATGTATGTGACCGCCGACCCGTGGGGCAATAACGAGCAGAACGCTTCGCTCTTCATCCACGGCTTCAGCGGGCAGCAGCTCGGCCACACCTTGGACGGTGTGCCGCTGGGCGACCAGAGCTACGGCAATTTCAACGGCCTGTCGCCGCAGCGCGCAATCATCTCCGAAAATGTCGGCAGCGTCGTGGTGGCGACCGGCGCGGCGGAACTGGGCATCGCCTCCACAAGCAATCTGGGCGGCGGGATCGAGAATTTCTCCAGCGACCCGCGCGAACAGATGGGCGCGCAGATCAACCAGACGCTCGGCAGCTACGACACGTCGCGCACCTTCCTCCGCCTCGACAGCGGCGTGTTCGGTAATGGCAACAGCGGCTATGTGTCGGTGCTGCGCCAGCGTGCCCGCGCCTGGGACTTCAACGGCATCCAGAAGGGCTGGCAGGTCAACGCCAAGTTCGTCCATGACGACAGCAACGGCAAGCTGACCGCCTATTTCGCCTATTCCGACAAGCAGGAACCCAATGAGGACGCAACCACCGTCTTCAAGAACCCGGCCAATGCCGCCCAGGCCTACCAGCCTTATACCCGTCCCTTCTTCTATCCCGATTTCAACGCCGCCGTCGCCTATCTGGACGCGAACGGCAATGTGCCGGCATCCCAGTCCGTGAACTACCGCAACTATTACAGTGCGGCACTGCGGACCGACTATCTGGGCTATATCAAATATCAGGCGCATCTGACGGACGCGGTCGACTGGTCGACCCAGGTCTATTATCATCATAATGACGGCGCAGGCATCGTCGCCGGGCCTATCACCGTCGCAGGCCTGCCGACGCTGTTCTCGCTTTATTTTCCGGGGCAGAATCTGAAGCAGGCGACCGGCAATTCGGGCTACGCCATCCGCACGACCGAATATCGCATCGACCGGGGCGGCGCGATCTCGACCTTGGATGCGACGCTGGGCAACCACACGCTCCAGGCGGGTATCTGGTATGAATATAACAGTTCGGCCGCCTATCGCCGCTGGTATGCGCTGGATGTGACGCGGGCGGACGACTACAAGCCCTATGTCCGCCCGACCAACCCGCTCTTCACCCAATATGGCAGCGAGATGCGCACCAATGTGCTGCAATTCCATGCACAGGACGCCTGGCAACTGACGCCCAGCCTGCTGATCCAGGGCGGTTTCAAGTCCAGCCTCCAGTTCGCGAGCGGCACCTTCCCGGTCCAGCCGATCATCGGATCGCTGCCCGGATCGTCGAGCGCGCTTCCTGAAGGCGAGATCAACACCAAGCGCTGGTTCCTGCCCGCTATCGGCGCCAAATGGGACATCACCGGCAAGGAGCAGCTCTACGTCAACGTGCAGAAGAATCTGCGCCACTTCCAGCCCTATGGCGGCGGCGGCGTCACGCCCTGGAGCACCGGCAGCCAGGCGGCGTTCGACAATCTGAAGAATAACGGCCGTCCGGAAACGGCGTGGACCTACGAAATCGGCTTCCGCAGCAGCCGGACGATCAACACGGCATTCCTGACCGGCATCGACGCGCAGGTGAACTATTATCATGTCGATTTCCACGACCGCCTGATCGGCATCACACCCGCCGCAGCGATTGGCGGGATCGGCGGCGGCGGCATTTCCGGCGGCACGCCTTCCGTCTTCAACGTCGGCAGCGTGAAGACCGACGGCGTCGACGCGGCGGTGACGCTGCGTTTCGGCAAGGCATTTTCGCTCTACAACGCGCTGTCCTACAATCGGTCCATCTATGACAGCGATTACAGCACAGTGACCGGCCAGGCGACGGGCACGCGGATCGGTGGCTTCGCCACTGTGGGCGGCGTCGTGCCGACGGGCGGCAAGCTGATCCCGGTCAGCCCGAAATGGATGAACAAGACCGTCGCGACGCTGACCATCGGCGATTTCGATGCGCAGCTTGTGGGCGATTATGTCGGCCGCCGTTACGCGACCTTCACCAACGATGCCTGGGTCAAATCCTATTTCCAGGCGAGCGCGCGCATCGGCTACAAGCTGCCGTCCGGGCTGATCGGGCTCAAGAAGGCGGAGATCAGCCTGAACGTCACCAACCTGTTCGACGAAAAGGGTGCGGCGACCGTGCAGGCAAGCGCGAACACCAACAATTACAACGTCTATCCCATCCCGCCGCGCCAGTGGTTCGGCACCCTGTCGGTGGGCTTCTGATGGCCGCGTCGCTGTCCCGGCGCGGCCTGCTGCGCTCGGCCGCCCAATTGCCGCTGCTGGGCGCGGCGGCCGCGACGGGGGTGGCGAATGCCGCCTCCCTCACGCGCGACGGGGGGCGCAAGCGTCCGGTCCTGCTCGCCCATCGCGGCTGTTCGGCGCTTCGGCCCGAACATACGCTGGGTTCCTATGCCAAGGCGATCCAGGACGGAGCCGATTTCGTGGAGCCGGACCTCGTGCCGACAAAGGACGGGGTGCTGGTCGCGCGCCATGAAAACAACATCGCCGAAACCACCGACGTCGCCGCGCATCCGGAATTCGCCGGCCGCAAGACCGCCAAGACGATCGATGGCGAACAGCAGGTCGGCTGGTTCACCGAGGACTTCACCTTCGCCGAGCTCAAGACGCTGCGCGCCAAGGAAAGGCTGGGGGCCATGCGGCCGGAAAGCCAGAGCTATGACGGCCAGTTCCAGATCGTGTCGATGGAGGAGATCGCCGATTTCGTGGCGGCGGAATCCGCCGCGCGCGGCCGCACCATCGGCCTGATCCCGGAGATCAAGCATCCGACCTATTTCACGGGGATCGGCCTGCCGCAGGAACAGCGCTTGCTCGATATCATCGGCCGCAGCGGCTATCTGTTGCGCGCGCCGCTGATCATCCAGTCCTTCGAGGTCGGCAATCTGAAAGCGCTGCGCCAGAAGACCGCGTCCATGTCCCATATCGGGCTGATGCAGCTGATCGGTGATCCGCGCCAACCCCCACCGGATTTCGCCGCGCAGGGCATCGGGCGGACCTATGGCGCGCTGCTGTCGCCGGAGGGGCTGGCGGAGATGGCGACCTATGCGACCTATGTGGCGCCGCATGTGCGGATGGTCATCCCCATCGGACCCGATGGGCGGCTGACGACGCCAAGCGGGCTGGTCGAAGCCGCGCACAAGGCGGGGCTGCTGGTCGGGATATGGACCTTCCGGCCGGAAAATCATTTCCTGGCCGCCGACTTCCGGAACGATGCGGGCGATGCCGCGCGCAACCCGGCGGGCAGCATCGCGGAGATGAAGCGCTATATCGCCACGGGGCTGGACGCCTTCTTCACCGACGACCCCGCATTGGGGAAGCAGGCTATCGACGAAGCGATGGCGTGAGCCACCGGATGCGGGCTGCAAGACAGCCCGCATCCGATCGTGCCTGCGGTCAAACCTCGTCGATGCCGGTGATCGTCCCGGTCACATAGGCGGCGTAATCGCTGAGCAGATAGGCGGCGAGGCTGGTGAGCGAGGTCTGCTGCGGCTCCGTGCTGCCCTGATAATCGGCGACCACGCGCGAAGCGATGGCGTTGACGCGGATGCCGTCGCGCGCCCATTCCACCGAGAGCGACTTCACCAGATTGTCAAGCGCGCCATGCGCGGTGCCCGCCATGCCCTGTCCGGCCTCCACCCTGTAGGGGGGCATGAGGTAAAGGATATTGCCCGGCATGTCGGCGGCCAGCAACCGGCGGGTGAATTCCGCCGCATGGAGGAAACGGCCGTCCAGATCGGCGGAGAAGGTCGCCCGCCACTGTTCCATGCCGATCTGTTCGGACGAGATGGTAGGCAATGGCGTGCCCGCATGCACCAGCAGGTCGACGGGGCCCGCGGCATCGAATTGCGCAGCCACTTCCGGCAGATCGGCAACGGCGGCGCCACGCACCGCCCTGGCCCCGGCTGTCTCGAGCGCGGCGGCAACGGCATCGAGGGCGGCGCCTTCGCCAACGGCAAGGGCACGGCGTCCCTCCAGCCAGGCGGGAAGGGCGATGAGCTGGGTCGCGGCCATTACATGTCTCCCCAGATGACTTCGCGTTCGCGCGGAGGGATGAAGTCGGGGCTGGTCAGGGTGCGGCGCAGGCGGTCCGCCGCGTCGATCACCAATGTCTCGCCGGTGATCCCGGCTGCGAAGGGCGAGCAGAGAAAGGCTGAAATCCAGCCGAATTCATGCATGCGGCCCACGCGCGCGATCGGCAGCATCGCGCCCAGCCGGACATCCTGATCGGCATTCTGCCCATTCACCGAATGGGCATGGGGGAAGAAGCCCGCCGCCACGCAATTCACGCGGATGCGATGCTGCTTCCAGTCCTGCGCCTGGGTCGCGCTCATCGTCGCGATCGCCGCCTTGGCCGCTGCGGAATGGGCGTCTCCGGGAAAGCCGGTCCAGATATATTGCGCGGAATTGTTGACGATGGCGCCGCGCCCGCCCGCCGCGATCCGGCGCCGCGCAAATTCCGTCGAGCAGAAGAAGGTGCCGTCAATGGCGATGCGGGTGATCGAACGCCACTGGCCCGCGCTCATGCCCTCAGCCAGAACGGGATAATTGCCCCCCGCATTATTGGCGAGGATGGTGACGGGGCCCAATTCCGCCTCTGCCCGGTCGAACACGTCGGCGATCTTTGCAGGGTCGCGGACATCGGCGCCGACGGCCAGCACTTGCCCGCCCATGGCGCGCAGCTTTTCCGCGCCCTGATCGGCCTTTTCCTGCGTGCGGCCGAAGATGGCGACCTTCGCACCCGCCTGGACGAAGGCGCTGGCCATGGCGAGACCCATGCCCGATCCGCCGCCGGTCACGACGGCGACCTCACCGTTCAGGGTTCCCGCGGGTAGCGGGGGACGATCGACGGGCGGTGCCTCGACCACCTTATGATGCGGGGGAATCGTCATTTCTCCTGTCTCCTCGATAGCGGTCGGCGCCTTCTCCATGGCCGGGGCAGACTGAACAAGCCCCGGCGTGCAGGCCGATCGCGAAAAATGGGCGTTTCAGTCGTACCAGGCGGGCGACTTGCGCGCGTTCCGGAAGAAGGCCGTGCTGTGGCCGATCCAGAGCTGCGAATGCGTCCGCGCCGCGAAATCGGCCAGCGCCCGGCGGGATTCGGGCGTTCCGCTGTGCCGCTCCCGTTCCGGCATGCGGTCCTTCGTCAGTTCCTCCTCATAATGATAGAGGTCGCCGCTCAGAATGACGCCGCCGGTATGCGCCAGCTTCACATAGAGCGATTGATGGCCGGGGGTGTGGCCCGGCGTCGCCTTGAGTATGACGGTGCCGTCGCCGAACACATCATGATCGCCATCATAGAGAATTTTGCGGGAATGGGCGAGCGCGGCATAGTCGGCCAGGCTGAAGGTCGCGCCCTTTTCGAACATGTCCGCATATTCGGCGCGCGGCGTCAGCCATGTCGAACCGGCGAACATGTTGGCATTGCCGACATGGTCGAAATGGCCGTGCGACAAGGCGAGATAGGTGATGTCCTCCGGCGCCAGGCCGATATCGGCCAATTCGCCGCGCAGGCTCCGCATCTTGATCTGGCCCCAGCCGAAGACGCTATGCTCATAGGCGGGCCTGCCCACCAGCAGATCCGAAAGCCCGGTATCGTAGAGCAGCACCCCTTTGGGATGAATGACCAGATAGCAGGTGACTGGCATGTTGCTGTCCGCCACTTCGTCGCGCGTCAGGCCGAAGGCTTCGGGACGGTTGGTGGTGAGATAACCGCAATCGATCACATAGAGGCGCGGCGTGGTGACGCGGGGCAAGGGCGCGATATTGGGCCGCGACGGCGGTTGCGGCATGGCCTGCGCAGGCCTGGTCTGTGCGGTGCCGACGCTCGAACCGCCCAGCGACGCCGCCAGCAGGGCCATCATCCTCACCATGCGCCTGCCCTTGCCCTGTCGTTCACCTGCCATGCCTGTTCCTCCCCTCACTTTCCAGCCCCTTCGCGCGGAGGGGTGCCACCTCCGGCCTATTGTGGAGCCTCGCGATCAGCTGTTCACGCAGGACGTTGCGCCGAGGTTTTTCGGCGGCGTCCGTACGCGGCACATCCTCATAGTCCATTATCACCACGATCCGGGGAATCTTGTAGCTGGAGATTTCCTCGCGCAACCGCGCTCCTATTCCGGCGCAGTTGATCTGGTGTCCATGTTCCGGAACCAACACCGCCGCAACGATCTCCCCCAGCTTGATATCCGGCAGGCCAAGAACGATCGCCTCACGCACTTCCGGAAAGTCGAGCAGCGCCGCCTCGACTTCGGCCGGGGCGACATTGGCGCCGCTGGTCTTTATCATGTCCTTGGCCCGGCCATAGAAATAGAGCAGATCGTCCTCGTCGATCATGCAGCGGTCGCCGGTGGGGAAGAAGCCATCCCCTGTCATGATCTCATGCCGTTCCTTCTTCACATAGCCGCGCATCAGGCCGGAACCGCGAAGCTGGAGTTCGCCCACCTCGCCAGGACCAAGCGGCTCGCCCGTGTCGAGGGAAACGATCCGCCGTTCGATGCCCGGCATGGCGCGGCCCCAATGGCCAGCCTTGCCCAATGGGGTGGGCTTGCCCTCCTGATCCGTGCTGTGGGTGCCGAAGGTTTCCGTCATGCCCAAGGTTCCGCCCATCCGGCGGTCCGGCGGTATCGGCTCGCCCGTATCGGCATCGCGATGGGCGACATAACCGTTACGGATGAAACCAAGATCGATACCCTCTTCCTCCGCCGCATGCCGGATCGCATGCAGTTGCGCGGCGACGGGGAAGATGCCGGTCACATGATCGCGGACCAGCATGGACAGAATATCCTCGCCGCTGAGCGATGCGGGAAAACACAGGCAGGCGCCATTGTTCATCACCGGCAATATGCCCCAGATGAAACCGCCCACCCAGAAGAAGGGCATGCCGCAATAGAAATTCTCGCCCCTGTCGATCAGCGTATAGGGCGCGAAATTCCATCCGTTGCGCATGGCCGGGCCATGCATGCAGATGACGCCTTTCGGCTCGCTGGTGGTTCCGGAGGTGCAGATGATGAGCATGTCGTCGGCAGGCGATACGGCGGCTTCCATCGCCGCGACGATCCGGTCATCGGCCTGCGGCGTGGCGGATGCCGCGCGATCCAGCGCGTCCCACCCCTGCATCGCCCAGGGCCGGGCCGGGCCGCCGACCACCACGATCCGGCGCAGATAGGGGGCATCGGGCAGGAACAGCCGGTCCTGCCCGGACCGGTCGGCCAGCATCGGGAAAGCCTGTTCGATCCGCTGCTGGAAATCCGCCTTGCCGAAACTGGCCGAAACCAGCAGCGTGTCGATATCGTTGTGCCGCAGCGCCCACTGGATTTCACGGCGCTGGAAGAGCGTGCTCAACCCCACGGCGACGGCGCCGATCCGGCAGATCGCCAGCCATGCGAGCACCCAGTCAATGCCATTGGGCATCATGATGCCGACGCGGGTGCCCTTTGCTATGCCCATGGCGATCAGCCCGCGCGACAGTCGACGCGATTCCGCATCCACCTGCGCATAGGTCATCACCCGCCCTTCGTCCCGCAGATAGGGCAGGTCGCCGAACCGGGACAGGGCATGGGCGAACACCGCCGGGACGGTGGCGGCGACCGGCAGTTCCCCCCGGATTTCATGCGGCCGAGGCTTGCTTTTCCAGTCGTCGCTCATCGCCTTCCTCTCCCTGTCCGTTCAGAAGCGGATTTTCAGCGACCCGCCATAGGTGCGCGGATTGCCCATGATGGCCTCTGTCTGGCCAAAGGATGTGGACGCCAGCGCATCGTTAATCTGCGTGAGATAACGCGCCTTGGTCAGATTGCGGACATAAAGTTGCAAGTCGACCGCGCCGCCCATGACATTCGCCCATTCGAGCATGCCGTCGATGACATGGCGCGAATGCAGCACGGTCTGCGGCCGGACCGTTTCCGTGATCGGATCGAAGGAGGTCACGTCCTGCGCGACGGTGTCGGACTGATAATATCCGCTGCCCTGGATGCTGACCCGCCCTGTCCTTTCGCTGTCGATCAGGGCATAGCGCGCCAGCCAGGTCACGGTATATTTGGGCGCCCCGGCAAAGGGCGCGCGGGAATAATCGAATATCCGGCCACCCGGTCCGGGCGCGAAGAATCGCTTATACTGCGCGTCCGAATAGGAAAAGCTGCCCGACAGGGTGAGCCTGCCATAATCCAGCGTGCCGTTGGCCTCGACGCCCTTGATCGTCGCCTTGGCCGCGTTGACGAAGAAGACGGATACGATCGGCTTGCTGTTGTCGGTCAGTTGCCGCTGGATGTCGTTATATTTGTCATAATAGCCAGCCAGGGCATAGGTGAAGCGTCCGCCGTCGAAGCGCAGCGTCCCCTTGGCGCCGATTTCGAAATCGTCGACCGTTTCGGGGGCATAGGGTTGCGCCTCGAACGGGTTGTAGGCGGTCAGGGTGAAGCCGCCGGAGCGGTAGCCGCGGCGATAGGTGCCGTAGAGCAGCAGGTCCGCGCTGGCCTTCCAGTCCAGCGTCGCCGTCCAGGTGGGGCGGCGATAGGATATGCTGCCTTCCCGGACGCAGGGCGACAGCGCCACGCCATTGGCGTCCACAAGTCGGCAATTGGTCGTCGGCGCGAGGAACGCCGATCGCCAGGCGACTTCGCGCTTGTCGTAGGTGTAACGCGCGCCGCCGGTGAGCGAGATTCCCGATTCCCCGAAATGATAGGTGGCCTGTGCATAAGCGGAATAGCTGGTGTTGGTGATCGGATCGGCAATGGTGTTGGCGATCACGCCGGGTTGGGCACTGGTGAAGGGCACGCTCATGCGGTTTTGCGTGCGCTGGCTGGAGGCATTGTCTTCCTTGAAGAAGAACAGACCCGCAAAGTATTCCAGCTTCCCGTCCATTGCCTTTCCGGACAGGTTCAACTCGTCGGAATATTGATGCCCGCTATCGAGGGTGTTGATGAAATAGGAATTATACTGGTCGCCATCGATGTTGAAGCCGATGGCCGACCGGACGCGACGATAGCCGAAGATGTTCTTCAGCGTGACCGCACCCGCCTCCAGCGTGGTGATATTGGAAACCGACAATGTGTTCACATCGGTGCCGCCAGGCACCACCGATGCGGTCGTGGTCCAGAACGCGCTATTCTGCAACAGCGTGAACTGTGTCATCTGGTCGCGATAGATCGCGCCCGCGCCGAGCGGGTTGACGGCGGCCAGCTTGAATACCGTGCCGTCATCTCTCTCGTCGAAGCCGTTGACGACCAGCAGGTTGGTCAGATTGTCCGTCGGCTGCCATCGCGCGGAAAACCGCCACGCCCTGGTGTCCAGATCGCCGATCCTGCGCCCTTCGGTCGTGCTGTAGAAATAGCCGTCATGGGCGCTGTACTTGCCGGAGAAGCGGAGTTGAAGGCTGTCCGATACCGGAAGGTTCAGTACAGCCTCCATATCCCTCGCGCCGAAATTGCCGAGGCCGATCTGGGCATAGCCCTCTAGCCGGTCGGTCGGCGGCGCGCTGGTGATCAGGACAGCGCCCCCGGTCGTGTTGCGCCCGAACAATGTGCCCTGCGGCCCCTTGAGCACCTGCACCGAGGCGATGTCGTAAAGGGCGCCGTTCAGGCCCTGGGTGCGGGCCTGCGGCACTTCGTCCAGATAGACGCCGACCGACGCGTCATAGGTGCCGTTGTTGAGCTGCTGCCGCTGGGACCGGATGCCGATCGTCAGGTTGCTGCCGCCATAGACGGAGGTAGTGACGACCATGCCCGGAGCGGCGCGCGGCAGATCTTCGGCGCGCACGATGGACTGACGTTGCAGTTCCGCGCCCTCCACCACGGAAATCGCGACCGGCACATCCTGCAACCGTTCGCTGCGGCGGCGCGCGGTGACGATGATGTCGCCGATATCGGCTTTGCTGATTTCAGTCCCGGCTGCCTGATCCGCCAGCGGGCGGGCCAGGGCATGGGGGGCGATGACTGTGCTCGACAACATGGCCGCCGCAACGGCGGATATCTTCCTGGACATCTCCGTACATCCTCATCCCTTTGCCGGGCGCGAATTCATTCTTCCGCCGCGCCTCGACCATCCGGGTTCCACATCCGCCCTTCCGGATGGATGGTCCGGACATGCTCCCAATCTTCAGGGCTAGAGATAATTAGACAGAGTGTCTAGATAGTTCGTGACAAGATGCGATTTGCAGGTTTATGGGAAAATGGAAATTCCGAATTCAATGGACGCATCAACCCATGGGACAGGATAGCGAGCGCCAAAGCCCGGACGTTGATCTGGAACCGGCATCGCGACTGGAACGGCCCCGGCAGCGAGCCCGCACCCATGCCCGGATCATCCGGGCCGCGCGCCGCGAGTTCATGGAAAACAGCTATTTCGACACCAGCGTTTCCGCCATCGTCAAGCGGGCTGGGGTCAGCCGGGCGGTCGCCTATCTGCATTTCCGCGACAAGCGCGACCTGCTGGAAAAGACGATCCGGCACCAGATCGCGATTTCGCAGCGACTGCTGACGCGCGCCAGCCTGCCGCCCTATCCGCAGGAATCCGATCTGAAACGCTGGGTCGCGCGCTATGTGCGGACCATCTCCAAATCGATGGACGGCGTCCGGCTGGTCCATCTGGGTTCCTATATCGACCTTGACCTGGGCGCCATATCCTATCGGGTGCAGCAGGCGGACCTGCTGGCTATGGCGAAGAATATTCCGGCCTTTCGCATCACCGACGCCGATGGCCATGTCGATGAAGACCGGGTCGTCGAACTGAACCTTATCATCTGGGAAGCGGGACAGGTCGGACTGGCGGGGGGCTATGGCCTCTGGCCCGAAAAGCGCATCGCGACCGCGGAACGGAAGCTTGTCGAACAGTTGATGGAGTTCATACGCCCCGATCGCTAGCACCGCATAAGGCGCAATCAAAATGACAAAATGGAGAGGATGTGTGCCTTGAAAATTCTACCCGATGCTCGGGCAAAACAGCCCGTTCACTATCCGGCGGGCCGCATGGCGGCCTGGCTTTCGCTGCTTCTCATCATCATTCTTTACGTCGTCTCCTTTGTCGACCGGCATATCATCGCGCTGCTGGTCGAACCGATCAAACATGATCTGGGTCTGAGCGACGCGCAGATCGGCCTGCTTCAGGGCATGGCTTTTTCGATCACCTATGCGCTGGCCGGGCTGCCCATCGGCTGGCTGGTCGATCGCTATTCGCGGCGCACGATCATCTTCTGCGGCATTGTCGGCTGGTCGATCGCGGCGATGACGACCGGGCTTTCCCGCAATTTCTGGCAGATGTTCGCTGCGCGAGCGGGCGTTGGCGTTGGCGAGGCGACACTGGCCCCGGCGGGCCTTTCGCTCATCAGCGATCTGTTTCCCCGCGAAAGGCTGGCGACGGCGCTTTCCTTCTACACGGCGGGCAGCAATATCGGCGGCGGGCTGGCCTTCATGATCGGCGGACTGGTGGTGGGCGGCCTCGCCGCCAGTCCCACTGTCGAAGCACCCCTATTTGGCACTATCGCATCCTGGCAGGCGGTGTTCATGATCGTGGGCGCGCCCGGCCTGCTGTTCGCCTTTCTGGTGCTGGCGATCCGGGAGCCGCGGCGCGGCGCGCGGACGCAAGGCGACGGTCCCGACGCCGCCTCCTTCCTGCGCGCCCTGGGCCAGCGGAGCGGCGTGCTGGCCGCGCACTGGACGGCCTTTCCCATCCTGGCGCTCTGCACCTATTCCACCTCGCTCTGGGTGCCGTCCTGGTCGATGCGGCAATTCGGCTGGACCGCACAGGAAATCGGCCTGCTGATGGGTTTCAGCAACGGCATCCTGGCCGTGGGCGCGAACCTGACCAGCGGATATCTGACCGACCTCGCCTTTCGGCACGGCATGCGCGATGCGCATTTCCGCATTCCGGCGATCACATGCAGCATCGGCACGGCCATCTGCATATTCGGCCTTGTAGGCATATCGTCCGGGACGGCGGCCGTCTGGGTAGTCATATTGGGCGCGACGATTCAGATGGCTTATGGCGGTGCGGCCTTTTCCTCGCTGCAACTGGTGATGCCGCCCCAGATGCGCGGGCGGGCCACGTCGGTCTATATGCTGATCCTGACGTTGGTCGGCTTTGGCATCGGTCCCTTCGTCGTCGGTTATCTGGCGGACAATCTGTTCGGCAACAGCACCGGCCTCGGCAAGTCGCTGGCGCTGACGCTGGGCGTCGCGACCTGCATCGCCGTGCTGATCCTGCTTTCCGGGCGTCGCGCGCTGCGTCACGCATTTGCCGATGCTGAGCGTGAAGCGGCGACCCTGCCCGCATCCGCGCCATGTTCTGGCCCATCCGGGCGCTATGCGACACATTAAGGAGATGAAAAAAATGGACTTTGAAGCGATCATTCCGCCCGACGCCGAAGTGAAGCGGATATTGGAGGCCGAGATGCCGGGCCTTACCATCCTGAAGATGGACCGGCAGACCCGCTGGCGGCCGCAATGGTTCATGGACGTCGAATGGAAAGGCGAGCGGACGAAACTGGTCCTGCGCGGCGAGCGCCTGCAGGAGCAGGAGCAGCCCCTGTCCGATGAAGTGAAGTTTCACCGCATGCTGGAGGAACGCGGCATTCCGGTGCCCAATATCTATCACTGGTCGGATGCGCTGAACGCCGTCGTCATGAGCTTCGTGCCGGGCAGGCAGAGCCTGGTGGGAGAGGAACCGGCGGTGCGGGACCGCATCGTCGACGAATATGTCGAGGCGCTGGCGAAGCTGCACAAGCTGGACCCCCAGCCCTTTCTCGACGCGGGCATCCGCCAGACGACCGGCTCGCTCAACCAGATCATCAAATATCGCGAGACCAAGACCCGGCCCTATCCCTTCATGGAGTTCGGCATCGGCTGGATCGAGCGGCATCCCTGGCGCCAGCTCGACCGGCTGGTGCCGATCGTGTCGGACAGCGGCCAGTTCCATCATGCCGATGGCCATCTCCAGGCGATCATCGATCTTGAGTTTGGCGGGCTGGGCGACCCGCTGGAAGACCTGACGGTGTGGCGAATGCGCGACACGCTGATCGACTATGGCGATTTCCACCGCATCTACGGCTATTATGAGGAACTGACCGGCGATACCGTCGACATGGAAACGGTGAAGCGGATGCATATCGCGGCTTGCTTCGGCAACGAGCTGATGTTCGGCAATGCCGTGCGCGATCCGCTGCCGGAAACCGACCTCATGACCTATATGCAGTGGGACAGCGAGACGAGCCTGATGGCGACCGAAGCGCTCGCGGAATATTATGACATGGAACTGCCGACGATCCGGGTGCCGGAGCCGGTCGATCTGGCCGAGGCGGCGACGCATGGCTATCTGGTGCAGTTGCTCTCGCGCCTGCGGCCGGAGGAGGCCTATCTCCAGGAGGAGTTGCGGCGCGGATTCCGCACGGCCCGGCATCTTCAGCGCGTCGCGGAGATTGGCGACCAGATCAAGGCCGACAATCTGGACGATATCGAACAGGTGACGGGCCAGCGCCATGACGGCTGGCGGTCGGCCGAGGCAGCGCTGGAGGCGTTCGTCCTCGCCGACCGCGAAAAGGGCGAGCATGACCGCGCGCTTATCTGGCTGTTCCATCGCATGAACCTGCGCACGCATATGCTGATGGGGCCGATCGGGTCGAAGATGGCGACCCATTATGTCTGCCAGCGCTTCGATGGTGGACCGCGGATCAACACGGCGGATTTCGCGGCGCAGCGGCAGGGCTGAGACGTTGGGCCGCAGGTTGGCCCGTCAGCCCGATGCGGGGTGACCGCCTTCCTCTTCCGGGCCGGGGATGACCCGGCCCCGCCGATAGGCGGACGGGCTGCATCCGAACCATTCGGAAAAGGCACGGGTGAAGGAACGGGGTTCGGCATAGCCGAGATCCCAGGCAATCCGTTCGACGCTGCGGTTGCTGGTGGTGAGCCAGCGCAGCGCCTTGTCGCGACGCACATTCTGACGCAGTGACGACAGGGTGGCACCCTCCGTCTTCAGCCGGTGCGCCAGCTTTTCCGGCGCGATGGAGAGCGCTTCGGCAAGCCGGTCCAGGGGCAGTGCGGGATCACGGAACAGCAAGGACCGGGCACGCAGCGCCAGGCCGTTGTCGCTCGCCGGGATGGTCATCAACTGGACCGGCGCGGCAGCGATCATCTCCCGCAATTCCTGCGGGCTGCGCCGGATCGGCGCATGCAGCACATGGCGGTCGAGCAGCAGGCGGCGCCGGTCCGTATCGAAGCGCCGCTTGCCTGGGAACATGTAGCGGAACTCCTCTTCGGCCTCGGGCGCGGGGCGATAGTCGAATTCGGCCGACAGCATCGGCACCGTCTCATTGGCGAGCCAGCAGGCGAGGCGATGCCAGATGATCATCCAGAATTCGCTGAAATAGCGTTTGGGATCGAGTTCGGGCCGGTCGAAGCGGACGGTGACGGCCAGCCCCTCCCCGCCGTCCTCCACCTGCGTATGAATGCCGTCATTCAGGATGTTGTAGAAGCGCGCCGCCCGCATCAGCCCGTCGGCCACCGTCTCGCACTCCAGCGCCAGTTCGCAGGCGAAGGCCAGCGCCCCGGGCCGCACCGGCAGGGCGGTATAGCCCATCCATTCATCGTTCAGACTGTTCCAGACGGCACGCACCAGCCCCGCCATCGCGACCGCGGAGCCACGCCAGCCCGGCGTGTCGAGATCGGCCCTGCAAAGCCCCGCCTGCTCCAGCAGCGCATCGGCATCCACGCCTCGGCGCTCTGCGCCCTCGGTGCAGACGCGAAAATAATAGCGGCCGATGGTGGCCATGGCTTCACCCGTTGTTGCGCGTCACTTTTCAGATCTGGTGATTTCATATCGCGCAAACTGACCTGTTCCGCAACCGGCCCGCGCCGTAGAAACGCATTCAGCAGAGGATAGCCCGAGGAACCCCATCATGAACGCCATCGTCAAGCACCCGAAGGAAGAGTCCGCCGAACGCCGTTGGTCGCGCTTCAAGCCGATCCGTTCGGGCGCGGAATATATCGAGTCGCTGCGTGGGCGCGGCACGACGCTCTACCTGTTCGGCGAGCAGATCGAGGAACCGGCCGACCACCCGATCATCCGCCCGTCGATCAACGCGCTCGCCATGACGTACGACCTTGCCAATGAAGATCCGGAACTGGCGACCGCGCATAGCGACCTGATCGACGCGCGGGTCAACCGCTTCCTGCATATCGTCGGAAGCCCGCAGGACCTGGTGATGAAGAACCGGATGCAGCGCCGCATGGGCCAGCTGACCGGCACCTGCTTCCAGCGCTGCGCGGGGCTGGACACCATCTCCGTCCTGCATTCGATCACCTACGACATCGACCAGAAGCACGGCACCTCCTACCACCAGCGCTATCTGGAATTCATGAAGCACGCGCAAGCCAACAACATCATCGTCGGCGCGGGCATGACCGATCCCAAGGGCGACCGGTCCAAGCGCCCGTCCGAACAGGCCGATCCCGACCTGTTCCTGCACATCACCCGCCGCACCGAGACGGGCATCTATGTGAAGGGTGCCAAGGCGCATATGACCGGCGGCTGGAATTCGCACTGGATCGCGGTGATGCCGACCATGAACCTTGGCCCCAATGACAAGGATTATGCGGTGGTCGGTCTGGTCCCCGCCGATGCGGAGGGCATCACCTATATCTACGGCCGCCAGTCCTGCGACACGCGGGCGATGGAGGCGGGCGACATCGACAAGGGCAATGCGCGCTTCGGCGGGCAGGAAGCGCTGGTCGTGTTCGACGAGGTCTTCATCCCCAACGAACATGTGCTGATGGACGGCGAATATGAATTCGCGCAGGAGATGGTGGCCCGCTTCACCAGTTATCACCGCGCCTCCTATGTCTGCAAGACGGGCCTGGGCGACGTGATGGTCGGCGCGGCGGCGGCCATCGCCGAATATAATGGCGCGGACCAGGCCAGCCATGTGAAGGACAAGCTGGTCGAAATGACGCATCTCAACGAGACCATCTATTCCTCCGCCATCGCGTCGAGCCATGAGGCCAAGCCGCTGCCGTCGGGCATCTACATGAACGACGGGATGCTGGCGAATGTCTGCAAGCATAATGTCACCCGATTCCCCTATGAGATCAGCCGTCTGGCGCAGGATCTTGCCGGGGGCCTGATGGTGACGCTGCCCTCGGAAGCGGATTTCAAGAATGATGTGACCGGCCCGATCCTGGAAAAATATCTGAAAGGCCGTAACAACATCCCGGTCGAGCATCGCCAGCGCATGCTGCGCTTGATCGAGAATATGACGCTGGGCCGCAATGCGGTGGGCTATCTGACGGAATCGATGCACGGCGCGGGCAGCCCGCAGGCGCAGCGCATCCAGATCCTCCGCCAGATGGAGGTCGAGCGCAAGAAGGGCTATGCCGAGAATCTGGCGGGCGTCGAGCGGGGCGAAGACCGCAAGGACTGAGCCGCTTACGCAAACCCAAGGGATGACAGGCGCCGCCGGATTCGATCCGGCGGCGCTTTTGCTTGAACGGCCCCCGGTACTCAATGTGCATGAAGGAATCGCCGCTTCGGCTTGACGGCCACACCGTCGCGGCACATGGCATCACCAGAAACTATTCAGGACCGCCGCCCATGCCCGTCGAAGATTACGGCCCCACATCCCATCATTTCGTTTCCCAGCGGCTGCGGCTTCATTATCTCGACTGGGGCAATGCGGATGCGCCGACGCTGATCCTGCTGCACGGCAATCTGGACCATGCCCGCAGCTGGGACGATGTGGCGCGCGCCCTGCGTCATGACTGGCATGTGGTCTGCCCGGACCTGCGCGGCCATGGCGACAGCGCCTGGTCGCCGGACGGCGCCTACAGCATGCCCTATTTCACCTACGACCTGGCGCAGTTCATCCGGCAGCTTGGCGACGAACAGGTGACGATCGTCGCGCACTCGATGGGCGGCGCCATTGCCGTCCGCTACAGCGCCATCTATCCGGAAAAGGTGCGCAAGCTGGTGTCGATCGAGGGGCTTGGCCCCTCCCCGACCCTGTTCGCCACCCAGGCGGCGGTTCCCGCCACGCAGCGCTGGCGCGAATGGCTGGAAAACCGCCACGCCGGCGCAGCCCTGACCCCGCGCCGCTATCCCGACATCGACACGGCGCTCAAGCGGATGCGGGAGGCGAACGCGCATCTGACCGAAGCGCAGGCGCGGCATCTGACCATCCATGGCGTCATCCGCAACGAGGATGGCAGCTATGGGTGGAAGTTTGATCCCATGGCACGCAACCATACGCCGGTCGAGATCCGCGAGGAGGAGCAACATGCCTTGTGGAACGCCGTCGAATGTCCGGTGCTGCTGGTCTATGGCAAGGATAGCTGGGCATCCAACCCGGAAATGGACGGGCGCGCCAGCCATTTCCGCCACGCGCGCACAATCGCCTTCGACAAGGCCGGGCACTGGGTCCATCATGATCGGCTGGACGGTTTTCTGGAGGAAGTCCGGTCCTTCATTTGAAGCCGGGGTTCATCTTCGTGCTGGATTGCTGAAATGTTACTAGGTAAGACAGGTTAAGCCGGCTCGACAGAACGGACGGCCTTCACCTTTCAGAGAGGTTCCCATGACCCAAGCCATTGGCTACGCCGCAAAGGACGCGCAATCCCCGCTGGCGCCCTTCCATTTCGAGCGGCGCGACCTTCGCGACGAGGATGTCGCTATCGAGATACTCTATTGCGGCGTCTGCCATTCCGACCTGCATCAGGCCCGGAACGACTGGCATAGCAGCATGTACCCGCTGGTACCCGGCCATGAGATCGTCGGCACGGTGACCGCCGTCGGCCCGAAGGTCAGCAAGATGGCGGTGGGGCAGAAAGTCGCGGTCGGCTGCATGGTCGACAGCTGCCTTTCCTGCGACCAGTGCGACCGGGGCATGGAGCAGATGTGCCGCAAGGGCGCGACCATGACCTATAATGGCAAGGACCGGCAGACCGGCGACCTGACCTTCGGCGGCTATTCGGACCATATCGTCGTGCGCGAGGAATTCGTGCTCACCGTGCCCGATTCGCTCGACATGGAACGCGCCGCGCCGCTGCTGTGCGCGGGCATCACCACCTGGTCGCCGCTGCGCGAGTGGAAGGTCGGACCGGGCAGCCGGGTCGGCGTGATCGGCCTGGGCGGACTTGGACATATGGCGGTCAAGCTGGCCGCGGGGCTGGGCGCCGATGTCACCGTCATCACGACGTCGCCGGAAAAGGAAGCTGATGCGCTGAAACTGGGCGCCAACCGGGTTCTCCTGTCGAAGGATCCCGAAGCAATGAAGAAGGGGCGCTCGAGCTTCGACCTCATCATCGACACCGTGCCGGTCGCCCATGACATTCAGCCCTATCTTCCGCTGCTGGACGTCGAAAGCACGCTGGTGCTCGTGGGGGCGATCGACATGCTGCCCAGCTTCCATTCCGGGCATATATTGGGCGGGCGCCGCCGTATAGCGGGATCGCCGATCGGCGGCATTGCCGAAACCCAGGAACTGTTGGATTTCTGCGCGGAAAAGAACATCCTGCCGGAATGCGAGACGATCGCCATTCAGGACATTAACGGCGCCTATGAGCGGATGGAAAGAAGCGACGTCAAATATCGCTTCGTCATCGATCTGGCGAGCCTGTCCGCCGATCGCTGACCTCGCGCGGATGAAATCGCGCCGGATTGCAGCGCACATTTCGTAACGCTTTTGCATCGATCGCGCCCGGCTCCGCTTTCGCGGCGGAGCCGGGCGCCGTTCGTCGCAATCTGCAATCAGGGGTGCAAAGATTGCAATCCGAAACTGTATTGCAGCCCTAGCCGAATGCGGTTACGGCCACTTGTCTAACCAACTTGGGTATGAAGCCCAGCTAACTAATTGGGGGTTATAGAGATGCGTTATCTTGCAGCCATGGCTGTCGCAGTCCTCGCCGCGAGCGCGAGCCATGCAGCCCAGAATTCCGACAGCCCGGCAACCGCGGCTCCGGCAGCCGCGCGCGTCGCCAAGGTCGGCGACGTCCTGCGCGACTCGGGTGCGGCCCGGCTGGGCGCCGTGACCCGCGTCATGGCCGACGGTTCGGTCCAGATCATCGTCGGCACGCGCTTCGTCGTCGTCCCGGCTTCGACCCTCAGCGTCACCGATGGAAAGCTGACCACGTCGCTGTCGCGCCACGAAGTCAGCAAGCTCTGACATCCATTGACATCGCCTCCCGCCCGCAGGTGGGCGGGAGGGCTGTCTTTCGGGAGGAGCCACCGACACCCTTCCGCGCTTTGAGGATTCCCACGATCATGCCCCAGACATGGGCCACCGCCTTCGACGAAATCATGCGCGAGCGGCGGTCGATCCGAGGGTTCCTGCCCGATCCGGTTCCCGATGCGCTGTTGCGGCATATATTGGAAACGGCGCAGCTTTCGCCTTCCAATTGCAATGTGCAGCCCTGGGTGGTGCATATCGTTTCGGGTGCCGAAGCGGAGCGGGTTCGCGCCGCGCTGCACGATCATGCCAAAACCGGCGCTGACGTGTCGCCGGATTTCCCGCTGACGGGGGCCTATCCGGGCGAATATCGCACGCGGCAGATCGACGCGGCCAAGGCCCTGTTCTCCGCCACGGGCGTCGAGCGCGACGACAAGGCTGCTCGCACCGAAAGTTTCCTGCGCAATTTCCGCTTCTTCGACGCACCGCACGCCGCCTTCATCTTCCTTCCCGAATGGGCGGCGATGCGCGAAGCGGCCGACGCAGGCATGTATGCACAATCGCTGATGCTGGCGCTGACGGCCAATGGCCTCGCTTCCTGCGCACAGGGCGCGCTCAGCCATTATGCTGATATCGTTCACCGCGAACTGGGCATAGGTCCGGAACTGCGCCTGCTGTTCGGCCTCGCCTTCGGCTATCCCGATCCCGATCATCCCGCCAACGACGCGCGCACGACGCGCTCGACGATCGACGACGCGATCCGGTTCCACCGATAAGGAAAAGCGGAGGAGCCACGCCCCTCCACCCCTATCCCGTAACTGCTGCGCCTTTATTGCTGCGTGCGCCCGCGCGCCTGCACGACGCCGCGACGGCGCTCCACCTCCTCCGGCGTGACCTTTCCGTTCATGTCGGAGGATATCTCCAGCTCATGCGCCATCGCGTCCCCGAAGGACAGGGCGAAACCGTCGTCGATCAGCTTCTTGTACACGCGGACCATGGCTGGATCGGCGCTTTCGATGTCGCGCGCCAGCGCCTTGGCGTGGCTCAACAGTTCATTGGCCGGAACCACGCGGTTCACCAGGCCCCAGGCGCAGGCGGTCTGCGCATCCAGGAAATTGCCGCTGAACGACAATTCCTTGGCGCGCGAAATGCCGATCATGCGCGACAGCTTCTGCGACAGGCCCCAGCCGGGCATGATGCCCACGCGCGCATGGGTGTCGGCGAAGCGCGCCTTGTCCGACGCGATCAATATGTCGCAGGCCAGCGCCACCTCGAACCCGCCGGTGATCGCAACGCCGTTGATCGCGCCGATGACCGGCTTGGTGCAGACTTCGATCGCCTTGACCGGATTTTCGTCGGCGCCTTCGGCGTTGGCGGCGCTGAGTGCGCCCGGCTCGGACCCCAGCTCCTTCAGATCCAGCCCGGCGGTGAAGGCCCGGTCGCCCGCGCCGGTCAATATGACCACCCTGATCGCGTCGTCCTCGTTCAGTTCCGTCATGACGTGGAACAGGCGCGAGCGGAGCGCCTTCGACAGGGCGTTCATGGCGTTGGGACGGTTGAGGGTGACGACGGCGGTGCCGCCATCCCGTTCGATGGTGACCAGGTCTTCGCTCATCATGTGCCTTTCGTGGTGGCGCCGCGCAAACGCGCGCGCAATTCATGCTTCAGCACCTTGCCGGTGCTGTTGCGGGGGAAATCCGCGACGATCTCGACTCTCTCCGGCGTCTTCTGCCGGGCGATGCCGGCGGCGAAGAAATAATCCCTGACATTCTCCAGCGACGGCTGGCCGCCGGGCGCCGGGATCAGGAAGGCGCAGACGACCTCGCCCATGCGCTCATCGGGCGCGGCGACGACCGCCGCCTCGGCTACGTCGGGATGCTGGAAGAGCAGATCCTCCACCTCGCGCGAAGAGATATTCTCGCCGCCGCGGATGATGATGTCCTTCTTGCGATCGGTGATCTGGAGATAGCCATCCGCATCCAGCCGTCCGACGTCGCCGGTCAGGAACCATCCGCCCGGCAGAAACGCCTTTTCGTTCAGCGCCGGGTCGCGATAGCCGATAAACAGATCGGGCCCGCGCAGGGCGATTTCGCCCTCTTCCGCGTCTTCGCCATCCTCATCGATGAAGCGGATTTCCGCGCCCAGCATGGGCTTGCCCTCGGTCGTCAGCCGCTTGTCGATCGGATCGTCCGGGAAGCCGGTGCTGACGGTCGGCATCTCGCTCGACCCGTAGCAGCGATAGGTGCGCAGGCCCTTGGCGGAGCAGCGTTCGATCAATGTGGGCGAAACGGGCGCCGCGCCGACCATGACGTTGGTCAGGGTCGAGAGGTCGAGCCCTTCGCGGTCAGCCGCGTCGAGCAGGCCCGAGAGATGGAAGGGCGTGAAGGAACAGCTCGTCAGCCCATGCGCCTCGATCAGCCGTCCGGCCTCGGCCGGGTCCCACAGGTCCATCAACACCAACGGCCCGCCGTAAAGCATCGTGCGGATCATCGCATAGGCGCCCGCGACATGACCCGGTGGCCATGGCGAAAGCGTGCGGTCATGGTCCAGATCGCGGAGCCGGGACTGAATCGCGAATTCGGAAAGGATGGTACGGCTGCTATGCTGGACCCCCTTGGGGTCGGAGGTGGTGCCGGAGGTATAGACCAGCAGGGCGACGTCATCGGGCGCGCGGACAATGGCTGGGACAGGCTCCGCCGACGCAACCATCTTGTCCCAGCCGATGGCGCCCTCAGGACGAAGCGGCCCGACGACCACATGATGCCGCAAATCGGGCAGGTCTCCGCATTCCGCCAGCACGGCGCCATAATCGGCATTGCGCCAGCGGTCGGGCGTCACGATCAAGCGCGCGCCCGACTGGCGCAGGATGAAGGACATCTCCTTCGCGCCATAAATGGATACGATCGGCAGCAGGATCGCCCCTGCCCGCGCAATCCCGGCGCAGGCGATCATCCATTCCGACCAGGCCGGAAGCTGCACGGCAACGACATCGCCCGGCCCGATCCCGAGCCGCACCAGATGCGCGGCGAACAATTCGCCCTGGGCAGCGATATCGGCCAGGGTCAGGTCGACGGGCCGAACGCTCGAGGAGACGACAACCCTCGCCTCGCCGCGATCGCGGGCGGCATCGGCCAGTGCATCTGCGAGATTGCGGTCCGCCTCTGGAAATTTCATGCTCGACACCTCTCCGCCGCTGCCTCCCCCCTGTTATTTAGGCCAAGGTTGTGGCGCAACTACAAAACTAACCATTATAACTTTCTGTTGAAATGCTAGGGACTCGCCGTCACTTTGCCCAAGCGAAAAGACCGGGACAGCCAGATTTCAGATGGTTCAGGAGAGACCGTGACCCAGAATCTTCATACGTTAACGCCGCAAACAGCCCCTGATCTCGGCACATTGTTCGAGCCAATGCGGATTCGCGGCCTGACCCTGCGCAACCGCATCGTGGTGTCGCCCATGGCCACCTATTCGGCTGTCGACGGCTACGCCACCGATTGGCACGTCCAGCATATCGGCAAGCTGGCGGCCGGCGGCGCGGGTCTGGTGTTCATCGAGCAGAGTTCGGTCAACACGCAGGGGCGGATCACCCATGGATGCCTGGGCATCTGGGACGATGACCATATTGCGGGTCTCAAGCGGCTGGCGGACATCGTCCGTTCCTTCGGTGCGGCTTCGGCGATCCAGATCGCGCATTCAGGACGCAAGGGTGCTTCCCAGCGCCCCTGGGAGGGCGGTGGACCGCTCGGCGATGCCGACATAGCGGCGCGCGGCGAAGGGCCATGGGACATTGCGGCGCCCAGCGCCATTGCCTTCGATCAGGGTTGCCAGACGCCCGCCGAGATGACGATCGAACAGATCGAGGCCGTGGTGGAGGATTATCGCCTGGCCTTCGAGCGCGCGCTGAAGGCTGGTTTCGACATTGCCGAACTGCATTGCGCGCACGGCTATCTGATGCACTCCTTCCTCTCACCGCTCGGCAACCAGAGGACGGACGAATATGGCGGCGACCGCGAGGGGCGGATGCGGCTCCCGCTGCGCATCGCCGCGATGATGCGCGACATGTGGCCGGAGGACAGGCCCTGTTTCGTGCGCATCTCGTCGGTCGATGGCGTCGATATTGGCTGGGGCCTGGACGATTCGGTGGCATTCGCCGCTGCGCTCAAGGCCATCGGCATCGATGTGGTCGATTGTTCGTCAGGCGGCTTCAAGCTGCCCGCACAGAACAGCCTCGTCGCCCGCACGCCGGGCTTCCAGCTTCCTTTTTCGGAGCGCATCCGCAAGGAGACGGGCGTACTGACCATGGGCGTCGGGTTAATCCGTACCGGCGAACAGGCCGCCGCCGCCCTTGCCGAGGGTCGTTGCGACCTGGTGGCCATCGGCCGCGAACTGCTGTGGAATCCCAACTGGCCAGCGCAGGTCGCGGTCGAGATGGGCGTTCCCGACGCGTGGAAGCTGTGGCCCGACCAGTATAATTGGTGGCTGCGGCGGCGCCAGGTCCAGCAGGGACGCTGACGCCGCGCGCCGGTTTCACTCGATCGGCGCTATCCACAGGCCATGCGGCTGGGCGTGGGCCAACATCTCCGCCTCCGCATGGCCGGGCCAGCTCCGCACCTTGAGCACCGGGCGCCTGCTCTCCCGGTCGCCTTCATAGGTCACCCAGCCGAGCGGACGGGAGGGCGTCGCCGCCTCGCCCGCCGCGGCCATCGCGGCCTCTATCCGGTGGCGCGTCTCGCGCGGCAGATATTGCCACATGATGCTGTGCACCAGCACGCGGCAAGTGCCGTCGGCCTGCGGTTCGGCCAGCCGCGCTTCGATCCAGTCGGCCGCATCGCCCTGCTCCACCTTGGGCGGATGGGTGAGCGCAAGGTCCAGCACCTTGGCAAGCAGCTCGACCCGCCGCGTCTGGTCCGCCCAGACATAGGCCAGCAGCCGTTCGACCGCTCCGGGCGCCCGGATGTCGATTGGCGCGATATCCACGCCGCGCACGCTGAGGATGGAGACCGGAACATCGGGCGGCGGCGCGCCGCGCCATTCGGGCTCGACCAGAACCGGCGAGTCCGATGGACCGACCTCCACCCCTCCCAGATCCATGCGGAACCGGTCGATCAGCAGGTTGAGCCCGGCCGAAGAACCGATTTCCAGCAATTCGAACGGCAGTCCATGGCGATCCGCCAAGGCCAGCAGGCCGGTCATCAGGATGGCCGACCGGCCCGGCTCGTTGGTCTGGGGCGGGCCGTCCAGCCAACGGCTGATCTCCCCATCATGCTGTGCGATCGTCGTTGCGATCAGATCACCCGCCTGACTGATCTCGCCACCGTAGATCGGCGCCAGTTGCGGCGCGCGGCCGGAGCGATAGAGGGCGTGAAAGGGTGCCGCGAGGCGCAGCGCCAGCGCGTCGGCAATGGGTTCGCCGGGCCAGTCGAGCGCCCGCCGCCCGGTTTCACTTTCCCGATCGAGCCGTTCCGCCAGCGCCCCGCATACCGCGCCCGTCGCCGGTGCGCCGTCGTTGATGCAGAAATCCCGCTGCCATTTCAGCGCATCGCGCACCTGCTGTTCCGTCGCCATCGCAATCATCCTCGCCTATCTATTCAGTTCCAGGCCGCATCCGCGCGCATCGCGAATGGGCCGCCGGGCCGCGCCGTCCAGAGCGACAGCCCACCATCCCCCGATGCTTCGCAATGGAGTTCCACCGGCTGAAGGTCATAAAGCGGGCTGCCGCTGCGGAAGGTGAAGCGATCCGGCGCGCGGCCATCGCGCTGCCGCGCCGCGAAGTGCAGCAGCAGCGTCGCCTGAAGCGGACCGTGCACGACCAGGCCCGGATAGCCTTCTATATCCGTCGCATAGGGACGGTCATAATGGATGCGATGGCCGTTGAAGGTGAGCGCCGAATAGCGGAACAACAGGGGCGGTGACGGGTCGACCGTCTGCTTCACCATGCCTTCCGGCGCGGCTTCGGCGGTGGCGGCCGCGGGCGGCATGGAGCCGTCCTCCGCCCCGCGATAGACGATGGTCTGCTGTTCCTCGACCACGACGCCGCTGCTGCCGGAGATGCGGTGATCGACGGTGACGAAGCACAGCGTGCCCGTCCGCCCCTCCTTGACGGTCACGTCGGAGATCCGCGAATCACGCCGCACCCGCTCGCCAACCCGCAGGTCGCCGATGAAGGCGATGCGGCTTGCCGCCCACATCCGGCGCGGCAGCGGGACCGGCGGCAGAAAACCGCCTCGCGCCGGGTGCCCGTCGGCACCCAGCATCGCCGTTGCGGCGATCGGCTGGCAAAGACAGAAATGCAGCAGCCTGGGCGCCGCATCCCCTTCGCCGGCCGGATCGCCCGGCATGTCCAGCGTCAGGTGGAACCGCGCCGCCAGACCGGGGTCGAGCAGGTCCTCGACGCGCTCCTCCGCGCCGATCCAGCTCCGCAAATGCTCGATGTCCAGGCTTTCCGTCATTTTTCCTCTCATTCCGCACGGCGCACGCTCCGGCAACCATGATGATATCTTCCGCAGCCGGTCTTGCAATGCCGCCCCGAAGCTTGACACAGACCGACGAAGATCACTAGGTTATCTATCTAGAAGGATTGATAAGAGCGGGGAAGCCGGATCGGATGGCAAGCGGCGAGGCCATGTTGGACAGATGCGGATCGGACGCCAACGGGCAATCCCAACCCTTGCTCGTGCGGTTGCTCACGCTTCGCGAGGAGGGTGGGGATCGATTCACGGCTACCATGCCGGACGGTCCCGCCCGCCCGATTTTCGGCGGCCAGTTACTGGGCCAGTCCGTCATGGCCGCGCTCCAGACCGTCGGCGACGACAGGCCCGCCCACTCGATGCACGCCCATTTCCTGCGCGCGGGCCTGACCAGCCGTCCCCTGACCTATGCGGTCGAGCGCATCCGTGACGGCCGCGGCTTTTCGACCCGGTCGGTCGAGGCGATCCAGGACGGGCGCGTGCTGTTGCAGGCGACGATATCCTGCCACGCTGCTCCCGAAGGCCTGTCCTTCCAGGCGCCCATGCCCCAGGTGCCCGGTCCTGAGGGCCTGCGCACCGAACAGGAACTGCGTGACAGGGCGATGGAGCGCGATGATATCCAGTGGGTCTCCCCACCGACCATGGGCGGCATGGGCATGGAGCTGCGGTCCACCTGTCCGCGCGATTTCGCCGAACCCAGGGTGATGCAGCCCGCCCATCAATTCTGGATCCGGCCGACCGAACCGGTCGGGCAGGACTGGCGCCTGCGTCAGGCGGTGCTGGCCTATACCAGCGACATGATGCTGCTTTCCACGACCTTGCTGCCGCATGGCATCTACTGGTCGACGACGGGCATGCAGCGCGCCAGCCTGGATCACAGCATCTGGTTCCACGGCGTGCCCTCCTTCGACGACTGGACGCTCTGGTCGCTGCACACCTCGTGGAGCGGCAACGGCCGCGGATTGGCGCATGGCCAATTCTATGATCGCAGCGCTACTCTGATAGCATCGGTGGCGCAGGAGGGATTGATTCGCGTGGTGGAAGAGCGGAAACCCATGGCTGATCCCGACGCCGGGGAAAATGGCGCGGACTGAAGGGCGGAATTCATGCGCAGCAAAGGCGTTGACGGGAAAATGGCGCGCAATGCGACTGGTGGCGCCTATTTAACCTATTTACGTATGTTCCGGTGCCTTTTATACCTAAGTTGACAGAACGTCATTTTTATCGCTTGAACGCGTTGCGACGAGGCCGGTTCCGCAAGAACCGCCATATGTAGGAGGAGATGCAGACAATGACGAAGGTGATGGAGGGCGTTCGGGTCCTGGAAATAGCCCAGTTCACTTTCGTGCCCATGGCCGGCGGTGTTCTGGCCGATTGGGGCGCGGACGTCATCAAGGTCGAGCATCCCGTCCGCGGCGACGCGCAGCGCGGCATCCAGATGCTCCAGCGCCTCGCGGTCAATCCGCAGCGTTCCAGCCTGATGCAGCATCCCAATCGCGGCAAGCGCTCGGTCGGCATCGACGTTTCCACGCCCGAGGGGCAGGAACTGATCTACGAACTCGCCAAGCAGTGCGACGTGTTCCTGACCAACTATCTGCCCCAGCAGCGGCAGAAGCTGAAGATCGACGTGGAGCATATCCGCGCCGCCAATCCGAATATCATCTATGTTCGCGGTTCCGCTTTCGGCGACAAGGGCCCGGAGCGGGAAAAGGGCGGGTTTGACTCGACCGCCTTCTGGGCGCGGGGCGGATCGGCCAAGCTGGTGGCGCCCAAGGAACTAGGTTCGCCGCTGCTTCAGCCCGGCCCGGCCTATGGCGACACGATCGGCGGCATGAACATCGCGGGCGGCATTGCCGCCGCCCTCTTCCACCGCGAGCGCACCGGCAAGGCCACCGAGGTCGACGTGTCGCTGCTCTCCTCCGGCATCTGGGCGACCGCATGCAGCGTCGATGTCGCGATGGAGCTGAAGACCAATCCGTTCGAGGCGGCGATGCCGGGCAAGAACACCGTCGGCACCAATCCGCTGATCGGCATGTTCGAGACGGAGGATGGCGGGCATATCAGCTTGTCCGTCCTGACGCCCGGACCCTATATCAAGGACACGTTCGAGCATCTGGGCATCGGCGAACATGCCGACGATCCGCGCTTTTCCACCGACGTCGAGTTGATGAAGGAGGAAAATACCCGCGCGGCCTACGAAATGATCGTCGCCGCGTTCAAGACCAAGCCGTTCAAATATTGGACCGATCGCCTCAAGACCATGCGTGGCCAGTGGGCGGCCTATCAGTCAGTCTATGATGTTTCGTTCGACGAACAGGTTCTGGCCAACGACTTCATTTTCGAGGTAGAGTCTGCGGACGGCGGCGCGCCGATCCGGCTGGTTGCGAATCCCGTCCAGTTCGATCACGCGAAGGTCGAAACGACGCGCGCGCCGGAAGCGTCCGAACATACCGAACTGGTGCTGATGGAACTCGGCATCGAATGGGACCGGATCGAACAGTTGAAAGAGAAAGGCGCGGTCGCCTGAGCGGCCCGCAGGGAGACTAGAACATGCAGGTTAAGCCCGGTTCACGTTGGAAGAGCGCGGTGGACAGCACCGAAGTCGTGGTCGTTCGTCCGCCCAAGGGCGACGTGTCGCTGGAATGCGGCGGCCATCCCATGGTCGCCCTGGGCGAAGCCGCGCCCGAGGGCCTCACCATCTCGCCCGATTTTTCGGGCGGCACCTCGGTCGGCAAGCGCTATGTCGATGCCGATAGCGGCATCGAACTGCTGGGCAGCAAGGCTGGTCCCGGCTCGCTGTCGGTGGACGGGCGCGCCGCGACGCTCAAGGACGCCAAGCCGCTTCCCGCTTCGGACTAAGCGCGGTCAGGCGCAAGACAGGACAGATCGACCCAGATGCAGACCCACCTCCTCCTCGAAATGGCGGCCGAAGCGATCGGTGACCGCGAAGGCTATACCACTGTCGAAGGCGGTCTCAGCTATGCTGAGGCGTTCCGCCGGGCCAAGGGAGGTGCGAACTTCCTCAGCCGTTTCGAAGGGGACAAGGTCGTGTTCCTGGGGCATAACGGCCCCGCCTTTCCGCTGGCGCTCTATGCCGCCGGGCTGGCGGGTCGGCCCTTCGTTCCGCTCAACTATCGCCTGGCCGATGCCGATCTGCGCAAGCTGGTCGCGCGAACGGCGCCCTCGGTGCTGATCGCGGACGGCACGATGGCGACGCGCGTGCATGGCGTCGAGGGTGTGCGCGTCGTCACCCGCGAAGCGTTCGAGGCCGCCTGCGTCGACGACGACAATTGCTGCGCCGAACTGCCCTTCGTGGATCAGGATATCGCCATCCTGCTGTTCACCAGCGGCACCACCGGCGATCCCAAGGCGGCGGTGCTGCGGCACGGCAACCTTACCTCCTACGTCATCTCCACCGTGGAGTTCATGGGCGCGGGCGAGGACGAAACCGCTTTGGTCAGCGTGCCGCCCTATCATATCGCGGGCATCGCGGCCGTTCTGACCGGCACCTATTCCGGCCGACGCATCGCCTATCTCCATAGTTTCGCGCCCGACGCCTGGGTCCAGCTCGCCCATGCGGAGCGGGTGACGCACGCCATGGTCGTGCCGACCATGCTCAGCCGCATCCTGGATGCGATGGAGCTGCTGAAGATCGAGCTGCCGCATCTGCGCGCGGTGTCCTATGGCGGCGGCCGCATGCCCGCCGCGGTCATCGAGCGGGCGATGCAGAAGCTGCCCAATGTCGATTTCGTCAACGCCTATGGCCTCACCGAAACCAGCTCCACCATCGCCGTGCTGGGACCGGAGGATCACCGCCAGGCGTTCGCGTCCCCTGATGAGAAGGTGCGCGCGCGGCTCGGTTCGGTCGGAAGGCCGCTCCCCAGCCTGGAACTGGAAATTCGCGGACCCGACGGCAAGACCGTGCTCGGCCCCCGCGAATCGGGCGAGATCTATGTGCGCGGCGAACAGGTCGCCGGCGAATATCTGCACAAGAAGGTGCTGTCCGACGATGGCTGGTTCGCGACCAACGATGCGGGCTGGGTCGATGAGGACGGCTATCTGTTCGTCGAGGGCCGTCTGGACGACGTGATCGTGCGTGGCGGGGAGAATATCTCACCCGGCGAGATCGAGGATGTGCTGCGCCAGCATCCGTCCGTGGTCGACGTGGCTGTTTATGGCCTGCCCGACGACCAGTGGGGCGAAAAGGTCGGCTGCTCGATCGTCTGCGCCGATCCCCGGCCGGAGACGGCGGAACTGGCGCAATGGGTGCAGACCCGCCTGCGTTCGACCAAGACGCCGGAAAGCTGGGATTTCCGCGCCGAACTGCCCTATAATGAAACGGGCAAGCTGCTCCGCCGCGTCCTGAAGGTGGAGATGACGAAGGACATCGCCGCCTGACAGGAGGCTGCCTTCAGGCTAGGGCATGACCTGGCGGCGAACGGGAAGGCAGGTCATGATCGATAGTCTGGAGGCAGAGCGTTTTTCGGCCCTGGGCGATCGACCGATCTGCTTCCTCGATCTCGGCTCGCCGGATGCGATGGAGCAGGCAAGGCTGCTCTCCCGCGTCACCCAAGCCGCTGTGGTTGGGTTGGACCCGGAAGGTGCCCTGCCTGGCGTGGACGAATCCCTTTTCGACCTGCTGATGACCAGTGCCGTGGACGCGCCACGGCCCTGGGTCACGGTGGCCGCGGCGCATTGGCGGGATCGCATCGAGGCCATGACGGCTCTGGCGTCACGCCATCCGGTAGCAACGACCATAGCGATGCGGCTGATGCGGATGCAGGCCGATATGGGGTTCGAGGATGCGGTGCACGCCGAATCCCTCGCCTATTCCACGCTGCTTGGCGGAGCGGAGTTTCGCCAATGGCTGTCCGAGCGCAAGACCGAACCCCGGACAGTCGTTGCCGCCCCTTTTATCGAGATGGAGCGCAGCGACGACCATGTGACGGTTCGACTGGCGCGGCCGGACAACCGCAATGCACTGTGCGCCGGGATGCGCGACGCGCTGTTCGAGGCGCTGGCGGCGGTGGCGGACGATCCCACGCAGCCCGCGCTCTGGCTGGAGGGCGCGGGGCCCTGTTTCTCGACCGGCGGCGACCTCCCCGAATTCGGCAGCGCGAGCGACCTTGCGATGGCGCATGTCATCCGCACGATGCGAAGCTGTGCCGTCATGCTCCACCGCATCGGTGATCGCGCGACGGTGGTCCTTCATGGCGCCTGCGTCGGATCGGGCATAGAAGTCCCGGCCGCGGCGGCCAGGCGCATCGCCCGTCCCGGCACCTTCTTCCACCTGCCCGAACTGCGCATGGGCCTCATTCCCGGCGCGGGCGGCACCGTCACCCTGACGCGCGCCATAGGACGGCATCGCACCGCCTATATGCTGCTGAGTGCGCGCCGGATCGATCTCGCAACGGCACTGGACTGGGGTCTTGTCCACGCCGTGGATGCCGCGACATGACCACTTCTCCGCTGGTGGTAAAGGCAGCGGCCGCCATGACCGGAGAAATCGCGCGGCTGACCCGCGACAATGGAAAGAGCGTAGAGATCGATCCGGTCCAAGTGCTCGATCGATCGGATTCGCTGCCCTTGCGGGAACCGGGACTGGTTTCGCCCAATGGCAGTTGCCGCCTGATCGAAGCGCGCGACGGTTGGATCGCCGTCAACCTGCCACGGCCGGACGATGCCGAACTCGTGCCTGCCTGGACCTTCGGGGAAATGGAGGAGGACCCCTGGGCCGCCATTGCCAAGGCGGCCGGCAGCGAAACGACGCGGGATTTCATCGCACGCGGCGCTGAACTAGGGCTGGCGGTCGCGCAGTTGGGAGAAATCAAGGCGTCCAGCTGGCGCGCGCTGTCTCTCCGTTCGGCCCTCGCCCGCCCCGCCCCCGTCAAGACGCGCCTGAAAGTCGTCGATCTCTCCACCTTATGGGCCGGCCCCCTGTGCGGCGGCATATTGGCCGCCGCTGGTCATGACGTCGTCAAGGCGGAGAGCCGAACCCGGCCCGATCCTGTCGCCAGCGCCACCCCCTTGCTCGACCGGCGGCTGAACGGCGCCAAGCGGCGCATGGGGATCGACTTCGACCGATCCGGCCTCATGGACCTGCTGGCCGGGTGCGACATCCTCATCACCAGCGCGCGGCCACGGGCGTTCGAGGCATTGGATGTCACGCCCGATCGCCTGTTCGCCGCCAATCCTGCCCTGATCTGGGTCGCCGTCACTGGCCATGGCTGGAGTGGAGAGGCAGCATTCCGAACCGGCTTTGGCGATGATGCCGCAGTGGCCGGCGGACTGGTCGACTGGCAGGGGGGACTGCCCCGTTTTGCCGGAGACGCCGTGGCCGACCCGTTGACCGGCCTTGCCGCCGCGATCGCCGCGATCGAGGCCGCCCAGGCAGGCGGAGGCCGGATGATCGATGCCGCCCTTTCCCGCACGGCCGCCGGCGTGGCGGCGCTGCGATGAAGACGCTCCTGATCCGCAATGCCGATGTGGACGGCCGCATCCTGGACATCGCCATCAGGGAGGGCCGCATCGCGGAGATCGGCGCGAACCTGAGGGGCGAGGAGCTGGTGGACGCGCGGGGTTGCGCCGCGCTGCCGGGACTGCACGATCATCACATCCACTTGCTGGGCAGCGCCGCGCTGCTCCGCTCGGTCCAGCTCGACCCATGCCGCGATCCGGATGCGCTCGCCCGAACATTGCGAGCGGCCGACAGGATGCTCGGGCCGGGCGAATGGATGCGCGCGACGGGCTATCATCAGCAGGACGGCGCGCTGCTCGACCGACATGCCCTGGACGCCATCCTGCCTGCCCGGCCGCTGCGGGTCCAGCATCAGACGGGAGGGCTGTGGATCCTCAACAGCGCGGCGCTGGAACGGCTGGGTGGCGAACCGTGGCCGGAGGAAGTCGAACGGGACCGCGAAGGTCGTCCGACCGGGCGGATTTTTCGTGGCGATACATGGCTCAGTGCCCGCATCGGCCGGGAGACACCCGATCTCGCCGCGCTCGGCCAACAGATCGCCGCCCAGGGAATTACCGGCCTGTGCGATGCCGGGGTGACGAATGATGCGGCGAGCGCCGCCATACTTGCCGATGCGGTGCGCATGGGCGCGCTGCCGGGCGAGTTGATGCTGATGTCCGGTGGCCCGCTTGCGGCGCCGGAGGACGGAGCCTTCGCCGTCGGACCAGTGAAGATCCTGCTCGACGATCATCGCTTGCCGACGATCGACGCAGTTGTCGAAATCATCGCGCACGCCCGCTCGTGGAACCGCCGCGTCGCCGCGCATTGCGTCACGGCCGGTGAACTCGCCGTGATGCTGGCCGCCTTCGAGCAGGCGGGCGCGATGCCCGGCGACCGGATCGAACATGGCAGCATCATTCCCGCCGACGCCCTCTCCGTCATCCGCGATCTGCGCCTGACGGTGGTGACGCAGCCCGGTTTCCTCGCAACCCGCGGCGACCGCTATCGCGCCCTGGTAGACGCGGAGGAGCAAGCCGATCTCTATCGCTGCGCGAGCCTGCTGCAATCCGGCATCCCCGTCGCGGGCAGTTCGGATGCGCCCTACGGTCCGGTCGATCCATGGCAGGCGATCGGCGCGGCCGTCCAAAGGCGAACTGCTTCGGGCGCATCGCTCAACCCGGCCGAGGCCATTACCGCAAGCCGTGCCCTGAACTTGTTTCTGTCTCCGCTCGACGAGCCCGGAGGCCCAGCCCGCGCATTGAAGATCGGATCACCTGCCGATATCTGCCTGCTGAACACATCCTTCGCCGGATGGCTGGCTGATCTCCCGGCGAAACCCGTTGCGGCGACCTTATCCCGAGGCACCCTCATTCACATCGAATGATGGCCGGTCAGGCGGCAACTGCTGCCAATCAGCAACAGATCGAAACAAAATACACATGAAACGGACACCAGCCGTTTTCCGAATTGATTCGGCCCTGCGCGTTCGATAATTCTAACCAAGTTATAGAGCTCAGAGGCCGTTTCCAATAGGGAGGATGTATGAATCCGAACAAATTCAAGTTGTTATCGTCTACCTGCGTCATGGTGCTGATTGGCATGACCAGCCCCGGCGTCGCGCAGGCACAGCAGAACCAATCCGGTTCTGTTTCCGACATCGTGGTTACCGCGCGTCGTGTGTCGGAAAGCCTGCAGCAGGTTCCGCTCGCGATCGAAGCGCTATCGCAAAAGGATCTGACCCAGCGCGGCGTCACTTCGGCGGCCGATCTGTCGAAGGCGGTCGCAGGCCTGTCGATCAATTCCGACTCGGGCAACCCGTCGCTGCCCACCTTCACCATCCGCGGCCGCGGCCAGCAATATGGCGCTGCATCGGGTTCGGTGGAGACCTATTTCGCGGACATCCCGCTCAGCGCGACCTTCCAGATCCCCGGCATGGCGCCGCAATTCTTTGACGTCGCCTCCTTCCAGGTTCTCAAGGGCCCGCAGGGCACGCTGTTCGGCCGGAACACCACTGGCGGCGCGGTCGTGATCGTCCCCGAAGCCCCCAAGCTCGGCAAGACCGAAGGCTATGTCCGCGTTCAGGGCGGCACCTATAACGACTTCCAGTTCGAAGGTGCGATCAACATTCCGTTCGGTGACGATGTGGCCCTGCGCCTTGCCGCGTTTGACTGGCAGCGTGACGGTTATCTCCATTCGTCGGCCACCAACTATTTCACCGGCGCCACCGAGACGGAAAGCTCGACCGGCGGCAAGCCGCTTGGCAGCCAGACCTTCAACAATGTCAATCAGACCCAGTTCCGCGCTTCGCTGCTGGTGACGCCGTCGGACACGATCAGCAACCTGACCGTCCTTTCCTATGAAGTCGACAAGACGCGGGCTTCTGGTCTGGGCGGCATCATCAACAAATATTTCCTCACCGGAAACCCGGCCGACCTGGGCAAATATCAGGCGACGCCCATGTGCGGCAAATATTGCGGCTATGTGGACACCAATCTCACCAAGCCCGCGACCAAGGTCTATTTCGTTGCCAATACGACAACTCTCGGCCTGTCCGACACGATCAATCTGAAAAACATTGTCGGCTATATCAAGAGCGTCGGTTACACCAATGACGCAGCCGACTCCGACGGCTTCGACCTGCCGTTCATCGATCTTCCCGCCCCGGCGCGGAAGAAGAAGAACGAACAGTTCACCGAGGAACTTCAGTTGTCGGGCAAGACCGGTATGCTCAGCTACCTGTTCGGTGGCATGTATGACAAGACGTCGCAGCCCACCGGAATCACCACGATCAATCCTTATTCGATCGATTACCCGGTTCCGATCGGCGGCACTCTCTACAACTTCTACAATTTCCAGTCGACCAACATCCGGTCGAAGGCCCTTTACGGCTCCGTCACGGTGACGCCGATCGAGAAGCTCAACATCACCGGCGGTTACCGCTATACCTGGATCGACGTCGCCCAGACTTCGGGTGCGGCGCTGTACCCGGCTGGCGCTCCCCAGCCCAATAATCCAGCGGCCATCAGCACGAAGAGTGGCAGCTTCAAGGGTTCGACCTACAATATTGGAGTCGATTACCACTTCGATCAGGATCTGATGGTCTATGGCGCCTATCGCCATGGGTTCAAGCGTGGCGGTTTCAACCCGTCGTCGGGCGCGACCTTCAATCCGGAAAAGGTCGACGACTTCTCGGCAGGCGTGAAGAACAGCTTCCATCTCGGCAGCATGCCCGGCCATGCGAACCTGGAATTCTTCTACGACAAATATAAGGACTTCCAGGGCACCTATCTGGCCGACGGCACGTCTGGCCAGCTCATCACCAACACCATCAATATTCCGAAGGTGCGCTTCTGGGGCTTTGACCTGAACGCAGGCATCGCGCCAGCCCAGTTCCTCGACCTGTCGCTCGCCTATTCGTACGACAACGCCAAGATCACCTATTTCCCCGATCCGTCGACCGTGCATCCCAGCACGGCAGACCTTTCGGTGAACCCGGTGCCGCAGGCGCCCCGCAACAAGCTGACCGCCACCGCGCGTCTGCATGGCGAACTGCCGAACAACATCGGTGAGGCGGTACTGTTTGGCGCGATCAATTATCAGTCGGACATCTATGTGACGCCGTTCACGAAGCTGCTGCCTGCTGACGCGATCGCGACCTTCGGTCTCGCCAGCCGCGACTCCACCTGCATTGCGGATGGCCGTTGCAGCCAGTTGGTCCCGGCCTACACGACCGTCGACATGCGGCTCGAGTTGAACCACGCCTTCGGTTCGCGCTTCGATCTGTCGGCGGCGGTGACCAACCTGACCAACAAATATTACTATAGCGGCACCGGCGGCACCGCCGAGTTCGGTATCGAAGGCTATGCCATCGGCGCGCCGCGTATGTGGACCTTCGAGGTCAGAACCAAGTTCTGATCCCGAAACTGTCCTTCGGACGGATTGCATTGCCAGCCAGCTTCCCAGCTGGCTGGCAATCTCTTTTCCAGGGCTTGTTGGGAACGTTCGAAAACTTCATGAGCAAAAGCCGACAATCCGGCACAGAGCGCGAGCCGAGGCCGGATTCTGCACGTGAGGGCCGCTATAATAGTGAAGCGCCGGATTTAACGCGGCACTTTACATTCTGTCAATAAGGGCGGTCAGCCCTCGAAGCTGACCACCAGCCGGGCGACGCTGCCGTCATGAAGGCGGTCGAAGCCCTGATTGATCTCGTCCAGCGCGATGACGCCGCTCAACAGCTTGTTCACGGGCAGCCTGCCTGACCGATAGAGGGCGACATAGCGCGGCACGTCGCGCACCGGCACGCAGGTGCCGATATAGCTGCCCTTCACCGTGCGCTCCTCAGCCACGAGATTGACGATATTGACGCCCAACGTCGCGTCCGGCGGCGGCAGGCCCGCGGTCACCGTCGTGCCGCCCCGGCGGGTCATCTGATAGGCATTGTCCAGCGCGCGCGCGACGCCCGCAAATTCGAAGGCGAAATCCGCGCCGCCTTGGGTGAGCGCGCGCACTTTCGCCACGCATTCGGGATCGGCCGCATTGATGGTGGCGGTCGCGCCCAGGCTCCGCGCCAGTTCCAGCTTGTCTTCCGACAGGTCAACCGCGACCACCGTCGATGCGCCCGCTGCCAGCGCACCCAGCAGCGCCGCCAGACCCACGCCGCCCAGCCCGATCACGACCACGCTCTGCCCGGCCTGAACCTTGGCCGTATTCACCACAGCGCCGACACCGGTCAGGACCGCGCAACCGAACAGAGCGGCCTCCACCAGCGGCAGATCCTTGTCGACCTTCACCAGCGAGCGCCGCGACACCACCGCATGGTCGGCAAAGGCGGAACAGCCCAGATGATGGTGTATATGCCCTTCGCCGTCGCATTCATGCAGGCGGATCGCGCCGGACAGCAGCTTGCCCGAACCATTGGCCGCCGCGCCGGGTTCGCACAGCGCCGGCCGCCCCTCCGAACAGGGCAGGCAATGGCCGCAACTCGGCATGAAGACCATGACGACATGATCGCCGGGGGTGAGGTCATCGACCCCCTCGCCCGTCTCCACCACGACGCCCGCGGCCTCATGCCCGATCGCCATCGGCATCGGGCGCGGGCGGCTGCCGTTCACCACCGACAGGTCGGAATGGCACAGCCCCGCAGCCGCGATCTTGACGAGCACCTCGCCGGGACCGGGCGGGTCAAGCTGTACCTCCTCGATCCGCAACGGCCGGGTCTCGGCATAGGGATGGGCGGCACCCATTTCGCGCAAAACGACCGCTCTCACTTTCATCGGATGCCACCTGTCTGTCTCATTTATCCAGGTCGCACGGTACGGGCGGTTGCAGCCTTGACGCGCGCGACATTTGGTTCCTTATGGAAGTCAATTGGGAGATGCAAATGACAATTGCGACGACCGGGACCGGCGACGGAACCGCAACGGAAACGAAGAAAAAACCCAGGATTCGCGCCACCCGCAAGGATTATGCGCAGTTCCGTCAGATCACGACGCGCTGGATGGACAACGACGTCTACGGCCATGTCAACAATGTCATCTACTACAGCTTTTTCGACACAGCGGTGAATGCCGCGCTGATCGACGCGGGCGTGCTGGCCCCGGAACGGAGCGAAGTGATCGGGCTGGTGGTGGAGACCGGCTGTCGCTATGCCGCCCCGATCAGCTTTCCCGAAACGGTCGACGCGGGCATCCGGGTAGCGCAACTCGGCACCTCCAGCGTCCGCTATGAGATCGGCCTGTTCCGGGGCGATGAGGAGGAGGCGTCGGCTGAGGGCTTTTTCGTCCATGTCTATGTGGACAGGGACAGCCGCAGGCCCGCGCCCCTGCCAGAGCCGCTACGCGCCTTCCTGTCCGGGCTGGTGATGAACGGCTGAAGAAAAGGCGATGGCCCGGACGCGTCCGGGCCATGCAGCAGGCGGTCAATAACGCGGGAAGAGTTGCGGGTTCCGGTCGGTGTAGCGCCGGTGGCTCGAATTGGGATAGGCCGGGACAGGACGCTGGCTCGCCTTGTCCAGAGCCGCCACTTCCTCGTCGGTCAGCGACCATTGCGCCGCCGCGAGATTGTCGTTCAACTGCTCGTCCGTGCGCGCGCCGACCAGGATCGTCGTCACCCCGGGACGCTTCAGCACCCAGTTGAGCGCGACCTGACTGTGGCTGACAGTGCCACGCGCCTCGACAATGGCGTCCATCGCCGCGAGCACCGCCTCGCCCGTTTCACCCGCGAACAGCTTGAGGCCGCCCGATGCTTCCAGCCGGGTCGTACCACTCGAACCGCCCCTGAACTTGCCGCTGAGATAGCCCTGTGCCAGCGGGCTCCAGATCAGGCTGCCAACGCCCTGGTCGACGCCGCAGGGGAGCAGTTCCTCCTCCGCATCGCGCACCATCAGCGAATATTGGATCTGCTGGCTGACATAGGGGCTGTAGCCACGCTTGTCGGCGATGGCCGCGGCCTTCATCAACTGCCAGCCCGCATAGTTGGAGCAGCCGACATAGCGGATCTTGCCCGCCGTCACCAGGTCATCGAGAGCGCGCAGCGTTTCCTCCAGCGGCACGCGCGCATCGAAATTATGGACCTGATAGAGGTCGATCCAGTCGGTCTTGAGCCGCCGCAGCGAATCTTCGCAGGCCTCGATCAGGTGGCGGCGCGACAGGCCCCGGTCATGCGCGCCCGGCCCCATGGCGGCAAAGCCCTTGGTCGCAAGGATGATGTCCTTGCGCCGGTCGCCCAGCGCCGCGCCCAATATCTCCTCCGACTTGCCCTCCGAATACATGTCGGCGGTGTCGAACAGCGTCACCCCGGCATCGAGGCAGATATCGACCTGGCGCCGCGCGTCGCCGCCCTGCGTCTGGCCGACCAAGCCGAACATGCCCGTGCCTTCGGAAAAAGTCATCGCACCAAAGCTGAGCACGGACACTTCCAGTCCGCTCGCTCCCAAGAACCGGGTTTCCATTGTTGTCATCCTCTTCCTGAAAAATGGCCGCGGCGCTCAGACCCGTCCCGCGCCGGTGTGCATGGCGATCAGTTGGATCGCGAAGGCATCGCCCTCCGCCCGGCAATGCGCCACATGATCCGGATTCGCGGCGGCCAGCGCCGCACGCAGACGCGCCGTCTCATAGTCATGGCAATAGCCCAGCGTGCCCGGTTGCTGCCGCCAGGATTGGGAAAGCGGCCCCGCATCGACACTGTCGAAACCGATCTGGTCGAGCAACCCCATCAGCTTTTCCTTTGCGGCGATATCGTCACCGGAAACGGCCAAGGCGATGCGATCCTTACTCCCTTTCGGGCGGCTGCCCGTGGCTAGGCTGGGCGCCCCGATGCTGTTGAATGCCTTGAGCACCGGACGGCCGATCGTCTTCGCCACCCAGACGCTTTCGGGCAGGCCCTCATCGATCCCGGCGATCCGGCCGTCGCGCGCTTCCGGATAATAGTTGCCGGTATCGACGATGATGGTGTCGGCGGGCGTTTCCGAAAACAGGTCGGCTCCCAGCCCGGCGATCACCGTGGGCCGCAGCGCAAGGACAACGAGATCGCGGGCACGCGCCGCCTCCCGCCGGTCCACCGCCTGCACGCCCAGCCGGTCGGCCAGGTCGCGCAGTGAGTCCGGTCCGCGCGAATTGGCGATCATCACCTTGTGACCAGCCTCGCTGAACAACCTTGCCAGCGTGCCGCCGATATTGCCGGCCCCGATGATTCCTATTTCCATCCATTCCTCTCCGGTGAGGCAGCCCGTCAGCCCTTGGGTACCGGAATCTGCCCCGTATCGACGATCTGCTGGAACATGTCCTGCATGGTCTGCGCAATCGGCCGATAGCTCATGCCGAGTTCGCGGACGCTCTTGCTATTGTCCGCCTTCCACGGATGGCCGACATTGCGGGAAATGAACTTGCGGGTCGTGGACTTGTCGGCCAACGGCCCCACCAGCCAGACGAGCCATTTGGGCAGGAGGCTTTTGGGCAGGGGATATCTGGGAAATTTGGGCCGCAGCGTCGCCGCCAGATCGAGCAAGGAGGTGTTTTCCGCGACGATGATGTTGCGCCCGTTCGCCTCCGGCAGGAAGCCCGCGCGCAGATGCGCCTCGGCCAGGTCGCGCACGTCGATGACGCCGATGCCGATCGCCGGGATGCCCGCCTTCATCGGGCCGCCGCCCATCTGGCGGATGACCGCGAAGCTCTCGCCCTCGCCATAGGGATTGATGGCCGGGCCGAGCACGAAGCCCGGATTGATGACGACCAGCTTCCACCGCGACTGCGCCTCGGCGATCTTCCAGGCTTCCTTCTCGGCCAGCACCTTCGAATAGGGATAGGGATTATGGTCGAGCGAGGAACTGCTGTTCCAGCATTGCTCGGTCATCACCTGGCCCGGATAGGTCGCGATGTCGGCCGCGTCGCCATAGATGGCAGCGCAACTGCTGGTGACGACCACGCGCCGGACCGATTCCGTGCGGTTCGCGGTTTCCAGCACATTGCGGGTGCCCTTCACCGCCGGATCGACCAGTTCGGTCTGTGCGTCCTTCACATCGCGGAAGAAGGGCGAGGCCGTGTGGAACACCACCTCGCAACCGGCCATCGCCTCCGCATAGGAGCCTTCGTCGAGCAGGTCCGCCTTGAAATAGCGGATCGTTCCGGGAAGGCCCACCGCTATTTCATTGAGATATCGGAGCTTCTCCGCATTGCCGGGGTCACGCACCGCCGCATGGACGGTGGCGCCCTCCTCCAGCAGCCGCTTGACGATCCAGCCCGCCACATAGCCGGTCGCGCCCGTGACCAGCACCGGCTTGCTCTTGTCGATATCAACCATGGCCTTCCCCTTTCCAACCGTTTCAGCACCGCGCAAAGATCCGACATCCATCGGCCCGTCCGGGGACACTGCGTCGGCGCCCGACAGTCGTCAGGCGCCGGTGGCAGAGATCACAGGGATCGCGCGATAATCATCTTCATGACTTCGCTCGAACCGGCAAGGATGCGGCGCACACGCACATCCTTGTACATACGCGCAATCGGATATTCGGTCATATAACCATATCCGCCAAAAAACTGGAGGCACTGGTCAACGACCCGGCCGCACAGTTCGGAGGTGTAGAGCTTCGCCATGGAGGCAAGCTCGGTGGTCATCTCACCCCTCATATGCTGTTCGACGCAGCGATCGACAAAGGCTTCGCTGATGGTCGTCTCGGTCTTCATCTCGGCCAGCTTGAACTGGGTGTTCTGGAAATCGAACAGGCGCTGGCCAAAGATTTCACGTTCCTTCACATATTCCAGCGTCAACCACAGCGCGCGCTCGGCTGAACCCTGGCACAGAAGGGCGGTGAGCAGACGCTCCTGCGGCAGCTTCACCATCATCTGGGTAAAGCCCTTGCCCTCGACCCCGCCGAGCAGGTTTTCCGCCGGTACGCGGACATCGTCGAAGAACAGTTCGGACGTGTCCGACATCTCATTGCCGATCTTGTCCAGATTGCGTCCGCGCCGGTAACCGGGCAAGTCCGCCGTCTCGACCACGATGAGCGACACGCCCTTGGCGCCCAGCGTCGGATCGGTCTTAGCCGCGACGACGATGATGTCGGCATTCTGGCCGTTGCTGATGAACACCTTCTGCCCGTTGATGACATATTCATCGCCCTCGCGCCGGGCGGTGGTGCGGATACGCTGAAGGTCGGAACCGGCATGCGGTTCGGTCATGGCGATCGCGCAGATCCATTCGCCGGCGCAAAGCTTGGGAATCCAGCGCGCCTTCTGCTCCTCATTGGCGTAGCTCAGAAAATAGGGCAGCACGATGGCGTTGTGGACGGCCAGGCCCCAGCCCTCCAGATTGTGGCGGCCGACTTCCCGCGTCAGGATCGCCTCATGGCCGAAATCGCCGCCTCCACCGCCCAGCTCGGCGGGCATCGACGCGCCCAGCAGGCCCGCGTCACCGGCCGCGCGCCACACTTCGCGAGGCACGATCCCGGCGTCGCGCCATTCCTGGACCCGTTCGGGGGACGCCTCGCGCTCGAAGAAGCGGCGAACCGTCTCGGCGAACATCTCGTAGGATTCGTCCGCAAGGGCGGGAGGCAGGCTGGTCATTGCATTCATGGTCATTGGCCTTTGAACTGGGGTTCACGTTTTTCGAAGAAGGAGGTGTAGCCTTCGACATAATCTTCGGTGCCATAGAGCACGCCCTGCGCATCCGCTTCAGCGGCAAGGACGTCTTCAAGCCCTGCGGGGCCGCGCGCCAGCACCGCCTTCAGATATTCATGCGACAGCGGCGCGCCCTTTGCGATCTGCCCGGCGAGCGCCAGTGCCTCCGCAAGGGCGGTCCCTGCCGGAACGATCTGCTCGACCAGGCCGATGCGTTCGGCTTCCTCGGCCCTGATCGTTCGGCCGCTCATCACCAGCAGGCGGGTGCGGCCCATGCCGATGCGGTTGGTCAGCGTCCACATGCCGCCATAATCGGGCACCAGGTTGAACCGGGCAAAGGGCACGGAGAATTTCGCGGTCTGCGACGCGACGATCACGTCGCAGGCGGCTGCAAGGCCAAGACCGGCGCCCATCGCCGCCCCCTCCACCGCCGCGACGATCGGCTTCCTGCCCGCCGCCATCATGCGGATGATCCGGTGCAGATTCTGCATGCGCAGCCGCCCGCCGGAGGAGGTTACGCCCGCAAAGCTGGTGAGGTCGCCGCCCGAACAAAAATGCTCGCCCTCCCCCGTCAGCACGATGGCGCGGCAGGCCGGGTCGGTCTGCGCCTGCTCCAGCCTCTCTTCCAGCACCGCGCGCATACGCATGGAGATGGCGTTGCGCCGGGCCGGAAAGGACAGGGTCAGCAGCAGGACGCCACCCACATGCAATTCCGAAAATACGGTGCCCGTATCGTCGCTCAAAACAATGCTCCTCCCAGCCCGCCGTCCACGCCCAGGCTCTGCCCCACGACGTAGCCGGCATGGCGGCTGCACAGCATGGCGCACAATGCGCCGATTTCATCGGGGTCGCCATAGCGACGGGCGGGAATGTTGAACCGGCGCAGGAACTTCTCGCGCTCCTCCGCCTCGCTCGTGCCGTTGGCGCTGGCCGCATCGGTGAAGGTGCCCGTCAGCCCCGGCGTTTCGAAAATGCCAGGTAGCAGCGAATTGACGGCGACGTTATGCCGGGCCAGCAGTTTCGACAGGCCTGTCGCATAATTGCCCACCGCAGCCCGCGATGCCCCCGAGAGCATCCGCGCCGCCAGCGGATATTTGGCGGCGATGGTGCTGATGTTGACGATCCGGCCGAAGCCGCGATCGGCCATGCCCTGCAAATAATGGCGCATCAGTTCGGTCGACCCGACGACGGCCATGTCGAACACGGCGCGCCACTGGTCGGCCGTCACCTTCCGATAATCGTCGGTCAGCGGCGGGGGCGAAAAGGTGATGACCAGTATATCGGGCGCCGGACAGGCATCGAACAGGCGCTGGCGCCCTTCCTTGCTGCCATGGTCGGCGACGATCGCTGTCACCTTGCTCCCCGTTTCCGCCCGGATGGCCGCCGCCGCTGCCTCAAGCCGGTCGCCGCCACGCGCGCTGACGAACAGGTCGACGCCTTCCCGCGCAAGCGCGCGGGCACTGGCCCCACCCAGACCCGCGCTGCCGCCCGCAACCAGCGCGGTCTTTCCCACTATGCCCAGATCCACGTCCGCGCCTTCCTTCAGCGGCCAATATAATGGGGCGTCCGGCCCTCGCGCACAGAGGCGACGCCTTCCGCGAAATCCTCCGAGCTCATCAGGATCGCCTGCGCCATCGCGTTGGCGTTCCATTCATTTTCCATCGTCGATTCAAGCGCGCGGTGGAAGGACAGCTTGGCAATGCGATAGGCCTGCGGCGGCAGCGCGGCAAGTTCCCTGGCCAGTTCCATCGCCCGGTCGCGCAGCCGGTCGGCAGGCACCAGTTCGTTGGCGAGGCCGATCTTCACCGCCTCCTCGGCCTTGATGCGGCGACCCTGAAGGATCATCTCGCTCGCCCGCGCCGTGCCCACCAGGCGGGGCAGCAGGAACATGCCGCCCAGCGGCGGCAGCAGGCCCAGCCGGATCCAGGCTTCGGTGAAGGACGCGGTTTCGTCGATGATACGGAAATCGCAGGCCACCGCCAATTCGCAACCGATGGTGATCGCCGCGCCGGTGACGGCCGCGATCGTCGGCTTGCTGCAGTTATAGACGCGGCGCATCGCGCCCTGCGCGGTCGAATAGACATTGCCCAGCACGTCGATCGGGCTGGCGTCGCGCAGCACGCCCATCAGATTGGGCGAGGCGCCCCGGCTGAAATGCTTGCCCTGCCCGGCGATCACCATGGCCCGTACCGCAGAATCCGCCACTGCCTCGTCCATCAGGCGGGATAGCAGATTGAGCGTATCCGCCTCGAACGCGTTGTTGTTTTCGGGGTCGGAAAGCTCGATAAGCGCTACGCCGTCAACGGGCGCGTGCAGGACGATTTTCGGCGAAGGCATGTCTGTCATCAATCCTCTCAACTGGTCATGGCGGGCCTCCGGGAATCTCCTTGACCCCGGCGCCCGATGGCTCCATGCGCATATCATACTAAGTTATATTTCCACATTGGCCAAGAGGATGTAACCGGCATGTCGCTTGTTTTGCTCGCCATCGAGGATGGACTCGCCCGCATCACGCTCAATCGCCCGGAAAAGCTGAACGCCCTGTCGGTGGAGTCTTTCCACGAACTCAATGCCCATATCGACACCATCCAGAAGGAGAAAGTGGGCTGCGTCCTGCTGACGGGCGCGGGCCGCAGCTTTTGTGCCGGGCATGACCTGGAGGGGATTTCCAGCGGTTCGGAGGACGACGCAGCCGGAATGTTCGAGACGCGCACGATCGAGCGGCTCGCCACCCTGCCGATGCCGGTGGTCGCGGCGGTGCGCGGCCATTGCTACACGGGCGGGCTGGAGCTTGTGCTCGCCGCCGACATCATCATCGCGGCCGAGGACGCGAAGTTCGCCGACACCCATGCGAAATGGGATCTGACGCCGATCTGGGGCCTGTCGCAGCGGCTGCCGCGCCGTATCGGCGAAGCCAAGGCCTATGAGATGTTCTTCGCCTCCCGCACCTATTCGGGCGCGGATGCCGCTGCGATGGGCTTGGCCAATTTCGTCGTGCCCAATGATGGTTTCGAGGCGGAGGTCGACAAATTCTGCGGCGAGGTGCTGGCCAATGCCTGGCGCGCGACGCGCGCGTTCAAGACGCTGGTCGCCAGGACCGAAGGCATGAGCCTGCACGACGGCATCGTCTATGAGATCGAGAAGACCGAAGGGCGCGGGCCGGAAATGCATGATCGCCTTGCCCGCATGCGCAAGAAATAGGCATGGATGATGGAGCCCGGCCCTGTGCCGTGAATCGGGAGTGACGCAATGCAGCTTTATGCCAGTGTGGGAACGAACGATCTGGACCGGGCCATTGCCTTCTATGAAGCGTTGCTGGGCAGCATCGGCTGGAACAGGCTTTTCGACAATCCCGGGGGCGGACGCTTCTTCGGCAGCATCCAGGACGGCATGTTCGCGGTGGTCACGCCTTTCGACGGCGAGGCCGCGACGATCGGCAACGGCACGATGATCGGCTTCGCCTTCGACAGCCGTGCAGGGGTGGATGCCTTCTACCATCGTGCCATCGCATTGGGCGGCACGGACGAAGGCGCGCCCGGCGATCGCGGCGGGGGATCCTATTTCGCCTATTTCCGCGACCTGGACGGCAACAAGCTGTGCAGCTGGACGTTCGCGCCATGCTGAACGATCCCACCGACATCTATATGTGGCGGCGTCTCGATCCTTCGCTCACCACATCCGGGCAGCCCAGCGAGGATCAGCTGGCCGCACTCCGGGCGATCGGGGTCACGCATATCGTCAATCTGGGGCTGCACAGCCATGAAAAGGCACTGCCCGACGAGGCGGCGAGCGTCAGTGCGCTTGGCATGACCTATATCCATATACCGGTGGATTTCGCCCACCCGACCGATCAGGATTTCGAGCGTTTCTGTTCGGCGATGCAGGAGCTGGCGGGGCATAGCGTGCATGTCCACTGCATCGCCAATCTGCGCGTTTCCGCCTTCATCTATCGTTACCGACGAGACGTTCTGGCCATGCCCGCGGACGAAGCGCGACAGGAGATGGATCGCATCTGGCGACCCGGCGGCGTCTGGGCGGGCTTTATCGGCGACGAAGAAGCGGTTTCACGCGACCATCTCTACGCGCGCCGGGATTATTGAGACGAAGCCGGGGTGAATATCCCCCGGCTCCGCTCAAACCCGATGATGGCGTCAGGCCATGCCCTTCTCGACATCATTCTTGCTGGCGTCGCCGAGCTGCGACCCGCCGTCCACGTCAAGAACGGTGCCGGTCACATAGACCGCCGAGGGGCTGGACAGGAACACGGCCGCTTCGGCCACTTCGCCGATCTCGCCCCAGCGCCGCATCGGGATGCGGGCATAATAGGCTTCGCGCGTATCGTCAGAGGGGGCCAGGCGGGCCATGCCCTCCGTACCCTCGATCGGGCCGGGCGAAATGCCATTCACGCGAACCTCCGGACCCCATTCCATCGCCAGCACGCGGATGAGGTGGTTGATGCCCGCCTTGGCGGCGCAGGCGTGGGCCTGGAGCGGCGAGGCATTGACCGCCTGCCCCGCCGTGATCGCGATCAGCGAAGCGCCCGGCTTGTTCAGCAGGTCATAGCATGCGCGGAACACGTTGAACGTGCCGTTGAGGTCGATATCGACCACGGTGCGGAAGGCGTTGGCCGACATGGCGGCGGCGGGCGCCAGGAAATTCCCGGCCGCGCCGGAAACGACGATGTCGAGCGGTCCCAGCTTCGCCGCCACTTCCTCCAGCGCGCCGCGAATGGCGGCATAGTCGCGCACGTCCGCCGACAGGCCGATCGCGTCCGGGCCGATCTCCTTGGCTGCGTTCTGCGCCTTTTCCGGGTTACGGCCGACGACCGCTAACTTTGCACCGAGGGAAGCGAAGCGCTTGGCTATCCCCAGGTTGATGCCGCTGGTGCCACCCGCGACGAACACGACCTTGCCGGTCATCAGCCCGTCCTTGAAGGCGCTGTTCGAGAAATCCATGCTAATCTGCCTTTCGTCCTGTGATTGCTGAAAATCTGCTGTTATCCGCCGCGTGGCAGCCATTCGGAGAGAATGGCGTTCACATCCTCCGGCGCGTCCTGCTGCACCCAGTGCGAGGCATGGGAGAGCCTGCGGATCGTGAGGTCGCGCACGAAGTCGCCCGTGCCGTCGAGCGTCTCGGCGAGCAGCGCGGCATCCTGATCGCCCCAGACGATAAGGGTCGGAACGTCCACCACGCCGCTGCCGGTGGCGCGGCTCGCGCGATGACGGCCCGCCGCCCGATACCAGTTTATCATCGCCGTCATCGCCCCCGGCCGCGTGGCCGCGGCGGCATAGACATCCAGCACTTCGTCGGGGAAGCGCGCCTTGTCCACCGCCGAAGCGCGGAAGGCGTTGCGCACCGTGTTGCCGCTACCGCCCGCCATGAACAGTTCGGGCAGGCGCGGCAACTGGAAAAAGGCCATGTACCAGAGGCGGAGGCGCTGCCGCCAGTTGCGCTTGACCGTGGCGGCAAGGCAGGCGGGATGGGGCATGTTCATGATGACCAGCCGTTCGATCGGGCGCACCTGCCGGATCGCGAAATGCCAGGCAAGGATCGCGCCCCAGTCATGGCCGATCAGCGTCAGCCTGCTGGCGCCGCTGGCGTCGAACAGCGCGCCGATATCTTCCAGCAACCGCTCGATCCGGTAGGCGTCCACGCCCCGCGGGCGCGATGACCCGCCATAGCCGCGCTGGTTGGGCGCCCATACGCGATAGCCCATCCCGGCCAGCAGCGGCATCTGGTGACGCCAGGAATAATGGAGTTCGGGGAAGCCGTGCAGGCACAGGGCGAGATGATCGCCGCCGCCGGCCTCCGCCACCTCGAAGCGCTGCCCGTTGGCCGCCACCTCGATCATCCTGATCCCGGTGCCGGGACCGGGTGACCAACTCATGTCCATGGGATCAGGCCGCGCCGTCCAGCGGGGCGAAGCGATAGCCATCGCCTTCGCGCACGATATGTCCGGCGGCAGGTTCGGGAAAATGCGTGCCGAACATGCGATTGTCCGTGCCAGCCAGATCACCCAGGATGCGAAGGCGCGTTTTTTCGCCCATCGCCGTATCCCAGTCCGGGACCGATCCCCAGTCGGGCCGCGCGATCTGCATCGGGCTGTGGAAGGAATCGCCGGTGATGATCGAGCGGACCCCGCCCGCGTCGACCAGCACGCAGACATGGCCGGGCGTATGACCGTGGGACGGCGTGAGGCTGATCCAGGGATCGACGCGGTGATCGGTGGTCACCAGGTCGACCAGCCCGGCGTCGAAGACCGGCTTCACCGAATCCTCGAACACCGTCAGTTCCTCGCCCTCGCTATGCGCCTGCCAATGTTCGAACTCCGTGCGGGCGAACATGTAGCGGGCATTGGGGAAGGTCGGCACCCAGCGTTCGCCGTCCCACATGGTATTCCAGCCGACATGGTCGATGTGCAGATGGGTGCAGAGCACGGCATCGATCGATTCGCGCGGACAGCCTGCCGCTTCCAGCTTGCCCAGGAAATCGGTCTGCAACATGCTGGCGTCGGCCCAGTGGCGCGGCTTGTCGTTGCCGAAGCAGGTATCGACGATGATTTTGGTCTGCGGCGTTTCGATCAGAAAGGCCCGGATGACGAGGCGGACGCGGCCTTCCTTGGTGATATAGGGTTCACCGAGCCATGGTACCGCGGCCATTTCCTCCCGCGTCGATTTGGGGAAGAAATGATCGCCGCGAAAGACGACGACGGTCTCGTCAATCGTCGTGATGCGAACATCGCCCATCGTCCATTGCGCCATTTCTATCACTCTCCAAGAAGGATCCGGTCAACTGCCGCCGCTTGTCCGCCGTCCTGTTGCGGACGACATAACATACCAAGTGCACGAGCTTTTAGGGCATTGCAATGCCGGTGGACGACAGAATGACATTGACACTTTTGTGTCGTTTTGACATTTAGGTGTCATATGAGTCGTTCCCTCGCCATGATCGCCCTGCTCGACGAGCTGGCCCGTACACGCGGTCGCACCTCTGCCGCCTTCCAGTCCGTGCGCTCGGCGGAAGGCCTGGCCGAAATGGAAGCCATCGTCCTGGCGGCGGTGGTGCGGGCGCGCCACGCGCCCACCGTGTCGCAGATCGGCCGCAGCCTGGGTCATCCCCGCCAGGTGATCCAGCGCGCGGCCGACAGCCTGCAGCAGCGGGACCTGATCCGGTTCGAGGATAATCCGGAGCATAAGCGCGCGCGCCTTCTCCTGCCCACTGGCGCGGGCCGCGCGATGCAGCAGGACCGGGACCGGCAGGGGCTGGCCGTGGCGGACAGGCTGACGCGCGGGATCGATCCGCAGGTGCTGGCCGACACCACGGCCGGACTGCGGCTGATCCGCGAAACGATGGAACGCAATCTTCGGGAAGACGAAGAGGAGAGGATCGATGACGATGGTGACCGAGGAGCAGCCGCTGCAGCGGCCGCTGATTGACGAGGAACGGCTGACCGCCTGGCTGGATGCGCATATTCCGGAACTGGGCGATGGGCGCCTGACGGCCACCATGATCCATGGCGGCACGTCGAACGTGATCTTCGCGCTCGACCGGGGCGGTCCGACGATGATCCTGCGCCGCCCGCCCGCCGTGCCGCCGCCGGGCAGCGCGAAATCGGTGCTGCGCGAGGCGCGGGTGCTGACCGCGCTCAACGGCACGCCGGTGCCGCACCCGCATTGCCATGGCGCCTGCGAGGATGAAAGCGTCATCGGCTCCGCCTTCTATGTGATGGAGCGGGTTCCGGGCTGGGCCGCCGAATTGCGGGCGGACGGCAATATCTACAACCGCCCGCCCTTCGACACCATGCCGAGCGAGCCGGGCATCGCCTATGCGATGATCGACGGCCTCGTGGCACTCGCCAATGTCGACTACAGGGCGGTGGGGCTGGAGGGCTTCGGCAAGCCGGACAATTTCCTGGAGCGGCAGGTCGACCGCTGGTCGGGGCAGCTGGAAAGCTATGGCGCGCTTTACGGTTATGCCGGGCGCGCGCTGCCGGGCTACGACTATGTGCGCGACTGGCTGCGCGCCAACATCCCGGACGATTTCCACGCGGGCATCATGCATGGCGATGTCGGCACGCCCAATGCCCTGTTCGCCTTCGACCGGCCCGCGCGGCTGACCGCGCTCATAGACTGGGAACTCTCGACCATCGGCGACCCGCTGATGGACCTGGCCGGTTTCACCAACAAGATGCGCGACGAGGAAAGGCCGGACGAGATACCCAGCCACGCGCTCTACAATGTCGCCAACTTCCCCACCCGGCAGGAGCTGGCGCGCTATTATGCGGCGGGCACCGGGCGCGACCTGTCCCATTTCGACTATTACCGCGCGCTCCAGATGTTCAAGGGCGGCTGCATCCTCGAATATAAGGTGGCGCAGGCCGCCGCAGGCATCCTTCCCGAGGCCACCGGCACCTTCTTTTCCGGCCTCGTTCTCAGCAATTTCGAAAAGGCCGAGGCGCTGTGCCGCCGCCTTGGCTGAACAGAGTTTTCAGGAGAGACAGCATGATCGATTTTTCCGTCGAACCCGAATTTCAGGCCAAGCTGGACTGGATGCTGGATTTCGTGAAGCGCGAGTGCGAGCCGCTCGACATCCTCTTCCCCCATCATGGCGATCCCTATGACACCAGGAACGAGACGTCGCGCGCCATCATCAGGCCGTTGCAGGAACAGGTGAAGCAACAGGGATTGTGGGCCTGCCACCTCGACCCGCATCTGGGCGGCGAGGGCTACGGCCAGCTCAAGCTGGCGCTGATGAACGAGATATTGGGCCGGTCCTACTGGGCACCGACCGTGTTCGGCACCGCCGCGCCCGATACCGGCAATGCCGAGATCCTGGCCATGTTTGGGACGGAGGAGCAGAAGGCGAAATATCTTCAGCCGCTGCTGGACGGGGACATCGTCTCCACCTTCTCCATGACCGAGCCCCATGCCGGGGCCGACCCCAAGGAGTTCGTCTGCAAGGCCTACAGGGACGGCGACGAATGGGTGATCGAGGGCGACAAATGGTTCTCCTCCAACGCCCGCTACGCCGCCTTCCTGATCGTGATGGCGGTGACCGATTCGGAAGCCGAGCCGCACCGGCGCATGTCGATGTTCGTCGTGCCCGCCGAGACGCCGGGCATCAACATCCTGCGCAATGTCGGCACGATCGGCGACGATCCCGAAGCGGACACCGGCACCCATGGCTATATCCGCTATGAAAAGGTGCGCGTGCCGCTGGACGCAATGCTGGGCGGGCCGGGCGACGGGTTCAAGGTGGCGCAGGCGCGGCTGGGCGGCGGGCGCGTCCATCATGCGATGCGCACCGTGGGCCGGTGCCAGCGCGCGCTGGAGATGATGCTGGAACGCGCCGTGTCGCGCCGGACGCAGGGACGGCCACTGTCCGACCACCAGTTCGTCCAGGGCATGATCGCGGATTCGGCGATCGAGCTGGAGATGTTCCGCCTGCTGGTGCTCAAGACCGCCTGGATCATCGACCATGAGCCGCATGGCGCGGCACGCACCCATATCGCGATGTGCAAGGTGCAGATGGCGACCATCTATCACGACATCGTCCGCCGTGCGATCCACATCCATGGCAGCTATGGCGTGTCCAATGAAACGCCGCTCGCCAGCATGTGGCAGGGGCTGCTCAGCCTGGGTCTCGCCGACGGGCCGACGGAGGTGCACAAAGTTCAGGTCGCCAAGGCGCTGCTCAGGAAGGCGAAGCCCTCCGAAGGCATCTTCCCTTCCGAACATCTGCCTGCCCGGCGCGAGGCGGCGCTGGCCCGCCATGCCGGCATATGGAATGCGCGCCAGCCCGTGCCGGCCGAGTGAACAGAAAAAAGGAGAGGAAGCCATGACCATGATCGACCCACTGTTCGACCTGACCGGAAAGGTGGCGCTGGTGACGGGCGGCAGCCGGGGGCTGGGCCTGGAAATGGTGCGCGCCTTCGCCGCCCATGGCGCCGACGTCATCATCGCCAGCCGCAAGCTCGAAAATTGCGAGGCGGTGGCGCAGGAGGTCCGGGCGATGGGCCGCCGCGCCATGGCCCATGCCGCCCATGTCGGCCGCTGGGACGAGATCGACGGCCTGATCGAGGCGGCCTATGCCGAGTTCGGCCGGGTCGACATCCTCGTCAACAATGCCGGAATGAGTCCGCGCATGCCCAGCCATGAGGTGACGGAGGCGCTGTACGACAGCGTCTTCAACCTCAACATCAAGGGGCCGTTCCGCCTGGCCAGCCAGATCGGCAAGCGCATGTTCGACGGCGATGGCGGCGCCATCATCAATGTCTCCTCGACCGCCGGGGTGATGCCCATTCCGGAGGTGGTGCCCTATGGCTGCGCCAAGGCGGCGCTCAACTCGCTGTCCCTCTCCCTCGCGCATGAATATGGGCCGAAGGTGCGGGTGAACACGCTGTCGGCAGGCCCCTTCCTGACGGATATCGCCAAGGCCTGGGACCCCAGGCGGCGCGAAAAGGCGCGCAATGCCCTTGGGCGCCCCGGTCAGCCGCATGAGGTGGTGACGAGCGCCCTCTATCTCGCCAGCCCGGCATCAAGCTATGTCACCGGAACCCTGCTGCGGGTCGACGGGGGCATCTGGTAGGGGTCAGCCCTCCTGCGGCGGCGGCCAGGGCAGGAAGGCGGCGGGGCGCTTCTCGCGAATCGCGCTCAACCCTTCCTGCACATCGGGATGGCTGAGGCAGGCGTTGACGGTAGCGTCCGCGTCGCGGAAGGCCGTGCCCCGGTCCACGTCCATATGGGCGTAGACCATCTGCTTGATGCGCGCCATCGAATGGGGCGAGGAGGCCTCTAGCTGCGCCACGAAGTCCAGCGCTTCCTCGACCGCCTTGCCCGCGGGCGCCAGCCGGTCGGCCAGGCCGATGGCATGCGCCTCCGCCGCGCCGACCTTGCGTGCCGTCCATAGCAGGTCGAGCGCCTTGCCGGTCCCGACCAGCCGGGGCAGCAGCCAGCTCGTGCCATGTTCGGAAATCAGGCCGATCTTCGCGAAGGAGGTCGTCATCGACGCGCCCTCGTCCATGATGCGGATGTCGCTCATCAGCGCGAGGACCAGGCCGACGCCTGCCGCCACCCCGTTGATCGCGCAGATGACGGGCTTGGCCACGGACAGCAGGTTGGCGAACTGCGCGGGCATGTCCGTCGTCATGCCCCGCTCTTCCCACCTGCGGTTGCCGGTGCGGGACATTTCGGCGACGGCCGCCATGTCGATGCCCGAACAGAAGGCGCGGCCCGCGCCGGTGATGACGATGGCCCGGACCGCCGGGTCCTGTTCCGCATCGCGTATCGCGTCGTTGAAGCGCGCCGTCATCTCGATCGTCATGGCATTGAGCGCTTCGGGACGATTGAGGGTGACGATGGCGGCCCCGCCGCTCTTCGAGACAAGAATGTCGGTCATTGGGAAGCACCTTCTCCACGGTTGATCGGTCCCGGAAGCCGGACGGGCGGCCCCATCCTCCGCCACCGGGTGCGGAACCGGAAACTCTGTCACTCGCCATCGGCCCTCGCAACAAATGGCGCTCGGCGCAAGACCCTTGGCGCCTTCCGCCAGTGCCGCCCGCATGTCCATCCGTTAGGGAAAGGGCAGCGGCATCAGCATCTTAGCTCAAAAGCAAGACAGAAATGGCCGCGAAACCGGCGGGCGTTCCGGGAAAATCCTTCAAAAAAGGGGAGCAAAAAAGGGGATTCCTTCCCGAACGCCCTCAATCGACACCATCCGAATTGACAGGATCACATCATGGAACAGACTGGATTTTCTCGTCGCCACGCCCTTTCGCTGGCGATTGCTTCCCTGGGATTGTTCGTTTCTCCGACAGCCATGGCCCAGCAGGCGCCGGCCGACGCGGTCGTAGGGCCCTGGGCCGCCGACGACGGTTCGGTCAAGCTCGACCTGTTCCGGTCGGGCGCCGAATATCAGGGCCGCCTGCTCTATGGCAACAAGCTGGTCGAGGCGGACGGCGTGACCTTCAAGAAGGATGTGAAGAACCCCGATCCGGCGCTGCGTTCCCGCTCGATGAAGAATGCCGTCATCCTGACCGGCCTGCGCTATTCCAAGGGCGAATGGACCGGCGGCTCGCTCTACGACGGATCGTCGGGCAGCACCTATAGCTGCAAGCTGTGGATCAAGGACGGCAAAATGTATCTGAGGGGTTATCTGGGAGTCTCGTTGCTGGGCCAGACGCGCAGCTTCCACCGCATCGCCGGCTGATCCCGCCGTCGCGCCAGCCGGGGCGCCGAACCGCCGTCCAGCCTGTCCAAGCAGACGGATTTGGCGTAATCGGCAATTCGGCTGGCGCAATCCGACACTGCATTGTCGCATTCTGCCGCCTATCTGTGGCCCATACACATAAGAGGCTCAAACATGGTCAATCCAGCAAAGAAAACCGCTCTGGTCACCGGCGCATCGTCGGGCATGGGCAAGGACATCGCGCAGCGCCTGATCGCCGACGGCTATCTTGTCTATGTCGCCGCGCGCAGCGTCAACAAGATGCAGGACCTCGCCGCGCTGGGCGCCAGGCCCCTGGCCATGGACATTTCCAAGGATGAAGACATCCGCGCCGTGGTGAACACCATTACCGCCGAAGTCGGCGGCGTGGACGTGCTGGTCAACAATGCGGGCTTCGGCCTTTACGGCCCGGTGGAGGATATTCCGCTGGACGAGGCGCGCTACCAGTTCGAGGTCAACCTGTTCGGCCCGGCGCGGCTGACGCAGCTGCTGCTGCCCTATATGCGGGAGAAGCGGTCGGGCACGATCGTCAACGTCACGTCGATGGGTGGCAAGATCTATTCGCTGCTGGGCGCCTGGTATCATGCCACCAAGCATGCGCTGGAAGGCTGGTCGGACTGTCTGCGGCTGGAACTGTCGCAATTCGGCATCAACGTCGTCATCGTCGAGCCCGGCGTGATCGAGACCGGCTTTGGCGACGGCGCCTCCAACAACCTGCTGAACCGGTCCGCGGGCGGACCCTATGCCGGCCTGGCCCAGGCGGTCGCCAATTCGATCGCCAACACCTATGGCAAGGGCACGGGCAGCCCCGGCAGCGTCATCGCCAATGTGGTGTCGAAGGCCGCCCATGCCGGCAAGCCCGACACCCGCTATGCCGCGGGCAAATATGCCAAGATGCTGCTGGGCATGCGCAAATGGCTGAGCGACCGCACCTTCGACCGTATCATCCTGAGCCAGACCAAGTAGGGCCGCAAATGCCGCGCCGGTGCGGCCTGGGGGGTTGACGATGAGTCATATTCCGTCCGATCGATGCAAATTGCCGCCAGCCTTCTGGCGCGCTGTCGATAGCATGGGCCTGCCCCCTGCCGCCCTGCTGCGGCAGGCCAGGCTGCCCGCGACGCTGCATTTCGACGATGAAGCGGTCATGACCACGCGGCGGCTCTTCACCCTGTGGAGGGCGGTGGAGGATCTGTCCGGCGATCCGGCGATCGGCATCAGGATGGTCCTGAACACCGACACGGCGCTGCATCCGCCGCATATATTGGCCGCCTTCCATGCGCGCGACTATCGCGACGGGCTGATGCGCACGGCCCGGTTCAAGCGGCTCTGTTCGCCCGAACATCTCCATTTCAGCGAGGAAAATGGGGAAGTGGCGATCACGACCGAATGGCTCTACGCCAACGAGCCGCCGCCCGCCGTGATCGCGCATGTGACCTTCGCGTCCCTGCTGGAACTGGGGCGACGGGCGACCGGCCAGCATCTGCTGCCGCGCCGGGTGGAACTGGCGCAGCCGGAGCCTGACAGCGACCAGTTGCAGCGCTATTTCGACTGTCCGATCCGTTATGGCGCGCCGCGCAACATGCTGGTCCTGAGCCAGGCCGATCTGGACAGGCCCTTCCCCGGCCACAATCCCGAACTGCTGGAGATGCTGACCCCCGCGCTGTCCTCTGCACTGGGCGAATTGCAGCGGCACAATCAGGTCGGCGAGCAGATCAAGATCGTGCTCAAGCGGCGCATGGCGAGCGGCCGGCCGGAACTGTCGGACATCGCCCGCGAGCTGGGCATGAGCGAACGGACCCTGCAACGCCGCGTGATCGAGGAAGGGACGACGTTCCGGCAATTGCTGCTGGAGGCGCGGCAGGAACTGGGGCGGCAGCTTCTGGGCGATGCGTCCGCCGAAATCGACGAGATCGCCTATCTGCTGGGCTATCAGGACAGCAGCTCCTTCTACCGCGCCTTCCGTTACTGGGAGGGCATCACGCCCGGACAGTGGCGGGAGATGAACGGCATCCGGGGCCGCGAGCGGCTGGGCGCGGGCATAACCCACTGAGCGGCCGGGCGCGGACATGCTTCGCGTCCCGGCTGCCCCACGATCGGCTTCGGCCGCAAGAAAAAGACCGCGCGGCCAGCGCGGCGGCAAGGCGCGAGGGGGGAGGATTCGAAGAAGTGGCCCTTCTGCCGGACGCATGACGTGACGTCGTTTCACTCGCAATGGCCGGAAGAGGCCAGGAGCAGTCCATATGGGTAAATTTTTCCGTTTCCTGCTGTTTCGCATCCTGCCGGCGCTGGCGCTGCTGATCGTAGCGCTGCTGGGCTTCGTCAAATTCGAATATGGCCGGGGCAAAGTCTATCCCGGTTTCGGCGACGAGGGCACCGGGTCGGCCAAGACCGAAAAGCTGATCACGCTCGACTATCCGCCGGGCAACATGGCGATCGCGCCCAACGGCCATATCTATTTCAACTATCACCCGCTGGCGCGGCCCGCCCGCTTCACGCCCGCGACCGTGTTCGAATGGGCCGACGGCAAAATCCAGCCCTTCCCCTCCCTGGCCGCGCAAAAGCAGTTCCAGGGCACGTTCGGCATGACCATCGACAAGCAGAACCGCATCTGGTTCATCGAACCGGCGAGCTTCGATTTCGAGCATACGCGCATTTCCGCCTATGACCTGACGACGAAGCAGCGCGTCGAATATTTCGAATTCCCCAAGGGCGCGGCCCAGTTCGGGCAGGATCTGCGCGTCACCGCCGACGGCCAGCATGTGATCATCGCCAATCCCGGCATCTTCAGCTTCACCAACGCCAAGCTGGTCGTCTATTCGGTGAAGGATCACAGCTTCCGCGATGCGCTGGACGGGCATAGCTGCCTCCAGCCGGAGGACTGGGTGATCCAGACCCGCTTCGGCCGGCCGCACCGCCTGCTCTGGGGCCTTGTCAACTTCTCCGTCGGGCTTGACGGGATCGAGATCAGCCCGGACCAAAAATGGGTCTATCTGGCGCCCATGACCAGTTCGCGCCTGTGCCGCGTGCCGCTCGGCACGGTGCTCGACACCCGCCTGACCGCCCAGCAGGCGAACAAGCAGATCGAGGATCTCGGCAAGAAGCCCTTGAGCGACGGCATCACCGTCGATGCGAGCGGCAAGGTGATCCTGACCGACGTCGAACATGGCGGCGTGGTGTCCTTCGACCCCGCGACCCGCAAGGCGAAGACGCTGGCGCGCACCGACGCCATCTGGGCGGACGGGATCGTCACCGGGCCTGACGGCGCGATCTACTTCACCGACAGCGCCATTCCGGCCTATATCACCCCGACATCGGGTCCGCCGGAACAGTCGGTGCTGGTGGCGCACCGGCCCTACCATATCTACCGCGTCCAGCCCTGAGACACGGGACGGACGCAAAAAAGGGCGGAGGTCTCGCGACCTCCGCCCTTTCGCCTGCCCGTCAGAAGTCGGTGCCGCCGTCGATATTGATGAGCGCGCCCGTCATATAGGCGGCGCGTCCGGACAGCAGGAAGGCGATGAGCTCGCCCACTTCTGGCGGCTCCCCGACCCGGCCCAGCGCGACATTCATGCCCCAGCGTTCCTTCATATAACGGTTAAGCGCCTCGCCCGGCGGAAGGCCATAAAGCTCTGCCGCTTCCGCTTTCGTGCAGTCCAGCGCCTCGCTGGCGACGGCGCCGGGCGCAATGCAATTGGCGCGGATGCCGTCCGCGCCGAAGCTCTTGGCGACATTCTTGGTGACGCTGGCGATGGCGGATTTCATCGCGGTATAATGGGGCAGCCAGTTCTTCTGGGCGCGCATGGAATAGGCGGCGGTGGTGACGATGCTGCCCCCGCCATTAGCCTGAAGCAGCGGAATGGCCGCGCGCAGGCTGCGGACCACGGTCATCAACTGAGTGTCGAAGCTTTCCGCCCATTGATCGTCGGTGAGGTCCGCGACCGTGCCATGGCTGTTGATCGGTCCCGCCGTGACGGCCAGCCCGTCCAGGCCGCCCATCGTCCGCGCCGCCCGATCGACGGCCGCGCCCGCGCCGCCCTCGGCCACGCCGTCGCCCGCGGCCAGCGGACCCAGCGTCCGCGCCACGGCGGCGGCGCGATCCCGGTCGCGCCCGATCAGGACGACCCGCGCGCCTTCCTCCGCCAGGCAGCGCGCGGCCGCGAAACCCATGCCCGACGTACCGCCCACGATCGCGTAGCGCCGTCCCTCATGATCGCTCATTTTCTTCCATCCCTCTCCGAGCCGGGCCGCTGTCCCCGGACATGGAGAGGCCCGAACAGCGACCCCTCCGCCTGCCAGTCGATCCGCACCTGCCGGTGGGCGAAACGCCAGCCTTGCGGCGTGCGGATCAGGCGATCGACATAGACGCCATGATGATCCGGCCCGATATCGGTATGGACCATGAAATAGGTGCGCGCGTCGGCACTGTCGCCGTCAATCTCCACCAGCGAGGTCGCCAGATGATGGCGCGTGACGGTGAGGCGGCTGCTCTTGCCGCCCTCCCCGCCCCGGCTGCCGCCACCAAGACGGGCGGCGATCGCCGCGCGCCCCTGCGTGCGTTCACCGCTGAACTCGATGACGCCATCCTCCGCGAAAGTGTCCGCCAGCAGGTCCACCCGTCCCCGGTCGCCGTTGATATTATACGCCGCCAGCAACTGGCGGATCGCCTCCCGGTCGGACAGTTCGGCGAGGTCCACTCAGCCCTCCTTCGGCGGAGCGGCGCTGAAGCGAAGCCCCTGGTTGAGCGTCCAGCCGCCCTCGGCGCCGCGCATCCAGCCGCTCGACGCCCAGGTGCCGCCATCGACCGGCAGCAGCACGCCGGTGATATATTCAGCCATGGGCGAGGAGAGGAAGACGATGGCGTCGCCGCATTGCAGTTCGTCGCCCTCATAGCCGAGCGGGATGAGCTGTTGCCAGGCCGCCTGTTCCTCCGGCGAATTGACCTTCCAGGTGGAACGATCCACCGGCCCGCCGCGATTGCCCTTCGTGCCCGGCGAGACGGTGTGGTCGGGCGCGATCACATTGACGCGGATGCGATGTTCGGCGAGTTCCACCGCCATGGTGCGGGTGAAGCTGACCATGCCCGCCTTGCACGCGGCATAGACGGCGAACATCGGCGCGGCGCGCGTCGCCTCGATCGAGGCGACATTGACGATGGAGCCGCCACGCCCCTCCCGGACCATGATCTTCGCCACGTCGTGCGTGCAGCGGAGCATGGTCATCAGGTTGAGTTCGATATGCCGCTGCCAGCTCCGCTCGCTCTGCTCCAGGAAAGGCTTGCCCGACACGCCGCCGACATTGTTCACCAATATGTCGACCCGGCCGAACGCCTTGTCGGCGGCCGCGATCATCGCATGGGTCGCGTCCCCGTCCATCATGTCGACGGGATAGGGCAGCGCCTGCACGCCTGCTTCGCGGACGCGGGCGGCGACTTCCTCGCAGCGTTCGGGGACATTGTCCGCGATCACCACATTGGCCCCGGCTTCCGCCAGGCGGATGGCGCAGCCCCGGCCGATGCCGCCGCCGCCGCCCGTCACGATCGCCGTTTGCCCTTGCAGGCGGATACGGTCCGTCATCATCTCTTCTCCTTGTTTCAGCCCGCGATCGCGGCACGGATCGCCGCGGCGCTGGATATGGTCGCGATCATCGGCAGGTTGGCGGTGATCTGCATTTCATGGACTTCGGCCGTCGCGCCCGCCGAGCAATCCTCCGCCAGCACGGCGAAATAGCCCAGGCCCACCGCCTCCGTCGCGGCGCCGGGCAGCCCGACATTGGTCGATACGCCAGCCAGCACCACGGTCTCTACGCCCAGATTGCGCAGCACGCCGTCGAGCTGGGTCGCGGTGAAGGGCGACACGCCCGAATAGCGCACCATGCTGATGTCGCCCGGCTTCACCGGCAGGTCGCGATGCGATTGCACCAGCGCCGATCCGTCCCAGAATTCCCCCGCCTTCCACACATAGGCGGCAAGCAGGCAGTTGATCGGCCAGGCAATGCCGCTGTCCCTGGCGGGCATGGCGACATGGCAATGGACCACGGGCAGTCCCTGTTCGCGGAACCAGTCGGCCAGCGCGGCGATCTGCGGGATGATGCCCCGCTTCGCCACCATGTCCGCCAGCGGGGAAGATCGCACCGCCGAATTGGCGATGCCTTCCTGACATTCCATGATGAGCAGCGCGGCGCGCTGCCCCTGATCCAGGCCCTTGACGCCCATGCCGGTCGGCCTCTCCGTTTTCAGCCGACGCTGTCCAGCAGTTCGATCACCGGCTCGGCGGTCAGCAGCGCCTTGATCCGGTCGAAGGACGCGGCGAAATAGTCGGTCGTGCCATGCGCCTTCACCGCATCCTTGTCGGCATAGAGTTCCATCATGCGGTAGGTCTGCCGGTCCTTTTTCGAACGGGTGAGCTGATAGAGGCTGTTGCCCGGCTCGTTGGCGCGCACCTTTGCCGTGAGTTCGGCGAATTCCGCTTCGAAGGCCTCTTCCTTGCCCTCGGCAACCGTGAAGGATGCGATGATCGCGATCATGATAATGTCCTCTCTCTCTGATCTGGATGCATGGCCGTGCAGGCCCACTCTTCCCCGCGCACATCTTTCGCGCTGGAAATCCGGTGCGACCCGGAGTATGTAAACGGACGTTTACCGATAAGCGCAAGGAGAGATTGCCGATGGCCTTCACACTCGACAAATTCAGCCTGACCGGAAAGGTCGCGATCGTCACCGGCGCGGGCGGGCGCGGCAATTCGATCGGGCGCGCCTATGCGTTCGGGCTTGCCAATGCGGGCGCGGCGGTGCTGGTCGCCGACCTCAATGGCGAGGGCGCGCAGCGCGTCGCCGACGAGATCGCCGCGACCGGCGCGCGGGCGATCGCGGCGCAGGTCGACATCGCCGACCGCGCGTCGGTCGATGCCATGGTGCAGGCCGCCGTCGACGCGTTCGGCGGCGTCGACATATTGGTCAACAATGCGGCGATGATGGCGGAGCTGAATTTCGAACCGGCCAGCCAGATCACGCTCGACGCCTGGAACCGCATCATGGCGGTGAACGTCACCGGCGCGCTGAATTGCAGCCAGGCGGTGCTGCCGTCGATGACGCAGCGAGGCGGCGGGCGGATCGTCAACGCGCTGTCGGGCGGCGCCTATCCGCCGCAGACGGTCTACGGCATCAGCAAGATCGCGCTGGCGGGCCTCACCACCACGCTGGCGAGCGAACTGGGCCGCGCGAACATCACGGTCAATGCCATCGCGCCCGGCAATACGATGAGCGACGCGGGCAAGGGGCTGACGCCCAAGGACGGTCCGTTCCGGCAGAAGATGGACCTGAACGTCGTCATGCGCGTCGAGGGCCAGCCCGATGAACTGGTCGGCGCGCTGATCCTGCTGGCGTCGGACGCCGGGTCGTGGATGACGGGTCAGGTCCTGCATGTCGATGGCGGCTGGATCCTCAGGCCGTAAAAGCCATGCCGGGCCGCGCGACGGCCCGGCAGGCATCGTTTCAGGGGGCGAGCGGACGCAGCTCGATCAGGTCGACGTTCAGCTCGCGCGGCAGCGTCAGCAATTCGACCAGCGCCGTCGCCATATCCTCGGGCGCGGCGGGCGTGACGCCGGTTTCCTTGAAATTTCCCCAGCTCATCGCCGCTTCGTAGAAGGCCGCCTGCTCCGCCTCGTCCCAGTTGCGGCTCATCTCGCTGCCGCCGACGAAGCCCGACCGCAGCACGGTGACGCGAATCCTGTCGTCGCGCAGTTCCTTGCGCAGCGCCGCGCTGTAATTTTCCAGCGCCGCCTTGCTCGCCGCGTAGAGGCTGAGCGAGGCATAGGGCACCTTCACGCTTTCGGAAGAGATGTTGACGATATGCGGTTCCGCCGATTGCCGCAGCAGGGGAATGGCGGAGCGGCAGGTATAGACGGGGCCGGTGAAATTGACGGCGATCTGCTGCTCGATATCGGTGTCGCTGTAGCTTTCGGTATGGCCGACGATCGACATGCCCGCATTGTTGATAAGGATGTCGAGGCCGCCGAAAGCCTCCTCCACGGCGGCGAAGGCGTTGCGGACCGAGTGCGGATCGGCGATGTCGCAACCGACCGGCAGCGCCTGCGCCCCGATCTCCCGCGCCGTCGAATCGAGAGCCGCCGACGGACGGGCCAGCAGCGCGACCCGCGCGCCTTCGCGCACCAGCGCCTGTGCCAGATGCCGCCCCATGCCCCGCGACGCTCCGGTCACGATCGCTTTTCTGCCCTGCAACCTCAAATCCTGCTCCTCTCCAGCTTTGCCATTTGATCTGACATATTTAACGATGTACTCCAAGTGGCGTCTACCGCAATGGTACTTATTGGTGCGTCTGTAGCGATATGCGGAACATATTGGCCCTTGACGTTACGCCGGTTTGCTGGCTGTGGAGAGGCATGTTCCGCCCAATGGAGGATGAGGATGACGAATATTTGGTCCTATGAAGGCAAGCGGGTCGCGATTGTCGGCTGTTTTTCGGGCATGGGTGAGGCCTGCGCGCGCGAACTGGTGAAGCTGGGCGCCGAAGTGCATGGCGCCGACATCCGCGAATCGCCGGTCAACCTGGCCTCGTTTACTCAGGTAGACTTGAAGGACTGGAGCAGCATCGACAAGGCGGTCGCCGGCATCGGCGGCGAGATCGACGCGCTGTTCAACTGCGCGGGCCTGCCGCAGACCTTCCCGGCGCTGGACGTGATGCGCGTCAATTTCATGGGCATCCGTCACTGGACCGAACAGTGGCTGCCGAAGATGAAGCGTCCGGGCGCGGTCGCCTCCATCTCCTCGCTGGCGGGCATGGGCTGGCTGCAGAATGTGCCGCTGCTCAAGGAAGCGATCGCCATCGACGGCGAGAAGGAGCTGATCGCCTGGTTCGAATCGCATCAGGAAGCGGTGGGCGACGGCTATGGCTTCTCCAAGCAGCTCCTGAACGCCTGGACGCAGATCCAGGCCGTCAAATATGCGAAGGAAGGCATCCGGTTCAACGTCACCATGCCCAGCCCGGTCAAGACGCCGATGTACAAGGATTTCCAGCAGGTCGCTGGCGACGGCGTGCTCAACGCCTTCACCGCGCCGACCGGCCGCTTCTGCGATCCGGCCGAGCAGGGCAATCCGCTGGTCTATCTGAACAGCGACGCGGCGTCCTTCATCAGCGGCGTCGCCCTGCCGGTCGACCATGGCTTCTTCGGCGGCGTGGTCACGGGCGAGCTCAACGTGCAGGAACTGCTGGCGCAGGCGGCTGCCGCCAACGCCTGACGGCAGGCCGGGGCATGGTCCGGAAGGCCGGACCATGCCCTGTCCGTCTTCACGGCCGGGACAGCAGTCCCTGCAGCGCCGCCACCAGGGCCGCGGGCTGTTCGATCATGACATGATGGTGACTGAGCGGGACGACCACCGGCACGCCGCTGCCCGGAAGGTTCGCCCGGAACGAGGCAGCCTCCTCGGCGCCCGCAATCTCGCTATTTTCCCCGTAGATGAAGTCCGTGGGACAGGAAAAGCCGCGCAGTTCGGCGCGCACCCCGGTCTCGTCGACCCCGGCGTGGATCAGGGGGTCGAATTTCCATGTCCACGCCTCGCCATCCTGCCGCAGGGAATGGCGTGACAGATAGTCGATGATCTCGGGCACCGGCCAAAGCCCCGGCGGCGTGAGACGGTAGCGCGCCAAGGCCGCCTCTTGCGTAGGATAACGCCGTTCGGTCGGAACGCTGCCGTCGAAATCCTGCCGGTCGGGACGGAACACAAAAGCGTCGATCACGATGACGCGGCGGATCAGATCGGGGGCCTGCAAGGCTGCATGGAGCGAGGAAACCGAGCCGAAGCTGTGCGCGACAATCGTCACGTCCCGCAGGCCCGCATGGCGAATGGCCGCGATCGTTTCCCGCGCATATTGCCGCCGCGAATAGGCGGTGCGGCGATCGCTGTCGCCCATGCCGGTGAAGTCGGGCGCGATGATGTCATGGCCTTGCAGGAAATGGGGCGCGATATGGTCCCACCAGTGGGAATGGGCCATGAAGCCATGGACGAACACAAGCCCCGGACGCGGGGCATGGCTCGCCGGACGCCAGCGGCGATAGTTCACCCCGGCGCCTTCGACCTCGACCCTGTGCGTCTCCGCCTCGACGGCCCAGGCGCTGGCGAGCCATTGGGAAAGCGGCGCGGCCGCGGTGGGGGGCGTGGGCTCAGTCAAGGGATGCGACATCCACCCGGCGTCCTTCCGCCGCAGAGATCCGGGCAGCCTCCAGGACCGCCTCCACATGATAGGCACGCCCGGCATCGGGCTGGGCGTGGCCCTGCCCCCTGATCTGGCCGACGAAGCCCTGCATCACGCCTGCGATATCATAGGTCTGCGGCGGAAACTGGCCGTCGGGCGGGAAGCTCAAGCCCGGCGGATGGAGGAGCGCGCGGGACAGCGGCTCCTTCGCCAGCGGCTGCGCGTCGCGGCCGGTCCAGAGCTCGACATCGGGGCCAGAGGGAAACCACATTCCCTCCCCGCTGGTCATGATCGTGCCCTTGTCGCCGCCCAGTTCCATCCGCCAGCCCGACAGCCCCGGTGACGCCCAGCCGAGCGCGACGGTGCCGATCACGCCGTTGCGGAAGCGCAGCAGCAGATGGGCGGTATCCTCCACCTCGGTCTCGATCCGGTCGCCATTGGGGAAGGACCATGTCGGCACGGCGATCTTGGCTTCGGCCGTGACGGATTCGATGTCGCCCAGCAGCGAGACCAGAAGATGCAGGCTGTGCGTGCCCAGATTGCGAATCGCCGATGCGCCGTGGCTGCGCTTGCCGAACCAGCGCCAGCCGTCGCCGATGGGCTGCGGTCCGTTGAACAGCGAAATCATGAAGCGTGTCGTAACGCTGTGCGGCGTGCCGAGGAAGCCCTCATCCAGCAATTGCCGGGCGCGACGATGGGCGGGCGCCTGTGCCAGCGTACTGTCGAGGACCAGCACCCTGCCTGCCGCGCGTGCCGCGTCGCGCATTTCGCGGGCAGCGGCGAGATCGGCGGCGAAATTGGCGGCGGCGAAGACATGCTTGCCGTTGCGCAGCGCGGAAAGCACCATGTCGCGGCGCAGGTCCGGCCGGGTGCCGACATCGATGATGTCGAGTTCCGGGTCAGCCGCCATGTCGGCATGGTTCCAATAGGCCTTTTCCAGCCCGAACCGCGCCTTCGCCGCTTCCGCCGTTTCCTGCCGCGAGGTGCAGACCGCGCGGACCTCCACCCCCTCCATGGCATGCCAGGCGGGCAGATGGGCGTGCATGCCCCAATTGGCGCTGATGACACCTACGCGCAAAGGCCTGGGCACATCTCTCTCCTTCTTCCTGTATCGGGGTTCAGACGACGCGGCGCAGCAAGGGTTCTCCCGCCATCAGCCGCGCGACATTCTCGCCCGCGCTCGCCATCACCGCGTCGAACGCCTCGCGCGTCGAGCCGGCGATGTGCGGCGCCAGCAGCAGATTGGGCACGTCCGCCCAGCCGCTGCCGTCGTCGGGTTCCCTGGCGACCACGTCAAGCGCGGCGCCGCGCAGCCGGCCCTCCTTCAACGCCGCCTTCAACGCCGGCTCATCGATCACGAAGCCGCGCGCCACATTGACGATCAGCCCGTCCGGCCCCAGCGCCTCGATCGTCTTCGCCGTCACCAGCCCGCGCGTTTCGTTGCTGCCCGCCACGGCGACCAGCAGCGTGGACGCCCATCCGGCGAGCGCGTCGAGCGATTCCATTCGTTCCCACGGCGCGTCGGGCTTGGACCGCGGCCCCCACCAGCGGATCGCGCAGCCGAAGGGCGCCAGTCGTTCAGCAGCGGCGCGGCCGATATGGCCGAGACCGACGATCCCCACCCGCTCGCTGGCGACGGAGCGGCCGAGCGGCATGCGGCGATGCGGCCATTGGCCGTCGCGCACATAGGCGTCGGCCGCCTTCAGATCGCGCACATGCGCCAGCATCAGCGTCACGGCGAAATCCGCGACGTCGCCCGAATTGAGGTCTCCCGCATTGGTGACGGCAATGCCGCGCGCGCTGGCAGCCGCCAGGTCGATCCCGGCCATGCCGGCCGCGACCACGGCGATCAGTTCAAGATCGGGCAGCATGGCAAGCCGCGCCGCGTCGAGCCGTTCCATCCCGCTGGAGACGATGGCCCGGATACCCACGCCATGTTCGCGCAGCCAGGCGTCGCGGTCCGGTTGGACGTTCAGCACGCTGATATCATATTTGTCCTCCGGCAGACGCACCAGACGGACGAGTTCCTCGCTCGTCACCAGGACGCGCGGCTTGCCATTCGCTGCTATTCCCATATCGGCCTCTCCTTCGCCCGACGGCGCGGCCGGGCGCTGCCGCCCGCCGCTTCCGCACTTCCCGGTCAGACGGGCCGAGCCGCCAGTTCCTGCTTCAGCCAGGCTTCGCCCGCCGCCAGCATGTCGGTATGTTCGGGCACCCAGCCGAATTCCTGCCGCGTGCGCGGGCTGCGCGAACGGCTGGAGCAGCCGAAGACGATCAGCGCGGAGAATTTGCCCCACAATTCGATGCCCTCGTCCATGCTGATGCTGCGGGTCGGCTTGCCGGTGTAGCGGGCCACCGTCTCGGCGATCCAGCGATTGGGGATTTCGCCCGCCACCGCATGATAGACGGCGCCGTCCTGCCCCTTGAGCACGACGTCGCGGAAGACGCGGCCCAGATCCTCGGCATGGACATGCGTATACATGTTGAGGCCCTGGCCGATATGGCAAGCCGTCCCGGTCTTCCGCACGGATTCCAGCACGCCCACGAACAGCGAATGCGGATGGTCGTGCGACCAGACCATCGGCGGGCGGACGACGATGCCGCGCTTGAGGCCGCGCTGCGAGGCCGCACGGACGCGCTTTTCGAGCTGGACGCGTTCATCGAGCGCGCGCGAGGGCACGAATTCGTCCCATTCGGCGAAGGTGTTTTCGCTCCATGCGCCCGCCGTGCGCTCACCCAGCACGCCGGTGCCGGAGCAGAAGATCAGGCTCTTTCCGCTGTCCGCCATATGGTCGATCATCCAGTCCACGACGGGAGTTTCGGCCGTTCCCATGGACGGCGCGAAGATCACCGTGTCGGCCGCCGCGATGCCCTTCGCCAGCGCGTCATGATCCGCCGCCTCGCCGCGAATGACGTCCATGCCCTGCGCCCGCAGCGTCGCTTCCGACACATCCGAACGGGCGAGCGCCACCACCTTTTCCCCGGCCGCCACCAGCGCGCGCGCCGCATGGCCGCCGATGAGGCCAGTCCCGCCAATCACGAATATCGTCATGTCACTTTTCCTTTTCCCAGAATTTCCTGTGCCGCCGCGATCAGATCGCCAGCGGATAGCCGCCCGATATGCGTAGCGTCTCGCCCGTCACGAAACTGGCCGCGTCGGAGCAGAGATAGCGCATCGCCGCCACGATATCGGAAACCTCGCCGGTGCGGTGGATCAGTTGCAGCCGCTGCGAGAAATCGTCGAACAAGGCCTGCGGCAGTTCGGCGCGGATCGTGTCGGTCGCGATCAGACCCGGCGCGATCGCATTGACGCGAATCCCGTCCGCCGCAAGCTCATGCGCGAGCGAGATGGTAAGGCCGCGCACCGCCAGCTTCGACACGCCATAGGCGGTCACGCTGCCATAGCTTGCGATCGAAGAGATGTTGACGATGCAGCCGCCGCCCCGCGCCGCCATCACCGGCCGCGCGGCCAGCGTGCAGTGGAGGATGCCGAACAGGTTGACGTCGAACAGCCGCCGCGTCTCCACGCTGCCCAGTTCGCGAAAGCCCTTGTTGTAGGCGGCCGAATGCAGCCCCGCATTGTTGATGAGGATATCGATGCCGCCCAGCCGGTCGGCGGCCTGCGCCACCGCCCCGGCGACCGCCGCTTCGTCCGTCACGTCGCAGGCGAGCGCGATCGCTCGGTGGCCCTGCGCGGTGAGTTCGTCGGCCAGCGCCTGCGCGCCGTCATGGTCGATGTCGGCAATGGCGGCCGCCCCGCCGCCCGCGCAGATATCCCGCGCGAAGGCGGCGCCAAAGCCCTTGGCCGCGCCCGTGACGAAGCCCACCCGGCCCGCGAAGGGGCGGTCGCCGCTCATCCGACCAGCTTCTTGGCCAGCACGATCTTCATGACTTCCGATGTTCCCGCGAAGATGCGGGCGATGCGGCTGTCGGCATAAAGCTGGCAGATCGGATATTCCTGCATATAACCGGCTGACCCATGCAATTGCAGGCATTCGTCGACCGCCCGCGCCTGCACCTCCGTCGCCTTGAGCTTGCAGGCGGCGGCCGTTTCGGGGTCGAGCTGGCCCGCGTTGAACAGGCGGACGCAATGGTCGAGAAAGGCCTGCGTCGCATAGACTTCGGTCTGCAATTCGGCGAGCTTGAACTTGGTGTTCTGGAAATCGGCGATGCGCTTGCCGAACGCCTTGCGGCCGGTGGTGAATTCGACCGCGAGGCGGATCGCCTCCACCGCGAAGGGCAGCGATTGCGCCGCCGATCCCAGCCGCTCCTCCGCCAGTCCCAGCCGCATATAGTCGAAGCCGCGCAGCGGATCGCCGATCACGTGCAGCGGCGACAGCTCGATATTGTCGAAGAAGAGTTCGGCGGTGTCCTGCGAATGATAGCCGAGCTTCTCCAGCTTCCGGCCGTTGCGGAAACCCGGCATGCTCCGTTCCACCAGGAACAGGCCGAGTGCGCGGGGATTGTCGGGATCGGTCTTCGCCGCGACGACGAAGAGTTCGGCGGTCAGGCCGAAGCTGATATAGGTTTTCTGCCCATTGAGCACCCATGTCCCGTCGGCGCGCCGGTCCGCCCGCGTCTTGAAACCGGCGATGTCCGATCCCGCATCCGGCTCCGTCATGGCGATGCCGCAGATCATCTCGCCGGACGTCAGTTTGGGCAGGTAGTGGCGCTTCTGCTCCTCCGTGCCGAACTTGGCGATATAGGGCGGCGAATTGCGGTTGAGCGCGCCCATCCACATGCTGGTTTCGAGCGCGTGGGTGACTTCCTCATACATGAGCTGGTCGTAGCGGAAGTCCTGAAGGCCCGAACCGCCATAGGTCTCGTCCGCCCAATAGAGGAGGAAGCCGGCCTCCCCCGCCTTGCGATAGACCTCCCGATCGATCATTCCCTGTTCGCGGAAGCGCGCGCTGTGGGGCACCACCTCCTGCTCCAGGAAACGGCGGAAGGCGTCGCGGAACTGCTCGTGCTCGGGCTCATAATGGTTGCGGATCATGCTTTTTCTCCGGCGCCGTCAGTCGATGGGCAGGCCATGGACGTTGCCGAGCGTGGAACCGCCCGAAACGGTCAGCGACTGGCCGGTCGTATAGGCCGCCTCGTCCGAGGCGAAATAGAGGAAGGCGGCCGCCATCTCCTCCGGTTTGCCGGGACGGCCGATCGGAATATTGGCGGCCATCATCTCGATCATCTCCTCGCTGGCATTGCTTTCCAGGGCATGGGTGCGCGTCAGGCCCGGTTCGACGGCGTTGACGGTGATGCCGAGCCGCGCCAGTTCCAGCCCGGCGCCGCGCACGAAGCCCGTCACCGCCATCTTGGCCGATCCGTAAGCGACCCGCGAGGGAATGGAATTCTGGTTGCCCGCGACCGAGGAGGTGACGAGGATGCGGCCCGCCGGGCTTTGCTTGAGCCAGGGCAGCGCATCCTTCGTCAGCCAGAAGCAGGCCTTCACGCCCACGTCGAACATCTGGTCGAGCACCTCGTCGGGCATGTCGGCGAGCAGCGCGGGTTCCAGATAGGCGGCATTGTGCAGCACGATGTCGATCCGGCCGAACCGGGCGGCACTCTGTTCGACAAGGCTGCGGACGGCAGCGCGGTCGCCCATGTCGAGCGTGACCAGCATCGCCTCCCCGCCCTTCGCCACGATTGCGTCCACGACCTCCTGCCCCGGCGCCGCCGTGCGCGTGGCGATCACCAGTTTCGCGCCTTCGGCGGCGAACAACAGCGCCGTCGCCTTGCCGATGCCGCGCCCGCCGCCGGTGACGATCGCCACCCTTCCGTCCAGCTTACCCATGTTCAACCTCTCTGGTTCATAAGGATGGACGCTTCCGTCCAATCCGGTTAATGAGGATGGCATGACCGATATCGATGCATCCTCCGCCGAACTCGTCCTGCGTCATGACCGGGACGGCGTCGCCACGCTGACGCTCAACCGTCCGGACAAGCGCAACGCGCTCAATGTCGATCTTTTCCGCGCGCTTGACGGCCATATCCGCGATATCGAGCAGGCCACCGACACGGTCGGCCTGGTCGTGCTGCGCGCCAACGGGCCGGTCTTTTCCGCGGGCGCCGACCTTGGCAAGCAGCAGAAGCCGCCCGTCCGCCATTTCCAGGCGAAGACGATCGCCCGCCTCGCCGCCCTGCCGCAGCCGGTGGTCGCGGCGGTGCATGGCCCCTGCTTCACCGGCGGGCTGGAACTGGTGCTGGCGGCCGACATCATCCTGGCGGCGGAATCGGCGCGCTTTGCCGACACCCATTCGCAATGGGCGCTGGTGCCGGGCTGGGGCATGACCGCCCGCCTGCCGCGCCGCGTCGGGCAGGCCAAGGCGCGGGAGATGATGTTCACCGCCCGCCAATATGACGGGCGCCAGGCCGAGGCGATGGGCCTTGCCAGCCTGTGCGTGGCCGACGACGCCTTCGAGGACGCGCTGGCGGCGTTGTGCCGCGACATCGTGGCGCAAAGCTGGCACAGCCACAGGGGCAACAAGGCGCTGCTGAACGCCAGCGAAGGGATGAGCCGCGACCAGGCGCTGGCGCATGAGATCTTCGCCAGTCCGGGCGTGGGGCCGGACTTCGCCGACCGGGTGAAGGGGCGTTTCGGGGGCCGCTAAGGCCTTCGAAGCTGGCATCCGCCGCATCACGGCCGCCGCTTACGATTGGCGAGCGCCGTGATGCTGACATGGCCCAGCGGCCCTTCCTCATCATAGACGCGGCTATGGCCGACGGCGATCGCCTGCGAAGCTTCGTGGCCGGTCGCCTCCATCCCGATCCATTCCCCCACCGGCAGGCGATGGATGTGCAGGACCACGTCGCAATTGATATATTGGATCCCGGCGTCGCCAGCATGGGTCCAGGGGCTGGCGAAGTCGGCATGGAGCGCGATGCGCGCCCAGGGCGTCAGTTCCACGCCTTCGACCAGGGCATGATATTCGCGCGACCAGACCTGGCGCGGCCCGAAGGTGCGCAGATCGCCCGAAATCGGCCGCCAGTCGAACATGCGCACGCCCGCCGGATCGGGATAGGGGGTGATGCTGTCGGGCGAGGGAACCTGCCACGGTTCGGGCGCCCAGGTCCGCCCCGGCGGCGCTTCTCCCGCCCGCAGCAGGAGCAGCTGGGCACGGGCCTGCTCGACGCCATCGGCCATCATCACCGCCTCCACCAGACGCAGCCGGTTGCCTTCGCGGACCAGCTTCGTCTCGATCCGCACCGGCGCGAAGGGGGCCAGGCTGTGCATGTCGACGCTGAGGCGGGCAGGCACGAAACCGGGCACGCCATGCAGCCGCTCCATCTCATAACCCAGCAGTCCCACGACGCACCGTCCATGCAGCGAATCGCGCTTCCAATAACCCCGGCTTTGCTCCAGCGGCCTGTAAGCACCATCGGCAGCGGCGAAAAAAGCCTCCTTCATCCATTCTCCCCCGCGCACGTCGCCATCCTTCTGATTCACCTCCTCTGGCATGATCGCATCGCGAGCACCAGTCTAACTTCGCTATCTATCTTCTCTTGATCCATGGCATAAAGCGGTTAAACCTCTAGCCGCCCCGCGCACAGGGCTGTAGATGGTCGCTTCGAGGACGACCGGACGGCTGCCCATCCGCCAACCGGCGCTCCCATTCCATGCTGACGAGAGACGAGGCTCATGTTCGAAACCATCCGCTACGAAGTCGCCGACAATATCGCGACGATCACGCTGAACCGCCCCGACCGGCTGAACGCCTTCAACAACATCATGTCCGAAGAACTGATCCGGGTGTTCGACCTGACGGATGCCGATGACGAGGTGCGCGCGGTGATCATAACGGGCGAGGGCCGCGGCTTCTGCGCCGGTGCCGACCTGGCATCGGGCGGCGATACGTTCGACTATGCCAAGTCCGGCCGCGCCGACGCGATCCGGGAGGACGGATCGGTCATCTGGAACCATGAGCTGGTGCGCGACAATGGCGGGCGCACGTCGCTGCGCATCTATGATTCGCTCAAGCCGGTGATCGGCGCGATCAACGGTCCGGCCGTCGGCATCGGCATCACCATGACGCTGCCGATGGACATTCGCATGGCATCCACCAACGCGAAGATGGGCTTCGTCTTCGCCAAGCGCGGCATCGTGCCGGAAGCGGCGTCGAGCTGGTTCCTGCCCCGGCTGGTGGGGATCAGCCAGGCGGTGGAATGGACGACGACCGGCCGGGTGTTCGGCGCGGAGGAAGCGCTTGCCGGCGGTCTGGTGCGTTCGCTCCACGCGCCCGACGAGCTGCTGCCCGCCGCCTATGCGCTGGCGCGCGAAATCGTCGAATGCGCACCGGTTTCGGTCGCGCTGACGCGCAAGATGATGTGGCAGGGCCTGTCGATGCAGGTGCCGATGGAAGCGCACCGGGTCGACAGCCGCGGCGTCTTTTCGCGCGGCCGCAGCGCCGATGCGCAGGAAGGCGTCAGCAGCTTCCTGGAGAAGCGCGCGCCCGACTATCCCTGCCGCGTGTCGAAGGACATGCCGGAATGGTTCCCCTGGTGGGAAAAGGCGGAATGGGCCTAACCTGGCCAGCAAGGGCGCCTCGCAAGGGGCGCCCCTCGTCAGCATTTTGAAAGATATCCCCATGAGCGACTTTCTAGGGCCAACCTCGCACAGCTTCATCTCGCAGCGCACGCGGCTCCATTATCTCGACTGGGGCAATCATGACGCGCCGCCGCTGCTGCTGGTCCATGGCGGGCGCGACCATGCCCGCACCTGGGACTGGACGGCGGAGGTGCTGCGCAAGGACTATCATGTCATCGCTCCCGACCTGCGCGGCCACGGCGACAGCGACTGGTCGTCCGACGGCGGCTATTCCATCGCGTCGCATGTGTTCGACATCGCCCAGCTCGTCACGCATCTGGGGTTCGACAAGGTCGCGATCGTCGCCCATTCGCTGGGCGGCAATATCTGCCTGCGCTATACCAGCCTGTTCCCGGAGAAGGTGACGCGCCTCCTGTCCATCGAGGGCAGCGGCAACCTGCCGCCGGACATGAAGGCGCGCTGGAGCCTGCCGCCGCAGGAACGGCTGCTCGACTGGATCGACGGGCGCCGCAAGGTCGCCGCCCGTCCGCCCTATCGCTATCCCAACCTGACCGAAGCGATCGCCCGCATGCGGGAGGCCAATCCCGACCTCAGCGACGCGCAGGTGCATCATCTGGCCACCCATGCGGTGCGACGCAACGAGGACGGCACCTTCAGCTGGAAATATGATCCCTATATCCGCCACGGCCTGCCGGTGGACATCAGCGACGAGCAGTTGATGCAATTATGGTCGCAGATCACCTGCCCGGTGCTGCTGGCATGGGGCACCCGCAGCTGGGCGGCCGACCCGGCGCGGGACGGATCGCTCGAAGCCTTCCAGAATGCCCGCACCGCGGCCTTCGAAGGGGGGCACTGGCTCCATCATGATTGCTTCGATGCCTTTATCGAGCGCGCGCGCCTTTTCCTGGCGACGGGCGAATAAGGCGGATTGGGCGAATAGGAGGATGGTATGGATTATGTGACCCTGGGACGCACCGGCCTGGTGGTATCGCGCCTGTGCCTTGGCTGCATGAGCTATGGCGACGCGGGGCGCGCCGGCCATGGCTGGGTGCTGCCGGAGGAGGAGAGCCTTCCCTTCTTCCGGCAGGCGCTGGAGGCGGGCATCAATTTCTTCGACACCGCCAACGCCTATTCGTCCGGCACGTCGGAGGAATATACCGGCCGCGCGCTCAGGAAACTGGCGCGGCGCGACGAGATCGTGCTGGCGACCAAGGCGTTCATGCCCTGGCGGCGCGCGCCCAACACCGGCGGCAATTCGCGCAAGGCGCTGTTCCAGGCGGTGGACGACAGCCTGAAGCGGCTGGGCAGCGACTATATCGACCTCTATCAGATCCACCGCTGGGACGTGGGCACGCCGATCGAGGAAACGATGGAGGCGCTGCACGATATCGTGAAGTCCGGCCGCGTGCGCTATATCGGCGCCTCCTCCATGTCCGCCTGGCAGTTCGCCAAGGCGCAGCATGTGGCGGAACGCAACGGCTGGACCCGCTTCGTGTCGATGCAGCCGCAGGTGAACCTCATCTATCGCGAGGAAGAAAGGGAGATGATCCCGCTCTGCATCGACCAGGGCGTGGCGGTGATCCCGTGGAGCCCGCTGGCGCGCGGCCGCCTGACCCGCCCCTGGGCGGAAGAGACGAACCGGTCGCAGAAGGACCAGTTCCAGGCGGTGATCTACTCCAAGTCGGAGGAGAATGATCGCGAGGTGGTGGAGACGCTGCTGGCGGTGGCGGCGGAAAAGGGCGTCGCCCCGGCGTATGTCGCCCTCGCCTGGCTGCTGGCCAAGCCCGGCATCACCGCGCCGATCGTGGGCGCCACCAAGCCCCGCCATCTGGAGGATGCGATCGCCGCGCTGGACGTGCGGCTGAGCGCGGACGAGATCGCGCGGCTGGAGGCGCCCTATCGCCCCCACGCCGTCGAGGGCGTGGTGGCGCCGCCGCAGACGGGTCTTAAGGTCAAGGTTGAGGGGGAAGCGTGATGCGTGTCGCACTGACGGGAAGTTCGGGCAAGATCGGCCGGGAAGCGGCCAAGGCGTTGAAAGCCGCCGGGCATGGCGTGATCGGCCTGGACCTGACGGGCGGGTTCAACGAGGGATATCGGACGGCGGCGGTCGACTGCGCCGATTTCGGCGAGGTGCTGGGCGCGCTGTCGGGGATCGACACGCTGGGCAAGCCCGACGCCGTCATCCATCTGGCGGGCATACCGGCGCCCGGCCTGGCCGTGGACGACCGCATCTTCCGCATCAATTTCCAGTCCACCTACAATGTCTTTTCCGCCTGCGCGCGGCTCGGCATCAATCGCGTGGTCTGGGCATCGAGCGAGACCATCCTGGGCATGCCCTATGCCGATGCGCCCGCTTTCCTGCCGCTGGATGAGACGGCGCCGCTGCTGCCCAACTGGTCATACGCCCTGTCGAAGAAGCTGGGCGAGGACATGGCTGACCAGTTCGTCCGCTGGCACCCGGCGATGAGCATCGCCTCGCTGCGCTTTTCCAACGTCTTTGCCGAGGCGGACTATGCCACGCGCGGGTCGATCGACACGAAGCCCGATGTCCGCCGCGTCAACCTGTGGGGCTATGTCGATGCGCGCGACTGCGGCGAGGCATGCCGTCTGGCCGTCGAAGCGGATTTCACCGGCCACGAACCGATGATCATCGCCGCTACCGACAGCGTGTGCGCGGTGCCCAGCGCCGAACTGGCGGCCCGTTTCTTCCCCGATGTGCCGGTCAAGGCGCCGCTGGAGGGGAATGTCTCGCTGCTCTCATCGGAACGGGCGCGGCAGGTCATCGGCTATGAGCCCAGGCATAGCTGGCGCGACCGGGCCTGAAACGGTGCCGACCCCGCGGCAAGCACGACCGCTGGCGAACAATGACAGGGAGGGAACGAGGCATTGACCATGTATATGACGCAGGCTCTGCATCGCCTGCTCCAGCAGCAGCCCGACAGCGTCGCGGCGGTCGATGTCCGGGAAACCCTCACCCGCAGGGCCTTTATCGATCGCGTCGCCCGCATCGCGGGCGCCCTGCGGTCTGCCGGCCTGCAACCGGGTGACCGGGTCGCGATGCTGGCGCGCAACAGCGTCGATTTCTACGCCTATATTTTCGGGACATGGTGGGCGGGCGGCGTCATCAATCCGGTCAATCTGCGCTGGAACGCATCGGAAATCGCCTTCTCGCTGGAGGATTGCGAGACGCATATCCTGATCGTCGAAAGCGTCTTCGCCCATATGATCCCCTCCATCCGGGAGCAGGCGCCCTGCCTCTCCCGCGTCATGGTGCTGGGCGATGTCGAGGATGCGGGGGATGCGGGCGACTATCGCGCCTGGGTGGCCGGGGCCGATCCGGTCGAGGACGCGGTGCGGCGGGGGGACGATCTGGCCGCGATCCTCTATACCGGCGGCACGACCGGACGGCCCAAGGGCGTGATGCTCAGCCACAATAATCTGGCCGCCTCCATGCTGGGTTCGATGCTGGCGCTGCGCGCGCTGGAGCGCAGCCAATATCTCCAGACCGCGCCGCTGTTCCATATCGGTGGCATGTCGGGGATGCTGGCGGGCCTCTATACCGGCGCGACCCATGTCTTCCTGCCTGCCTTCGACGCCAGCGCGGTCCTCACCGCCATCGACCGGCACCGCATCCAGGAATTGTTCCTGGTGCCGTCCATGCTGCGAATGGTCGTCGATCATCCGGATTTTCAGAGTTTCGACGTGCGGTCGGTCAGGCGCATCCGCTATGGCGCGTCGCCCATCGACGGGGGTCTGATGGATCGTGCGATCGCCGCCTTCCCCAATGCCGGTTTCGTCCAGGCCTATGGCATGACCGAATTGTCCCCGGTCGCGACCATGCTGACCGAGGACGACCATGGCGAGGCGGGGCGCGCCAGCGGACGGCTGCGCAGCGCGGGCAAGGCCATCCCAACGGCGGAGCTGCGCATCGTCGATCCGGAGGGACTGGAAGTGCCCAGGGGCATGGTGGGCGAGATCGCCGTGCGTGGGCCGGGCGTCATGCTGGGCTATTGGAACCGGCCGGACGCCACGCGCGAGGCGGTGCGCGACGGGTGGATGCACACGGGCGACCTGGGGTCGATGGACGCGGACGGCTATGTCACCGTGGTCGACCGGCTGAAGGACATGATCATCACCGGCGGCGAGAATGTCTATTCGGCCGAGGTGGAGACCGCGCTGTCGACGCATCCGGCGGTCGGGCAGGCGGCGGTCATCGCCATGCCCGACGAGAAATGGGGCGAGCGCGTCCACGCCGTGATCGTCCTGCGTCCGGGCTGTTCGGCCGATCCCGAAGCGCTCACGGCCCATTGCCGGGCGACGATCGCGGGGTTCAAGGTGCCGCGCAGCTATGCCTTCGTCGACACCCTGCCGCTTTCGGGCGCGGGCAAGGTGCTCAAGAATATATTGCGGGACCAATGCCGGGCGGGGAATTGACACAGCGCTATGGCGCAATCTGCAAATCGCGTTAAAGCTGAGGCCATGAACAGGGACGTTTTTCAGCCATTGGGCAGCGCCGTGCCGCCCAAACCCATTTATGGCGCGCAGCCGGTCGGCGATCCGCTGCTGGACGCCGCGGCGGTGTGCGTGAACCGCAAGGGCTTCGACAACACGTCCCTGGAGGAGGTGGCGGCCGAGGCCGGGGTGTCCCGCACCACCCTCTATCGCCGTTTCGGCAATCGCGAATCCCTGTTCGCCGCCCTGCTCTACGCCCGTTCCGAACCGTTCCGCCAATGGTCGCGCTCCATCCTGACCGGGCCGGGCAGCGTCGCCGACCGGCTGGAAACCGTCATCGTCCATGCCATATTGGAAATGCAGCGCGTCGGATGGCTCGACGAATCCTTCCGGGCAGGCGTGTCGCCGCTGGCCGCCCGGTTGATGAAGGGTACCTACAAGCAGAGCCGCGAGGATGGCCTCGCCCTGCTGGTCAATACGCTGGTGGCTGCCCGCCCGGAATGGGCCAGGTCGATCGTCGGGGACGAGGTACTCGACTGGGTGATGGAACAGATGATCGATTTCGCCGCGACGCGAAACTGGGAGGAAGAGGATCTGCGCCGCCGCGTGCGCTTCTTCGTGATCCCTGCGCTGGTGGGCAATTGCCTGCAGGATTCCATCTCGACGCGACTGGATGCGATAGAGAACAAGATCGACCGGCTGATCGGCAAGCGGTAGCTTTTCCTCTTCGCCTTGACCCCCGCACCGGCTGACCCGAAGATGGGCGAATGGCTGACACTTCCCCCAAGCAAGATGTGAAGATCGATCCCCCGGCGCGCATCCGCGACGCGGCGGTTACCCGCGCGCGCATATTGACCGCGGCGCAAACCCTCTTTGCCCGGTGCAGCTATGGGCAGGCGGGGCTTCGCGACATCGCGGCGGAGGCAGGCGTCAACGTTGCCCTGGTCGCGCGCTATTTCGGTTCGAAGGAAAAGCTGTTCGAGGCGGCGCTCAAGGCCACGCTGACCGAAGGGAATCTGGCCAGCCATCCGCGCGAGAATTTCGGCAAGGGGCTGGTGCAGGCCATGGTCGATCATCGCGGCGACCGGCCGCATCCCATGCCGATGCTGGTCCATGCCGCTGCCGAGCCCGTGTCGCAGGCCGTCGCCCTGCGGCTGATCGTGGAGGAAGTGCTGAAGCCCACCGCGCAATGGCTGGGCGGCGAGGAGGCCGAGCAGCGCGCGGCGGAGATACTGGCCCTGTCGGCGGGTTTCTACCTCTATCGCGTGCTCCTGCCGCTGCCGAGTTTCAGCGGCGCGATGGACCCGGCTGCCCGCAAATGGCTGGAGGAGACCTTGCAGGCCATTGTCGACGCACCGCCGAAAACATGACATATATAACTTTCTTATCGACGTGACGGCGGAATTGCATCAAGGATAGGAAATCGACGGAGAAGGATGGACGATGGATATCGCCGGGCTGTTCGACATCAAAGGCAAACGCGCGCTCGTGACCGGCGGGTCGGGCGGCATCGGCTATATGATCGCGGAGGGGCTGGTCCGCGCCGGGGCGGAGGTTCTGATCTGTTCGCGCAAGGCAGCCGCGGTGGATGCCGCCGTCAGCGCCTTGTCTCCCATTGGCGCGATATCGGGCTTCGCGGCCGATCTGACGACCGAGGAAGGAATCGCGGCAGCGGCAAAGGCGGTAGGCTCCGATAACGTCCTGCATATCCTCATCAACAATGCCGGAACCAGTTGGGGGGCGCCGATCGACAGCTTTCCGCGAAAAGGGCTGGAAAAGGTGCTGGATCTCAACATCGCAGCACCCTTCCTGCTGACGCAGGCATTGCTGCCCGCGCTGCGGCGCGCGGCCACGCCCGATGATCCCGCACGGATCGTCAACATTGCCTCCATCGACGGCTTTCGCATCCCCCCCTGGGAGAGCTATCCCTATTCCGCCAGCAAGGCCGCGATCATTCATATGGGCCGCCATATGGGCAAGTTCCTGGCGGGCGATCATATCAGCGTGAATGCCATTGCGCCCGGCCTGTTCCCCTCCAAGATGACGGCCGGGGTTTTCGATTTCGACGATCCGGAAGAGTTGGAGCGGGCCGCTTCGCCGCTCGGTCACCGCATCGGAACGCCGGAAGACATTGCGGGCGGCGTCATCTATCTCTGTTCGCGCGCGGGTGCCTGGATTTCAGGCGCCACCATCCCCATCGCCGGTGGCGTGGCCACCATCGACTGATAAGAAAGGTAAGACGCTTCATGTCCCTGCCCAAGACCCTGGAAGGCCGGTTGTCGGTTCCGGTGATCGCTTCACCGCTGTTCATCATCTCGCAGCCCGAACTCGTCATCGCCCAGTGCAAGGCGGGAATCGTCGGTTCCTTCCCCTCGCTCAACGCGCGCCCCGCGCCGATGTTCGAGGATTGGCTGAAGCGGTTGCGCAGCGAACTGACCGACCAGGACGCGCCCTTCGCCGTCAACCTGATCGTGCACAAGACCAACGGGCGGCTGGAAGAGGATCTGGCGCTGTGCGTCAAATATCAGGTGCCGGTCGTCATTACCTCGCTCGGTGCGCGAACGGACGTGTTCGAGGCGGTGCACAGCTATGGCGGCGTCGTCTTCCATGACGTGATCGACAATGATTTCGCGAAGAAGGCGGTGGAGAAGGGCGCGGACGGGCTGGTCGCCGTGGCGGCGGGCGCGGGCGGCCATGCGGGCACGCTTTCTCCCTTTGCCCTGGTGCAGGAAATCCGCTCCTGGTTCGACGGGCCGCTGGCGCTGTCGGGCGCGATCGCCAACGGCAATTCGATCGCGGCGGCGCGCGCGCTGGGCGCGGACCTTGCCTATATCGGGTCGGCCTTCATCGCGACCGAGGAAGCCGTCGCCGTGCAGGAATATAAGGAGATGATCGCCGCCAGCAGCGCCAGCGATATCGTCTATTCCAACCTCTTCACCGGCGTGCACGGCAATTATCTGAAGCCCAGCATCACGGCGGCTGGTCTTGATCCCGCCAATCTGCCGGTGTCCGATGCGTCGCAGATGAGCTTTGCCGAAGTGTCGGACGGCAAGAAGGCCTGGCGCGACATCTGGGGGTCAGGCCAGGGCATCGGCGCGGTCAGGGAAGTGGTTCCCGCAGCGAAGCTGGTCGAGCGGCTTCGCACCGAATATGAAGCGGCGATGGATCGGTTGGCCCGTTCGCGCTGAGATGGTTGGAGGAGAGGGGCTGGATGTCCCTCTCCCCTTCGCATCTAATGCCCCTTGAAGTCGGGCTTGCGCTTTTCCAGGAACGCGGCGACGCCCTCATGATGATCGGCGGTGATGCCCGCGAGCCGCTGGTTGCGGCGCTCCATCGCCAGCGTCTGCGTCAGCGACATTTCCAGCGCGTCCGCGATCCCCTGCCGCATCATCGAGTAAGCGACGGTCGGGCCATCGGCCAGCTTGCGGGCGATGGCATAGGCGGTATCCATCAGCGCCGCGTCATCCACCACCTGCCAGATCATGCCCCATTCCGCCGCTGTCTCGGCGGGAATGCGCTCGCCCAGCATCATCATCGCGGTGGCGCGCGCCTTGCCGATCAGGCGCGGCAACAGCCAGGTCGCGCCGACATCGGGCACCAGCCCGATATTGACGAAGGGCTGGAGGAAATAGGCGGAACGGCCCGCGACGACGATGTCCCCCGCCAGCGCATAGCCGCAACCGCCGCCCGCCGCGCCGCCATTGACGGCGCAAACCACGGGCACCGGCAGGTAGCGCAGCCGTTCCGAGACGACATTATGCCCCTTTTCCAGGCCCGAGCCGACATCCTTGGGCCGCCCGCCCGTTTTGGGGTCTTTCGAGGCGAGGTCGGCGCCGGAGCAGAAGGCCCGCCCCTTGCCGGTCAGCACCAGCACGCGGGCCTTCCCCTCGTCGCGAACCCGGTCGAGCAGATCGACGAACAGGTCCAGCGATTCGGGCGACATGGCGTTGAGCTTGTCAGGACGGTTCATCGTCAGGGTGGCGATGCCGTCGGCATAATCGAGCAGGAGATGCGGTTCTTCCATCATGCGCCTTTCACTTTTGCGCGGGGAGCAGTTCGAGGGGGACTCGCCATGGCCCGCCCTTGTCCAGCGCGGCCAGATAGGCCGGCCGGGCGGTGATACGGTCGAGCCAGGCGGCCACCTGCGGATGGCCGGAAAGCAGACCGAATTCATTGGCCCAGAGCGCGACGAAACTCATATGGATGTCCGCCGCGCCGAAACCGGATGCAAGCAGATAATCGCGGCCGGTGATCCGCGCGTCGATCAACGCCATGGCGGTGGTGGCGAGTTCCTGGCCGTAGCCCGACACCATCGGATTGGGCGAGGCCGTGGTCAGCATCATCATGGTCAGGCCGGTCATCGCGGTGCCTTCCGCGAAATGCAGCCATTCGCAATATTCCGCCCAATCGGCGTCGGTCGAGCGCCGTCCCAGCCGTCCGCCGCCCAGCCGTTCGGCCAGCACCTCCATGATCGCGCCGGATTCGGCAATGACCTCGCCGTCGATCTCGATGATCGGGGAGCGGCCCAGCGGATGGACCTGCTTCAAGGCCTCAGGCGCGCGAAAGCTGGGGTCGCGTTCGTAGAGGACGAGTTCATAGGGCTGTTCCAGTTCCTCCAGCAGCCAGAGCAGCCGCGTGCTGCGCGAATATTGGAGATGATGAACGACGATCGTCATGGCTGGTCCCTCCCGCCCGGTCGCGACGGCCCGATCGCCGCGCGCATATTGCTTTCGTGCATGCGCCTTGCCATCAGCGTGGCGCGATGAACAGCATCTGGTGCGCGCGGGCGAACGGCCCGTCGCGATCCGCGATGATCATGTCCGACCGCCCCACGCCCCGTCCCGCGCTGCTGGTCGAGGCATCGGCCAGCATCCATTCCCCGACCGGCGGCCGCAGCAGATGCACCGAAATATCGAGATTCATATAGGTCCACTGATCGATGCTGACCTCCGACCCCAGCCCCCCGCCGAAATCGGCCAGGCTGGTGACGCGCAGTAGCGGAGAAAGGGGCGTGCCCGCCACATGTTCATGGTTGAACCGCACCCACAGCACCCCCGGCCCCGGCTCGCGCAGGCCGCCGCTCACCAGCCGCGTCTCCATCGTCCCGCCAAAGGCGCGCGCGTCCATGAAGGGCGAAGGTTCGACGCTTTCTGGCGGCGGATAGCTCTGCGTGTCGCCATAGACTGGGGATTCCGCCAGCCGCACCCGCAGCGCCGTCGCGCGGGCGACCGTGCGGCCCTCCACCAGCAATTGCGATTCCACCAGTTGCAGGCGCATGCCGTCGCGCACGATCCGCACCTGTCCCTCGGTCGGCGCATGGGGCGCGGCGCCCAATATGTCGATCGTCAGCCGCGTGGTCATCATCGGCGCGGGCGTGGGCACGTCCTCCATCAGGAAGGTGGCGAGCCCGCCCAGCGCCACGCCATTCTGCTTGCCTTTCTCCCACGGACTGCGCGCCAGATGCGTCGGTTCGTAAAGCCCGTCGCGCAGGACATAGAAATGCGGGATCGTCACGCCGCTGTCCCCCTGCTGTCCGGTACATCGTCAAAGGCGGCAAGCACCCGTTCCATCCGCTTCTCCACCATCCTGCGATGTTCGCCATGGGTGATGATCAAGGGCCTGTCCGCCCGGATCGCCGCCAGCACCGCGTCCCCCACCCGGCCCGCATCCATGCCCTCAACTGAGGGCGAGAGCGGTAGGTCGGGCGATCGGTCCGACCCCAGCGCGTGGCTGGTTTCGCCCAGCCTGGTCTTCACCAGCCCCGGACAGAGCACAGAAACGCCGACGCCGTCCGGCGCGAGTTCCGCGCGCAGCACTTCCGACAGGCCGACCACCGCGAATTTGGTGGCGGTATAGCCGCCAAGCCGCGGCATCGCCGTCAGCCCGGCCATGGACGCGGTGTTGACCACATGGCCCCGGCCCCGCGCCCGCATGCCCGGCACGAAACAATGGATGCCGTTGAACATGCCGGTCAGGTTGATCGCCACGATCCGGTCGAAGGATTCGGGCGTCGTTTCGTCCAGCCTGTAGCCGTCAGGCCCAATCCCGGCATTGTTGACCAATATGTCGACCGGGCCGAAGCGCGCCTCCGCCATGGCGCGCGCCGCGTCCCACGCATTCCGGTCGCGCACGTCCAGCGGGATGGCGATGGCGCCATCGCCCAGTTCCGCTGCCGCCGACCGGACCGTCGGCGCATCGATGTCGGCGAGCGCCACCCGCACACCGGCGCCCGCCAGCGAGCGCGCCACGGCCAGGCCGATGCCTCCCGCGCCGCCCGTCACCAGCGCCACGGCCTCCGATAGATCCAGCATCCTTCCCATCCGCTCCTTTCCCCGCTATGCCCGCGCGAATTGACTCTTGCAGTCGCCCACGGGGTAAGCCAGAGTTGGTTTACTAGGTCATATAGCGAAGGACGGCAATCGTGAGGACGAGGATCACCGATTTATTGGGCATCGAACATCCCATCGTACAGGGTGGCATGATGTGGGTGGGAACGGCCGAACTGGCCTCCGCCGTTTCCAATGCGGGGGGCCTCGGCATCATCACCGCCCTCACCCAGCCGACGCCCGATGCCCTGCGCGCGGAGATCGACCGCTGCCGGACGATGACGGACAAGCCCTTCGGCGTGAACCTCACCATCCTCCCGTCGATCAATCCGCCCCCCTATGCCGAATATCGCCAGGCGATCATCGACAGCGGCATCCAGATCGTCGAGACGGCGGGTTACAAGCCGCAGGAGCATGTCGACCATTTCAAGGAACATGGCATCAAGGTCGTGCACAAATGCACCGCCGTGCGCCATGCCCTGTCGGCCGAACGCATGGGCGTCGACGCGGTGTCGATCGACGGCTTCGAATGTGCGGGCCATCCGGGCGAGGAGGATATTCCCGGCCTGATCCTGATCCCCGCCGCCGCCGACAAGCTGAAGATCCCGATGCTGGCCTCGGGCGGCTTCGGCGACGGCCGTGGCCTCGTCGCCGCGCTGGCGCTGGGCGCGGACGGCATCAACATGGGCACTCGCTTCTGCGCCACCGTGGAGGCGCCGATCCACGAGAATTTCAAGGCTGCGATGGTCGCCAATGACGAACGCGCGACCGACATCATCTTCCGCACCTATCGCAACAGCGCGCGCGTGGCCCGCAACGCCATCACCGCGCAGGTGCTGGAAAACGAGGCAGCGGGCAAGCCGTTCGAGGAGATCGCGCATCTGGTGAAGGGCGCGCGCGGACGCGAGGGGCTGGAAAATGGCGATCTGGACCATGGCGTCTGGACGGTCGGCATGGTGCAGGGCCTCATCAACGACGTTCCAACCTGCAAGCAACTGATCGACCGCATCATGGGCGAGGCCGAAAGCATCATCGCGGAGCGCCTTGCCGCCTTCACCACCCGCGAACCGGTCGCGGCCTGAGACGGAGCCAATCGATGATCGCGATCCCCGCCCTTGACCTGACGGGGCGCGTCGCCCTGCTGACCGGCGCATCCTCCGGCATCGGCGCGCGCTGGGCACGCCTGCTGGCCGCGGCGGGCGCCAGCGTCGTTCTCTGCGCGCGCCGCGCCGACGCGCTGCAGAATCTGGTCGACGAGATCTCGGCCGCCGGGGGCAAGGCGATCGCCGTCGCCACCGATGTCGCCAGCGAGGCGTCGATCATCGCTGCCTATGACGCGGCGGAGGCGGCCTTCGGCACGGTCGACACGATCATCGCCAATGCCGGGGTGAGCGGCGACACCCCCGCGCTCAAGCAGAGCGCCGAGGAGATGGACCAGACCATCGGCATCAACCTGCGCGGTGTCATGCTGACCGCACGGGAAGGCGCGCGGCGGCTGATCGCGAGCGGCAGCCCGGACCATGAACGGGGCCGCATCGTCATCACCTGCTCCATCACCGCTTTCGACGTCAATCCCGGCCTGGCCATCTACAGCGCGACCAAGGCGGGGGTGATGCAGTTGGGCAAGGTGCTGGCGCGCGAATGGATCCGCAAGGGGATCAACGTCAACATGATCTGCCCCGGCTGGATTCGCACCGAGATCAACGAAGAATGGTTCGATACCGAGGCCGGGCAGCGCCAGATCGAGGGGTTCAACCGGCGCAGGCTGTCGCTGGACAGCGATCTGGATGTGCCGCTGCTCTGGCTCTGTTCCGACCTGTCGCGCGGGGTGACGGGATCGTCGGTCGTCATCGATGACGGGCAGACGCTCTGATGCCGAAACCCGATGCCGCCCTGCTGGACCGCAGCCGCTATCTCTTCAGCCACGAGACGACGACGCGCTTCGCCGATCTGGACAACAACAACCATATCAACAATGTCGCCACCGCGATCTTCTTCGAGGATATGCGGGTGCGGTTCGACACGTCGATCGGCATGCAGGGCATCTTCCGGGGTAACGGCCTCAGACCGATGATCGTATCGCTGAACATCGAATTCATGGCCGAAGCCTTCTACCCCCGTCCCGTGACCGGCTATATGGGGACGACGGCGATCGGCCGTTCGAGCTGGGAGGTCGCCAGCATCCTGACGCAAGGCGACACAGTCTACGCCTATATGCGCGCCATCATGGTCTGCGGCGGCAAGGAGGGTGGGTCCGCGCCCCTGCCCGACGACGTGCGCCAGGCGCTGGAATCGGTGCGGCTGACCGAACCGGCATAGGCGCTGGAGGTCAGCCGTCCTCCGGCTTGGCGCGCTCCAGCCGCGACCGGCGCATCACTTCGTCCCCGACGCTGGCGAGATCGCTGGTCGAACCGTCCCGGTAGCCCTTTTCCCGCCGGAAGGCGAAATGCGCGGCCCGCGCCTGAGCGATGGGCATCGTGCCGGTCACTGCCCAGTCGTCCCGCATGTCCGCCACCATGCCCCGGTTGTAACTTGCGATAGTCCGGGCCAGCTCTGTCGCGAAGGGCAGCAATTGTTCATGGGGCACAAGATGATTGGCGAGGCCGATCCGCAGGGCGGTGGCCGCGTCCATGAAATTGCCGGTCAGCGACATCTCGCGCGCCCGCGCCATGCCGATGCGGCGTGGCAGATCGACCAGGACCGGGCCGGGAAACACCTTCACCCGAAGATGCGTGTCCGCGAACATCGCCCTTTCCGAGGCAACGATGAAATCGCAGGCCAGCGCGATCTCGAACCCGCCCGTCACCGCCGGGCCGTTGACCGCCGCGATGATGGGCACGCGCGACTCCGTCAGTGCGTGATAATAGGAGGAGAAGGACTGGCCCTCCGCAATCCCCAGATCGCGCAGGTCAAGGCCCGCGCAGAAAGCCGGGTCGGTCCCGGTCAGGACGATGCAGCCGCTGTCCTGCGCGCTTTCGATGGCGGACACCAGCGCGGCCGATAGCGCCCCGTTGATGGCGTTGTGCGCCCGCGGCCGATTGAGCGTGATGCGCGCGACGCCATCCCGACGCTCGATCAGGACCGGCATGTCCCCGGCCACGGGCGCGGCCACCGTCAGGCCGCCAGCGCCGCGCTGGTGTGGACGGTGGGTGCTATGCCGAAGAGCCGGGCGGCATTGAGGCCGAGGATATCCTGCCGCGCGCGGTCGCTGACATCCAGTCCCTGGAAAAGCTGATCGACGAGCTTGCGGCTGATCGGGAAAGTGCCTTCCGCATGGGGATAGTCCGAACCCCACATCACATTCCTGGCGCCCGGCAGCCCGGCATTGGCCGCGACGATGCAGGCGCGGTCATGCTGGAAGCTGGCCCAGACCTGGTCGTCGATGATCTGGCTGGGGCGGCGGGACAATTTGGGCCGTACGAAATTGGCATGCGCCTCTTCCACCTCGTCCATCCGCTCGGCCAGCGCGACCAGCCAGCTCGCGCCGCTCTCGATGAAGGCGACCCGGGCGCCGGGATTGCGGTCCAGCACGCCGCCCGACACGAGGTACATGGCGGAGATCTGCGCGTCCGACATCTGGTTGGTGTAGTTTATGATCGCAGCACCAGGCCCACGCTCGATCACCACCGTTTCCAGCCCGGTGCCCGTGTGCAGCACGAAGACGATCCCCTTTTCCGACGCGCGGGCAAAGACCGGGTCCCATTTCTCGTCATTATATCGGGGAAGGCCGGCCGGCGTCACGGCCGGCAGCATCGCGGCGGTAAAGCCCTTCGCCGCCAGATAGTCGATCTCCGCCAGCGTGTTCGAGAAATCGAGCACCGGCAACATGCCGCAGCGCACGAACCGGTCCGGATGGCCCGACAGGAAGCCGTTATTCCAGTCATTGTAAAGCCGGGCCGAGGCGGCCTCCGCCTCCGGGCTGTCGAGGCAGTAGAGCCACAGGCCGAGGCTGGGGAAGCAGATTTCCGCATCGATCCCCTCCAGCTCCATATCCTCCAGCCGTCCCGGAATCTCGCGGATGCCCTTGCGCTCGCTGTCGCCCAGGGCCTTTTCGCGATGCTGCCCGACACGCAGGCGGTGGATGACCTTGTCCTGCGTACCGGTGATCAGGAACTCGCCATCCTTGCGGCTGTGGATCGCATGGCGCTTCAGGCTGGCGGGCAGGCCGTCGAGAAAGATGGTCGACGGCTCCATGACATGGCTGTCCGCGCTGAAAATGAAGGGTTTCACGGCACTTCTCCTCGAATCGCTTGCATTCTTGATAAAAAGATATCTAAATAAGGATGTTTCGACAAGAGAGGCCAGGATATTGGCGAATATATCCCGTAAAAAGATATCTTTTGAGGATGAGGCGGGGAGCGAGCGCGGAACCCTGGTGGTGCGCACCGCGGACCGGCTGATCGACCTCAGCCTCTCCAGCAACGACGGTGCCTTCCTGGGCGGCGAGGACGATCTGCTGCGGCAGCTGGAGGTCAGCCGGCCGACGCTGCGCCAGGCGGCGAAGATTGCCGAAAATGATCGGCTGCTCAGTGTCAGACGGGGACCGCGCGGCGGATTCTACGCCGCGAGGCCCGACATGGGCGACGCCATTCGCGCCATGGCGCGCCATCTGCGCTTCATGGGCACATCGTTGCGCGACACGCTGGTCGTCAGCCGGATCCTGTCGCAGGAGGCGGCGGGCGCGGCGGCGCTCTGCACCGATCCCGTTCAGCGCGAGACGCTTGCGCGGCTGTCGGCAGGGCTTGCCGATTGCGACACGGCCCGCGCGATGATCCGACAGGAGCATCAGGTCGCGATGCAGATCGCGGAAATGAGCGGCAATCCTCTGGTCAAGCTGGTGATTGCGATCGGCTATTCCTTTGGCGTCGAGGAACAGGGGCCAAAAATCCATGAAAGCGCGGAGCAGCGCGCGCAGAATTGCGCCCTGCTGCAGCAGATCTGCGATGCGATACTGGATGGCGACGGCGAAATCGCGCGGCTGTTGACCCGGCGGCGATCCGAGAAAATCTGGCAGTGGCTGGGCATGACGGCGGAGGCCGGCCCGGCGATATCATAAACGGCTTATTGGGAGAGGACAGACAGTGGCTTGGGCACACCAGGACAAGACAGCCATCGTCGGCGTCGGCGCGACGGACTATTATGTCCGTGGCAAGAGCTGGCCCCGCACGATCAACGACATGGCCGGAGAGGCCATCATGAATGCCTGCGCGGACGCGGGCATATCGGTCAAGGATATTGACGGCTTCGCTTATTATTCGACGGCGGGCGCGGGCTATGTCGACAAGTTCGATACCGCCCTGCTCATGGAAACGCTGGGCATGCCGCATGTCTCCTTTTCCGCGACGCTGACATCGGGCGGCGGCGGCAGCGTCGGGGCGATCGGTCTCGCCACGGCGGGGCTGATGAACGAGGATTGCAAATATGCGGTCACCGTCATGTCGCTGCAGCAACTGCCGCAGCACCGGCTGGGCAAGGTGTTCGGCGCGGCGGCGCCCAATCCGGAAAACAGCTTCCTCCAGCCTTCGGGACTGGTGGGACCGGGCCATCTGATGGCCATTCTCGCCCGGCGGCACATGCATCTTTACGGCACGACGCAGGACGCGTTCGGCGAAATCGTGATGGCGACCCGCGCCAACACCCACAACCGGCCCAAGGCGGTGCGCAAGGCGCCGCTTTCCAAGGAAGAATATGAAGCGTCGGTGATGCTGGCCGATCCGCTGCGTCGCCTGGACTTTTGCCTGGAGACGGACGGCGCGGTCGCGGTCATCACCACGACGATGGACCGGGCCAAGGACTGCCGCCACAAGCCTGCCGTCGTCCACGCCTGCGCCCATGGCGGCCAGCGCGAATGGGGCCGCGCCTTCGGCTGGATGGGCATGCCCGATCCCTATTTCGCCAGTGCCGGCCACAAATTCGTCGCCGATCGCGTCTGGGCGCAATCGGGCCTGAAGGCGAAGGACATGGACGTCGCCCTCCTCTACGATCATTTCAGCCCGATGGTGCTGATGCAGCTGGAGGAATATGGCTTCTGCGAGAAGGGCGAGGGCAATGACTATGTGCTCGCCGGGAAGGTGCGCTATGACGCCGCGACGCGCGGCGGGGTGAATGGCGGCACGCCGGTCAACACCCATGGCGGCAATCTCAACGAAGCCTATATCATCGGCATGACCCATGTGGTCGAGGCGGTCGAGCAGGTGCGCGGCACCGCGATCAACCAGGTGGCCGATTGCGAGTTCGCGCTCGCGTCCGGCGGTCCCGCCGCCCTCCCCACCTCCAGCCTGATCCTGAGGAGCGCCTGATGAGCAGCAAGACAGCCTATGGCCCGGCGCGCGTGCTGCCGGGCGAACAGATCCGCATCTCCACCAATCCCGATACCGAACCCTATTGGGACGCGGCGAAGGAGCACCGCCTGACCGCCTGCCAGTGCGCCGATTGCGGCCGTTTCCGCATGCCGCCCTCCGCCTATTGCCCGGAATGTTCGAGCAAGGCGAAGAACTGGCCGACGCTGCCGGGCACGGGCACCGTGTTCAGCTATGTCGTGTGCAACAAGAATCCCGCCAATGGCGAGGATTACATCTATGTGCCCGCGGTTATCGATCTGGACGGCGCGCCCGGCGCCCGGGTCAATGCCAACATCACCGGCTGCGATGCGGAGGATGTGCATATCGGCATGAAGGTGACGGTCGAATGGACGCCCATCCAGGACGGCTGGGTGCTGCCCAATTTCCGCAAGGCGTGAGGGCGGTCCGCACATGCTGAACGACCTCAGGATCGTCGAGATCGGTGAAGGGATGGCCGTGCAGGTCGCCGGGCTGATGCTGGGCGAACTGGGCGCGGATATCTTGAAGATCGAGCGGCCGGGCGGCGATCCGGCGCGGGGAGGTGCCACCTTCGCCAACTGGAACCGCGGCAAGCGCAGCCTGCCGCTCGACCTCGCGGCATCGGCGGGCCGCGCCGAACTGGACCGAAGGCTGGCGGGCGCGGACGTGCTGCTGCACCAGTTCACGCCCGCCCGCGCGGCGGCGCTGGGGCTGGACGATGCGTCGCTGACGGCGCGTTTCCCGCGCCTTGTCGTCTGCGGCATCACCGGCTCGCCGCGCGGCCATCCCGATGTCGAACGGTCGGACGACGAACTGCTGGTCGCGGCCCGGCTGGGGGTGTTCTACGAAAATGACGGGCATCGCCCCGGCCCGATCGTCTGGCGCTATCGCGCTGGCGGATGGGGGGCCGCGCATCTGGCGGCCGCGGGGATCATCGCGCGGCTGATCGCACGGCTTCAGTCCGGCAAGGGCGGAGCGGCGCACAGCTCCATCCTCCAGGGCTTTCTGGTCAACATGCCCATGGTCTGGGGACGCAATTCCGAAGGGCCGATGCCCAACCCGCCGACCCATCCGACGGCGGCGCGCCCCACCGCGGTGCAACTCTATCAGTGCCGCGATGGCGACTGGTTGCAGATCATGGATCCCGGCCAGCAGTTCGACCTCGCCCTGCTCCCTTCCATGGGCGAGGTGATGGGCGAAGGCGTCGACATCGATACGCCCGAAGGCAAGGCCGAGGCCTTTTTGCGGCGGCCGCTCGACACCTGGCTCGCCGAACTGCGCGCCTGCGACATCGCCGTGGAGCCGGCCTGGCCGATGGGCGAAGTGCTGCGCCATCCCGAAGCGGCGGTGAACGGCTATGTCATCGCCGTGGACGATCCCGATCTCGGGCCGACCCTGCAGCCCAACACGCCCTTCCATGCCGACGTGCCGCTGGCGCAGGGACGCCCGGCACCCCGCCTTGGCGAGGGAGGGGAAAGACCATGGGCGGATCGCGCCGAACCGGCGGACGGCATCGGCGCGCCCACGGAGGTACTGGCGGGCGTGCGGGTGCTCGATTTCGGCATGTTCCTCGCAGGGCCGATGGGGCCTTCGCTGATGGGCGACATGGGCGCCGACGTCATCAAGGTCGAGGCGCTGACCGGCGACCGCATCCGTTTCATGCACCGCTATTATCAGGCGGCCAGCCGATCCAAGCGTTCGCTGGCGATCGACCTGACCCGGCCCGAGGCGCGGCCGATCCTGGAACGGCTGGTCGGCTGGGCGGATATCATCCACCATAATATGCGGATGAAGGGCGCGGCGAAGCTGGGCCTGAGCGAACAGAATATCCGCCGCATCAATCCCGACGCGAGCTTCAACCATATCAGCGCCTATGGGCAGAAGGGCGAGCGCGGCGACTGGCCGGGCTATGACTCGATCTTCAATGCCCTCGCCGGATGGGAATTCGAAAATGCGGGCGAGGGCAACCGCCCGATCTTCTGCCGCCCCGGCACGATGGACATCGGCACGGCGCTGACCTGTCTGGTCGAAATGATGGCGTCGCTCCATGCACAGCGCGCCCATGGCAAAGCGGTATCGACGCACGGCTCGCTGCTGGGCATGGCAGCCTTTACCCAGGGCGAGACACTGGTCCTGCCTGACGGCAGCATGGCCCCGACCTGGCACCTCACCAGCGACCAGACCGGCTTTTCGCCATTTCACCGCATCTTCCAGTGCGGCGACGGCAACTGGATCGCGGTCGCCGCCCACCAGGAGGAGGAACGCGCCGCGCTCCGGTCGGTGCTGGGCGAGGATGAAACCGCCTTTGCCGATGCCGCGCGCCTTCATGCCGCGCCCGGCCTGCTCGCAGCGCTCGAGGATGCGGGCGTACCCTGCGACGCGGTCGTTTTCGAGGATGCGATGAACCGCTTTTTCGACGATCCGGTCAATCGGCGGCTGGGACTCGTCTCGGAACTGGAACAACCGCTCTATGGCATGGTCGAGCAACCAGGCCTTTTCTGGGACTTTGGCGACACGCCCTTGCATTTGCGGCGATGCTGCCCCGACCTTGGCCAGCATAGCGACGAGATCCTGCTGGGCATAGGATATTCGGCGGAGGACATCGCCGCCTTTCGTCATCAGAAACTGATCGTCTGATCGGGCGCAACTATCGAAGATGGATAAACATATTTTAAAACCAACCAGTTGGTGAAAGTTGAAAATAACCCCTGCTGGCCGTTGACAATCAGGACGAAGCCATCATAACCTTCCCCGATAACTAAGTGTTCTTTCTTCTGAAATGGAAGGAAGGTTGGGGAGGAAAATGTCATGAAACATGCGTGGTTATCACGGCGCTTTGTCGCGCCCGCTGTCGCCCGAGCCTCGATCCTTGCACTGGCCGCATCGCTCACGGCCCCGGCACTGGCCCAGAACAAACTGGCCCAGAACAACCAGCCACCGGCTGACACGCAAGATGCGAACACCCTGGCCGACATCATCGTCCAGGCGCGCAAGGTCAGCGAGAATCTGCAGAATGTTCCCGTCGCAGTCACCGTTCTGTCGGGCGAAGACCTGACCCAGCGTTCGGTGCAACGGGTGCAGGATATCGCCCGCTTCACGCCGGGCATGTCGATCCGTCCCGCGTCACCGACGCCCAGCGCCCTGTCGATCACCTTGCGCGGCCAGGTCCAGACGGACATTCTGGCAACACTCGACCCTTCTGTCGGTACCTATGTGGACGGCGTTTACTGGGCACGTGCCTATGGTCTCAACGGCGACTTCCTCGACATTGAGTCGCTTCAGGTATTGAAGGGACCGCAGGGCACGCTGTTCGGGCGCAACACTACGGGCGGCGCCATCATCATCAATTCCAACAATCCCGTCATGGACGAATTCAGCGGCCGGATGTCGCTGACCTACGGCCGCTTCAACGAATTCCAGGCGACGGGCGTCCTCAACATTCCGATCGTGAAGGACAAGATCGCGCTGCGTCTGGCCGGCCAGCGCCTCAGCCGCGACGGTTACACGACCAATTCGGTTCCGGCCAGCGCCGTATCGGCTGTCGCGGCCAACAACGCAGCGGTGGCGCAGGCACCGTTCACCGGCAGCCCCAACGGCGTCAAGTTCGACAATCGGGATCGCTGGAACTTCCGCGGCAAGCTGGACCTCATGCCGACGGAAAATCTGACGCTGCGCTTCTCCGGCGAATATTTCCGGATGAACGAAGTCCAGCCGTCGCGCCAGATGGTGCTGGCGACCACGCCCTATACCGCGACCAACGGCACCTATTCGCTGGGCGGCACCAGCGCCATTTATGCGGGCGTCCTCAACGGCGGTCCGGCACCCACCTCCGCGGCCAATGCGGGCGCGGACATCGGCATCGGCCTGCCGCTGCTCAATGCACAGATCGCCCAGCTTGCCGCCAATCCGGGAATGGCCTCGATGAATGAGGTTCCCTATGTCTATGCGAAGACGCAGACTTTCGGCTTCACGGGCATATTGGATACCAGCTTTGGCCAGATCCAGCTCATCACCGGCTATCGCAAGGTGCGCAGCTATGCGGGCTTCGACCTCGATGGTTCGCAATATCCGATTCACTTCACCGAAGGTCAGCAGGATCTGAAGCAATATTCGGGCGAACTTCAGATTACGGGAACCGCCCTGAACGACAGTGTGGACTTCGCCGCCGGCATGTTCGCTTTCCATGAAAAGGGCTATGACCAGTCGATTTCCATCGTGGCGCCGCTCATCAATCCAGTGACGTCGCAATTCTATGGTCTGATCAACAATGACAGCATCGGCATGTATGGCCAGGCGACCTGGCACATCACCGACAAATTCTCCTTCACCGGCGGGCTGCGCTATTCGGTGGACGACAAGGGCCTGGACAGCCGCAACAACAATTACAACCGCAGCACTGGCCTGACCGCCTGCTCGCTGTTCCCGGCTCCGGCCCTGAATATCGGCGAAGTGGTCGGCCCCGTGCAGTGCAGCGTCAGGCGGCGTGCCAGTTTCGACGGCTGGTCCTATACGGCCGGTTTCGATTACAAGCCGGTGGACGGGGTGCTGCTCTATCTGAAGACGGCAAAGGGTTTCCGGTCGGGCGGACAGAATCTGCGCGCACCGACGGCGGCTTTCCTTATCCCGTTCCAACCTGAAATCGCCTATTCCTATGAAGCGGGGTTCAAGGGAGAGTTTCTCAACCGCCGCGTGCGTCTCAACGCCGCCCTGTACCAGACCGACGTGAACAATATCCAGCGGTCGACCATCGTCGCCAATCCCAGCGGCGCGGGCGCTTCGGCAACCATTCTCGGCAATGCGGGCAAGGCGCGCTTCCGGGGCGGGGAAGTGGAACTTCAGGCCCTGTTGTTCGACGGCTTCACCGTGTCGCTCAACGGTGCCCATGTCGATCCCAAATATATCCGTTACGCCGACCTTGGCGGCGACCGTTCCTTCGAGCGGTTCGAAAGCGTGGCGAAGTGGCAGTTCGGCGTCGCGGGCGATTATAATCGCGATATCGGCAGCGCGAAGCTGAAGCTGCACGCCGATTATGCCTGGACCGGCAAGACGCCGACCAGTTCCTACAATTGGGTCGGCAATCCCGGCGGCGCCGTGAATACCCAGAATGACGCGGTCATCGCCGCCACCACGCGCAAGGCGCAGGGTATATTGGGCGCCCGCGCCGCCGTCAGCTTCATGGACGACCAATATGAACTGGCCGTGTTCGGGCGCAACCTGACCAACAATCGCGACTATGTGAACAGCCTGCTGGTCGCGCCGGTCGGCTATGTCTCGACCACCCGGTTCGAACCCAGAACCTATGGCGTGACCGCTACCGCCAAGTTCTGAACCTGTTTCAGGGGAGGAAGCGGGTGGCGCATCCATTGCGCCGCCCGCTTTTTTGCAGCAGGGTCGACCGGAAAATCATCGCGAGCGAGGGACAGGATTTGCAACCCCAGGACGGAACGGAGCAATGGCTGCAACGGAATTGGGCCGACAGGCCGGAGATGTTCCGGCTCGATGTCGAAGGCGCTGAAATCGCCTGCCACGGCTGGAACCTGCAGGCACGCGATCTGCCCGGCGTCATCCTGGTCCATGGCTTTCGCGCGCATGTACATTGGTGGGATCATATCGCCCCCGCGCTGGCTGACCGATATCGGGTCGCTGCCTTCTCCTTTTCCGGCATGGGAGACAGCGACCGCCGTCCGACCTATTCCCGCAGCCAATATGCGCGGGAAATATTGGGGCTGGCCGCCGCGCTCGACTTCGATCCGGCCATCGTCGTCGCCCACAGCTTCGGCGCGATACCCAGCCTGATCGCCGCCCGATCCGCTCCGGACAGGATCAGCCGGGTCATCGTGATCGACAGCGCCATTCCGGCTTCCGATGACGAGGGGCGCCAGATCCCGACCCCGCCACCGCGCTTCTACCCCGATGAGGAAAACGCCGTCTCGCGTTTCCGCCTCATTCCGCCGGGCGAATGGCCACACCCTTCCGTCCTTGCTCATATCGCGCAGCATTCCGTTGGGCGGACGGCGGAGGGATGGACATGGAAGTTCGATCCCGATGCCGCCGCATCGCTCAATGAGGAAAACTACCGCGGCGCCATGTTCGACATACCGGTTCCGGTGGACATGATCCGCGGCGAACATAGCGAAATCATGACGCCTCCCCGCGTCGCCGCGCTGCGGGAGATGGCGCCATCGCTGGGGCGGGAGATCATCATTCCCGCAAGCCATCACCATATCCTCATCGAACAGCCGGCCAGCCTGTGCGCGGCGCTCAATGCCCTGCTCGCCAACGATCGCATGTTACAAATTTAACGATCTGTTCCATATTTTGACCCGCATCAAAGAGGTCGTACGGCATCGATCCTAGACATGGCCATCAACATATCTGGTCAAGGAGAGGATCGGACAGATGGCAGAGAGAGTTTCAGGCACTTCGACCCTTGCGGAGGTGGAACGCCCCGCGTCCACCCGGCTGACGATCGTCAGCCGCGACGGCACCGCCCATGATGTGGAGGCGGCCAATGGCGAGAGCGTGATGCTCGCCATCCGCAATCACGGCATCGACGAACTGCTGGCGCTCTGCGGCGGCAGTTGTTCCTGCTCGACCTGCCACGTCATTCTCGACAGCGACGGCATGGCGCGCGTGGGACAGCCGGAAGGCGATGAAGCCGATCTGCTGGATGGTTCGCTGCATCGCAGCCCGAACAGCCGCCTGTCCTGCCAGATCCAGGTGACGCCGGAACTGGCAGGGCTGCGCTTCACCATCGCTCCGGAAGACTGAAAGGACCGATCCATGGCAACCGCTCCTGCGATTCCGCTGGCCGCCGCCCCTATGGTGCCCGCCCATGTCCCGGCGCATCTGGTGGGCTCCTTCGACATCCACAATGCGCCCGAAATGGCGCAAGATCCCTTCGCCTTCGTCTCCCGCCTCCATGCCGGGCCGGACATTTTCTGGTCGACCGACACGATGCGCGACGGCACGGGCGACGGATGCTGGGTCGTCACGCGCGGCGAATTGATGCGCGAGATATTGGGCGATCCTTCCCGCTTCTCATCCAAGGGTGAGGCGGGTTTTTCCAAGCTGATCGGCGAGGATTGGGACATGATCCCGCTCGAAATCGACCCGCCGATGCACACCGCCTTTCGCGAGATATTGAACCCCATCCTCTATCCCCGCGTCGTCGCCCGGATGACGGAGGGCGTGGTCCAGCGGGCCAACGACCTGATCGACCAGTTCGCGGACAAGGATGGCTGCGAATTCATGTCGTCCTTCGGCACGCCCTTCCCCATTTCCATCTTCATGCAGTTGATGGGTCTGCCGCAGGAATGGATGAGCGTCTTCCTGGTCTGGGAAGAAGACCTGCTGCGCGGCGCGACCCCTGCCCGCCGCGTGGCCGCCGCCAAGGCGATCCGGCTCTATCTCGACACGCTGGCCGATGAACGGCGCGCCAATCCGAAGGACGATCTGGCCAGCCTGGTGGTGACGTCGAAGATCGACGGCCGCCTGTGGACCGACAAGGAAGTGATCGGCGCGCTCTACCTGTTCTTCGTGGGTGGTCTGGACACGGTTGCGTCCTCGCTCGGCTGGTTCTTCGACTTTCTGGCCCGCAATCCCGAAAAGCAGCAATGGCTGCGCGACAATCCGCAGGAAATCCCCCATGCTGTCGAGGAACTGGTGCGCCGCTTCTCGGTCGTCACGTCACGGCGGCGCTGCACCCGCGATCTCGATTTCCATGGTGTTCAGATGAAGCAGGGCGACTGGATTTCGCTGACCTATTCGGCGGGCAGCCTGGACCCCAGCGCATTCGACAATCCGCTGGAGGTGGATTTCCACCGCAAGGGCGTGCGCCATTTCGGCTTTTCCTTCGGCCCGCATTTCTGCATCGGCACGCATCTGGCCCGGCGGGAAATGGCGGTTGCGCTGCGGCTATGGCTGTCCCGCATTCCGCCCTTCCGGATCAGGGAAGGATCGCAGGTCGCCCGGCACGGCGGTGGAGTGTTCGGCATCTCCCATCTGGAACTGGCCTGGGATTGAAGCGGGTTCAGCCCCAGCGGGCGGCGGGCATCAGCCCGCCGTCGATGCGCAGGTCAGTGCCGGTGATGGATGCAGCCAGATCGGACAGCAGGAATTCGGCCGCGTTGGCAATGCCCATGGGCGATCCGATGCCGAGCGGCGTGATCTCCGCCACGGATCGCGCGGCGGCATTGCCTTCCACTTCCGCGATACCCATCGGCGTGCGGGTCACGCCGGGCGAGATGGTGACGATGCGCCGCCCCGCCCGGCCCCATCGGGCGGCGCGGCGTTCCGCCATGCGGATCACCGCTGCCTTGCTATAGGCATAGGCTGGCGAGGATGCGCCGAAGGGATCGTCCGCCCGCGCCAGCCCGGCCAGCAGCGGCCCGGCCCGCTCCACCACATCCGCCTGCAACGGCGCGTCGAGCAGGGCATCCAGTTCCGGCCGCGGGTTGGCGAGCCCGCCATGCCCGGCGATCGACGAAATGAGCACGGCGTTGAACGGCTCCCGCTCATCCGCTTCCAGCGCATCCAGCAGTTCGGCGGTCGCGACGATATTGGTGCGCAGGATGCGATCCCACCCTGCCTGCACCGGCGAAAGACCGGCAGTATGCACGACCGCCCGCACAGGCCCGGCGGCCCGCGCCGCCTCTACAGCCGCCGCCGCGACGCCCGGCTGGGCATAATCGCCCGCATGGCGCGCGACCACGGCATGGCCTAGTCGCTCCAGCGAATCCGCCAGCGCATCGACCCGATCCATGGCGATATCGCTCAAGGCCAGCCGGTAATGGCGACCCAGCACCTGCGCGCAGGCCTGTCCCATGCCGCCGCATGCTCCGGTTATCAGCGCGATCCCCTGTTGCATCGTCCCTCTCCTATTTTATCGGCCGGGGCATGCCCGGTTCACGCCATGGGATCAGTGAAGCGCGGCGTGCGCTTTTCCCGATGGGCGGCCAGTGTTTCATGATGATTGGCCGAGGCCAGAAGCGCATCCTGTTCGACCGATTCGGCTTGCAGGATCGTGGCCGTGTCCGCATCGGCGGGCAGATTGAGCAGCCGCTTGGCCGCACGCAGGGCATCGGGGCTGTTGCGCAGCATCTGCCTTGCCACGGCGAAGGCTTCGGCCAGGGGATCGTCAGCCAGCCGGGTCGCGGCGCCTAGTTGTACCGCTTCGGCGCCCCGGAACTCGCGGGCGGTGAAGGCGATTTCGCGCGCATGATCCTCCCGCACCAGGCCCCGCATCAGCGCGATCCCGGCAACGTCGGGAGCGAGGCCCCAGCGCGCTTCCATCAGCGAAAGCCGCGTATCGGGCGCGACGATGCGCACATCCGCGCCCAGCATGATCTGGAAGCCAGCGCCGAAGGCGAAGCCGTGCACCGCCGCGATCACCGGCTGCGGCAGGGTGCGCCAGCCCCATGCGCATTGCTGCGACAGGTTGGCGATGCCATGGGTGCGCGGCGACAGCCGTTCCAGGCGCGGGTCACGCCCCAACCGCCCCAGATCGACGCCAGAGCAGAAGGCCCGCCCCTCCCCCGACAGCACGACGGCGCGGATCGTGGGGTCCGCGCCGATCCGCGCGATCATCGCGGCGATGGCCTCATATTGCTCGACGTCGAGGGCGTTCAGCCGGTCGGGACGGTTGAAGCGGACATCCGCTAGGCCGTCCTCGACCGAAATGGTGACCCTCTCGCCCATGCCGCCCTCAGATCGAGCGGCTGACGACCAGCTTCATGATCTCGTTCGTGCCGCCATAGATGCGCAGCACGCGCGCGTCGCGCCACAGGCGGGTGGCCATATATTCGTTCATGAAGCCCGCGCCGCCATGCAACTGGACCGACATGTCGGTGATGCGGTTGGTCATGTCGCTGTGCCACTGCTTGGCGGCCGAAGCCTCCGCCGTGGTCAGTTCGCCCGCCAGATGGCGCTTGATCGCCCAGTCGAGATGCGCCCAGCCGACCTGAAGCTGGCTCTTCATGTCGGCCAGCGTGAACTTGGTATTCTGGAATTCGAACACCGGCTGGCCGAACGCCACGCGTTCCTTGGTGAACTTCACCGCCTCGTCGAAGGCGCGCTGGGCGATGCCCATGGATTCGACGCAGATCGACAGGCGCTCCTGCGGCAGCTGGTTCATCAGATAGATGAAGCCCTTGCCTTCCTCGCCCAGGCAGTTGGTGATGGGGACGCGCACATCCTCGAAGAAGAGTTCGGACGTGTCCGCCGAATGCTTGCCCGCCTTGTCGAGATTGCGGCCGCGCTTGAAGCCCGGCGTGTCGGCATCGACCAGGATCAGCGAGGTGCCCTTGGCACCCAGTGTCGGATCGGTCTTGGCGACGACGATGATGAGGTCGCAATTCTGGCCGTTGGTGATGTAGGTCTTCGACCCGTTGATGACATAATGGTTGCCGTCGCGGCGGGCGGTGGTCCTGACGCCCTGCAGGTCGGAACCGGTGCCCGGCTCGGTCATGGCGATGGCGGTGATGCACTCGCCGGTCACCATCTTGGGCAGATATTTGAGCTTCTGCTCCTCCGAGCCATAGGCTTCGATATATTCGGCGACGATGTCGTTCTGGAGGACGATGCCCGCCGACGATCCGGCATAGGACAGTTCCTCGTTCACCACCGCATTGAACCCGAAGTCGAGGCCGAGGCCGCCATATTCCGGCTTCACCGTCGGGCAGAGCATGCCCGCTTCGCCGCAGGCCAGCCAGAAATCGCGGCTGACGATGCCCTCTTCCTCGAACTTGTCGAGATTGGGAATCAGTTCCTTGGCATATACCTGCCGTACCGTGTCGCGGAACATGTTATGCTCCTCGGTGAAGGCGGTGCGGATGGACAGGTCGAGCATCGGATTCTCCAGATCGAAATGGGGATGAAGGCCTATTGACCCTTATAGACGGGTGCGCGCTTTTCAACGAAAGCCGTCGTCGCCTCTACATGGTCGTCGGTATGGAGCAACATCACCTGCTGCCGGTCCTCTAGCGCCACGGCGGCGTCGAAGCTGGGCGCATCGATGTTAATGTTGAGCACCTTCTTGGTAAGCGCAAGGCCATAGGGCGCATTCGCGGTCATTTCCGCCGCCAGGGCCAGGCCCGCGTCGAGCAGTTCCTCCTCGGGCACGATGCTGCTGAGCAGTCCTACCTGCAAGGCGCGGTCGGCATGGATGAACCGACCGGTCAGCAGCAGCTCGGCCGCCACGCTGGTGCCCACAAGCCGGGGCAGCAGATAGGAGGAACCGATGTCGGCGCCCCCCAGGCCGATCTTGATATAGGCGGCATTCATGCGCAGCGACGGCGCGCCGATCCGCACGTCCGCGCCCATCAGCAGCGAAAAGCCGCCACCGCAGGCCGCGCCATGGCCCAAAGCGATGAAGGGTTGGGACGCGTTCCGCATCGCGCGGATGATCTCGACCAGTTCGAGCTGGACGCGCCAGGCGCGCTGGAACTTGGTCTCCGCGGTCGGCGTGCGATGTTCCTTGATGTCCAGCCCCGCGCAGAAGGCACGGCCCGCGCCGCGGAGCAGCACGACCCGGACTTGCGGCCGCTTCCTGAGGCCGTGAACATAGGCCGTCAGCTCCGCGACCAGAGCTTCGGAGAGGGCATTGAGCGAATCCGGCCGGTTCAAGGTGACGATTTCCACCCCGTCCCGCGCCTCAACAATGATATTGTCCTGATCGGCCACTGCCCTCTCCTTCATCTCATTTGGTCGGCCGAGGGCTTATCTGCCCTTCTTGCCGCTCAGTTCCCAGTGACGCGCCATCATCGTGGCGGCTTCCAGCGCCAGTTCGCGCGGAACCTCCGGATACATGGCCATGCCGTTCTTGCCCGGCAGGGCGATGGTCGCGGTGGCGCGCACCGTCTCGTCGCCACGCTGGTTAATGAACTGAACCTTCACGTCAACGAGGTTCTGACCATTTTCCTCACGCTTGCCGGTCACTTCACCGGTGACGAACTGGGTGTCGCCCATATAGTTGAACTTGCGGATTTCGTCGTGAAGATGGACGATGATACCGTTATCACCGGCCCAGTCATTCAGGTAATGCCAGAGATAGGATTCACGCATTACCCCATAATCATAGGCCATCGGATTGCCGATCGCCTGCGCCCAGAGCGGATCCCAGTGCAGGCGCTGCGCCACGTCGGGAACGCCCTGTTCGTTCTTGACGTAGAAGGGCGCGATGCGCTTGCGGTTCTTGTGCGCCAGGCGGCCGACGGTCGGCGCATAGGGCACGAAGCCATAGCCGCCTGCATGATAGCAGATGACGTCGGTCACGGTCAGCGGCCCCTTGGCCATCTTGCCCAGCGAGTCGCCGACCTTCACATCGTCGAAATAGCGGGTCTCGGCGCCCTGGACATGTTCGGCGGCGTAGACGTCGTCGATCGCGGCCATATCCTCATCAGTGTAGGTCGCCGGTTCGATCGCGCTATACTTGCCCTTCTTCGCGGCGGTCTTGCGCTCGGTCAGGACACGCAGGATGCGGTAGACGGCGACAACCTCGCCGCGCTGGTTGATCTTCACGTCCTTGCGCACGTTGATGACGGAACGGCCGGAAAATTCCGACTGCTTGACCTCGCAGGTCTCCTCGCCATTGTAGCTGTAGATGGTGTCGCCAGCGAAGACCGGGCGATACCAGTCCCATTTCGAACCCGAGACGAAGACGTGGACGCCACGGAACAGCGACTTCTTGAGCGCCTTGATATGGTCGGGCGTCGGATCGCCCAGCATGGGCGAGTTGATCTGGCCGACCATCGTGCCCGGCGCGATCACGCCGCCCCAGCGTGTGGTGCGGGCATAATCGGGATCGCAGAACAGCGGATTGTCGTCGCCGGTGCCGTGCGCGAAGTTACGGATATTGTCGGTCGTCGCGGTCTGGATATATTCGCGCGTTTTGGACGGCTCCATGAAGCCCAGCAGCTTGCGCTGGCGCTCGATATCCTCGTCCGTGATCGAATAATTGACCGCCTTCTGCCACTCCTCGCTTTCGAGCAGGGACTTCTTGGCATCCTTAGCGTCAGTCGCCATGACTTGTTCCTCCTAAAATTCGTTCAGGCTTCGTCAGCCATCATGTCCGCAAACAGTTCGCGCACCTGCGGCAGTGCGGGTTTCATCGACGGGGTGCGGGGCACCTCGTCCAGGATCAGAAACTTGACCGGCACCTGATAAGGCATCAAATGCTCCTTGCCGAACGCCGTCAACTCCTCCGCTGAAGGTGCGGCTGCACCGGATTTCAGCATGATGGCCATGACCGGAACGGCGCCCAGACGGCGGTCCTTGATGCCGACCGTCACCGCTTCGCGAATGGCCGGATGCTGTTCATAGGTCTTGTTGACGTCGTCGGGATGCACCTTGAACCCGCCGCGGATGATGGCGAGGTCGGCGCGGCCCCGGATGAATAGGAAACCGTCCTCGTCGATCTCGGCCCGGTCGGTGGTGCGCAGCCATTCGCCGCCATTGCTGAACTGCGCGGCGCGCATTTCCAGCACGCCTTCCTGACCGGCCGGCAGGATCTCGCCCGTCTCCTGATCGACCACGCGCCCTTCGACGCCGGGCTGGAAACGGCCGACCGAACCGTGCTTGTCCTTCCAATATTGGCGGAAATCCTTCAATTCCCAACCCGCCACGGCGCCGGAAAATTCGGTCGCGCCATAATTTTGGAGAACCGGAATATCGTAGCGCTCCAGAAATTCATTGGCGATTTCCGGGTCCAGCGGCGCGGCGCCGGTGCGCACGGCGACCAGGCTGGACAAATCCTCCTTGGGGATGTTCGCGTCGAGGATCATGCGCAGCGCGGCGGGCACGGCGCCGGCCACCTTCGGGCGATGCCGCCGCACGGCGTCATGCCAGGTCGCGACCGAGAATTTCTCCAGCATGCAGCCCTTGCGCCCACCCGCGATGCAGGTGAGACCCGCCCAGAGGCCGCCAATATGGGTCATCGGGTTGGACAGGATCATCACGCCCGACCGCAGCTTCGCCGGATCGTCGGGATTGCGGCCCTTCTCATAGGACAGGGCGCCCACGAAGCTCTTGTCGAAGGCGGTGCGCTTGAGCGGAATGCGCTTGGGCGCGCCGGTCGTACCGCTGGTGAGCATTTCGATGATGACGCCCGGTTCTTCCAGCCGCACGTCGGGACCCGGCTTGTCGAAGCCATCCAGGATATGGGCGCCGGCGAGCTGTCCTTCGAGCGCGATGACCGCGCTTCCCGCCTTGCGCAGTGCGTCGAGCACGCCGGGACGGTCGAGGTCGCCCTGCTCGGCGATCACCACTGGCAGACGCAATCCCTCTATATCCTTGACCAGCCGCTCATCGGGCAGCAGCGGGTTGATCGACACCATGCAGGCTTCGGTCGAAACCGCGGTCAATATGGCGGCGAAGGGGGAAGGCCGGTTGCGCACCATGACGCCCACCCGGCTGTCGCGGCCGAGGTTCAGCTTTGCCAGCGCGGCGCGCAAGTCCGCAATGGTGTCGGCCAACTGACCCCAATTGTACCATTTGCCGCCATGTTCGATCACGTCCGATTCGCGATCGATCTGCAGCACTCCGTTCAACAGGTCGGAAAACACCGACATCGGCAAGCCTCCAGCAGGACATGCCGCCATTGGGGCGGCAGGCAATGATGTATAACTAGGTAATAGATGATAAGCGACCCGGAACGCAAGCCGGATCGCGTATCTTTTGCCGTCAGCCCGCGAAGCGGGGCGCCGTGGTCGCGTCCGCCGTCACCAGCACGACGCCGTCCGCATTGGCCACCTGCAATGTCTGGCTGCTGCCGCTTCCCTCGCCGGTGCAGGTGAGCCGGTCGCCCGGATAGGCGCTGGAGCGGTAACGGGCCGACAATTTCGTCAGCCTTTCGTCCTCCGGCGCCCGCAGCGTGGCAAGCTGGGCCAGATAGCTGGCGACCAGCCAGCCCGGCAGGATCGGTAGCTTCAGCCCCTCGCGCTGCGCATAGGGGGCGTCCCAGTGGATGCGGTGCACCGCCCAGATCGAGGCGCAGAACATGAACAGGGTGATCATGTCCGGATTCTTGACCATGACATCGCCCGACAATTCCGTGGCGCCCGCGCCCGCCATCGCGGCGGGCGTCGCCGTTTCGCCCTGATAGGGCGGCAGGGGCGGCGGCGGCGCGCGCAGGATCAGCGTGTTGCCATAGCGTTCGACCACCTCGCCATCGGGGGTGGCGAGCGTCGCTTCCTTCTCGACGAAGACCATATTGCCGGTCTTGCCCTGCTTTTCGGTGATCGACGTGGTGGTGAAGGTTTCGATCAGTTCCTCGCCGGGATGGGTCGGACGGATCAGTTCCCAGCTCTGCCCCGCCAGCATCGTCTGGAGATGGCCGAGCCCCGGAGGCGCCACGCTTTCATATTGGCCGTCGCCCAGCAGCCCGTCGCGGAAAGGATGCGGGCGCGTGACCGCGGCATTGAACAGCGGCGGGGAGATGACGTCGCGATATCCGGCCGCCCGGGCCGCCGCCACATCGGTATAGAGCGGATTGGTGTCGTCCACCCCCACGGCGAAGCGCCGGAAATGGTCGGCGGTGATGACGCCGCGGCGGGGCACCGTCTTCTCGCCCACGGTCGCCATGATTTCGGGCGTCAGATAGGATTCGCTCATCAGGCCTCCTTGGGGGACGTGAGGGCCAACGCCCTCCCCCCGTCATTTCAGTTGGTCGAAGGGCAGATTCTTGTCGGCGCGGATTTCGCCCGGCATGCCCAGCACGCGTTCGGCGATCTGGTTGCGCAGCACCTCGTCAGCGCCGCCCGCGATGCGCATCACGCTCGACCAGATATAGTCATAATGCAGGCTGTCCGTGGCCGCGTCGTCCGCCGCCGCCAGCGCGGCGGGACCGCGGATTTCCATGGCAAGGCCGAGCGCCTTCTGTTGTCGCCCGGCATAGGAGAGCTTCACCATGCCCGCCAGCGCGCCCGGATTTTCCCCGCGCGACACCATGGTGCGCAGGCGCGCCTCCATATATTTGCCGCCCCGCTCCTCCGCCAGCGCCTCCCCCAGCGCCAGCCGCACGGCGGCATTGTCGAGCGCCGTGCCGGTGCCGCGAGGCGTCGCCTGCGCATAGTCGATCAGCGGCAGCACGCCGCTCTTGGTCGCGCCGCTGCCCAGCCGCTCGCCCATCAGCACCGTCATGCAGCAGGCCCAGCCCTCGCCGACCTCGCCGATGCGGTTGGCGTCGGGGATGCGCACGTCGGTGAAGAAGGTCTCGTTGAAATCGGAGTCGCCCGAAATCTGCTTGATCGGGCGGATCTCGATGCCGGGGGTCTTCATGTCGACGACGAAGAAGGTCAGCCCCTTATGCTTGACCACGGTGGGATCGGTGCGGACCACCAATATGCCCCAGTCGCTTTCATGCGCCCAGCTCGACCAGACCTTCTGGCCGTTGACGATCCAGTCGTCGCCGTCGCGCACCGCCTTGGTGCGCAGATTGGCGAGGTCGGAACCGGCCGACGGTTCGGAGAAGAGCTGGCACCAGGTAAGATCGCCCCTGAGCGTCGCGTCGATGAACTTCGCGCGCTGGGCGTCATTGCCATGCTTGGCGATGACGGGGACCGCCATGCCCAGGCCAATGCCGGTATAAGGCCCCTTGGGCAGACGATAGCGCGCCTCTTCCTCGGCGAAGACCACCGCCTCGATCACGGTGCCGCCCTGTCCGCCAAATTGTTTCGGCAGGGTGATGCCGGCAAAGCCGCCCTCGGACAGGGCCCGCTGCCAGGCGCGGCCGCGCCGGACCTGATCCGAATCCTCCAGTTTCACGCCTTCGGCGATTTCGTGCGCCGGTGCGGTGGCCGCCAGCCATGCCTGCGCCTTGGCGCGGAAGGCCGCTTCTTCGGGTGTATCGTTGAAATCCATGGGTTAAGCCGCCTGTACCTGAGTGCCGGGGAGATGCGCGATGAGCCGGTCGGCCCACAGGTCGCGCCCGCCAAGCGATGCCGCCAGAGTGCGTTCCCGCCGGTAGTAGAAGTGACAATTCGCTTCCCAGGTATAGCCGATGCCGCCATGAACCTGGAGATTTTCGCGCGCGCCCTTTTCGAAGGCGCCGTTCGCCGTCAGCCGCGCGGACGCCGCCGCCGCCGGCAGGTCATCATCCGATTCCCCCGCCGCCCAGGCGCCGAAATAGGCGTTGGAGCGCGCCAGTTCGAGCAATACCGCAATGTCGGCCAGCCGGTGCTTGATCGCCTGATAGCTGGCCAGTTGCCGCCCGAAAATCTGCCGCTCCATCGCATAGTCGCGCGCCATCACGAGACAGGCGTCGGTGCCGCCCACCGCCTCGAAAGCGGCCTGCACCGCCGCCCGGTCGAACAGCTTGGCAATGACGGTTTCCGCCGGTGCCGCGTCGAGCAGTTCGGCCGCCGCGCCGTCGAAGGAGAGGCTGTAATGGGCGCGCAACTGGTCGAAGCTCGCAAGCCTGGTGCGGCCGACCCCCGCGCCGCCCAGGTCGACCAGGGCCAGGGCGCGCTTGCCGTCCTTCTTCACCAGAACCACCGCCACCGTCGCGATGCCGCCGTCGGCCACCGGGGTCTTGACGCCGCTGATCCTGCCGTCCTGCCACCGGGCCTGCACGGCATGATCGTCCCAGCCCGCCGCGCCTTCCGCATAGGCAAAGGTGCCGATCGCTTCCCCGCTGGCAAGCCGGGGCAGCCAGGCGGCCTTCTGCGCCTCGCTGCCGGCAAGGGCGATGGCGTCCGCCGCCAGCACGATGGAGGAGAAGAAGGGCAGCGCGACATTGGCCCGGCCCATTTCCTCGCTGATGACGCCCAGGTCGAGCTGGGTCATGCCCAGCCCGCCATGCTCCTCCGGAATCGCGGCGCCCAGGAAGCCCAGCTCGGCGATTTCACGCCACAGCGATTCGTCCCATTCCGCGCCCGCGTCGATCAGTTCGCGCAGCCGGTCGGGCGTCGAACGTTCGGTCAGAAGGTTGCGCGCCTGCTCGCCCAGCATTTTCTGCTCGTCGGACAGATCGAAATTCATTGAGCATCCTCGTCGGCTTGTTCATAATGATAGAAATGCAACTAAGCTGAATATCTGATCTGTGCAACAGCCGATGCGGCGCGAATGCAGCCCATGGTTGAGGCGCGTTGCCGGACGCCGGGCGCAAAACGGATAGGCAGTGGACATTCATCCCGGTCCGGCGCAATCCGCGTCGCGCCCATCGAAAGCAACAAGGAGAGCCTGTCACTATGTTGAAGGCAGCGATTACAGGTATCGGCATGTCGCAGGTCGGCCGCACGACCATGCGGCCCGCGATCGACCATCTGGCGGATGCGGCGCTGGCCGCGATCGCCGACGCGGGCCTCACCCGCGACGATATCGACGGCATCACCACCTATCCCGGCAAGAGCGACACGTCGCCGGGCATGTCGCCGCTGGGCGTGGGCGAGGTGCGCAACGCGCTGGGCCTGAAGACGCGCTGGCATTCCAGTTCGGGCGAAGGCCCGGCGCAGATGTCGCCGCTGATGATCGCCGCCATGGCGGTGACGACCGGGCAGGCGCGCCATGTCCTGGTCTTCCGCGCGCTGACGGAATCGAGCAGCCAGTCGGCCGGGCGCCGGGCGAGCATCCCGTCCGGATCGGGCAGCCGCCTCACCGGCTGGACGAGCTGGCTGTTGCCGATGGGCGCCTATTCGGCGGCGACATGGACGGCGCAGTTCGCTTCGCGCATCATGCATGACTATGGGCTGACGCGCGAGCATCTGGGCACCATCGCGGTCGGGCAGCGCAGCAATGCGATGAAGAATCCCCGCGCGCTGATGCGCGACAAGCCGCTGACGATGGAGGAATATATGGCGGCGCGGCCGATCTCCACGCCGCTCTGCCTGTTCGATTGCGACATTCCGATCGACGGCGCCTGCGTCATCATCGTGTCGGCGGCGGACGCGGCGAAGGATCTGCGCCGCCCGCCCATCCATATCGAGGCGATGGGCGCGGCGCTGCAGGAAAAGGATAGCTGGGACCAGCGCGCCGACCTTACCACCATGGCCAGCCATGACGCGGCGGCGGACATGTGGAAGCGCACGGACCTCAAGCCCAAGGATGTCGACGTGCTGGCCCTTTATGACGGGTTCAGCATCTTCGTGCCGATGTGGATCGAGGCGTTCGGCTTTTGCGGGAAGGGCGAGGCGCCGGACTTCATTGCCGAGGGCAATACGCTGCTGGGCGGTCGCTTCCCCGTCAATACCGGCGGTGGCCAGCTTTCGGCCGGGCGGCTGCACGGCTTCGGCCTGCTGCACGAGGCCTGCACGCAGTTCTGGGGCGAGGGCGGCGAGCGGCAGGTCAAGGACGCCAAGACGGCGGTCGTCGGCATGGGCGGCGGACCGCTGGCGGGCGCGATGCTGATCCGCCGGGATTGAAAGCCGAAGCGCGGCGGACCGGACCGCCGCGCTTTTCATGGCGCGCTGAAATTTCCCGTCGTTCCTGAAATTTCCTGGCGCGATTACGTGCCCAGAGGCGGCGCCGGAGGCCCGACGCGGAAGATGCCGCTGGCGCGGGTGACGGTCTCATCCCCGACCGTCAGCGTGCCGTCGATGAACAGCAGGCGCTTGGTCTTGCGCAGGATGCGCGCCGTGCCCTCCAGCCACTCGCCCTCCTTGGGACCGGCGAGATAGTCGATGTTGAGGCTGACGGTCATCAGGAAGCGTTCGAAGAAATCCGGATCGGTCAGCCTGACGGTGAGCGGCAGCACGATGTCGATCATGGTCGCCAGCCAGCCGCCGTGCGACACGCCCATCGGGTTGCACATGCTGGGCATGATGCGGCAGCCGAAGATGACGCGGCCATCCTCATCGATGCGCTTGAATACCGGACCGTTGATTCCGAGAAAGCCGAAATTGAGCGGCATGACATCGAAACCGGGCGGCGGCTGTTGCGCCGCCGCCCGGTCGAAAAAGTCTGGTGCGGGTGCCAGTGCCACCATCTTATTTCGGCGGCATCCGGATCGCGCCGTCGAGGCGGATATTCTGGCCGTTGAAATAGGTGTTGCGCGCCATTTCCAGCACCAGGCTGGCGAATTCGGGCGGATTGCCCAGGCGCTTGGGGAAGGGCACCGACTTGCCGAGATTGTCGTACATTTCGGGCGCGCGATCCTTCATCGCAAGCATCGGCGGGGTCGCGAAGATGCCGGGCATGATCGAGTTCACGCGGATGCCGAGGTCCATCAGGTCGCGGGCCATGGGCAGCACCAGGCCGTTGACGCCCGCCTTGGCCGAGCCGTAGCAGATCTGGCCGATCTGGCCGTCCAGCGCCGCGACCGACGCGGTCAGCACGATCAGGCCGCGCTCCAGATCCTCGTTCAGCGGTTCGGCATTGGCCATGCCCAGCGCCGACAGCGACGCGATGCGGTAGCTGGCGACCAGGATGCCGCGCGCGGAAAATTCATAATCCTCGGTCGACAGGCGCTTGTAGCCGCCGGTCGTCTTGTCGAAGCCGACGGTCTTGCCGCCCTTGGAAATCTGGGCGCAATGGACGGTGACGCGTTCCTGGCCGTGGGCGGCGCGGGCCTTTTCGAAGCCGGCGACGACGCTGTCCTCGTCGGTGATGTCGACCTTGCAGAAGACGCCGCCGATGTCCTTGGCGATGGCTTCGCCCGCTTCGGCGTTGAGGTCGAAGATCGCGACCTTGAAGCCCGCGTCGGCCAGCCCGATGGCAGTGGCCTTGCCGAGGCCCGACGCGCCGCCGGTGACGACTGCGGGAAGTCCGGGAGTGAGTTGCATGGCAATCCTTTCACTAGATGAGCCGGGCAGCGTCCCTGCCCTGTCGGATCGGCCGGCGGCGGAACGACCCGCCGCCGGTCATGTCGTGCGAGGTTTAGAGAACCTCGATGATGGTGACGTTGGCCGTGCCGCCGCCTTCGCACATGGTCTGGAGACCATATTTGCCGCCGGTGCGCTTGAGACCGTGGATCAGCGTGGCCATCAGCTTGGTGCCGCTGGCGCCCAGCGGGTGGCCGAGCGCGATGGCGCCGCCGAATGCGTTGAGCTTCGCCGGGTCGGCGTCGAGGTGGCGCTGCCACGCCATCGGGATGGGCGCGAACGCTTCATTGACTTCATAGAGGTCGATGTCGCTCAGCTTCATGCCCGCGCGCTTCAGCGCCTTGTCGGTGCAGAAGAGCGGCTCTTCCAGCATGATGACCGGGTCGCCCGCGGTGACGGTGAGGTTCACGATGCGCGCCAGCGGCGTCAGCCCATGTTCCTTGACCGCGCGTTCGGACGCGACGATCACCGCCGAGGCGCCGTCGGTCACCTGGCTGGAGGTGGCGGCGGTGACGACGCCCTCTTCGCTCAGCAGCTTGACCTTGGCCATGCCCTCTGGCGAGGCATCCCAGCGGATCCCCTCGTCCACGACGTGCATTTCCTTCTGGCCGTCGGCGTTGACGATCTCGAGCGGCAGGATTTCCGCGTCGAACGCGCCTTCCTTGGTCGCCTTCTGCGCGCGCAGATGGCTTTCCAGACCAAAGGCGTCGAGCATGTCGCGGGTCAGGCCCCACTTCTTGGCGATCATTTCCGCGCTGCGGAACTGGCTGCTCGCTTCGATGCCGAGGCGATCGATGACCGACTGGGGCCAGCGGTTCGCGCCCGGAGGCGACAGGGTCGGCGACCCCATCGGAACGCGGGTCATGCTCTCGGTGCCGCCCGCGAGCACGATGTCCATGGTGCCGGACATGATCGCCTGCGCGGCGAAGTGGATCGCCTGCTGCGAGGAACCGCACTGGCGGTCGATGGTCACGGCGGGCACGCTGTAGGGCAGCGAGGAGGCGAGCACGCAGGTGCGGCCGACCTGGTTCGCCTGTTCGCCCGACTGGCTGACGCAGCCGAAAATCACGTCATCGACCAGTTCGCCCGGCACACCCGCGCGGGCGACGGCGGCGTCGATGATCTTGCCGCCAAGGTCCACGGGATGCCAGCCTGCCAGCCGGCCGTTGCGGCGGCCGCCGGCGGTGCGGACGGCCGATACGATAAAAGCTTCTGCCATTATTCCATTCTCCAGCTTCGGCGGAGCGGACGCGGCGCGCCCGCCCCCGGATCGTCAGGCTGCGAAGCGGCCCAGCCGTTCCTTGATGATCGAATCCGCTTCGGACATGATCCGGTCGATCAGTTCCTTGCAGGTCGGGATATCGTGGATCAGGCCCTGGACCATGCCGGCCCAGAAGACGCCCGCGTCCATGTCGCCGGTCTCCAGCAGCACGCGGCCCTGGGCGCCCGACACATAGGGCTGGACGTCCTTGAACGAGGAGTCCGGCTGCGCCAGGATTTCGACCACCTTGTCGGACACAGTGTTCTTGCCGACGCGGGCCGTGTTCTTGAGCTTGCGGAAGATGAGGTTGGTTCCGCGCTCGTCATTGTTGACGTAGGCCTGCTTCACATTGGGATGGATCGGTGCTTCCACCGTCGCGCAGAAGCGCGTGCCCATGTTGATGCCTTCCGCGCCCAGCGCCAGAGCCGCGACCAGGCCGCGGCCGTCGCCGAAGCCGCCGGAGGCCAACATCGGGATCTTCACCTGATCGGCTGCCGCCGGGATCAGGATGAGGCCGGGGATATCGTCCTCGCCCGGATGGCCGGCGCATTCGAAGCCGTCGATCGAGATCGCGTCCACGCCCTTGCGTTCAGCCGACAGCGCGTGGCGGACGGAGGTGCATTTGTGCACGATCTTGATCCCGGCGGGCTTGAACATGTCCCACAGTTCGCCGACGGCGGGGGTGCCGGCCGTTTCCACGACCTTGATGCCCGAATCGATGATCGCCTGGGCATAGGCCTTGTAGTCGGGGGAGTTGATGGTCGGGAACACCGTCATGTTCACGCCGAAGGGCTTGTCCGTCATCGAACGGCAGCGTTCGATCTCCTCGCGCAGCGCTTCGGGCGAAGGCTGGGTCAGGCCGGTCAGGATGCCGAGCCCCCCCGCATTGGAAACGGCCGATGCCAGTTCCGCCTTTCCGACCTGCTGCATGCCACCCTGGACAATGGGATGTTCGATCCCCAACAGTTCCGTGATCCGTGTCTTCATTTTCACCCTCGACTCACAACCGGCGCTTGCTCAAGCGTCAGGAACAGATATACCACTTAGTTATCTATCTAATCCATCTTTATATATTGAACAATGCCCATAGATGATTGATGCTGGCAGGCAAGGAGATTCCGCTGTGACGCTGCAATGGTCCGATCTGAAACTGCCGCTGATGCAGGCGCCCATGTTCATCTGTTCGGGCCTCGATCTGGTCCTCGCCTCCTGCCGGGCGGGCATTATCGGCGCCTTTCCATCATCCAACATGCGCCCGCCCGAAACGCTGGACGGCTGGCTGACCACCATCCGCGAGGAAGAGGCGAAGGCGCGCGACGCCGGGAGCCGCTTCGCCCCCTTCTGCGTCAATCTGCTCGCCTCGACCGCGATCGACCAGCAGGCGCGCAAGGAAAGGCTGGAGGTCTGCCGCAAGGCGCGGGTGCCGCTGGTGCTCACCAATCTGGGCGACCCGCGCGAGGAAGTGGCGGCGGTGCATGACTGGGGGGGCATCGTCTTCCATGACGTGACCACGGTCCGCCATGCCGAAAAGGCGATCGAGGCGGGCGTCGACGGGCTGATGCTGGTGACGGGCGGCGCGGGCGGCCATGCCGGGACGCTCAACCCCTTCGCCTTCCTGCCGCGCATCCGGAGCATGTTCGACGGCTATATCATGCTGGCGGGCGGCATTGCCGACGGCGCGGGCATCGCCGCCGCGCTGACGCTGGGCGCGGACTTCGTGGTGATGGGCACCCGCTTCATCGCGACCCGGGAATCGGGCACTTTCCTGGAGCATAAGCAGATGCTGGTGGACGCGGAGGCGGAGGATGTTCTCTTCACCGACGCCATTGCGGGCATGAACGCCAGCTTCCTCAAGCCCTCCATGGTCGCGGCGGGCCTGGACCCGCTGAACCTGCCGCCGCCCAAAGCATTCCACCGGCCCAATCTGCCCGCAGGCATCAAGCCGTGGAAAACCATCTGGAGCGGGGGGCATTCGACCGCGCTGATCGAGGATGTGCCGAGCGTCGCGGAACTGGTCGACCGGCTGGAAGTCGATTTCGTGAAGGCCAATCGCGGCTTCGACTGGCGCGCCCGGATCGCGAGGACGGCGGCATGAGCGCCCGCGCCGTCGTCGTGGAGCGCTATGGCGATCCGGACAGCTTCGCGCTCAAGCCCCGCGACCCCGGTACGCCCGGCCCCGGAAAGATCGCCATTCGCGTCCACGCCGCAGGGGTCAGCTATGTCGACGTGCTGGCGGCCGAGGGCCTGCATCAGATGAAGCCGCCCTTGCCCTTCGTGCCGGGCAGCGAATTTGCCGGCGTGATCGAGGCGGTCGGCGAAGGCGTCGATCCGGCACGGATCGGGGAGCGGGTCATGGCCAGCGGCTTCGGCGCTGCCTTCAGCGAGGCGGCGGTCATTCCCGCCAAGCTGGCCCATGCGATTCCGGAGACGATGGACTTCGCCACCGCCTCCATCTTCCGCGTCAGCTATGCCACCGCCTGGCATGCGCTGGTCCAGCGCAGCAGCCTGAAAGCCGGAGAGACGGTGCTGGTGCTGGGCGCGGGCGGCGCCGTGGGCTATGCGGCGGTGGAGATCGCGAAGGCGCTGGGCGCGCGCGTCATCGCTTCCGCATCCTCCCCGGAAAAGCGCGATCTGGCCTTGCGCGGCGGCGCCGATGCCGTGGTCGACAGCCGGTCGTCGACATGGCGGGACGATGTGAAGGCCGCCAATGACGGCAAGCCCGTCGATATCGTGGTCGATCCGCTGGGCGGCGACGCGACCGAGCCTGCCTTCCGGTCGCTGGCGTGGAACGGGCGGCATCTGGTGATCGGCTTTGCCGCCGGGCACATCCCCAAGCTGCCGATCAATCTGGCGCTGCTGAAGGGGGCGTCGCTGATCGGCGTCGATATCCGGCAGTTCGGCCTCTACGAGCCGGAACGGCATGAGGAGGTCCTGCCCGCGCTGTTCGGCCTCTACCGGCAGGGGCATCTGCACCCGCCCATTGCCCAGCGTTACCCGCTGGAGCAATTCGCCGCCGCGATGAAGGACGCCAAGGGCGGCCGGCTGGCAGGACGCGTCGTGCTCGACATGGCGTCCTGACAGCCTCTGGAGCGATTTCCAGTCAGATGGCATCATCTGACGGTTCAGAAATCGCGACAAATCAAAAGAACAGAGCGGTTTTCGATCTGATTCCATCAGATCGAAAACCGCTCTAGTCCGGCCAGCCGGAGTGCAGGTCAGGCCAGGATGCGCGCGCCGGTGCCGATCGTCACCGTCTTGTAATGCAGGAATTCGTCGATCCCGGCCTTGCCGCCTTCCTTGCCATAGCCGGAAATGCCGACCCCGCCGAAGGGCGTCCAGGGATTGATCTGCATCCCGCCATTCACATAGACGCCGCCCGCATTCAGCCGTTCGGCGAGGCGGTGGACGCGGTGGATGTCGTTGGACTGGATATAGGAGGCAAGGCCATATTCGCTGTTGTTGGCGATGGCAACGGCCTCATCCTCCTCATGGAATTTCATCACGACCACGGCCGGGCCGAAAATCTCGACCTGGCTGATCTCATGATCGGGATCGGCATCGACGATCAGCGTCGGTTCGATGAAATTCCCCTCCGCCAGCGCGCCGCCGCACCGGGTGCCGCCCAGCAGGAAGGTGCCCGCCTTGTCGGCCTTCGCGCGGTCGAACATGCCCAGGATGCGGTCCACCGCCGCGCGGTTGATGACCGGTCCGACGATGACGCCCGGTTCCATCGGATCGCCGACCTTGAGTTGCTGGATGATCGCCTTCAGCCGGGCGACGAAATCGTCATAGATGTCGGCATGGACGACCTGCCGCGTGGGCAGCGCGCAGCCCTGCCCGGCCAGGATGCCGATGGTCCAGAAGACGGCGCGCTCGGCCGCCGCCTGGATGTCGCAATCGGGAAAGACGAGGCTGGCCGACTTGCCGCCCAGTTCCATGACCGCCGGCTTGATCTCCTCGGCGCAGGCGGCCAGGATCTTGCGCGCGGTGATCGGCCCGCCGGTGAAGCTGATCTTGCGGACCTTCTTGTGGCGCACGATCGCCTCGCCAGCCTCGGCCGTGCCGGGGACGATCGACAGCACGCCGTCGGGGACGCCCGCTTCCTTGCAGAGCTGGGCGAAGAGTTCAGGCGCGAAGGGGGTGATCTCGGCCGGTTTGCAGATGACGCAATTGCCTGCCGCCAGCGCGGCGCAGACCTTCATGCCCAGCGAGATGAGCGGGCCGTTCCAGGTGATGATGATGCCGACGATGCCGATCGGCTCGGGCACGGAATAGGCGAATTCCCCGCGCGTGTCGAAGCTGCTCATCATGTCGCCGGTCAGCTTGTCGCACCAGCCCGCATAATAGCGGGTCCAGGCGACCGCCATTTCCGCGCCCCGGATGCCGCCCATCAGCGGCGTGCCGCCGTCGAGCGCAGCCATGCGGGCGAATTCCTCCTTATGGGCGTCCATCAGGTCGGCGAGGCGGTTCAATATGTCCCGCCGTACCTCCGGCCGGGTGCGGCGCCAGCCGTCGAACGCGGCCTCCGCCTTCGCGACCGCTTCCTCGACCTCGGCGGCTCCGGCGAGCGGGACATCGGCCTGCGGCTTTTGCGTCACGGGATTGAGATGGGGATGGGTGCCGCCCGACCCCGACCGGCGCTGCTCATGGCCCAGATGAAGATGCACGGACGGTATGGCGGTCATGTCTCTCTCCTATATGCTTGCGCGTTTCGGGCGCGCGGCAAGCCGAGGGCCAGCCGGTGCCCGTTTCGCGCTCATGTAAACGAAAGTTTACTTAATATGTCAATGGAGAGAATGGCAGCCCTCAGGCGACGATGCGCGGCGGACCCATCATCTGTGCCAGCATATGCCCAGCCGAGACGATCATCTGCTCGCGCTGGCCCGCCATCGAATCATAATAGAATTGGACGGCGGCAAGACGTTCGAGCGTCGCCATCAGCACGCCGGCGGTCGCCGACGGCTCGATCTCCGCCGCCACCCATCCCGCATCCCGCGCGCGGCGGACAGCGTCGCTGATGGACGTCAGCAATTCCATGGTCGCATCCGCCCGGGCGGTCAGGAACCGCATGTCGCCTTCGTCGGCCGCGAGGTTGCGCACGCGGAAAAGCGCATTGTGGGTCGCCCAATGTTCCAGATAGCGCCGCACGATGTCGCTCGCGCGCGCCACCGGATCGCCCTGCCCCCAATCGGCATCGACCAGGGCGACGATATCCTCGCCGCTCTGCGTCACTTCTTCCAGCGCCGCCAGCACGGCGTCGGCCACATCGGGGAAATAGACGTAGAAGGTCGCGGGCGATGTTCCCGCCTCCCGCGCGATGTCGCCGACGCGCAGATCCCTCAACCGGGTCGCCGCCAGCAGGCTGACCGTCGCATCGATCAGGCGCCTGCGGGTCTGCCGCCCCTTGGGACCCATCGCCTGGCCGTTCTGGTTGCGGTTGGCCGTTCTCGTCAACACTCCTTTCTCCCCTGCCCTATCGTTGAGGCGCCCTGCGCCATGCGAAACGGATTATGGCGTAACTCTTTACCAAAGGCCAGATTCACATGTCGCTGCGACCTCATCGTCCGGGCGTCCTTTTCCATCCCTTCCATCCGCCTGAATATGCGGTGCGGTCGCGGGTCCCGCTTGACCGATCGCGATCCACGACGTTAGGCAGATTTCACCGCTGCGGCACATCGCCGCCATGATCGGCAGGTGTCGCCACCGGACGCCTGGGCACGCCACAGTTCAGGGGGATTTCCGCAATCCGATGGGGAGGAGATGAAGGAAGGCTCATCGTTCGCGCCGCTGCGCCACACGATATTCCGGCGAATCTGGACGGCAAGCCTGCTGTCCAATTTCGGCCTGCTCATCAATGGCGTCGGCGCCGGTTGGGCGATGACGGAAATGAGCGGCAAGCCGCAGGACGTCGCGCTGGTGCAGACCGCGCTGATGCTGCCCTATATGCTCTTTTCCATGCTGGCCGGGGCGATTTCGGATACCTATGACCGGCGCAAGACCGCCATCGCCATGCTGTGCTTTGCCTCGACGAGCGCGATTCTGCTGGTCGCGAGCGCCTGGTCCGGGCTGCTCAACCCGACATTGCTGCTGGTCCTCTGCTTCCTGATCGGCACCGCCAACGCCATGTTCGGCCCGGCCTGGCAGGCATCCGTCAGCGAGCAGGTGCCCGCGCATGATGTCGCCCCGGCGGTGGCGCTCAATTCGGTGAGTTACAATATCGCGCGCAGCTTCGGCCCGGCGGTCGGCGGGATCATCGTCGCGGCGGCAGGGTCGGTCGCGGCCTTCGCGGTCACGGCGGTCTGCTACCTGCCGATCATGCTGGCGCTCTATTTCTGGCGGCGCATGCCCGATCCGCCGCGCCTGCCGCCCGAGCGGATCGGCTGGGCGACGATTTCGGGCATCCGCTACATCTTCCATTCGCCCTCCATGCGCAACGTCATCATGCGCTGCGCCACGATGGGCATTGCCGGTGCGTCCATCTCCTCGCTGATGCCGCTGATCGCGCGCGACCTGGTGGGGGGCAAGGCGGCCACCTACGGCATATTGCTGGGCGCGTTCGGCATGGGCGCGGTGTTCGGCGCGCTGCTGATGCCCATATTGGGACGGCGCCTGTCGCGCGAAGTGCATGTCGGCGGCGGCACCGCGATCATGGGCGCCGCGGTCATCCTGCTGTCCTTCTGCCGATCCGAACTGGCGGCGATCCCCACGCTGATCGTCGCGGGCATATGCTGGATGCAGGCGCTGACATCCTTCAACATCGCGATCCAGACGCAGGCGCCGCGATGGGTGGTGGGGCGCGCGCTCGCCGCGTTCCAGGCGGCGACGGCAGGCGGCATCGCGGCAGGCGCCTGGGTCTGGGGGCATGTCAGCGAATGGCTGGGCACGGCGGGCGGCGTCGGCCTGTCCGGCGTCGCGCTGCTCGCCTGCGTGCCGCTGGGCCTGCTGTGGCGGATGGCTGGGGAGGGAACGGATGTCAGCGCGCGCGAGGAGCCGCTGCCTTCTCCCGAAGTCGGCCTGGCGCTGACCGGGCGCAGCGGACCGATTTCGATCGAGATCGAATATCGGGTGCCTGCCGAGCGCGCCCGGCAATTTTACGACACGATGCTGGCCGTGGCGCTGTTCCGCCAGCGCAACGGCGCCTATCAATGGTCGCTGGCGCGGGATATCGCCCAGCCCGATTACTGGATCGAGCGCTTTTCCTGCCCCACCTGGCACGATTATCTGCGCCAGCGCGACCGGATGACGACGGGGGAAGCCGCGATTCTCGACCGTGCCGCCGCCGAAACGCTGGACGGCGAACCCTATCGCGTGCGCCGCTGGCTGGAACGACCGATCGGCTCCGTTCGCTGGCAGACGGAGACGCGCGATCCCGGCGTCACCCTGCCCTTCCATCCGGCATCGGGTTCGCCATAGAAAAAGGGGGAGGGAAGTGCTTCTTCCCTCCCCCCTTCATTCGAGCCGAAGCCGGCTTATTTCGGCGCCATGCGGATCGCGCCGTCGAGGCGGATGACCTCACCGTTCAGCATCGGGTTGGCGATGATCTGCTCGACCATCAGCGCATATTCGTCCGGCTGGCCAAGGCGGCTGGGGAAAGGCACCTGCTGGCCCAGCGAATCCAGCGCTTCCTGCGGCAGGCTGGCGAGCAGCGGGGTCCAGAACAGGCCCGGCGCGATCGTCATCACGCGAATGCCGTAGCGCGCCAGTTCGCGCGCGATCGGCAGGGTCATGCCGACGATGCCGCCCTTGGACGCGGAATAGGCAGCCTGGCCGATCTGGCCGTCGAACGCCGCGGCGCTGGCGGTGTTGATGATGACGCCCCGCTCGCCATCGGGGCTGAACGGTTCGGCGTCATGCACGCGGGCGGCGAATTTCGACAGCACGTTGAAGGTGCCGATCAGGTTGATGCTGATGATCTTCGTAAAGCTGGCGAGCGGCAGCGCCTTGCCGTCGCGGCCGACGACCTTGGCGGGCGGGCCGATGCCGGCGCAGTTGACGAGGATGCGGGCCTTGCCATGCAGCCCTTCGGCCTCCTGCACCGCATTTTCGACAGCGCTTTCGTCGGTCACGTCGACGCTGGCATAATGGCCGCCGATTTCCTTGGCCTTCTGCTGGCCCAGTTCGGCGTTCAGATCGAAGATCGTGACCTTCGCGCCCTTCGACGCAAGCCGTTCCGCCGTCGCGGCGCCAAGACCCGATGCGCCGCCCGTCACGATCGCGGCAACTCCATTGATATCCACTCTAGTCTCCTTGTCAGACCTGCATTGCTTGATCTCAGCCCGCCAGCGACAGGCGGATGCCCACGCCCGTCACCGATCCGGCGTCGGGCGACAGCAGGAAGGCGATGACCTTCGCCGCCGATTCGGGCTTCACCCAGGCGGATGTGTCGGCGTCGGGCATGTCCTGGCGGTTGACCGGCGTGTCGATGATGGTCGGCAGCACGGCATTCACGCGCACGCCCCTGCCCTTGAGCTCGTCGGCGAGGCTTTCGGTGAGCGCCATGACGCCTGCCTTCGACGCCGCATAGGGCGCCATGCCCGCCGCCACATTGGCGGCCGCCGCAGCGCCCACATTGACGATCGCGCCGCCCGGCGCGATGTGCGGCAGGACCGCGCTGGACGACACGGCGGCGGTGCGCAGGTTCATGCGGAACATGCGGTCCCAATTGTCGATCGTCCCGCCCTCCATCTGTTCCCAGACGAAGCCGCCCGCGACATTCACCAGCCCGTCGACCGAACCCAGCGCCAGCGCCGCCTGGCCATAGGCCTGCGACACAGCGCCCTCGTCGCTGAGGTCGACGCCGCCCAGCACGATGCCGTCAGGGCTTGCCGGAGCGGGAGCCATGTCGACCACCGCCACCTGATGGCCGCGCCCCCTCAATTCCTGCACCACGGCCCGGCCCAGCGTGCCCAGACCGCCCGCCACGATGATATTCGCCATCCCGTCAACTCCTTCCGATGCTGCCTGCGACCGAACGGCGATCAGCCGTCGATGCCGCCCAGACAGAGATATTTGACCTCAAGATAATCCTCGATGCCGTATTTCGACCCTTCGCGTCCATGGCCGGACGCCTTCATGCCGCCAAAGGGAGCAACCTCGGTCGAGATCAGGCCCGCGTTGATGCCGACAATGCCATATTCGAGCTGTTCGGCAACCCGCATGACCCGGCCGATATCGCGGCTGTAGAAATAGGAGGCGAGGCCGAATTCGGTGTCGTTCGCCATTTCCACCGCTTCGGCTTCGCTATGGAAGCGGATGAGCGGCGCGACCGGGCCGAAGGTTTCCTCCGAAAAGATCTTCGCCTCGCGGGGGACATCGCGCAGCACCGTGGGCTTGTAGAAATTGCCGCCCAGCGCATGGCGTTCGCCGCCGGTTAGCAGCTTCGCCCCATGGCTCAACGCATCGGCGACATGGCTCTCGGCCTTCTGCACCGCCTTCTCGTTGATGAGCGGGCCGACGGTCACGCCTTCCTCGAACCCGTCGCCGACACGCATCGCCTCGACCGCCACCTTCAGCTTGGCGGCGAAGGCGTCATAGACCCCGTCCTGCACCAGCAGGCGGTTGGCGCAGACGCAGGTCTGCCCGGCATTGCGATATTTGGAATCGAGCGCGCCCTGGACGGCGGCGTCGAGATCGGCATCGTCGAACACGATGAAGGGCGCGTTGCCGCCCAGTTCCATGCTGGTGCGCTTGATCGTCGGCGCGCACTGCGCGAGCAGGACGGCGCCCACCTCGGTCGATCCGGTGAAGCTCAACTTGCGGACATCGGGGCTGGCGGTGATGGTCGCGCCGATCTGGCTGCTCGGCCCGGTGATGACATTGCACACGCCCGCGGGCAGGCCCGCCCGTTCGGCCAGCACCGCCAGTGCCAGCGCGGAAAAGGGCGTTTCGCTCGCGGGACGGATGACGCCGGTGCAGCCCGCCGCCCAGCCCGGCCCGGCCTTCCGGGTAATCATGGCGGCGGGAAAATTCCACGGCGTGATCGCGGCGAAGACGCCGATCGGCTCCTTCTGGACGATGATGCGGCGGCCCTGCGCATGGGGCGGAATGGTGTCGCCATAGATGCGCTTGCCCTCTTCCGCGAACCATTCGATGAAGCTGGCAGCATAAGCGATTTCGCCCCGGCTTTCGGCCAGCGGCTTGCCCTGTTCTGCGGTCATGATGCGGGCGAGGTCTTCCTGATTTTCCAGCATCAGGTCGAACAGCCGGCGCAATCTGGCGGCGCGTTCCTTCGCGGTCAGCGCGCGCCAGGCGGGCTGGGCCTTTTTCGCGGCGGCGATGGCGCGGGCCGCATCCTCGGCGCCCAGGGCCGGGACATGGCCGATCACCGCGCCGGTCGAGGGGTTGGTGACCGCGATCGAAGGGCCTTCGCCCACGCCGATCCATTCGCCGCCGATATAATTGGCCTCGCGCAGGAGCGAGCGGTCCTTGAGCGTAGCCAGAAAGGCGTCGTCAGCCATGAAAATTCTCCGCAATATATTCCGACCGGCCGGATTGCGCCGGACCGTCGCCGAGCCGCCCTGCTGCGCCATCGCCGGGACGACATCAAGAGCAATGTGCCGGCGGCCGATGCCAAAACAGGGCGACCGTATGTTCCGGTCGCCCTAGTTGAGGACCGACACCTTCCCGCCCAGCGGCATGAGGGGCGCCAGCCCCACCACCGGATGCGGCAGATAGGGCGCTTCCAGCGCCTCGACCTCCGACGCGTCCAGTTGCACGTCGAGCGCGGCGACGGCGTCGGCGATCTGCGCCACCTTCGTCGAACCGATGATCGGCGCGGTGATGCCGGGCTTGCCGAGCAGCCAGGCCAGCGCGACCTGCGCACGCGGCAGTCCGCGCGCCGACGCGACCCGGCCCACCGCCTCGACGATGCTGCGGTCATTCTCTTCCGTCGCGCCATAGAGGAACTTGCCGAACAGATCGGTTTCCGACCGCTTCGTCTTCTCGTTCCAGTCGCGGGTCAGCATGCCGCGCGCCAGCGGGCTCCAGGGCATGACGCCCACCCCCTGGTCGATGCAGAGCGGGATCATCTCCCTTTCTTCCTCGCGATAGACGAGATTGACCTGCGGCTGCATGGAGATGAACTTCGTCCAGCCGTTGCGTTCGGCGACATGCTGCGCCTTGGCGAACTGCCACGCCCACATGGAGGAGGCGCCGATATAGCGGACACGGCCCGACTTCACGATGTCGTGCAGTGCCTCCATCGTCTCCTCGATCGGCGTGCCCTCATCGAAGCGGTGGATCTGGTAGAGATCGACATAGTCGGTGCCCAGCCGTTTCAGGCTGTCGTCGATCGCCTGGAACAGCGCCTTGCGCGACAGGCGGCCGGTATTGGGGGCATCGCGCCAGGGCGAGAAGGCCTTGGTCGCCAGCACGATCTCGTCGCGGCGGGCAAAATCGTTCAGCGCCTTGCCGATGATCCGTTCCGACGAACCGGCGGCATATTCATTGGCCGTGTCAAAGAAGTTGATGCCGCGCTCCAGCGCGTCACGAACGATGACGCGGCTTTCCTCCGGCGGCAGCACCCATTGGTGGCGGCCAAGTCCCGGTTCGCCGAAGCTCATGCAGCCAAGGCAAATCCGCGAGACGACAAGGCCCGAACGGCCCAGTGTACGATATTGCATCCCATCTCTCCCGCCGTCCCAACCCATGGACCGTCCGGACGGCCGGACAGCGCCGGTGCGAAGCCCGGCTACAACTTATCTAACGAGGTATTACATGACCGGAACTTAGGCAAGGGCCGTTATGCCGGCACGACAGGGCGCGCGCGGGATGAGGGCGCGCCCTGCCCCGGTGCGTCAGACGGGTACGGCGCGGGTGATCGATTCGCCCTGCGCGGCGGTGGAATCTGCCTCCCATGCCTCCCAGGTCGACAGGCGGGAGGCGAAGGCCGCCTTGGCCTGGGGCATGCCCTCCGTCCCGACGAAGAAGCGCAGCGGCGGCCGTTCGGCATCGACGATCTTGAGGATGGCAGGCACGGTAGCGCGCGGATCGCCCAGCGGCATGTCGGCGCCGCGCGCGAACAGCTGCATCCGCATGTCCTGATAGGCCTCGAGCCCACCCGCGACCTTCATCGAGGCGGGGCTGGAAAATTCGGTCGCATAGGCGCCCGGCTCGAGCAGCGTCACCTTGATGCCGAAGCCCTGCACTTCCTGCGACAGGCTTTCGTGCATCGCCTCGAACGCCCATTTGGACGCATGGTAGAAGCCGACCATCGGATGGGCGACGACGCCCGCGACGCTCGACACGCCGATGATATGGCCGCTGCCCTGATCGCGCAGATAGGGCAGGACGGTCTGGATCACCGCCAGCGTGCCGAAGAAATTGGTATCGAATTCGGCCCGGACATCCTCTTCCTTGCCCTCCTCGATGGCACCGATCAGGGCATAGCCGGCATTGTTGAGCACGACGTCCAGCCGGCCGAAAAAGGCATGCGCCCTGGCCACCGCGTTGGCGACCTGTTCCCGGTTCGTGACGTCCATCGCCAGCGGCAGCACGGCGTCGCCATAGCGCTCCGCCAGATCGGCGACGCCCTCGACCGAGCGGGCGGTCGCGGCCACCTTGTCGCCCCGTGCAAGGGCGGCTTCCGCCCAGAGGCGGCCGAAACCGCGCGAGGCACCCGTGATGAACCAGATTTTTTCAGACATTGGTTTTCCCTCTGACTTGCGCCGCTTTTCGCGCGGACATTCGCATCGCCTGTCTACGCGCGTCCGGCCATTCCCTCTCTGGCAAAGCGCGCCAATTCACTCGCGCCGCGCGCCAATGGCGGCCTTCGCTCTTGCGGGCCGGCCCGGCTGCCTGCACAGCGCGGCGGGACATTTCGGCAGACCGGGAGAAGAGCGACATCATGGTTCAGAAAATTCTGCTGTCGGGCGGTACCGGCCTGGTCGGAAGCCGGATCGCCGGTCAGCTCGGCTCGCTGCCGGACCATAGGCTCGTCAGCCTGGTGCGCAAGGCGCGGGGACCGGGCGAGCGGCAGACCGATTTCGATGCGCTGCTGGCGGCGCCGGAGCGGGAAATCGCCCAGGCCGCGCCCGATGGCGTCGATGTCGCGATCTGTTGCCTCGGCACGACCATCAGCGACGCCGGGTCGAAGGAGGCGATGTGGAAGGTCGATCATGACTATGTCGTCGCCTTTGCCCAGGGCGCGAAGGCGGCGGGGGCGCGGCAGCTCATCCTGATGAGCGCGGCGGGCGCGGGCGGGGCCGGCTTCTACCTCAAGACCAAGGGCGCGGTGGAGAAGAGCGTCGCCGCGCTGGGCTTCGCGCGGGTCGATCTGGTTCGTCCCGGACTGATGCTGGGGCCGCGGCCGGGCCGGTCCGTGCTGGAAGCGATCGGATGCGCCATCTATCCCTTCCTCTGGCCGATCCTGCAGGGGCCGCTCGCCAAATATCAGGGCATTCCCGTGGAGGATGTGGCCGGCGGCATGGTGCGGCTGATCGGATCACCCCAGACCGGCAGCTTCATCCATCTGAACAAGGATCTGCGGCGGCTGGCACGGCGCTGATGTCCTGATCCATGGCGGGCGCACGGCCACCCAGCCTGCGCCAGCCATAGGCCAGGATGCACAGCAGCAGGACCGCCGCCGTCAGATAGGGAAGCGGCCGCCAGATCTGATACATGGTGATGCCGATGGATGGACCGAAGAGGAAGGCCGATCCATTGGTGGCGGTGACATGTCCGGCGACGATGCCCTGCTCCTCATCCTCCACCGCCAGGCTGGCGCCCGCGGTGAAGCCGGGGCGCAGGAAGCCGAAACCCAGCGACGCCAGCGCAAAGGCCATGGCCAGCATGTGCAGGTCATGCGCCAGGGTGATGGCCGCGCTGCCCAGCGCCGCGAAGCCTGCCCCCCAGAGGACCATCCTGAACGGGGTCATCCGCAGGCGTCCGACCACGCCCCATTGCGCCAGCAGCGAAGCCCCCGCCCCCGCCATCAGCACGATGCCGATCAGCGGTTGCGCCGCCTGGGGCGTGACCTTCAGCCGGTCGATCAGCAGGAAGGCGATCGACTGGCCGACCATGGCCTGCGTGTTGCCGGAGACGATGCCGAACAGCATCCACGGCCAGATGCGAGGGTCGGTATAGCGCGTGAGGCGGCGGGGCAGGCCCTGTTCCGCCTGCGCTTCGCGGACTTCGCCGACGCCGTGGTCGGACAGCTGCGTCGCGGCGATGACCATCACCACCAGCCCCATCAGGCAGAAGATGACCGGCGGCCCCGCCAACCCCAATATGGGAAGCAGGAAGAAGGGCGCCAGCGCCGGGCCGAGCACGGTGCCGAGGCCGAATGCCGAGGCCAGCATGGTGAGCGCGTTGGTCCGGTTCCCGCGCGAGCTGGTCAGCGCCACCAGCGCCTGAGAGGCCGGCGGGGCGGCCGATCCGAACGATCCGTACAGTCCGCGTCCGATGACGAAACCGGCAAAGCTGAGGCCCGCCGCCACCCAGCCGAGCAGGCCGGAAGTCAGGGCGATGGCGCAGACGAACAGCGAGGCGCAATAGCCGCCCAGGCCGACCAGCACCATCGTCTTGGCGCGCATCGTGCCCAGCCGCCGTCCCCAGAAGGGCGCGGCCAGCGACCAGGCGAGCGCCGAAAAGGAAAAGGCCAGGCCGATCAGCGTATCGGGCAGCTTCAATATCCGCCCGATGGCGGGCAGGACCGATTGCAGGCCGGTATTGCCGATCGCGATGGTCAGGATCACGATGAAGAGCAGGGTCTGATCCCGCTTTATGCTGGCGCTGCCCGCCGTCCCCTCCGCTTTCATGCTGTCCTATCCTGCTGTTCCGTCCAGCATGGCCCTGCCGGGCGGGGGCTTGCCGACGGCAAGCCCCCTATCGGATCCAGGCTGTCAGATCGAGGCGTTGATGATGGTCGCCTGGGTAAATTCCTTCAGCCCCTCGGCGCCGTGCTGGCGGCCAAGGCCCGAATGCCTGGCGCCGCCGAAGGGGACGTCGAAAGGCAGGTCGAACTGCCGGTTGACCCAGACGGTGCCGCTGACGATTCGGCCCGCCACGTCGATTCCGCGATCGACATCGCTGGTCCAGACCACGCCGCCCAATCCATAGTCGCTGGCATTGATGCGTTCTATGGCCTCATCCAGGTCATCATAGCCTTGAACGGGCAAGACGGGGCCGAACTGCTCCTCCTGCACGAGGCGCGAATCTTCCGGCAGGTCGCGGAAGATCGTCGGCGGGATGAAATAGCCCTCGCCCGGCAGCGCCTCGCCACCCGCGACCAGCGTGCCCTGGGCGCGCGCATCCTCGATCAGGTCCAGCACCTTTTCATATTGGGCCTTGTTGCTGATCGGCCCCATGGTGGTGCCCTGCTGAAGCCCGTCGCCGGTCACGGCCTGCGCGGCCAGTCCGGCAAGCGCGTCGCACAATTCATCGACCATGCCGCTGGGCGCGTAGACGCGCTTGGTCGCAAGGCAGATCTGCCCGCTATTGTTGGTGAAACCGGCGAACAGGCGCGGCGCGACCGTCGCCACATCCGCGTCGTCAAGCAGCAGCGCGGCGTCGTTGCCGCCCAGTTCCAGCGACACCCGCTTCATCGTGTCGACCGAACTGCCCAGCACCTTCTTGCCGGTGGGGCTGGAGCCGGTGAAGCTGACGAAATCGATGCCCTTGTGGCTGGACAGGATGGCGCCCAGATCGTTCTGGTCGACGATCGTCTGGAGGACGCCGGCGGGCAGGATTTCCGCGGCGACCTCACCCAGCAGGAGGGCGCTGGTGGGGGTCGTCGGCGCGGGTTTGCAGATGACGGCATTGCCGGTGATGAGCGCCGGGCCGACCTTCTGCGCCATGATGAAAAGCGGGAAATTCCACGGCGCGATCGCCGCGACGACGCCGCGCGGCGTGCGCTTCTCGATGATGCGGGTGCCATCGCCTTCCCGCAGGATTTCGGGCTTCAATTCCTGCCCGGCGGCATGGCGGAGCAGCGCGACGGTGGTACGTACCTCGCCCCGCGCATGGCCCAGCAGCTTGCCCTGTTCCAGCGTGATGAGCCGGGCGAAATCGTCGATCCGCGCCTCCACCGCGTCGGCCAGAGCGCCGATGAGAGCGCCGCGCTCGGCATAGGATGTGCGCGCCCAGGCAGGTTGCGCGCGGCGCGCGGCGGCGATGGCGGTTTCCAGTTGCGCCGCATCCGCGCGCGGGACGGTGCAGAAGGGGCGGCCGGTGGCCGGGTTGACCACCGCCATGGACGCGGCGCCATCGACCAGCGCACCGTCGACAAGCAGGCGGAAAGGCCCCGCTTCCGGCGAATCCGGCGCAAGAGTGGCGAGGTCGGCAATGTCGGTCATTGTTGGGGAAATCCTTCCTGTCATGGCCCGCCGGTCGCGGGACCGGGGGTCCGGCGCGGCTCAGAGATTCGTCCGGAACAACATAGATTACCTCGTTATATATTTAGACCGGTCAGGGAAAGGCCCTTGCTTGCGCGGCGGCTTTTGTGTCACCTCCCCCACTGACAGCAGCGGAGAAGGCCCGCATGCCCGGCATGGCGATCCTTCGCAGAACAGCAGGAAAGACGATGGCGAAACTGACGGTTGTAGGTCGTGCTGGAGAAGAGAGGACGATCGAAGGGACGGAAGGCGTTTCCGTCATGGAATTGATCCGGGACAATGGCTTTGACGAACTGCTGGCCCTGTGCGGCGGATGCTGTTCCTGCGCGACCTGCCATGTGCATGTCGAGAACGGCTTTGATGACCGGCTGCCGCCGATGAGCGAGGACGAAAGCGACCTGCTCGACAGTTCCGATCATCGCGACGCACATTCCCGGCTGTCCTGCCAGATCGTCTTCACCGCCGCTCTGGACGGCCTGAAGGTCCGCATCGCCGAGGAGGATTGATCGGCGGGGACACAGCCGGTCCCGGCCAGACAAAGGAGAGGATATCATGGCTTCAACCGCGTCCGGGACGGCACCGCCGCCCCGTTCCCTGCCCGTCGTCGACAAGGACAGCCAAACCTTCTGGACGGCCGGCGAGCAGGGCGAGCTGAAAATCTACCGCTGCCAGGACTGCGCCTATTATATCCATCCGCCGGTGCGCTTCTGCCCGCAGTGCGAGAGCAGGCGGGTGGAACCGGAGGCGGTTTCCGGCAAGGGCCATGTCGTCAGCTTCTCGATCAACCACCAGCAATGGGTGCCGGGGCTGCCGGTGCCCTATGTGCTGGCGCTGGTCGGCATCGCGGAACAGGATGACGTGCGGCTGGTCACGAACATCATGAACTGCCCGCCCGAAGAGGTCAGCTTCGGCATGCCGGTCAAGGTCTACTTCGAACAGGTCGAGGATCTCTGGGTGCCGCTGTTCGAACCCGACAGCGAAGGAGCGCCGCGGCCATGACCTATGGGGAAAAGAATACGGCGATCACCGGCATCGGCCAGTCCGAGGTGTCGCGCGGGTCGGACAAGTCGGCGCTGGAACTGACGGTGGACGCCGCGCTGGGGGCGATCCGCGACGCGGGCCTGACCCGTGCGGACATTGACGGCATCGCCACCTGGCCCGGCGCGGACAACAACACGAGCGGCTTTTCGCCGGTGGGCGTGGCCCAGATCCAGGACGCGCTGCGGCTGAAGCTCAACTGGTATGGCGCGGGCGGCGAGGTGCCGGGCCAGTATGGCGCGGTGTTCAATGCCATCGGCGCGATCTCGGCGGGGCTGGCGCGCAACGTCCTCATCTACCGCACCATGTATGAAGCCACGGCGCGCAAGACCTCCTTCGCCAATTCGCTGGTCAAGGGCGGGGAACGGCAGGCAGGCATTTTCCTCTGGTATGCGCCCTATTATAATTATGCCGCCGCGCTGCAGCAGTCGCTGATGTTCAACCTCTATGTCCACAAGTCCGGGATCAGGCCCGAACAGGTGGGACAGATCGCGGTCAACCAGCGGCGCAACGCCTCACTCAATCCGGCGGCGGTCTATCGCACGCCGATCACGATCGAGGATTATCTGAATTCGCGGATGATCGCGACGCCGCTGCGCCTGTTCGACTGCGACGTGCCGATCGACGGGTCGACCGCGATCATCGTATCGCGCATGGATGTGGCGCGGGACGGGCCGAACGTTCCGATCCGCATCGAGGCGATCGGTTCGTCCATGCAATATCGCAATAGCTGGGTACAGCTCGACGCGCTCGACACCCAGGCGCAGCCCAAGGTCGCCGAGATGATGTGGAGCCGGACCGACCTGAAGCCCAAGGATGTCGATATCGCGCAGCTTTATGACGGCTTCAGCTTCCACACGATCAACTGGCTGGAAAATTTCGGCTTTTGCGAACGTTATGGCGCCAAGGATTTCATCGAGGGCGGCACGCGCATCGCGCTGGAGGGCGAATTGCCGATCAACACCGGCGGCGGCGCGCTGTCGGCCGGGCGGCTCCATGCCTATGGCGCGGTGCATGAGGCCTGCACCCAGCTCTGGGGACGGGGCGGCGACCGTCAGGTGAAGAAGCCCCTCAACGTCTGCGCGACATCGACGGCCGGTGGTCCGCTCGCGGGTGCGATGCTGCTGGTGAAGGACTGATGAAACGGTAGACGGCGCCCGCAGCGGCGGCGCCCGACATCAGCGTCCGCTCTTGCGCAGCTTGTCGGAAAGCGGCAACGCTTCGTAGAGTGTCGGGCTGATGCCGCCGTCCAGCGCGTCGCTCATCTGCATCTCGCCCGAACCGGCGCGCCGGTTGAGTTCGGCCATGGACGCCGCCACATCGTCGCTGTCGATATGGTAGAGCGCCAGATAGCGATGCGTCACCGCGCCCGCCGAGGGCGCCACGCGATAGCGCCGCGCTGCAACGAAGCCGGGCACATCGAGCACTTCGCCAAGGTGAACCTCGTCATACCAGCGATTATACTCCTCTTCCCGTCCTTCGACAGGATTGGTGAGTACGACGAACACATGTTCTGCCATCCGATCCCCTCCGGTGAACCCGAAAATCTTGTTGGCCAAGGATAGACGCGCAAGTCCCACAAGAGCAAGACGCACCTGCCGCGCCGAGGCTGGTGCGGGCAGGAACCTGCGCCCCATCATGCGGTGGCCCCGCCGATGGCCGCATCAGGACCATGAAAAAGGGGCCGGTGCATCGCTGCACCGGCCCCTTTTCTGGTCTCGAGTCCCGATCAGCGGCCGAAGCGGTAGGTCAGGTTGACGCCGTAGGTCACCGGATCGTTGCGCTGGCCCATCGCATAGCTGAGCGGCGCAGGCAGCACCAGACCGCTCATATAATAGCGGCGGTTCAGGATGTTGCGGCCGAAAACCGCGACTTCCAGCTGGTCGTCCATGAAGCTGACGCCCAGGCGGCCGTTGAGCTCGCCACCGGCGCGGCGGGTTTCCGCGTTCAGCAGACCGGCGATCACAGGATCGTTAGTCGGATTGCTGGTCTCGACATTATAATTGTAGGTCTTGCCCTGCCAGGCATAGTCGAGATGCGCATTCAGCGTCGCGTCGCCCACCGGCCGCTTGTAATCGCCAGCTACGCTGAAGGTCCACTTCGGCACATATTGGAAGGCTTCGGTGCGGCGATCGACGACATTGCCCAGCGCATCGCGGTCCGTGTAGCGCAGATATTTGGCATCGGCGAGCGCGGCGTTGCCGCTGAGGGTCAGGCCTTCGGTCACGCGGGCGGTGACTTCCGCCTCGCCGCCGAAGAAGCGGGCCTTGCCGGCGTTGCCCACCACCGTCGCGGTGCGGCAGGTGCCGTCGGCGGCGCAGATCACGTTCAGGATGGTGCGCTGAATGTCGGACACTTCATTGTAGAAGGCCGCGACGTTGAAGCGAACGCGACGGTCGAACAGTTCCGACTTGAAGCCGACTTCCTGTTCATACACGACTTCCGGCCTGAACGGCGCGAAGGCCGCGCCGCTGGCACCCGAGGCGCGCAGATTCTGGCCGCCCGAGCGGAAGCCCTTGCTCGACTTGGCATAGACCAGCAGGTCGGGCGAGACCTGGTAGTTGACGCCCGCGGTGTAGGATACGCCGTCGAAATCCTTGCGCGACACGGCCCGGCAGGTGACCGGATCGGCGGTACCGATCAGGCAGCCGATCAAGGCGTCGGTCTGGGAATCGCGATCCTGGTTATAGGCGATGATATTCTTGTCCTCGACCGAATAGCGGATGCCGCCGACGATCGAGAATTTGTCGTCCAGATGGTAGGTGCCCTGGAAATAGAGACCCATGGACCGGTTGTCGATGTCGCCGATCAGATATTGGCGGGGCACGAAACCGGCGACCAGCCGGGTGATCGTGGGCAGCGCGACCGCAGTCGATTCATCGGTGCCCTTTTCCTTGAAGACGAAGGCGCCGCCGGCAAAATCGAAGGCATCGTTGAAGGCCTTGCCGGTGATCTGCAGTTCGCCCGAATAGCTCTTCAGATTCTGATGCGCGCGCGTGCTCAGGATATCATAGGGCGATGCGTCCAGATCGATGGCCGTGTCCGAACGGATGTGACGATAGCCGCCGATGAACTTGATCGCGCCGAACACCGTGTCGAGCGTCGAGGTCATCGTGTAGGTCTGCGTCTTGACGTCGGTCAGCGTGTCGGTGGTCTGCTGGACGCGGTCGGTGCCCACCGTGGACGCGATATAATTGTTGATGAGGGTGTTGCCCTGGGTCGGCTGACCCGCCTCCAGGCCGACTTCCGTGACCGCCGGCGAATTGGGCGACATGTAGATCAGCTGATAGGGGCGGCTGTAGGCGTTGATCGAATACCATTCGCCCGACAGGATGAAGTGCAGCGTGTCGGTGGGGTCGAACCGCACCTTCAGGCGGCCGGTATAGCTGTCATTCTCACCCAGCTTGCGGCCGGTCAGCGTGTTGCGGGCGAAGCCGTCGCGCTTGTTGATCGTGAAGCCGCCGCGCACGGCCAGCTTGTCATCGATCAGCGGCAGGTTCAGCACCGCGGTGCCCGCGCGCTCGTTGAAGCGGCCGTAAGTGGCCGAAACATTGCCCGAAACGCCCTTGTAATCAGGATCGTTGGACTGGATCAGCAGCGCGCCGCCGGTCGTGTTGCGGCCGAACAGCGTGCCCTGCGGGCCACGCAGCACCTGCGCGCTCTGGACGTCGAGCAGGTTGGCGTTGAGGCCATAGGCGCGGGCCCAATAGAAACCGTCGACATAGACGCCGACCGACGGGTCGAGCGTCGCCAGCACGTCGGTCTGCACCTGACCGCGGATGGTGATCGCCGAGGCGGACGGGTTGGACGCCGAATTCTGGAAACGGATGCCGGGCGTCAGGCGGGCGATGTCGGGGATCATGACGGCGGACTGCTGGCGCAGCGCTTCGCCGGTCTGCACGGTGACGGCGACGGGAACCTGCTGAAGATTTTCCTCGACCTTGCGCGCGGTCACCACAATGTCCTCGAGGCCCTGCCCCTGAGGCGCAGCGTCCTGCGCTGCGGCGGCGGTGATGGCACCGGCCGCTACGGATGCGAGTGCGTAAGCCGAAATTCTTGCATAGGACAACGTGTGCCGAACAGACACCATGACAACCTCTCTTTCGATTGAATAAACACGATAAAGTGCTTGAGGGGCCTCATGGCAAAGGTAACCAGGTTACACAACCGATAGCTGTCGGATCGTCAATTAAATCCCTTGTTGTGACATTTTTGCAAAAATAGGGGTCCGTTTTTCAACGAACCCCGACTTGTCAAGAATATTATTTCGGAATTGCGTTGAATGGAACGCCTTTGTCCGGCCGGTGGTCCTGGGGCAGGCCCAGAATGCGCTCGGCAATGGTGTTGAGCAGCATCTCGTCCGCGCCGCCCGCGATGCGGCCCGTAGGGGCGGTCATCCAGCTTTGCTGCCAGCTCGACTTCGAACTGACATGGATGTAGGGATGCTCCATGCCCGCCACGCCCTGCAGGTCGATGGCGAATTCGGACAGCTTCTGCCGCGCGCGGACGGACACCAGCTTGTGCAGCGCGCCCTCCGGCCCCGGTTCGAGCCCGGCCTGCAAGGACAGCAGCGCCCGCTTGCCGACGGCGGCCATGGCGTTTTGCACGGCATGGGTCCGGGCGATACGCTCCCGCACGCGTCCGTCCTCGATCGGCGCCCGGCCATTGAGCGTCCCTTCCTGCGCCTGTCCGATCAGCAGGGCGAGCGGCGGGCCGAAGCCGGACGGGTCGGTCGCCTGGTAACGCTCGATCATCAGCGTTTCCATGGCCACGGCAAAACCGCCGCCGACAGCGCCGATGCGCTGCGAATCGGGCAGGCGGACATCGTCGAAGAACACCTCGTTCACATGGCTGTCGCCCGCCGCGAGCTTGACCGGCCGCACGGTCACGCCCGGCGCCTTCATGTCCACCCAGAAATAGGTGAGGCCCCGGTGCTTGGGCACATTGGGGTCGGTGCGCACGACGATCACGCCATAGTCGGAATGCTGCGCCCAGGTGGTCCAGAGCTTCTGGCCGTTGACGATCCAGTCGCCGGTCGCCTCATCCTGCACCGCGCGGGTGCGCAGGCCCGCCAGGTCCGATCCGGCCGCCGGTTCGGAGAAGAGCTGGCACCAGATTTCCTCGCCGCGCATCGCCGCCCGGGCGCGCTCATGCTTCCAGCCGTCGGGCAGGTGACGCAGGATGATCGGCACCGGCATGCCCAGGCTGACGCCGAAATAGCCGGTGGGGAAGCCGTGCTTCATCTCCTCCTTGTCGAACGCCAGCTTTTCGAGATGGGTGAGGCCCTGCCCGCCATGCTCCTTCGGCCAGGAAATGCCGACATAGCCAGCATCATAGCGGGTCGCCATCCAGCGGCGGCCGAGCGCCAGCCCCTCTTCCTCCGACAGGCCCTTCTGCGCCGCCGCGCCGAATTCGGCGACATGGGATTCCAGCCAGGCTTTCGCCTTGGCGCGATAGGCGTCGAGCACCGGGTCGCCGCTCGATTCCTCGGCGGCTGCCTGCGTCGATGCCGCCGTCAGCGCCTCGACCAGCCGGTCTTCCCAGAAGATGAGGTTGCCCTGCTCTATGGCGAGGGTGCGGGCGCGGCGTTGATGAAGGTGCAGATTTTCTTCCCAGGTGACGCCAATGCCGCCATGGGTCTGCGTCGCGTCGCGCGATACCGTGTCATAGGCTTCGGTGCCGGTGATCCGGGCGGCCGCGGCGCAGCGGGCGAATTCGGGCGTGCCGAAGCTCGCCGCCGCGTCGATCGCATTGGCGCGCGCCATCTCGACCAGCACATAATCCTCGGCGATGCGGTGCTTGACCGACTGGAAGGCGCCGATCGGCTGGCCGAAGGCGCGGCGGGTCAGCGCATAGTCGCGCGCGGCCGTCATCGCCCGTTCGGCGCCGCCGACCTGCTCATGCGCGGTCACCACCGCCTGCCGGCGCAGGATCTCCAGCGCGGCGGCCCGGCCATCGGCCGCACCCTCCAGCACCAGCGCCTGGGCGCCTTCGAATGCAAGGTCCGCCGTGTTGCGGCTGTTGTCGAAGGTTTCAAGCAGCGTGCGCGTCACGCCCGGTTGGTCGAGTTGCACCAGCGCCAACACCGGGCCCGCCTCGCCCGAAGCGAGGACGACGGCCACATCGGCCTTGCCGCCTGCGGGCACGGCAGGCTTCGTGCCGGTGAGGCGGCCTTCCGACAGCCGGAGCGAAGGCTGGGCGGGGATGAAATCGCGCCCCTCCGCAAAGGCCACCGCGCCGATGACGTCGCCCGCGGCCAGCCGGGGCAGCCAGTCCTGCTTCAGCGCCTGCGAGCCATATTCGAGAATGGCCTGCCCGGCGCCGAAGGATGTGCCAAGGAAGGGCGCGCCGCTCACCACCGATCCGCAGGCTTCCGCGATCAGGCCGAGTTCGATAAGTCCCATGCCGATGCCGCCGAAATCCTCGGGGATGCCGATGGCGGTCCATCCCTGTTCGCGACAGATGTTCCAGAAGACCTCGTCATAGCCGCCCCGTGTTTCCAGCAGTTCCTTGAGCTTTTCCGGGGCGAAGACGGCGTTGAGCTGACGGCGCGCTTCCTCGCCGATCTGCACCTGGGCTTCATCATACAGAATCGACATTCTTATCCTCTTGATCCTGGATCAGGCTTTGCCGGACGGCGCCTGGGAGGGATTGAAATTTTCGGTTTCGCAATAGCCGGCTTCGGCGGGAATGACGACCGCCATGCCTCCGGGGCGCTTCTCCACGCGAGGCAGGACGGTGAAGATCGGACGCATCCGGGCCGCCGCTATCGCATCGTCAACAGCCCCGCTCTCGGCCAGCCGGGCGATGTTGAGACGGGTGGGGAACAGGATGGAGGTTTCGCCCTCCGCCGCCCGGGTCAATATGCTGTCGGGCGTCGCCCATTCCAGCGCGACCGCCTCGCCACCGTCGCAGACGGCGTCCTGGCCGGGCGCGGTGCGGCAGATGAAGAAATGGGTGTCGAAACGCTTGGGCGAAAATTCAGGGGTGATCCAATGACCGAAGGGCACAAGATCGTCCAGCACCAGCCGCCCGCCGCTGGCACGGACGATATCCAGGAAGGACGCGCCCGGCTGGCTCTGTTGCGCGGCGCAATGCCCTTCGGCGCCACGCGCCAGCAATATGCCCGTTTCCTCGAAGGTTTCGCGAAAACCGGCGATCCGGAGCGCGCGTTGATGAGCGTCCAGCCCGATATCGTCGACGATCAGATCGTGCCAGGCGTCCGAATGGTCGCTATCGTCGACCAGGCCGCCGGGAAAGACCAGGGCGGAAGAGAAGAATTGATCCTTGTGCCGCCGGATCATCAGCACTTCCATCGGATCGTCGCGCAGCAACAATATCGTCGCCGCTGGCCGGGGGGTTACGGGCGCTTTCGCCGGAGCGGATGCGTCGGTCACGAGCGCCGCCCTTCCCCCGCCGTCCGGACGCGCCGTTCCGCCTTCGATCGCATGTCGCTGCACCGTGCCTTGACAGTCATCTCTTCTGCCTGCTTCCGCCCCGCCCCGGTGAAGGGGCGGTGGCCGTGGATATCCTCACCTATCGAGGTAACGCCATTTGGCGGACCGCACAAGACAAAGATAACCTAGTTATATGTGGCGCAGACAGGCCGGTGGCCAACCGGTCAGGGCGCCATGGCCATGGCCTGGGCGCGCAGGAAAGCCTCCATGTCGGCGCCCCTTTCCGCGAGCAGCGGCCGCACCAGATCGTCTGTCGGCAGGAAGAAGCGGTTCGAGGCGATGGCGTCGGCCACCATCTCCCCCACTTCCCCGGCTTCGCGGAAGGCGAATTGCGGACCCGGCCCGCGCAGCGGCAGCCCTTCGGTAAAGCTGCGCATCGTGTTGCCGATGGCCGTCCGTACCGGACCGGGGCACAACAGCGTCACGCCGATGCCCCTGGGCTCCAGATAGAGCGCCAGCCCCTCGGTCATGGTGACGATCGCCCCCTTGGTCGCGGCATAGGGCAGGCGGTCGAAGGCATAGGGGAAAAGCCCGGCGAAGCTCGCCGTGTTGACGATATGGCCGCTGCCCTTCGCCAGAAGGTCGGGCAGAAAACGGTGGATGGACCGGACAACGCCCATCAGGTTGAGGTTGATGATCCTCTCCCATTCGGCGAGCGGAATATCCTGCGGCAGGCCCGACACCAGCACGCCGACATTGTTCATGACGATATCGACCGTGCCATATTCGGCCCATGTCCTCTCGCGCAGCCGATCGAAGGCATCCGGTTCCGAGAGGTCCAGGGGAATGGCGAGCGCCTGCCCGCCTGCTGCACGAATGGCCCCGGCCGCCTCCTCCAGCCTTGCCGCGTCAATATCTGCCAGGACAAGCCGCGCGCCGCGCCGGGCGAGCGAATCGGCCGTGGCCCGGCCTATGCCGTTGGCCGCGCCGGTGACGATGGCGACGGCGCCAGCGATCCGGGTCATCCGACCGGGTCCGGCCGCGCCATCTGGACGGTGCCGCCCTCCTCCTGCACCCGCGCCCAGGCATCCTGCACCGCCTGATTGACGAGCGAGGCCTTGGGCCAGCCGCAATAGACCGCGAAATGCAGCGTGAATTCGTGCATCTCCTCGATCGTGATGTCCCCGCTCTTGAGCGCTGCGTAGATATGCGCCTGGATCGGCACGACCGTATCCGACGCGGCGACGCAGGCGAGCGTGATCCAGCGCCGGGCCTTGAGGTCGAGACCGGGACGGCTCCACATCTCGGCAAAGACGAAATTGTGGATGCCTGCGCTGTTATAGGGCGTGGTCGGCGGCGGCGCGGGCATGGTCATGACATAATGGAACCAGTCGCGGCCATATTGGGAGCGCTCTTCCGGGCTCGCAAATTCGGGCGGCCCCAGATCGGGCGGACTTGTCTTGGTCATTCCTCTCTCCTTATGCCTGATGGTCGGAAAAGCGCGCCAGGAAGGCATCTCCTTCGGCCAGAAGTCCCCGCGGCGCCGCACCGTCCTGCGTGCAGATCTGCCGCAGCAGGCCGACATCCTTCCGCAGCAGGTCCGCGCCATGGCGGAAAGCGGCGATATCCGGCAGGCTGCGCAATACGCCATGGCCGAAGCTGCTGCCGCTGCTCGCCGCCAGGATGCTGTCCAGCGCCGCCAGGTCCAGCCCCAGCGCCTCCCCTGCTTCGCGCGCCTCCTGCGTGACGCCCATGATCGCGGCCAGCAGCGTATTGTTGAGCAGCTTGGCCCGCTGGCCCGCGCCGACATCGCCCAGCCGGACGATCAGCTTGCCGAAGCTCCGGAAAAGCGGCAGGGCGCGGTCGCAATCGTCGGGGGTGCCGCCCATCATCACCGTCAGCGTGCCTGCCGCCGCACCCGCCGCGCCGCCGCTGACCGGGGCGTCGATCAGCGCCACGCCCCTTTCGGATGCCCGGCGCGCCCATGCCACGCAGTTGTCGGGATGAATGGTCGAATGGATGGCGATCAGGCTGCCCGATCGCATTTCGGGGAGCACGCTTTGCATCAGTGCGTCAACGCCTGCATCGTCGACGACGCAAAGGGAGAGGATGTCGCTTTGCCGGGCGAGTGCTTCGGGGCTTTCGACGCGGCGGGCAATACCCTCATAATCGTTCAGGACTTCCGGACGCCGCGCCCAGAGCGCAAGGGGCCAGCCCGCCTCGCCGATGCGGCGGGCGATGGGACCGCCCTGATTGCCCAGGCCGATAAAGCCGATCCGGGCCTGAAGCCTGTTTTTGCCTGGATGCATCCTCAATCCCCTGGGTGTCGACGTTCCGGCGACCTGGAAAGACTATGCCAGAAGGGAAAAGGATGTAAACAATTGTTTATTTAACGCCCGCCGGTCTTGAAGGGCCGGCGGGCGCCCTGATTTATCCGCGCGTGAAGCTTTCGCCCTTCGCGGCCTTTTCGACCAGCAGCTTGGATGGCTCGATGCCCTGCGCCTTGAGTCCATCGACCACCTTCTGCAGGCCGACCGTATCGCCCCAGAACATGGGACCACCGGTGTAGACCGGCCAGTTATAGCCCAGGATCGCGGCGACATCGATGTCGGACGCACGGCTGGCGATGCCCTCCTCCAGCACCTTGGCCCCTTCATTCACCACCGGGTAGAGCAGGCGCGCGACGATATCCTCGGCACTCAGCTTGCCCTTGTTCTCGACACCCTTGAACGCGGCGATATCGGCAATGACCTTGGCCGCGACCGGCGACGGGGTCGCCTTGCGGTTTTCGTCATAATCGTAGAAGCCGCCATTCTTCTTCTGGCCCAGCCGGTCGAGCTTGACGAGATCGCCACGGATCGTGCGCTCCGTCTCACCGCGGCCGATCACGTCCAGACCGACTAGGTCGATCATCTGGAACGGACCCATGGCAAAGCCATAATTGTAGATCGCCTGATCGATGTCCTGCGGCGTCGGGCCTTCCAGTACCAACTGGTCGGCCTGCTTGCCGCGCTGGGTCATGATGCGGTTGGCGATGAAACCAAAGCCGTTGCCCGAGAGGACCGACACCTTGCCGATCTTCTTGCCGATCTCCATCGCGGTCTTGACGACTTCCTTGGAGGTCTTGGCGCCGCGCACGACTTCGAGCAGGCGCATGACGTTGGCGGGCGAGAAGAAGTGCGTGCCCACGACCCATTCCGGACGGCTGGTCGCGTTGGCGATGGCATCCAGATCGAGATAGGAGGTGTTGGACGCCAGGATCGCACCCTGCTTGGCGATCTTGTCCAGCTTGCCGAACACGTCCTGCTTGATCGCGATTTCCTCGAACACGGCCTCCACGATCATGTCGACCTGGCCGAGCGCCTCCAGCCCGATGGCGGGCGTGATGAGCGCCATGCGCTGTTCCACCTGCTCCTGGGTCATGCGGCCCTTCTTGGCCGTATTCTCATAGTTGCGGCGAATGACGCCGACACCGCGATCCAGCGCTTCCTGGGTCATTTCGACCAGGGTCACGGGGATGCCCGCGTTCAGGAAGTTCATGGTGATGCCGCCGCCCATCGTGCCCGCGCCGATCACGCCGGCGGTCTTGACCGGGATGGTGGCGACGTCCTTGCCGATGTCGGGGATCTTGGCCGCTTCGCGTTCGGCGAAGAAATAATAGCGCTGCGCCTGCGATTCGATGCTGGGCTCCAGTTCGCGGAACAGTTCGCGCTCGCGCTCCATGCCCTTGTCGAAATCGGGCGCGGTCTCGATCGAGGCCTGGATGGCGCGGACGATATTGTGCGGCGCCTTGAAGCCACGGAAGGAGCGCGCATTCTTCGCCAGATATTCGTCGAACAGCGCCGGCGTGCGGTCGCGCACGGCCTCCAGCTTCTCATTGCGGTCGCGCACGCGCACGGCGGGCTTGCCTTCGGCCAGCAGGCTGCGGGCGAAGGCGATGGCATCCTCGCGCAGCTTGCCTTCCTCGGCGAGCGCGTCGATCATGCCCAGGCCCAGCGCCTTCTTCGCCGGGATGGGATCGCCGCCTGTGATGATGTCGAGCGCGGCTTCCGGACCGACGACGCGGGGCAGGCGCTGCGTGCCGCCGGCGCCGGGCAGCAGGCCCAGCTTCACTTCGGGCAGGCCGACCATCGCGCTGGGAACGGCGATGCGATAGTTGCAGATCAGCGCCAGTTCATAGCCGCCGCCGAGCGCGGTGCCATGGATCGCGGCGACCACCGGCTTGCCGCCATTTTCGATGATGTTGAACACATCGACCAGACCCGGTTCCTGCGGCGGCTTGCCGAATTCGGAAATGTCCGCGCCCGCGAAGAAGGTGCGCCCGCCGCAGATCAGCACGATCGCCTTGACCGAATCGTCCGCCGCGAACTTGCGGAAGCCTTCGTCCAGCGCGCGGCGCGTCTTGATCCCCAATGCGTTAACGGGCGGATTATCGATCGCGATGACGCCGATACCGCCTTCTTCAACCGTGAATGTGCCAACTTCGCTCATGCATCACTCCTTAAACAGGGTTGGCCGCCTCTTGCCCTGAAATCAGCAAAACTGCAACGGAGGTTGAGAAGCTATCTCACCTAGTGCGCTTTGTGATCATTCCGCGGCCTGCAGGACGGCATGGCGGGGCTGATCCCTGAAGAACAGGAGCATCAGCAGCGCCGAGACGCCGCACAGACAGCCGAGCACCAGCAGCGCGCCCTGGAAGGAGCCCGTCAGTTCGGCCGAACGGGCGACCAGCGGCGGGGCAAGGGTGCCGACCGGGGACAGGGCGCAGGCAAGGCCGAAGACCCGGGAAAAGGAGGCCGGGCCGAATTCCGCCAGCAACGCGGAGGCGAGCAGCGTCCACACCGCGCCGGAAATGCCGCTGACCACGGCGGTTCCGATCAGGAAGGCGGGATCCACATTGGGGATCATCAGCAGGAAGGCCCCTGCCGCCGCGCCGAAGGCCGCGATCGTCATGGGCACGCGGTTGCCGATGCGGTCCGACAGCCAACCCGACGCCAGTTTGGCGGCCATTGCTGCCCCGCTGTAGAAGGACAGGAACATGCCGACCGCAGGCGCCGCGCCGCCATTTTTCAGGATGATCGGGCCGATCGCCACATAGGTGGAGACGCTGATGCACTGCACCGCCAGGAACGGCGCGAGGATGAGCCAGAAGTTCAGGCGCCGGATGATCCTGCCGAAGGAAATGGCGGCCTGATGCGCACCCCCGCCGCTGCGCGCGGTCACATAGCCGAAGGGATCGTCGGCGGCGGGACGGTCGCGCAGCGCCCACATGGCGATGGGCAGGATGACCAGAAGGATGACGATGCCGAACCCGCCCCAGATGCCGCGCCACCCCAGCGTCGGCAGCAACAGGACCACGGCGGGCGGGAAGACGATCCCGCCGACCGCCAAACCGGCCGCCGTCAGGCCCATGGCCAGGCCGACTCTGCGCACGAACCAGCGCGACACCAGCGACTGGCTGGGGATCATGGCGCTGAAGCCGATGGCGACGGGCAGCGCGACCGTATAGATGAGATAGACCTGCCAGAGCGCGGTCGAGAAGGCGATGGCGATATGGCTGAGGCCCAGCAGGAAGAGACCGCCGCCGAACAGCCAGCGCGCCGGATAGCGGCCCGCGCAATGGCCGATCACATAGGAGAGGCCCGCCGTGCCGATGCTGAACAGCGTGATCGCCAGCGCGATCGAACTGATCGGCGCCTTGAATTCCGTGGTCCAGCCGGGGAGGAACAGCGAAAAACTGTTCATCGTCAGCGCGATGCCGGACATGTTGCACAGGATGCACACGGCAACGATGTTCCAGCCGTGGTACCAGCCGCGCGGCCGCCCATCTGCACTCATCATTCTCTCCTTAAAGGGCGGCACGGCGGATCGCAGCGGCGGCAGGCGCAGCATGTGCCTGAATTGTCGAAGCTCACTATGTTATGATTCTCCAGCCCAGGCAACCGGCATTGTCCGGCAGCGACGGCCGCTGCGCCGAAACACGCCGCGATCAGGCCGGGACGAGGGCACGGATCGCGGCGATGAAGGCGACCGGCTGGTCCAGCATCAGGTGATGGGCGGCTCCCGGTATCTCCACGAATGGCGTCCCGGGGGCGGCGATATCCCGGTTCATCGCCATCATGTCCGGCGTCATCAGCGCGGAATGTTCGCCCCAGACATAGGCGAGCGGGCATCGGGCGCCCCGGATCGCCGCGGCCACATCCTCGCCCGACGCCAGCCCGCGCATGCGGTCCGCGGCGGGATCGAACGACCAGTGCCAGCGCCCGTCCGCGCGCAGATCCAGCGAATGGGCGGCGATGAAATCGAGCATCCAGTCGTTGGGGCAGGGCTGTTCGGGACGGAGCCGGAAGCGCACCGCGCCCTCGGCCAGCGTCGCATAGCCCGGATTGGTCCATTGCGGCCGGTCTTCGAACGGGCTGACCGCCGGGTTGGGGCGATAGCCCGAATCGACGATCACCAGTCCGCCGAACCGGTCCCCGCCCTCGCCCGATACGGCGAACAGCGCGGGGATCGCGCCGAAGCTGTGGGCGACGATCCAGGGTCTGGCCTGATGATCGAACAGGCCCATCGCCTCGCTCGCTGCCCAGATCTCGCGCCGGTGCAGGTCGAAATCATAATGCGTCCGGCGCTCGGAACCACCCATGCCGGACCAGGAAAAGGCGCCCACGCGCGTGCCTTCCGCGAAAAAGGGCGCGAAGGGCCGCCACCAATGGACATGCGCGCCATTGCCATGGAGCAGCAGCAGGCCCGGATCGCCCGCCTTGCCCCATGCCATGGTTTCGAGCGTGCAGCCGTCCACGACGGCGGTGCCCCGCTCCGGCTCCTGCGCGAGCGCCTCCTCGAACCAGCCGGGCGCCTGAGTCATCGGCCGGATCAGGGTCATCGGCCGGAAAAGTCCGCCGGTCTCTTTTCCAGAAGGGCGTCCAGCCCCTCCATATGATCTTCGGTCAGGTGCATCAGCGGCTGGGTGGAGGCGGCCAGATCCAGCGCGGCATCATAGCTGATCGACTGGCCCTGGCGCATCAGCCGCTTGGTCAGGCGCAGCGCATGGGGCGGCATCGCCGCGATCTTCGTCGCCATGGCCATCGCCTCGTCCATCAGGCTGTCGTGCGGCACGACCCGGCTGATGAGACCCCATTCGGCGGCGGTCGGCGCATCGATCACGTCGCCGGTGAAGAAGAGTTCGGACGCCCGGCTCTGGCCGATGGCGCGGGGCAGCAGCCAGGAGCCGCCGTCGCCCGGGATCAGGCCGAGTTTCAGGAAGGTGACGCCGAAGCGCGCCTTTTCCGATGCGATGCGGATATCGGCGAAGCAGGCGACATCGCAGCCAAGCCCGATGGCGGGACCGTTGATCGCGGCGATCAACGGCACGTCGAGGCCGTATAGGGCGCGCGCGATCAGATGGATGTTCGTGCGGTAATGATTGCGCAGATCGACGCCGCCGCCGCCGAAATTGCCGGTGCGCGCCCGCATCGCCTTGACATCGCCGCCCGCCGAAAAGGCCTTGCCAGCGCCGGTCAGGATGACACAGCGCACGTCCAGATCGTCGTTCAGCTCTTCGCAGACCTGCTGGAAAATCTTGCCGTCACCATCCGAGCCCAGCGCGTTGAGGCTGTCGGGGCGATCAAGCGTCAGCGTTGCGACATGGCCGTTCCGTTCGATCCGGAGCAGTGACATCAGGGCATCTCCTATAGGTCGTTCTGGATGAAGAGCTTGGCGATTTCCGGCAATACCGGCTTCATCGAGGCCGTGCGCGGGAAGTCGTCCATGATCCGATAGTGGACCGGCACCTGATAAGGCGCCAGACTCTGGCGCAGATAAGCGGAAAGTTCCGCCTCGTCCAGCGGCGCGGCGTCGCGTTTCAGGATGATGGCGGCGGCGGGCACCTGGCCCAGCCGCTCGTCGGCTACGCCCACGACGGCCGCTTCCCGGATGGCGGGATGCTCTTCCAGGCGGCGCACGATATCCTCCGGGCTGACCTTGAAGCCGCCGCGATTGATGACCCCATCGGCGCGGCCGGTGATCCAGAGATAGCCGTCCGCGTCCAGCCGCGCCTTGTCCGTGGTGCGCAGCCAGCCGCTGGGATCGATGAGTTGCGCGGCACGCAGTTCGAGCACGCCTTCCTCGCCCGGTGGGAGGGTTTCGCCGGTCGCGGGGTCGACCACGCGGCCTTCGACATTGCCGTGCAGGCGGCCGACCGAGCCGCGCTTCTCCCGCCACTTCTCCTTGAAGTCGGGCAGCGTCCAGCGCGCGACGGGCCCGGCGAATTCGGTCGCGCCATAATTGGTGAGGACGGGAATGCCGTAGCGGTCCATGAAGGCGTCGATCAGGGCAGGATCGGTCGGCGCGGCGCCGGCGGAGACGACCTTCAAGCTGGACAGCGCCTCGGCCGGGATGTCGGCGTCCAGGATCATGCGCAGGCCGGCGGCGGTAAGGCCGGTGGCGCGCGGCCGATGGCGGCGGATCGCATCGGCCCAGACCGGGACCGAGAAGCGTTCGAGCAGGACGAAACGGCGGCCGAGGCAGAGCGAGGTCAGCGAACCCCATACCCCGCCGATATGGGTGAGCGGCGCGGGCGATACGGCGACGCCGGGACGCAGTTGCGGCCGTTCGTCCAGCGCGCCCTCGGCCCGCAGGGTGACGTTGAAGCTTGCCTCGAACGCGGCGCGGGTGATCGGCACGCGCTTGGGAATGCCGGTGGTGCCGCTCGTCAGCATCTCGATCATGATGCCGGGGGCGGCGGGGTTGGCGCCACGGGCGGGATCGTGCGGCTGCAAGAGGACGGGTGCTTCGTCCCATGCGTCCGGCAAGGCGATGAGCGCGGTGCCGTTGTCCCGCGCGGCCTCCGCCACGCCGGGCCGTTCGAGGTCGGATCGCGCCGCGACGATCACCGGCAGACGCAGCGCGGCGATGTCGGAAGCGATGACGGCATCGGGATAGAGCGGGTTGAGCGTCACCAGGCAGCGGCCGCCGGTCACCGCGGCATAGAGGGCAGAGAGATGCGGCAGGCGGTTGCGCAGCATCACGCCGACACGCACATTCCCTCCCCGCACCTGCGATGCGATCAGCGAATCGATAGCGGCCATGCGGGCGTGGAGGCCGCCCCAGCTTTCCCAGCGGCCCTCGAATTCGACGGCTTCGGCCGCCGGATCGATGGCGAGGACGGCGGCGATCAGTTCGGGCAGGCCGGTCATGCGGCGACTTCCCGCCCGGCGGCCGGCCCATGCGACCACGAGGAGAATGTCCCTTTTTTCATGACGGCACCGAAAATGTCCGGACTCCTTCCCATCATCCCATCGCTCTCCTATATCCACCGCGAGCGCACCTGACACCGGGGTTTGCGGCGGTCACCCGCATCCCGGTTAAAACTTCCCTGTTGGCCTGTCAAAGATAGTTGTCTAGGTGAACCTTCAGAGTCGGCGGGACGTACCCGGCCAGATGAGGTAAAGGAGAATATTCGTGGCTGATGCCTATATTATCGACGCTGTTCGTACGCCTCGCGGAGTCGGCAAGCTGGGCAAGGGCGCACTTGCGCACCTTCATCCGCACGTCCTGGGCGCCACGGTGCTCAATGCGCTGAAGGAGCGCAACAACCTCGACACCAGCAAGGTCGATGACATCGTCTGGTCGACCAGCACGCAGAACGGCAAGCAATCGGGCGACCTTGGCCGGTTCAGCGCGCTTTATGCCGGCTGGGATACCAAGGCATCGGGCGTCACGCTCGACCGGTTCTGCGGCGGCGGCATCACCAGCGTGGCCTTCGCGGCCAGCCAGATCATGTCCGGCTTCGAGGATGTGGTCGTTGCCGGCGGCACCGAGATGATGAGCCACCAGGCCGAGATCGCGATGTGGAACGAGGGCACACCCTACGCCGACCTTGGCTGGTCGAAGGGCAACGACAAATTCTACGACAAGCACCCGATCAGCAATGTGGGCGTGGCCGCCGATGCGATCGCGGCAATGGAAGGCATCAGCCGCGCCGAACTGGAAGCGCTGGGCGTCGACAGCCAGCGCAAGGCCGCCACGGCGATCGCGGAAGGCCGCTTCGACAAGAGCGTCGTGCCGGTCTACAACGAGGATGGCACCGTCGCGCTGGATCGCGAGGAATATCCGCGCCCCCAAACCACGCCTGAATCGCTGGCCTCGCTGAAGCCCGCCTTCGGCGCGGTTGAGCAAATGGCGGCTGCGCCGGACGGCACCACCATGCGCCAGATGATCGAGCGCAAATATCCCGACCTGAAGTGGGAGCCGACCCACCATGCGGGCACCAGCTCGGGCGTCGTCGACGGATCGGCCGCGCTGCTGCTGGCCTCCGAACAGGGCATGAAGGACAATGGCTGGAAAGCGCGCGGGCGGATCGTGACCGCGGTCAACGCGGGCGATTGCCCGACACTGATCCTCAACGCCCCCGTCCCGGCCGCGAAGAAGGCGCTGGAACGCGCCGGTCTGACGGTGGACGATATCGACGTCTGGGAAATCAACGAGGCCTTCGCGGTGGTGACCGAGAAGACCATCCGCGATCTCGGCATCGATCGCGCCAAGGTCAACATCAACGGCGGCGCCATCGCGCTTGGCCATCCGATCGGCGCGACCGGATCGATCCTGATCGGCACCGCGCTGGACGAGCTGGAACGCTCGGGCGGCCGCTATGCCCTGATCACGATGTGCGCGTTCGGCGGCATGGCGCCTGCAATCATCATCGAGCGCCTCTAAGGCGTTTCCGGGCCGGCAGGTGGCATAACCTGCCGGGCCGGACGATGCGGAACAGGAAAAACGGGCGGAGCATCATGCTCCGCCCGTCTTGCTTGGGCCGGTCTTTTCCAGCCTGCCGCTTTACTTGCGTTCCGCCAGCGTCACCTGAACATCGGCGCAGGTCACGGCCCGGTCGGCCTGGCCGATGATGCGGGCATCCTTGCCGGGCAGCGAGCGCTCGCTGACATCGACGTTCAGGGCCTTGGCGCGCAACGCGCTGACGGTGCAATTGTCGCGACCACCCAGTTCCGCCACCGGATCGACGCCGAAAAATGAGAAGACATTGCCGTGGGTGATCTTGTCGATCACGCCAGTCGGCAGGCCCTTCACATTCTCCCACAATTCCTCCGCCACCGACGGCCAGGTGCAGTCGGAATGCGGATAATCGCACTCATAGGCGATCAGATCCTCGCCCACCGCCTGATAATTGGCGCAGCCGAAGCGATCCTCGATGAAGCAGCACAGAAAATGTTCGCGGAACACTTCGGACGGCAGCTTGCCGCCCCACTGGCAGCGCACCCAGGCGCCGTGATGCCGGTACACGAAATCGGCGCGCTCCAGCATATAGGGAATCCAGCCGATCCCGCCTTCGGACAGCGAGAATTTGAGATTGGGATAGCGCAGCAGGGCGGTCAGGTGCAGCAGATCGGCGGCGTCGGTGCCGATCGCCATCGGCAGCGAGGTGATCCAGGCCGAGATCGGCGAGGCGCCCGACGCGAAGGCGGCGGGCTGGCCGGTACCGATATGGCAGTTCAGCACGACCTGCTCATCGTCGCACAGCGCCCATAAAGGCTCCCACATCTCGTCGTGGATCGAGGCAGGGGCGCCCTGGTTCAGCGGATTGGACGGGAAGCTGATCGATCGGCATCCCTTCCTGATGACGCGCTGCAATTCGCGGATCGCGGTCTGCACATCCCAAAGCGGCAGGATCGCGGTGGGAATGTAGCGCCCCCTATGTGGCGCGCACCATTCGTCGATATGCCAGTCATTATAGGCGGCGATGACGCGGGCGGCATTGTCCTTGTCCTTCGCCCGCCAGAACCAGCTACCGTCAAAGCTGCAGAAGGTCGGGAAGTTGACCGAGGTCAGCATGCCCGAAGCATTCATGTCGTCGATGCGTGCCCCCGAATCCCAGGTGCCCTTGCGCATCTGGTCGATGTTCATCGGCTCCGTGCCATATTCTTCCTTCGGGCGGCCGACCACGGCGTTGAGGCCGATATTATAGGTTCGCATATCCTCATGGTCCCAGGACCAGAAGGCATGACCGTCGGCGCCGGTGACATAGCGTGGCGCATATTTGCGATGTTCGGCGCTCAGATGCTGGTCGAACATGGTCGGCGGTTCGATGATATGATCGTCGACGCTGGCGATCACCATATCGTTCATCTGCATGGGTGAATCCTCTCCGTCAAAGGCTGCGGCCGGGCATGGGCGCCTGCTGCCGGGCCATCATAAAAGATGACGGACAATCATCTTTGATCTGGGACAAATCCCGCTCCCGGCGCGCCATTTTCCCGGCTGGCGCCGAAATGGGCTTGCCTCCCGTCAACACTACGCGCTAGAGAGTTCACTTATATAACTAGGTCTGTGAGGATAGTGATGACGGTTCGCCGCCTGCCCGACGCCCTGAAGGTCCGTGCCCAAAACCAGCCGGATTCGGTCGCTCATGACGACACCCATCGCGTGCTGACCTTCGCCCAGTGGGACCGGGAAGCGGACGAGATCGGCGGTGGCCTGGCGGCGGCGGGGCTGAAGCCGGGCGATCGCGTCTTCCTGCCGATCAGCAATGCGCATGCGGTGGAAATGGCGGTCGCCGTCTTCGCCGTGCTGCGCGCGGGCGGCATCGCCGTGCCGATCAATGTCCGCCTGTCGCCGACCGAGGTGCGCGACTATGCCGCGCTGGTCGAGCCGCGCTTCGCCCTTTACGACAGCGCGGAGGCATTGGCCGGACTGGAACTGGCGGGATCATGGCATGTGGATTCCATGCCGCGCGACATCGCCGCCCTGCCCGACCAGTCGCTGCTCGACGCCGACGCGGACGCCGAAATTCTGGCGACGTCGGGCACCACCGGCAAGATCAAGGGTGTGGTGGTGCCGCACCAGGATCTGCTGGGCACGACGACGGGTCTGGAAATCGACACCAAGTCGCGCTCGACGCTGCACGCACTGCCGCTGACCGGATCGGGCGGCAATCTGGGCGTGCTGATGCTGCCGGTCAAATCGGGCGCGACGACCTATACCCAGCCCAAATTCGATCCCAAGGGCTTTCTGGAACTGGTGCGCGTCAAGAAGCCCAATCTGGTCTATCTGGTGCCATCGATGCTGCGCCTGATCCTGGACCATCCCGATGTCGCCGATTACGACTTTGCGGGCGTCAAATATCTGATGACCGGCACAGCGCCGCTGCCGCATGACTCGGTCAAGCGGGCGTCGGAACTGTGGCCCAACCTGCGCGTGCGCAACAGCTATGGCATGTCGGAGGGGGGCATCGGCGTCGGCACGTCGAACAAGGAACAGGTGATGAAGCCGGGCTGCGTCGGCAAGCTGCCGCCGCACATGCAGATCCGGGACGAGGACGGCAATGTCATCACGCAGGCCAATGTGATCGGCGAGATTTACGGCTTCCAGAAACATGCGCGCCGCTACTGGCGCGATGAGGAGGCGACCGCCGCAAGCTTCAAGGGCGGCTGGACCAAGACCGGCGACCTGGGCTTCGTCGACGAGGATGGCGACCTGATCGTCTCTGGCCGGTCGAAGGAACTCATCATCCGCGGCGGATACAACATCACGCCGATCGAGATCGAGACCGTGCTGCACGACCATCCCGCGATCAAGGACGCCGCCGTGATCGGCATCGACCATGAGGTGCTGGGCGAGGATATCGGCGCCACCGTCACGCTGAAGACCGGCATGAGCACCGATATCGAGAATATCCGGCAATGGTGCCGCGACCGGCTGGCCGACAACAAGGTGCCGCGCACCATCCTCATTCTTGACGAATTGCCGCTCAACCCCAATGGCAAGGTTATGAAGCGCGATTTGAAGCCCTTGCTGGAAGAAGCGGCAAAGGCAGCCAAGGCCAAGAGGACGTCGGCATAAGATGAGCGAAGCCCCCATATTGTTCGAGGTCGAGGACGGCGTCGGCATCATCAGCTTCAATGTGCCGGACCGGCTCAACGCCTTTTCCGACGCGATGCACGACGTCATCCAGGACGTGGCCGTGGCGGCGGAGCAGGACGAGCGGGTGCGCGTGGTGGTGCTGACCGGCAAGGGCCGGGCCTTTTGCGCGGGCGCCGACATGGACCGGCTCAACCGGCTGATCGAGGGGCGGGGCACCAATTACGAAATCCCGCGCCAGGGCATCGTGCCTGAACGGATGAAGGCGATCGACGCGCCCGCCGAGCTCAATTCGATCTACAGCTTCCCCCTGGCGCTCTCCAAGCCGGTGATCGGGGCAGTGAACGGCCCGGCGGTGGGCGCGGGCTTCGTGATGGCGGTCAATTGCGACATGCGCTTTGCATCCAGCAAGGCCTTCTTCAACGCCGCCTTCGGCGCGCGCGGCCTGATCGCGGAAGCGGGATTGGCCTGGAGCCTGCCGCGCCTGGTCGGGCTGGGCCATGCCGCCGACATCCTCTATTCCGGACGCCGCATCGGGGCGGAGGAAGCGCAGGCCATGGGGCTGGTCAATCGGGTGCTGGAACCGGACGCGCTCATAGGTTTCGTGATGGATTATGCGCGGGAAATGGCCGCGACCGTCGCACCGCGTTCGCTGAGACTGATGAAGCGGCAGTTGCAGCGGTCGGCGACGCAAAGCTTTGGCGAGAGCGCCGGGGAAGCGCATGACCTGCTGGTCGAGGCGCTTGCCCATGACGATTTTCTGGAGGGTGTGCGCAGCTTCCAGGAGAAGCGTGCGCCGCGCTTTACCGGCCGTTAGAGCGGTCTGGCAGTTCCCAGCGATCAGAACCGATCGCTGATCAAGACTTCGCGGCGTGCTGGACGATCGGCTCGCGCAACCAGGCGACCGCCTCTTCCTCGCTCATGAAGACCCGCTCCGGTCCGCCACGGGCGAGGCGATCGGCCTGCAATTTCGTCAGCGCCGTATTCGCGACCAGCGCGACACGATCGTCCGGTCCCTGTATCTGGCTGGGCGTATTGGCGAAAAGGTCGGTCACCTCGCGGCTTTGCACCACATTGTCGCGATTGAGGACCAGCACGCGGGCATAGCCGCGTTCACGCCGCATGGTCGCGACAAGCTGGAGCGACTGGTCCAGAAAAGCCCGCGCGTCCTGCAAACTCAGCAAGCCGGTCCGCTCGACCACCACATAGCCATTTTGCCGGTCGTACCACATAGATTTTCTGCCTCTCCCGTCCGTCGGGGGGAAGGCATAACGCCGCAGGGTTAACAGATCCTATGCGGCGCCTTCGCTTTGCGGCAGGCTGTGAATCAGCGCTGGAACCTCCGCCAGCGCGCGGAGCGTGTCATTGAGATGGGTGCAGCCCGCCGTCTTGCGCAGGGTGATCAGCACCTGTTCGCGCAGACGATCGAGCGGACAACCCAGCAGATGACCGATATTCGAGGGCGCGGCGCGGCATTCGGGATAAGGCAGCGTGCCGGGCCGGGCATCGAGCGACAGCAGCGTCCCTGCGGCCTCATCGGCGGTCGCGAACAGCCGATATTCGTGCACCGCCATGCGATCCCCTCCGTCGGGAGCGCTGCTTGTATCCTGAAAGGCGGAATCGACGTGGATCAGGCCGCCTTCGCGCCAGACGTCGATGCGGCGGGCACGGCGGAAATTGACGCCACCCCGGTCGATCAGTTCGTGCCAACCCTCCGGATCGGCGAGGTTGACCAGCGAAGGCACCCGGCTGCTGTTCTGGTCCGGCTGCGCCCGGCCGTTATCGCCAAGCGCGCCCGAGCCGGGGCGGAAGCCGATACACACGCCCTCCATGCTGCGGACATTCTGGGCACGCTGCTCGTCCGACATGCCAATCCAGCCGCCGTCCCAACGCGACCAGGCCCAACGCGCGACCAGCGTGGTGCCCGCCAGATCGTCCAGCAGAAGATAGAGCGGCGTGCCGTTGGTCTTTTCGACGGGCAGGACATTTTCTATTGCGGCCCGCAAATATCCGCCCGCGCGGGCGCCAACCAGGCCAGCTATGTCATTGCGCGGCGGAACCGTCCGGATCGACTCGATGACCCTGTTGCCCGCGACGACGTCGATATGCGCGCGGCCGATTTCCACCGGCTGCCCGCCGTCCGGCCCCGTCAGTATATCGCGGCAATCCCCGGCGATCGCAGTTTCCCCATCGCGGCCGCCCGGCCAGGTGGCATCCAGCGACATGGTGCGGCGGACCGAACGGGGCCTGCGCAGGGGCGACCAGCCCATCGGTTCGCGAATCGGCCGGTCGAAGACCGGGAGGGGATCGCCAGAAAGGGTCAGCCCCCTCGCCGCCGGCTCGATTTCGTGCAGGTCGCTTTCGTTCACTCGCCTTCCTTACCAGCCCGCCAGTTCGGCGGCGCGCTGCCTCTGCTCGGCCGGACTGCCCAGCCAGGCCCGGTTCGCCACGGAACGGCGGAACCAATAGTTGAGGCCATATTCCCACGTATAGCCGATCCCGCCATGCGCGGCGATAGCGGCGCGGGTGCTGCGGGTATAGACTTCGCTCAGATGCGCCTTGGCCATGGCGGCGGCCCGGGGCGCGTCCTCCAGGCCGGCATCCCAGGCATAGGCGGCGTACCAGACGAAGGCGCGGGCGGGTTCGACATCCAGCGCCATGTGCGCCAACTGATGCTTGAGACCCTGGAAACGCCCGATCGGCTGGTCGAACTGGACGCGTTCCTTCGCATAGCCCACCGACACGTCGGTGCAATGTTGCGCGCCGCCCAGGGCATCCGCCGCGATCAGCACCAGCGCCGCGTCGCGGATGCGATCCACCATCGGGTGGCCCGCCGGGAACAGGACATGGCTTTTCACCGCACCGAAGCTGACCTTGGCCACCGGACGCGACCGGTCGGTCGATGCGACCGGCTCGATCGTCACCCCTTCGCCCGCCTCGATCAGGCGCAGGCCGCCCGCTTCGTCGCGCGCCAGGAACAGAGCGGCGCTACTCGCCGCCTGGACGAATTCGCTGTCGATCGCAAGGGTCGCGACAGTAGTCCCCGCCGTCAGCCCTTCAAGGAACGCCTTGGCATCCTCATTGTCCGAGGCGGCGACCGCGCCCACGGTCAGCAGTTGCGCGATCAGCGGTCCCGATGCCGCGGCTTCGCCAGCGACTTCGCAGATCAGCGCGGCTTCGACCAGGCCCATGCCGCTGTCGGGCACCAGAACCCCGGCGAGGCCGAGTTCCATCAGCGCATTCCAGCTCTGCGGATCGAAATCCTGGTCATTGTCGGCGAACTGGTGCAGCCGCTCCATCGGCCAATTGTCGGCGAGCGTCCCGCGCACCGCGTCCTGGATGGAAACCTGTTCCGGCGTAAGGTGGAACTGCATCGCTTATTTCTCCGCCGACAAGGCAAGGTCGCGCGGCAGGCCAAGGCCGCGTTCGCCGATGATGTTGCGCTGGATGTTGCTGGCGCCCCCGGCGATCGAATTGCCGAGCGAGCCCATGATCTGGTCGAGCCACTTGTTGGGGCCGCGCGCCATGTTGGTCTGGCCGCTGCCCGCGCCGGCCGGTTCGGTCAGCCCCGCCTCACCGATCAGTTCCTGCGCCAGCAGGGCGATCTCATGACCGGTTTCGGTCAGAAGCAGCTTCATCATCAGCTGCACCGGACCCGGATCCTCGCCCGCCGCATTGCAGGAGAAGAGGCGGAAGCTGGTGTAGCGATGCGCCATCACCGCGCCCTCGATCTGCGCCAGCCGGTCGCGGACGATAGGGTCCTTCGACCGGCCCATTTCCTGAGCCAGTTCGACCAGCTTGGAAAACTGGCGGCCGAGGCCATCGGCGCTGCCGATCGTCGCGCGCTCATGCTTGAGCGTCGTGCGGCTGACATACCAGCCCTTGCCGCGTTCGCCCACCTGAAGGCTGACCGGCGTTTCGGCATTGTCGAAGAAGAATTCATAGAAGGTGTTGCGGCCGCCCTCTCCGGTCATCTGCCGGATCGGCCGGCGCGTAACGCCCGGCTGGTTCAGATCAAGCAGCAGATAGGTAATGCCGTCATGCTTGGGCGCGTCCGGTTCGGTGCGCACCAGCATGAACATGTGGGTCGCGTAACCGCCCTGGCTCGTCCAGATCTTCTGTCCGTTGATGATCCACTTGCTGCCGTCGGGCGACAGTTCGGCGCGCGTGCGCACGCTGGCGAGGTCGGACCCCGAACCGGGTTCCGAATAGCCCTGGCCCCAGACATAATCGCCCTCGATCGTCTTGCGCAGGAACAGATCCTTCTGCTCGTCGGTGCCGCGCTCCAGCAGGGTGGGAACCAGCATGCTCATGCCGTTGCCGCCCACTTCCATCGGCGCCCGCGCCTTGGAGAACTCCTCCCGGATCACCTGAGCGCGCACGACATCGACAGGCTGCTGCGAACCGCCATATTGCCGCGGGATCGCCCGATAGAGATAGCCCTGATCCGTCGCCCGCCGCCGAAAGGCCCGAATCAGTTCCGCCAGCTCGGCGCCGCGCGCGCCGCCCGGCTGCCATGCCTCTTTCAGAAAGGAGCGGACCTCACCACGGAACCGCTCTGCATCCTCGCCGTAGCTAAGGTCCATTGTCTCCACCTTCCATTGGAAGTGCCTGCCGGCACGACTATAAGATCGCTAACGAGGTAATATATGTCCTTCAAGCTTTTTTTGGCAAGCCCGAACCCAGCCCGTCCGGCGCGGGTTCGCGCAGCCGCTTCCCCGCTTCCCTGGGCAGGGCGAAGGCCATCAGCGTGGCCGCGACGCAGCCCGCCACGATCACCCACATGCTCGTCATGAAGGCGTCGGCGGTCGGATAACGGGCCGATCCCCCAGGCCCCGCCATCGTCTCGCTCGCCAGGATGACGGATATGAACTGGGCTCCGATACCCAGGAAGACCTGCCGCGTGATGGTCATCATCCCCGCTGCCTCGCTGGTCCGATCCGGCGGCACGGCCTGGGCGAGGACGGTCGGTCCGACCGCGAACAGCATGGTCGTGCCGAAGGAGATGACGATCAGAACCAGTGCGACCTGCGTGATGCTGTCGTTGAAGACCATCGCCAGCAGCCAGCCCGTGGTCGAAACGACGCCACCGATGATCATCGTCGGCCTGCCGCCCCAGCGCGACGTCAGCCAGCCGCTCAGGGGACCACCGAAGAGCGAACTCATATTGGAGGGCAGCTTGATCAGTCCCGCCACCGTAGCGCTGACGCCCAGGCCGATCATGGTCCATTTCGGCGCCTGCAGCAGCAGCGAGAAGAGCAGCGCGATCTGCAGCGTGCTCATGGCCACCAGAGCCGTGACGCCATTGGTTACCAGCACCGCGCGATTGGCGAACAGGCGGACGTTGAACAGCGGATGGGGGCTGCGCAGGCTGGCGCGGATCCAAAGGGCGATGAGCAGCACCCCTGCGAACAGGAAGGTCAGCGTCCGGCGGTCGCCAAGCCCCCAGCTCGGCCCATAGGTGATGGCCGCCAGGATCGCGAAGACGGCGGGGACGAACAGGATGCCGCCGAACCAGTCGATGCGGGCGCTGCCGGCCGACCGGGGCGAACGGGGCACCGTCAGCAGGACCGCCGTCAGGGAGATGACCGCGAGCGCCGCGCTGGCGACGAACACCGCATGCCAGGAAAAATGGTCGACGATGAGACCGCCGACGACCAGCCCGGACGCGGTGCCCGCGCTTGCACCGGAAACCATCAGGCCAATGCCCATGGGCACGCGTTCGGGCGGCAGGTTTTCCCTGACCAGTCCGACGCACAGGGCGAAGATCGCGCCGGTGATGCCCTGAAGGCATCGGCCGATCAGCAGCACCGGATAATTGGGCGCCAGGGCACTCAGCAGCGAGCCGCAGGCGGCGCAGATGAGAAGGATGTTGAGAAGCCGCCTGCGTCCGAAAATATCCCCCAGCCGCCCCGCGACTGCTGCCGCCCCGGCGCCGATGAGGAGATAGCCGGTGATCAGCCATCCGACCTTGACGGGATCGCCCAGTTCATCGGTCAGAGCGCGCTGCGCGGCGTAGATCATCGCCGTTTCGAACGACTGCGTGGTTTCGGCCAGCCACAAGGCCAGGATGATCCCGATGCTCGACCGGCTCCACATCAGCGGTCTGCCCGGCTGCGGGGATGGGCGTCTGCTTCGGTCTTCAACGGCCTCTCCTAGCTAAGACAGTTATAATTGTCGGCTGGCTGATGACGTGGCACGGCGTCTTGGCAAAGGCAAGACGGACGGCCAAAAGAAAAGGGCGGCGCAACGCACCGCCCTCGTCCCATTCCCCGACGCGGACGTCAGGCGGAAGCGAACATCGCCATGATCTCGCCCGAAGTCACCGGACGGCGCGCCTTGCCCACCAGATCCATGCTGTCGGTCTTGAGGCCGCCCAGGCCGTGGCGCGGCGAAACGTCGACATCCTTGCCCAGCTCGCGCAGGTGACGGACGGTGCACTTGTCGCGGCCGCCCAGCGCCTGCGTGGGGTCGAAGTTCAGCAGCTTCATCGCATTCTTGTGCGTCACCTTGTCGATCACATCGTCCGGCAGGCCGTTGACCGCCGCCCACAGATATTCGGGGCAATTGGGCCACAGCGTATCGGAGTGCGGATAGTCGGCTTCGTAGCAGACCATGTCCGGATTGAGATAATCCAGGCTCTTGAGGCCGAACTGGTCGTCGATGAAGCAGGTCACGATGTGACGCTTGAACACATCGGACGGGCGTTCGCCATTCTCGAAGCTGGTGAAGGTCCACTCATGATGATGTTCATGGGTGAAGTCGGCGCGTTCGAGGAAATAGGGAATCCAGCCGATGCCGCCTTCGGATAGCGCCATGCGCAGGTCGGGGTAGCGCTTCCAGAAGGAACCGAACAGCCAGTCCGCAGCCGAGTTGGAGATCGCCATCGGCATGGTCGTGATCCAGGCGTCGATCGGCGTTTCGGCCGAAGCGTGCTCCGCCGCGCTGCCCGTGCCGATATGGCAGTTCAGCAGCATCTTGAGGTCGCAGCATTCCTTCCAGAAGGGTTCCCAATATTCATTGTGGATGCTGGGAAGGCCCGTGCGGGCCGGATTGTCCGGGAAGGCGATGTTGTGGACGCCATGCTTCGACATGCGGCGCATTTCGGCCAGCGTCAGGTTCATGTCCCACAGCGGCAGGATGATCATCGGGATCAGGCGGTTCTTGCCGACCTCGCACCATTCCAGCACATGCCAGTCGTTCCAGGCGCGGATCGCCATCAGCGCCTCGTCCTTGTCGTTGGCGGTGTAGAAGGACGAGCCGGCGAAGCGCGGCATGGTCGGGAAGTTGAGCGAGCCCAGGACGCCGTTGGCGTTCATGTCGTCGACGCGCGCCTTGGCGTTGTAGGAGCCTTCGCGCAGCTGTTCGAAGCGGCAGGGTTCCATCCCATATTCGGAACGGGGGCGGCCCACCACCGCGTTGAGGCCGATGGTCGGAAAGATGGTGCCGTTCCACAGCCACACATCCTTGCCATCCTTGTCGATCACGCGCGGCGCGCGATCCTTCTTGCCTTCGGGATAGTGGCGGATGAACGCGTCTGGTGGTTCGACCGCATGATCGTCCACGCTCACGATAATCATGTCTTCCATCTGCATCCTGATTCTCCTCGGGGAGTTATTAATTGATGGTTCGTCAACTTTACGCCTGTTCCACGCCGGACGCAATCAGAATCTGCGCCCCGCCCAGCAACCTTAGAACCGCGTCGCGGCGGCGGACAGGAAAGATATTATAGAAAGTGGACTTGCTACGATTGCACCAATGTGTATCGTAAGACGCAACAATGATCGAAAATGGTTCCAGCGGCCCGGTCTGATTCGTTCGGATGCGGGGCGCTGCCTTTGTCCGGTCATGGTCAGTTGGAAGGAAAGCGCGGACCGAGTCGCGCCGACGCAATGGTGAGAGAGGAAGACATGGCAGTAAGCTTGAAGCACAAGAACGCCCTCTATGTGAACGGCGAGTGGGTTGCTGCGGATCAGCTGGAAGCGGTCATCAACCCCGCGGACGAAAGCGTCATCGCCGAGGCGCCGGTCGGCTCCTCCGCCCATGTCGATGCCGCGCTTCAGGCCGCCTACGACGCCTTCCACAAGGGCCCCTGGCCGCGCATGTCCGTCCATGAACGGCAGGCCAAGCTCAGCGCCTTCCTGGACGCGGTCGATGCGCGCAAGGAACAGATCATCAGTCTGCTGGTCGCCGAGGCCGGCGCGACGCAGATGATGGCGGGCTTCCTGCAATATGGCATTCCGATGAAGCATGCCCGCAAGACGGTGGAAATCTGCACCCGTCCCGACGTTACCACCCTGCCGGTCGAACTGACCCCCAATGCGATGGGCACCACCACCCTGGGCACCGGCGTCCTCTCGCGCGAGCCGATCGGCGTCGTCGCCGCGATCACGCCCTATAACTATCCCTTCTTCCTCAACATCGGCAAGGTGATCCCGGCGCTGGCCGTGGGCTGCACCGTGGTGCTGAAACCTTCGCCCTACACGCCGATCAACACGCTGCTGCTGGGTGAGATCGCCGATGAAGTCGGCCTGCCCAAGGGCGTGCTGAACATCGTCACCGGCGATATCGAGGCAGGCACGCTGCTGACCACCGATAAGCGCGTCGATCTTGTCCACTTCACCGGATCGGACAAGGTCGGTTCGGCGATCCAGGCACAGGCCGCGCCGACGCTGAAGCGCTGCATCATGGAGCTGGGCGGCAAGTCGGCGATGATCGTGCGGGCCGACGCGAACCTGCAGGAAGCGATCATGTCGGGCATCATGGGCGTCACTGTCCACTGCGCGCAGGGCTGCGCCCAGCTGACCCGGCATCTGGTCCACAATTCGATCCGCAAGCAATATGTGGAGGGCGTGGCTGCCGGGCTGCGGCAGGTGAAGATCGGCAATCCCATCGACCCGACCGTCACCTATGGCCCGCTGATCCGCGAAGTGGCCCGCACCCGCACCGAAAATTATGTCGAGATCGCCAAGTCGGAGGGCGCGCGGCTGGTCACCGGCGGCCGCCGTCCGGACGGGTTCGACAAGGGCTTCTATTATGAGCCGACCCTGTTCGACGACGTCCAGAACAGCTCGCGCCTGGCGCAGGAAGAGGTGTTCGGTCCGATCGGCGCCGTCATCGGCTTCGACACGGACGAGGAAGCGATCGCCATGGCCAATGACAGCGACTTCGGCCTGTCGGGCGGCATCTATTCCGCCGACGCGGGCCTCGCCTATGAAATGGCGCGCCAGATCCGCACCGGCGGCGTTTCGATCAACGGCGGCGCGGGCACGATGATGAGCGAGGCGCCCTTCGGCGGCATCAAGCGTTCCGGTTACGGGCGCGAATATGGCATCGAGGGCCTCAACGAATTCACCTATATGAAGACGATCAGCTTCCGGGCCGCCTGAAGCTGACGCGAGGAGAGTGACATGGCAGAGCTAGCCGAAGTGATGGCGACCGAGCCTTCCTACGGTCCAGAAGTGCTGGATGTTCCGGCACCGCCGCATGTGCCGCGGAACCTGATCCGTGACATCCGCAACTTCCAGGGCCAGGTCCCCCAGACGGGGGCCGAACCCTATGCCCATACCCAGCAGCTTCTGGAGCCGGACGCGCCGCCCGTCATGTGGTCGCCCTTCCCCCAGACCTGGATCACGAGCGGCATGTGGGTACTGACCCGCTACAAGGACTGTGCGAAGCTGTTGCAGGACAGCGAAACCTATGGATCGAACGGGCAGGCCGATTTCCAGCGGCTGATCGGCGAGACCTTCAAATGCATCCCGCTATCCTTCAACGGGGCGCAGCATTCAGCCTACCGGCGCTTCCTCAATCCCTGGTTCACCGCCAAGGCGGTGGCCCAGATGGACAAGGATATTCGCGACCTGTGCGATAGCATGATCGACGAATTCCTCGCCAAGGGCGGCGGGGATTTCGCCTATGATTTCGCGCGCATCTTCCCGGTCAAGGTGTTCTTCAACCTGATGGGCTTCCCCCATGCGGTGCTGGAGCAGTTTCTCGAGTGGGAATATGAGATCCTGCACAGCCGCGATTTCCAGCGCATGGGCGCTGCCGTGCGCAGCGTGCTGGCGTGGCTGCGCGCCTTCATCGCGGAAAAGGAACAGAATCCCGACGACACGCTGACGTCGAAGATCGTCAACGGCATCGTCGACGGCAAGCCGATGACCGCGGACGAGAAGATCGGGACGATGTTCTTCCTGTGGCTGGGCGGCCTGGATACGGTCGCTTCGACCCTGGGGCAGATGTTCCGCCGTTTGGCGATGGACCATGGCCTGCAGCAGCGGCTGCGCGACAATCCGTCGATCATTCCGAGCGCGATCGAGGAATTTCTCCGCACCCAGCCGCTGGTCAACAATATGCGCCAGCTGATGAAGGACCAGACGCTGCACGGCGTGGAGATGAAGGCGGGCGATTGGGTGATGGGCCTTGCCACCGTCGCCAATTTCGATCCGGAAGCCTTCCCCAATCCGCGCGAGTTCGATCCTGAACGCAAGGCAAACCGGCACTTCACCCTGGCCAGCGGCGCGCATCTGTGCCTGGGCGCGCATCTCGCGCGGCAGGAAATGAAGATCGCGCTGGAACATTGGCTGCGCCGCGTGCCGATGTTCAGCCTGGTGGGCGCGGAGGATCTGGTCGTGTCGCCCAGCCTTCTGTCGGTCAGCAACATGCGCCTGACCTGGTGAGGGACACCGGTTCGATGGGTCAGGTCCATCGAACACCGGCCCTGACGGCCACGTTCCGGCATGGTCGGGACAACCGCTAGGCAAAGAAAAACCCCCGCCGAACCATCGGCGGGGGTTTTTCGTGAGCCACAAAGGCGGGGCGCTTATCCGCCCTTGGCCTCGGCCTCCCTGATCGCCTTGTGGATGGACGCCGTCGCGAAGGTGGACAGGCCCATATTCAGTATTTCATGATCCAGCGCCGCTTCGAAGGCGGCATCTTCGGCCATGTTGAGATTGGCCTTCATGTAGCGATAGCCCATGCGCGGACCGTCGGCGAGCTTCCTGGCCACAGCCATGGTCGCCTCGCGCAGTTCGGCATCGGGATAGAGGCGGGTGTAGATGCCCTTGGCGAAGGCTTCGCTGCCGCTCAGTTTCTCGCTCAGGAAGAACAGCTCCCGCGCGACGCCCGTGCCCAATATCTTGGTCCAGAACCAGCTCGATCCGAAATCGCCGCCCGCGCCGATCCGGTCGAAAGCAGTCAGGAAAGTCGCGCTTTCGCCCGCGAAGCGCAGGTCGCATGCGCCCGCAATGCCCACGCCGGCACCCGCCACCGGACCATTGACCATCGCGATCGTCGGCTTGGGCATTTCATGCAGCAGGCGCGATGTTTCGACAAAGCCTTTGAGGCGGGTGAAGCCCTGTTCGAACCGGCCGCCATGATCGGGCGTGGCCGGTCCCGGACGGCCACCGCCATCCTTGAGGTCCCCACCGGCGCAAAAGCCGCGCCCGGCGCCTGTCACGACGACGCAACCGACGGAAGGATCGCGCGCGGCATCGGCCGTGGCGTCCGCCAGCTCGCCCATGATCCGCACCCCCAGGGCATTCAGCCGGTCCGGCCGGTTGAGGGTGATGACGCGAACGCCGCCTTCATTGTCGACCAGAACCTGCGGCCCCGTATCCCCTAGATCAGTCATGTCCAAACCTTCTTGTCAGCTCTGCAAGAGGCATTCCTACATGATATATTACTAGGTAATCTACCAAAAAGCGCCGGGATCAGTCACGATCCGCTTCCGCACATTTCAGTCCAGCACATTCAGCAGCAGTTCGTCATCTTCCCTGGGAACCCAGCTGCGGTTGGCGTTGATGATGTGCAACTGCCAATGCGCGGCGGCACCGTCCGGATCGCTCTGCCGGATCAGGTCTATGAGCTTGGCGAAGGAACGCAGGCCCCAATGCGCGCGCTTGCGCTGCGTTTCCTGGTCCAGCGGACGGCGGCGCAGCAGGTCCACCTGGTGTCGGGCGGTCACATCCTGCAACATGGTGGTGATCAGCAGCAGCGTGCGGTTGCCGGTTTCCTGCACGATCAGCCGGTGGAATTCGACCAGTCCGATGAGGAAGTCGGTATGGCGCCCATCATTGACCATTGCCGTCAGCTTGTTGGCTTCCGCCTCCAGCACATCGGCGGAACCCTTGTCCTTCCGCTTGGCCAGACGCCAGGCGCAAAAGGGTTCGATCGCGAGGCGCGCATCATAGATATCGCCGATCGTCGTGTTCTGCGACTGGAGCACATAGCCCGCATAGCGGGACACCGCCTGGGCGGTGGGCTGATGCACCCGCGCGCCGGTGCGCGATCCGCGAACGACGCTGATCAGCTTTTCGGTTTCCAGGATGCGGAAGGCCTCTCGCAATGTCGGGCGCGAAATGCCCAACGAAGACTTCAACTCTCCCTCCAGCGGGAGATAATCCCCTTCCTTCAATTCCCCCCGGATGATCCGGTTGCGAATGTCGTCAGCGAGCAATTCCGCCGTCTTGGGAAATCGCATCGGCAGTTGAAAGGCGTCCGCCCGCTCGGCACTGTCGGTGCTCGAAATGCTCTTATCCATCAATATCCATTCTGCTTATGCGAAATGCCCCGAAATTAAGGCGGTCCTGCAAAATTGCAATTCCCTTTGCGATTGCGCTTCCGTCTTGACGAGTCCTATGATCGTTTGAGGAAGATAACGTAGTAGGACAGGAAAGAGGATGGAATTCGAAACGGTCCTTCTGGAGAAGGAAAATCACATCGCCACCGTGACGATCAACCGTCCGGATTCACACAACAGCTTCACCAAGCGCATGCTGGAGGAATTCGCCTATCTGTGGAAGGCGATCAGCGACGATGACGACATCCACTGCGTCGTGCTGCGCGCGGCCAAGGGCAAGGCCTTTTCGACCGGCGCGGACGTAAAGGTCACGCAGCAGGAAGGCCAGAGCCTGATGCACGACAATCTCTGGTCGGCGCGGGACCCCGGCGATCTGCTGGGGCCCAAGCACAACCGCTGCTGGAAGCCGGTGATCTGCGCGGTGCACGGCCTTGCGGGCGGCGGCGCCTTCTACTGGATCAATGAAAGCGACATCGTCATCTGTTCGGAGGATGCGGCCTTTTTCGATCCGCATGTGACCTATGGCATGACCGCGGCGCTGGAACCCATCGGCGCGACCTATCGCATGCCGCTGGGCGATGTGCTGCGCATGACGCTGCTGGGCAATGACGAGCGGATTTCGGCCTATACGGCGCTGCGTATCGGCCTGGTCACCGAAGTGGTGGAAAATGACCGGCTGTGGGAACGGGCGCATGAACTGGCGGTCAAGATCGCCGCCAAGCCGCCCGCCGCGATCCAGGGTTCGGTGCGCGCGATCTGGGAATCGCTGGACCAGCCGCGCCAGATCGCGCTTCAGACGGGTCTTAAATATTGCCTTCTGGGCAATCCCGTCGGGATCGCCCAGGTCGACCGATGGTCGCTGATGGGCCAGGGCAAGATACCCTACGAAATGCGCTGAACGGAACGGGGAGGCAATGGTCATGGAACAGGTCGACATCATCGCCGAAGGCCTGCACTTCCCCGAAGGGCCGGTGGTCATGCCCGACGGGTCCTGCATCGTGGTGGAACTGGCCGCGGGCCGGATCACCCGTTGCTGGAACGGCCGCAAGGAAGTGATCGCGCAGCCTGGCGGTGGACCCAATGGCGCGGCGATCGGTCCGGACGGCGCGCTCTATGTCTGCAATGCGGGCGGACTCGACCTCGAGCGCTTCCAGAGCAGGACCGGGCCGGGCGCGGAGGGACGGATCGAACGGATCGATCTGGCCACGGGCAAGGTCGAGCGGCTCTATGAACGCTGCGGCGACCTGGTGCTCAGCGCGCCCAACGATCTGGTCTTCGACAGCGCGGGCGGGCTGTGGTTCACCGATCTGGGCAAACGCTACAACCGGCTGGCGGAGACGGGCGGCCTCTATCATTGCCAGGCGGACGGCAGCGCCATCACCCCGATCTTCACCCATCCCATTTCCTATAATGGGGTCGGGCTTTCGCCCGATGGCGGCACGGTGTATGTCGCCGACAGCTTCCAGGCACGCCTTTATGCGTTCGCGGCCAAGGCGGAAAAGCAACGCCCCCGCCTGATCGCGACCGCGCCCGGCATGGTGGAACTGGACAGCCTGGCGGTCACGGCTGCGGGTCATATCTGCGTCGGCACATTGCGGCAGGGCGGCATCACGACCTTCACGCCCGATGGACAAAGCCGTCACCAGCCGTTCGACGACCCCTTCGTCACCAACATCGCCTTTGGCGGCGAGGACATGCGCGACGCCTGGATCACCCTGTCCACTTCCGGCCGCCTGATCCGCACACGCTGGGACGAGCCGGGACTGCGGCTCGCCTTCAACGCCTGACGTCGGGAATGGAGGCCGCAAATGGACAGGCAGCAACGCATATGTGGCCGGCCGTCACCCCAGCACGTTCAACAATAATCCTTGATCTTCCTTCGGAACCCAGTTCCGGTTGGCGTTGATGATGTGCAACTGCCAGTGCGCGGCGGCGCCTTCCGGATCGCTCTGCCGGATCAGGTCTATGAGCTTGGCGAAGGAACGCAGGCCCCAATGCGCGCGCTTGCGCTGCGTTTCCTGGTCCAGTGGACGGCGGCGCTGCAGATCGATCTGGTGACGGGCGGTCACATCCTGCAACATGGTGGTGATCAGCAGCAGTGTGCGGTTGCCGGTTTCCTGCACGATCAGCCGGTGGAATTCGACCAGTCCGATGAGGAAGTCGGTATGCCGCCCTTCATTGACCATCGCCGTCAGCTTGTTGGCTTCCGCCTCCAGCACATCGGCGGAACTCTTGTCCTTCCGCTTGGCCAGACGCCAGGCGCAAAAGGGTTCGATCGCGAGGCGCGCATCATAGATATCGCCGATCGTCGTGTTCTGCGACTGGAGCACATAGCCCGCATAGCGGGACACCGCCTGGGCGGTGGGCTGGTGCACCCGCGCGCCGGTGCGCGATCCGCGAACGACGCTGATGAGCTTTTCAGCTTCCAGGATGCGGAAGGCCTCGCGCAATGTCGGGCGCGAAATGCCCAGCGAAGACTTCAACTCTCCCTCCAGCGGGAGATAATCCCCTTCCTTCAATTCCCCTCGGATGATCCGGTTGCGAATGTCGTCGGCGAGCAATTCCGCTGTCTTGGGAAATCGCATCGGCAGTTGAAAGGCGTCCGTCCGCTCGGCACTGTCGGTGCCCGAAATGCTCCTGCTCATTAAATCCATTCCACTCCCCTGAAGGGTTCATGATTAAGGAATATTGCGGAAATTGCAACGTTTTTAGGACATAATCCATGTTATAAAATTTGCAATCAAATCCAAATCATGTCCAATAGATCATAAATATAATATGGATATCTATCCAATTATTTATAGATAAACGTCATCATAAAACAATTTAACATTGATTGTTTTGACATATCTTCAGGAATTGATACGCAATCCAAGAGCAATTTCAGGATCGTTAAATGCCGATCTTGTGAACAAAGCCTTCGCCGGCATGACCCGAGGCGTCCAACGGATGTTTGACATCAACCAACTGGTTGTATATCAAAATGAGGCTTCCGGATTCAGACGCCGGACATGGTGATCAGCGCGGCGGATGGCCGCTTATGGGAGGATGGCCGGAGTGGCATTCCTGAATGAAGATATCGCGATCGTCGGCGTGGGCACGACCGACTTTGCCGCGCAATATAAGGAACGCGATCCGTCGCGGACCTCCTATTCGCTGGGCATCGACGCCCTGAAGCAGGCGCTCGACGATTCGGGCCTCGAACTGTCGGATATTGACGGGCTGCTGTGCAGCCGCATGCCGTCCTACGAGCGGATCGGCGATCTGGTGAACCTGCGCCATGTCCGGGTGGTAAACGGCTATGAGGGGTCCGGCCGCATGGCGGGCGTGGTGATCCAGCATGCCGCCGCACTGATCGCCGCCGGTCTCGCCACGACCGTGGCCTGCATCTATGGCAATAACGGCCGATCGGCGGCCATGACCTATGGGGGGGCAGGCGCGGGAACGCCCGACCATCTCTATTACGACCTCGCCTACGGCATGACCTCCCCCGGCGCCTATGTGGGCATGATGTATCAGCGCTATGCCAGCATCTATGGCGCACCCGACGGCGCGCTCGCGCCGCTGGCGATCAGCAACCGCAAGAATGCCGCGCTGAACCCGATCGCGGTCATGAAGGAACAGATTACAGAGGAGGAATATCTCGCGGCACGCTACATCGCCGATCCGCTGCGGCTCTATGACTATTGCATGATCAACGATGGCGGCGCGGCCATCATCGTCACGACCAAGGAGCGCGCGAAGAATCTGAAGAAGCGCCCAGTGCTGATATCCGCCAGCGCATCCAGCGGCGACCTGACGAACTTCTATACCAAGCCCGACTTCTTCGACGAAGCATCGCGCTTCGTCGCCGACAAGGTCTACGCGCAGTCAGGACTGACGCCCGACCAGATGGACTGCGTCCAGATCTACGACAATTTCACGCCGATCATGCTCTTCTCGCTTGAAAGCTTCGGGTTCGCGCCGCGCGGCGAAGGCTGGCAGTGGATCCGCGACGGACGCATCGAACTGAACGGAGAAATGCCGATCAACACCAGCGGCGGCCACACCGCCGAAGGCTATATGCAGGGCTGGGCGCTCCAGATCGAGGCGGTCCGCCAGTTGCGCGGCGAGGCGGGTGCCCGGCAGGTGTCCGACTGCGAGATTGCGCAATATATCTGCGTGTCGCCCATCGTGACCTCCCACATTCTCCGTCGCGGTTGAGGAGCTGTCCATGACCACCGAATATACCAAGCCCTTTCCGCCGATCACCGATCTCAACCGGCCCTATTTCGAGGCCGGCGCGGAGGGTGTCATCAAATTGCAGAGCTGCAACAGCTGCGGCAATATCTGGTTTCCGGCTGCCGAACATTGTCCGCGCTGCCTGGAGCAGGATTATGAATGGAAGCCCATGAGCGGCCGCGCCACGCTCTGGTCCTGGGTCGTGATGCATCAGGTCTATTTCAAGAGCTTCAAGGACGATGTGCCCTATGTCGTGGCGTTCGTTCAACTGGAGGAAGGACCGTTCATGATGAGCACGGTCACCGGCGTCGATCGCGAAGCGCTGAAACGCGACATGCCGCTGAGGGCGACCTTCGTGCCCGCCAAGGAAGGAAGCTGGCTGCCGGTTTTCGAGCCAGCGGCCTGATCGTCGGCGCATGACTTCCGCCAATGCCGAAAAGGGTCCACTGGCAGACCTTACCGTCGTCGAAAACGGACCGAGTGCGGCCGTCGCCATGTGCGGCAAGTTGCTGCGCGAACTGGGCGCGCGCATCTTCGTCACCGGCGGACCCCGGCCTGACCGCTTCGGGCCGGGCCGCCTTGCCCGCGCGACCAGCCTGTTCCTGGACCAGGGCAAGGAGACGCTGGCGGAGGCCGACCTGCCCCGCCGGCTGGAAAGCGCCGATATCCTGCTGACGACGCAATCGGCGGACGACATGCCCGTATTGCCGGACGGGCTTATCCATGCGCATTTCTCGGCCTTCGGCGCGCATGGTCCCCGCGCCGGGCAAGCGTCGAGCGACCTCGTCGCACAGGCGGCGGGCGGGTTGCTGGCACTGCTGGGCGACCCGGCTCGCGAGCCGTTGATGCTCGCTGGCCGTCAGGCGGCCTATTCCACTGGCTTCCTGGCCTTTTCGGCCGTGATGGCGGCGCTGGCCCATCGCGACCGGGAAAAGGCGGACGGCGCCACGCCCCGGGGACAGGGCATCGAACTGTCCGATCTGGAGGCGATCGCGCTGCTGGAGTGGAAAGGCCCCGTCTATTATCAGGCTGCGGGAGAGATCGTGCCGCGCGGGCGCGAAACCGGTCCGCTGGTCCTGCCATGTAGCGACGGGCACCTGGCCTTTTTCTACAATCCGCGCGACTGGCAGCAGATCGTCAAGATGTTCGGTTCTCCGCCGGTCCTCACCGAGGAGCGCTTCGCCACCCAGGCCGGCCGCATGGCAGCCGAACCTGAATTGAAGGCGATATTGAGCGAGTTCACCCGCAATCGTCCGAAGCACGAGCTCTATCATCTGGCGCAGGCGCATGGCGTGCCGATGGGGGCGGTCGAGACGATCGCCGATCTCAACGTCTCGCCGCAATATGCAGCGACGCGGTTCCTGGCGCGCGATGCGATCTCCGGCAGCTTGCAACCGCTGCTTCCCTTTACCTTCAACGGCGAACGTCCCCGGCAAACGAACGGGCGCGCCGCCGCAACGACTTTCGAAAGGCAATAAGATGGCAGGTGAGTTCGGACAGCTGGTGACGGTGACCGAGCGGGACGGCTATGCGATCGTCACGCTGAACCGGCCCGACAAGCGCAACGCGATGAGCTATGCCGCGCAGAAGGAACTGTGGGCTGCGTTGGACCATCTCGGCGAAGAGCGCTGCAAGGTCATCGTGCTGACCGGGGCGGGCGATGTCAGCTTCTGTTCGGGCGCCGACATCAAGGACAAGGATCGCCCAACGCTCGTCGCCGCCAACGCGCCCGACAGCTGGCACCAGACGCAGGATATCATCGCGCGCCACTCGGCCGTGTTCATCGCCGCGGTCAACGGCTTTGCCCTGGGCGGCGGCCTGACCCTGGTCAATAATTGCGAACTCGCGATCGCGTCCGAGACGGCGACCTTCGGCATACCGGAAATCGGCATGGGCATCTTCGCGGCGCTGGCCGGGCCGAGCACGATCAAGCGGCTGACGCCCAAGCATACTGCCGAAATGCTGTTCACCGGCAAGCGGATCGACGCAGCCACCGCCTATCGCATGGGCCTCGTCAACGAGGTGGTTCCGCCCGCCGAACTTCTGCCCCGCGCGGAAGCCCTGGCGGCGCATATCGCGCAGTTCGATGCGGTGGCGCTCGACTATAACAAGAAGGCGTTTCGCGACATTCTCGACATGAATTGGGCGGCAGGCATGGACTATGGCATCCGCTCGACGGCGGTGATCCGGTCCAAGCAGCAGGCCCTGGCGCAGGCGCAGGAATGATGAGTCCTCTGGCGTCCCCATCAGCAGGCCCGTTGGCGCATATCCGGGTTCTGGACCTGGGCATCATCACGGCCGGGGCCGTGACGTCGCAGATTTTGGCCGATCTGGGGGCCGAGGTCATCAAGATCGAGGCGCCCGAGCGGCCTGATCCGTTCCGGCGCTGGACCCAGGTGGCCTCCTCGGCATCCGGGCAAGCCGACCTGAACGCCAGCCCGCCTTTCCAGACCGCCAACCGCAACAAGCAGGATGTCGCGCTCGACCTCAAGCACCCCGAAGGCCGCCGCCTGTTTCTGGAAATGGCGGCAAAGGCGGACATCGTCGTCGAGAATTTCCGGAACGGGGTTCTCGACCGGCTGGGCATCGGCTTCGACGATCTGCGCAAGGTGAAGCCGGACATCATCCTCGCCTCGCTGACCAGCCAGGGCAGCACGGGTCCGGAGGCTGGCTATAGCTCGTTCGGATCGACGCTGGATGCGCTGGGCGGGCTGATGTCGCTGACCGGCTATGATGCCGCGACGCCACGCTGGTCGAGCGCCAATGTCAACTATCCCGATCAGGTGGTGTCCTTCATCGCGCCCGGTGCCATTCTCGCGGCACTGCGGCAGCGCGACCGGACGGGTGAAGCCATCCATGTGGTCCTGTCGCAGCGCGAGGTGGTGAGCTTCCTGATCGGTGAATATTTCATCGATTTCGACCCGGATGCGCCGCATGTGCCGCAGGGGAACCGAAGCGAAGGCTTCGCGCCGCAGGGCGTCTATCCCTGCCAGGGCGAGGAGCAGTGGATTGCCCTTTCGATCGCGACCGACGGCCAATGGGCCGATCTCTGCGCCATGCTCGATCTGGCGGCGGCGGACGATCCGCGCTTCGCCACGATCGAGCTGCGGCAGGCCCGGCATGGCGAGATCGACGCTCTGCTGCGGCAGGCGACGGCCGGCTGGCAGCGCGACGAACTGGCGGCCGTGCTCATCGAACGCGGGATCGCCGCAGCGGCCGTCAAGGATGCACCAGGCATGCTGGACGATCCGCAGCTCGATGCTCTTGGCTTCTTTCAAACGGTCGAAAGCCCTTCCTTCCCGGCGCATCGCCAGCGCGGCTTTTGCGCGCGGTTCGGCCGGACGCCGACAGCGATCCGCCGCCCCGCGCCGCGATTGGGCGAACATAGCCGTGAAGTGATGCGCAACCTGCTGGGATTGCCGGACGACGAGGTGGATCGGGCCATCGCAGCCGGCCTGCTGATGGAGGATCTGCCCGAAAGCCAGTGAAGGACCGTGGCGGCTTTCCGTTGCGACGGCGTAATCACGGCGCTGGCGCCGGGTTGATCCCGTTTGACAGATGCGTCCGAAGCCGCGATGCTGGACCAATGAGACAGATTTCGACCAACCGTTCGGACAGAGATTGATGACAGAGCATCAACCGGCCGGCAAGCGGGTCGCGACAAGGCGGAAAACAGACTCGCTGGTCACCGCAACCAGGACTGTCCGGAAGTCGAGGGCAGCGAAGGCGAAAGCCGCCGTGCCTTCGAAGGTTCGCCTGCTGCAGGTCGCCAGCGAGGAATTCGCCGAGCGTGGTTTTGCCGGTGCGCGGATCGACGCGATCGCCAACAAGGCTCAGGTCAACAAGCAGCTGATCTATCATTATTTCGGCAGCAAGCAGCAGCTTTACGCAGCGGTATTGACCGATATGGTCGGGCGGCTTCAGCTTGGCTCCGAGCTGGAGGAAGCGGAGGCTTCGTCGCGGCCCCGCAACGCGTTGGACCGGTCGCTCGGACTGTTCGAGGCGGTACGCGGCTCCGTCGGACGCCAGTGGATCAGGCTGCTGATGTTCGAAGCGCTCGAAACCAGCGGCGAAATCCATCTGGAGGACGCCCGCCGCCGCGTATACAAGCGCGGCGTCGAAACCATCAGGACAGCGCAACAGACCGGTGAAATCGACCCGGTCTTCGACCCGGAAGCACTTCGCCTGGCGATGTTCGGCCTCGCGCTCATCCCGGCACTGCTGCCGCAGATCGCCGAAATCGTCACCGACCGGAAGCCGCAGGATGACGATTTCGCCAGGAACTGGTCACTGTTGCTGGAGCAAGTCTATGCGCGGCTCAGATCCGGCGCTGTCGCCTGACCCCGGATCACGCGCCCGTCTTCGCATGACCTCGATGGAGCTTCGCTCCGGCTTCAAAGTCCCTTGAAGACAGGTGAACGCCGTTCCATCACGGAACCCAGGCCCTCCTTGAAATCCTCGCTGGACAGCAGCATCGCTTGAGCGGCGACATTGGCGTCGAACTCTGCTTCCATGCCCGTTTCCAGCCCACGCCGCAGGCCGCGTTTCACCGCTGCCAGCGCCATCGGCGCCATGTCCGCCAGCTCTCGGGCGAGTTCATGGGCGCGATCGTTCAGCCGCTCGATCGGCACGACTTCCGACGCGAGTCCGATCCGCTTCGCTTCTTCCGCCTCCACCTTCTCGCCCAGCAGCGCCATCTGCGTTGCCCGGCCAAGGCCGATCAGGCGCGGCAGCAGGAACAGGCCACCCAGCGGTGGCAATATGCCAAGCTTCACCCAGCTTTCCTGGAAGAAGGCGCCCTGCGCGACGATGCGGAAGTCACAGGCCAGCGACAGTTCGCATCCCACGGTGATGGCGGCGCCCTGCACCGCGGCGACAACAGGCTTGGGGCAATTATAGAGCCGCCGCGCCGCGCCCTGGAAATAGGTGTAGACCTGCTCCCGTATCTCGGCCGCGCTCATTTTCGTGATCTTGCCGAGAAAGGCGAAGTCGGCGCCCGCCGAAAAATGCTCGCCATCGGCACGGAAGACGATGGCCCGGACCCTGCCGTCGGCGACCAGCTGGTCCACGGCCGCGGCTATTTCCCCCAGGGATTGCGGCCGCAGCGAATTGCGGTGGACGCCGCGATCGATGATGATCGATCCGACCGCGCCGTCCACCTCTACACGAATATCCTCATAGGCCATGGCCGTCATGCGCCTGCCGGACGGAATTGCGGCATCCACACATCCTCGACCTGCTCGAAGGTCACTTCGACCGGCATGCCGATCGCCACCTCGTCAGGCGCGATGCCGACGATGCGCGAGGTGATGCGGACATGCGGCTGGTCGTCGAGCGCGACGATGGCGAGCGCATAGGGCACCTCCAGTCCCGGCATCCAGGGCTGGTGATTGACGGTAACGGTCAGGATCGTTCCCTTGCCTGACGCAGGCTTGGGCGTGACCGAGCGGCTGAGGCATTTGGGGCAGATCAGCTCGGGCGGATGGATCGCATGGTCGCAGGCGTCGCAATGGGTGATCAGCAGTTCGCCCCTCTCGCCGCCGGTCCAGAAAGCGGTGGTTTCAGGGGTGAGTTCCGGCAGCAGACGCATCGATATTCCTTTCCTTGTTCTTATCGGCCCGCCTGAAACGGACCCGGCGGCGGGACGATCAACGCCCGCCGCCCTTCATGCCTGTTCGCACTGCCAGTTTTCAGCGCAGCCCGATACCCCGTGCGATGATACCGCGGAGGATTTCCCGCGTGCCGCCGCGCAGCGACCAGCTGGGCGCGTTGAGCATGATATTGGCCAGCACCGCCTGGAAGGCGTGATCGGACCCGATATCGGGTTCGGCATCCACCAGCGTACGGGCGATTTCCGGCACCGACTGTTCGAACACCGCGCCCAGATCCTTGACGATGGCGGCGTGGATGGCAGGATTCTCCCCCGCCTCCAGCATCGCCGCCACGCCCCGCGACAGACGGCGCAGCACGAGCAAGTGCGCGACCAGCCGGCCGACGGCGGCGCGTGCCAGATCGCTGTCGCGGCCCGAAAGCACATTCACCAGTTCGACGATCAGCTGGATCGAGGACAGGAAGCGTTCGGGGCCGGACCGTTCGAACGCCAGTTCGCCCATCACCTGATTCCACCCCTGCCCTTCCGTCCCCAACAGGGCGTCGGGCGGCAGCAGCGCGCCATCGAAATGCACCTCGTTGAAATGATGCTGTCCGGCGAGGTCGATGATCGGACGGATGGTGACGCCGGGCGTGTTCTTCAAATCGACCAGGAACTGGCTGGTTCCCGCCTGCCGGTCCGCCGTGCTGCCCGAGGTCCGGCAGAACAGGATCATCCAGTCGGCATTATGGCCGTTGGTGGTCCACAGCTTCGTGCCGGTCACCTTCCAGCCGCCCTCCACACGTTCGGCGCGGGTCCGCGTCGCGGCAAGGTCCGAGCCCGAGTCCGGCTCGCTCATGCCGATGCAGAACACCAGTTCGCCCGCCGCGATCCGGGGCAGCAGCGTCTGTTTCTGCTCCTCCGTGCCATAGGCGAGGATGGTCGGCCCGCTCTGCCGGTCGCCGATCCAGTGGGCGGCGACCGGCGCGCCCGCCGCCAATATCTCCTCCACCACGACATAGCGTTCGAAGGCGCTGCGTTCATGGCCGCCATAGCGCTTGGGCCAGGTCATGCCGAGCCAGCCGCGCTGCCCCATCGCCCGGCTGAATTCCCGGCTGAAGCCGTTCCAGCTGTCCGACTTGCGCAGCGGCGAACGGTCTTTGAGCTGTTCGGCGAGGAATGCACGGACTTCCTGCCGCAGGGTTTCCGCGCCCTCATGCCGGGGCGGCGAAGCGAAATGAATAGCGTCCATCATGCGGCCTCCGTCACGAATTGCCAGAATTGCGCGCCCCCGGCCGCCAGGGCGGCCGCGCCAAGTTTCTGCGCCCAATGGCTGTGGGTGCCGAACTCGTCGCGCCAGCTCCACAGCGATGTCGTGTACCAATGCAGCCGATGTTCTTCGGTAAAGCCGATGGCGCCGTGCATCTGCTGAGCCACGCTGGTGCCGATGCCGACCGCTTCGCCCGAGCGCACCCGCGCCGCCGCAATGGCAAGTCCGCCGGCCGCACCGCGCAGGAAACCTTCGGCCGCCATGTCGGCTGCGGCCGAAGCGGCGGCCGCTTCCGACGCCAGCTTGGCGATTTCGTGCTGAACGACTTGGAATTTGGAGATCGGACGGCCGAATTGCTGGCGTTCCGAAACATGGGTGGCGGTCAGTTCGACGACGCGCTCCATGGCGCCTGCGATCTGGAGCGCGCGGATCGCCGCACCCGCCGCCAGAACGGGCAGGCCGCCATGCGTTGCGGCCGAACCGTCCGTCGCGAAAGCAACCGCATCGCGCGGCATGTTGGCGAGATTGCGCCCTTCCCGCGTGACGGTCCAGCTATCGACGCGCTCGACCCCGCCGCCGGACGTTTCCCGGACCAGCGTGCGAACGAAGCGACCCCATGGAACAGGAGCGCCGGCGGCCACCGCGATGCTCGCAGGCCCCTGGGCGAGCGGCAGGCCCGCCTCGGCCAGCAGATGATTGGCCAGCATGGTTTCCGCCAGCGGCAGCGGCAAGGCATGGCGCCCGGTCAGCCGCACGATCGCTAGCGCGTCGGACGCTGCAATGCCGAAGCCACCCTTCTCCTCCGGCACGAGCGCCAGCGGCAGGCCCATTTCCTCGACCGCCGACCATGCCTCACCCAGCCATTCGCCCGCGCGCGCGCGCCGCATCGCGCCATCTTCCGTCAGATCGGTGAACAACCGGTCCACCACATCCAGCAGCATCTCTCCATCCGTCGTGGACAAGATTCTTTTCCTTCCTGCCTTGTTAATCCGTTATGGCTTCGTTCAACTGTCTTGCCAGCGCGCGCAGGTCGGTGCCCATCGGCGCCAGGTCCTCTCCCTCGCGTCCGCTGAATATCGACGCTGAAAGCACAAAACGCACCTCGCCGTCTATGTCGGTGACTGTCGCCGCCACGGTCGAAATCCCATGATTGATATTGCCATGGTCCTCCGCCCAACCGCGCTGCCGCGCCTGTTCGACCTGCGCGAAGAAGGCGTCCTCGCCCGGCGCCTGCCGCCAGCGGACCTCGCCATAGGCGCGCGCCACCGCATCCCGGTCCACGCCGCGCGCCGCCAGGACAGCGCGGCCGGTGGCCCCGGCCACCGCGGGCTGCCGCTGCCCGATCATCAAATGGATGCGTGTGGCAGCGCCGCTTTCCGCCAGTTCGATCAGCGTCAGCCGGTCACGCCCGCTGGAACGCCAGAGACCGATCGTCGCTTCATAGCGCTCGGCGATCCGCGCCATCGGCGCCCGCGCCAGACGAACCAAGGATTCGCCCCCCATCGCGCGCCGGGCCAGGTCCACCACGCCCGGCCCCAGCCTATAGAGCTTCGTCGCGGGATCGAACGTGACCATCCCGCCCAGCAGCAATGTGCGCAGGACGTTGAAACAGGAACTGGGATTGATGCCCGTCGCCCGCGCGATGCCGTTCACGCCCGCACCTTCCGAAAGCGAAGCCAGATGCCGCAGAATCGCCATGGCCTGAACGACCGAACTGACGGGCGCGCGCGCTGGCGCGGCGGCGCGTAGATCACCCATGCGGTTCCCGTTCATTCACGATCATGAATGAGTATTCGCATAGTTAAATGGGTTTTACAACTGCTTTGGAGAGTCGAGGGCCTCCTTCGAACCTTCCCAACATGCCATTTGTGTCACTTTGCCTGGCGTTCCGGGTAAAGTGACACGGGTGGCAAATGGACGGGCCATTCCCCCGGAACGCAGATCGAGGATTCCCATCGGGGCGCCTTTGTGCTTGATTCGTTCGCATGATGAACCTGGAACTGGATCTTCGCCCTCCCGCCGAGGCCCATGTCGCGCCCGGCTTCCCCGGCCTGATGCAGGCGATCGCCAGCCATTCCGCACGGCCGCGCTACACTTTCATGGTGCTGGACCTGATCGCGCGGGCCGGCAGGGGCAGCGGCGTGGCCGGCCCCTATGTCAGGGAAGGCGAGCGGCTTGTGCCCATCCGCGAATGGCTGGCCGCCGCGATCATGCCCAGCGCGGAGCGGCACCACCGGCGGCAAAGCCTGCGAGAGCAGGTGCGGCGCGAGATCAGGGAGCAACGGCCGCGTCCCACCGACGACGCGGCGGCCGAGAAACTGGCCGAGACCGAGATCGCGAACCGCATATGCGCGTCGGGCAAGACGGCGGTCAGCCGCGCCGTGTCGGAACTGGTGCGCGCGGGCCTGGTGAAACGCCATTATCAGGGCTATCGCGTCGACCATGAAAATCGCGGCGCGCAGCGGCTGGCGGTCTATACCGTCCCGCCCGAAGTCCTGCGGGTCCTGGAGCGTTTCGAAGCCAGTTGGAACAGCTGACGGCTACCGGCGTCCGACGGTCCTTTTCAACCCGCCTGCGCGGCCTTCCAGTCGCGCCTGATCTTCTTGGCCAGGCTCCATTTATGCACCTCGGTCGGGCCGTCATAGATGCGGAAGGCGCGGATCTCGCGGAACATCTGCTCGACGATGGTCTTGTCCGTGACGCCGGTGCCGCCCATCACCTGGACGCAGCGGTCCGCCACCCGCATCAGCGCCTCCGACACGGCGACCTTCGCCATGGAGCTTTCCGCCGTGCCCAGCACGCCGGTATCGAGCACGCCCGCGCACCAGTCGGTCATCAGCTCCGCCTGCTTCAGGTCGATCAGATTGTCCGCTAGCATGAAGCCCACGCCCTCATGATCGATCAGCGTCTTGCCGAAGGCCATGCGCCGGTTGGCATAGTCGGTCGCGATCTCATTGGCGCGGATGCAGCCGCCCAGCCAGCGCATGCAGTGTGAAAGGCGCGCGGGGCTGAGGCGGATCTGCGCATATTTGAAACCCTCGCCCGGCTCACCCAGCATCTGGTCGGCGGGCAGGCGCAGATTGTCGATCGTGATCGTCGCATGGCCGCCGGGCACCGAACTGTCGATGGTGTTGGGCACATGTTCGATGCGGATCGCGGGATGCGGCAGGTCGACCAGGAACATGCAGGCTCCCTCATCCGCCTTGGCCATGACGATGCCGACGCTGGCCCCGTCCGCCCCGGTGATGAAGGTCTTGCGCCCGCTGATCACCCAATGATTGCCGTCGGGGCGGCAGCTGGTCTTCATCATCGACGGGTCGGACCCCGCCCCGCCATCCGGCTCCGTCATGAAGAAGGCGGAGCGGCCCCGCCCCTCCACCAGCGGTTTCAGGAACCGTTCCTTGAGTTCGGGGCTACCGACCTTGCCGAGCAGATACATATTGCCCTCGTCCGGCGCGCTGGTGTTGCAGGCGAGCGGGCCGAGCGGCGACAGGCCCGACCGGATCAGGACATGCGCCGTCTCCCGCTGGGTCAGGTGCGATCCGTCGGCACGGATATGCGGGGTGAGGACGCCCGCTTCGCGCGCCTTTTCCCGCATCTCGAACACCATTTCATCAAGCGGCCCGCCATGATGGTCGCGGCGGGGATCCTTCTCATAGGGGACGATGACCTCGCGCACGAACACCTCCACCTTGTCCGCGAGCGTCCTGACTTCCTGCGAAATGCTCATAAATCCTCGATCCTCTGATGATATTCTTACCTGGCGATCCCGATGCGCCTCATCCCTTGGCGTCAGCGGGGTCGTAGCGGCCGCGCGGCACGCGGAAAGTGTCGCTGTTGCGGAGATAGACGTCCGGCCCATGCATGCGGCCGACCAGCTTCATGGCGGGGGTGTCAAGGTGCAGCCTTTCCCGGTCGGCGATGAATTCGTCGCGGACATGGGCGACCAGCACCTCGCCCACGGCGATCACCTGGCGCGGGCCGATCTCCAGCATCTCCACCCGGCGGCATTCGAAGCTGACCGGCGACGTCGCGATCAGCGGCGGCGCGACCATGGTGGCGGGCACGGTCTTGATACCCGCATAGTCGATCTCGCTTACCTCGCGCGGCGCATCGACGCAGGACATGTTCATCGCCTCGATGTCATCTTCGGCGACCAGGTTGATGACGAATTCGCCGGTGTCGAAAATATTGGTCGCCGTATCCTTGTCGCCGCCCGTCTTCACATCCTTGAGCAGGCCCAGCACGACCAGCGGCGGATCGTCGCCCATGGCGTTGAAGAAGCTGTAGGGCGCGGCATTGACCACGCCATTCTTCCCCAGCGTCGTCACCCAGGCGATCGGGCGCGGCGTCACCGACGACACCAGTATCTTGTATCGGTCCCGCACTGGCAGGTCGGCCATCACGAAGCGCATCGCTTTTCCCTTCCGGCCGGCTCAGACCAGCTTCACCACCATCTTGCCCTCGTTCGAGCCGTCGAACAGGCGCATGAAGGCAGGCAGGACATTCTCCATCCCTTCCTCCACATGCTCGTCATAGACCAGCTCGCCGCGCGCCACGAGGTCAATCAGCGCCTTGCGCCCCTCGCCCAGCCGCGCCGCATATTTGGGCAGAACATAGCCGCGCATCGCGACCGAATGCATCAGCAGGCGAATGAGCTGGCGGGTGCCATAGGGTTCGCCATTATATTCCGAAATCAGGCCGCAAACGACGACCAGCCCGCCCTGATTGATGTTGAGCAGCGCGGCGTCGAGGCAGATGCCGCCGACATTCTCGAACAGCAGGTCGACGCCATCGGGACAGGCCTGCGCGATGGCGGCGCGCAGGGCGTCGACATCCTTGCCCTTGTAATCGACCGCCGCGTCATAGCCATATCGCTCGACCAGGCGCGCGCATTTGGCCGGGCCGCCCGCTATGCCGACCACCCGCGCCCCGCGTCCGCGCGCCAGCTGGCCGATGATCGATCCCACCGCGCCCGCCGCGCCGCTGACCAGCAGCATCTGGCCCGCTTTGGGCTGCAACTCCTCCTCCACCGCGAACCAGGCGGTCAGCCCCGTCCCGCCCGCGACCGACAGGAAGGCGCTGGGCGAAGGCACGCGGCTCACATCCACGCGGCCATTGGCGCCATCCGGCCCGCAGACCGAATAATCCTCTATCCGGTTCAGTCCCTGCACCCAGTCGCCGACCTTCAGCCGGGGATGGTTGCTCGCCTCCACGACGCCCAGCGTCGATGCCCGCAGCGCGTCGCCCACGGCGATGGCGGGCATATAGGTATCCTCCTGATTGAGCCACGTGCGGATCGCCGGATCGATCGAGATATAATGGTTGCGGATCAGGCATTCGCCCTCTCCTATGACCGGCACCGCCTCCTCCACCAGCCGGAAATCGGACGGGCGGGGCGCCCCGTCGGGCCGCGAGACGAGCGTGAAGCGGCGGTTGACGGCCATGGCGATTCCTTCTCCTGACTGTGGTTGGGCGGGCAGCTTGCTTACCAGGTTAACCTTGTCAAGCTGACAGGGCGGCGTCACTATGGCGGCACGACGATAAAGAAGGAGAGCATGCGATGCGCGGCGGTCCCGACCTCAAGCATCTGGACGACATCCCGGCGGAGGAGATGACGCGCTACCGTCTGGCGGACGGCTCCATCGCGTCGATCTGGGAAAAATGGATCGAGCTGTCGCCCCGCTACATCGCCTTCTGGAACCGCTGGGACCCGGGCGCCTGGAGCCCCAGCCACGGCCATCATGGCGACCATATCAACCTGATCCTGCGGGGCGACCTGCGCTGCGGCGATATCGTCGCCCGCGCGGGCACTCACATCATGCTGGAATATGGCGACATATTCGGGCCGTGGGAGGCAGGGCCCGAAGGATGCGAGCTCTACGGCTTCGTCGCGGGCGAGGGGTCGGCCTATAATGGCGACGTCGCGCTGTGGGAACGGACGCTGGCACAGCGGGGGATCGAGATCTTGTCCTGCCCGATGCCCGCCCGCCTGCCCTGGTGGTGGAAGCACCGGATGAGCGGCGCGGGCGGGGTCACGCTCTGGTCCGACGCGGCGGAGGCACTGCCGGTCCCCGACACGCGCTGGACGCTGCGCTGACCCTCACAGGACAGGAGGAATCATGACCGATCATGTGAAAGTCGAGCGCGCCGACGGCGTGCTGACGCTGACGCTGGATCGCACCGACAAGAAGAACGCGTTGACCGATGCCATGTACAAGACTCTCGCCGACACGCTGGAAGCCACGCAGGAGGATCGTTCGGTCCGCGCGATCCTGTTCCGGGGCGAAGGCGACATGTTCAGCGCGGGCAACGACATCAGCGAATTCGCCGCGCATAATGGCGGCGCGCCGAACGAGCGCAATGTGCTGCGCTTCATCGCCGCGATCGCGCGAGCGGAAAAACCGCTGGTCGTAGCGGTGCAAGGCGGAGCGATCGGCGTGGCGGCGACGATGCTGCTGCATTGCGACATGGTGCTGATGAGCCCCGACGCGCGGCTGGTCACGCCCTTCGTGGATCTGGCGCTGGTGCCCGAAGCCGGGTCCAGCCTGTTGATGCCGCAACGGATCGGCCATGCCCGTGCCTTCGCCATGTTCGCGCTCGCCGAACCGGTGAGCGCCCAGGATGCGCTGGCCTGGGGTCTTGCCAATCGCATCGTCCCGAAGGAGGAATTGCGGGAGGCCGCCAGGGCGCTTGCCGTCCGGCTCGCCGCCAAGCCGCCCGCCTCGCTGATCGCAACCAAGCGCCTGATGCGCGAAGCCGCAGCGCTGCAAGCCCGGATGGCGGTGGAGGACAGGATATTCGAAGAACGGCTCGGATCGGAGGAAGCCGCCGAGGCCTTCGCCGCCTTCCTCGAACGACGCCCGCCCGATTTCAGCCGCTTCCACTAGGAGGCTGTTTGGAAATGCGCGCCTGGAACGATGCGAAAAAACTGGAGCGCGCCCCTTCACACAGAAAGCCAGGACGAATGATCGGAGAGAAGATATTGGGCGCATGGGAGCTGGAAAGCTTCATCGCCACGCTGGAGGATGGGCGGCAGGTCAGCCCCTTCGGCCGCCATCCCGAAGGCAGCATCGTCTACACGCGCGGCTATGTCAGCGTGAACATGGCGCGCGGCGGACGCGCAAGGGACCATGATGTGCCCTATCACGCCAGCGGCGATGATGTGGCAGGACCGCTTGCGCGCAACTACATGGCCTATTCCGGCCCCTATCGCATCGACGAGGCACGGCAGGTCATCACCCATGATTTCCGCTTCTGCCTGGACCCGGCGCTGGTCGGCACCCTGCAGGAACGGCATGCCCGCCTCTACGACGACAAGCTGGAACTGACCGTCAAACAGTCGGTCGGCACCATGCCATCCACGCTGATATGGCGCCGCGTGTCCGATTGATCCAGATTTTCAGGAAGCGGATGCCCCGGTCGGGGCACCCGGCCGTTCAGCCGAACTTATAGGCGCACAGCTTGTTGCCGTCGAGGTCGCGCACATAGGCGAAGTAAATGCCCGCCCCTTCCGGTCCACGCGGGCCGGGCGCGCCGTCGCAGGTTCCGCCCAGTTCCAGCGCCTTGGCATGGAAGGCAGCGATCTTCTCCTCCGAATCCAGCGGAAAGCCGGTCATGGAGCCATTGCCCACCGTTGCCGGTTGCCCGTCATAGGGACCAAGCACGCCGAAGAAGCTGCCGTCCTTGCCCGCATAGATGCGGCCGCCGGAGGGATGGTCGAACATCTTGCCGATACCGATCGACCCCAGCAGCGCATCGTAGAATGCGAGCGCCTCGGGCAGCTTGTTGGAACCGACCGTGCTATATCCCGGCATGTCTCTCTTCTCCCTTTTTCCGTGTCATCGGCATGTGCCGTGCGAATCATTGCAAGGTTCGACTAGCCTCACTCATCTACCCTTGGTCAAGCCCGCACGGCGCTTGAGCGAAACCCGTTTGTAATCGGTCGAAGACCGAGCACGATGGTATCACATTAGCGAGTTCACCGATCCGCCGTCCACCATGATGAACTGTCCGGTGACGTAACTGGCGCGGGCAGAGCAGAGAAAGGCGATCACCGCCGCCATCTCCTCCGGCGTGCCAAGGCGCCCGACCGGGATTTCCTCCCGCCGCGCCGCCTCCCGCTCATCGAACACGCCGCCCTGCGCCTCCACGGTCTTGCGCATATAGCTGTAATAACGCTCGGTCGCGAAGCCGCCGGTGCCGATCGTGTTGATGGTGATGCCGAACCTGCCCAGTTCATTGGCGACGCTGCGGTTGAGCGCCACCGCCGCGACGCGGGTGACGTTGGCGGTGAGCAGCGGCAGTTCCTTGTGCGGCTGCTTGGAGGAGGTGGAACCGATGAGGACGATGCGGCCCCAGCCCTTCTCCTTCATCGCCGGGGTCACCGCGCGCAGCAGATGGACCTGGCTCATCAGCATCTGGTCATAGGCTTCCTGGAAATCGGCGTCGCTGGTCTCTTCCCATCGGCCATGCTGCGGCCCATAGACATTGCCGACGACGATGTCGGGCGATCCCCAATGTTCGCGGGCTATGGCGACGGCGCGCTCGATCCCGTCCTTCTTGGCCATGTCGACATAGGCGGGCACGGCCTCGCCGCCTCGGGCGCGGATATCCGCGACGGTCTCGTCCACCGCCTCCTCTCCCCGGGCGCAGACCACCACCCTGCAACCTTCGCGCGCCAGATCGATCGACACAGCCCGGCCCATGCCCTTCGATCCGCCGCTGGACAGCGCGACCTTTCCCTTGATGCCGAAATCCATGTCCGCTCCTCAATGATGATTGCGCGCTCAGGCCACCCAGCCCGGGGCGATGCCGCGTTCGCGGATGAAGTCCTGCGCCTCTATGGTGCTGCCCGACAGCGTTTCGGCCTCAGCCTCTGTCACCAGCCATTTGACCAGCGCGCCGATGATCGAGGGCGGCGCGGCGCGCGAGAGTTCATGGCCCAGGTCGGACGCGACGATATGGTTGCGTTCCGTGCCGATGAAACCGGGCTGGACATTATAGGCGCGCAGGCCCCGGCCGAAATATTCCGCGTGCAAAGTGCCGACCAACTGATGCCCGGCCGCCTTGCCCACGGCATAGCCCATCCCCCAGCCGCCCTTGCCCGCGGGCGCGGGCGGCGTTTCATAGGCGGCGCTGGAGGTGATGGTGATGACGGTGCCGCCGCCCCGTTGCAACATGCCGGGCAACAGCGCGCGGGTGAGGATGATGGGCGCAATCCCATGCGCCTCGAAGAATTTGGCATAGGCATCGACGGGGATGTCCAGGAACAGGTCCATCAGGCCGGGACCGATATGGCGGCCATTATGGACGATCATGTCAACCGCCGCCCCATTGTCGATGATCTTCTGAGCCGCCGCGCCCACCGACGCCCGGTCGGTCAGGTCCATCGGCACCAGCAGCGAGCGGGCGCCCCTCGCCTCCACCTCCGCCGCCGTTTCCTGCAGGCTGCCGGGCAGCGGGCGGGCATCGGTCTTGTGCACGGTCAGCGAATGGTCGTGCGCCTCGCCCGGCGCCACCGTGCGCGCGGACAGGATAAGGTCGTAGCCCGCTTCGGCAAGCGACAGGGCGATGGCCTTGCCGATGCCCCTGCTCGCGCCGGTGATGAAGGCGACGGGTCGGGCCATGCGATATCCTTTCCTGATCGGGCCGGCGCGTCGATGCCGCACGCCCTTATTCTGTCGGGCAAACGTCCCTCATTTCGGCACGCTGCGCAAGCGTCCGCATCCCCTCCCCCCTTTTCGAAGCGCCTTGACGGCCGGTAAACAGCCGTAGACAAAGGAGGGGAAAAGCCAGACCGGGCCATGTCGCATCCGGCAAAGGCGGGCGCAGTATAGCGCAAGCGGAAAAGGAGAGACGCTTTGGCGAATGGCGGAGAGACGGACTCGGCAGCGGCCATGGCACGTCGCTGGTGGACGCGCGGGCGCAGGCATTATGTGCTGTTCGTCCTCTGCCTGGTCGGCATCGTCAACTTCATCGACCGCCAGATATTGGCAATCCTGCTCCAGCCGATCCAGGCCGATCTGAAGGTCAGCGATTCGCTGATGGGACTGCTGTCCGGCATCGCCTTTTCCGCCTTCTACGTGATCGCCGGCGTGCCCGTGGCGCGCATGGTCGACAGCGGATCGCGCCGCACCCTGCTGTCCGCATGCCTGGTCGTCTGGAGCGTATCGACGATGCTGTGCGGCCTCGCCACCAGCTTCATCCACCTCGCGCTCGCCCGGATCGGCGTGGCGGCGGGAGAGGCGGGCGGCGGTCCCGCCAGCCAGTCGCTGCTCTCGGATCTCTATCCGGTACGGGAGCGCGGTACTGTGATCGGCATCTGGTCGGGCACGCAGGCCGTCGGCATCGCGCTGGGCCTGTTCCTGGGCGGCTGGCTCAACACCCTGTTCGACTGGCGCACCGCCTTCATCGTCGTGGGCGCGCCGGGGCTGGTGCTGGCGCTCGTCATGCTGCTGACCGTGCGCGAACCGCCGCGCGGCCTGTCGGACGAAGGTGCCCGGCCGGAAGGCGTGCCGATATCGCTCAGGCAAGCCCTGGCCGTGGTGCTGGGCACCCCCGCGCTGCGCTTTGCCCTCTACATCGCCATGAGCTGCTCGTTCACGGGCTATTCGATCCTCGGCTGGGGGCCGACCTTCTATCTGCGGGTCCATGGGCTGACGACGATGCAGGTCGGCATGTTCATGGGCGTGTGCATCGCGGGCGGGCTGTTCTTCGGCAATGTCGCGGCGGGCCATCTGGCGGATCGCTTCGCCAAAGGCGACCTCCCCACCTATCTGAAGGTCGCGGGCTGGGGCACGATCCTTTCCGCGCCGCCCGGCCTGCTGTTCCTGCTCTCGGACAATCTTGCCCTGTCGCTGATCGGGCTCGCCCTCGCCAATTTCTTCATGACCTTCTGGCTGCCGCCCACCTATGCCGTCGCCATGGGCTTGGTGGATTCGCGCAACCGGGGGCTGACCGCGGCCATGATGACGCTGGCGGGCACGCTGGTCGGCGCCGGGCTGGGGCCGCTGTTCGTCGGCATCATGAGCGATGTCTTCGCGCCGGCCTTCGGCAAGGAAGCGTTGCGCTATGCGCTGCTGATCGTGCTGATCGGACTCGTCGCCTGCGGGATATTGTGCTTCATGGCGATGAAGCCGGTGCGCAGGGCGGTTGCGGCCAGAGCGGCGCGGGCGGCAACTGCCTGAAAAGAATCCGTAAGGACCCATATCAAGGAAGAGGAACAGCAAGCCATGACCCTGCCCGATCCGATCCAATCCGCGAAGGAGGCCCGCTGATGGACATCGGCTTTTCGCCGGAGGAAACCCGGTTCCGCGAGGAATGCCGGGACTGGCTGCATGCGAACGTCCCGGCCGAGAGACGGCCGCCCGATGCCATCGACGCCATCGATTTCGACAAGGCATGGCAAAGGCGTCTGTTCGACGCGGGCTGGGCGGGCATCAACTGGCCCTCCGAATATGGCGGACGCGGCCTGTCGATCGTGCAGCAGGTGATCTGGCTGGAGGAATATGCCAGGGCCGGCGCGCCCTGGATCGGCGCCAATTTCGTCGGCATCAACCATGGCGGTCCCACGCTGATCATCAACGCCAGCGAGGAGCAGAAGGCCTATCACCTGCCGCGCATCCTGAAAGGGGAGGCGATCTGGTGCCAGGGCTTTTCCGAGCCGGGCGCCGGATCGGATCTGGCGGGCATCCGCACGAAGGCGCGGATCGAGGGCGACGAACTGGTCGTCAACGGCTCGAAAATATGGACCAGCTTCGCCCATGTCGCCGACTGGCAGGAACTGGTGCTGCGCACGGAAGAGGGGTCGGAACGGCACAAGGGCCTGAGCTGGGTGATCTGCGACATGCATGTGCCGGGCATCACCATCCGGCCGATCCGCAAGATTTCCGGCCAAACCGAGTTTGCGGAAGTCTTTTATGACGATGTGCGCATCCCCCTGGCCAATGTGGTCGGCGGCCTTGGCAATGGCTGGAAGGTGGCGATGTCGACGCTCAGTTTCGAACGCGGTACCGGCTTCATCGCCGACCAGGTGGCGCAGAGCCGCGAGATCGAGGATCTGATCGAAAAGGCGCGCGCCAGAGGCCTGATAAAGGACATGCGCATCGCCGAGAGCCTGGCGCAGATGCGCAGCGAGGTCGCGGCGCTGCGGGCGATGACCTACCGCAACATTTCCGAAGTGATGCGGACGGGCCAGCCGGGACCGGAGGCGTCGGTGATCCGCCTGTTCACGTCGGAACTCGGCCAGCGGCTGGAGCGGATGGCGGTGCTGCTGATGGGCGAGGAGATGATCGACTTCGCCTATGGCGACGACAATGGCATTTCCGACTATCTGCGCGGCTTCGCCCAGACGATCGCGGGCGGCTCCGCCCAGATCCAGCGCGACATCATCGGCGAGCGTCTGCTCGGCCTGCCTAAATCGAGGTGACATCATGGACCTGACCCCCAGCGAAGACCAGACCGCCTATCAGACCGCCACCGCCGACTGGTGCCGCGACCATATGCCGCTGGAGGAGGCGCGCTCGCGCCGTCCCGGCCTCTGGTCCAGCCTGACGGAAATGGGATGGATCGGCATGACCGCCCCGGACACCGGCCTCGACCATGCGACCGAAGCGCTGGTGTTCGCCGAACTCGGCCGCTTCCTGGCCCCGGTCGCCCTGCTGTCGAGCGCCGTCGGCGCGCGCTGGACGGGGAGCGGGGACAAGGCCGCCATCGCGCTGCCCGCCCCGGACGGCAGCGCGCGCCTGATCGACGCGGACGGCGCGGCAAGCGCGGTCGGCCTGTTCGACGGCGAGTTGGGCAGCTTCGCCCTGCCCGGCTCGCTCGCCGCCGCGCCGTCGCTGGACCTGTCGGCGACGGTCGCGCGCCTCGACGCCCTGCCCTCGATTGCGCGCGTCAACGATCCGCGCGCCGTGCTTCACCTGCGGCTGCTGTCCGCCGCCTTCGCCATCGGCGCGGCCGATGCGGCGCGGGACATGGCAACCGGCTACGCCAAGATACGCGAGCAGTTCGGACGGCCGATCGGCTGGTTCCAGGCGATCAAGCATATCTGCGCCGACATGGCGGTCCGCGCGGCGGTCGCCCGGTCGCAGCTTTATTATGCCGCCTGCGCGCTCGACGCCGGGGAGAGCGATGCCGCCTTCCATGTCGCCGCCGCCAAGCGCCTTGCCGATCAGGCCGCGATCGACAATGGCCGCGCCAATATCCAGGTCCATGGCGGCATCGGCATGACGGACGAAGCGGCACCCCATCTTTGCCTGAAGCGGGCGCACCTGCTTCAGTTTATCGCGCCTGCCGATATGACGCAGCTCTTGGCATAGAGAAGGGGCCGGGAGGGAAGAAGTCGAGGGAACAGGCCCCATGCATCCTTCCGGCTCATTCCCCTCCCGGCGCCACGTCCGGCATCCTGCCATGGGCGAACTTGCCGAGCCCAAGCGCAGCGGCCCGCAGCGCCTGCCCGATCCGCGCCATCCCGGCCGCATCCTCCCGCCCGTCGAAGATCGACGCGGAAAGGACGAAGCGCGGGCTGGCGCCACGGTCGGCGATTGCGGACGCGACCGAGGCTATGCCGTGATTGGCATTGCCCAGGTCCAGCGCCCAGCCCAGTTCGGCCGCGCGCCGGACCTGCGCCAGGAAAGTGGATGCTCCGGGCGCGCTGTGCCAGCGCACGCCTTCATAAGCCTCGACAATCTCCGCATCGGAAAGCCCATGCGCGGCCAGCATCGCCCTTCCGGTCGCGCCTGCCGAACCGGGCTGGCGCTGTCCGACGACCAGATGGATACGGGTTGCCGACGCGCTTTCCGCCAATGCGACGAGGACAAGGCGGCTGCCGGTATAACGCCACAAGCCAACGGCCGCGTCATGCTCTTCGGCCAGCGCATCCATGGGCGCGCGCGCCGCCCGCACCATCGCGTCCCCACCCAGGGCGCGCCGGGCCAGGTCCACCGCACCCAGGCCCAGCGTATAACGCTTCGTCGCCGGATCGAAGATCGCCAGATCCTCGCCCACCAGGGTCCGCAGCACGTTGAAACAGGAACTTGGCCCGATGCCGACCGCGCGCGCGATGGCATTGACCCCGGCGCCTTCGGGAAGCGTCCCCAGATGGCGCAGGATGGATATGGCCTGGACGACGGAATTGACCGGCGGGCGCGGGCGTCGATCGGGATTAGCGGAGATCATAGCCTTTCTTATCGTTCACGATCATGAATAGCAATTCTAGCTGTTGAATAAACTGACGGCCTCAACTAAGTAATCTATCACGCAAACGGGAAGAGGACGGGAAAGGCATGAGCGAGTCGGCGCGGCTGGACGGAAAAGTGGTCGCCGTGACCGGCGCGGGCCGCGGCATCGGCCGCGACATCGCGCTGCTCTGCGCCCGTCAGGGCGCGGCGGTGGTCGTCAACGATCTGGGCGCATCGGCCGAAGGCGAAGGCGCAGACGCTGGCCCCGCCGAGGAAGTGGTTTCGCAGATTCGCGCCGAAGGCGGCCGGGCAGTGGTGAACGGCGCCAGCGTCGCCGATCCGCTGGGCGCGACCTCGATCATCGAGGATGCGGTCAGGAATTTCGGCGGCATCCACGGTGTCGTCAACAATGCGGGCATCCTGCGCGACCGCATCTTCCACAAGATGAGCATCGAGGACTGGAAGCAGGTCGTCGACGTCCACCTCAATGGTTCCTTCTATGTCGCCAAGGCGGCGGCGCCTTATTTCAAGGACCAGAATGGCGGCTCCTATGTCCATTTCACCTCCACTTCGGGGCTGATCGGCAATTTCGGGCAGGCCAATTATTCCGCGGCGAAGATGGGCATTTTCGGCCTGTCCAATTCGATCGCGCTCGACATGGAACGGTTCGGCGTCCGCTCCAACTGCATCGCGCCCTTCGCCTGGAGCCGCCTGGTCGCGACTATACCGGCATCCAACCCGGAGGAAGAGCAGCGGATCGAACGCGCCAAGACCATGACCACCGAAAAGATCGCGCCGATGGTCGCCGCCCTGCTTTCCGACGGGGCGAAGCATGTCACCGGCCAGACGTTCGGCGTGCGCAAGAATGAGGTGTTCGTCTTTTCGAAGAACCGCCCGGTCAAGACGATGCAGCGTTCGAATGGCTGGACGCCCGAAAGCATCGTGTCCGACCTCATTCCCGCGATGGAACATGCTTTCACGCCGCTGGCCCGGTCCTCCGACATCTTCCCCTACGATCCGGTCTGAGGCGAAGAAGAGGTGGCCTTCGACCCCCGGAAGCTGATCGACCTGCCCGCGATCGAAAGCCGGCAGAGCATCAACCCATTCAAGGTGATGCTCTACGCGATGGGCGTGGGCGCAACTGAATTGCCCTTTGTCTATGAGGACGGGTTGAAGGTGCTGCCGACCATGGCGGTGGTGATGGCCTATCCCGGCTTCGTCTGGCGCGATCCGGCGCTGGGCGTCACCTGGGAAAAGATGCTGCATGTCGAAACCAGCCTCATCCTCCACGCGCCCCTGCCGCTGACGGGCGAGTTGATCGGCCGCACGAAGTTCGGCCCGATCTTCGACAAGGGCGCGGACAAGGGCGCGATGGTGATCCAGACGCGCGAGATCAGCCATGAGGACGGCACCCACATCGCGACGGTGCGCAACACCAATTATCTGCGCGGCGATGGCGGCCATGGCGGGTCGGAGGGGCAACAGCCCGCGCCTTATCCGGTGCCCGATCGCGCGCCAGACGCCGTGCTGGCCATTCCCACACGCGACGATCAGGCGCTGCTCTACCGGCTTGCCTCGGGCGACATGAACCCGCTGCACGCCGATCCGGCGGTGGCGACAGGCGCGGGCTTCGAAAGGCCGATCCTGCATGGCCTTGCCACCTATGGCGTGGCGGGCCGGGCGCTGCTGGCGCTGCTGACCGGCAATGATCCGGCGCGCATCCGCCGCATCGACGCCCGCTTTTCCGCCCCAGTCTATCCGGGCGAAACCATCGAAACCGCCCTGTGGCGCGAAGGCCCGGGCAAGGCGGCCTTCCGCTGCCGCGTCGTCGAGCGCGACAAGGTGGTCCTCAACAATGGCTATGTGGAGTATCTATGACCGCTGAGACCGGCATATTGGGGTTTGGAGCCTATGTCCCGCGCAAGCGGCTCCAGCGCAGCGTCATCCATGCGACCAACAAATGGTTCGCGGGAGGACTGGGCGGCCTTGCCAAGGGCGAGCGCGCCATCGCCAACTGGGACGAGGACGCCATCACCATGGCGGTGGAGGCCGGACGCGACGCGCTGACGCAGGTGGATCGCGCCAGCATCGGCACGGTCAGCCTCGCCTCGACCACCCTGCCCTTCACCGACCGGCTGAACGCGGGCGTCGTCAAGGAGGCACTGGTGCTGGAGGACGGCACCGCCGCGCTCGACGCGACCGGCAGCCTGCGCGCCGCGACCTCGCAGCTTATCCAGGCGCTCGCCGCCGCAAAGGGCGGGGCCGCGCCGCATCTCGCCATCGCGTCCGAAATGCGCCTGTCCAGGCCCGCTTCGGAAGGCGAGATGGTGCAGGGCGATGCCGCCGCCGGTCTGTTGATCGGTCAGGGCGATGTCGTCGCACGTTTCCTGGGCAGCCATTCGACGACAATCGATTTCGTCGATCATTATCGCAGCAACGGCCAGGATTTCGACTATAGCTGGGAAAGCCGCTGGATCAGGGACGAAGGCTATACCGGCATGACGGTGAAGGCAGTGAAGGACGCGCTGGCCGTGCTGGGCGTCGCGGCGGGCGAGATCGACCGCTTCATCATGCCGATCACGCTGCGCGGCGTGGCCGACGGCGTCGCGAAGAAGGCGGGCATCAAGGCGGAGGCCGTGGCCGACACGCTGGCGGCCAGCCTTGGCGACAGCGGCGTCGCCCACCCCATCCTCCTCCTCGTCGCGGCGCTGGAACAGGCGCAGGCGGGCGAGAAGATCCTGCTCACCGGCTTCGGCCAGGGTGTCGATGTGCTGCTGTTCGAGGCGACCGGCAAGGCCGCCACCCTCCCCGCCCGGCGCGGCGTCAAGGGATCGCTGGCGCGCGGCGTCAAGGACGAGAATTACGCCCGCTGGCTGTTCCATCGCGGCAATCTCGCCCTCGACAAGGGGATGCGTGCCGAGAATGACGAGAAGCAGCCCGGCACGACGCTGTGGCGCAACCGCAAGACGGTGCTCGGCCTTGTCGGCGGCCGCTGCACCAAGACCGGGACGGTGCAGTTCCCCAGGAGCGATATTTCGGTCAATCCCAACGACCATGCCTATCACACGCAGGAGGATTATCCGCTGGCGGACAGGAAGGCGCGGGTCGTCACCTATACCGCCGACGCCTTGACCTATTCGCCCGCGCCGCCCAGCTATTATGGTATGATCGACTTTGACGGCGGCGGACGCATGATCGCGGAATTCGCGGACTGCTCGCCCGAAGAGGTGGAGGTCGGCGCGGAGATGATGATGATGTTCCGCATCAAGGCCGTCGATGAGCGGCGCGATTTCACCAAATATTTCTGGAAGGCCGTGCCGGTCGGCTGACCCGTTCGGACGCGCTATTTAGGAGACAAGACATGGCAAGCGGCATCAGGGACAAGGTCGCCATCCTCGGCATGGGATGCGCGAAGTTCGGCGAGCGCTGGGACAAGGACGCCGACCAGTTGATGGTCGAGGCCTATGAGGAAGCGGTGGCCGATGCGGGCATCGACACCTCGCAGATCGACGCCGCCTGGCTGGGCGTCGCGTTCGACGCGGTCAATATCGGCCCGTCGGGCATTCCGCTCGCCGTCGCGCTGCGCCTCAACAATTGCGGCGTGACGAAGGTCGAGAATTATTGCGCCAGCGGCACCGAAAGCTTCCGCGGCGCGGTCTATGCCGTGGCCTCGGGCGCGGCGGACATCGCGCTGGCGCTGGGTGTCGAGAAGCTGAAGGACACCGGCTATGGCGGCCTGCCCGTGCGTTCGCGCGGCACGACATCCGACATGATCGGCGTCACCGGCTCCGCGCCGGGCAATTTCGCCCAGCTCGCCTCGGCCTATCGCGCGACCCACGGCGTCAGCAAGGATGACCTCAAGCGCGCCATGGCCCATGTCTCGGTCAAGAGCCATGCCAATGGCGCGAAGAATCCCAAGGCGCATCTGCAAAAGGCGATCGACCTCGACACGGTGCTGAACGCGCCGATGATCGCGGAACCGCTCGGCCTGTTCGATTGCTGCGGCGTGTCGGACGGCGCGGCCTGCGCCATCGTCACCACGCCGGAAATCGCCCGGAGCCTGGGCAAGAAGGATCTGGTGACGGTCAAGGCGCTCCAGATCGCCTCTTCGAACGGCTGGGAAATGCAGCAGGGCGGCGGCTGGAACGGCAGCTATTTCCACACCACCCGCGTCGCCGCGCAAAAGGCCTATAAGGAGGCGGGCGTCACCGATCCCCGCAACCAGATCAGCCTGACCGAGGTGCATGACTGCTTCTCCATCACCGAACTGGTGACGATGGAGGATCTCTACCTCTCCAAGGAAGGCGAGGCATGGAAGGACGTGCTGAACGGCTTCTTCGATGCGGACGGGCAGGTGCCCTGTCAGATCGACGGCGGCCTCAAATGCTTCGGCCATCCGATCGGCGCGTCGGGCCTGAGGATGATCTACGAAAATTACCTCCAGCTCCTGGGCCGCGCGGGCGCCCGGCAGCGCCAGACCCCGCCCAGCCTTGCCCTCAGCCACAATCTGGGCGGCATGCCGAGCCAGAATGTGTCCGCAATCGCCATCGTCGGCCTGGCCGATGCTTGAAGTCACCGCGCCGACCCGGCCGGTGACCGGCAGCGGCATGGACGCGGAGCTGTTCGAGTCTTTCCTCGACCAGCTCCGCCGCTTCGTGCGCGACCGGCTGATCCCGGCCGAGCCGCGCGTCATCGAGGATAATCGCGTGCCGGCCGAGATCATCGCGGAAATGCGCGATCTTGGCCTGTTCAGCGTGACGACGCCCGAAGCCTATGGGGGCGCCGACCTCAGCCTCACCCAATATATCCGCGTCATTCGCGAACTGGGTCGTGCCGCCCCCGCCTTCCGCGCGACCATGGCGATCGGCACCGGCATGGTGACGACCGCGCTCAAGACCGCCGGAACGGACGCGCAGAAGCAGGAGTGGCTGACGCGCCTCTGCGGCGGCGAGATCGCCAGTTTCGGCCTCACCGAACCCGACAGCGGATCGGACTCGGCGGGCCTCAAGACCCGCGCGGTGCGGGACGGCGACGATTATGTGCTCAATGGCACGAAGCGCTACATCACCAATGCGCCGATCGCGGGCATCGCCCTCATCATGGCGCGCACATCGGCGGAGAATCTGCCGGGCAATGCCCATATCAGCGCCTTTCTGGTCGACATGAAGACCCCCGGCATCAGCATCGGCACGCCCGACGCGAAAATGGGCCAGCGCGGCGCGCTGATCGCCGACGTCATCATGGAGGATGTCCGCATCCCCGCGCGCAACCTGCTGGGCGAGGTCGAGGGCAAGGGCTTCGCCGCCGCGATGAAGGCGCTCGATCCGGGTCGCCTCTCCGTGGGCGCGGGCGCGCTGGGCCTTGCCGAGCGTGCGCTCGAAACCGGGCTGCGCTACGCCACGGAGCGCAAGGCGTTCGGTGAACCGATCGCCAATTTCCAGCTCATCCAGGCGATGCTGGCGGATTCGAAGACCGAGCTTTATGCCGCGGAATGCATGATGTGGGACGCCTGCGCCCGCAGCGAGCGCGGCCGTTCCAGCCTGGAGGCCGCTGCCTTCAAGATGTTCGCGACCGAAGCCTGCGGCCGGGTGGTCGACCGGGTGGTACAGATCCATGGCGGTGCCGGCTATCTGGCGGAATATGAGGCCGAACGGCTGTTCCGCGACGCCCGCGTCTATCGCATCTATGAAGGCACGACGCAGATCCAGCAGCTCGTCATCGCCAAGCAGATGCTGCGCGATTTCGCGGCGCAGGGCTGAGATAGAGGAATTCCATGTATTCGCTGCTCTCGCCCCTGCGTGTCGTGGAGGCATCCTCCTTCGTCGCCTGTCCGAGCGCCGGTCTTTACCTCGCGCAGATGGGTGCGGAGGTCATCCGCGTCGACCAGATCGGCGGCGGCCCGGACTATCGCCGCTGGCCCAAGGCGGACAATGACGCCAGCTTCTACTGGGAGGGGCTGAACAAGGGCAAGAAGTCCGTCGCGCTCGACCTGGGCAGCGCGGAAGGGCGCGAACTGCTGGCCGCGCTGGCGACGGCGCCGGGTGACGACGCGGGCATTTTCCTCACCAATTTCCCGGTGAGCGGCTTCCTGTCGTGGGAGAAGCTGTCGGCGCGGCGGCCCGACCTGATCCTGACCCGCGTCATGGGGCAGGCGGATGGCGGCCCCGCTCTCGACTATACCGTCAACTCGGCGCTTGGCATCCCACAGATCACGGGTCCGGCGACCCTCGGCGATCAGCCGGTCAACCATGTGCTGCCCGCCTGGGATCTGCTGACCGGCGGCTATGCCGCCTTCGCGACGCTGGCCGCGCTTCAGCATCGCCGGGCGACGGGCAAGGGGCAGGAGGTGCGCATTCCGCTCGCCGATGTCGGCATCGCCACCATCGCCAATCTGGGCCAGCTGGCCGAGACGCTGCATGGCGGCGACCGGGCGCGCTATGGCAACGACGTGTTCGGCGCCTTCGGCCGCGACTTCCGCACCGCGGACGGCAAGCGGCTGATGGTGATGGCGATCACCCCGCGCCAGTGGACGGGGCTGGTCAAGGTTCTGGGCATCAGCGAAGCGGTGGCCGGAATCGAAGCATCGCGCGGCGTCAGCTTCGCCACGGACGAGGGTGTGCGCTTCCAGCATCGCGACGCGCTGTTCCCGCTGGTCGAAGCTGCGGTGGCGCTGCGTGACGCGGACGATCTGGCGCGCGAATTCGACGCCAATGGCTGCTGCTGGGGGCCTTATCTGGCGATGCACGAAGCGGTGCGCGACCCGGCGATGGTGACGGCCAACCCGCTCTTTTCGGAGATTGAGCAGGTCAGCGGCGCACGCTATCCGGTGCCGGGCGCGATCGCGACGCTGCCCGGTGAAGAACGGCTGGCGCCGGTGCGCGCATCGCGGCTCGGCGAACATAGCGAGGAAATATTGGCGGACGCGCTCGGTCTGGGATCGGGCGAGATCGGACGGCTTTTCGACAAGGGGATCGTGGCAGGGGCATGACGGGGCAGAAGGACGAGATCAAAGGCGCGCTCACCGCGCTGGCGCGGTTCGGCGAAGCGGCGAAGGCGAGCCTTGCCGCCCGCGTCGCCACCGACGGCAAGGTCGACCCGCGCAAGCTGGACGCGGACCAGCGCGCCGCCCATGGCCTTGCCTGGATCGCCACCACCATCGCCGCGCTGGAGGCGCTGGGCGCCTGGGCCGACAACCTCGCCGCGCAGGGCGATTATGGAACGGCCGAAGCCACCATCGTCGACCTCGCCTTCGGCGAATATGCCGCGCAGATAGTGGGCGGCCTGCCGATCAGCCCCAATGAGTTCGTGCGCCCCGCGCAACTCGGCCTTGCGTCCGCCGCCGCCGATCTCGCCGCCGATCCCGCCATCGCCGCTTTCATCGCCAAGGCCGACGACCCGGCTCCCCGCGCCGCGCTGCTGCGCCACATCCGCGAGGGCGCGCATATTTCCGAAGCGACGGGCGATGGCACGATCGACGCGATCCGCGATCAGTTCCGCCGCTTCACCGCCGAGAAGATCACGCCCTTCGCCCATCGCTGGCACCTCGACAATGCGCTGATCCCGGACGCACTGATCGCTGAACTCGCCGACCTTGGCACCTTCGGCGTGTGCATCGCGCCGGAGTTTGGCGGCCTTGGTCTCGGCAAGCTCGAAATGTGCGTCGTGACGGAGGAATTGTCGCGCGGCTGGATCGGCGCGGGATCGCTCGGCACCCGATCGGAAATTGCGGGCGAGTTGATCGGCCTTGCCGGAACGCCGGAGCAGAAGACGCAATGGCTGCCCCGCATCGCATCGGGCGAGGTGTTGCCCACCGCCGTCTTCACCGAGCCATCCAACGGCTCCGACCTTGCCAATCTCGCCACCCGAGCCGTGCGCGATGGCGATGGCGACTGGCGGATTTCGGGCGCGAAGACATGGATCACCCATGCCTCGCGATCCGACCTGATGACGCTGCTGGCGCGCACCGGTGGTCCGGGCAATGCCGGCCTTTCCATGTTCCTCGCGCCCAAGCCGCGCGGCACGGACGCCGATCCCTTCCCGGCGGAAGGCATGTCGGGCGGCGAGATCGAGGTGCTGGGCTATCGCGGCATGCGCGAATATGAGCTGATGTTCGACAATTTCGCCGCGCCCGCCGACGCGCTACTGGGCGGACAGGACGGCGAAGGCTTCCGCCAGCTTATGAAGACCTTCGAGGGCGCACGCATCCAGACCGCCGCGCGCGCTGTCGGCGTCGCCTGGCGCGCCTTCGAACTGGGTCTCGCCTATGGCACCGAACGCCTGCAATTCGGCAAGCCCATCGCCGATTTCCCGCGCGTCTCCGACAAGCTCGCCATGATGGTGGTCGAAACCATCGCCGCGCGCGAGCTCGCCTATTTCGCCGCGCGCGAGAAGGACAAGGGCCGCCGCTGCGACGTGGAGGCGGGCATGGCGAAGCTGCTCGCCGCGCGCGTCGCCTGGACCAATGCCGACAATGCGCTGCAGATCCACGGCGGCAACGGCTATGCGCTGGAAAGCGAGATCAGCCGCGTGCTGTGCGACGCCCGCATCCTCAACGTGTTCGAGGGCGCGGCGGAAATCCAGGCGCAGGTGATCGCGCGCGGATTGCTGGCCGGACGCAACTGACGGGAAGTGGCGGACGTGGGCGGCGCTCCCGTCAGTCCATGATATCGACGACCGCCATCATCCCGGCCCGGTCCAGCAGCACCTTGCTGGTGACGACCATATGCTCCTGCCAATGTTTCTCGGCATCCTCGCCCCGCCCTGCGGCGATCAGGTCCACAAGCTTGGCGTGCGAGGCGAAACCGCGCTGGATGCTCTTGGCCGACGCCGCCGAAGGGTTGCGCTGGCGATAGGTGAGTTCCAGATGCCGTTCGACGATCGAGCGTAGGGCCGCGCCCACCACCGACAGCGTGATATTGCCGGATTCGTCCAGCACCGCCTGATGGAAACCCGCCACCGCCCGCGCCATGGCGGCGGCATCATGGACGCTCGCCCGTTCCGTCACCACCAGCGCGCGCAGCACCTGAGCGGCCTCGTGCGGCCGCCGTTCCGCCGCCAGCCGGGCGGCATGCGGCTCGATCATCGTCCGCGCCTCGAACAGGTCGGCGATCGATGCGCGGCGCGATTGCAGCCCAATCCCGGTCGCCCGAGCGACAAGGTCGGACAGGCCCGCATTCACGCTGGCGCCGCCCTTGGCTCCGCGCGTGACGGTGATGAGGCCTTCCCACTCCAGGATGCGCAGCGCTTCCCGCAGCGTCGGCCGCGACACATCGAACCGCCCCAGCAGGACAGGCTCCGCGGGCAGCTTGTCGCCGGGCTTGAGTTCGCCGCGCACGATCTGCTTGCGGATATGGCTGGCGACGATTTCAGCCGCCTTGGGAATGCGGACGGGCTGTGGAATTTGCTTTTCGATCACGTCCCTCGCCAATCCACCCAGAATATCGCGCAATCCACGCCACACCGCTGATAGAGCAGCATCGGCGCGAACGCCAGCCAGTCGCGTAATCGTATAAATGATATTGACACTTTTCGGTCAAGCTGCTTGTGCATATGCGGTCAGGCCGCATGGGGGCTTCTTGCCCCCGCAAGCGCCGAAGAGGAGAAGGACATGACAGGCGAACCGCATCTGCTCTGTTCGGTCGAGGACGGCGTGGGCATCGTCACGTTCAACCGGCCGGAACGCAACAATGCCTTCACCCCGGAAATGAACCAGATGTTCGACGATGCGATGATCCGGCTGGAGCAGGACCAGGACGTGCGCGCCGTCGTCATCACCGGCACGGGCGAGGGCTTCTGCGTCGGGTCCGACATGGTCAGCCTCAAGCAAAGCAGCGAGAAGGGGACGAGCGAGGGTTTCCCCCATCCCGAACGGCCTTTCGCCAAATATGACGTGTTCCGCGACGCGCCGCCCGAATTGCGCAGCCGCTTCGTCCTGCCCAAGGCGATGAGCAAGCCGGTGATCGCCGCCGTCAACGGGCGCTGCGCCGGGATCGGCCTGTCGATGGCGGTCAGCAGCGACGTGCGCTTTGCCAGCAGCGACGCCATGTTCTCCGCCGTGTTCGCCCGGCGCGGGCTGACGGCGGAAACCGGCATCGCCTGGCTGCTCGTGGAACTGATCGGCACCGGCGCGACCGCCGACATGCTGTTGTCGGGCCGCCGCGTCTTTGCCGAGGAGGCGCGAACGATGGGGTTGGTGAACCATGTGGTCCCGCGGGACGAACTCATGCCCCGCGCACTTGAATATGCGCGCGACATCGCCGTCAATGTCTCGCCCAACTCGACCCGGGTCATCAAGCGGCAGATCTGGAAGGCGCAGCGGCAGACGTTCATGGAAGCCGCGATCCTCGCCTATCTGGAGGCGGGCCGCAGCCTGAAGACCGCCGACTTCCGCGAGGGCATCGCCCATTTCATCGAACGCCGGGCGCCGCGCTTCACCGGCCAATAAGCAAGACCCTTTCACCCGTTTCAGGAGAAGAGACATGTCCGCAGACACAGCCGAAAAACCAGCCGAGGGCGGCTATGGCATATTGACCGATGCCGGGATCGCGCGCCTGCGCGAGCGCATCGGTATACAACACAACAAGCCGACGCCGCCGCACAATCGCGAAGTCACCTGGGACAATACGCGCCGCTTCGCCAATGGCTATGGCGACAACAACCCGCTGTGGTGCGATCCCGATTATGGCAAGACGACGCGCTGGGGCGGGCTGATCGCGCCGCCCAACATGCTCTACACCATGGGCGTGTCCGATGCCCCGGCGCTGTCGGCCGAGGACAAGGCGAAGCTGAAGGGCGACCCGCTGGCCGGGCTCGGTTCCTACCAGTCGATGATGGAATTCGAATGGTGGCGCCCGCTGCAACTGGGTGACCAGCTCACCCAGCGCAGTGCGCTGATCGGCGTGCAGGTCAACGACAAGAGCAGCTTTTCCGGCCGCACCGTGTCGGAGATCAAGGGCATGATCTTCCGCAACCAGCATGGCGACCTGCATGCGATCCAGCGCGGCACCTGGATGCGGGCGGAACGCCATGCATCCAAGGAGCGCAAGAAGGAATATGAGCTGCCCCAGCCCTATACGCCCGAACAGCTCGCGGAGATCGACGCCGCCTATGAGGCCGAGACGCTGCGCGGCGCCGACACCCTTTATTGGGAAGATGTGCGCGAGGGCGCCGACATTCCCACCATCGTGCGTGGGCCGCTGCGCACCAGCGACCTGATCGTCTGGCACATCGGCTGGGGCATGCAACTCACGCCGCCGGGCGCCTTCCGCGAATCCTGGAAGATCCGCAAAAAGGTGCCAGGCATGTATACGCCCAATGCGCTGAACGTGCCCGACACGGTGCAGCGCCTGCACTGGGAAACCGCCTGGGCGAACGAGCTCGGCATTCCCGTGCCCTATGATTATGGCGGCCTGCGCGAGACGTTCCTGACCAACACCGTCACCAACTGGATGGGCGACGATGGCTGGCTGTGGAAACTGTCCTGCCAGCACCGCAAGTTCGTCTATACCGGCGACACCTACTGGATCAAAGGCAGCGTGCGCAAAAAGCAGCAGGTGGACGGCCGCAACGAGGTGCATCTCGACCTGCGGATCGAAAATCAGTGGGGCACGGTGGTGACGCCGGGCAGCGCGGTCGTGCTGTTGCCGACGCGCGACAAGGCGGTGGAACTGCCGCGTCCCGCGCAGGAGGATATCGACGCGATGTTCGCGCATGAGGTCGCGCGCTACGCGGACTGAGACGGGAAGGGAGGGGTTTTGCCCCTCCCCTTCAACCCGCCAGGCCGATCAGCGCGTCGGCCAGCCGTTCCGGCATCGAATAGAAGGGCGAATGGTCCGAGGGCAGCGTCAACACGCTCTCGCATGGCATCCGTTCCCGCATCGCGCGCTGGAGGGCAGGGATCAGCGCCTTGTCCTCACCCGCCTCGACATAGCTGCGCGGTACCCGGCCGAACCGCTCCGCCGTCAGCATCAGCGGCGTGACCACCGGCTCGTGCGGCTCCGGGCACAGCCGCGCCTCTATGCCGGGTACCAGCGCGGGATCGACCTGATGGTAGAAGAGCGGCGCGGTCCCGCCAGAGGCGAAATAGCTGCCCCTGCCATCCGCCGTCTGCGTCAGCATCGGCCGCAGGTCGGGCATGCCGGGCTGCGACAGGCTGACCGCCAGCGCCGCCTCCCCCGGGGGCACCAGATAGGCAGTGAGGTAAACCAGCCGCGCGACATGGTCCGGCACCCGCTCGGCCACTTCGCTGATGACGATCCCGCCGCGGCTGTGGCCGACCAGTATCACCGGCTCCTCCTGCTGCCGGACCAGATCGGCAATCTCATCGGCCCAGAGCGCAAGCACCCCCTCGCCCAGCACGCGGCGGTCGTTGCCCATCCCCGCCAGATCGGGGGCAAGCGCGCGATGGCCCCTCGCCTCCAGCAACGGCACCAGCTTTTCCCAGCACCATCCGCCATGCCAGGCGCCGTGGATCAGAATGAAGGTCGCCATGTCGGATTGGCGTCCGATTCAACCGGCGAGCATCTTGACGATCTCGCCCGACGTCACCGGTTTCCGCGCGCCGCCGGTCTGGTCCATGCTGTCGGTGCGGCGCCCACCCAGATGATGGCGCGGCGACACGTCGACATCCTTGCCCAGTTCGCGCAGATGACCGACCGTGCAATTGTCCCGGCCCAGGATCGAGAAGGGATCGAAACTATATTCGCGCATCACGTTCAGATGGGTGATGTCGTCGATCGTCTCCTTCGGCAGCTTGCTGATCGACTTCCACAGATATTCGGGGCAGTTCGGCCAGAGCGTATCGGAGTGCGGATAGTCGCATTCCCACATCACCATCTTCGGGTTCATGTGATGCAGCATCTCCAGCCCCGCATTGTCGTCGATGAAGCAGGTGATGATCCGTTCCTTGAACAGATCCGAAGGCTGACGCCCGCCGAAATCGGTGAAGGTCCATTCATGATGATGCTCATGCGTGAAGTCGGCGCGCTCCAGGAAATAGGGTATCCAGCCGATGCCGCCTTCGGACAGCGCCATCTTCAGGTTCGGATATCTCTTCCACATCGGTGCGTGCAGCCAGTCGGCCGCCGAATTGGCGATCGACATCGGCATGGTCGTGATCCACGCGTCGATCGGTGAATCGTCGGACGCGTGCGCCGCTGAGGTGCCGGTGCCGATATGGCAGTTGATGACCATCCTGTAGTCGTCCAGCACGTTCCACATCGGGTCCCAATAGGGATCGTGGATGCTGGGGAAACCGCAGCGCGCGGGATTGTCGGGGAAGGAGATCGCATGGACGCCGCGCTTCGCCCAGCGCTTCAGTTCCTCGACCGTGGCGTTCATGTCCCAGATGGGCAGGATGATCATCGGGATGAAGCGGCCCGGCCCGGCGGCGCACCACTCATCGACATGCCAGTCATTATAGGCCCGCACCGCGCGCAGGCCGTGATCGTCCGGGAACTGGAAGAAGGTGTTGCCCGCGAAACGCGGCATGGTGGGGAAGTTGATCGCCGCCAATTGACCGTTGACGTTCATGTCGTCGATCCGCGCCCTGGGATCATAGGTGCCGGGACGCATCTGGTCGAACTCGTCCGGTTCCATCCCATATTCGCTGCGCGGACGGCCGACGACGGCGTTGGTGCCTATGGTCGGGAAGATCTTGCCCTGGAAGGTCCAGACATCCTTCCCGTCCTTCTTGACGATGCGCGGCGCCTCCGCCTTGTGGGCATCGGCATAGTGCCGGATGAACGCCTCGGGCGGCTCGACATTATGGTCGTCCACGCTGATGAGGATCATGTCGTTCAACTGCATCTCTTCTCTCCCGCGGGATCGTTCGTCCGACTCCTTGTTCGCCGCAAATGTCGATGACATCCTGTACTAAGTAAAGGATCAAATGAGCCCCGCGTGGGCCTGAGAGAGGCCGGTACGAAAATACCATCTAGACCAAAACAGGACATCGGGTATTGATGATCCTGCACAAAGGCAAATGCCGGAATGAGTCCGCCCGGGAATATGGTCTGGTAGGAAGGGGCGGAGACGAACTCATCCGCCCCCATGCTGCCGATGGCGGGAAAGAGGAGAGATATGGGAACGGACCTCAAGCCTGAACAGATCCACCTTCTGGCGCCGCTCGCGGTGCTGGTGTTGTGGACCCTGGTCATGATGATCTGGATGACGATCGCCCGCTCGCGCGGCATGGCTCAGGCGGGCGTGACGCCCGACCAGTTGCCCGCCGGAATGCAGGGCGATTTCTACCAGGCACGCATCAGGCCGGAATATATGTGGCCGGGCCAGAACTATAATCACCTGTTCGAACAGCCGACGATCTTCTACGCTATTGCCATCGCGCTGATTCTCATCGGCCCCTGGGCATGGGATGTGCGGCTGGCCTGGATCTATGTCGGCCTGCGGATCCTTCATTCGATCTGGCAGTCGTTCGTGAATACCATCTACGTCCGATTCACATTATTCTTTCTGTCGTCCGTCACGCTTGCCCTGATGGCGGCCCACGTCCTTCACTTCGCGCTCCGTTATGGCTGAACTGCATCGCGGCGGGCGAACAGACTTCCGCGCCTCCGCCGACCCGATGTCGAGATAGCTATGGCCGAAGGAACGGCATGAACAAGGGAATCCTGGTCCTATGAGCCTGGTCTTGAATGAAACATCCGACGGAATCGCGATTCTGACCCTCAACCGTCCGGAGGCCATGAACGCCCTCTCGCTTGCGTTGCAAAAGGAGATCGCGGAGGCGTTCGACGCCATCGCCGCCGATGACGCGGTGAAGGTGGTGATCCTGACCGGCGCGGGCGAGCGCGCTTTCTCGGCGGGCCTCGACCTCAAGGAAATCGGACAGTTCGGCTTGCTGACGGGGCCTGGCGGGCGGCGGCGCGACAGCCTGGCGGCGCCGCTGGCGCGATGCCCCAAGCCCATCGTCGGCGCGATCAACGGCGTGGCGGTCACCGGCGGTTTCGAGGTGGCGCTCGCCTGCGACATATTGATCGGATCGACCAATGCCCGCTTCGCCGATACCCATGCCCGCGTCGGGGTAACGCCGGGTTCGGGCCTGTCGCAAAAGCTGCCGCGGCTGATCGGAATTTACCGGGCCAAGCGGCTCTCCCTGACGGGCAACTTCATCGACGCGCAGACCGCACTGGACTGGGGCCTGCTGAGCGATGTGGTGGCGCCGCAGGACCTGATGCCAACGGCGCGCGCACTGGCCGCCGAGATCGCATCCAGCGAGCCGGAGATGGTGCAACGCTACAAGCGCCTGATCGACGATGGCTACGCCCTGCCCTTCGGTGAAGCCATGGTGCTGGAACGCGCGCGCGCCGAGGCGGACAGCGCCCGGTTGCGCCCCGAGGACGTAGAGGCGCGGCGCGCCGCGGTGATCGCGCGCGGACGCGAACAGCAGGGCTGACGCTGCCGGCATTGAAAAAGGAGAGACGAGATGGCGCGGACATTCGGAGAGAAATCGACCACGGACGAGGTGCTTGCGGGGGTAGATCTTGCAGGCAGGAGCGTGCTGATAACCGGCGTGTCCGCCGGTCTTGGGGTGGAGACGGCAAGAGCGCTGGCGGCCCATGGGGCGTCGGTGGTGGGAACCGCGCGGGATCTGGAAAAGGCGGGGCAGGCGACGCAAGCGGTGCGCGAGGCCGCAAGCGCGGGTGGGGGAAGCTTGGAACTGATCGAACTCGACCTCGCCTCCCTGGCCAGCGTGCGCAAGGCCGCCGACGCCCTCGTCGGGCAGGGGCGGGCATTCGATATCGTCATCGCGAACGCAGGCGTGATGGCGCCGCCGCTGGGCAAGACCGTGGACGGCTTCGAGACGCAATTCGGCACCAACCATCTCGGGCATTTCCTGTTCGTCAACCGCATTGCGGGCCTGATCCGTCCGGGCGGCCGGCTGGTGGTGCTGGCCTCGGCCGGTCACCGGTTTTCCGACGTCAATCTGGAAGACCCCGGATTCGAGCGGACGGAATATGACCGCTTTCCCGCCTATGGCCGCTCCAAGACGGCGAACGTCCTGTTCGCGGTCGAATTCGACCGCCGCCACAGGGACAGGGGCATCCGCGCGGCAGCCGTCCATCCCGGCGGCATCCGGACGGAACTTGGCCGCCATATGGACGGCGACGTCATGGCCCGGTTCATGGAGCTGGCGAAATCCATCGCTGCCCCCGGCGAATCCCTGTCCACCCTGAAGTCCATTCCCGAAGGGGCGGCGACGACGACCTGGGCCGCGGTGGTCGCCGATGCCGATGAAATCGGCGGACGCTATTGCGAAGACTGCCATGTGGCGGAGGTCAAGGACGGACCAGGCCGGTCGGGCGTGCGCAGCTATGCCCTGGACCCGGAACGGGCCAAGGCCTTGTGGGCCAGGAGCGAGGAGATGGTGGGCGAGCGGTTCTAGGGCGTAAGTCGCGCGCCAGTTCTTTGTTTTCGTATCGCTTTGAGCGCAAATCGATTCCCAACTTTGCGCGCGATACTTTAATGGCAATAGTCAAAGGCAAAGAGAGCATGATCCGATTCAGGTTGATCGGATCATGCTCCTGGACCAATCGACATCGACGGCCTGAAAGGCGGAACGGATAGTCCTCCGCCTTATGCCGCGGCAATGGCCCCCGGATTTCTCTTGTCGGGCTCTCGTCCGCTCAGGCGGCAAGCCTGTGGAAGCTGCGGGTCTCGCCCAGCAGCGGCAAGCCGAAATAGCCCCGCAAATAGAGCGCGCCGTTCTTCATCCACAGCATGCAGCGGAAGGTCCGCCCTGAAGTCGCGTCATAGATTGAGCCGCCGGTCCAAATTCCGTTGTCATAGCGAAGCCCGGTGACGATCACGACATTCTTCATCGAGCGCGAACGCAAGGCCGGATCGGGATTGAGGGCATCCCGCTTGAACGAAACGCCATCCGGCTCCATCAGCTTGCGGCCGTAAACGATGCGGGCCTGATAGCCGCCCGCGGCGCGCATGAAATCGAGGTTCGACGACCCGTCATCGGCGGACCAGACGCCTGCAATCGCATCGGGCGCGGACCTCTGCGCCCCGGTTATCGGCAGGAATAAGGCGGCTGCCGCCAGGAGCGCCATCGCGACGATCATGACGATCATGGCACGGCGCGATGGACGGGATCTTGGGCTGGGCATGGGGGGCTCCTGCACGATCGGCAATCTTCTCTAATTGCCAGTCTTCTCAAACCAGCTTCAGCATCACCTTGCCCTGGTTGCTGCCGTCGAACAGGCTGAGGAAAGCGGGCAGGGCATTGTCGATGCCCTCCAGCACATGCTCGTCATGGACAAGCTCGCCCCGCGCCAGCAGGTCCAGGATCGCCCGGCGCCCTTCGCCCATCTGCATGCCGTAATCGGCCACATGATAGCCCTTGATCGTCGCGCCCTGCATCTGCACCTCGATCAGTTGGCGGGTGCCGTAACGCGGCGAATTATATTCGGAGATCAGGCCGCACAGGATGATCAGCGCCTTGCGGTTGATATGAAGCAGGGTCGCGTCCAGCCCGACGCCGCCGACATTCTCGAACACCAGGTCGATGCCGTCCGGGCAGGCGGCGGCGATGTCGGCGCTCAACCGTTCGACATCCTTGCCGCGATAGTCGACCGCGGCGTCATAGCCGTAGCGCTCGGTCAGCCGCGCGCATTTCTCCGCGCCCCCGGCGATCCCCACCACACGCGCGCCGCGCCGCTTGGCTAACTGCCCCGCGATCGACCCGACCGCGCCCGCCGCGCCGCTCACCAGCAGCGTCTGGCCCTTTTCCGGCTTCAGTTCCGCCTCGATCCCGAACCATGCCGTCAGCCCGGTTCCGCCCGCGACCGACAGGAAAGCGGAGGGCGAAGGCGCCAGGCCCACATCGACCTTCTGCGTGAAGGGATCGCGCCCGCCGATGGAATATTCCTCGGTCTTGTTGAGGCCGGACACCCAGTCGCCCACCGCGAAGCCGGGATGATTGCTGGCCTCCACCACCCCGACTGTCGAGGCGCGCAGCGCATCGCCGATCGCGATCGGCGGCATGTAGGTGACCGTCTCGTTCAGCCAGTTGCGGATCGCGGGATCCAGCGAGACATAATGGTTGCGGATCAGGAACTCGCCATCGCCGATGGCCGGAACGGCTTCCTCGACCAGACGGAAATTCGACGCGTCCGGCAGGCCGGAGGGGCGCTGGATCAGGGTAAAGCGGCGATTGACGGTCATCCGGACTCTCTCCTTCAGGGGGCTGGCCGGTCAGCATTCGATCCCGGCAGGCAGGTCAATGAATCAGGCGATGCCCAACCCGGCGATGATCTTGTCGGTCCGGTCCCACAGCTTGCGCGCCAGATCGGCCTGCCCGGCAAATGCGGATGACTTGGCCGGGCGGCAGTCGGAATAATAGCCGCCGCTCGTCCCCTCCAGCGCGGGATGGGCCGCCAGCAGGCAGGTGGTTGCGGCGCCCTGCGGTACGGTCTTGCCGAACAGCGCGACGAGATTGACGATCCAGTTGAGCGGCCCCTTCATGTAGCGGTGCAGCCCGGTCGCGCCGATCAGCCCGGGATGCAGCGCGTTGACCGTGATCTTCTCCATCGCCAGCCGCCGGGCCAGTTCCCTGGAGAACAGGACATTGGCCAGCTTCGACTGGCCATAGAAGCGGAAACCGCTATAGCCCCTGGCGCCGTCCAGATTGTCGAAATCGATGCCCTTGTCCGGCGGCGCGAAATTGTGGGAATTGCTGGCCACCACCACGATCCGGCCGGAACGCCGGAGCGCGGGCAGCAGGCGCGTCACCAACAGGTGATGCGCGACATGATTGACCATGAACTGCTTTTCGAGGCCGTTCACCGTCTCCAGCTTCGGCAGGGCCATGATCGCCGCATTGGTGATGACGATGTCGATGGGGACGCCGCTGGCAAGGATCGCATCGGCGGCGCGCGCGACGGAGCTCAGGTCGGTGAACTCCGCGCCCACCGCCATGCCGTCCGCCACGCCTGCGCTCGCCAGCGCCGCCCGTGCCTTCTGCTCGTCCCGCGCGACCGCGATGATGCGGGCGCCACGCAGCGCTAGCACCCGCATCGTTTCAAGCCCGATGCCCGAATTGCAGCCGGTCAGCAGCACCGTCCGGCCAGACAGGTCCACGCCTTCGGTCACCTCTTCCGCCGTGCTGCGCTTGCCGAAACCCAGCGCTTCAACGCGATCGGTCATGTCTTGCCTTTCCGGTCAGAGCTGTGCTTCGCCGCCATCGACGGCATAGTCGGCGCCAGTCACGAAGCTTGCCTCGTCCGACAGCAGGAAGGCAGCGACCGCCGCAGCTTCTTCGACGCGGCCCATGCGACCCAGCGGATTGGTCTGGGTGGCGTGCTGCACGATCATGTCCAGCACTTCCTTGGGCAAGCCAATTCGCTCGAAAAACGGCGTCTCGATCGGGCCGGGGCTCACACAGTTGACGCGGATACCCTGGGGCGCAAGTTCGCGCGCCAGCCCGCGTACCATCGAACGGACCGCGCCCTTAGTGGCAGAATAGATCGCGCCTTCGACAATGCCCCGATCCTTCGCGGCCGAGGCGGTCACCAGGATCGATCCACCCTGCCGTAGCAAGGGCAGCAGCGCCTGCGCACCGAAGATGACGCCACCGACATTCAGGTCCATCTGCAGATGGTAGAATTCCGGGGTGATATGGCCCAAATGTGCGCCCTTGCCGATACCGGCGTTCAGGAAAACGCCGTCGATCTGGCCGAACAATTCCTTCGCCTTGGCGGCCAGGGCGTCAGCGGCAGCAAAATCGGCCGCGTTATTCTCCAGCGCATGAATGCCCTCGGCACGCGCCGCCGCCAGTTTCTCCGCATTGGTGCCCGTGATGAGCGCCTGCCCGCCCTCGGCCACGATTCGCTGCGCCGTCGCCAGGCCGATGCCGCTCGATCCGCCCGTGATGACGACCGATTTTCCCGTGAAACGTGCCATTGCAATCTCCTGTCCGACTTTTGTGATATGAACCATATATACTGATTCTGTCTTTTTGGTCTAGTCGTTTTTTTGTGCTAGGGAATGGTCGCATGAACCTGTCCACACCTGTCCTCGCTTCGGCACCCAAGACCGACCAGATCATCGCCGCCACCCGGTCGCTGTTCGTGCGCTATGGCTACAGGCGGACGTCGGTGGACGACATCGCGCGCGAGGCGGGCGTGGCGAAGGCGACGCTCTACCTGCACTTTTCCGGCAAGGAGGAAATGTTCCGGGAAATGATCCGGCGTTTCCAGCTGGCGCAGGAACAGCGCTGCGCGTCAGCCGAAACAACAACGGGACCACTCGAGCGGCGGGTCACGGCCTTTCTCGACGCGGTCTACGGCACCGCCCTTTCCTGGTTCGGGAATTCGGAGCATATCGAGGAACTGAAATCCTTTGCCGCTGGCGAGGCGACCATCCCCACCGACGATCCGATCCGCATCTTCGGGCAACGGCTCGCGCTGCTGCTGCAGCAGGCCGATGCGGCGGGCGAGGTCAGCCTCGCCCGCGCCGGGCAATCCGCATCCGACGTCGCGACGACCCTGTTCTTCGCCGCTTACGGTGCCAAACATGCGACCGGCGCGACGCTGGAGTCTTTCCACGACGCGCTGCCGGGTATCGTCTATCTGATCCTGGCGGGCATCACGCCCGCCGGCTGACCGTTTTCAGAAACCGAACGCCGCCTTCACCGCCAGCAGCGTCAGCGCCATCAGCACCAGCGACGACAGGCCGAACAGCGCCAGCCGCACAAGGATGCGATTGACGGTCGCCTGCCAGACCGAATGGACGATGCGCAGCGCGACATAGGCCCAGGCCAGCGCCGCAGCGATCCCGTTGCCCTGCCCCATCAGGGCCAGCAGCAGCGCGACGGCATAGAAGACGGTCGGTGCCTCGTGCAGATGATTGTAATTATGCGCGGCCCAGTTCGCCTTGCCCGACAGCATGCGGTCCACGTCCCAGCTCGTCCCGCCCACCATGTCGCGCGGATCGACCTTGATCTGGTCGCGGGCGGCGGTGCGGCTGACATAGAGCCAGACCAGCATCACCATGGTCCAGGCCGCCAGCACAGCGACCGGCTTCACAATCTCCTGCGTCGCCACCACCGCCATTCCCCTTTACCAGACGACCTGCAACTGCTCGATCGCGAGGATCGCGCCGCCGCGCGTCTCCAGATGCTGGCCAGGCTTCAGCCGGAAGGGCGGAACGCGCCTCAGCCATTCTTCCAGAAACACCTTCAGCTCCAGCCGCGCCAGATTGGCGCCCGCGCAATTATGCGGCCCGGTGTTGAAGGCGACATGGGACGGGCGCGGCCGATCCAGATCGACCGTGCCGGGATCGGGAAAGACCCGCTCGTCATTGCTGGCGCCCGCCAGGCTGCCATAGATGATGTCGCCCGCGTGCAGCGCAGCGCCGTTCAGCACCGTGTCGCGCGTCACCCGGCGGATGACCGTGACGAAGGCATAGCGGCGCAGCATCTCCTCGATCGCGCCCGGTATCTCGTCGGAATTGTCGCGCAGCCTTTGCTGCTGGTCGGGATGCTCCGCCAGATGGCGCAGGATGAAGGTCATCCCGTTCGTCACCGTATCCAGCCCGGCAAGGAACAGCAGGTTGCAGATCTGCAGGATCATGCCGTCCGACAGTTTCTTGCCCTCGACCTCCGAGGCGATCAGCATGGAGACGACATCGTCGCCCGGATGCTTTTTCCGCTGCTTGATGAGCGACCGCATATAGAGGTTGATGCGGATGAAGGGCATCACCCGGTCCCTGGGCTTGGCCGATGCCAGCGCCGCGTTCGCCCAGCCGACGAACTGGCGGAAGCGGCTCATGTCCATGCCCATCATGCCCATGAAGATCTTGACGGGAAAGGGCACGGCGACATCGGCGACGAAGTCCACCGATCCCTTCGCCAGCGCGGCGTCGATCAGTTCGGTCATCAGCGCGCGAATGCGCGTTTCCAGCTTCTTGACCTCGCGCGGGGCCAGGAATTTGAGCAGCAGCAGCCGGTAACGCATATGCTGCGGCGGGTCCATGTCCTGCGGCGGCAGCTTCATCTTGGGCATGTACCAGGGCATGGGCGGCAGCGCGTCGGCGCTGGAAAACACCTCCGGATTGGTCATGATCTCGGTGATGTCGGCCATGCGCGTGGCGACCCAGTGGCCGCCGTTGCGGGGCGTGAAGAAGACGTCCGGCGCCTTGTCGTGCAGCGCGCGGTGGGCATCCTGCAGGCCGCCCTTGGCGACATCGGCGATCATGTCGAAATCCAGCACCCGGTCGAACGGGACATGGGACGGCACGGCAATCGCATTCATGATTTCTATCCTTGAGGGCTGTGATGGCCGCCGATCAGGCGGCGGATTTCGGCGCATTGTCCGGCCAGCGCCTGGGCGGCGGCCTCGACCTGGGCGAGCCGGACGAGGATATCGTCCTTGCGCTCGGCAACGACCTGCGAATAGCGCGCATCCAGCACCGGCAGGACGAAGGTCGCGACATGGCGTTCCAGTTCGGCTCTGTTCCAGGGCGCGCGCGCCGCGATGTTCAGGAAGGTGCGGGCGAGCCAGTCGAACAGTTCGTCGCGGTCGCTGCCGGTGAAGGGATCGCAGCCGGTGCGCACGGCCAGCAGATTGCCCAGACCCTGGCCCACCAGTTCCCGGAACACGGGCTGGAGCATGCGCGCATTATTGTCGCTCAATTGCCTGACGAAGACGGATTCGACGATCGGATAGCGCGGCATCGCCTCGATCGTGAAGACGAAGCCGGCGATGATGCCGGCGGAAAAACTCTCCGCGCTTTCGGATACCGCCCTGGCTTCCCGTACATAGGGCGCCGCCTCCCGCCGCAGCACGTCGGCTATGATCGCGTCCCGGCTGCTGAAGCGGCGATAGAGGGTGGCGCGGCTCAATCCGGCAGCCTCGGCGATGCGATCGATGGTCGCGCCGTCTATGCCATGGGCGCGGACCACCTGCACGGCGGCATCCAGAATCGGGTCGGCGTCATCGCCGCTTCGCACGGCAAGCCTGCCCTTCACGCCCGCTGCCATCCGCATGTCTCCGATTCGATCCCTGCCGCATGAAACTTCAATAGGTGTTTGTATCATGATTTGATACGAAATTGAAATATGTCTCATGCACTGTCGCAAGGCAGGGCAAGACCGGGGTCCAGCCCGGGTACGATCAAAGGGCGGCTTCGGCCCGGCCCGTCGCCAACGCCCAGAATTTGGCCGTCGTCCCCCTCGTCACGTCGGTCCGCTTGAAGATCGTCAGGACGGAATCGAAGGCGCGCTCGGCCAGCGGAACCGCATCGGGATAAGCGGCCAGTTCCGAGGGCTCCCACAGATGGATGACGGTGGGCAGGCGATTGCGCCGGCCGAAAGAGATCAGCGAGGACATGGCCGGTTCGGGCGCTTCGACCAGGCTGCATCCGGCCTGCCGGAACGGCTCGTACAGCGGATCGTGCAGCACGCCGATGGATCGCGGGAAGACGGCCACCGCGCGCCCCTTCAACCGGTCGGCCGTCACGACGTCCAGTGCCGCCAGCGGGTCGCCCTCCGACACGATCAGATATCCCCGCGCGGTCGCGACGCGGTGACTTTCGATGCCCGGGCGCTGCCATTCGCCGAAGGTGATCGCGATGTCGATCGCCCCCTCCCCCAGCATGTCCAGCAAAGGCCCGGTCAGTTCGTTCACGATCGTCATCGTCACGTCCGGCCGCGCCATCTGGAACCGTTCGATCATTTCGCGACGGGCCGGGATCAGCGCGGTGCTCAGCGGCGCCCCGATCCGGATGCTTCCGAATTGCCGGGATCGCCAGCCGGCGGCGCATTCCGCCGCCCGGTCGAGCGCGGACAGAACCTCCTGCGCATGGGCCAGCATCTCCGTTCCGGCGAGGGAAAGCCGCACATTGCGCGAACTGCGGTGCAGCAGCGCCACGCCCAATTGCTGTTCCAGCCCCTTGATGACGGCCGAAACCCGGGCCTGGGAAATACCCAGTTCGGCGGCGGCGCGGGTGAAGGACAAATGCCGCCCGACCGCCGCGAAAGTCTCCAGATCGTTCAACCGCAATCGCATCATCTGGCTCCCGCAGACACCGCATTCATAACATATATATTATGACTGATATGCATCTTCTATAATGATTGACGCCATCCCTGATGTTAGCGCCTGGGAAGCGATATAAGGGCCGGGGGGCCTGCGCAGGGGGGAACCTCCCGGGGGGACCGCGCATGAGAGGATGGGGCCGGACGAAAGGCCGCCCCGAGGGAAAAAGATGGTACAGAAGATCAGCTATTGCCGGATTTGCCAGGCATCCTGCGGCATCATCGCGAATGTCGAGGACAACCGCATCGTCCAGATCGTCGGCGATGCCGACAATCCGCTGTCGCAGGGCTTCACCTGTCCCAAGGGACGGCGCGGGGGCGAATTGCTGGCCGGCCCTTCGCGACTCACCCAATCGCTCAAGAAACAGCCCGACGGCAGCTTCGCCCCCATCGATCCGCTGGTGGCGGCGGCGGAGATCGGCGCCAGGCTGACGGAGATCATCGGTGAGAGCGGTGCCGAGTCGGCCGGCATGTTCCGGGGAACGCAGCAGGCGTTCAACAGCCTCACCCGATCCATCGCCGCCGCCTGGTGGAAGGGGGTGGGATCGCACAAGATCTTTTCCACCATGACCATCGACCAGTCGGCCAAATGGGTCGTGAGCGGCCGCATGGGCGACTATATGGGCGGGCGGCAGGGCTTCGACGATGCCGATGTGTGGATGCTTGCGGGCACCAATCCGCTAATCTCCGTCAATGGCGGCACGGCGGACGGGGTGCTGATGCACAACCCCTCCGCCTCGCTCCGCGCGGCGCGCGAGCGCGGGCTGAAGCTGATCGTCATCGACCCGCGCCGCACCGAAACCGCCTATCAGGCCGACATCCACCTGATGCCGGTGCCGGGACATGACGCCCTGATCTTCGCGGGCATCCTCAACATCATCCTGTCCGAAGGGCTGCACGACCGCGAATTTTGCGATCGCTTCGCCGACGGAGTCGAAGCGCTCGCCGATGCGGTCGCATCGGCGACGCCACAGCGCGTGGAGGCGGTCACCGGCATCCCGGCCGGCCAGTTGCTGGAGGCCGCCCGGCTGTTCGCGAAAGGCCCGCGCGGCATGGTGTCGACCGGCACCGGCGTCTGCATGGGTCCGGATTCCAACGTCGCCGAGCATCTGGCGACCTGCATCAACGTGGTCTGCGGCCGCTACCGGCGGGAGGGCGAACCCGCCTTCGGCCCGGCGGTGATGATGCCGGACCTCCCCGCGCGTGCCGAAGTCTCGCCGCCCGCGCGCAGTTGGGAACGCGGCTGGCGCAGCCGGTTCGGCGCCGGCGTCCTGATGGGCGAATTGCCCTCCTGCACGCTGAACGACGAGATATTGGAGCCGGGCGAAGACCGCATCCGCGCGCTCATCGTCTCGGGCGCCAACCCGCTGCTCGCCATGCCGGACGCGGATCGCACGCGGCGGGCCTTCGCGTCGCTCGACCTGCTCGTCGCCATCGACACCCGCCTCTCCGAAACCGCGCAGATGGCCGACTATGTGATCGCCCCGACCATGTTCTACGAACGCGGCGACCATACGATGACGATGGAATATGTCTTCCCCAAACCCTATGCGATGGCGACCGGCCCCATCGTCGAACCGCCGCCGGGCACGATCGACGACTGGCGCTTCTTCTTCGAACTGGCGCGGGTGATGGACATTCCGATCCGCGTGTCCGGACGCGACCTCGACATGGACGCGCCGCCTTCGTCCGAAACGCTGCTCCAATGGGCGGCGGGGCGCGGCCGCGTGCCTCTGGCGGAGATCGCCGCCGCGCCGCACGGGCTGCTCGCCGCGCCGCGACAGGCGAAGGTGGAACCGGCATCCGACGCGATGAAGGACAATCGCCTCCAGCTCATTCCCGAAGATGTGGCGCAGGAAATCGCTGCCGCGCTCGCCCGCCCCGGCGCGGGCGATGGCGAACTGCGCCTGATCGTCCGGCGCATGCGCGGCATCATGAACACGCTCGGCCGGGAGTTCCGCGACATCGGCGACGGTTTCAACCCCGCCCATTTCCATCCCGGCGACATGGCCCGGCTGGACATTGCGGAGGACAGCCAGGTCCGCCTGACCTCCCGCCATGGCAGCGTCACGGCCGTTGCCCGCGCCGATCCGACGCTGCGCCCGGGCTGCGTGTCGCTGACGCATGGCTGGGGCGGGCTGGACCCCGCCTCGGCGCAGGGGGTGAATGTCAACGTCCTGACCGGCCATGACGCGCTCACCCAGACGGTCAACCATATGCCGGTGCTGACCGGCGTCCCGCTGATGGTGGAGCGCGCCGCATGACCTATGTGATTACGCAAAGCTGCTGCGTCGATGCCGCCTGCGTGCCGGTCTGCCCGGTCGACTGCATCCATCCCACCACCGACGAAGGCGACTTCGCCAAGGTCGAGATGCTTTACATCGATCCCGTCGCCTGCGTCGATTGCGGCGCCTGCGCCGAAGCCTGCCCGGTGGACGCCATCGTGCCCGACCATGGGCTGACGGAGGAGGATCGCTGCTTCGCCGATTTCGCCAACGCCTATTATGCGGAAACCGGCCGCGCCCCGCGCCGCCCGGTCCTGATGGCGGGCAGGCCGGAACGGGCGGACGCCCCTGAACTGCGCGTCGCGATCGTCGGCACCGGACCCTCCGCCTGCTATGCCGCGCTCGACCTGCTGGAGCGGCGGGACGTGCGTGCCGAGATCATAATGATCGAACGGCTGCCTGCCTTCGGCGGACTGGTCCGCTATGGCGTCGCGCCCGATCACCAGCGCACCAAGCGCGCCGCCGACGCTTTCCAGCGCCAGTTGGCGCGCGGCGGCGTCCGCTTCCTCTTCAACATGGAGATCGGCCGCGACATCAGCGTGGCCGAACTGCACGCCCATTTCCACGCCATCATCTATGCCGTCGGCGCGCCGGGCGGACGCAACCTCGGCATCGCCGGGGAGGATTTGCCGGGCGTCCTCTCCGCCAGCCGCTTCGTCGGCTGGTATAATGGCCATCCCGATCATGCCGGCCTCGCCCCCGACCTGTCCGGGCGCCGCGCGGTGATCGTGGGCAACGGCAATGTCGCGCTCGACGTGGCGCGCATCCTGCTCGGCAGCGAAGCGGACCTTGCGACGAGCGACATCGCCGCCCCCGCCCGCGCCGCGCTGGCCGGCAGCGCCATCGAGGAAGTCGTCATCCTCGGACGGCGCGGCCCCGCGCAGACGGCGGGCACCGCGTCCGAACTCTCCGCCCTCGCGCGAATGGAGGATATCGACATCATCGTCGACGCGCCGCCCGCCCTGCTCGATCAGGACGCTTCCGGCAGCTTCGCCGAACGGCTGAAACGCTCGCTGCTCGCCGATATGGCACGGCGTCCGCTGCGGGGCCATCGCAAGCGCCTTGTCTTCCGCTATTTCCGCGCGCCCCTGGCCATAGAAGGCGATGGCCACACCGAACGCCTGCTGCTCTCGCGCACGGACGATGCCGATGCCGCGCCGGAAGCGCTCGACTGCGGTCTCGTCATCAGCTCCATCGGCTATCGCGGCGCGGCGCTGGAGGGCCTGCCCTATGACGAGGCACGGGGCATCTACCCCAATGAAGGCGGCCGCATCCTGCCGGGCACCTACGCCACCGGCTGGATCAAGCGCGGCCCGTCCGGAGTCATCGGGTCGAACCGACGCTGCGCCGCCGAGACCGTCGACGCCCTGATCGCGGATTTCGGTGCAGGACGGCTCCCCGCGCCATCCGGCGACGACGCGGCCTTCGCGGCGCTCGCAGGCGCCAGGCGATCCGACCATTTCGGCCTCGACGGCTGGGAACGGATAGACCGCCACGAACGGGCCAACGCCACCAGCCCGGCGCAGGTCCGCGCGAAGCTGACCAGCATCGCCGAACTGGTCGCCGTCGCCAAAGGCTGAAAATCGAGAGGAGCCGATCCCATGCCGGAAACCGACTTGCGCGACATAGCCGGGGGAGAGGATGTCTGGGCCGTCTATGTCCGTCACGCGCCGGGGGCGGTGCGACGCATGTCCGCTTTCGTGGCGCCGGTCGTCGCGGCGGGCCATATCTCCGAAAAGCTGCGCGAACTGATCTGGATCGGCGTGGATTCGGTCGTCACCCATCTGTTCCCCAGCGGCATCGCGCTCCACGCCGGACTGGCGCTCAAGGCGGGCGCGACCGTGCCGGAGATCATCGAAGTGCTGCGCCTCGCCACGGAAGCGTCGGAGCGGTCCTACGGCCCCGCGCTGCTCGCCATCCATCAGGAACTGGAAGCCGCGGGCGTGCGGCCTCCCACGGCACCGCCCGCGGCGGTCGAGGCGGCCCGCGCCTACAAGAGCGCGTTCATCGCCCGGGCAGGCTATTGGGACGAATGGATGGATATCGCCATCACCCATATGCCCGACCATTTCACCGCCTGGCTCGAACTCACCAACGCCATCGAGGATGAACCGGCGCTCGACGCCAAGAGCCGCGCGCTGATTTCCATCGCGCTGTGCGGATGCGCGCCGCTCGCGAATGTGGAGGGCGTGCGGCGCCACAGCCGCCTCGCCCTTGCCCATGGTGCGTCGGCCGAGGAGATATATGCCGCGATGCAACTGGGCATGGGCCTTGGCAGCCATGCCTATATTACGGGTATAGATGCCATGCGGACGGAGCTGGAAAGACAGGCGCTTCCTGCCTGATCCGAAGGCCCGGCGGAAAAGATGGAGAGGATGATGGAATATCGCTTGATGGGCCGGACGGGGGTGGAGGTCAGCCCCATGGCGCTGGGCTGCATGATGTTCGGGGACCGCACCACGCCGGAGGATTCCTATGCCATCATTGATCGCGCGCTGGATGCCGGGATCAACCTGCTCGACACCTCCAACAGCTATGGCCGCGGCCGGAGCGAGGAGGTGACGGGCGACGCGCTGAAGCGCAACGGCAGGCGCGACCAGGTGATCCTGGCCACCAAATATTATATCCGCATCGGCGAAGGGCCGAACATGATGGGCTCGTCCCGCCGCTTCATCATCGAACAGTGCGAAAAGAGCCTGCGCCGCCTCAAGACCGATTATATCGACCTCTACCAGCAGCACCGGCCCAATCCCAACACCCCGATCGACGAGACGCTGCGCGCGCTGGACGATCTGGTGACATCGGGCAAGGTCCGGTACATCGGCACTTCGACCTTCGCGGCATGGCAGGTGATGGAGGCGCTGTGGACATCCGACCGCCAGCGGCTCAACCGCTTCGTGACGGAACAGCCGCCCTACAATATCTTCGAGCGCCGCATAGAGCGCGAGCTCATCCCCATGGCGCAGACCTATGGCCTGGCCGTCCTGCCCTGGAGCCCGCTCGCGGCCGGGCTGCTGTCGGGCAAATATGGCCATGGCAAGGCGCCCCATCCCGACGAGGCGCGCTATGCCCGCTGGCCGGGCAATCCGCTGGAAAAGGCGCGCTGGGTCCAGCCGGTCTACGACGCGGTGGAAAAGCTGGCGGCACTGGCCGAGGCGAAGGGCTGCACCCTGTCGCAATTCGCCCTCGCCTGGGTGATGGGCCAGCCCGGCGTCACCAGCGCCATCATCGGCCCCCGCACCATGGAACAGCTGGAGGACAATCTGAAGGCACTGGAGGTCAGCATCACGGACGAGGATCGCAAGGCCGTCGACCGGATCGTGCCGCGCGGCGGCATGGTCGTGCCCTATTATGAGGCCGAATTCGGGCCGCACCCGCACCGTATCTAGGACGCATGGAATTTTCCGATATCAAGCAAAGAGGAATGCAGGAATGGCGGATTTGAAGGGCAAGACGGCACTGGTCACGGGCGCGTCCAGGGGCATCGGCACGGCTGTCGCGCGGCGGCTGGCCGCCGACGGCGCCGCGGTGATCGTCAACTATGTCCACAGCGAAGCGGAAGCGACGGCGCTGGTGAACGAGATTGTGGCCAAGGGCGGCCAGGCCTTTGCGGTGCAGGGCGACTGTTCCGACCTCGCGTCGATCGACCGGATGGTCTCGGAAATCAAAGGGCGGGTGGATAGTATCGACATCCTCGTCAACAATGCCGGGCGCGGTTCGCAAAAGTCCGACATGACGCTCGCCGGATGCAGCGTCGAGGAATTTGACGCGCTGTTCGGGCTCAACACGCGCGGCCTCTTCTTCCTGACGCAGAAGGTGCTGCCGCTGCTGCGCGACGGCGGCCGGATCGTCAACTTCTCCTCCACCGCCGTGCTGGCGCGCCTGCCTGGCCTGGGCCCCTATGCGGGGACGAAGGCGGCGGTCGATGCCTTCACCCGCGCCTGGGCGGTGGAACTGTCCGCGCGGCGGATCACCGTCAATTCGATCCAGCCGGGCATGATCGACACCGATTTCATCACGCGCGGCATGGGCGACGAGGCCAAGGTCCGCTTCGCCAGCCGCCATCCGCAGGGCCGGATCGGAACGCCGGAGGACATGGCCGATCTGGTCGCGCTGCTGGTATCGGACGACAGCCGCTGGGTCAGCGGGGAAAGCATCATCGCCGCCGGCGGGGTGTGATCTCCATCCTGTCGGGCCGGCACCGGAAGGATGGCGGTCATGACAGGGCGGCGGATGCCCCAACCGGCCGGGATATATGCATCTCGCGCCACCGGTTCGGCGGCATCCCCTCCCATTCGCGGAAGGCGCGATAGAAGGAGGTCGTATCCTGATAGCCGAGCAGGCAGGCGACCTCCTCGATCTCGGTGGCCGGATCGGTCAGCAGATGGCGGCCAAGATCGCGGCGCGCCTCGGTCAGCAGGTCGCGAAAGGTCGACCCCTCCTCCGTGATGCGCCGTTGCAGCGTGCGGTCGCTCATGCCGAGCTGCTTCGCCATGTCGGAGAGGCCCGGCTGGCCGCTCGCAAGGCTCCTCTTGAGCATGATCTTCACCTGTTCGGATATGGAACTCTGCGCCTCCAGTTCGGCCAGCGCGGTCCCCAGCGCAGGCGTCAGCATCTCCAGCATTTCCGGGTTATGGCCGGGAAATGGCCGGTCCAGATCGGCCGCGTCGAGCAACAGCAGGTCGCGCGGCGCACCGGTGCGGATCGGGCAGCCGAAATAATCGGCATGGGTCGCGCCCACGGGTCCCCGCCGGGACAGATCCAGCCTGCGCGGCACGATGAGCCGCCCGGTGGAGCGCCGCCCCAGTTCCACCAATGTCGCAAAGGTGATGTCGACCGAGATATCGGGTTCCGGCCCGATGGCGAAGGGCCATTCCACCCAGATGGCGCAGTCTCCCCTCGTCTCGACGATCCGCAACTGCTCGGGCGTGCAGAGCCGCTTGAACCGGGCCAGCCGCGCCAGCCCGTCGCGATAATCGCGGGCATAGAAGGCGGCGAGGCTGGAGGGCGGATGCACGGCGGTGTCGACTTCCCGCACCATGCGGACGCCCAGCGCCGGATCGCCCGACAGATCCGCCAGCGCCTGCATCAGCGCGAAATATTGCGCCGTGCCGACAAAGGCCGGGCCGCCAAGATGCAAGGTCAGCGGCAGCCGCGCCTGCCGCAGCAATGCGGCGGGCCGGATGCCGAACTGTTCGGCCGCCCGCCAGAATGCCTGCGGTATCTTGCACTTGTCGACCTGCGCCATCAGCGGATTCCTACCATGGCCTTAGTCTCCAGATATTCCTCCAGCCCCGCAAGACCCCAGATGCGTCCATTGCCCGATTGCTTGTAGCCGCCGAACGGAGCCTGAAGATCGGGATTCGCGCCATTCAGCATGACCTGACCCGCGCGCAACTGCCCGGCGACGCTCTGGACAAGGGCCTCGTCGCCGCCATCGACATAGGCGGCAAGGCCGAAGGGCGTGTCGTTGGCGATGGCGACGGCCTCGTCCACCGAGTCATAGGCGATCAGCGACATGACCGGCCCGAAAATCTCCTCGCGGGCGATCTTCATGCCGTTGCCGACGTCGGTGAAGACGGTCGGACGGACGAACCAGCCCCCTGCGCAGCGCTCGTCCCGCCCTTCGGGATGCCCCGGCCCGCCGCAGAGCAGCGTCGCGCCTTCGTCGATGCCGGACTGGATGTAGCGCTGCACCGTATGCCACTGCGCTTCGTTGGCGACCGGTCCCATGAACATGTCCGCCAGCGGATCGCCGACCCGGATCGCTTCGGCCGCCCCAAGGATCAGCGCCTCCAGTTCGGCCTTGCGCGCGCGCGGGATCAAGGTCCGGGTGGGGGCGGCGCAGGTCTGGCCGCTATTGCTCATGACCTTGGCCACCGCTCCCTGCGCGGCGGCTTTGAAGTCCGCGTCCGGCAGGATGATGTGCGGCGACTTGCCGCCCAGTTCCAGGCTGACGCGCTTGACCGTTTCGGCGGCGTCCTTCTGCACCTGGATGCCAACGCCGGTCGATCCGGTAAAGGCGATCATGTCGACGTCGGCATGACGGCTGAGCGCGGTGCCGATCACCGATCCGCGCCCGTTCACCAGATTGAACACGCCCCTGGGCACGCCCGCCTCATGCAGGATTTCGGCCAGCACCTGGTTGGTGAAGGGCGTGCCGGGCTTGAGGATCATGGTGCAGCCCGCCGCCAGGGCCGGGGCGATCTTTTCCGCCGACTGGAGCGCGGGATAGTTCCATGGCGGGATCAGTCCGGCGACGCCGATCGGCTCCCTCACGATCCGGGTGCCGCCCTGGTCGAGGGCGAAGTGATAATCCGGCAGCGCCTTCGCCAGCGAACGGAACTGCCCTGCGCCCGCCGCAACCGTCATGCGGGCAAAGGCGATGGGCATGCCGATATCGGCGGTCACCGCCTGCGCCATGTCCTCGACCCGCGCCTCATGCAGATCGGCGATGCGATGGAGCAATGCCACGCGGTCCTGCACGCCGACGCGCGCATAGCCGGGGAAAGCGCGCCGCGCCGCCGCAACGGCCCGCTCCACATCCTCCGCGGTCCCAAGGATCAGGCGGCCCGACACATGGCCGGTCGACGGATCGACGATGTCCTGCATCCCTTCCCCGGTGGAAGCGACCCAGTCCCCGTCGATATAATGGTTCAGAATATCACGCATCCATCATTCCTTGGATTTACAAAACCTTCGAGATGCCGGTGGCCTGACGCATCAGCCCGTCAAAGGCACGGTCGGACAGAAGGCCGCGCAGGAAGATCATCGGCTTGGCGCCAAAGCCGACCGCATAGCGCGTCTTGGGCTTCCTCGCGGTGACGGCCTTGCCAATCGTATCGGCGATGAGTTGAGGCGGCGACTGACGCTTCACGCTCGCCTCGCCGACCATGGAAACCGCCATGGCATTGGCCTGCGGCGCATAGGGGCCATGGCCCGACGTGGCGCGCAGCTTGTCCGCGGCGATACCGGCCCATTCGGTCCTGATCCCGCCCGGCTCGATCACGACGACGTCGATGCCGAAGGGCTGCACCTCCATGCGCAAACAGTCGCTCATGGCCTCCAGCGCGAATTTGGTGCCATGATACCAGGCGCCCAGCGGTGTATGGATCTTGCCGCCCATCGAGGTGATGTTGACGATCGTGCCCGATCGCTGCGCCCGCATATGCGGCAGCGCGAGCTGGATCAGCCGGACAGCGCCGAACACATTGACGTCGAACTGGGCGCGCCCCTCCTCCATCGGGACATCCTCGATCGCGCCGTAGGAGCCGTAACCGGCATTGTTGACGAGCACGTCGATGCGGCCCGCTTCGCCGATGATCGCGTCGATCCCCGCCTGCATGGAAGCATCGTCGGTGACGTCCATCTCCAGCACGCGGATGCCGGACTGGGCCAGATGCTGCATGCGATCGACCCGGCGGGCGGCGCCGTAGACGGTATAGCCAAGCGCCTGAAGCTTGAGAACCGTGGCCTCCCCGATGCCGGAGGAGGCGCCTGTGACGAGTGCGACTTTGACCATCTGTCCGATCCGTTCCTTCCAATGAGAAATCCATCCAGCGCAGGAACATGATCCGCGCCTCATGACGAGAAGTAGCCACGGCATTGCGCCATATCATTGGCAGCACGTGCCATAAGTTTTGCATGACACGCCAAAGCTGTTGCAGAACATGTCTGCCTTGCCAGGAGACGGCAATCGCGGTCCTGGTGCAACAGGCTGAAATTCCCCGCTTGGCACAACGATCCGCGCCACTATCATGATTGCGGCGCGACGGGCTTTTCGGACGAGAGTTCGACCATGGGGGACTTTATGGGTCTGGACGATCTGATGACCGAGCATCCGTGCCGGATCGCGGAGATGATCGACCGCTCCGGCACCCAGCCCGCCCCTCGCCGCCTTCTTCTCAACCATAGCGCCCCCGCTGTCCGGAGTGCCTTGCCCCGATGACCGATCCCGCTCTCCCCTGGTGGCGCGGCGCCGCCATATATCAGATCTATCCGCGCAGCTTTGCCGATTCCAATGGGGATGGCATCGGCGATCTCAACGGCATCACCGCCCATCTGCCCTATGTGGCATCGCTGGGCGTGGACGCGATCTGGCTGTCGCCCTTCTTCAGGAGCCCGATGCGCGATTTCGGCTATGACGTGTCGGATTATTGCGACGTCGATCCGATCTTCGGCACGCTGGCGGATTTCGACGCGCTGGTGGCCCGGGCACATGAGCTTGGCCTGCGCATCATCGTGGATCAGGTCTGGGCGCACACCTCCGACGAGCATGACTGGTTCATCGAAAGCCGCTCCAGCCGGGACAATCCCAAGGCCGACTGGTATGTCTGGGCCGATCCCAAGCCGGACGGATCGCCGCCCAACAACTGGCAGTCGGTATTCGGCGGCCCGGCCTGGACCTGGGATGCGCGGCGCAGGCAATATTATATGCACCAGTTCCTGCGCGAGCAGCCGCAACTGCACCTGCATCATGCGCCGGTGCAGCATCGGATATTCGATATCGTGCGCTTCTGGCTGGACCGGGGCGTGGACGGTTTCCGCATCGATGCGATCAACCATTCGATGCACGACCCCAAACTGCGCGACAATCCGCCCGCGCCCGACAATGGGAAGGTCCGCACGCGCCCCTTCGACTTCCAGATCAAGAAATACAGCCAGAGCCATCCCGACATTCCCCTGTTTCTGGAGAAGGTGCGGCAGGTCTTCGACGAATATGAGGACCGGTTCACCGTCGCCGAGGTCGGGGGCGACAATAGCGACGTGGAGATGAAGGCCTTTACCCGCGGCAACGACCGGCTGAACACCGCCTATGGCTTCGACTTTCTCTATGCGCCGGAACTGACCGCTCAATTTCTCAAGACGGCGCTGGTCAAATGGCCCGCCGAAACCGGGACGGGCTGGCCCAGCTGGGCATTTGAAAATCACGATGCGCCGCGCGCCGTGTCACGCTGGGCCAAGGGGGCGGACCCGACCGTCTATTGCCGGATGAAGATGCTGCTGCTCGCATGCCTGCGCGGCAATATCTTCCTCTATTATGGCGAGGAACTGGGGCTGCCGCAGGTCGACATCGCCTTTGAGGACCTGCAGGACCCCGAAGCCATCGCCAACTGGCCGCTGACCCTGTCCCGCGACGGGGCGCGGACGCCGATGCCGTGGCGGTCGGATGCGCCCTATCTCGGCTTTTCCAGTACCCGGCCCTGGCTGCCGGTCGGGGAAGCGCATCGCGCGCTGGCGGTGGATGTGCAGGAGGCGCAGCCGGATTCCCTGCTCCACTGGACCCGCAAGGTGCTGGCCCTGCGCAACGGATCGCCCGCCCTGCGCGCGGGGACGATCGATTTTCTCGACGCGCCGGATGGTCTTCTGGCGTTCGAACGGGCGCGGGGCGACGAACGGATGCTCTGCGTCTTCAACCTGGGCGACAAGGCGTGGGCATGGAAGCCGCGCGATGCCGGGGGGTGGACGCCGCTGCTCTCCACCGGCGGCGCGGAGGCCTGGCATTTGCCCGCCACCTCCGGCCTGGTCGCGAAGGCAGAATAGACGGAGCGGGCCTGCTGCAGCGGAGCCCGCCGTCGATCCCGGTCAGACCAGCTCGACCGCCATGGCCGTCGCTTCGCCGCCGCCGATGCAGAGGCTCGCGACGCCGCGCTTCAGCCCCCTATTCTCCAGCGCGGCGATCAGCGTCGCCAGGATACGCGCGCCCGACGCGCCGATGGGATGGCCGAGCGCCGTCGCGCCGCCGTTGACGTTCAGCTTCTCCGCCGGAATGTTGAGTTCCCTCGCCGCGATCATCGCCACCACGGCAAAGGCCTCGTTCACTTCGAACAGGTCGACATCGTCCACCGACCATCCGGCCTTTTCCAGCGCCTTGCGCATGGCTGGGACCGGCGCGGTGGTGAATTTGGCGGGCTCATGGGCGTGGGCGGCAGTGGCGACGACCTTCGCCACGATGGGCAGGCCCAGTTTTTGGGCAACGCTCTGCCGCGTCATCACCAGCGCCGCCGCGCCGTCCGAAATGGAGGAGGCATTGGCGGCCGTGATCGTGCCGTCCTTGACGAAGGCGGGCTTGAGCGAGGGAATCTTGTCCGGCCGCGCCTTGCCGGGCTGTTCGTCGGTATCGACCACGCTGTCGCCGCCGCGTCCGGCAACCGTGACCGGCGCGATCTCGCGGGCAAAGGCGCCGCTGGCGATGGCCTCATTGGCGCGGGTGAGCGAACGGATCGCATAATCATCCTGCTCGGCCCGGCTGAACTGATAGTCGCGCACCGCCTCCTCGGCGAAGACGCCCATCGCCTTGCCCGGCTCATAGGCATCCTCCAGCCCGTCCATCATCATCGTGTCGACGATCCGGTCATGGCCGATACGCGCTCCCCCGCGATGCTTGGGCAGGGCATAGGGCGCGTTGGTCATGCTTTCCATCCCGCCCGCGATCACGACGTCCGCGGCACCGGCGGAAAGCGCCTCATGTGCCATGATCGCCGCCTGCATCCCCGATCCGCACATCTTGTTCACCGTGGTCGCTTCGGTGTTGAGGCCAAGGCCCGCGCCCAGCGCGGCCTGGCGCGCGGGCGCCTGCCCCAGCCCGGCAGGCAGTACGCAGCCCATATAGATGCGGTCGACCGCATCGGTCGCGACCCCGGCACGCTCGACGGCCGCCTTCACCGCCGCCGCGCCCAGATCGGTGGCCTTGAGCGGCGAGAGCACGCCCTGGAATCCGCCCATGGGGGTCCGGGCATAGCCCGCGATGACGACAGGATCATTCTGCATGACGGAGATACCTTTCAAAGACCGGGCGCGACGCCCGTGCGCTGACGATCGGATGGGGAGCCGGACCTTGATGGCACGGACCCGTTCGCCTTTATCTACTCGTGAGTATATTGCTTATTGCTGCGTTTCTTGTCAATGGTGGGGCAAAGGAGTTTTCATTGCCCGGCAATGCCCCCATCCGCCCGGACGCCCCGGCGACGCCCTCCCCGTTCAGGACGCGCGAGGAAAAGATCAGGGACAGGGAAGAAAAGCGGGAGGCCGTGCTGCGCGCGGCGGTCCGCATGTTCAATGCGCGCGGCTTTCATGCGACCTCGCTGGACGATGTGGCGGCCTCGCTGGGCGTCAGCAAGCCGACAATCTATCATTATCTGGGCAACAAGGAACAGGTGCTGATCGAATGCGTGACGCGTGGGCTGGAACCCCTGCGCCGGGCAGCCGAGGCGGCCGGGGGCGAGCCGGGCAGCGGGCTGGAGCGGCTGCGGCGGTTCCTGGTCCAATATGCGCGGATCAACATGGACGATTTCGGCCGTTGCATGGTGCGGACCGGCGATGAATCGCTCTCGCCGGAGGCCGCCGTCCGGTTCCGCGCCAGCAAGCGGGACATTGATCTGGCGCTGCGCGGCCTGATCGAGGCGGGCATTGCGGACGGTTCGATCGCGCCGGCCGATGTGAAGTTCACCGCCTTCACGCTGGCGGGCGCGCTCAACTGGCCCGCGCGCTGGCACGATCCGGCCGGGCCGAAAAGTGCGGAGGAAATCGCTGCCTCCCTGGTCGATATCGTCACCAGCGGTCTGGCCCCCCGTTCATGACCGCATCAGCAGGCCCCCGCCTTTGGCGTCAGGACCCGCTCATGGCCCTCACCACGACCCGCCGGTTCAGGGGCTCCCTCATCCCATCTTCCGCCTCTCGAGCCGGAGATCTTTCTCCCGCACCGGAAATCTGCAAATCGGGCAGAGCCACGCCCAGCGCAACCAGGCTTTTCGCCACCATGTCCGCTCGCCTGAGGCTCAGCCGGTCATTATAGGCGTCGGGGCCCGCCCCGTCGGTAAAGCCGATGATGGACAATTTGCGGCCGGGGCCCGGGTTTGCCGCGACAAAGGCCGTCAGATCCCGATAGGCCTTTTCACTCAGATCCGCCTTGTCGAAATCGAAATAGAAGGTGAGCGAAGGCGCCTCCGGCGTCCGGACCGGCGGCTGCGGGACAAGCATGTCGCGCTTTTCGGGTACGGGATAGACGGCGGCCCGGCAATCCTCGCTGCTCCACGCCATCCCTTCCAGCCGCATATGGCGGCCCCAGCGCAGTTGCAGGCGGCATATCCGGTAGGCCGTTCCCGATCCCGTGTAGAAATTGAGGATATAATTCCACCTGCGTTCACCAAACAGGCCCTCATGGAAATGCGGCACGCCCAGCAAGGCATAGGCCTGTTTCTTGGTCATGCCCGGCGTCAGCAGACGCGGCATTTCGATGGGCAGGAAAAGGCCCTCCCGGCGGGTTGCGTGAGCGGGGTCGGGAAAATCCGACGCGGGCGCGATGTCGGGCAGGAATACAGGCTCGGCCGCCCGCGCCTGCATTGCCGACAGCGCCAGCATCAGCCCGCAAAGGCACCAGCCGCGCTTAGAATGCGACACCGAAACCAGCATTGGCACCCCCCTGATTGCGGCTGTTGTAGGTGGCGGCCGCGCGGACGATGAGGCGGCCATTGTCCGACACCTTGGACAGGCCCATGGCGATGGCATGTTCACCCTGCCAACTGCTCATGCCGAAGCCCAGCGTGCCGGTCCCCGCTTCCGAAAATTGCGGGATGCCGGCCATGGCCATCGCCGCCGCCGTGCCACCCTCCGCATCGCGGCGCAGATCGCGCAGGCCACTGTTCAACAGGTTGAACCGAATGTCCGTATAGGCATTGGCGGCATCCACCGCCTGTCCCATGCCGCCTTGCAGCTGGCGCAGGTTGACCGCATCCGTCGCCGACGTGCCGTCCGCCACATGGGTGATCTGCCGCTCGCTTCCCGCGCTGCCCACCGATACGCTGTTCGCCCGATCGGCCACGGATGCGTAGCCAAGCGCGACGCTCGATGGCGCCAGCGCCTCCGCGAGCGTGCCGACAGCCATGCTGTTGCCGCCGGAGGCTACAGCGCCCGCGCCCGCGGCCATCGCATCCGTTCCGCTGGCGACGGGTTTGGCATAGCCGGAACTGTTATTGACCTGAAGGAAACCGGCCCGCCCTTCCTGAATATCGGTGATGGCGGTCATATTATAGGCCAGTTGCACATTGGTGGCGTAAAGTTGCGCGCCGTTCACCGCATCGGTCGAGCTGGCACTCAGATTTCCGGCGGCGACCCCGGTGATCTGCTGATCGATACCACCGCGCGCCGCATTATAGGCCTGGACGGCGGGGTCGTAGGGAAGCGCGTCCTGGGACGTTCCCCCTCCGCCCCCGCCGCCGTTGGAGGCACTGGTCAATTGCGATATGTTCACCGCATCCTTGCCAGCGCTGCCGGGTGACAGGTTGCCGATCGTGGTGCCGCTCACGCCGCCCAGGATGATGCTGGATTTCGTGCTGTCCTGATATTTGACCGCCAGATCGCTCAGCACCGCCAGATCATAGCCGAGCTGGGCGATCGCCGTGCTGTTCTGGGCCACCTGATCGTTCGTGGCCTGAAGCTGCGACCCATTGATCGCGTCCGTGCTGGTGGCGCTGACGGTCCCGGGACTGAGATTGGTGATCCGCGTGCCCGAAGCCCCCTGCAAGGTGACGAGCGTGCGCGCGCCACTGTCATATTGCACGGCATTGCCCGCCAGCGTGCCCAGCGCGTCGTTGACCGCCTGCAACTGGGCGACATTAACGGCATCGGTCGGATTGGCGCCGGCGGCCAGCCCGGTGATGCGGCGCGCGCCGATATTCACCTCCGCACTGGCCGTGCCGCCGACGAGATAGGCGGGCAGATTGAGCGTCGACCCATTGGCGACCGATCCCGATCCCAGCGCGACGCTGCCGGCATGCGTCACCGATGCGCCCGAACCGATCGCAACCGCGTTGAATGCGCCGATGGAGGTATTGGCGAGATTGCCGATGGCGATGGCGTCCAGTTCGCCGGCATTGGCTTCCAGACCGGGCGTGCCCAATCCCGTTATCTTGTTGCCGCCGAAGGAGATGCCCTTCGGCGTCAGAAGGCTGAAACTGTCCGACGTGGTCTCACAGGTCGGGTCGGCGAGCAGGTTGACGGCATTGCCGTTGATGTCGAGCACCTGGAGGTTGATCGGTGCGCCCGAAGCCGCGTTGCTCAGTGCAGAACTGATACCCAGATCGATATTCACGAGCGGCAGGGAGTTCAGCGTCGATTCCACGGGCGCCAGCACGGGCGTGATGACGTCCCCGATGGTCTGGGTCAGCACCGATTTGGGCAGGCTGACGCCCGAACAGGCGCTGACCACATTGGCATGAGCGGCGATGCTCTGGCCGGCCCCGGCAAGCAGCGCGGCCGTGATCAGCCCCCTGGTCCATAGTCCGGCCGGAACATGGCAGGATATTTCTGGCGGTGCTTTGTACGGCATGACCTGGCCCCTGTTGCCAGGAACATCCGCTCACCTCTCCTGTGATCGGTTGAGCCGAATATTCCATCTCCCAGGAGCAGGATGCAACGCTCGCGGCTAAAAGCGTGCGAAGGCCGGGGAGCGTGATTTTACGAAAAATACATATCGCGAATGGCCACCCGGATCGGCCCGGCAATTCAGAAAAACTCTCAATTTTGATGATTTAGCAGGATTTTTTTGGCAATATCGGATCGACAGAGAATCATCGTTACGATAGCGTTTCAACAAGGCTGAATGCCCGGATGTAAATTACGAACATCGCGCGGCCATGCCAGGAGAGAGAGGGAGCGCAGGATATTGGACGACATTCCCTCAGGCCAGATTGTTACCGCGACGGCTCTGATTCGGCATTTCGCGGCCCATTCGCGGCACGCGCTGAACGAACCCGTCCACATCATGAATCATGGCAATATCAATCTCTCGCTGATTTCGACCGAATTGTTCCTTCGCCTGTCCAAGGGCCAGCGGCATCTTCCCGACATCAGCCATCCGTCCGCCGGGTTCGATATCCTGCTCGACATGATTTCGACGCAGGTCATCCTGACCGACGAAAATCTCCATGTGGTACGTATCAATCTTGCAGCCCGCCAATGCATGGAAGTGAGCGAACAGGAAGTGCGCGGAACACCGCTGCCTCAGTTGCTGGCCGACCAGGAGCATCATTTCATCGCGCGCGCGCTCGACCGGGTACGCGAAACCGGCCTCGCGGAAGAGTTCGAGCTCAACATGCCCGGCCGAAAGTCCCAGGTCTTCCGCTTTCGGATCACGCCCTTCCCCGGCGGCTTCGCCTTGTTGTCCGATGAAATCAGCGACCGGATAACGTTGCGCGATCATGATGCGCGGACCGCAGCCTATGAGGCGCTCATCGACGACATGCCGGGCCTCGCCAGGGGCAGTTTCAATATCAGGGGCAATGTGACCCATGCCTCTTCCGCGCTCGCGCGATGGCTGGGCACTGATGAAAGCCGCATTATCGGCGTCAGGTTCGCCACCCTGTTCGATGCTTCGAGCCGGGCAACGATCAGCGACGCCATGGAAGACCTGCTGACCTCCGGAACCCCGTTCGGCATGGCGGCCGGGCTTGTGGGCAACGACGCCGGAAGCAAGGCGATCTGGCTCCATGCCGCGCCGCTTCACGTGGCCGATGGACAGGTGGGGGGCGTCTTCCTGATCGGCACGGCGGCGGAAGGCAGCCCCTCGTCCCTCAATAGGTGATGGTGACGATCACGCTGTCTGCATAGGGGCCGGCCTGCACCCATTGGCCCGCGGGAATCCGGCCATAGACGGGAACGGTCTGGCTGAAGGACAAAAGGCCCGTCAATGTGGCGCTGACGATGCTGGTGCCTGCCGAACCCGTGCCCCAGATCGTTGTCCGGCTGCTGTTGGTATAGAGATTATAGTTCAGGCTCGCGGCACCCTGCGTCATTTTGCGGGCGAGCGCATTGCCCGAATTGCCGGGGCTCATGGCCATGTCTATGGTTCCGGCCAGCGAAACGAGGCCGGTGCAGCTCAACGAGACGGTGCCGGAGCCGTCCTTGGGGCTGGAGGCACCGGGGTCGTAACCGCCAAAGCTCACGCCCGTGGTCGAAGCCGAACAACTGCACAGCGTGCAGGCCCAGCCCGGCGTGGCCATGGTCATCCCGGCCAGCGCGACCAGCCCATATCCGATAGCCTTCATCATTGTCCCTCCGGCAATGGCATGCAGGGCACAGGCGCGATCTTCGCCATGGACTGGCCGACAGGCAAGGCCGGAACGACGGCGCGGCATGCCGTGGCCGCTCCTCTCAGCACGACCTCCTGCCCTTCCTGTGCATCGGCCAGAAATATCGCGCCGTCATGGCCGCTGATTCCGGAAACGGAACCGCCGGTGGAGACGGCCAGGCCTTCCGGGACGGCGGCGCCGCCCGCATCGACCACATGCAATGTGACGGGACGGGCGGACGGTCCCCCAAAATTGACCCTGACGGCTTGCCTGTAGCCTGGAACCACGCTTTTCTCGGCCGACATGACCATCGTGTCGATGGGCAGATCGTCCAGATCCACGGCGATCCGATTGACCGAATAGGGTTGCAGCCCGGTAATGACAGCCCGGCGGCCCTCCCCCGCCTTGCGGGCCACCGGGCGATTTTCGAAAAGGACGGTCACCTCCTGATCCGCGGTCACATCGACGACGGCAAAGGCATAGTCGAGCTGCGGAACGGCAACGATCCGCCCGCCCGCCCGCAACAACGCGCCCCTCGCCTGCAGACGCACGGCTTCGGTGTCGCCCCAGCGGCTCGCCGACAGATCGATGTCGCCCGCCGCCGTGCGCCATGTCAGGCCGCCTTCCGCGATCGCAACACCCCCCTCTTCGCGTGAGGCGAGAAGGCGATAGCCCCAACCCTCGTCCGGCGGCGGCGTATGGGTGACGCTGGCGGCAATGCGTTTTCCATCGACGAACAGCCCCGCGCTGGAGCGTGCGCCCAGGGGCAGGGTGAACGATCCGAACAGGCTGTTATTCCGTTGTTCCGCCGTCCTCGTCTGCCGCACGCCAAACGCCAGCCAGGCAGGCCCGATATTGCCCCCATAGGACAGCGATCCGGTGGCAAAATGATGCCCCTGCCCCATGTCATTCTCCAGATAATTGGCATTCACGCTGCCGATGCGGCCCAGGGGCAGGCTGCCCGCCACGATGAACTCGCGGCGCTTGTCCAGGGACGGCAACGCATCCCCAACCTGCACGAAGGCAGCGCCTTCCTCCTGATAGCTGGCGGTGACGGAATAGCGCGGCGTGATCCGCTGGAACTGCGCGCGCCACATGAACCCGTCACCGGAACGGCTTTGCGACCCCGCCCCCGACAATGTCACCTCACCCCAGGAGGACAGGATCAGGCCCAGCCCCAGCCCCGCCATCTGCACGTCCCCGCTCGCCTCGACGCGCCCCGCCAATGTCAGCCCACCGCCCAGGCCATGCCGCCAGAAACCCGCGCCAAAGGGCGCGCCATAGGAAAAACTGCGCCCTCCGAAATTCCTGCGCAGGAACCCGGCCTCCAGGGAAAAGTCGTCCAGCCCTTCGCGCAGCAGGCGCGGACTGGTGTAGAAGCTGCGCGTGACGGTGCGTGCCGCGCCATTGGCGTCGCGGACGGTCATCGTCACCTCCCCCGCGCCGGTGAAGACAGGCTGATAGTCGATGGTGAAATCGCCCGGCTGCATGGTGAGGGTCTGGCGGCTGCTGGCCGCCGCCAGTTCCACCACCGACGGCAGGGCGGACGATCCGGAAAAGCGCGGCAGGGCATAGGTGATATCATCGGGCGCCAGCGAGAAATCCGTGCCCAGCCTCACTCCGGCAAAGCGAACCGGCTGGTTCCAGTCGGCTCCCCGCGTCACCGCATCGCCCAATATCAGCCGGAGGCGCTCGTCGGGAAAATCGCGAATGAAATTGCTGTCGAGCCGGACCACAGCCCGGCTGCCCATGCCCTGCTGTACCAGCGCCGTCGTGCCGAGGACGCCCCAGCCGCCCGAAACGCCCGCGTCCAGAAAGGCGGAGGCGGCCCATTGCCCGCTCGTCCGCGACAGGGAGAGATCATAGCCGATATATTGGGCCGGTGCCGCTTCCATGACCGGCAAGCTGCGCTGCCCGCCGCCGACATGCGCGCCGGGGAACAGCGACGGCGCCGCATCGATCAGCAGCGTCGCGCCCGTGCTGTCCAGCCGGGCCGACAGACCCGGCAGGCCATCCAGCAAGGAAAAATCCGCTCCATCCACGCTGATTGTCGTCATCCCCTCCGGCAATCGCAGGCCCCATTGGCGGGGCATGTCCTGCCGGACGAACAATTGCCCCTGCCTGCTCACGATCAGGCAGGGTTCGACGAGCGGCCGGCCGTTGATGACCACACCGACCGGCATGGCGCGCACCGGGGATTGTGCTTCGGGCGGCCGCGCGTCAGGCTTCGAAACCATGGGAACCGCGATGGCGACGGGCAGGTCCGACGCAATGGCCTGCCACGGCAGGGCCATGGGCACGGCGATGGCCAAAATCGATGCGCCCTGCCCCACCCGTCGCCATGCAGGGGCGGTTGCCATCGAACGCTGGCCTCACCGCTCGCTGCCGGCGCGGGAAGCGGCCAGCTTTCCCTGGGTCGTTTGCACGTCCACTCCGGCAATGCTGCTACCATCCAGCGGTCCGACCGGCAGCATGATCTGCCCGTCAGCCAGAAGGTAGAAGCCGCGATCCAGCTTCACGGCCTGCGCGCTTCCGTTCGCGAGACGCAGATTCACGCCCACCGCCTGGATATGACGGTCGCCCTGATTGGCGAGCATGAGTAGCGGTCCGTCCGCACCCTTGCCCAGCGACCAGCGCAGTTGCGGGGATGCGCCGGACTGGACACGGAACAGGGGAATGCTGACGCGCAACAGGGTTCGCACCGTGCCTGGCTCCGCCGCCGATGTGGGCAGTTCGTCAATCACAAGCCGGTAGCTTTCTTCCCGCGATCCCGCCTTGGCGGGCAGGCTGCATCGGATCAGGCGGCTTTCGCCGCCGGCTATGCTGACGATCGACGGATTGACCATCGGGCCGGTTTCCGGATCCAGCTCGTCATTGCCCGCGCTGTCCTTGCGCCAGCCAAAGCCCCTGATCTGCACCGTCGTCGCGGCCGCATCGTCATTGGCGATGCTGAAGGCACAGAATTGCCTTTCCGCCACCATCTCGATCCGTACCGGCAGGATTCGCAGCGCCGCCGCATCCGCCGGCGCCGTGACCGCCGTCAGCAGCGCGCACAATCCCCTCACCGCCAGCCCCCATCCGGACCAGGCGCCATATGATTTTCCAGTCATGGCTGATGTCTCTTCAGTAGCTCAGAGTAACAGTGACAGTATCCGTGTAGCTTCCGGCCCCAACATTCTGTTGTTGAGGGATTCGGCCATAGACGGTGAAGGATATCGGCAGGATGGTCGACGCGGTCTGCGCGACCGTATCGGTTCCCGGCGTATTACCCCAATTGGTGCTGCGTCCTGAATTGCTGTAAAGCGAATAGCTGAGCGGAGTAGCGCCGTTCAACATCTGCCGGGTGGAAACCGTGGCTCCGCCCGTACTGCCCGCATTCAATCCGACATTGAATGCAGTTCCGGGCGTACAGGTGACATTGATCGTGCTGGTCGCATCCGTCGGCGTCGATGAAGTGGGATTATAGGTTCCGAACGCCATACTGGTTGCCGTGACCAGACAGGCGTTCAGCACTGTCGCCGAAACCCCCATGGTGGTTGTGGCATCTGTTGCCCACGCCGTATTCGGCAGAAAGAACAAGGCTGCAATTATGCATGACTTGCGCACGACGCCCCCTCCCAACTCAAAGTTGAAACGCCTTAATGTAGATCAATATATGGGAAAAAGGTTAGGAAACGGTTAGCGATCTTCCTGTCATATCGAAACTTTCATGCGGCAGATTGTCGAGGGCCGGGCCGGCCGGGTCAGCTCCTGCCCCGCCGGTCATCAGCCGACGTCGTTCAACCGCAGTTCGGGGTGACGCATTTCCAGCGAACGCCTGACCCCGTCCTTCCACCGCACCTTGAGCGGCCCGGTGATGGACCGGCGCTTCGCCGGATCAGGCATGCAGTTGGGAAAGGCGAATTCCGGCTTGCGGATGAAGTTCGGCCGCCGGCCGATCAGCTCGCCCGCATATTCGAACAATTCCTGCCAATCGACCATCTCGTCGCCGCTCCAGTTGACGATGCCGGCCGGGACCGACGCGATGCCCAGCGACGGTTCCACGATGTCGCAAATATCATCCTCGTGGATCGGACCGATGATCAGCGGCCCTTCCGGCGGCAGATAGGCCTCGCCCGTTTCCACGAAAATGTCGAGGAAGCGGTCGATCAGGCCGCCGCTTTCATGTCCGCCGCCATATTGCACATTCTGGCGGCATATGACCGTCGGCAGTTCCAGGATCAGGCAAGCGGCGCGCACGGCGCCCTCTCCGGCCAGCTTGGTGGGCGCATAATGGCCGCCATAGAATCCGCCCAGGTCGGCGTCCTCGCCATAGAGATGATGCGGATCGGGATGCTGCCGGTAGATGCCAGTGGCCGAGACATGCAGGAAAGCCCTGGCGTTGCGGCAATGCTTCATCAGCCGTGCCGCGCCATCGCTATTGTCGATCATGCCGTCTTCCGAGGTCGGCGGCATCACGTCGGCGGCGATGTGCAGCACATAGTCGAAATCGGTCGGCACCTGGTCGAGCGAGCCGCGCGCGAAATCGCCCTGCACCGGAATGACGCCCAGCGCCCGCGCCGCATCCATCGATCCTTCGCGGCTGTACCGGGCCAGCCCCCACATCTCGCAGGACGAAGCGAAGCGGGTCGCGATCGCCTGGCCGATCCGTCCGGTATGCCCGGTGATGAGGATCTTCTTTCCTTCCAGCATCGTCATTCTCCCTCAGCGGAGGTTGAGGCCGCCATCGACCGACACGGCCATGCCGGTGACGAAGGACGACATTTCGGAGGTGAGGAAGATCACCACATCGGCCTGCTCGCGTGGCTGGCCCACGCGCCCCATCGGCAGGCCCGCGCCGAAGGCCTCGAGCGAGCGATCCAGCCCCTGCGTTCCCCGCAGCAGCATCGGCGTGACCGTGGGTCCGGGCAGCAGCGCGTTCACCCGGACATTCTGCCCGGCAAAGTCGAGCGCGGCCGATCGGGTCAGTCCCACCACGCCGCTTTTGGTCGCGACATAGGTCGCCATGTGCGGGGCGGGATGGTTCGCCGCCTCCGACGCCGTATTGACGATGGCGCCGCCGCCGCTCGCCAGCATGGCGGGAATCTCATGCTTCATGCACAGCCACACGCTTGTCAGATTGAGGGCGACGGTCCGTTCCCATTCGGCCATGGTGCAATCCACGACATTGGTGAAGCCGCCCGGCGTGCCCGCATTGTTGAACGCCGCATCCAGCCGCCCGAAACGCTCCACCGTCCGCGCCACCATCGCCTCGACATCGGCGGGGCTGGTCACGTCGGTGCGGATGAAGATGGCCTCTCCTCCCGCCGCCTCGATCATGCCGATGGTGTTGCGCCCCTCATCCTCATTGATGTCCGCGACTGTCACCCGCGCGCCTTGGGCGGCATAGCGCAGGGCGGTTTCGCGCCCGATCCCGGTCGCGCCGCCCGTGACCAGCGCGACCTTCCCTTCAAACAGCGGCATCCCCTCGATCCTTTCCCGGAAATCGGCTGGCGTCGCACGCGCCCCGGCCTCTAATTTTCCCACCGCTCCATCGGCAGGGACCGCTCGGTCATGCCATAGGCGCTCTCGCCGTCCCAGCTATAGAGGGCGTCGCCCTGTGCGAAGGGCAAGGGCGTGGGATGCGGTCCCCCGCCATGGGTCCAGTCGCCGAACATCGGCGTTCCCCTGGCCAGGAAAGTGCTGTTGTGCGTGCGCCCCTCGATCCGGATGCGCTCGCCATCCTCCATCTCCAGCAGCAGGTCGTGCCCCCCGCCATGCGGCTCGAACCGGGTCAGCCAGGGCGCCTCGACCACCTTGCCATAGCGTTTGGTCCGCCCGTCGAAGGTGAAGGCCTCCGAATAAGCGGGCGTGCCGTCCTTGCGCGGCGGAAAGGCCAGGATGCCGAACGCCTTGCCGCTGGGGAACAGGGCTGACAGCCAGCAATGCCCGGGAAACTCCCCCACATCGCGAACGCCCGTCCGCCGGATGCGCAGGCCG
>NZ_JAKUJY010000039.1 GCF_022664535.1 Sphingobium trunci | reverse complement strand
CCTGTTCCGATCGTCTGCCCTTTAAACCAGAAAAGGCCATAGTCGAAGACGATCTCGCCTTGTTTGTAGAGCGGCTCCTGGGGCGCGGGATCCTCAGGCACATAGACGCCTACCACACCGATGCCGCCGGTAAATTTCACCGATTTTACCAAGTCGTTCATGGTCATGTTGGGATGTTCCTGTCCCTCCGGGTCATGAGCTTGGTAGCCGACGCACTCGCAGCCCCTGTCGGCGCCGATGCCGTTCGTGAGTTCCATCACCTGATCCACCGGGGAGCTCTTGGAATCGTCGATGGCAAGGGCACCGATCGATTCTGCCAGCCGCAGCCGGTCAGGATGGCGATCGACCACCATGACCATACAGGCGCCCTTGATCATGGCGGCGTGGGCAGCCATGAGGCCGACCGGCCCGGCGCCGTAGATGACGATCGACTCGCCGGGGCGCAGCCCCGCGAGCTCGGTACAGTGCCAGCCGGTCGGGAAGATATCGGCCAGCATGACATAATCATTCTGGTGCTGCTCCGCGTCCGGCGGCAACTTCAGGCAGTTATAGTCGCCGTAGGGAACGCGAAGAAGGTCGGCCTGGCCGCCCCGATACGGTCCCATATCGGCAAAGCCGTACGCCGCGCCGGCCATGTTCGGGAAGACGCTGCGATCAGCCGTGGTCAGGCAGAAGGCGCTCAAGCCGCGCTCGCAGTTCTTGCAGAAGCCGCAGCCGATGTTGAAGGGGATGGCGACCCAGTCCCCGACCTTCACTCGATCGACCGCCTCGCCCACTTCCACCACCTGACCGAGATTCTCGTGCCCGAACACGCCGCCCGGCCGGAAGTCGGTTCGGCCCTCGTACATGTGGAGGTCGGAGCCGCAGATGTTGGTGCTGGTGATCCGTACCAGAACGTCAGTCGGTCTCTCGATCTGCGCGTCCTGCACATCCTGCACCGCCACGTCGCGAGGTCCATTGTAGACGACTGCCCTCATGACATTCTCCTTTGGTTGAACTGATGAAACGCCATCGATGGGTGGTGATCGATCATCTCCCAAGAGGCGTGGACGGCCGGGTTGGGTGCTTGCGACGGAGAATCGATCCGTCTTCCTCCTCGGTCGGCTCCAGCCGATGCCGCAAGTGGATCCCCTGGTGGTCGTAGGAGTTGCCCATCACAGCCTCACCTGGCCGCTGTCGCCGGGCAGTTTGTAGGCCAGCACTCGGGCGTGCTCGATCTTGGGCATGCCATCGAACAGTTCGGGGGTACGCGCGACGAGGGTGCGTCCGACCTTGCCTGCGAGATGGGTAAGGCGCCCTTCGTTGCCTGGGAAGGTGTCGAAGATCGCGAAGTCATGCTGACCCAAGCGCAAGGCATACCAGGTGGTCGTGTCATGCTCCCCCCTTACCGCTTGGAGGGCATCGCGCAGGAAGGCTTCGACCTCATCGCCCTTGCCTTCCTTGGCGCTGAGGCGGACGAACAATGCCTTAACCACCCCGGCTCGCGAAGTATCAGCCGGTGTGGACGCTTCAAGCGTCGTATCAGGTGCAGCGGCGTCCATGCGAATCTCCTTTCGATGTGCGGAACGGCTATGCAGATGTCGCAAGCCGATGAGCATTCGCGCCTTCCCTAAGGAACCTTACGAGGGCAGGAAGCATTGCCGCCACGTCGGCAAATGGCCTGAAGAGGTCGATGAGGATATCGGACACCTCGCCGCAGAACCTTGCACATGGAGATGAGCGCCCAGGTCGTTGCGCCATGCACGGTCCATCTGCCCCCCATTAGCGGTGAACCAGATTCCTCGGCCGCCCAGTCCTATCGGAAATCCCGCCTTGCGCCGTCACTGTCATCGCCTTGGGCGCGTTAAGAGCTGGACGGCCTTGAAGTCCTACGATGCCAGCAACAGCGCGCCACCGATAATATGAAGGGCAAGCGCGCAGGGCGCGAGAGAGGCACGGGATTGGCCTATCGGCGCTCCTTCATGCTGCGGTCATCCCGCGATGCTCCGCCAGCGACAGCGCAAAACAGGCACCCTCGGAGGTCTCCAGCAGATCGATCCTGCCGCCATGCGCCTCGGCCAGCGATCGCGCGATTGAGAGGCCCATGCCGGTGCCGCCACTGTCGCGCTTGCTGGTGAAAAAGGGCTCGAAGAGGCGCGCGCGGTCGCCCTCCGCAATACCGCTGCCATTGTCCGCAAATTCGATGACGACCTGATCGTGCTGCCGCCTGGTCCGGATGAGCAACAGGCTCGCCCCCGCCTGCCGCGCATTGTCGATGATCGTTGCGGTAATCGTCTCCAGTCCCACCGGATCCATACGCACGGCAGGAAGGGCGCCCGGGCTGTCCACCCTGATGTTGAAGGCCGCGCTGCGATAGCTGTCGGCGAGCTTCGCCAACGTCGCCGGGACGTCGGCCTGTTCGGTGCCGTCGGGCACGCCCATGTCAGCCTTGGCCAGTTCCATCATGCGCCGCACCAGCCGGGACAGGCGGTCGGCATCCGCGGTGATGTTGGTCAGGAATCGCTGCCTCTCGCTTTCGGACATGGTCTCGCCATGATCCTCCAGCAGTTCGATGGCGCCGCTGATGCTCGTCAGGGGGGTCTTGAACTCATGGCTGAGCGCCGCAGCGAAGTCCCGCAAATAGCGGGAGCGCTTTGCGATCGCGTCCGCCATCGCCTCGAAATCATCGTAGAGGGCGCGGATCTCCACAACCTGAAGCGACGGCCGGTCGAGGATCGCCGCGCGGCCCTGTGCCATGGAACGGGTCGCCTTGCTCAGGCTCTCTACCGGACGGACAATGGCGCGCGCGAGTACGGCGGAGAGTATCACCAGCATCCCGAAAATCAGGACTATGCCCAGCGCGATCTTGCCGCGATCCTCATAAATGCCCTTGAACAGGCTGCGTGGCGAGCGGGATAGCAGTATTGCGCCCACAACCTGGCCGCCCGCACGAATGGGACGTGCATGATGCAGACGGATGCTGGACGCCCGGCTCAGCCATTCGAGGGGATAGACCTGCCGATAGCTGGCGTTGCGGCGGAGTACCGTCGTTGATTGACCCCGCAGCGCCGCCGCCACCTCCGGCACGCTCGCCAGACTGCCGCCGGTGCCATAGCCGTTGAGCACCACCCCGTTGCGGTCCAGTATCTGGATCGAGGCGAGCGTCACCATCTTCGTCTCTGCCAGGGCCGGCGCGATGGACCGCTCAAGGTTCAGCGCCGCCTCGTCCACGGGCGGATGCACGCGCGACGGCGCGGGCCTTTCCGGCAGGATCACGGTGCTCTGGAGATCGACTTCGGTCGCGGGTTCCTCATAGGGACCGGCGATCCGCGCGGGCGCCGATTCCGCGCCCGGCCACAGGATCGACGCACCGGCGGCAAGAGCTGCGCCTTGCGCGACCAGTTCCGCCTCCGTCCGCCTGACGAGGGCGTTTTCATAGACGCGCAGGAATACCGCACCGGCACCGGGCAGTGCCGCCACGAACAGCAGGGTTCCGAAGATGATGGTGCGGAAGCGCAACACCGGCCAGTGCCGCGCGACAAGCCGCTTGAAGGCCGCGATCATGGCGTCGTGCCGGTACAGCTCCCCAGGCGATAGCCCACACCAGCCCGCGTCTCGACCATATCGGTGCAGCCCGCCTCCGCGAATTTGCGGCGCAGGTTGCGGACATGGCTGTCGATGGTCCGGTCGGTGATGGCAAAGCCCGGACCATGCAGCCGGTCGATGATCATGTCGCGCGAGAAGATGCGCGCGGGCATGGAGACGAGGGTCCTCAGGATCGTGAACTCCGTTACCGTCAGCGAGACGGGATGGTCCTGCCACGTCGCCGACCATGCCTCCGGATCGAGCGACAGCCCGCCATGATGGAGCGGCACCGCCGTTTCCACTGCTGGAGGCCGGGCTGCGGTGCGGCGAAGGATCGCCATAGACCGGGCGACAACCTCCCGCGGTGAAAAGGGCTTCACCACATAGTCGTCGGCGCCCAGTTCGATACCGAGGACGCGGTCGATCTCGTCATCGCGCGAAGACAGGAAGAAGATCGGAACATCGCCCTGCGCGCGCAGGCGCCGGCACAGCTCCAGCCCGTCCATCCGGGGCATGTTGATGTCAAGCACCACCAGATCGGGCCGCCGTGCCTGAACCGCGACAAGCGCCGCCTCGCCGTCGTCCGCCTCGACCGTGTCGAGGCCGGCCTTGCTGAAGGCGAAGACGAGAAGCTGGCGGATATGGGGATCGTCATCGACGATGAGGATCGTGCGGGGCATGGGGCACAAGATCATCTTTCCGTCCTCTCTGTCAATGTGGATGCGGGGCGGACGGGCGCGGGAATGACGGGCGCAGGCGATCCGATATTGCGCTGACATTCGCGGATCGCGGGAGCCAGAGGAACCTGTCGGATCGTCTTCAGTCTCTCCTCTGCCTCTTCGAGGCGGTGCTGGTTGCGCCATGTCCATTCGCCCTGATGATCGGCGGAGAGCATCTGCTGCTGGATATCTGCGCGGAGCCATTGCACGCGCTCCCGAAATGGCCGAGGCAGGGGGCGGCCTTCCAGTTCAATAAGCGGAAGCAGCGCCGACGGACCCAGTCGCCCCAGATAGCAGAGATCGAGGTTCGGCCCCTTGCCCGTCACTTCATGGGCATGGCGAACATTCCACCACGCCGCCGCTTCACCTGCGTCGAGGAAGCAGAAGACCGTCAGCACTATGGCCGCCAGCATGAGATTGGTGTTGATGAGCCAGGCTGCGCTCTTGCTCTGCAACATGCGCCAGCAAATGAGGAGCAGGCCGCACGCCACCAGTGCCATCCACGCCAGCGCGTGGATGCGCAGCGCCGTCAGCATGCTCATATCGATATAGTCGAGGGTGCGCTGGATGCTGGATGCGACGAGGATCACATTCTGCACGATCCACAGGACGACCAGCCGCCGGATCGGCGGCACCGCCGCCGTCGAGGAACCGGGGTGGAGCGTGACCAGAACGAACAGCCCTGCCAGCAGAGCCGTGACGATGAGAGGGTAGGCGCCGCGATGGACATATTCGGTGATCGTCATCCCGCTGGGCAGGGGAAGGGCGCGGGACAGATAGGCCATGTCGAGCATGTTCTGGACGGCGAACAACAGGTTGAAGAGAAGCAGCGACAGCGTGACCGACGCGACCGAAACCCCCGGAATGACTATGTCGCCGCTGCCGTCGAAGGTCGGGATGAGCCTGCGCGCGGGGCGCGCCCGCAACAGGCTCCAGCTCAGTGCGAAAATCGCGATCCAGAGCAGCAGCCGCCGCGCCGTGATATGGGACAGGTCAGGCAGCCCGATCATGCCCAGCACATCGGCAATGACGGGATTTGCAGCGGCGAACAGCGCAAGGATGATCGCGCTGCCGCCCAGCGGCAGGGCCATGAGCGCCATTATGGACCGCAGGCTGAATCGCTTGGCCCGTGATCTGCGCAGGACGCGGCTGACCCTCATCGCGTCCATGAAGGGCCGGATGGGGGATTGCATCGCATGCACGGCCACAGCCAGCCGTCGTCATGGGGCGTGATCATGCCAAACAGGGCAGTCATGCTGATCGCGACCCAGAACAGCGTCCAGGCGAGCGGGCCGGGGTCGAGGATCAGCGCGGTGCAAAATATCGATGCGCACAGCGCGGCGAGGCTTGCCTGCCAGCGCCGCCACAGGCTGGGCCGCCCGACCAGGAGACACAGCAGCAGCGCGAAGGCGAACAGGCCGAGATAGCCCCCTGACAGGGCTCTTCGATAGAAGAGATCATCGCTGAACAGGACGAAGGTCAGCGTGAGGCAGAGCTTCCATCGGAAGCTGGAGAGGAAGGAGAGGCGGTGCATGTGGACACTCCCTGATAGCAGGGAGATGGATCTCAGACGGGTGTGCACTGGCGGGCGTCGAACGGGTGTTCTTGCCGAGGATTTGTCGTGCAGATCCTGTGCAGAGACGCTTGGTTTTCATTTATCCATTTGAAATACAGGAATTTTATCCCCTGCTGTTCACCTGTCCGGCTGCGACCACCGATCTTGGCATTCTCTATTGTCGAAGTAGATATCTCTACATCCAACCCGTTGAGGAGAGTGCCATGCGGGCGTCCCTTTTCATGCAGTCGTCTCTTTGCGCCCTATTGGCGCTGCCCGTCCTGTTGAGCGGCTGCTCCAAGGCCGGAGGGGGTGGGGACCATAGCAGCGTCACCACCCGCGAACTGGATGTCGGCGGCATCGTGAAGATGCGGGAGGAGCGGCGGACCGCCGAATCCGAAACGGAGATGGCGGAGGACGCAGGGAATGAAACCCGGCCGCAGGCGGGTAATCTCACTGCGGGCGATTATGACGACATACTGAACCCGGATCTCTATGTGCGCTATGCCAATGCGGCCGTGCAGCAGGGCGGCGGCCTGCCCTTTGTCGATACGCGCAGCCGCGTCGCCATCCGGGTCGTTGATGCGACGGGGCACCCGGTGCCGCAGGCCCATCTCGCCGTGGAGCGTTCGGGTGGAGCGCTGCATCTGGAAACGGGCGCGGACGGGGTTGCTTCCTTCTATCCCGACTATGATCGTGCGGGCCCCCGCGCCCGGATCAGCATAGCCTCGGATGCCGGATCGGCAAGCCGCACGGTGCAGTGGCGGGAGCGGGGCGGGCAGACCGTCACGCTGAAGCTCCCAGGCCAAGCGCATCCCGTAGAGGCGCTCGACCTTGTGCTGGTCCTCGATACGACCGGCAGCATGGGGGACGAGATGACCTATTTGCAGGCGGAGCTTGGCTCCATCATCGCCCGGCTGAAACGGGATGCTGGCAATCTGGACGTGCGGATTGGGCTGGTCGTCTATCGCGACCGGGGCGACGACTATGTGACCCGCTCCTTTCCCCTCACTCCAGATGTGAGACAGGTGCAATCGACACTCGACCACCAGGTGGCGGACGGCGGCGGCGACCCGCCCGAAGCTATGGACCGCGCCCTCGCCTTGGCTGGGCGGATGCAATGGCGCTCGAACGCGGCCAAGGCGGTTCTGCTCGTCGCCGATGCGCCTCCGCACCGGGAGGCGCTCGACGCCACGCTCGATGCGGTCGGGCAGTTGCGGGGAGAAGGCGTCCGGATCGTCCCCGTCGCGGCCAGCGGCGTGGAGGAGAGCGCGCAATATATCATGCGGGCCATGGCCGTGCTGACCGGCGGGCGCTATATCTTCCTGACCGACGACAGCGGTATCGGCGATGGTCATGCCGAACCGGATATCGCCTGCTATGTGGTAACGCGCCTCGACCAGTTGATCGCGCGGGTGGTGGCCGGGATGGTCGTGGGGCATCGCGTCGAGCCGGAGCAGGGCGAAATCATCCGGACCGTGGGCAGCTACGATCGCGGCCGATGTGCCATGCAGCAGGTTGCGGTACGATGATCGCTTGGCCCGGGGATTGAACATCGGTTGGTAATATTAAGTTGACCCCGTTAGCTGACGGTTCGTACTCAGGAAGGTAATAGGTGCGGCTGAATGGCAAGGATGGGTCCGAGATTGGCGCTGCTAAATCTTTGCAGCCAGATTGGAGATTTAGCGCCACGATCACCGCTGGAATGAGGGGAGGGGAACGATTTCGTGCCTCAAACTTTCGGGGGCTTCTGAGGGGGTTTGGTCGGTAATCATCTAGGTTTGTTTTTCGAGTCCCCCTAAACGTTCAAAAAATATCCCGAAAACCATCGCTTTGCCATGCAGGGGCGTTCCGATGCCTACCCCAATGGAGAAGTGGCATTCGATCCCTCGCTTCAGGAGCCAGCGTCTCGCGCGACAGCGCGGCTGATGCTCGCGATCTCGGCGTCGGAAAGCCTGATCCACGCGGCGTCCACATTCAAGTCCAGATGTCGGCTGTCCGACGTTCCCGGAATCGGCAACAGCACCGGTGAACGGGCGAGCATCCACGCCAGAACGATCTGCTGCGGCAACGCATCATGCGCCGCTGCCAGTTCACGCAGGAGCAGGCCGATCGCCTGCGTTTCATCCATCATCGGACGAAACGGCAGGAAGGCGATTCCCTCTGCCTCGCACACCCGCAAAAGATCGTCGGACGTGCGCACGCCCAGATTGTAGCGATTCTGCACCGACACGATGGAACAGACCGACTGGGCGATCCGCAACTGGTCCAGCGTGACGTTGGATACGCCGACATGGCGCACCTTGCCCTCACGCTGGAGGTCGGCGAACGCGCCGATCGTGTCGGCATAGGGCACGTCCGGATCGGGAACATGGCACTGATAGAGCGGGATCGCCTCCAGCTTCAGCTTCCGAAGGCTCTGTTCGCATTGTCTGCGGATATGGTCGGGCCTTCCGTTCGACGGCAGCACCGTCTCCCCCGGATTGAGAGCGCGCGGTTCATATCCGGCCTTCGTGGTAATCACCAGGTCCGGGGCATAGGGATGCAACGCTTCCCCCAATATCTCCTCCGACCCGCCGAAACCATAGATGTCGGCGGTGTCGATGAAGGTGACGCCACGCTCCACCACGCGGCGGCACAACGCATGGGCCAGGCCCCTGTCCGGCCGGCCATGCGCGTCTCGCGGACCCGCGCCGCTCACGCCCGGCCAGATTCGCATCGCGCCAAAGCCCAGGCGGCGCACGGTCAGATCGCCGATGGTGATCGTGCCGACGACGTCGTCGGTCAGCGTTCGAATGCCCGTCATCCTATCCCTCTCCGCTCGTCCCGTTCAGCCGCCCCACCCGATCCGACGGGGGCAAGGGCGGCCCGGCCTTTCAATATTGTTCGCCGACCATCTCCTCGCTTTTCGCCCACAGCGCCTTGGCGCGTTCGGGGTCGAGGGCATAGCTGCGGACACCGCCTTGCGTCGCGTCGCCGTTTTCGATGACGGCCGCGACACGGCAATCTTCGCTGTACCGCCCGCCGATCTCGTCCGCATCGGCGACGACGCCCACCCAAACCGACGTGGCGGCGCCTTGCGGCACGGTCTTCCATTGGAAATCCGTCGTGCCTTTCGCCATCCGCTCCTGGAGCGGCTTCATGAGACGTTCGACCGTCTCCGGCGTCATGTACCGGCCAAGCTCGGTATGAATGCCGCCGGGATGGAGCGCGGCGCCGCGCACCCCCCGTTCGCGATGGCGACGGTCGAACTCGACGGCGAAGAGGATATTGGCCGTTTTCGCGCGGCCATAGGCGATCAGTTCGTCATAGGGGGTGCGCTCGAACCCGGGATCGTCGAGGTCGACATCCGCGAAGCGATGGCCCGAAGACGCTACGCTGACGAAGCGACCGCCCGGCCTGAGGAGTGCCGCGATCCGGTTGACCAGCACGAAATGGCCCAGATGGTTGACACCGAACTGACTCTCGAAGCCGTCCGCGGTGCGCGCGAAGGGGCAGGCCATGATTCCTGCATTGGCGATCACCAGATCGAAGGGACGGCCATCGGCGACCAACGCATCGGCGCAGGCCCTGACACTGGAGAGCGACGCAAGATCGAGTTCGACCAGTTCGAACGCCGCCTTGATCCCGACGGTCGCGGCCCGTGCCTTTGCCAGATCCCGCGCTGTCCCGACGACCTCGGCGCCATGCGCGGCAAGAGCGCGCGCCGTTTCGACGCCCAGACCCGCCGACACGCCGGTGACGAGCGCACGCTTGCCCGTCAGATCGACACCGGCCAGCACATCGTCGGTGGTCGACTGCGCATTGAACTCCGTTTTCATATCCTCGTCCCTTCCTGTTCCGATCTGTTCAGCGCCGGAAAGCCAGGCCCCGGCCCGGCTCCCGTCCATTTCCTTTCCGCCAGAACAGGCGGCATTCATGTCCCATGCGGCCGGACGAGATATTTCTGATCGGTTCCCCGCCGGGCATAGGCTTCGATCACCTCCGGCGCGAGCGCATCGCGCAACGAGATAGAATGCGCATAATGCGACGCGAAGGTGGTTTTCAGTTCCCTCCTGACACGCGCCCGCATGTCCTCCGCCACCTCCGCAGGGCGGCCTTTCAGGAACAGCGGCATCGCCCAGGCGCCCGCACCCCAGGCAAGACCGAAATCATGCGCGAAAATGGTGGGGCCGGAATCGAGCGCGCCATAGAAATAGACCTGCTTGTGAACGATCGATCCATAACGATGATAGGCGGACTGGCTGGATGTGATGACCTTTTCCATGCAGCTCAATATCCGGTCCGCCAGATCGCCGCCCCGAATGGCGTCGAACAGGATGGTCGCGCCGGTCGCGGCGATCGCGGCGGACAGGTCTTCGGTGAAGGACGGGGCGCTGGTGTCGCACACATGGACGGCACCCATGCCGCGCAGCATCTCCGCCTGCTCGGGCCGCCGGACGATATTGACCAGGTCCACGCCATCCTGAAGGCAGATGCGGTTGAGCATCTGCCCAAGGCTGGACGCCGCCGCCGTGTGGATCAGCGCGCGATGCCCCTCGGCACGCATGCAGTCGATCAGCGCCAGCGCCGTCACCGGGTTGATGATCGCGCCGGCGCCTTCTTCGAATGTCACGTCATCGGGCAGCACCAGACATTCGGACGCCCGCGCCGCGCGATATTGCGCGTACATGCCGCCCGCGAACACCGCGACTCGCTTGCCCAGCAGATGTCGTCCCTGCTCCCCTGCGTCCACCACGGTTCCGGCGCCCTCATTTCCCGTCGGGAGCGATGCTCCGACCCGAGCCTCAAGCCGCTGAAAGACCTGCGGCGGCAAGGGCATCCGGACAGAGGGGTGATCCGCTGTCCCGCCGGGACGCGCCCGCAACGGATCGGCTTCGGCCAGCATAACCTGTATGTCTGACGGGTTGAGCGGCGCGGCTTCCACGCGGATCAGAACCTGTTCCGCCCGCAAGATCGGGATCGGAACGTCGCGCAGGGACAGTTCGAGCATGGCATCGGTCGTCACCGTCGAGTGAAGTTGAAGCATCGATCCCGACGAAATCACCATCCTGCCTCTCCCCTTATCCTGACCATCACTGGACGCATATCGGGTAGAAGGCAATCATAGTCTCGGAAGCCTATCAGGTTATGAAGTTCCAAGGGTCGGGACTGACGGATCAGATCGGATCGGGAAAATTGCCCTTCGAGATCGTCAAATCTTTCCACTGCCCGGTGCTTCCGAGCCACGTCCTGCCACATCATCACGTGCTGGAGCCAAATCATCGGCAAAACAGGGCCAGTGGGAAAGGGCGGCTTTTCTCCCTTGCGCGACTGCGATAGATGCTTGGCGATGAGCGGGATCTTGGTTCGGATGCGGCCCTGCGTGCTGGGGGCCGCAATGGCGCTGGCGGCCTGTGGCGGGGGAACGAAGTTCCGGCCGGTGAGCGACGTGCCGGTGCGAGTGGGCAAGCCCTATACCGTACGGGGCGTGACTTATGTGCCCGCTGCCGACCCGACTTATGATTATCTGGGCTATGCCAGCTGGTATGGGAATGAAAGCGGCAACCGTACGGCCAATGGCGAGCGCTTCGTTCCCAAGGCAGTGACGGCGGCGCACACGACCCTGCCATTGCCCAGCTATGTCGAGGTGACGTCGCTGGAGACCGGGCGGACGATCCTGGTGCGGATCAACGATCGGGGGCCTTTTTCGGGGCGGGGGCGCATCATCGACCTGTCGCGCGGGGCGGCGGAGCAACTCGGGATCAGGGCGGTGGGTCAGGCGGCGGTGCGGGTGCGCGTGGTCGAGCCGCCGGAGAAGGATCGCAGGAAATTGCGCGAGGGGAAGGGCGCGCCCGCGCGGCCCGTCGTCGATGGGGAGACATTGGCCTATTTGCGGGCGCAACTGGCGGCCGAAGGGCGCTGATCGGGCGCGGATGTCGTTCGTCGATCATGGTTTGCTGTTCGTCGCCGGTAGATGCCGCCGGGCGCGACCGGTAGGGCGATCATCGAATGGAAAAAACAGCTTCTTTGCAATGGCGTTATGATGCTGGACAAGGAAGCGATGCGACGATGCGCTGCCCGGCACGGAATGGGCCGATCTGCACCGTCACGCTGATAACAGTTTCAAAGAGATCCCGGAGAGCCCGACAGCTTCCTGGATGCACCCCCGGCCCATCCCTTGCGCCGGGGGTGCTTTTTTATATGCGTTCCTTTTTGAACATTTGTAATTTTACGCTAGGGAAAGCTTGTTTTGTTGACGTAAAATTGTCGTTCGTCCGATCCTGACGGTATTTCGTCGAGACGAACGCCATCCGCCGATGGCTCTCGCCGCCGGTCGAAAGCGAAAAGCAAGGCAATCGCAATCGGAATAGACAGGATGGGCGAAGACAAGCAGGCGATCTTTCGTCTTTTCAAGGCCCGCTCTTCTCTTCGCTTGCGGTCTGCCCAATGCCCCCTGGGGTGGCCGGCCGTTCAAAGCATAATGTTGAGGAGACTTTGCCATGAACACCGCCAAGATGATCGCCGCCTTCGCCATGCTGGCGGCTGGAACTGCCGGTACCGCCTATGCTACGGAATTTGAATCGAACGGCATCACCTCCAACGTCCACTATCAGGATCTGGATCTGTCGAAGGCGGCCGACCAGCGGGCGCTCAACGCCCGCATCCGCCGGGCTGCCGTCAAGGTGTGCCCGGACAATGTCAGCGCGACCGCGGTCAAGAAGTGCCAGATCGCTGCCATCGCGCATGTGCGTGGTGACATGGAAACCGCAATTGCCCGGGCGGAAACGCGCGAGCATTATGCCGATCGCGGACATGACGCGCCTCTGGGGGCCGGTAACTGAACCGCCATCATGTTTTCAGAGGAAGGAGGGCCCGGTCGGTGACCGGGCCTTCTTTTTGTGGTCGTGGCGAGATCGGGCAATTTTGGGCGTAGAAATCCTACCCACTCTCGATGGGGAGGGATTCTTCTACGTCCGTCTTCCATCCACGCACGCCTGCGCCATTATCCGCCGCCCGGCGCGTTATGGCCTCCCGCGGGAACCGGACCGCCGCTTTGCGCATGGGCATGGTCGGGATTGCTGTCCCAGTCGATATGATAGAGGTCGAAACGCCGGTCGCGCAGGTTGCGCACCGTGCCTTCCGCCCGCGCCCAGCTGAGGTCGGCGAGGTTCACGTCCGCCATCGTCAGCGTCTCGACATTTTCCGTCGACTCCGCCGCGATGCCGTCGCGCGCGAAGGGCAGGTCGCAGGGGGTCAGGATCGCACTTTGGGCATATTGGATGTCCATATTGTCGACATTGGGCAGGTTGCCGACATTGCCCGACATCACGACATAGCATTGGTTCTCGATGGCACGTGCCTGGGCGCAATAGCGCACGCGCATATAACCGAGCCGGGAGTCGGTGCAGAAGGGTACGAAGATGATCCGCGCGCCCTGATCCACCAGTCGCCGCGCCAGTTCCGGAAACTCGCTGTCATAACAGATGAGGACGCCGATCGGCCCACAGTCGGTCTGGATCACGTCCAGCGAATCGCCGCCCTTGATGTTCCACCAGAAGGCTTCGTTGGGCGTGGGGTGGATCTTCTCCTGCGTATGGACCGAGCCGTCCCGCAGGGCGACATAGGCGATATTCTGGATATCCCCGTCCTCAGCGCGGGTCGGGTGGGAACCGCCGATGATGTTGATATTATATTCCAGCGCCATCCGCGTCAGTTCCTTCGTTAGGCGCGGGGTGTAACCGGTGAGCTTGTCGATCGCCTCGATCGGATTGAGCTTCTTCGTCTCGAAGGAAAGCAGGGGCAGGGTGAAGAGTTCGGGGAAGACGATGAAGTCCGAACGGTAGTCCGCGGCGACATCGACGAAATATTCGATATTGCGGACGAACTCGTCAAAATCCTTCACCGCGCGCGCCTGAAGCTGGCAGGTGGCCAGGCGGACGCTTTCCACGCCGCGCGGCACCCGCATTTCGGGCGCTTCGTCGGGATCGACATAGGGATTGCGCCACACCAGATGCGCGGCGTGGCCGTCCGACTGCCTGTCTTCCGGAAGGTAATTTTCGAGCACCCCCAGCGGCTCGAACTGGTTCTTGAGCTGGAAGCTGATGACCTGGTCGCGCAGCTTGCCGGTGACGACCTTGTCCAGATAATCCGCCGGTCCCTGGACGCGCCGTTTCGTTCGGGCATAGCCCGGCATCCGCCCGGCGATGACGATGCCGTGCAGGTCGAGTTCCTCGGCCAGTTCCTTGCGCTCGTCGTAAAGGCGCTGGCCGATGCGCAGGCCGCGCAGCTTGGGATCGACCGCCATTTCATAGCCATAGAGCCATTCACCCGCCGCGCTGTGGCGCGTGCCGAAGCCGTTGGCGGTGATCTCTTCCCAGTCATGCGGGGAAAAGGCCATGCTCTTGCTGACCCGCATGGTCGCGCAATAGCCCACCACCTTGCTGTCATAGAGGGCGACGAAGCAGCCGGTCGGGAAATTGTTGATCTGGCCGCGCAGCGTGGCCAGCGAATAATTGGGCATACCCGGATAGACGCGGGCGATGAGGCGCTGGATGCCGCGCACGTCCGCCGGAACAGCCGCGCGAACCTCCAGGCGTTTCTTGGTCGTGGTCGTCATCGCTCTGCTCCCGTCCGGGCCTGTTCATGGAAAAGGCGGCGCCGGGATGCGGCGCCGCCTCGTTCCGTTTCCGTATTGAACCTGGAAAGCGAAGATCAGTTCCACTTGCCCATGGCTTCTTCCAGGTTCACGCGGATCGCCTCGAAGAACTGCTCGGTGGTCATCCAGGCCTGATCGGGGCCGATCAGCAGTGCCAGGTCCTTGGTCATCGCGCCGCTCTCCACGGTTTCGACGCAGACCTTTTCCAGCGTTTCGGCGAAGCGGGTGACGTCCGGCGTCTCGTCGAACTTGCCGCGATAGGAAAGGCCTTGGGTCCAGGCGAAGATCGACGCGATCGGGTTGGTCGAGGTCTGCTTGCCCTGCTGGTGCTGGCGATAGTGGCGGGTGACGGTGCCGTGCGCGGCTTCGGCCTCGACCGTCTTGCCGTCGGGCGAGAGCAGCACGGAGGTCATGAGGCCGAGCGAGCCGAAGCCCTGCGCCACCGTGTCCGACTGGACGTCGCCGTCGTAATTCTTGCAGGCCCAGACGAACTTGCCGCTCCACTTGAGCGCGGAAGCGACCATGTCGTCGATCAGGCGGTGTTCGTAGACAGCGCCGACGGCCTTGAACTGCTCGGCGAATTCCTTGTCGAACACTTCCTGGAACAGATCCTTGAAGCGGCCGTCATAGGCCTTGAGGATCGTGTTCTTGGTCGACAGATAGAGCGGCCAGCCGCGGCCGAGGGCATAGTTCATGCTGGCGCGGGCGAAATCGCGGATCGAATCGTCCAGATTGTACATGCCCATGGCGACGCCGGAGCTGGGGAAGTTGAAGACGTCCTTCTCGATCTTCTCGCCATTGGCGCCGTCCCACACCATGCGCAGCTTGCCGGGGCCGGGGACCAGGAAGTCGGTGGCGCGATACTGGTCGCCGAACGCGTGGCGGCCGATGACGATCGGGTCGGTCCAGCCGGGTACCAGGCGCGGCACGTTGCGGATGACGATGGGTTCGCGGAACACCACGCCGCCCAGGATATTTCGGATGGTGCCGTTGGGCGACTTCCACATTTCCTTCAGGCCGAATTCCTCGACACGGGCTTCGTCGGGGGTGATGGTGGCGCACTTCACGCCGACGCCATGTTCCTTGATCGCATTGGCGGAATCGATGGTGATCTGGTCGTTGGTCTCGTCGCGCTTCTCGACACCCAGGTCATAATATTTGAGGTCGATGTCGAGATAGGGGAGAATGAGGCGCTCGCGGATCCACTGCCAGATGATCCGCGTCATTTCGTCGCCGTCGATCTCCACGACGGGGTTCTTCACCTTGATCTTAGCCATAGCGCCTGTTCCGCTTTCTTCGTTCGGGTGGAATTTGGGGAACGCCGTAGGCAAAGCGACGGCAATGTTCAACTGCGCAGTGCATCGGGCGGCGAGGTTTGCGCGACAGGATCATTTCATGGGGCTGGAGCGGGATCGGCCGTTGTCACTGTAACAGACTGTGCCTAAAGACACTGGCCATGGAAAATGACGAACTGACCGTCGCGCTGGGCGGCAATGTGAAATGGCGTTTCCCCTCCGTGCATCCGGAGGGCATGAAATTCGGCCTGATCGCGGTGGCGATCACCGCCCTGCTGTTCCTGGTGGGCTGGACCATTCCAGCCTGGCTCATGGTGATGGTGTCGATATGGGTCTTCGCCTTCTTCCGCGATCCGGTGCGCGCTGTGCCGCAGGACGACCGTGCCATCGTGGCGCCCGCCGACGGGCTTGTGACGCTGATCCAGCGGGTGCCGCCGCCGCGCGAGTTGGCAGGACCGGACGGGCTGGGCGACCAGCCGATGATCCGCGTGTCGATCTTCATGAGCGTGTTCGACGTCCATATCAACCGCACGCCGATCGGTGGGACGGTGAAGTCGGTGGTCTATATTTCCGGCAAGTTCCTCAATGCCGATCTCGACAAGGCGAGCGAGGATAATGAGCGGCAGCACATCCTGGTCGAGCGGCATGATGGCGTGCGCATCGGCTTCACCCAGATCGCCGGGCTAGTGGCACGGCGGATCGTGCCGTTCGTGAAGCCGGGCGACATGGTCGCGGCCGGGCAGCGCATCGGTCTGATCCGTTTCGGCAGCCGGGTGGACGTCTATCTGCCTGCGGGGACGGCGCCACGCGTGGTGCTGGGCCAGCGTACCGTCGCGGGCGAGACCATCCTGGGCCAGATGGGCGACATGCGGGTGATTTCCGGGATTCAGCAATGAGGCAGCGGCGCGCCATTCCGCGAGGCCTGCGCCGGGGGATCACCCTGCGGATGGTGGCGCCCAATGCCGTGACAGCGATGGCGTTGTGCTTCGGCCTCACCGGCGTGCGCTACGGCATTTCGGGAGATTGGGAGAGGGCGGTGCTCTCCATTCTGATCGCCGGGGTGCTGGACGGGCTGGACGGCCGGATCGCGCGGCTGTTGCGCGGAGAAAGCCGCTTCGGCGCGGAATTGGATTCGCTCTCGGATTCCATCGCCTTTGGCGTGGCGCCCGCGCTGATCCTCTATCTCTGGTCCCTTCATGCCATGCCGAAATTCGGCTGGATTTTCGCCTTGGCCCATGCGCTGTCCTGCGCGCTGCGGCTGGCGCGGTTCAACGCCAATATCGATGCGGATGTGCAGCCGCATAAGTCCGCGGGTTTCCTCACCGGCGTTCCGGCTCCGGCGGGAGCTGGACTGGCGTTCGTGCCGCTTTACCTCTGGCTTGTGACGGGGGAACCGTTGTTTCGCGAATGGTATGTGGTGGCGCCCTGGACGGCCTTTACCGCCTTCCTGATGATCTCCAACATCGCGACCTATAGCTGGTCGGCGCTGCGGCTGCGCAAGCGGATCAGGCTGGAGGCGATTGCCTTTGCCGGATTGCTGGCGGCACTGCTGATCACCGATCCCTGGCTGACGCTCCTGTTCATCTGCGCCGTCTATCTGGCGACCATTCCCTTCGGCATATTATCCTACGCCAAGGTGCTCCGGCAGCGATCCGAGGTGAAAGCCTGATAATCAGGCCGCGAGAGCGGCTGTCCTGAAGGCCGGAGCGGCCTTATGCGTTGCGGGGGCAGCACGGCGGCGGCTGATGCGCATGCGATAGACCGGCGCCTCCTGCGGGATCGGGGCGAAGGTCAGTGCAGCCACCATCTTGTCATGATAGGCCAGGAGCATGCCCAAGATGGTTCCTGCGGCGAGCAGGAACGACCCGATGAAAACCAGTGCTGCGATCAGTGCGAACATGAGGCATTCACTTTCTGTCTTGCCATTTGCACGGCTTGGTTCACTATAGGCATGCAAACGGCGGTAAACCGTTATTTGTTCCCGATGTTCTCTTTATGTTCCATCCGGAATGGAGAGTCAACCCCTTGCATTGATATTCCAGCGCGGCTAAAGGCGCGCCCATTCCACATGGGAATCGACATATCCGGTGCTGCGGCGTGCCGCTTCAGTTCCTGATTCCCAGAGGTGTAACCGGAAGGAGAATGATTATGGCGGCTCCTGTCGTCACCATGCACCAATTGATCGAGGCTGGGGCCCATTTCGGCCACCAGACCCACCGCTGGAACCCGCGCATGAAGCCGTACATCTTCGGCGAGCGCAACGGCATCCACATTCTTGACCTGTCGCAGACCGTGCCGCTGTTCGGCCGCGCGCTGGACTTCGTGTCGGCGACCGTCGCCGCCGGTGGCAAGGTGCTGTTCGTCGGCACCAAGCGCCAGGCGCAGGATCCCATCGCCGAAGCCGCCCGCAAGTCGGGCCAGCATTTCGTCAACCACCGCTGGCTGGGCGGCATGCTCACCAACTGGAAGACCATTTCGGGCTCGATCAAGCGTCTGAAGACCCTTGAGGAGAAGCTGTCGGGCGACACCCACGGCTTCACCAAGAAGGAAGTGCTCCAGATGACCCGCGAGCGCGAGAAGCTGGAACTGTCGCTGGGCGGTATCCGCGACATGAACGGCATTCCCGATGTCATGTTCGTGATCGACGCGAACAAGGAAGAGCTGGCGATCAAGGAAGCCAACACGCTGGGCATCCCGGTCGTCGCGATCCTCGATTCGAACGTCTCGCCCGACGGCATCGCTTTCCCGGTTCCGGCGAACGATGACGCCAGCCGCGCCATCCGCCTCTATTGCGACGCGATCGCCGCCGCCGCCACCAAGGGCAATCGTGGTGCGCAGCAGGCATCGGGCGTCGATCTGGGCGCTCTGGACGAGCCGGAAGCCGAAGAGGTCGCCGTCCAGGCCTGATCCGCGGTCTTCGAACTGCAAGAATGACAGGCTAGGGCGCGATCCATCGGACCGCGCCCTAGTGCGCATATAGAATTCGCATATATGAACCCCCAAGATTTTAGGAGCCGAAACATGGCCGAGATTACCGCTGCCGCCGTCAAGGAACTGCGCGACCGTTCGGGCGCGGGCATGATGGATTGCAAGAAGGCGCTCACCGAAGCCAATGGCGACATCGAAGCGGCAACCGACTGGCTGCGCGCCAAGGGCCTGGCCGCTGCGCAGAAGAAGTCGAGCCGCACCGCCGCTGAAGGCCTGGTCGGCGTCGCCGTCGCCGGCACCAAGGGCGTGGCCGTCGAAGTGAACAGCGAAACCGACTTCGTTGCCAAGAACGACCAGTTCCAGGATTTCGTCCGCACCGTTTCGGCCATCGCGCTGGAAAAGGGCGCGGCCGATGCCGACGCGCTATCGAACGCCGCCTATCCGTCGGGCGGCACCGTCGCCGAGAAGCTGGTCGCCAACATCGCCACCATCGGCGAGAACCAGACCCTGCGCCGCGTCGGCCAGGTCGAGGTGAGCCAGGGCGTGGTCGTTCCATACGTCCACAATGCGGCTGCTCCGGGCCTGGGCAAGATCGGCGTTCTGGTCGCGCTGGAAGGCGACGCCACGGCTGATGTTCTGGAGCCGCTGGGCAAGCAGATCGCGATGCACATCGCCGCGGCCTTCCCCCTGGCGCTGTCCTCGGCCGACATCGATCCGGCCCTGCTGGAGCGTGAGCGCGCCATCGCTGCCGAAAAGGCCGCCGAATCGGGCAAGCCCGCCGAAATCGTCGCCAAGATGGTCGACGGCGCGGTTGCCAAATATGCCAAGGAAAATGCGCTGCTCTCGCAGCTCTTCGTGATGGACAACAAGACCCCGGTTGCCGACGTCGTCGCCAAGGCGGCCAAGGAAGCCGGTGCCTCGATCACGCTGAAGAACTATGTCCGCTTCCAGCTCGGTGAAGGCATCGAGAAGGAAACGAGCGATTTCGCCGCTGAAGTGGCTGCTGCCGCTGGCGTTTGATTGGACAGGACGTTCGCTTCCGGCGGTGTCGGGAGGCTGAGGCTTCTCGACAAGTCCGGAGGGGACGCTAAGGAAGGTCAGGGTTTAAAACCCGGCTTCACAATATGGCGCGCACTGCCTAAGGTGCGCGCCATTTCCTTGCCCATTCATAAATGGAATATTGCCCCGCATGACCCGGCCTGCCTTCAAGCGCATCTTGTTGAAACTCTCGGGCGAAGTGCTGATGGGGCAGGGCCAGTTCGGCATCGAGCCGGAAACCGTGAACCGGGTCGCGGGCGAAATCGCGGCGGCCAAGAATGCCGGGTTCGAGCTTTGCGTCGTTGTCGGCGGGGGCAATATCTTCCGTGGGCTGGCGGGCGCGGCCAAGGGCTTCGACCGGGCGAGCGCCGACTATATGGGCATGCTGGCCACGGTGATGAACGCGCTGGCGGTGCAGAATGCGCTGGAAAAGCTGGGCTATGATACCCGCGTTCAGTCGGCCATTCCCATGGCATCGGTCTGCGAACCCTATATCCGGCGCAAGGCGGTGCGGCACATGGAGAAGGGCCGGATCGTCATCTTCGCGGCGGGCACCGGCAGTCCCTTCTTCACCACCGACACCACGGCGGCTTTGCGGGCGGCCGAAATGAACTGCGACGCGCTGTTCAAGGGCACCAGCGTCGACGGCATCTACGATGCCGATCCCAAGAAAGTGCCTGAAGCCGTGCGATATGAGGAAATCGGCTTCGATCAGGTGCTGAACGACAACCTCAAGGTCATGGACGCGAGCGCCATTGCGCTTTGCCGCGAAAACAATATCCCCATCGTCGTGTTCAACATCCGCGAAACCGGCAATCTGGCGAAGGTGCTGGCCGGTGACGGTGTGGCGACGATCGTGCAAAATCAGGAGCGCTGAAACAAAATGGCTCAATATGACAAGGCCGACCTCGAACGCCGCATGCACGGCGCCGTCGAATCGCTGAAGGGCGATCTGGCGGGCCTGCGCACGGGTCGCGCCAACATCCAACTGCTCGATCCGGTTACGGTCGAGGTCTATGGCGCCCATATGCCGCTCAATCAGGTGGCGACCGTTTCCGCGCCCGAACCGCGCATGCTGTCGGTCCAGGTGTGGGACAAGAGCAATGTCGGACCGGTCGACAAGGCGATACGGTCGGCGGGGCTGGGCCTCAACCCGATCGTCGACGGCCAGACGCTGCGCCTGCCGATCCCGGACCTGACCGAAGAGCGCCGCAAGGAGCTGGCCAAGCTCGCCAGCAAATATGCCGAAGGCGCGCGTGTCGCCGTGCGCAATGTCCGCCGGGACGGCATGGACAGCCTCAAGACCGACGAGAAGAAGGGCGAGATCAGCGAGGATGAGCGCAAGCGTCTGGAAACCGAGGTTCAGAAGCTGACCGACAGCACCATCGGGGATATCGATGCGGCGGCGGCGGCCAAGGAGAAGGAAATTCTCGGCCAGTGAGCCGGGGCTTTCCTTTCGCGGCCAAAGCACGCATCACTCCCTGATGGCCACCCAAGCCAAGCCCGATCTGACCAGCGGCGCGCCAGACCATGGCGCGCGTCACGTCGCCATCATCATGGACGGCAATGGCCGCTGGGCGAAGAAGCGGTTCCTGCCGCGTATCGCCGGGCACCGCGCCGGGGTGGAAGCGGTCCGCCGGGTCGCGCGGGCCGCGCAGGACATGGGGCTGGAGTGCCTGACGCTCTACGCCTTTTCCTCGGAAAACTGGAAGCGCCCCGCAAGCGAAGTCGCCGACCTCATGGGTCTGCTGCGACACTTCATCCAGTCCGACATTGACGAATTTCATGCCAATGGCGTTCGCCTGCGGGTGGTCGGTCATTATCAGGCGCTCGATCCGTCGCTGGTCGCGCTGATCGAGGGCGCGATGGAGCGGACGGCGGGCAATAGGGGGCCGATCATCGCGATCGCGCTCAACTATGGCGCACAGGACGAACTGGTGCGCATGGCCCGGATGCTGGCCTGCCGAGTGCAGGCCGGAGAGATCAAGGCGGAGGAGATCGGCTTGGCCGAGGTAGAGGGCGCGCTCTACACCGCAGATTTGCCGCCGCTGGACCTGATGATCCGCACCTCCGGCGAACAGCGTCTCAGCAATTTCATGCTGTGGCAGGCGGCTTATGCGGAACTCTATTTCACCGACACGCTCTGGCCCGATTTCGATGCATGCGCCCTGGCCGCCGCGCTCGATGCCTTTCGCCTGAGGGACCGCCGGTTCGGCGGGTTGTGACGTCCATGTCGAATGAGCTTCGCACCCGTGCGGTCGTTGGGGTCGTCCTGATCTGCATAGCTCTGGGCGCGCTGTTCGCTGGCGGCTTTCCCTTCTGGCTGTTGCTGGTGATCGCCGGAGTTCTGATGCAGGGCGAATGGGCGGACCTGATCGGCGTGTCGCCGGACAATCGCAAGCTCGCCATGTATGCGGTGTCGGTGCCGCTGGCGATCCTCTGTCCCTATGCCGCCGGCGTGTCCTGGCTGGCATTCGGGCTGATGGCGGCGGCTTTCTTCTTCATCGCGCAGGTGGGCCGTTCGGTGAAGCTGGCGCTGGGCGTACCCTATATATGTGTTCCGGTGATGGCTCTGCTGTTCCTGCGGGAACAGACTCCCAACGCCTATGGCCTGCTGTTGGCGCTGTGGGCGATGGGACTGGTATGGGCCACGGATATCGGCGCCTATTTTGCCGGGCGGTCGATCGGCGGTCCCAAGCTGGCGCCTCGCGTCAGCCCGTCCAAGACATGGTCGGGCCTGGGGGGCGGCATATTGGCTGCGTTGATGGTGGGTTTCCTCTTGTATCGTTTCGCGCAGTTGCCGATCCAGCTTGCCGCCGCCAGCGGACTGCTGGCGGTTGCGGCGCAACTGGGTGACCTGCTGGAAAGCTGGATGAAGCGGCGCGCCGGGGTCAAGGACAGCGGAACGCTGCTGCCGGGCCATGGCGGCGTGATGGACCGATTGGACGGCGTTGTCGCGGCGGCGCCGCTGGCCGCGCTCTGCTATCTTCTGCTAATGGTGCCTTGATGCGGAAAATTTCGATCTTTGGCGCCACCGGATCGGTCGGCACGTCGACACTGGATCTGATCCAGCGAGAATCCGACGCGTGGCAGGTGATCGCGCTCACCGCCCACAGCGATGTCGCCGGTCTTGCCGCGGCGGCCCGGCAGAGCAATGCCCGGCTCGCCGTGATCGGCGACGAGACGCGCTATGAGGCTTTGAAGGAAGCCTTGAGCGGATCGGGCATTGAAGCGGCGGCGGGAGAGGCCGCGCTGGTCGATGCGGCGCAGGCCGGAGCCGACTGGAGCATGGCGGCGATCGTCGGTTGCGCCGGGCTGCGCCCGACCATGGCGGCGCTGAAGGCCGGTGGCACGGTGGCTTTGGCCAACAAGGAATCGCTGGTGTCGGCGGGCGCGCTGATGATGGATGCGGTGGCGGCATCGGGCGCCACGCTGCTGCCGGTCGACAGCGAGCATAACGCCATATTCCAGTGCCTTGCAGGTAGCCGTATCGAAGATGTGGCAAGGATCATCCTGACCGCGAGCGGCGGCCCGTTCCGCACCCGCAGCTGGGAGGAGATGCAGGCCATCACCCCGGCGCAGGCGGTGGCGCACCCCAACTGGTCGATGGGCGCGAAGATCAGCGTCGACAGCGCCACGATGATGAACAAGGGTCTTGAACTGATCGAGGCGGCGCATCTCTTCCCCGTGGGCCTCGACCGGATAGAGATCCTCGTCCATGCCCAGTCGGTCATTCATTCCATGGTCGAGTTTCGCGACCGTTCCACCCTGGCACAGCTCGGCTCGCCCGACATGCGCATTCCCATCGCCCATGCCCTGGCCTGGCCGGAGCGGATGGCGACGCCCTGCCAGCCGCTGGATCTGGCGCGGATCGGGCGGCTGGACTTCGAAGTGCCCGATGACGTGCGTTTCCCGGCTCTGCGGCTCGCCCGGCAGGCAGCGCAGGCGGGCGGTGTAGCGCCCGCCATATTGAACGCGGCCAATGAAGTCGCAGTCGCCGCTTTCCTTGATGGTGCCATCGGCTTCCTTGATATCGCCATGATTGTGGAGGATGTCCTGAACCGCTATAGCGCGCCTGTGCCCCGCCAGATCGACGATGTGCTGGAAGCGGACGCGCAGGCGCGTAAGATGGCTGGCCATGTGATGGAAAGATTGACCGCTTGATCCAGAATCCCGGTTTCCTGTTGACCATAGTCGCATTTGTGGCGGTCATCGGGCCGCTCGTCTTCGTGCATGAACTGGGCCATTATCTGGTAGGCCGCTGGTGCGGGGTGAAGGCGGAGGCCTTTTCCATCGGCTTCGGTCCGGAAATCGCGGCCTGGGTGGACAAGCGCGGCACCCGATGGCGCCTGGGCGCGTTGCCGCTGGGGGGCTATGTCCGCTTCAAGGGCGATATGAACGCCGCCAGCCAGATCGATCCGCGCTGGCTGGAAATGCCGGCTGCCGAACGGGCGCAGAGCTTCCCTGCCAAGCCGCTCTGGCAGCGCGCGGCCATTGTCGCGGCGGGCCCTGCAATCAATTTCCTCTTCGCCATCCTGATCCTGGCCACCTTCGCCTTCGTCCATGGCGAGAGCCGCACGCCCGCCGTCGCCGGGCAGGTGCAACCGGGCAGCGCCGCCGCCGCCTCCGGGATCGTCGCGGGTGACCGCATCGTTTCGCTCAACGGGCGGGAGATGGCGACCTTCGACGATATCCGCCTGTTCGCGCAAATCCGCCCCGGCGACCCCGTTGCCATCGTGATCGAGCGCAAGGGCCAACTCATCGAGAAGCAGGGCAGGGTCGGCGCGGTCGAAGAGGATGACGGCTTCGGCAACAAGTTCCGCATCGGCCGTCTGGGCATTGCCCCCGGAGAACCGGTGATCGAGCCGGTCAGCCTTGTCCGCGCGCCGGTCGTGGCGATCGAACGCACGGGCCAGATCGTCCGCACCATGGTGGAAACGCTGGGGCAGATCGTCGGCGGCGGCCGATCGGTAAAGGAATTGGGCGGGCCACTCAAGATCGCGGAGGTTTCGGGTCAGGCGGCGACGCTGGGGCTGGAGAGCTTCGTCTTCTTCATGGCGCTCATCTCGATTAATTTGGGGTTCATCAACCTCTTGCCAATCCCCATGCTCGATGGCGGGCATCTGCTATTCTATGGGGTGGAGGCGATACAGCGGCGGCCGGTCAGTCCTCAGGTGCAGGAATGGGCCTACCGCTCCGGTCTGGCCGTCCTGCTGGCCATGATGGTGCTGGTAACATTCAACGATTTATCCTCTTTCGGGCTTTGGGAACGTCTGTCCGGCTTGATCGGCTGAACCGTATCGGGCAGGAGGACGCGATTTGGCGCCGTCTTTCCGGTTGTGAACGGATTGAGCCGGCATGAATGATATGTTGCTTTTTTGTAGAAGGTGGAGCGGGTGACAGCGATGATGAGCAGCAACAGGCAGCGCCCGGTCGTCGTGGCCCTGTTGGCAACGACGATGATCGCGGGCATGTCTGCGGTGCCGGCAATGGCGCAGTCCGCGCCGCAGCCCGCTGTCCCGGCTCCCGTCCCGGTGGCGGCGCCTGCGGCCGGAACGATCCGCAATATTGCCGTGACCGGCATCCAGCGTCTGGAGCCGGACACGGTGCTGTCCTACACCAAGCTGCGCATCGGCCAGAGCTTCACGCAGGAATCGCTCGATCAGGCATTGCGCGACCTTTACGAAACGGAACTGTTCGCCGACGTCCAGATCCGCAACGACAACGGCGCTCTGACCATCGAGGTGAAGGAAAACCCGGTCATCAATCGTATCGTGCTGGAAGGTAATAAGCGCCTCAAGGAAGACAAGATACGTCCTGAAATAAAACTGGCGCCGCGCCAGATCTATACCCGCTCGAAAGTGCGCGCCGACGTCGCCCGCATCATCGAACTGTATCGCCGCCAGGGCCGTTTTGCCGCTACGGTCGAACCGAAGATGGTGCAGCTCGACCAGAATCGCGTCGATATCGTGTTCGAAATCTCGGAAGGGCCCAAGTCCAAGGTCCGCCAGATCAACATCATCGGCAATGAGAAATTCAAGGACGGTGAACTGCGCAGCCAGATGGTCACCAAGCAGTCGCGCTGGTTCCGCATCTTTTCGTCCGGCACCAGCTATGACCCCGATCGTCTCGCCTATGACCAGCAGAAGCTGCGCCAATTCTACCTGACCAACGGCTATGCGGATTTCCGCGTGATCTCCGCCGTGGCGGAACTGACGCCGGACAAGCAGGACTTCATCATCACCTATGTGGTCGAGGAAGGGCAGCGCTACAAGTTCGGCGACGTGAAGGTGAACAGCGACATTCGCGACCTGTCGGGCGATTCGCTGACCAAGATGCTGCCGATGAAGAAGGGGCAGTGGTATAACGCCAAGCAGGTCGAGGACACGGTCGATACGCTCAGCGAGACGGCAGGCCTGTTCGGCTATGCCTTTGCCGACGTCCAGCCGGACTTCAACCGCGACAAGGACACGCTGACGATGGGGATCGATTTCCGCATCGCCAACGCGCCTCGCGTCTATGTCGAGCGGGTGGATATCAACGGCAACACGCTGACGCAGGACAAGGTGGTGCGCCGCGAATTCCGCCTGGCGGAAGGGGATGCATTCAACAGCTTCCTGGTGAAGCGCTCGAAGGACCGCATCAATTCGCTCGGCTTCTTCCAGGAGAAGCTGGATATCGAGCAGAAGCCCGGTTCCGCGCCCGACCGTATCGTGCTGGAAACCAACGTGCAGGAAAAATCGACCGGTGAACTGTCGCTCTCGGCCGGTTTCTCGTCGCTGGAACGCTTCATCGTGTCGGCGTCGATCACCCAGCGCAACTTCCGCGGCAAGGGGCAGGAACTGCGCACCAGCGTCAACTATTCGGCCTATAGCAAGTCGGTGGAACTGGGCTTTACCGAGCCTTATTTCATGGACCGGAACATCGCGCTGGGCGGCGACATCTATCGTCGCGATCTCAACAGCTTCAACTATCTCAACGGCAATACGCGCAACACGACCTATCAGCAGGTAACGACCGGCGCCCAGTTGCGCATGGGCGTTCCGCTGACCGAATATATGTCGCTGGCGCTGCGCTATACGCTGAACTTCGACAATGTGACGCTGGACAAAGCCACCTATTATACCGACAACAACAACGACGGCACATTGGGCAACAGTTCAACCGACACCTGCGATCCCATCCGCGCGGGCCGGTATCTTTGCGACGCGATCGGCAAGCGCACCACGTCGATGGTCGGATATTCGCTGATCTACGATACGCGTGACAACCGCATCCGTCCGACGCGAGGCAATAATGTGGTCCTCAGTCAGGATTTCGCCGGTCTGGGCGGCAGCGTGAAATATGTTCGTACCCGGCTCAACGGTTCGAAGTACTGGCCGGTCGGCGGCGGTTTCATCTTCTCGCTTTCGGGCGAGGGCGGATATATCCACAGCCTGGAGGGCCAGCGCACGGATGCGACAGGGGTGCTGGTCGATCCGGTCCGGCTCACCGACCGTTTCTTCCTGGGCAATCCGCAGATTCGCGGTTTCGATATCCGCGGCGTCGGGCCGCGCATCGTCCGCCGCTATTATACCACGACCGAGAGCGGCAACACATTCACGGGTGTTGAGACGACCGGCAGCAACAACCGGGCCGATGACGCGCTGGGCGGGCGCATTTATTATCTCGCCCATGCCGAGATGGAAATTCCGATCGGCTCGGGCGCGCGTGAAATGGGGCTGCGTCCGTCGGTGTTCGTGGATGCGGGCGCGGTCGGTGGCTTGAGGAATCCAGGCCTGATCAACGGCACTGGCGAGTTCCAAGGCTATTGCTCATCCACGACCAATACTGCCCTCCCAGTGGTCAAGGCCGGCGGAACCGTCACGGCGCCCACCTGCGACACGGCGGCCGGCTACAACACCGTTTCGGGCGGATTCAAGGAACAATATCTCGGCGACACGCTCAAGCCGCGCGTGTCGGTGGGCTTCGGCGTCAACTGGAACTCGCCCTTCGGGCCGTTCCGCATCGATATCGCCAAGGCCCTGCTCAAGGAACCAGGGGACGACACTCAGCTCATTAGCTTCAACGTAGGGACTCAATTCTGATGAAGACGATTTTCAAGGCCGCGGCGCTGGTTCTGGCGCCCATGACTGCCATGGCGCTGACCAGCGTTCCGGCTGCCGCCCAATCGAAGACCGGCATCGCCGTCGTCGACCTTCAACGTGCCGTTGCCACCAGCGCCGCCTATTCGGCTGCGCGCACCCAGATCCAGACCACCTACAAGGCGCAGATCGACAGCTTTACCGCCCGCAAGAATGCGATCGACGCTGACCTGAAGGCCAAGGGCACCGCGCTGGAGGTGGCGATGAAGGCCGCCGGCGGCAAGCCGACCCCGGCGATCCAGACGCAATATGAAGCCTATCAGAAGGCCGGTCAGGAAGGGCAGGCCGAACTGCAGCGCATGGGCCAGCCGATCGCGCTCGCCAACGCCTATGTCGAGGAACAGATTTCGGCCAAGCTGTCCGATGCGCTGAAGTCGGCCATGAACAAGGCGAAGGTCGATCTGATCCTGTCGCCCGATGCGACCGTATCCTATCAGCCGACCGTCGACATCACGGATTCGGTTGTGACCGAACTCAACACGCTGGTGCCCAGCGTCGGCATCACGCCGCCCGCCGGCTGGCAGCCGGGCCGTCAGGGTCAGGCCGCCGCGCCTGCCGCTGCGCCCGCCAATCCGTCGCAGCAGCCGACCTCGCGCTGATTGCTCAATGACGGATCAGGTTGAAACGGCCGCCGACATCGGTCCCATCGATATTCGTGGGATCATGGCGGCGCTGCCGCACCGTTATCCGATGCTGCTCGTCGACCGCGTGGTCTCGCTCGTTCCCAACGGCGCGATCCACGCGGTCAAGGCGGTGTCGATCAACGAGAGCTTCTTCCAGGGCCATTTCCCCGGCCGCCCGATCATGCCGGGCGTGCTGATCGTGGAAGCCATGGCACAGGCCGCAGGCGTGCTGACGGTCGAGACGATGAACCTGCGCGGGTCGGGCAAGCTCGTCTATTTCATGAGCATCGACGGGGCGAAGTTCCGCAATCCGGTCGAACCGGGCTGCCTGCTCGACCTGCATGTGACCCTGCTGCAGATCCGCGGCCGGGTCTGCAAGTTCGAGGGCAAGGCGATGGTCGACGGCAAGCTCTGCGCCGAAGCCAATTTCGTCGCCATGATCGCCGATCCGCCGGTGGATTGAAGGGGAGGGGGACGGCCTTTTCCCGTCCCCTCTTGCTTTCGCGCGGATTCCCATGTAACCGCGCGCCTTCGCTATTTTTCGCATCCATGGCCGGTCGGAAACCGGCCCCTAGACGGAGCAGACCCATGAAGGCCGATACGCATCCCGATTACCACTTCATCACCGTCCAGATGACCGACGGCACCACCTTCCGCACCCGTTCGACCTGGGGCAAGGAAGGCGATACGCTGGCGCTCGACATCGATCCCAAGTCGCACCCGGCCTGGACCGGCGGCCAGCGCCAGCTGGAGCAGGGCGGCCAGGTGGCGCGCTTCAACAAGCGTTTCGGCGACCTCACGCTGAAGAAGTAATCGGCGCCTTCACAGGTTCGATAAGGAAAGGGCGCCCTTGCGGCGCCCTTTTTGTTGGCTGCCTTGGTCGCGGGGAAGACGGGAAGCGACGACCTGCCGCCATATTCGATGCCGACCCTGTAGGATTGGGGTGACATAGGTGACACGATGGAGTCCCGGGAAAGCGCCGTTTCCGGTCTCGCTTCCAACAGATTATGTTAAATTGTCAAAGAGCCGATCCAAGCCTAGCGTGGGCAGGGACCTGTAGGACAGGAAAAAAGAGAGGGGCGGGTTTGGGCCAGTTTCCGCCGCTTACTTGGCTTCATGCTGGTCTGCATAGCGGCCTTTGCAATTCATGCTGAGCAGTGGGGATGAAGCGTTTTTCAGATGCCCTGTTTAGCATTACCCACATCACGATATTATTCATCGCGGTTTGGGCGGGAAAGGCCTTTTTGGCGTTTTCGGTCCCCGCAGATCACGCCGCTAACGACCATTTGTTGCTGCTAGAGCCGCCAATTTCTCAACTTGCTTACGGCCGATAGGGCGGCCCCCAATCGGTCATCGCTTCCTCGCCATTCTGCAAGAACGGCCCTTCTTCCGAACCAAAATTGGTCCAGATGACAATTTCTATAATCCCATCGTTATCGATAAAATCCGTGATAAGCGGTGGCTCGTCAGGTCGAGGAAAATCGGACTCATAGAAGAAATACATTTCTTGCCCCGGTTCAAGCCGGTAGCGTTGTGTGGAAAGTTCGAATTTCACAAACTGCGGCCGACTACTACTGTTTTTTATGGTGTGTTTTAGTCGCGCCACTTGCATCTCCATCGTTCTGTGGCGTCCTATGTATCGTCAGCTTTCTCCGTCGTCCTCCCCAAAACGCGACCGTCGCAAATCCAACCGGCAGCGTCCTTCCCCGTCTGCAAATTGCTCCGCGTCGCCGGTTGGCCGCTGGTCCGGTTCGGCTTGGAAAGCAGTCCAGCGGCAGGCCACCCTTTGTCGCCCCTTGGCTCGACCGCCAACTTGTGCAGAAGCAGAAATTCGTGCAGCCCTCTGCGGGTTGAGGAGTTGATTAAATGAGTGTTGGCTGGCGGGACATCGCATTCCAAATTGAATCTCCGCTCGCGGAGGAAGCTATGGCTGCATGGACATGGCTATTTCCCGAACAATGGACACCTTTAGTTTGCTCGATGGTGGGCGGCATCTTTGTTCAAACGGCCAACGAATTGGTGCATTGGTTAGACACTGGAACAGGCCTTATCGAGCAAGTATCAGATAGCCGAGAACAGTTTGAAGCCACCCTCCGCTCAAACTCGCGATTAATGGACGAATGGTTTCTTCCCGGCTTGGTTGAGCAACTTCACGATGCAGGCAAATGTGCTGGATTAGGGCAATGTTATGCCTTTACCATCTTACCTATTTTTGCAGAAGGTAGATATGCGCCAGAGAATATGTTTGTCGCGCCGGTGCGAGAGCAAATCATAGGCATGGCGAATATTCATCAGCAGCTAAGCGCTGTCCCCGATGGTTCAACCGTTCGCATCGAAGTGACGGATTGAAAGCTCCGTCAGCTATCAGCGTTTGCCGCGCCGAA
>NZ_JAKUJY010000038.1 GCF_022664535.1 Sphingobium trunci | reverse complement strand
GCGCCTAAACCACGCTGCAGACAGAGTATTGCGTGCAATCATTCGATCAAAGGCCATGCACAACGTTGCGCTCGGTCCTCGATTATGATGGACTGAACGATAACCGCCCCCGGAGAGGAATGCGTGAAGCACGGCTGCTTTTTCCCATTTACCAGTTGTTTGCGACATGACAGTTGAACCCGAAGATCCGCCCTTTCATTTCGAGATCTGGCAAGGTCCCGGCCGCTCCTTCGGCGATGAGCCGAAGGCAATCTATTATGTCGAGAACCACAACGGCCAATGCAGCTACGGCGAGCTCGCGCTGGATTTTCAGATCGCGGCGACGGCACTTCTCGAGACCTATCGGAGTGAGCAACTTGGTAACTGGATGGCGCCAGTCGCGCACATGATCCGCCAGACGCTCGAACTGCGCATGAAGGCGCTGCTGAGTTCGATCCTGGCCCGCGACCCGGCCGTCGACAAGAAGCCGCTGGGTCAGCACGATCTGCTGCGCCTGTGGGGCGTGGCTTATACCTGGCTCCAAGCGAACGGCTTTCCGATTGATCGCGATGCGCGTCTTTCGCCAACGCTGCACTTGATCAGCGCCTATGATGCCATTGATCCGTCGGGCGACCTTTTCCGGTTTGGGATGTCGCGCAAGACGGCCTTCAAGAAGCAGAAAAGCTACGACCGTGTTGGCATTAACTACAAAGTAATGGCGCAGGAATTTGCCGACGCGGACGGCCTATTTTGCCATTGGGATGCCGCAGTGTTCCGGCTGACGATGGCCGAGGAGCATGGGTGGACCATGGACCCTTATTTCGAGGTCGATGATTTCCCAAAGGTCGAGCATCCGCCAGCTTCTGACTTATGCGGCGTTACCACTGCCGGTACGCGATCTGAAGAATGCGGATCCCACTAGTGGCCGCTTTCAGGTATCAAATTAGCGGCCGGGACTGACCGCTTATAAGGCGCGTAGCAGCCGCGGTGGTGGCAGGTTCCAGCCGAAACTGCCGTACAAAAACCTTCCAGCGAACGACTGACACTGGTCGGCAGCTACTGGAACCGGACCGTCAGCAGCTGGCCAATCATAATCAAGGCCTGAGTGTCGTGAAAGGGTCGAAATTTCACATTTCTTACGATCCGCTGCCCATCGCAGAACGCGTGGCATCTCTTATCCCCACCCCTCATTGACCAAACGCCGGGCGCAACACCTTCCGCTCGTCCTTCAGCCGATCCAGATAATCGCTCCACCATTGCGCCATTTCGACACGTTCATTCCAGAAAGCCCCGCGAGCATAAGCCGCTCGAACAGAATCCCGATCCTTGTGCGCCAAGGCCCGCTCGATCGCGTCTGGATGCCACTTCCCGCACTCATTCAGGAGAGTGGACGCCATGGAACGGAAACCGTGCGCCGTCATCTCGTCGCCTGAATAACCCAGCCGTCGCAAGCCCGCATTCACCGTATTTTCTGACATTGGATTTGCTGCGCTTCTGATCGAAGGAAAAACGTACTTTCCCCTCCCCGTCAGAGTCCTGATCTCCGCCAGGATCGCCAAAGCCTGCCGCGACAGAGGCACCTGATGTTCGACCCGTCCCTTCATCTTTGCGGGCGGAATACACCATACTGACTTCACCGCTTCGATCTCTGCCCATTCCGCTTTTCGGAGCTCACCCGGCCGAACGAATAGGTGCGCCGACAACTGCAGGGCCCAGCGCGTCAGCGGTTGCCCCTCATATCCATCAATAGCACGTAGCATTTCACCCGCTCGTTCCGGATCGAGAATGGCCGCATGATGCTTGACCTTGGGTATGGTCAGCGCACCCCGGAGATCGCGAGTGGGATCACCGGGCGCCAATTGGGATGCCACTGCATAACGAAAGACCTGCCCGATGAAATTCAGCGCACGTTTTGCGCTCTCGTGCCGCCCCTTCTTTTCGATTGGCCGCAGGGCCAGCAGCACCTCCATAGGCTGGATTTCGGAGACGGGCCGTTTCCCCAGCACAGGAAAGACGAGCTTGATGAACCAGCGCCTCTTTTTGATCGTCGCTTCAGCGAGCCCTTCACGCTCCTGCTTTTCCAGAAGCATTTCCGCGACCTTGGAAAAGCTGTTCTCCGCGCTGATCCTGGCGGCCGCCTTCGCCTTCTGTTTTTCGAGAGCGGGGTCCAAGCCAGCAGCATGCACCTCCCGCGCCTCGTCGCGCAATAAGCGGGCTCTCTTGAGAGAGACATCCGGGTAGGCGCCAAGGGAGAGCAACTTCTCGATCTTTTTGAACCGTCCTTGGGCATCAAGCCCGTCGATCCGAAATTTCAATCTCCATAGCCGGCTGCCATTTGGGCTGATCAGGAGGAAAAGGCCGCGCTCGTCAGCAACCTTGTATGGCTTGTCCTGCGGCTTCAGCCCCCTGATTCTCGTGTCTGAAAGCGCCATCCGTCGACCATCCCATCTGCCTCGTCCGCTTCCTGGGGGTATCGCGTTTCACGCTTTAGCCTCATACCCCTTACCGATACCCCCAATGGGGAACGGACAGGCATGGACGGCGACAAACGCACCTAGCCAGAAAGAGTGAATTTTTAGCAGATTTCCGCCGTTTTTTCAACCTGAAGTGAATGCTGGCGGAGAGGGTAATGGTGCCGCTTACGTGACTCGAACACGTGACCCTCGCATTACGAATGCGATGCTCTACCGACTGAGCTAAAGCGGCGTTAGGGCGGGCAGATAACAGCGCTTTGGGCGCAGGACAAGCGGGCAAATGCAATTCCTTCTTTCGCCCTCATTGCAAGGGCCCCAGGCTCGATCTGCTGAGGCCGCCCATGGCGTCCGCCATCAGGGCCGCGCTGCGGAGAGCGGCGGCATGGCACAGCGCGATCGCCTTTTCCTGACTGATTGATCCTTCGGCCAGTGCTTCGACAAAGGCTATCCGTCCCTGCTCAACCGATGCAAACGGGGTTCCCAGCGCAGCAGACAATTCCTCCACTTCACATGCCTGCCAGGCCGGACCGTAACGTTCATTGTCGCGCCACCATTTCACGAGCCGCGCCAGCCCCTTCGCCTTTGCCGAGGCCTGTTCGTCGGCAAGGCGCGGGACGATCACGCCGCGCAGGTCGTCGAGCGCAAGAGTGAAGGAGCGTTCGCGCGGACCGGGCGGCGCATCTGGCAACGCGACCTCCGGCAAGGAAATGCCCGCCGCCGCCGCCAGGCTCCCTGCCAGCACCTTGCGGTGGATGGTGGTGTAGATCATGTTCATGCCCAGATTGGGCGGCGGCGGCGCGGACGGATCGTCGTAGCGGCTGGTGAAAGCAAAGCCGGCCTCGAAGAATATCTGCCAGAAGCGCACGCGAGCCCGGTCCACAGGCACGCCGCCCGCCGCCTCATAGGCGGCGATCGCTTCGGGCATGGGCACGAACGGCTGGAACAAGGTCCTGATCCACAGCATGGCGATATCGGCCATCGGATCGCCATAATGGACGAGTTCCCAGTCGAGCAGCGCGCTGACCCGGCCATCGGCGAAGATGAAATTGCCCGGTCCCGCGTCGCCATGGACGATAGCCAACCGATCGGGTTCAGCGGGAACGTTCGCCTCCAGCCAGTCAAGCGTGACCGTTATCAGCGGATCGTCGCCAGCGGCCCGGTTGCGCGCCCGCAGGGCCGCGATCCGATCGCGGATCATGTCCGCGATGGGCTGCGGCACGCCCATATCCGCGATCGGACAGGCGTGGACGTCTATCGCGTGGAGCGCGGCGATCTGGGCCATATAGTCAGCCGCCACGATGCTTCTCTGCGCCGGATCGCGCAGCCTGTTGTAATTCGCCTCGCCCGCGACACGCTCGGCCAGCAAGGCCCGCCGTTCAGGCAGGGCAGCGATGAAGCGCGCGGTGCGGACGCCCGCATCTTTCAGCGGTCCCGACAGGGCGCGAAGGATCGCCGCCTCCCGCCGGAAGGCCGCATCGTCGCCCGCGCCCGCGCGCAGCACGTCATAATTCATATAGGCCTGATCCTCGCGCCCGTCGGGCCAGCGAAGCGAAAGCTCCGCCCCCTCGCGCGACGCGCCGCCGCCGCTGCGCGTCAGAATCGCCGTGATGGAGGCGCCCGTCACCCGTTCCACATCCGCCGCCAGCCCCGGCGGCAGCAGCGCTGACGGATCTTCGCTCAACGCAGTGCCTCCGGCGGGGAGGACGGGAGACGCAAGTGAACAGGGCTGTCGTGCATATGAAATCCTTACAAGTCCGGGCCAAGCCGGAAGTCAGTATAATATTTCCAGGGCGGCACCGAGTTCGGCCGCGGCTTCCCGAAGCGGTCCGGCCAATTTCTCCACAGCTTGCTCCAGTTCCATCACCTGGCGCATGAAGATGAAGTTCATCGCCGCGACGGCGCGTCCGCCCACCAGAACGGGCACGCCGATGGTGCGCAGATCAGGCTGCGCCGAAGCTGCGCGCCAGCGTGGGTCCATCACCGCATAACCGCGTGCGCGGATATCCTCGAACAGCTTATCGGCCGCCGCAAGATCGCGCGCGACCGCATTCCATTCCCCCGGCGCATCGACAAGGCGGGACAGGATGCTGACACGCTCCGCATCCAGACAGTAGGCCGCATAGGCAAGGCCCAGCGAGCTGGCCAGCACCGGCGCGGTCCATCCGGCCGGGCGGTTGAACGCCAGCCGCCCTTCTTTCGGGCTGTTGGCGATCGTCACCATGTCCGTGCCGTCGCAGATCGCCACATCGCAAGGCCAGCCGCAGCGCTGCTGGAGGCGCGCGAGCACTGGCTCGGCGCGGCGGGCGATCTCCGACGGCAGGCTGAGACCGGAGCTGAGTTCCCGGCTCTTGGGCGTCACGGCATAGAGATTGCCCTTGGCCGAACGATGCACATAGCCTGCGAACATCAGCGTCTCCAGCATCCGCACCAGCGTCGCGCGGTTGCATAACTGCTCGGCCTGGAGGTCGGCGAGGCGGCAAGGGCCAAGCCGGTTCACCGCCTCCAGCACGCGCAGCCCCCGGACGAGCGCCTCTACCGGCTCATAGGATGGCAAATCGCTCTCCTCCGCTGCGCTCGGCCGTCACCGGGCCGTCCGCAAGGCGCCGAGCATCCGCGAGAAATGGTCGACGCGCCAGCCATCCTGATCCTCGCCCCAACCGATCTTGCCATCATATTCCCAGCGCATCAGCGCATTGGACCCGGCGCCATGTTCGCACATATGGCTGACGGTGAAACCCTCGGCCTCCATGCTGCGCCCTTCCTCATCGACCAGCAACACCTCCATATGCTGGCTCCAGCCGGTGTCCTTGTCACGATAGTTGCGCATCCAGCTCTTCGCCTTGTCGAGCCGGGTGAAGCGGCCGTCCTTGAGCAACCAGCCCATGTTGAGCGGAGATCGGCCATAAGCATCGCCGTCCTGGGGGCGAACGAAGCTGAGGAAGCCGGTCTGGTCGTCGGTATGGCCGAAAATATACTGGATGCGGCCGCGCCCGCGTTCGCGCTCGATCTCGCGCCAGCGGGGGCCGCCGGGATGCAGCACGCGCGTTTTCGCTTGCCCCGCATATTTGGTGCTGGCCGCATGCGCTCCCTCGCGCGGTCCCCAGGTGCGGTCGCGCACCGACCAGCAGTCGATCGGGATTCGCTCGCCATAGAGGGTGAGTTCACCGGTGAAACGGCCGAGCTGGTCGATATGGGGATTGTCGACGCAGGGCGCCTCGCCGGGGGTGAAGCGGTGCGGCGGATGCGCGGCGTGGAATTCGAACTCCAGCGCGAAATTGCGTTCCGGGTCGCTATAACCGAGATGATAGGCCATCAGCGGCTCCAGCACCTTGAGCGAATAGCCCTGCGGATATTGGATATCGCGCATGTCGGGGTCCGGTCCCAGCGGCGTTTCCACATTCTTGTAGTAGATCAGCCGCGCCGGGTCCGCCCCGCGTGGATCCCAGGCGAAGATGCGGGAACGAACGAGGTCGCGATTCGGATAATAGGCCGTGTGCAGCCAGATGCCGATGCGGCGCCCTGGAATGTTGATCGCCCACCAGTTCGTCTCCAGGTCGAGCGGATTGTCAGACAGCTTGTGGTAATTATCGTCCTCTGGGGAAAAGGGCGTGTCGCGCGTGATCACCATATCTACGGCCTCCATTGCCTTGAGCGTTCAACCCCGCGCCTGGGTGAGCAGCGGCCATGACGCTTGCACAAAGAGGGCGCGACCAAACCCCGCCGATCCTCTTCCACGCATGCTGATCCTCTCCCAACGACGCCCATGAGTTCATTGTGTGAACTCTTTATATCACTCAATGAAGCATCTCTATCCCCGCTTGGCAAGACCCGAAAGGACGAACATTCCATTGTCCCGATCCCGCCCTACCTATCCAGCCGCTTCGGATCATCATTCTGCGCCGCCTTTACGGCATGTTTACCATCCCATGGCACTGTCGAGTCTCTGACAGATGGCGTTTGCCTGGGTTAAGGACCGATTGATGGACATTCTGCGGGGGCATGGCATCCCCAATGACCCGGAGGATTTCGATTTCGCCGATGATGCGGCCATCGAAACGCCGCCCCTGGTGGGTTCGGACGAACGCCGGATGCAGGTACGCGCCTATAATTATTGGGCCTCGCTGCTCGGCGATCGCAGCCTGCCCTCCATCGAAGACCTCAGTCCCCAGGATCTGGAAGATTTCGGCCCCTACAGCGTGCTGCTCGATTTCAGCACCGGCCTGGAAAATCCGGCTGTCGTCTATCTGGGCACGGCGCTGCGCCAGGAATGCGAGATCGAGGGGCCGATCCGGTTCATCAACGACGTGCCGGCCCGATCGCTGCTGTCGCGGCTGACCGACCATTATCTGCAGATCATCGCCAATGCCGCGCCCATCGGGTTCGAGGCCGGCTTCATGAACCAGCGGGGGTCCGAAATTCTCTATCGCGGCATTTTGATGCCCTTTTCTTCCGACGACCAGACGATCGACTTCGTGTTCGGCGTCATCAACTGGAAGGAAGTGGTGGCACTCAAGGTCAGCGAGGAAATCGACCGCGAGGTGGAGGAAGCACTCCGCATCGCACCCAGCACGCCCGCTTTTGCACCGATCTGGGCTGACGGCCCTGCCGCGGGCGAGGATGACGAAGATACGTTGGACCTTGGCGGAATGGAAAGCCCGGCCGAGGACGCGCCCCTCTCCGATTGGCTGGCGCTGGCGCGTGACAGCGCGGAAAAGGCCCGTACCAGCGAAGCACGCAGCCATGCCGCGCTCTATCGCGCCATCGGCCTTTCCTACGACTTCGCACTGGTCACCGTCGCCCGGCCTGACGAATATGCCGAACTGCTCGAAAATAGCGGCCTCAAGGTGCAAGCCCGCGCGCCGATGACGGCCGTGGTGAAGCTGGTCTTCGGCTCCACCTATGACAAGACGCGCATCACCGAATATGCGACGGCCCTGGAACATGCCCGTGCGCATGGGGTGGAACTCGGCACATTCGGCGACTATCTCGCCCGCTATGATGGCGGTCTCAAGGCGCTGGTCCGCGACGAGCGTGCCCAGCGCCGCAGCGACGATCCGGCCAGGCCCGATCGGCAGCAGACAGCCCGCGCCGCCATGAAATCGGCGGCGGCGATCGACCCGATCACCATCGCTACCGACGGGGACGGACTGGCCGTGGTCATTGCCCGGCGCGAAAAGGACGGTTCGCTGGTATTGGTGGGCGCCCTGCCCGAAGGATCGGACCTCAGCCAGCGCGCCATCATCGCTGCCGCGCTTTAGGATGTGATGTCACCTGCTTCGAAAATGCTCTAGTCGCGGCGGAAACGCACTTTATCGGCAGGAATGACTGTCCCGCATTGACAGAACGGGATCGCGAGCCGATTCCCTGGGCTATTCCTTTTGGCGCCGGATCGCCATGTTGCGCTGCACATATTGTTTCAACATTACGTAACTTTATTTCTTGTTCTGGGTTGAGCCTCACCACGCAGTGGCGCATAGTGAACGGCATCGATTGGGAAAGCCGCATGGGGTTCTTAAGCGGCTCTTCCGTTCCACCAGAGGCGGGGCGAACCCGCATGCAAGAGGTTGTTCATGACGGCATTGGCGGAGCCCAGGCAGGTTGATGTTTCCATTCGCAACGCGCTGGAAACGGCGCTGGAACGGGTGGCCCTGCCCGGCGAGAGCGAGGGGTTCGATTCCGGCGCGGCGCATGAGGCCGCCAGCTTCATCGCCCGCACCGCCGCCATCCGCAGATCCGGCCATGTCGTGATCGCCATGGAAACGCTGGGCGAAGGGGCCAGCGGACGTTTCATGCGCATCGCCATCATCAACGACGACATGCCCTTCCTGGTCGATTCCATCGCCAATGCGCTGGCGGGGGCCGACATCATCATTCACCGCCTGCTGCATCCGGTGCTGTCGGTCGCGCGTGACGGCGATGGCCATCTGAAGGCGATTCTTGACGACGAGGCCGCCGGCGCGCGCCGGGAATCCATGATCTATATCGAGGCCGACCGCGCCGACGCGAAGGGCCGCCGCGCGCTGGAGAAGGCCTTGCAGGACACGCTGGCCGATGTCCGCGCCGCCGTTGCCGACTGGCCGAAAATGCGCGAGGCGATGGGAGCGGATGCCGACGCGGTTCCCGATGAGGAAGGCGCAGCGCTGCTCCGCTGGTTCCTGGCCCGCCATTTCACCCAGATCGGCCATGAAGTGCGCCGCCGTGACGGCAAGGCAGATGTCCGGCTGGGCGTCTGTGGCCTGCAGGATCAGCCGATGCTGGCGCCCGCCACCCTGGAAGCCGCGTTCGGCTGGTTCGAGGAAGGCAAGCGCACCCCCCTCATCATCAAGTCGAACCGGCTGTCCAAGGTGCATCGCCCGGTTCTGCTAGACCTGATCATCGTGCCGGTGCGCGAGGGCAAGAATGTCGTCGCGCTGTCCATCCATGCGGGCATGTGGACCAGCGCGGCGCTGGCGGCGACGCCGGACAAGGTGCCGCTGCTGCGTTCGGCCCTCTCGGCGCTGATGGACAAGTTCGGCTTCGATCCCCATGGCCATGCGGGCAAGGTGCTGACCCATGCGCTGACCGCCCTGCCCCACGACATATTGATCGGCTTCGACCGCGAGACGTTGGAGCGGCTGGTGCTGACCTTCATGTCGCTGACCGACCGGCCGCGCCCGAAGCTGGTGCTGGGAACCAGCGCGCTCGCCCGTCACCTCTATGCGTTCGCCTGGCTGCCGCGCGAGGAACTGACCACGGCGCGTCGCGTCGCGGTGCAGGACATGCTCGCCCAGGCCTGCAACGGTCCGGTGCTGAGCTGGTCGATCGCGCTGGAGGAAAGCGGCCTCGCCCTGCTGCGCATCACCCTCGATCTGCGTGGCGAAGGGGTCGTGCCCGACGAACAGCCGCTTGACCGGCAGTTGAAGCAGATGGTGCGCGGATGGCTGCCCGCCGTGGAGGAAGCGCTGGCCGACACCGAGGAAGCGGGCCGCGCGGCCGCCCTTGCCCAGCGCTTCGCCGCCGGCTTCCCCATGGGCTATCGCAACGGCGCGGGACCGGTGGAAGCCGCGATCGACATTCGTCTGCTGCACGGCCTTTCCGGTCCCGGCGACAAGTCGATCCGCATCTACCGCAATGAGGAGGATGCACCCGAACGGCTGCGCCTCAAACTCTACAGCCATGACGCCATCGCCCTGTCCGAAGTCGTCCCCGCCTTCGAGAATTTCGGCTTCCGCGTGATCGAGGAGATGATGACGCCGGTAGAGGGCGGTGCTCTGGGCCATGTCCAGCGCTTCGTGCTGGAGCTGCCCGCGGGCGAGGATGCCGATGCGGTGATCGCCCGCGCCGACATCGTCACAGAGGCCATCGCCCAGGTGACCGAGGGTGTCGCGGAAAATGATCGCTTCAACGAACTGATCGTGACGGCGGGGCTCGACCAGCGCTCGGTGGTGCTGCTGCGCGCGCTGTTTCGCTATCTGCGCCAGACCGGCATGGCCTATGGCATGGCGACCTTTGCCGAAACGCTGCGCCGCGAACAGGGCATTGCCCGCCAGCTGATCGAATTGTTCGAGGCGCTGCACGATCCGCAGGCCAAGGATGGCGCATCCCGCGCCCAGGCGGCGCAGGCCGCCATCGATGAAGGGCTGGAGAAGGTCACCGCCATCGACGAGGACCGCGTGCTGCGCCTGCTGCGCGCCGTCATCACCGCGACATTGCGGACCAATTTCTACAGCGACGCGGCCAGCGAAGCCCTGGCCTTCAAGCTCGACAGCGCGCAGATTCCCGGCCTGCCCGCGCCACTGCCATGGCGCGAAATCTGGGTCTACAGCCCACGCGTCGAGGGCATCCACCTGCGTGCCGGGCCGGTGGCGCGCGGCGGCCTGCGCTGGTCCGACCGGCGCGACGATTTCCGCACCGAGATATTGGGGCTGATGAAGGCGCAGCGGGTCAAGAATGCCGTCATCGTGCCGACCGGGGCCAAGGGCGGCTTTTATCCCAAGCAGCTCCCCAACCCTCAGGCCGACCGCGACGCCTGGTTCGCGGAGGGCACCGAAAGCTACCGCATCTTCATTCGCTCGCTGCTTTCGGTCACCGACAATATCGTCAAAGGCAAGGTGAAGCATCCCGCGCAGGTCGTCATCCATGACGGCGACGACCCCTATTTCGTGGTCGCCGCCGACAAGGGCACGGCAACCTTCTCCGATGTCGCCAACGCCATTGCACTGGATCGCGGCTTCTGGCTGGGCGACGCCTTCGCCAGCGGCGGCTCCAACGGCTATGACCACAAGGCGATGGGCATCACGGCCAAGGGCGCCTGGATCAGCGTGAAGCGCCATTTCGCGGAAATGGGCGTCGACGTGCAGAGCGAGCCGGTGCGCGTCGTCGGCTGCGGCGACATGTCGGGCGACGTGTTCGGCAACGGCATGTTGCTGTCGAAGGCGATCAGGCTGGTCGCGGCCTTCGATCATCGCCACATCTTCCTCGACCCCAATCCCGATCCGGCCAGGTCGTGGGATGAGCGCAACCGCATGTTCCAGCTCCCCCGGTCAAGCTGGGACGATTATGACAAGGCATTGATCTCCAAGGGCGGCGGGGTCTTCCCGCGCTCGATGAAGAGCATCCCGCTGACCCCAGAGGTGCGGGAGATACTGGGCGTCAGCGACACGGAGATGGAACCGGCCGCGCTGATCTCCGCCATCCTCAAAAGCCCCAACGACCTGCTCTGGTTCGGCGGCATCGGCACCTATGTGAAGGCCGCCGCGCAAAGCCATGGCGATGTCGGCGATCCGGCCAATGACCGGCTGCGCGTCAACGCCGAACAGCTGCGCGTCAAGGTGGTGGGCGAAGGCGCCAATCTGGGCGTCACCCAAGCGGGGCGCATCGCCTTCTCGCTGCGGGGCGGGCGAATCAACACCGACTTCATCGACAATAGCGCGGGCGTCGATTGTTCCGATAATGAGGTCAACATCAAGATCGCGCTCAACAAGGAGATGGCGGAAGGCCGTCTGCCGTTCGACGATCGCAACAAGCTGCTGATCAGCATGACGGATGCGGTGGCTGACATCGTGCTGGAGGACAACCGGCTGCAGGCCCTGGGCCTTTCGATTGCGGAGAGAGGCGGGGCGGACGACCTTGCCAGCTATGTGCGCCTGATCGAAACCTTCGAGGAAAGCGGACGGCTGGACCGGCAGGTGGAAGGACTGGCCGCCAATGACCAGTTGCTGCGTCGCGGACAGGACGGCATGGGCCTGACCCGTCCCGAACTGGCGGTGCTGCTCTCCACCGCCAAGCTCGCGCTTCAGGACGCGATCGAGCATGGCGAGCTGGGCACCGATCCTTCGATGGGCAGCGAACTGGCGGCCGCCTTCCCCCCGGCGATGCAGAAAAAGGAAGCCGATGCTATTGCCGCCCATGCGCTGGCGAAGGAAATCATCGCCACCAAGGTCGCGAACCGCATCGTCAACCGGCTGGGCATCATCCACCCGTTCGAACTGGCGGAAGAGGAGGGCTGCTCGCTGGCCGACCTTGCCAGCGCCTTCCTGATCGCGGAGCGGCTCTACGATATCCGCAAGCTGTGGGAGGATATCGACGCGGCGGAAATGTCCGAAGCGGCCCGCCTTGCGCTGTTCGGCGACATTGCAGGGGGCATGCGGGCGCAGATCGCGGACATATTGCGCGCCCTGCCCACCGGCGCCCTGCCGCAGGCGGGCCATGCCGCATTGGCGAAGGGCGTCGAAAAGCTGGCGAAGAAGGTCGACGAGTTGCTGACCAGCGAGGCGCTTCGCCGGGTCGCCGCCGTCACCGACCGCCTGCTCGCGCTGGGCGCGCCGGAGGAACTTGCCCGCCGCACCGCCGGTCTGTTCAAGCTGGACGGCGCCGTCGGCATCGCCGCGCTGGCGGGGCGCCTGTCCGTGGACGAAATCGCTCTCACCCGCGCCTTCACCCATCTGGGCGAAGCGGTCGGCATCGACTGGGTCCAGTCCACCGCCGCGCGCATGGAACCTTCCGATCCCTGGGAACGGCTGCTCATCTCCGGCGTGGCCCGCGACATGCAGCAGGTGCGGCTCGATTTCCTGGCCCAGGGGAAGGGCAAGGACATTGCCGCCCATGTCGAGGAATGGCTAAAGGCCAAGGGTCAGCGCATCCAGCAGTTCCGCACCCTCGTCCACCGCGCCAAGGCGGCCGCCACGCCCAATGTCGCGATGCTGGCCGAAATCGCCGGGCAAGCGCGCGGCTTGCTGGGGCGGTAGACGCCTCTGTCACGGGACAACCGTCATTCCCGCCCTGCGCGGGAATGACGGCGAAGGACGCTTATTGCGGCGCGTCCGCCTTGCCATCGATCACGTCCTGGGGGGTGATCTTGCCCAGGGCCGGACCATAGACCGGCACCACCGGTTCGGGGGGCTTGCGCCCGTGCAGCGCCTCGATCTCCGCCTTGCGCTGCTTCAGATACAGCTCGCGATAATAGGCGTAGGGATTTTCCTCATCGCGGATCTGCCGGATCGTCTCGTCAAAGGCCGCGCGCTGCCCAAGCTGGTTGAGGATCGTCGCCGGGATCACATATTTGGGTTCGGTGAACGGCTTGCCGATGGCGAAGGGCACGACCATCTTGTCGATCGTGTCGCCGATGACGTCGCGGAGCGTGGTGGGGCCGATGATCGGCAGGTACATGTAAGGCCCGGGTCCTACCCCATAATAGCCCAGCACATTGGCCACGCCATTGGGCCGGTAGGGCAGGAAGAAGGGCTTGCGCTTGGCCACGTCGAACAGCCCGGCCACGCCCAGCGTCGTGTTGATGCCGAACCGCCCGACCGTCTCGAACGCCTTGCCCGGCTTGAACTCGAGCATATAGGCCACGAAGACCACCGGTTCCTGCAGGTTGGCGAAGAAATTGCGAAGCCCCTTGCGCACCGGCTTGGGCAGGCCCTTGTTATAGGCCTTGGCAACCGGCTCCAGCACGGCCTTGTCGACCGCCTGTACGGTCTCGAAGCTCTTCATGTTAAGCCGTTCCATCGGATCGCCCGGTGGTGGCCGCGTCCGCCCGGTGACGACGATATCGCCCTGACTCGGTGCTGAGGCGGGAGGCTGCACCGCGGTACCCGGCAGATTCGGCATCACCGGTGGCGGCGGTACGACGACATTCGGCGGCGGCGACTGCGGCGCAGCTTCCGTGGCAGGGACAGCGATTTCACTCGGCGGCGTATTTTGCGGCGGGGATTCGACAGCCCCTGCCTGCGCGCCCATCAACATTCCAGCAGCAACGGCCGGCAGCAGCATTTTTTCGTCCTTTGCGGGCGGGGCCCCCCGGCGCCGAAACATTTGCATGTCACGCCGTTCCATGGCGGCTAGATGGGAAGGAGCGCCCCGTCAATAGGCGGACGGCTCGAACGTCAGGACATTCTCCGCTTCACCTCCCCGTTCCGGCTATCGCTTCATATTTTGATGCAAATTTGGCGGAGCATCTATTTGCAATTGCGAGTCGTTCGCGTTATTGAGCCCGCCACGCCCATATAGGATCGACGCTCATCCCCATGCACGCCCCTGTCCATACTCAGCCCAGGAAGAAGAGCGCCAAAAGTTTCTGGCTGAAACAGCTTCACAGCTGGCATTGGATCAGTTCCGCCATCAGCCTGATCGGGCTGCTGCTGTTCGCCTTCACCGGCATCACGCTCAATCACGCCGCCGATGTGGAGGGATCGCCGCAGACGGTCAGCAAATCCGCCACCCTGCCCGCTGCGCTGTTGAGGCAAGTGGCCGCGGATGATGCGCCCGATATGAAAAGGCCCCTGCCCGCCCCCGTCGCGGCCTGGGTCGAAAAAACCATCGGCCAGAGCGGCGATGGCGATGCCGAATGGTCGGCGGATGAGGTCTATCTGGCGCTGCCCCGGCCGGGCGGCGACGGCTGGGTGTCGATCGACCGGCATAGCGGCGCAGTCACCAGCGAAGCGACCAGCCGGGGGTGGATCAGCTATCTGAACGACCTGCACAAGGGCCGCAATGCAGGCGGCGTCTGGAAATGGTTCATCGACATTTTCGCTGTCGCCTGTTTCCTCTTCGCGCTGACCGGACTGCTGCTGCTCTGGCTCCATGCCAGGAAGCGCCCGACCACCTGGCCGCTGGTCGCCATGGGCCTCGCCATTCCGGCGATCCTCGCCATCATCTTCATCCATTAAGGGGGATTTCACCTCATGCAGATCAGCCACAAGCTCGTCCTGACCGGAGGCGCGGCATTCGGCGCCTTCGGGGCGCTCGCCACGCCAGCGACCGCGCAGACGCTGGACGTCACGCTTACCCTGCCCCGCCTGTCGGTCGCCGAATATCACCGGCCCTATGTGGCCATATGGCTGGAGAAGGAAGGCGTCCCGGCGCGCACGCTTTCGATCCTGTACGATGTCGACAAGCGCAACAATGGCGGCGCCAAATGGCTGCGCGACGTGCGCATGTGGTGGCGTGCATCCGGCCGCTCCCTGACCGTGCCCGCCGACGGCGTATCGGGCGCGACCCGCGCCGCGGGCACCCACAAGCTCAGCTTCACTTCCGGCAAGGGCGGCATGCCGAGCCTGACGCCCGGCCAATATACGCTGCTGGTCGAGGCTGCCCGCGAAAATGGCGGCCGCGAAGTGGTGCGCGTCCCCCTGACCGTCACCTCTGCCGGGGCAAGGGGCAGCGCCAGCGGCCAGTTCGAACTGGGCGCGGTCAGCGCCGTCCTGTCGCGCTGAAGGGGAAAGCCATGATCCTGTTTCGCAAGCCGCTGCTGCTGCTCGCCGCCACGGCCGCCATCGCCCTGCCGCAAATGGCTGGCGCCGCCCGTCCCTGGATGCTGCCGTCCGAAACCATGTTCGCCGGATCGGGCAATGAATGGCTGACCGTCGATGCCGCCATTTCGAGCGACCTCTATTATTTCGACCATCCGGGGCAGGACTGGCAACCGATCGTGACCGCGCCCGACGGCAGCACGACGCAGGTCGAAAACCGCACGGTCGGCAGGCTGCGCCAGACCTTCGACCTTGGCATCAGGGCCAAGGGCACCTACAAGATCGCCATCACCAGCGAGATGTTGATGGGCAGTTACATGCTGAACGGCGAGCGCAAGATGCTGCCGCGCGGCACCACGGCAGCGACTTTGGCGGCAGCGCTGCCGCAGGGTGCGACCGACGTGCAGACCGCGACGGCGACCACCCGCATCGAAACCTTCGTGACGGCGGGCGAGCCGGATCGCAAGGTGTTCACCACGACCGGCAAGGGTCTGGAGATGATCCCCGTCACCCATCCTAACGATCTGGTCGTGGGGGAAGCGGCCAGCTTCCAGTTCCTGCTCAATGGCAAGCCCGCTGCCGGACTCGACGTGATCGCCATTCCGGGAGGCATTCGCTACCGCTCCGACCTCAAGCAGATGGACGCCAAGACCGATGCGCAGGGCAAGGTGAGCTTCACCTGGCCGGAAGCAGGCATGTATTGGGTCAGCCTCAGCACCGGCGGGCGGCGCGGTCCGGCCGAAGGTCCCGGCGGTCCCGGCGCAGCTGCGGCCGCAACCGGCGGCCCTGGAGGCCCGGGGGGTCCTGGCGGCCCGCGCCCCATGGGTCCGCCACAGGACCGCGCCACCTATGCCATGACGGTCGAGGTGCAGGGCTGACCGCCGCCGCCATTCGCATCGCCATTCCGCCCAGCCTGTCGCCCGATATCCTCGGGTCGGGGAACAGGCTCGGCCGGATCAGCGATTTCGGTGGTCCGACCATGGGCACGAGCTGGTCGGTCCGCATCGTCGATGCGCCTCCCGGCAGCTTGGCAGCGATCGAAGCCGTGCTCGCCCGGATCATCGCGCAGATGAGCAATTGGGAAGCAGGTTCGGACATCAGCCGCTTCAACGCTGCGCCGCCGGGACAATGGACAGCGCTTCCCGCCGACATGTTGACGGTGCTGCGCGCAGGATTGGACATGGCGCGCCTTTCAGGAGGCGCCTTCGATCCGGCGGTGGGCCGTCTTGTCGCGCAATGGGGTTTCGGGCCGGGCGGGCTTACCGGCCTCTCTGCTGCACCAAGCCATCCCTCGCCATGGACCGCCATCGAGATCGAGGGCGAACGGGCCCGCCGCCTCGCGGACGTGACGCTCGACTTTTCCGGCATCGCCAAGGGCTTTGCGGTGGATGCGGTCGCGGCAGCCCTGCATGATCTGGGCGCCGCGCATTTCCTGATCGAGATTGGCGGGGAGTTGCTCGGTCGTGGGATCAAGCCCGGCTTCCAGCCCTGGTGGGTCGATGTGGAGGCGCCGCCGGGCATGGCGCTGCCCACTCTGCGCATCGCGCTGTGCGGTCTGGCGGTGGCGACCTCGGGCGATTATCGCCGCTTCCGCGAGGAGGGCGGCAAACGCCTTGCGCACAGTATCGACCCGGCGACCGGCGCGCCGATCGTCAATGACGTCGCGTCGGTCACCGTGCTGCATGAAAGCGCCATGATGGCCGACGGCTGGGCGACCGCCATGACCGTGCTGGGGCCGGATCGGGGCACGGCGCTCGCCGCTCGCCATGGCATTCCCGCCCTGCTGATTGGAAGGACGGAAACAGGCGGGCAGGAATATATGACGCCTGCCCTCGCCGCGATGCTCGATTGATCAGGCCGCGAAACCGCCGTCGATCGTGTGCATGGCGCCAGTGATGATACCCGCTTCCGGCCCGGCCAGATAGGCCGCCAGACCGGCAATTTCCTCACCCGTGGCGTGGCGCTTGATCGCCATGAAGCTGTGCATCAGGCCGCTCATCGGGCCATCGGCGGGGTTCATGTCGGTATCGGTCGGCCCCGGCTGGATGATGTTGACCGTGATCCCCCTCGCGCCGAAGTCACGCGCGAGGCCGCGGGCCAATCCCTGGAGCGCCGATTTGGTGAGCGCATAGGCTGCGCCGCCCTCAAAGGGGATGCGGTCGCCATTGGTCGATCCGATCACGATGATCCGGCCGCCGTCGGGCATCTGCCGGGCGGCTTCGACGGCGGCGTGATAGGGCGCGCGGACATTGATGTCGATCATCCGGTCGACTGCATCGGCCTCCAGTTCCAGCGGGTTGCCCAGCACCAGAGCGCCAGCATTCACCACCAATATGTCGAGCGGGCCTTCCCCGCGAACGACATCGACGACTGCCTGGCGATCGGCGGCGTCGGACCTGATCGCCCTGGCTCCGGTCTGGTCGGCCAGGGTCTGGGCCGCTTCATGCGATCCGGCATAGGTGAAGCCGACGGTGGCGCCGTCGTTTGCGAAGCGGCGGACGATGGCGGCGCCGATGCCGCGGCTGCCGCCGAGGACCAGTATTTTCCGGTTCGAAAAATCAGTCATGGGGAGGTTCCTTGCTAAATATGTAATGATCGCTATATAAATTAGCGAAGAGCATGTTCAAGGATTTTTATAGTGACCGATAAAGAAAAATCGAAAGGCCGCGGCCGTCCTCGCGCCTTCGACAAGGAGGCGGCGCTGAATATAGCGCAGGCGCTGTTCCACGAACATGGCTATGACGGAACAGGCGTCGCCGCGCTGGCGCAGGCGATGGGGATCAATCCGCCCAGCCTCTATGCCGCCTTCGGGGACAAGGCGTCGCTGTTCGGCCAGGTGCTGGCGCGCTACGCGGCGTCTGCGCTGCCGGTCGGGGATCTGCTGAGCCCCGGCGCGCCGCCCGCGCAGGCGCTGACCCGGCTGCTGCACGAAGCCGCCCGCATCTATGCCGCCGATCCTTCGGCGGCCGGCTGCCTGGTGCTGGAGGGCGCACGCGGCAGCGACCCGGACGCGGCCGCCCGCGCCCGCATCTGGAAGGAGGGCAGCGCGAGCCGGATCAGGGATTTCCTGGCCCCCAGCCATCCGGAGCAGGCCGGGACCGTCGCCGATTATATGGTCGCGATCCTGTCGGGCCTCTCCTCCGATGCGCGTGCAGGCAGGCCGGTGGAGCGGCTGCTGGCCGTGGCCGACATGGCCGGACTTGCCCTCAAGGTCGCCTTGCCGGGTTAGGCTGGCCGATGGCCCTTGCGCCATTTGGTGAACAGGTGGCGCGCCAGCATGGCGGGCGGCATCCGCAGCCAGTGCGAGCGCAGATAGAAGGCGAAGCGGAGCAATTTGCGCCGTTCCCGTCCCCAGCCATCGCGCGCCAGCAGCCGCGCCACGACGATCCGGTCCCAGAAGGTCAGGCGCGCGCCATCGCCATAGAGCGCCGCCGCCAGCCGCCGCGCCTGCCGCACATGGGGTCTTATGCCATGGCGCGCCGCCCGTTCGTCGAGCGCCACCGGATCGAGACCCTCGAGCAGGCAATGGATATCCCACAGATTGCGCAGCCCGCCCGCCAGATCGCCGTCCGCCAGCAGATGCGCGACCGCGTGGCACAGCCGGTCCTCCGGCGAGAGAATATAGAGTTCATTGGTGATGGGAACGGCATCGCCGATCATCGCCGCCGCGTCCGGCCTTTGCCGCGCGGTCACCGGCAGGACGGTGTGGTGCACGTCGATCATCCGGTCCCGCCCGGCATGGATCATCGGCGGCAGTTCATGCATCCATTGGCGATAATAGGCGTCGTCATAGGGATCGTCCTTCACCCATTCCCACCCGGCGCGGAGCAGGCATTGTTCCACCGCCTGCATCGACGGGCGCGGCACGAGAATGTCGAGATCGCCGATGAAGCGCCCCTGCCCGGCGACAAGGCCCGCCGCCGCATAGGCCGTGCCCTTGAGCAGCACGACCGGCAGCCCCAGCGGCGCGATCGCTTCGGCGGCGCGGTCCGCCTCCCACAGGGCCTGGCGCGCCTCCCGCTCCGCGTCCAGCCGGGCGTCGGCCAGGATCGGCGCCACCGCTTGCGGAACCAGCCGGTCCCCGATGCGCAGCGCCAGCGTCCCGATCAGCCGTTCCGCCCGCGCCATGGCGATCAGCGCATTCCAGCCCGCACCGTCCCCTCCATCGTCCAGCGCCGCCACGCCGTCCGGATCGCGCAGGGCCCGCACCAGCAGCAGCGCGTTCATGCCAGTTCCTCCCACAGCCGATCGACCATGGCGATGGCCTCCTCGCCCGACGGGAAGTCGATGGCGCGGGCGGGCACGCTGCGGACGAAGCGGGTCAGGGCGGCAAAGCCCGGTTCCCCCAGCGCGACATAATTGGTCGACGCCTGGGTCAGCCGCATGAACACCTCCCCCTGCCCCACGCCCCGCACGGCGGCGGCATGACCAAAGCGCGGGAAGAGCAGCAGCGCGGGGCGCGCGCCCTGCCCCATGCGCCGGACCGCGTCGGAGCGGGGCACCAGATGGCGGATATCGCCCTTGGCGGTGGCGGCCAGCAACGGACCCATGCGCGGCGCGGGCGCCTCCGCCGCCAGCACGTCGATGGCGCGGTTCTTGAGCGAGACCAGCCGGGGAAAGGGAAGGACATCCCCCGTCGCCAGATCGAGCAGGGCGAATTCATCGCCCATCAGCCGCCAGCCGCGCTCCCCCAATTGCGCGGCGAGCGTGGATTTGCCCGATCCGGACTCGCCGGTCATGACCAGCGCCTGCCCGTCCCTTTCCACGCTGGCGGCGTGGAGCAGCAGATGCCGCCGCCAGCCCAGCGCCATTTGCAGGTTCATCCCCATCTCCGCCGCCAGCAGCCCATGGGTCAGGCTCATCGGCGCGGCGTCGGCAAGGCCATGGTCGCCGGTGATGAAGATGGAGGGGCGCAGCCAGCGCCGGAACAGGCCCGCCGGTTCCAGCCGCACGGTGAAATCAGCGACCTTGCCGGCCGCATCGGGATAATCGGCATAGAGCCGGGCCAGCGCCTCGACAGGCTGCCGCCAGGCCGATCCGATGCGGAAGGTGGCCGGGCCGATCTTCAGGGACAGGGCATGGTTCACGCGAGGCGGACCAGTCCGAGCGCCGTCAGTTCGGCCAGATGCGCCTCGATCTGCGGCAGCGCTTCCTCCGCCGGTCCGAGATCATAGTGCCGGGACAGTTCGCCATGCACTTCCGACGCGGTGAGTGCCGCGCCCTCGGCCAGCGCGGCCAATATCTCCGGCACCGGGCTGATAACCATATGGGTCTGCCCGGACGGACGGTGATAAAGCAGCACCATATCCTCCAGAACGCAGGTCGCGACGGCGTCCTCCCCGTCCTGGCAATAGCGATGCGGCATGGTCACGAAGCGGGCCTTGTCCTGGGAAGCGTCGCCTTCCCCTTTAAGGCCAAGATGTAAGCAGGTGCCTAACGGAGCAAGCCATTTTGCATGGCGCCGCTCCAGCGGACGCCGTCGGAGCCGACGAGGTGCGCAAACGCCCTGACATGCGCGTCGAGCGCCCGTTCGGCGCAATGATCATGGACCGCTCCGGCCAACCGATCGACGGGGGACGGATGCGCAAGCGCCCAGAGGATCGCCGCGGCGAAGGCCGCCGCGTCACCCACGGGCACGGGCGGATGCTGGCCCGCCGCCGCCAGCAGCGGATGGATATCGGGGGCGGAATCGGTCGCCACCACGCCCGTTCCGCATCCCAGCGCCTCGATCATCGTGGCCACCAGCCCTTCCCAGCGCGAGGGCTGGAGCAGCAGGTCGGCTTGTGCCATCAGTTCCGCCAGCCGCCGCTGATCGCCGACGAAGCCCAGAAATTCGACGCGTTCGGCTATGCCCAGTTGCACGCATAGCCTTTCCAGTTCCTGGCGCAGCGGTCCCTGTCCGGCAATTTTCAGCCGCCAGTCGACATGGCGAAGGCGCGCCAGCGCGGCCAGTGCCGTCGCATGATCCTTCTGCTCGGCCAGACGCCCGACCATCAGCAAATGACGGGGCGGACACGGGGACGGGGGCGGACAATCGCCCCGCCGCCGCCCTGCCCGTTCCAGCATCGGGGTGACGGTCGGCCGGGGCAGCAGGATCACGCGCCGTGCCGCCAGCGGGCCGGGACCGGCCAGCATCTGCCGATCCGCTTCGCCCATCGCGATGGTCATCGCGCTGATCCGGGAAATGACGCGGAAACGGCTGCGCCTGAGCCATGCCGCAAGGCCGGTCTGGCCGGGGCGGACGATGGGATTGGAAATGCGGCTGACGGCCTGCGTCGCCGTGCCCCATGCCGCCAGGGCACACAGCATGTTGCTCTGATTGCCGGCCGAATAGAGGATATCGGGACGGTGCCGCCTGACCATCGCGGCCAGCGCGGGAAATTGCGCGATCATGGAGAGCCGCCGCGTGAGGCGCGGCGCGGGCACCCGCCGGACCCGCAGGCTGGGGTCGATCAGTCCCGCCGCCGGTCCGTCCATCCGCGTCATCCACAGTTCGACGGCGATGCCGCGCCTCAGCAGGTGATTGGCCAGCATGATGGCGACGCGGTCCAGCCCACCGTCACCGGGTTCGTGGAGATAGATTGCGACCGGAAAAGCCTGCGTCACCCAATGGGGGGTGTGGAACATGAAGGCGCCCTTGCTGCGTCTGACGGAAGCGTCGGAGCTTCGACGCCATCAACGCGGGCGACCCGTATGGACTTCGGTCCGGAGCGCCGCCTTCGGTCAGCGGGGCATTTGCAGCGATGCGTAGCAGGTAAAGCCGCTCGTGCCGGACTGGAGACGGCGGATATAGTTCAGATAGGCCTGATTCTGGTCATAGGCCGTGCCTGGCAGGCGGCCGCCGCGCAGCGCCTGCTTCACCTGTTCCCCGGTGAAGGGCTGGCCCGCGCCGGGAAAGGCGCCCTGCGTGCCAGCGGGCACGACCTGCCCGTTGGGGGCGACATATTGGCCCGAACGGCCCTGGTCCGGAACCGGAATGGTGCAGTTCAGCACCGAGGCCGCCGTGTTGGCCAGCGCCGGACGGATCGAGACGATGGCGGACGCCGCGACCGCCCCGCCCATCAGAAGCTGGCGGCGCGAGGGTGTGGCGAGGTTCGGCGCATCGTCCGACTCGGTTCCGTTCGCGGGGGGCAATGGCTCGCTCATGTCTTCCTGATCCGCTATCGCGCTTGCCAAAGTGTAAAAATTGCATGTTACTGCCGCAGCCTTTGCAGCAAATGCGCCGAAAATCCAGCATGGTAACCATGAATCGCCTGACGACTTCCCAGATCACCGCATCCCTGGCCGTGCTGCTGCTGGCGACCGGCGGCGCGCTGATGATCGGCGCGCACCCGATCGACATCGCCCTGCCGGTGCTGGGCGCGATCCTGATCCTGATGATCGCGGCGGGCGGCGGCGAGCGCGTGGAGGAAGCCTCGCCGGTGGTGGCGGAGGTTCCCGACATCATCGCCCATCCCGATGCGCGCGACCTGCTGGAGGGGATTTCCGATCCGCTGATGCTGATCGAGCGGGGGCGCATCCTGTCCGCCAACCGGGCGGCGCAGCGTCTGCTGGGCGCGCATATCGAGGGGGAGGATGCCCGCATCGCCATCCGCCATCCCGCCGCCGCCGAACGGCTGGCCAGCCTGACGCCGATGGCGGAACCGGTGATGATCGAGCTGGTGGGGCTGGGCACGCGCGACCAGCGCTGGCAGATGCGGATCGCGCCGATCGGCGACCATGAACAGGTGCGGCGGCTGGTGCATCTGGCCGACCATAGCGGCGCCCATGCGGCCGAGAAGATGCGCGTCGATTTCGTCGCCAACGCCAGCCATGAACTGCGCACCCCGCTGGCCGGGATATTGGGCTTCATCGAGACGCTGGCCGACCCCGATCTGGGCAAGGACGATGAGACGCGCCAGCGTTTCCTGAAGATCATGGACGGCGAGGCACGGCGGATGCAGCGGCTTATCGACGACCTGATCTCCCTATCGCGCATCGAGGCGGAAAAATATCGCGCGCCCGAAAGCGCCGTCGACCTGTCCGGCCTGGTGGCGGAGGTGGTCGGCGTGTTCCGGACCAGCCATGGCGAGCGGGGCCGCGAGGTCGAAATGGAGATCGCACCGGACCTGCCCGCCGTGCAGGGCGACCGGGCGCAGCTTTCGCAATTGCTGCACAATCTGATCGGCAATTCGGTCAAATACGGTCGGACGGGGACGCCGATCCGCGTCGCGCTGAACGACGGTCCCAGCGGCATGATGCGGCTTTGCGTGGCGGACGAAGGGGAAGGCATCGGCCCCGATCATCTGCCGCGCCTGACCGAGCGTTTCTACCGCGTCGATTCCGGCCGCAGCCGGGCGATCGGCGGCACCGGCCTGGGACTCGCCATCTGCAAGCATATCGTCGAACGGCATCGCGGGCGGATGGACATTGCCAGCGTGCTGGGCAAGGGGACGACCATCACCGTCCTGCTGCCCCGGATGCCGGTGGAGGAAAAGGCCGTCGCGGCAAGAGCTTGACGAAAAAAGACGGCGACAGGCGGCGCTTCCGGCGTCATTGTCATAAAAGTGCAATCCGATTGTCACAAAGGCGCGACGTACCGCCGCTACGGCGCGTGCCTATAGGGGGGCAGCGACGGCGAATCGCGGCCTTTGGACGAAGGAGATTATCCCGTGAAGCGTATCGCACTGCTCGCCGCCACGACTGCGGCTGCCCTTACCCTTACTGGCTGCGGCCAGCAGTCCGGCGGCGGTGCCGGCGGCACCCGCGACCAGATCCGCGCGGTCGGTTCCTCCACCGTCTATCCCTTCGCCACGGCGATCGCGGAAATGTTCGTGCAGGGCAATCCGGGCATGAAGTCGCCGATCATCGAATCGACCGGCACCGGCGGCGGCATGAAGCTGTTCTGCGCGGGCGTGGGCGCCCAGCATCCCGATATCGAGGACGCTTCGCGCCGCATGAAGAAGAAGGAATTCGAGGACTGCCAGAAGAATGGCGTCAAGGAGATCGTCGAGATCCAGGTGGGCGTCGATGGTCTTGCCTTCGCCGAATCGAAGAATGGCCCCGGCCTCAAGCTGACGCCCAAGATCGTCTATGAGGCGCTGGCCGCCAATCCCTATGGCAAGGGTCCGAACAAGGCCCAGACCTGGAAGGATGTCGACCCCAGCCTACCCGCCACGCCGATCAGCGTTTTCGGCCCGCCGTCCACCAGCGGCACGCGCGATTCGCTGGCCGAACTGATCCTGACCAAGGGCTGCGAGACCGATCCGGCGATGGAAGCGCTCAAGAAGAAGAGCGAGGACGAGTTCAAGGCGACCTGCACCCGCATCCGCGAGGACGGCAAATATGTCGACTCGGGCGAGAATGACAATCTGATCGTCCAGAAGCTGGCCGCCAACCCCAATGCGCTGGGCGTGTTCGGCTTCAGCTATCTGGAAGAGAATAAGGACACGCTGAAGGACGTCAGCATCAACGGCGTCGAGGCGACCTATGAAACCGTGTCGACCGGCAAATATCCGGGCGCACGCCCGCTCTTCATCTATGTGAAGAAGGCGCATATGAACGCGATTCCCGGTCTTCAGGCCTATCTGAACACCTTTGCGGCGAACTGGGACCCCAATGGCGCGCTGACCAAGCGGGGCATGGTCGCGGCGCCCGACGCGGTCCGCAAGGCGAGCGCCGAAGCGGTCAAGTCGCTGCCCGTGCTCGACGGTTCGCAGCTCAAGTAAGATGGGGAACATGACAGGTCCTGCAATCCTCCTGCTGCTGGCCGGCCTTGGCGCGATCGCCTGGGTCAGCGCCCGCGCCCGCGCGCTGCGCCTGCAAGGGGCAGCCCGGGCGTCGGGCCGCCGCGATGCCATGCACAGCCTGCCCGGCTATCATGGCTGGTATGTCGCGCTCTGGACGCTGGTACCCGCGGGCATCTTCCTGGCGGTGTGGGCGAATGTCGCACCCGGCCTGGTCGTCCAGCAGGTGTTGAGCAGCCCGGCGGCGCAGAGCCTGCCCGCCGACGATTTCTCGCGCTCCGCCATATTGGGGGAGGCGCGCGCGATCGCGACGGGGCAGCAGGCCGGGGCGTTCAACCCGCTCTCGCAGGGCCTGGTCGATCCCTATCGGGATGCGCTGGGCAAATTCGGCATGGCGGGCGCGGCGCTGGCGCTGGTGCTGGCCTTTGCCGGCGGCGCCTATGCCTTCACCCGCGTCCGGCCCGATTTCCGGGCGCGCACGCGGGTCGAGCGGCTGGTGATGGCGACGCTGCTGATCGCATCGCTGCTGGCGATCATCACCACGCTGGGCATCGTCGTGTCGCTGCTGTGGGAAAGCTTCCGCTTCTTTTCCATGGTCAGCCCCATCGACTTCCTGTTCGGGACCAAATGGAGCCCGCAGTCGGCGGCGCTGGGCTATGGCAATGACGACGCCTTCGGGGCCGTGCCGCTGTTCTGGGGCACGATCTTCATCGGCGCGGTCATCGCCATGGCGGTCGCCATCCCGCTCGGTCTGATGAGCGCCATCTACCTTACCCAATATGCCAGCCCGACGCTGCGCAAATGGATGAAGCCGACGCTGGAGATGCTGGCGGGCGTGCCGACGGTCGTCTACGGTTATTTCGCGGCGCTCACCATCGCCCCTGCCCTGCGCGATTTCGCGGTGATGATCGGCATTCACGGCGCCTCTTCGGAAAGCGCGCTGGCGGCCGGTCTGGTCATGGGCGTGATGATCATCCCCTTCGTCTCCTCCATGGCGGACGACAGCATCGCCGCCGTGCCGCAATCGATGCGCGACGGCAGCCTGGCCATGGGCGCCACCACCAGCGAGACGATCCGCCGCGTGCTGATCCCCGCGGCGCTGCCCGGCGTGGTCGGCGGCGTGCTGCTGGCCGTCAGCCGCGCCATCGGCGAGACCATGATCGTGGTGATGGCGGCGGGCCTGGCCGCTAACCTCACCCTCAATCCCTTTGCCAGCGTGACGACGGTGACGACGCAGATCGTCCAGCTGCTGACCGGCGACCAGGAGTTCGACAGCGCCAAGACGCTGGCGGCCTTTGCCCTCGGCCTGGTGCTGTTCGTCGTCACCCTGCTGCTCAACATCGTGGCCCTGCGGGTCGTGAAGAAATATCGCGAGGCTTACGAATGAGCGCGACACGCAACCCCACCGACTGGACGTCGGAGGCGATGCGCAGGCGGATCGCCCGGCGCTATGCCGCCGAGCGCCGCTTCAAGGCCGCAGGGCTGTTCGCCGTGCTGCTGTCCGCCGCTTTCCTGGCCTTCCTGCTGTTCACCATGGTCGGCAACGGCCTGCGCGGCTTCACCCGGACCGAGATTGCGGTGAAGGTGGACTTCCCCGCATCCCCGCTGCTGCTCGATCCCAATGCCATCACCGATCAGGCGCTGGCCAACGCCAATCTGCCGATGGTGACGGGCGAGGTGGTGAAGAAGGCACTGGGCGCGGATGCCGAGGAGTGGGTGTCGCCCACCGCCTGGACCGTGCTGCGTGACACGATCAAGGCCGATCCGAAAATCCTCTCGCAGACGGTCACCATCAAGCTGCCTGCCTCGACCGCGATCGATCTTGCCGCCAAGAGCAAGGGATCGCCGGAAGCCGAGGCGGCGGTGGATCGGCTGAACAAGGCAGGCCTGCTTTCGACCGGCTTCAACATGGGCTTCCTGACGACCAGCGACGGCACCGATCCGACGCAGGTCGGCATCTGGGGTGCGTTCAAGGGGTCGCTGCTGACCATGCTGGTAACGCTGGCCCTGAGCTTCCCTGTGGGCGTGGCGACGGCGGTTTACCTGGAGGAATATGCGCGCAAGAACTGGATGACCGACATCATCGAAGTGTCGATCAACAATCTGGCGGCCGTGCCCTCCATCATCTTCGGCCTCCTGGGGCTGTCGATCTTCCTGAACTTCCTGCACCTGCCCCGCTCGGCCGCCCTGGTCGGCGGCATGACGCTGGCGCTGATGACCATGCCGGTCATCGTCATCGCGGGCCGCAACGCCATCAAGTCGGTGCCGCCCAGCATCCGCGACGCCGCGCTCGGCATCGGCGCATCCCCGGTGCAGGTGGTGTTCCACCATGTGCTGCCGCTGGCCCTACCCGGAATCCTGACCGGCACCATCATCGGCATGGCCCGCGCGCTGGGTGAGACGGCGCCGCTGCTGATGATCGGCATGCGTGCCTTCATCGCGACGCCGCCGGGCGGGATCACCGATCCGGCGACCGTACTGCCGGTGCAGATCTTCCTCTGGTCGGACGAAGTCTCCAAGGGTTTCGTCGAAAAGACCTCCGCCGCCATCATCGTCCTGCTGGTGTTCCTGCTCGCGATGAACGGCCTCGCCATCTACCTGCGCAACAAGTTCGAAAGGCGGTGGTAACCGCGATGACTGCGATGATCCAAGAACAAGCAAAGCCGGCGGCCGCCGTCGAAACCAAGATGACCGCGCGCGACGTCAAGGTCTTCTATGGCGAGAAGCAGGCGATCAAGGGCGTGTCGATCGATGTCGACATGGACAATGTCACCGCCTTCATCGGTCCGTCGGGCTGCGGCAAGTCGACCTTCCTGCGGACGCTCAATCGCATGAACGACACGGTCGCGAGCGCCCGCGTCGAAGGCACGATCACCCTGGACGGCGAGGATATCTACGCCCCGGCCATGGACGTGGTGCAACTGCGCGCCCGCGTCGGAATGGTGTTCCAGAAGCCCAATCCCTTCCCCAAGTCGATCTACGAGAATATCGCCTATGGCCCGCGCATCCACGGGCTGGCGAGCGGCAAGGCGGACCTGGACGTGATCGTCGAGAAATCGCTGCGCCGCGCCGGGCTGTGGGACGAGGTGAAGGACCGGCTGCATGACAGCGGCACCGCCCTTTCGGGCGGCCAGCAGCAGCGGCTGTGCATCGGCCGCGCCATTGCCGTGGAGCCCGAAGTGATCCTGATGGACGAGCCCTGTTCCGCGCTCGACCCGATCGCGACGGCGAAGATCGAGGAACTGATCCACGAACTGCGCGGCCGCTATGCCATCGTGATCGTCACGCACAATATGCAGCAGGCCGCCCGCGTGTCGCAGCGCACCGCCTTTTTCCATCTGGGCGAGCTGGTCGAATATGGCGTGACGTCGGACATCTTCACCAATCCGAAGCAGGAACGGACCAAGGACTACATCACCGGACGGTACGGCTGATCCGGGGGAGAGCAGATATGGCAGAACATACGATCAAGGCGTTCGATCAGGAAATGGACAAGCTGCGCGGCCTGATCGCCGAAATGGGCGGTCGCGCGGAATCGGCGATCGAAAAGGCGATGCTGGCGCTGCAACGCCATGACAAGGTGATGGCGGCCGACGTGGTCGCCGAGGACAAGCGCATCGACGCGATCGAGGCGGAGGTCGAAAAGCTGGCCATCGAGATCATCGCCCTGCGCGCGCCGATGGCGAACGACCTGCGCGACGTGATCGCGGCGCTCAAGATCGTCGGCGTGGTCGAGCGGATCGGCGATTATGCCAAGAATATCGCCAAGCGCGTGCCGCTGATCGCGGCCAACCAGCGGACGCAGGAACCGATCGCGCTTCTTCCCTCGATGGGCCAGGTCGCGGGCGAGATGGTGCAGGACGCGCTGAACGCCTTTGCCGCGCGCGACGCTGATCTGGCCCTTGCCGTCGTCGAGCGCGATACGGTGGTCGACGATTTCTACAACAGCGTGTTCCGCACGCTGGTGACCTTCATGGTCGAAAATCCCAAGACGATCAGCGAATGCGCGCATCTGCTGTTCATCGCCAAGAATATCGAACGCATCGGCGACCATGCGACCAATGTGGCGGAGATGGTCTATTACGCCGCCACCGGCCAGACCCTGCCCGACCGCGAGCGCGGCGGCCAGAGCCAGGAGGACTGAACATGGCGCGAGCCAAGATGTTGCTGGTGGAGGATGACGCGGCGCTGGCCGAATTGCTCATCTGGCATTTCAAGCGCGAGGATTTCGAGGTCGCCCATACGGTGGACGGCGAGGAAGCGCTGCTGCTGGCGCAGGAAAATGTGCCCGACATCGTGCTGCTCGACTGGATGGTGGAGAGCCTGTCGGGGATCGAGGTCTGCCGCCGCCTGCGTCGCATGAACGGCACGGCGAACGTCCCGATCATCATGCTGACCGCGCGCGGCGAGGAAGAAGACCGCGTGCGCGGCCTGGAAACCGGCGCGGACGATTATGTGACCAAGCCCTTCTCGCCGCGTGAACTGGTGGCGCGGGTCGGCGCGGTGCTGCGCCGCGTGCGCCCGGCACTGGCGGGCGAGACGCTGACATTTTCCGACGTCGAGATGGACACGGTCGGCCACAAGGTACGGCGCGGGGGGCAGGTGATCCCGCTCGGCCCCACCGAGTTCCGCCTGCTCAAGCATTTCCTGGAGCATCCGGGCTGGGTCTTTTCCCGCGAGCGGCTGCTCGACAGCGTCTGGGGACAGGACAGCGACATCGAACTGCGCACGGTGGACGTGCATATCCGCCGCCTGCGCAAGGCGATCAATGCCGACGGGCGCCATCATGACATCATCCGGACGGTGCGATCGGCAGGCTATGCGCTGGATACGGAAGGGGTGGCGTAGGGGTTTGTTGAACGGCGGTTTTGGGTGGCTAGCGGTCGTTCCGGTAACGGGAAGGTATAGCGCAATAACGGTCATTTCCCGGCAGTGGGTGCCAACACAATCTTGCGATCCCATTGGAAGAGGCGTCCATCGATCCGGGCCTCAGGATCGAGGTCAAGCAGCCGATATTCGGAATAGGATGTGCCGTCATCGGCCTCGCTGTCGGCCGAGATCAATAAGCCTTGCCATGGCCCGGTCTCGTTGAGAACGCAGCTATTGGAAAAGAAGAACGCGAAAGAGGTGTCGAAGCAGGTGCGGCGGAAAGAGGTATTCTCCAACCGGTCGTCCGTCCGCCTGCTGACAGCAGCCCTCGGCCCTTCTTGCAGCAATTGGCGGTCCATGACGACGAAGTGGGCCGGAATCGGATAAAGTTCGCCCTCAGCAATATTATCCGTCGAAACCACCGGCGCAGCGCCGTTGTGGATGACGATAAAGCGCGCCATACCGTTGAACAGGGACATATGGACAATCCTTGTCTCTACCTTTGCTTTGACATTGCACTGATCGGATCGTTCGACCCGCCAAGTGCGGCCTAGATAAAGGCCTTGATCGCCCGACCTGTAGAACCAGAATTCGGTATGTGTCCGCGCCGGAAGATAGTCAGGGAGGCTTCGCGGATCGGGAAGTGTGACGGACTCGCGGCATTCCGCACTTGCAGGCAATGACACCTTTGCGTCGCTAACGTTAAGTCTATCGTCGGCGAAGTAACCATGCAGAGCAAGGCCTGTAACAGGGCCAGGCGGTTGGTAATTCGCCTGATAACTGTAGTCCTCATCGCTTTCCATCCGCCAGACTGGAGAAAGCGACACGGAACCGGCACTTTTCGCCGACAGGGCGCTGTTGGGGAGGGCAAGAAATGCGCAGAGGACGAATGCAAGCTGTTTGGTCAAGCTTGGTAGGGCAGACTGAATGCTCATGTCTTGAAACTCTTTCCCCTGTCGAATGTGGCGCAGGTCGCGTCGCTGCTCGACAGGCACACATTTCCGTCAATGTCGAGTCATGGAGACAGCTGAAAGCTCTGTAAATGACAAGAAATGGTCGTTTGCAGTCCACCCATCATAGCCGTTGGATCAAAGCCGATACTGAGCGCCAAATCAGCAATAATGCACCCATTAGCAAAATAGTGCAGCCCGCGAACATCAAGCGCGCCGTGATAAGGCCGGGACCATCGCTCACTCCTACGGCCAAGAACGAATAGTAGGCCGCGACACTGCTCCCGGCGAGTAATATGAGGCCGCACATAAACGCTGTTGCTGGGAACCGCCTCGCTACGTTGATGACCCTTCTCATCGGCAAACTGTGTCGGCTTTTGAGAGATAGCACAAGCTGTGTGAACAGCGATTTCTGGTCGCCTGCCGCTGGGCGGCTTTCCAATGCCGAACCGGACCAGCGGGTTATGAGCGAGGCGGAGCGTTCGCAGGCCGAGAGCGACGATGCCTGGTGGGAAGCGGACTGGCGTCTGTGGATGGCTCCCGCGTTGCAAGTGAAAAGTGATGATCTGACGTTCCGTTGGGTGCAGCCGTCTGTCCGGCCTATTGATGCAGCCGGTGTAGACTGCTGGCCCTGATGGGGTACGCGAACAAGGTCCGATCGGGTTTGCAGGCTATTACGCGGGACTGTCAGGAATTTCGTGTGCGGCGAGGCGGTTGGCCATCAGGCCGTCATGGCCCTGATGAAACGTTCGCCGAAGAGCACGGCAAATTGCGCCTTCGCCATGTTCCACTCACGCGGTGGCATTTTCCACTCTTTCTCCGACCGGTTCAAGATCAGATAGAGCAGCTTGGTGGCCGCCTCATCATTGGGGAAATGGCCGCGCGCACGAACAGCGCGGCGGAGCTTGGAATTCAGGGCCTCAATAGAATTTGTCGTATAGACGATCCGCCTGACCTCGTCGGGAAAGGCGAAAAACGGGATGACCTCAGGCCATGCCCGGCGCCAGCTCTGGCCGATAGCCGGGTAACGCTGGCCCCAGAAGCTGGCCTCGAAGGTGGTCAGGGCCTCCTCGGCGGCAGTGGCATCGACGGCACGGTAGATGGCCTTCAGGGCCGTTCCAAGCGCCTTGCGATCTTTCCACGCCACGAAATCCATCGAGTTGCGCAGCAGATGGACGATGCAGGTCTGGACCATCGCTTCGGGAAAGACGGCGGTGATGGCGTCGGGAAATCCCTTCAGGCCGTCGACGACGGCCAGCATGATATCCTCGACACCACGGTTGCGCGGTTCGTTCATGACGCGCAGCCAGAACTTGGCGCCTTCATTCTGCTCCAGCCATAGCCCAAGAACCACCTTGGTCCCGTCGGCCATGACGCCCAGGGCAATATGGATCGCCTTGTTGCGGATCTTGACCCGGATCGCATCGAAGAAAACCAGCGGATAGGCCGGGTCCAATGGGCGCTGCTGCCAGGCTGCCACTTCCTCCAGCACCGCGTCGGTGATCGTGCTGATCAGATCAGGCGAGGCGTCGATCCCATACAGGTCGCGCAGATGCCCGGTGATCTCCCGCGTGCTCATGCCGCGCGCATACATCGAGATGTCTCGTCAGCAAACGATCCCCCGGATCGCTTGCCAATCCTCGATGTCATCGAAGCCGGGGAAGCGTCGTTGGTACTTGGCGATCAACTGCGGGTCGAAACTGCCCGCCCGATCCCGCGGCACCTCGATCTCGATCCGTCCTCCATCGGTCGTCACCGTCTTGCGGCCATAGCCGTTCCGGCTATTGTTCCCTTGCTCCTCCTGGCCAAGATGGTGATCCATCTCCGCGTGGAGCGCCCGTTCGGCAAAAGCCTTCTTCAGGGAATCGAGCAGGCCGCCCTGGCTGAGCGCCGCCGCCGCGTCAGTGCCGGCCAGCAGTTGGTCGAGAATGTCGTTCGGTATCGAGGGTTCTTTCCGTCGTGACATACTGGGTCTCCTGGTCGCCCATTATGCCTCGCCGCACACGAAATTCCTGACAGTCCC
>NZ_JAKUJY010000037.1 GCF_022664535.1 Sphingobium trunci | reverse complement strand
TCGGCAGGTGCCGCGGCCTCGCCAAAGACTGGGAAAGGTGCATCGCTTCACCCACCGCCTGAGCACTCATCGCTTCAATCCGCATGATCACGCGGCGTACCGCAAGGTATTGCTGGAATTTAAGAACTTCTGAATCGGCTCTTAGTTAGGTGCCTATAGTTAGGTGCCTAGTCCCCCGACGACCTGCTATGCCAAAATCACAAACCACGCCTAGCACCTTTCTGCATCAGGAGCCGTAGCCTCCGGCCGCCATAGCCTATCGCCACTTATTTTCAGGGCAGCTAAAATTTCCAATCCCGATTTTGGCACCAATTCAGAGCCATTAGGAAAAATAATATCAAATAGAGCAGCGGCCAAAATACAGCGATGATACGGTCGAAGGAGGTAACTGGAACATATTCAATGGAGGCGGTTTGCCTGCGCCAAATGTGATAAAATCCCATTACCCATATCAAAAATATCGTTGCAATGATGAATTTCATTCCACGCCTCAATCCTATCGATCATCATGAATTCATGATCGTACATCATGCTTATTTCCGAAAATCTCCTCGCAATTAATAATAGAATGCAGAAGATTCCGGATCGCCTTCTGCCGACGATCGAATCCATGATGTGTCTTCAGAATATCTAACTTCAATCCGGATCGCCTTTTCAGTTTCTCTAACGCTGTAATCGCACCTTTCGGATCAAAGCCGGCGCAAGCGGCCAGCAACGTCCCATATAAATCGGCTCTATTCTCCTTCTCCAATCTGGAGATTTTCTGCGGCTTGGAGTCTTCAAACAGAATATGCGTAAATTCATGGCCGATGATGAACGCCATTTCATCGGCCGTTTCCAGCATCGAGACCATTCCGGTTGTAACGGCTATATTGTTCCGATCACTGAAGGCATCCGCTTGATGGGAGGATTTCAGCGTAACCGTGCCTCCACACAGGGCGATGCCTTGAACATCTAAGCCGAAATGCTCTCCTTTCCTTTCAACCTCAAAGCGAATCGGCTTGGCCGGAGCCATGTCGGCGATATTCCGAAGAATATTTTCAGGAAGGACATCTCGACTACCCAGATAGAGCATCATATCCATTGCCGGAATACCGCCAATTCCGGTGATGCGATCGCCAACCGCAAGCCCTGCCGCCTCGCCCGGCGAACCATGAGCCAGACCAATGACCTGCGGTATCTCGCCCAATCCCAGCCGCGTGGCCAAAGCAGGCCTTTCGGTTGCTCTGTAAGCCAGAAGACTGTCGAGCACGATCCCCGTCCCCAGCGTCGGGTAGCGGCAATTCTGACCAGCGGCCATTTTGAGCCGCCAATCAATATCATTGAGCAACAGCATGTCACTCCACAGCATGTGAGGCTGAACGTTCGGTTCGGCTCGCGCGCAGAAAAATATGGCATTCGCAACATAGAAGCATGCAATCAGCCCGATATATAGCCCGAATCTTGCCACTAAACTTCTCCATTGCAGGAGATTGTGCATTGCACTATAGGATTACAAGCATTCGAAGACAAGATTCGTTTCAACAGGATAATGGAGGCTGATTATGACCTTTAAATCAATTCTGACCGGTTCGGTGATGATTGGATTGCTGATGGCCCCATTGACGGCACAGGCTGGCACGCGCACCCAAGCATCGACCATGCCTATCCGCCCCGCCATCGCTGAGGCGGCGTTCAGCGATTTCGGTGCCCGCAAGAGCGTCACTGTGCGCAAGGAAAACGGTATCCAAACCGGCAGCCTGATCCTGGTTGGCCTTCTCGGCGCCGGTGTGGGTGCGGCGACATACGCTATTGTCGATGACAGCAACAAGTCCCGCGGCGCCAACTGACATCATCCTTACCGACACTATACGCCTCCTTGGCCACGGGCTGGGGAGGCTTTGTTTTGACCTGGAGGAATAATGGAAGTGCAGAATTCCAACGCGGCTACGCACTGGATTTCTGGCTTGAAGAGCAAGCATACGGCGCACTTTTTTGCTCTTCTGGCAATTGCCACAGTCTTCGGCGGTGGGGGAGTTCGCTATGGCATAATGAATGCCGTTGTTCAGCTTTCGGCTCTTGTCATTCTTGCATTTAAGCCCTCACAGGCGGTCAATTTCTTTCGTCACGCTCCCACGCCACTCCGAATCCTTGTAGCGCTGACGCTCTTATTGCCTCTGCTGCAGTTGGTGCCGCTTCCGCCCCTGCTGTGGAACGCGTTGCCCGGGCGCGCGGTGGAGGCACAGTCGCTCGCGCTGATCGATCAATCCCAACATTGGATGACGTGGACCACCGATCCGGCCAGAACGCTGGTTGCCTTCATCGGCTTGCTCGCGCCTTTCACGATATTAGCGACGGCCGGCGACCATTCCTCACGCTTACACGCTTCCGTGTTCAAATGGATCACCGGTCTGGGCATCGCCAACATAATGATCGGGGCGATTCAACTGGCATCGGGCCGGCAATTGTTGAACTGGTATGGCGGAGGCAATCCGAGCCATCTCTACGGGACCTTCGCCAATCATAATTCCGCAGGCCTTTTCTTGGTGATCGCCCTTTGCTCCCTGCTGGGAATCGAAACGGGAGATTGCCCCTCGCGTCGGATGACCAAGGCTGCGTTTGGCACCCTGCTCACCTCCGGCGTCTTCCTGACCCAATCCCGTTCAAGCATTGCGCTACTGATCATTCCCGCCATCCAACTCCTGCTTCAATATCTATGCGCAGCGCCCCGCCGACCTTTGTTCCAAGGCAGTTATATGGCTGCCATTTCGGTGCTTGCCGCCTTGGGAGCGCTGAGCGCGCTCGCCATGGGAAATTCGAAGGCCGGAGAAATACTGCACCGCTTCGACGACCTTCGCGACGCCAGGCCGATGATATGGCAGGACAGCCTCGTCGCCATTTCGCGATACTGGCCAGCAGGAAGCGGCATTGGAACCTTCGACGAAGTCTTCCAGATCGACGAATCGCTCGAGAATGCAAACAGCCATCTCGCCGGACGCGCTCACAACGAATATCTGGAACTTCTTCTGGAGAGCGGACTGTTCGGCGGATTGCTTGCGCTAGGCTGGCTCATTTATGGTTTGCGCCTCACCCGCTCGCATGCGTATAGGATTCATTCACACTTTCTTGCTCCAATATCGGCGATCATGGCAATATCCATGCAATCATTGCTTGACTATCCTTTACGAAATCAAGCGATTATGTGTACGGCGGCCGCGATGATTGCTCTGTTGGTCGCCGGAAGTGAAAGGACCCGACACAGATGATTCCCAAACGCAGCTCCGGCTTTGCCGCACTGATCGTGCCGTTGGCAATGTCGCTGGGCGGATGTTTTTCACCGGCGGGGCTACCGAGCGGGGAGGCAGCCTATAAGCTAATGCCGCCGGAAGACCCCACCGGCCCGCGCCATCCCTATCTGATCGGGCCGGAGGACAAGATTTCGATCCGAGTCTTCCAGGAACCAGATCTCACCTTCGAAGAGATTCAGGTCGATTCCGGGGGCAATATCAACTTCCCCCTGATCGGGGAGGTGCCCGCATCCGGCAAAACCCCAAATGAATTGGGTGCCCTGATCTCATCGAGATTGGCACGGAGCTTCATCCGGATGCCTCAGGTCGTGGTGGGCGTCGTGCAGTCGGTGGCGCAGCGCGTGACGGTCAGCGGCAATGTAATTAAGCCCGGCGTGTACGAGATTGCGGGCACATCGTCCCTGCTGGACGCCATTTCGAGAGCTGAGGGGCTGACGCGTGTGGCGGTGAAGGATCAGATCGTGGTCTTCCGTACCGTGGAGGGAGAAAGGACAGGTGCAGTCTTCAACCTCGCCCAGATCGAACAGGGCAAAGCCCCGGACCCACAGATACTGGGTGGAGACAAGATCGTCGTCGGCTTTTCGGCAGTCAAAGGGACCTATCGGGACATCCTCTCTGCTGCGCCATTGTTCAACATATTCCGAAGGTATTGATTGATGACCGGGCGAGTTGAACCCATGCTTTCCCCTCAAGCTGTCAGCCTGTTGAGGAGAGACACTCCACCGGCCGGCGAGGCGGAGGACAACAGTCCGACGTTCGAGCTGGATTTTTCCAGGCTTATCTATTCCATCCGGCGAAATATCTGGTGGATCGGCGCGATTGTCATCGGCGCACTGGCCTGCGGCATCGTGGCGACATTGCTGATGACACCGCGCTATGTGGCAACGTCGCGCGTGCTGATCGAGCAGCAGACGGACCAGATCATCGAGAACAAGGACGTGTCGCCCGCCGCCGCTTATCAGGATGCCGACCGCTTCCTCCAAACCCAGGTCGACGTCATCCGCAGCCGCGCGCTGGCCGCCAAGGTGGTGGATGAGGGTGGCTTCGCGCAGGAACCGACCTTTTTTGAGGCGGTCGACACGCCGATGCCGGGTGAGGCCGATTTGAACTATCAATATCGGGGCGCTGAAGGGCTGAAACGGCTAAGGAGAGACGCGGCGATCGAGGCGCTGCAGCGCAACTTGGCCGTGTCGCTCCCCAATGACAGCCGACTCGTGGCGATCAGCTTCAGCGACAGCAATCCCAGCTATGCGGCCAAGGTCGCCAATCTCGTCGCGGAAAGCTATATCTCGTCCAATCTCGCGCGGAAGTTCGATAGTTCCTCCTATGCGCGCGACTATCTTTCGCAGCAGTTGGAGCAGGCCCGTATCCGCCTGGAACAGTCGGAGCGAGACCTGAACCAATATTCCCGCGCGGCGGGTCTGGTTCGCGTCCAAGGTCAGGGCCAGAATGCTGACAGGGAAGCTACGCTGTCCGTGACCAACGACACGCTGGTCCAGGTCAATGGCGCGGCGAGCCAGGCCACGGCCGAACGGACCTCCGCCGAGGACCGCTGGAACAGCGTGAAGAACTCCGCCGTCCTGACCATTCCCCAGGTATTGGAAAATCCCGCCGTGCAGGGCCTGATCCGCCAGCGCAGCGAAGTGGAGATGCAGCTTGCGCAGGAGGCATCGCGCCATCTGGGCGGGCATCCGACCGTTACTGCGTTGCAGGCTCAGGTCGTCCGCCTGAGCGGCCAGATCGAAGCGCTCGGTCGATCGATCAAGAGCTCCCTGCTGCTGGAATATGAGGCCGCCCGGGATAAGGAGACATCCCTGCAGCGCCAGGTGCGGGACCTGCGGTCAGCCGCGCTTTCCGAACAGGATCGCGGCGTCCAATATAATATCCTGAAGCGTGTCGCTGAAACCAACCGCTCCCTCTACGACACGCTGCTGGGACGGTATAATGAGTTGAACGCGACCGCCGGGGCCGCGTCCAACAATGTCTCGCTGGTTGACCGAGCGGAGGTGCCGCGGTCGCCCGCGTCGCCCAAGCTCGTCCTCAACCTCGCGCTGGCGTTGCTCATCGGCGCGCTCGGTTCCGGCATCTTCGTCTTCGCGCGCGAGCATTTCGACGACGCCATCCGCGCGCCGGAGGATGTGGAGCGCAAATTGTCGGTCCCGCTTCTTGGCCTCGTGCCACAGATTGCACAGGGCGATGTGAAGGAAGAACTGGAAGACCCAAAGTCGTCGGTGAGCGAGGCCTATAACTCGCTGATCGCCAATCTACGCTATGCAGGCGTGGACGGTTTTCCGAAGATCTTGACTGTGACTAGCTCACGCGCGGGCGAAGGCAAATCGACCACCTCGCTGGCGATAGCAGAGCGTCTGGCCGTGCTAGGACAGCGCGTCCTCCTAATCGATGGCGATCTTCGGCGGCCGACGGTACACAAGTTGCTGGATCTGCCCAAAAAGCCGGGCCTGACAGCGATATTGACCGGGGAAGAGTCACTGGAGAATGTACTGATCGCTACCGCCATCCCCAATCTCCATGCCATCACCGCCTTGCCGACGCCGGTCAATCCGTCGATCCTGCTTGGAAACGGACGTATCGAGGGGCTGGTGGACTATTGCCGCGCCCGCTTCGATCAGGTGATCATCGACAGTCCGCCCATGCTGGGCCTTTCCGACGCCGCATCCCTGTCGGTCGCAGCGGACGCGACGCTGCTGGTGGTCGATGCGTCGCAGGGGCAGAGAGGATCGATCAAGAGCACACTGCGCAGGCTACAACTGGTGCGGGCACCGGTAGTGGGTGCACTGCTCACAAAATTCGATCCGAAGACGACTGGCAACGCCTCCGGTTATTATGGATATGATTATTATGAATATGGCCGTGGGGAAAAGACCGGTGAATGACAAAGGGGTTCGGCCGAAGGCCGGACCCTTTCTCCTGTTTTTCGGATGGCTTGCGGCGGCGTCGGTCATCCTTTTTGCTGAGCTTGACCGGCAAGCCCGTTACCAACCTGACCTGACTGGCTATGTGCCCACCGCCTTCCGCTCCTTCAGCCAAGCCACCCGCGTCGAACGGTTGCTCAAGGACCGGGCCGATCCCAGCGCGGCCTATCTGGAGGCGAGCAGACTCCTACTGCGACGGCCCCTTCCAGCGGAAAATCTGAGCCTCTATGCCCTAGCGGCGGCAAGGACGGGAAAGGAGCAGCAGTCGATCCAGGCATTAGAGCTGGCGGCTGCCCGGGGTTGGCATGACGAAATCGCGCAATATGCCGCGCTGGACGCGGCGGCGCGGGCGGGAGACTGGCCGAGCGCCTCGCTTCGGCTCCAAGCGCTGCTGCAGATACAGGCGCGCGCGCCTGTATTGGGCCGCGCAGTGCAGGACTTTATGGCCGATCCCAGTGGCCGGACGGCACTAGCTGGGCTAACCGCACGCAGTCCCTCTTTTCAATATCAAATCCTTTCCCTCGCGGGAGCCCATGGCTCAGAAGACACATTTCCCCTGTTCCTAGACGCACTGAAGCCGTTCAAGGGCCGGATGGACTGCGGCGCAGTGAAAAACCTGGTCACGCGCTGGCTCGCTCGCGGGGAGGTCAGGCTTGCCCCAGAGACCTGGCGCCTTTGCGCACTGGATGGCGATCGCGGGGCAAGCACGCTCGCCTTTTCCAACCATGAGGGAGACCGCGATCCCTTCGCTTGGCATTTTTCCGATCATCCGGGGATCGCATGGTCGCTAGATGCGTCGGGCGGCCTGACCTATCGCCATAAAGAACAACTCGCCCGATTGCTCGGCTGGCGCGTACTAACCCTCGCACCCGGTTTTCACCGTGTGAAAATGGAAGGACGCCCCGCCGCCATGAACGGGAACTATCCGTCGGTCCGGCTGCGGTGCGTGCCCTCGGGCACCATGGCGGCAATGGAAATGGCATCCAACGATCCGCAAATAATTGCCTTTCTGGTTCCGAAAGACTGCCCTGTCCAGAAACTGGAAGTAAAGGTTCTGGGAGGCGGCTTTCAGGGCTTTCGCCTTGTCACCGCGCAGGAATGACGGTCCCACGATGGCCTTGAGGATGCATTGCCCGGCTTGCCTGTTGCCAATTCCCCTGCTTCTGCTGACGGGGAATGCTTCCGTCCCCGTCTTGGCCGACTGCCAAACCCTTCAGAAGGCCATCTCGTCCGCCTCGCCCCACGAGGCGATAACGATAAGGCTGAAACCTAATTCCTCGTGCCGCATAGCGCCGCTTGAAATATCAAACCGGAAGAATCTCACCTTAGATGGCGGCAATTCGATCCTGATCTTTAATGGAAACAAGACAGGCATCCATATAGGCGTTGGGAGCGAGAATATATCCCTCCATGATCTCTCGATAGACTATGATCCCCTGCCCTTCACGCAGGGCATCGTAACGGGCGTCCATGCCGGGGAATTTTCATTTTCCATCATGGATCACTATCCGCCCGTGAATGGGAACAACAACCGCGTCTTCCTTTACGATGGACAGAGCCGAAAACTGAAGACAGGCGGATCGACGCTATATTTCAGTGCTTTGGAAATCGATCGGAACGGAAGGGCTGGTACAATCCCCATACCGTCATCCCATACCGCCTCCATCCGGCCAGGGGATTTGATCGCGTTTCGGCCTAGGGGAAACCCGGCGATAAGGCTGGACGGACTTTCAAAGAATGTTCGGCTCAGCAACGTCTCAATCCTCTCCTCCCCCGGAATGGGTATTATGGGGCGGTATCTCGAAGGCGACAATGCCGTAAATGTCCGGATCATTCCGGGGCCGCCACCGCCAGGGTCAAGGCAGGGCCGCCTGTTGTCCGTCAATGCCGACGGAGTAAACTTCGCCTATAGCAGGAAAGGTCCCGAAATCGACAATTCAGAGATCAGCCGAGCGGGCGACGATGGCATCAATCTGCATGGCCTAGTCCTAGGCATTGGGTCGATCACCCGTGCCAGGAGCGCGATTGCCATCCGCCCTTTTGGGAATGACGGCACACTGGAAAGGATCGTCCGGCCGGCAGACGAGGTCCGTTTCCTGGCGCGAGGCGATTTTCATATATTGGGCAGCGCAAGGGTAAGCGATTTCAGTCAGATCTCAACGCCAAGCCTTCAAGCCACCGCCGACATGGCGCCTCTCTTTCCCAGGGCCGTCAGGGATGGTGCGAAAAGCGCCACTTTCTATGCCATATCCTTTTCCGGCGACATTCCCGCCGGAACAGCATATCTCGACATTCTGTCGGCCGCGACCGATGGCTTCGCGATCAGGAACAACCGCATTTCCCTGAACAGAGGCCACGGAATCGTCGTCGGCGCCTCCAACGGGCTGATCGCGGGAAACAGTATTGTAGACACGACGCATAATGCCCTGATCGTCGGCCCCAACTTCGATCCCTGGCGCGAAGGATCATGGCCAGACCATGTGGCCATCATCGGGAACAGCATCGTCAATCCCTGCACGGATGGGCCGGAAGGCAGAAAGGCCAGTGAGCGCGCCGCGATCTACATCGGCAACGATCGGACGGGGGGCACTAGCAGCATATCCGTCCAAGGAAACAGGGTCGAGGCCTGCCATGGCCAATGGATCAAGGCTGACAGGGTTGAGCGGCTATCCTTGTTGGACAATATCTTCGTTGCCAACGCCGGCCCGTCCTCACCTACTTCCTGTGATCGCATTTCGAAATGGGCGGTAGCGACCGCCCGGGACTATGTGGTGTACGGCAACCGATGTGAAGATCCTCAGCGCCACGCGCCGGTGACGGAAGGGCTGCGGGGAAAGATGTTCCCCTGCCCATGTACCGCGTTCCATCCGGGTCCCCTCTGGCGCGCAGTATATTGGCGCAGCAGTGCCGCAAGGCCGATGATCAGTAGCAATGTGGCGCCGTTCTGTATGAAGTAGAAGGCCCATCTTGACCCGCCATTCAGATAAAGCAGGGATTCGACATAGAGGACGGCCAGCGGCACGGAAGCTGGATTGTCGCGCAGCACGTTGAACATGTAGCGCTGCCCCACGCCCACCAGAAGTCCGATGAACGTCAAGCCGAAATAGCCGAAATTCCAATAAGCTTCCGTCGCTGACCGGACCGGTATGCCCCAAGTGTTGGGCGCGAGGGAATCGATCGGCTTGCCCTGAAACGCCACCCAATTGACATAGGTGAAGATGTTCTTGGGCTTGTCCGGCCAGACCGCGCGCGGGATGGGCAGCGCCAGCACGGACAGATAGCTGCGGCCCATCAGCGGGCCCATGCGGTCCATCGCCTTGACGACGGCGATATCGCCCTCCTCCGCGCCGCGCTTGTTGGTTTCAGATTGGCTGGCCTGTACAGCTTCCAGTAGGCCCGCGCCGGAGAAGACGGAGAAATTGACTTCCGTCGCATGATAGTCCCGCCGAAGCAGGCCCAGCAGACCGAAGGCGATGAAGGCGAATGTGCCTGCCACGACCAGAGCCTTTTTGGGGATCGCCCTTGCCTTTAGGGCGTAGATCACGATCACGGAGAGCAGCAGAATAATCAGGCTGCTGCGGGATCCGTCCACGAGCCAATAGGGTGGGATGAGACAAAGGCCCAATATCGCCAACGGCAGGGGCAGGCGGCGGCCAGGGGTAGCGGCGACCCACAGCATCAGTGCGATCACCGCCGTCTTCACAGGCGTAGAAAAAACGCCCAGCCCGGAAAGCGTTTCATAGCGGCCCTTGTAAAAGGAGAGGATCTGCTGCTCCACGCCGCCACGGGCCATAATGAAGACGAATCCCCCTAGGATCGCCAGCATCAGATAGCAGGCGGAGGCGATGGGGATGAACCGGTCGATATCCTGCTTGCGGCTAGCGCCCATCCTGCCCTTGGACCTGAGCAGCATGAAACCGGCATAGGTGAAGATGAGGAAGATCGAGCAGACGATATCCAGCTTGATGTTCAGATTGGCATATTGTTCTCCGCCGACGCCCCACAGAAATATGGAATAGCTGGTGCTGGCGGCTAGGAATTGCCGGTCTGCCGCCAGAAAGGGCAGGAAGAGATGCGCCGGATCGAAGACGACTGAAAAGGCCGCGTCATAGAGCGCAGGAAACGCCAGCGGATGGAAGATGCCCACGCGACGCATGAACAAGATCGGGAAAAAAAGCGTGCCCTGGTACAGGGCGTTGCTCAGAGCGCGTAGCCAAATCAGTGAGGCACCCGTATCCATGACATAGGCGTTCACCGGCGGGGTGACGATCCGGTAAACCAGCACATAGACCATGATGGCGATCCATAGCGGCCGGGAGGGCCTAATCGTCACCGCCTCGAAAAAATTAGGCGCTGCGTTGGTCCTGCTCATGCCGTCTTCTCCTGTCCGTGCGGCGCTTCTGCCAGATTTCGCCTGTCAATGGCCAACGCGGTGGGAGGCGCCACTACTGATCCGTCCGGCAGGTCGAAGGACACCACTTGGTTGGCGCCGATGCGCGCGAATTTCCCGATTCGGACAGGACCGATGACGACGGCCCCCGGATAGAGCACCACATTGCCACCGATGACCGGATAGCGGGGATCGTTCCGGCTGCGGCGGCCGATCGTCACATGCTGGTAGATGGTCGCGTTCTCTCCGATGGAGCAACTCTCGCCTATGACGATTCCGACCGGATGCGGGAGCATGAGGCCTTGGCCGATGGTGGCATTATGCGAGACATAGATGCCGAAGCGCTTGGCCAGCTTATGGCCATAATAGCGGGCAACCAGTTGCCAGAACAGCCCGCGCCGCGCGCCTGCGCGCGTCGTGGCGTAGATCCAGCGGACGGATACAGCCTGAGCATAATGGCGGCGGACAAATGCGCGGACATGGCGTTTCATGACGACCGGCCTCCGGCGAGTTGGGCGAGCGCTTGCAGGGATCGGTGCCGCGCGGACAGGATGGTTTCCTTGGTGAATCCTTGCCCGATCTTCACATTGGCCTGCGCCTCCTCCGCCAGTTGCGACTTGGGCGTGCCGAGGACTTCTAGGATGATGCGGGACAGCGCCTCGTCATCACCCGGCTTGTGCAGGCGGTCGGGCTTCAGCAGTTCCGGTGTGCCGCCAGCTGTGGAGCCGATGACAATACGCCCGCGGCTCAACGCCTCGATAACGGCACGGGGCAGACCTTCCTGGTAGCTGGGCTGCAGATAGAGGTCGAGGCCGTCAAGCCAACGGGCGATCGGCTCGCCCGGAGGCAGGGTGCCCTCGAAGGAAACCTCCTGCTCCAGCCCCAGTGCGTCCCGGTTGCGCAGGAAAGGCGTCGCGTCCCCTTCTCCCACCACGCGATAGCGGAAGCGCAAATCGGGATCGGTCCGCTTGAGCCGTTGCAGGGCGCGCATCGCTACGTCGATTCCCTTCAGCCGGCTATGCAGCGCGCCGATGGTGCCGATTTGCACGATATCGGAGAATCCGTTGAACGGGCCATTCAGCTGGACGGTGGGCAGCTCCACATTGGACGCCACGAATTGCGCGCCGGATGTTGGATAGCGCCCCTGCAGGAACGTCCGGGTGACATAGCGTGCGGCAGGGGCGCGCTTAATCACATACCGGTTACGCAGCGCGAAAAGCGGCGCATAGGCGCGGGCTACCTTCGAACCGTGGAACCATAGCGCATCCCAAGGGCAGGCGACGACCTCCACCAGATAGGGCTTACCATAGTGCCGCGCCGCCGCGCAGGCCAGTAGCGCCGTTTCGGACGGGAGGCGGGCGATCACAACATCCGCCTTAGCTACGGCTCCATAGACTGCCGCTCGCGTCTCCCCCATGCCGCGAAGGCGGGCGATGCCGCGCCGCGCCTCTAGCAGCTTGAAGTCCACGCGCGGTCCCTCCGACGATAGCTGGTGGGTCGTGTCGTCCAGAGGTCTTGCGCGGCTGATCACCGTTAATCGGGAAAAGACGTCAAGATAGCTCTGCCACGCGGAATAGGGAAATTTGCCGCCGATCGTGAATACCTCCAGATTACGGGAGATGCCGAAAATATGGTCGACCGCGAAGAGAGCTCTCATTTCCCCATATCCGTTAAAGAGGGACTCGGATTGCTACTGCCGTTCACATCCCTGCCCATCCGTATGAAGGATCGGATGAAGACGGAGAAGACGATCATCTCTACCGCCACACGCGCCGAGGCAATGCCGATGCCCCCGTCATTAGGAGCCAGAAGCGTGGAAAGCAGGATATAGGCCACGGTGGAGGCGATGAAAACAGCGGCGCAGAACCCCTCCTTCTTGAAGGTAGTAAAACCAGCCTGCACCAGCACACGCGAGCACGCCGCGAAGGGAACCATCGCCATCTGGACCGCGAAGACTGGATAGCCGGCGGCCAGCTTAGCGCCGAACATCAGCGTGAAGATAAACTGCGACAGGGCTATGGTGACGATAGCAGTGAACAGATAGAGGCCGCCGACAATCCCGGTGAATTTCCTGATCTCCCGGTAGGCCGCCACCGGATCACCCGCCATCGTCCGGGAGATCCTGGGCAGCAAGACGCGAGTGATCGGCACCGTGCTGTTGATGGCAGCGGTCGTCAGCTTCTCCCCGGCCGAAAAATACACAACCTGAAGCGGGTCCGACCAGATGGCCAGCGCCACCACGCTCCAGCGGTTCGTCAGCGACGGGAAACCGGTGAAAAAGAAGAAGCGGAGCGACTGGGCCAGTGACGCGAACAACGAGCGGACGGGGACGGGGTGGAGGCCATAGCTCCTGACCGCTTGGACATGACCATAGGCGGCGATCAGGAATAAGGGGATCGCGAATATCCAGACCGCCAGCAGCGCATGGCCCGGGCCACGGACGAAGGAAAGAATCAGCCCGAAGGTTGCCAGCGAGCAGCAAAGGTCGAGCGCAGCGAGCGCTTTCGATCGCTCCATGGCGATATAGTACCAAGAGGCCGAATAACCGTAGACCAGCGCGATCGCCAATGCCGCGAAATAAGATGACCGGTCGGGCAGCAAGTCGACATAATGGCAGATGATAGCAAGGCCCGCTGCGGCGGCCAGGAACATGATGCCTCTGCCAAGGCATAGTTCGAACACGACCCCCGCTGTGGCCTTCCTGTCGCCGCTCGCGAGTTCCCGGACTGACATCAGGCCATAGCCGAACTCCACGAACACACTGCACATCAGGCCGACGGCCATGACCGTGGAAAATTCACCGAACGCCTGCACGCCAAGGGTGCGGGTAAGGAAGGGGTAGATGAACAAGGGAGCCGCATAGCGCAATATCTGAGAGATGGACGCGAATGCGAGGTTAGAGCCCAGCCTTGCCATAGTTCCTCGTTCACCTGCGGCGGGCAGCCGCCGCCCTAAGGCATGGTCGGCATTCATCGCGGCGAGCCCTCCCTTCGCTTCATCCCCGTTGGGCGATCAGACCTGATAATAGTCCCGGTACCAGGCGACGAACTTCCGCACGCCCTCCCGAACCGAGGTGGCCGGTGCGTAGTCCGTCAGCGACTTCAACAAGCCCGCCTCCGCCCAGGTCGCCGGCACGTCGCCGGGCTGCATGGGCAAGAGGTTGCGATGCGCGGTCCGCTCCGTCGCCTCCTCTATGGCAGCGATGAAATCGGTGAGTTGGACGGCCTGCGAATTGCCGATGTTGACGATGCGCCAAGGCGCCACGGGCGACTTGCTGTCATGGTCCCCGACGCCTCCGTTCTCGCCGGGCGGCACGTCCACCAGCAGGCGGATTCCCTCGACCAGATCGTCGATATAGGTGAAATCGCGCTTCATATCGCCATGATTGTAGACATCAATCGGCTCGCCGCGAAGGATTGCTTTGGTGAATTTGAACAACGCCATGTCCGGCCGGCCCCAAGGACCGTAGACCGTGAAGAAGCGAAACACGGTAGTGCGTAGGCCGAACAGATGCGCATAGCTGTGAGCCATCGCCTCGGTCGATTTCTTCGTGGCTGCGTAGAAGCTCAATTGGTGATCGGCCTTGTCGGTTTCCCGATAGGGCATCTCCTCATTGGCGCCATAGACGGAGGAGGTAGAGGCGAGGAGAAGATGTTCGGGAGGATGCGTCCTCGCCGCCTCGAGCAATTCGAAGGTGCCGACGATGTTGCTTTCGAGATAGCTTCGCGGATTTTCGATCGAATAGCGGACGCCCGCCTGCGCCGCCAGATGGATGACGATATCCGGCTTCTCCTGCTGGAACAAAGTCATTAATAGGCAAGGGCTTTCCACAGCGTCGTTGACGATCCTGAAATTCGGATTTTGGAGGAGATGCGACTGGCGCCGTCGCTTGAGTGTCACGTCATAATAATCGGAGAGATTGTCGACACCCACGACGCGGAAACCAGCGGCGAGCAGACGACGCACGAGATGATATCCGATGAACCCGGATGATCCTGTCACAAGAACGGTACGCATCAATCAACTCCGTAAAGATCGCGGGTGAAGACTTTACCCTCCACATCGCGCAGATTGTCCGATCTGCGATTGGCGATGATGATGGAGCTTCTCGATTTGAATTCATCTAAGTCCCTAATCACGAGCGACCCAAAAAATTCCTCCTCCCTAAGCGAGGGCTCGAAAATGACGAGTTCGATCCCCTTGGCCTTGATCCGCTTCATGATGCCCTGGATGGCGCTCTGACGGAAATTGTCGGAACTTGCCTTCATGACCAGGCGATATATCCCGACGGTCTTGGGATTTCTGGCGATGATATGGTCAGCAAGGAAATCCTTCCTGGTGCGGTTCGCGTCCACGATCGCAGTGATCATATTCTGCGGCACCTCACTGTAATTAGCGAGAAGCTGCTTCGTATCCTTGGGCAGGCAATAGCCTCCGTAGCCGAAGGATGGATTATTATAATGACTGCCCACGCGGGGGTCGAGGCAGATGCCTTCAATAATCTGCCGACTTTCCAGCCCGCGATGGAGCGCATAACTATCCAGCTCATTGAAGAAGGCCACCCGCATCGCCAGATAGGTGTTCGCAAACAGCTTGATCGCCTCCGCCTCCGACGAATTAGTGAGCAATATCTCGACATCCTTGTCGATCGCCCCCTGGCGCAGCAGTTCCGCGAATTCCAGTCCCCTGCGCGACTTTCCCCCGACAACGATCCGTGAGGGGTGCAGATTGTCGTGGAGCGCGTGACCCTCCCGCAGGAATTCAGGCGAAAAGAGAATGTTGTCTGTCGAGAAGAGAAGGCACATGCTCTGCGTGAAGCCCACCGGGATCGTTGACTTAATAACGATCACAGCGTTGGGATTGATCTCCCTGACTCTGGCGATCACCTCCTCCACGCTGGATGTGTCGAAATAATTGGTGACAGAATCGTAATTTGTCGGCGTAGCGATGACGATATAATCGGCATCGCGGCTCGCCCACACCAGATCGGTCGTGGCGGAGAGGTCCAGATGCCTGTTCTGTAAATAATGGTCTAGATCGGCATCGGCGATCGGACAACGCCGCTGGTTCACCGCATCGACGCGATCCTGCGAGATGTCCACGGCGACGATCTGATTTTGCTGGGCCAGCAGCACGGCATTCGAAAGTCCGACATACCCTAGCCCGACTACCGCAACCTTCATGCGAATCCCTTCGATTTTTTCGATTCAATGTCCGATACTTTATGTTTCTTGAAGCTCAAAGCCTTATGTTCGGATTTCTGCGCACGTTTGGAGCATTCGTGTCCAAAAGCGCTAGCAGGTCGTTATTTCACGATCTCGATCCTACGGACCAATCCCATCGAATCCGGAACATTTGCAGCATTCGATCATAAGATATGAATTGATTCTTTGGACGACTGTTTACGAATCAATTACGATCACTTAGACCCCTCTTCCGGTTTCTATGCTCAGGGGGTAATATGAAGATCGTTCATATCATCACGAGGTTCATCCGCGGCGGAGCCGATGAGAATACGCTCTACTCCTGCAATGGGCAGGCGGCTCTAGGTCACGACGTATATCTTCTTTATGGAAGGGAAAATCATGTCGACATCCTGAACAGGCTGCATCCTGACGTGAAGCCGATCTGCGTGCAATCACTGGTCCGCCAGATCAGCCCACTCAATGACTTCCGCGCTTTGCTGGATATTCACTTTCATTTGAGCAGGATCAGCCCGGATATCGTCCATACCCATACCAGCAAGGCCGGCTTCGTGGGACGTGTCGCAGCGAAGACATCGCGGTCACCGATCATCATCCATGGCGTCCACATCCTACCGTTCCTGAACGTGAAGCCGCTTCAGAAACTAGCCTATCTCGCCTGCGAGAAGATACTCTCACCCCTGACAGACGCGTTCGTCGATGTCAGCGCCGGAATGAAGAAGGAATGCCTAGCCAAGCAGATCGGAAAGGACAATAATCACTTCGTCATTCCCAGTGGGATGGATGTTAATCTTTTCCGAAATGCTAAGCCCATCACTCTCACGGAGTTGAAGAACGCCGCACCGGAGCCAGTTATGGGATGGGCCAATGCGAGGCTGATTCTGATGGTCGCCGCCTTTGAAGAACGCAAGAGACAACTGGAGTTTCTGGAAGTCTTCGTCAGGATTGTGCGAGCCAATCCCGAGGCCTGCCTCGTGCTGGCCGGTTCGGGGCCGTTGGAAAGCGCGATTGCTACGAAGATCGAGACGCTTGGGCTGACAGGACATGTACGGATCATAGGCTTTCGTTCCGACATCGCGCGTTGGATCAAGACCGCACAATTTTGTATATTATCATCGGAACGCGAAGGACTTCCGAGAGTCGTCGTACAATATGCGCTGGGGGGGAAACCCATTATCGCCACTGACCTTCCTGGCATCGACTTTATCGTCCAGAACAATGTTACCGGATACAGGGTTAAGTCGGTCGCCGAGATGGAAGCACCTATCCATCACCTGCTGAATGACAGCGGAGCCTCAATGCAGTTGGAAACAGGAATCAGCAATGTCGATCTCAGCCCCTGGAGTATTTCCCACATGAATGAAAAGCTGGAGGAGCTATATGTCAGCCTCTGGTCCCGTAAGATCGGCATTCGTCGGATGGATTTCCGGAATCCGGCTACCGCTCTGAAATAATAGGAAGGGGGGCGGCACTCGCCGGTCCGCCGGCGGTTCGCACAGGACTATACATTTCGGTCCGTCGCGAGCGCATTCATGATTTCAAACGCGGCGCTCCGAACGATGCGATAACTCTGGCGCCCGGTTTCGATACTCTCGCCAGCAAGCCCCCTTTCTTCTAGAGCGGAACGGAGTCGACAGACATATACGCGAATGACGCCCACATTCCTGGATTGGACCCCCGCCGCCTTCGCCAAGCCGGTGTGGGAAATAAACTGTCCCGGGTGGCGCAGTAGGCTGGTGAGCACCCCGGCGGCAACCCAGCCTTCGATATCGAAATAGTCCATAAGACACCGTCGGAGGTGATCGTCCGGATCAGTGGGACGCCCTCCCCCGAATAGGGTAAGCAGGGCAGTTTCCACATCGGCCTTGTCTTCATTCAGCGATAGCGGGGAACAACCCGACATCTCATTTCCCCGCTTAACCTGACTGAGCTTGGTGCGATCGGTTTCTTTTTTTGTTATTTCATTTATCAGCTTTCGTGTGACAGAGATGGAATCGGCGATCGATCTGAACGAATCTTCCAGCCGCCTCAAATCCTGATCAGATTCCCAAATGCGGCTTTTTGCCTCCTTGAATCCTCCAGATACCTTCATTCTACGTACCTCCGTCGCTAGACATCGTTCCTATCGGTCGGTACCAATTGTTCTTCCGTCAATTCATTGAACAGGAATTCACGAATGGATTGGCTGAGGTCATCTCTCTGCAGAGCCAGAGCAAGATTAGCTTCGATGTAGCCCACCTTGGAACCGCAATCAAAACGTCGCCCATTGAATGTAACGCCATGGAATGACTGCTTCCCGATCAAAGCAGCCATAGCGTCGGTCAGTTGAATCTCTCCGCCTGAGCCCCGTCCCTGCATTGCTAGGACTTCCATAATATCAGGCTGAAGAATATAGCGCCCCGGCATTATGAAGTTGGAAGGCGCTGCATCCGCTGCGGGCTTTTCGACCAGTCCCTTGACTTCCATAAGAGCGCCTTCCCGCTTCCCCGGATCTATGACGCCATAGCTGACGGTCTGCTCCATGGGTATTTCCAGAGCACAGACCAGATTGCCCCCCACCCGACCATAAGCCTCGACCATCTGCCTCATGCAGCCCTGTCCGGGTGCGCCCTTCATGAGTTCGTCGGGCAGCAGAACGGCAAATGGTTCATCCCCAACGGCGTCACGCGCGCACCATATCGCATGCCCAAGACCCAAAGGTTCCTGCTGCCGTATGAAGATCGCCTTGCCTGGCTCAAGAAGCGTGCCCTCCAGTGCCGTCAAGTCCTTGCCCCGCAGGCGCTGGAATGTTTCGCATTCGAATGCGACGTCAAAATAATCCTCAATTGCGCCCTTTCCACGGCCAGTCACGAAAATCATAGTTTCGATCCCCGCTTCCCAAGCTTCTTCAACCGCGTACTGGATCAAGGGCCGATCGACTACTGGAAGTAGTTCCTTGGGAACCGACTTCGTTGCAGGCAGGAAGCGGGTACCCAAACCGGCGACAGGGAAGACAGCTTTACGAATTGGTTTGTTTGACATGGAGACCTTTGTTTCCGGCTATGAAAGAGCACCAAGCGGCTGCGCGAGCGTATGTGGGATCGCCCGCACGGCGTGACGGCCGGAGCGGGCGATGAACGAAGTCTGTATCAAAAGGCGTTCCGGTGGATCATTACACCCATGGTCCTCAACAATATGGCCAAATCCATCCACAAGGACCATTTGTTCAAATATTCGAGGTCGGAGAGGAGGCGATCGGTCAAATCCTGCTCTCGGTGCGTCGCGCCCCGATGGCCGCGGACTTGCGCGAGGCCCGTAATGCCGGGTTTACAGGCATGGCGGTACCAATATCGTTGATCGACCTCCCAGAAGAGCCTGTCTCTCGCCTTGGAATAAAGCGCATGTGGCCTGGGCCCTACGACACTCATGTCCCCCAGCAGGACGTTGAAAAGTTGGGGCAGTTCATCGATGCTGGTGCGGCGCAGGAGATGACCGACCGCCGTGATCCGATCGTCGTCCCGGGTTGCGGAACGCGCCCCGTCAAGATCCGCCTGCTGTACCCGCATGCTCCTGAACTTGTAGATGTCAAATATGCGGTTCTGCCGCCCGAGGCGCGGTTGCTTGAACAGAACCGGGCCGGCACTCGACAGTTTCACGGCGATGGCAACGAGCAGGAGCAGGGGCAACAGGGCGATAATGGCGACAACGCTGAAAGCGATATCAAACGCCCGCTTGATGCTACGCTCGGTCATGTCGAACGGTCCCCTTGCCACCACCAGCGTCGGCTGATTCCCATATTCGCCGACGGCAACCACTGGCGCGCCAGCAAACTCTGCGGCGATCACCTCGGCATGAACATTCATCCCCTGAAGCATGTGCGCCCAGTCGCTTCGCCGTTCCGGCAAACAATGGATAACGACGCGATCCGCCTTGCCGATGTAGCGCGCCATTGCATGATATTCATGAGGCGACAGTTCATCCTTATTTGTGAAAGGAAGGGCTTGGCCAAAAATATGTGACTGATCGATCTCGTTGATATAAACCACGCTGTAGAGATCGCCATTCAGGACCCTTACCGCATAGCGGGTCATACAGGTCCGGCTGACCGCAAGAAACATGATGGAAAGACCCACGCTAAGACCGAATTGCGTGCGGGAAAAATGTTCGCTCGCCCCGACTGCATACAGCACGGTTAACAACAGTCCGGCTGCGCCGAGAATGGAAAGGAGCGAGCCCCTGACCGATATCACCGGGGAGAGCAGAGCCTCCCCCGCAAACGCCCTGAGCGCAAAGCCGGTCAAGCTATAAAGCAAAATTAGCGTCAGTGCCGGCATGAGGTCAGAAAGATGAATTCCTAGATTGCTCTGCCAAATGACCATCGCCAAGGTGCACGCGAAAACTAGAGCCAGCAGATCTGTCCCGAACAGAACAAGAATCAATTGCGCTCTTAGATAAGCCTTGGCGAGACTGCCACCCTCACCCGAAGGGATCTCTGCCGGATTAATTGTTGCGTGAACATTCATCTGCCTTCCCCACACCTGAGCGCCGCGCGATTCCATGCTGCAAGCGCGAACTGAAGGATCTACATGGACCGATTTATGACTATGTTGCAATCGCGAAGCAAGAGGAAGTTATGTCGTGGATGAAAACTGGCTGATTCTTGTCCGAATCCTACGGAATTGCCCGTTCAATCCGAAACCTCGATCTGACCTAATTTATTAGATTTGCAACTCTTTGCTTATGCCGAAAGCGATTCCCAATGAATGCTCATACTTACATGATTGATGTTGACCTCAGCAAACATCCGCTGCATTCAACCTTCATCCACAACAGACAGGCAGCTATGGGAAGCCCGCATATGCAGCAAAGCTCAGCCGCGGCCACTCGCAAGATCAATGCGCTTCAGGCGTTGAGAGCCTATGCGGCGATCAGCGTCATGCTCGGCCACGGGATACTGGAGTTCCACACGACCAAAGGCATGGTCATGCCTTTCAATGAATTTCCCCTGATCGCGGGCGTCGACATTTTCTTCGTGCTCAGCGGATTCGTGATGTACTATACATCTGAGGAGATGTTTGGCCGGCCCAAAGCAGTACTTGAGTTCTGGCGCAGAAGATTCATCCGTCTAGTTCCACTTTATTGGTTCTTCACAAGCCTCATGGTCGCCGTTCTTCTCTTTCTGGGCAATCATGTGAGATCGACGGAGTTCAATCTGTGGAACGTCATTTCTTCGTATCTCTTCATACCTAGTGAGCGACCGGGCGGTAGGATTGCGCCGGTTCTGTCGCTTGGCTGGACGTTGAACTATGAGGTATTCTTCTATTTCTCGTTCGGTCTTCTCCTCCTGTTCAACAAGAGAAATGGGTTGATATGCCTAATCCTTTCATACCTTTGCCTTATAGTCGTTTCCAGCCTGTATAATTTCAGTTCCGTGCCCGTCCGATTTTGGGGAAATTCCATCATATTTGAGTTCATTTTTGGAGTTTTACTTGGAACCCTAAGAGTTCGGGTCGACTTGCAAAAGAGTTTGTCCTTCTGCCTCGCAATCTTCTTACTAGGATTGATCATCCTGCTGCTGGGGTGCAATTTGGAGGTGCCGCGCTTCGTCAAGGGCGGCCTGCCGGCCGCGCTGATGGTCTATGCTGCCCTGGCGCTTCCCTTATCCGCCGACCGCAAAATTCCCGGCTGGATCATTCTTCTGGGAGACAGCTCATATGCATTATATCTCTGCCACAGGTTCGTCTTAAGAATTGTCACGATATTCTTTGTAGAGGTGACGGTCCCGGCAGGAGGCCAAATCTTTCTTTATGTCTTCATGACCTTGTCCGGATCGGTCATCCTATCAATAATGGTGCATAAGTTCATTGAACGTCCATTTCTTCAGCTCTTCTCTAGTAAGAAAAGACGCTATGGTAAGGTCAAATCCTCGATAATAGGCGATGCTTCCATAAATGCCCTGAATTGAGACGAACCATGTACTTCACTGCTATCTATATTGAGGATTTAGTTAATGCTTATAGACCGTATCATAGGGCGCTGGCAAAAGACGGAGAAGAGACTATCCTCGGTGGCCGCCAATAGCCGCGTATATGCCGTCGGTGACATTCACGGCCGCTGCGATCTACTTGATGAAATGCTGGAAAAGATCGCCAACGACAGCCACGCCTATTCCGGTGAATGCGAAGTTATCTTCCTGGGCGATTATATCAACCGAGGACCGGCATCGGCGCAGGCTCTGGACCGCCTTTCCTCCCTAGCCAGTACCTCATCCCGTTACCGCTTCCTGATGGGCAATCATGAGGAAATTTTCTTGCGCGTCCTGAATCGGGAGCATGACATGCTCAAGTTGTTCATTCACATGGGAGGGCGCCCCACCATTCTAAGTTACGGCATCAATGCCAGTACATATCGGACAGCGAATTACGAAGACCTTGAAACGATCATCATCAACCATGTGCCGCATGAACATATCGAGTTCATCGGCCGCTTAGAAAGCCAGGTGATCAGGGGCGATTATCTGTTCGTTCACGCCGGCGTCGATGTCAGCAAGGACATAGAGGCACAGGACCCACGCGTCACGCGATGGATCCGCAAAGGATTCACGCATTCGGAACAGCAATGTGAAAAGACCGTGGTTTACGGCCACACCGTCTACTGCGATGTCCACCAGCGCATTGGCCGGATCGGCATCGATACCGGCGCCTATGCCTCCGGAAAGTTGACAGCTATCGCCTTGGAGGGCAGCCGAAGATGGCTTCTGCAGACCGGTCTCAGGTGATCGTTCGGCCGATATTCGGAATCGCCCGTCGCTTGTTCCATCTGGTTCGCTCAGACCGATCCACGCCTTCCCGGAAAAACTTTTGCTTTGGCGGATGTTTTCTGGCGTAAAGAGCATAATAGTATTCATATAGCATTCGTTATGATTGGTGGATTGGTCAAAAAGACAGGGCCAATGCGATATATCGCGGCATCCGAACCTGCCCAGAAACCGGCTTTAGGAGGTATTGGTGGGGAAGCGAAATAAATGTCACAATGCCTTGATGGCCTCGGAAGCCTTGCCGGCGTCCCAGTTTGTCATGGTCACGGTGGCCAATCTGGCCGAAATCGAGTTCGCGTTTGGGGCTCAGGCACGGTATTGCGCATTCGAGAGGCTTTGCGACGTCGTCCATGATATCTTCGACGAGGATGAAATTCGTGAGGACGAGGCTACGGGACTGATTGAGATGATTGTCCGGCCGCATCCTGGACAAGGGCTGCACGGCGTAGATCCCATGATCAGTCAGCTCTGTGCCCATATATGTGCCAGTCCCATTCTTTCCCAAGCCGGCGCTTTTTTCGCGGTTCCGAGCGTCGGTACCGCTCCGCTCGCATCCAGCGGCGCGAATTTCGAAAGCGCGAGGGAACGAGCCTATAGTCGGGTCCGCTTCAGGCCTAATTCCTGTCATCTAATGGAGGGTGCCCAGTATCGACACGACATGGCAAAGGCTGTGTACCTTCTGGATAGCGTTGCGGGCGCGCAAGCAAGCCTGGTTTGGCAGCCGACAGTCGGTTCCGCGCCCGACGCGCCGATATTCTATTATGAAGGCCTGCTGAGGATTCATGATGGCGCCGGAAACTTGCGCAGCGCCGAACCAGAAATTCTGGCACTGGAACGGGTGGACCTGTCCCCGGAACTCGATCGTCGGCTCATGTCGGCGGCGCTCGACGAGCTTGAAGCGAATCCTACGCTTTGCCTGGGTATCAATATCTCCTCCGCAAGCGCATCCCTACATCGTTATGGCACAAATACGCTTTGGCGGGAATTACGCGAAAGGCTAAATCGGCGATCCGGCTTGGCCGGCCGCCTGGTGATAGAGATCACCGAAACGGCCCAATTTGTTTCACTGGAGGAGGCCCGGGAATTCATATCCGTGATGCAGGAACTTGGCTGCCTTGTTGCCGTAGATGATTTCGGCACAGGTGGGCGATCAATCTTCCAGTTGTCCGCGCTGGCGGCGGATATCGTCAAAATTGATAGCCGTTTCGTTCGCGATGCGTCGAACAGCGATGAAGGATATGGGAAATTTCTGGATCTTGTACGGCTCGGTACTTCGTTTGCCTCCGCCGTGATTGTGGAGGGCATAGAGACAGCCGATCAGGCAAGTCTTGCCCGGAATGCGGGCGCGGGTTGGTTGCAGGGCTATCAGTTCGGGCGGCCATCTGCTGGCCCTATGCTGCCCGTGGTCCGTGATGCCCGGATTATCGCGTCGAGATCATCGACCGCTGGGCCCGGCTCCGCTGAAGAAGCCGCGGCCATCCGCCCTGGGCGTCTCGATTGACGGCGCGTGAAGCGACGGACATTATGGCGAGCAATGAGATGGAACTGACTGGCTAGCTTTCCGCTACCATCGTTCATGACATTGGCAATCTCCTCTCCCTCATCATGGTGATCCTAAGCGGCGCGCTGCCATGCGATCCTTGCCCGGCTCAACCCAGGAAATGCGCAGAAGACGATGATCGCGGAAGAAAGGGTACAGCAGCAGTCCATAAGCCATCTCCATTTACACGCGGTGATTTCCTTCGGCGCGCCCCAGTAAAACTGCAATCACTGTCAAGATCTGGCGCTGCTCCTCGTGCCTTCCATCGGCGGGTGTATCTTTCCAACCGGATAAGTCGGCGCCGTTCGGGATAAGCCCGTCCCTACAGACAGGCAGCAACTCCTATTCACAATCTTTCTCGGTAACCGTCCGATTGTTACCGCGGTGGTTGGGCCTTGAAGCGAGTGGCGAGTTCGGGATCGTCAAGGAAGTCATCGAGGAAGCCGTGCCAGGTCTGGGTGGTGCGGCGTGCTTCTCGGAGCATATCTGACAGTTCGTCGATGCCATCGTCGGTGAGAGCCGTAATGGTCTCATCCGGGCCAGTGTAAACGCTGATGATGCTGCCGTATGTCAGATTGTCGTCGTTCCAGACGATGGCTTCCAACAGTTCCACGTCCTCACCGAGCATTTTGGCAGCATAGTCCAGCGTGCGCACGTGCGTGATCGTGGCCATCAGGCTACCTCTGCCAACGGCACCAAGGGCATCCATTTCCAAGGCAGCAATTCCTCGATCCGGTTGATCTTGTGATCATGGATACGGCCGAGCACGTCGGCGAGATAAGCCTGCGGATCGAGACCGTTCATCTTGGCACTTTCAATAAGCGTCATGGCCCGCGCCAGGGTTTCAGCGCCTGCTTCGGAGCCGGCGAAGAGCCAGTTGCGTCTTCCCAGACCAATAGGTCTCACGGCTCGCTCAGCGGCATTGTTATCGATGGCGACGCGCCCGTCTTCGATGAACAATAAGAAGGCCTGCCAGCGACTCAAGCCATACCTAATGGCGCTGGCCAGGTCGCCCTTGACGGGGATGCGGGTGAGTTGCTGCTCGGCCCAGGCGCGCAACGCCTCGAGTTTGGGTTTGCTATGCTCCTGGCGGACGGCGCGCCGAACATCGACAGGTTTCCCGGCGATTTCGCGTTCGATGTCGTACAACTGGCCGATGCGATCGAGGGCTTCTCGCGCTATCGGTGATTTGTTCGCTTTCCAGATGTCGTGGAAGTCACGCCGCCAATGGGCGAAGCAGGCAGCTTCCCGGAAGCGCGGTTCGCCGTCTGCGCCGGGCTCATAGAGCTTCGCATATCCCCTGTAGGCGTCGGCCTGGAGAATGCCGCTCGCATTGCAAAGGTGGTTTTGCACGTGCTCCGCCTTCCAGTTGGGGGCAAAGCGATAGACCACACCCGGCGGTGCCGGCCCGTTCCACGGGCGCTGATCGCAGACATAACCCCAGATCCTGCCTTGCTTCACGCCCTTACCGGGCCCCTTGGCCCGCCTTGTGTGATCCAGCACCTGGATCGGTGTATCATCGGCGTGGATGACGGTGCTGGCCAGGACCGATGCCTCAATACGCTCGATCAGGGGCTGCAGGGTTCGCATCGCCTTGCCGCACCAGTCAGCCAGCGTGCTGCGGGGAATGTCAGCGCCCATGCGGGTAAGGATTTCGTTCTGCCGGTACAGCGGCAAGTGATCGTCGAACTTTGAGACGAGCACGTAGGCAAGCAGGCTGCTTCCGGCCATGCTGCCGGGGATCGGGCGGCTCGGAGCCGGCACCTGCACCATTTTCTCACAGCAGCGGCAGGACTTCTTCGGCCGCGCTACCTCGATCACCTTCAGCCTGGCGGTAATCATTTCGATGATTTCGCTCACGTCCTCGCCGACGAGGCGTAACTCGCCCCCGCAATCGGGACAAGCGTTGCCCGGGTCGAGTTCTTTTCGCTCGCGCGGGATGTCAGGCGCAACACGCGGGCGCCGGGCCATGGCCCGTGCGCTGTCTACGTGCGCAGTGGCCTCATCCTCTTCGACATCACTCGGCAAGGCGACGTTTTGTGCCGCGGCGACCAGAATGTCCTCTAGCGCCAGTTCCAGCTGCTCGATCTCGCGTTCGATCTTTTCCGAGGACTTGCCGAAGGCCTGTTTCTTCAGTTTGGCAATGCGCAGACGCAGGGCCTGCACCACCAGATCATGTGCGCGGACCGTTGCCGCCAGCTTCGCGTTTTCCGCCTGCAAGTCGGCGATTATCGCCTTCAGCAAAGCTGGGTCTTCGGGAAGGTTTTGCGCCGCGCTCAGCATGAGCCTGCTTACCAGCCAGGGGCAGGAATATCCATGAAAACAGGTAGATTCAGGAACAAAAGTCAGCCCACATGAGCAGGCGGCGCGCCCCAATTTGGTCGCCTCCAGTCGATGCCTTCCCAGAGCATCGCGAGCTGGGCCGAGGTCAGCCGCGCCGTCCCGTCCGCCGCAGAGGGCCAAGGAAAACGGCCTCGTTGCAAGACCTTGTAGTACAGGCAAAATCCTTGCCCATCCCAGTACAGCAGCTTCACCCTGTCGCCGCGTCGCCCTCGAAAAGCGAACACCGCGCCGCTTGTCGGTTTCTGTCGCAGCACCGTCTGCGCCAGCTGACCAAGGCCAGAGATGCCTTTGCGCATATCAGTGACGCCGCAGGCCAGATAAACTCGCACGCCAGTTCCCGGGCCGATCACGCCGCCTCCACGCAGCGGATGAGCCGGGTCAGGGCGATGGCCTCAATGTCGCTTCCAAATCGCAAGGTCCGGCCTTGCGTCAGGCGGAGCTCCACCATGCACATCCCGCCTGGGGTAGTGCTGCGGCCAACGTTAGGGCTCCGAACGGCAGGCATCTCCACAGGCAGAAAGACTGGCTCCGGTGGGGCGAGCAAGAACCCGCGCTTCTTCAAATCATGTCGCCAAGTGTAAATCTACTGTCGCGTTACATCGTGGCGCCGGGCCACCTCTGCCAGCGTCGCACCATTGACGCCAACGGATCCGATGATCTCCAGCCTCTGCTGGTCCGTCCACCGGCGCCGTCGTTCCTGACCCAGTATCTCCGCCCTCATCGCAATCCCCGATCAAGAGACGTCGTTAGCGACGTCGCTATGACCGTCTCTTAAGAAATTATCGCACCATCAGGCAGGCGGTCCCAATCGGACGGTTACCTTTCTCGTTGCCAATGCAGCGATGCAAAGCGTTACGGTGGAAAGTTGGGCATGGACTACCACCTTCCACCGGTCACGGCCCATATGTGAGATTACGTCAGAGAGGTCCTGCAGCGACAATATGGCCGGGGCGAGGACGCCAGGACGAAGCAGCGCTTCAACGAACATCCATCGCTTCGAAAGATAGCTCGCAGGAGCGCTGCCGGCAGAGAATCGACCAATAGGAAGAGGCTCATCCGGAGCCCAAGGAGCGGGCGGGGGAGGAACAACTGATGGGACGGGTGGCGCTCCCGCCAGATGCCCCTCGCTGCATTAGGCCAGCCATTTTGAACACTTGCCCCAAAAATGGATCAACCCTTGCATTGAACATCAGTTGCTGGCGCCACGGCGACGCGAAGGCACCTTGGCAATGTTCCCCGAAACATCCTCCTCGACCTCCATCTCAGCTTTCGAGACAGCTCTCTTACCAGCCGCCTTAGGCCGCAGCCCCAAGCCAATCTTATGAGCCATTTCGCGGCGCTGATTTGTATAACTCGGCGCCGCCATCGGGTAATCGGGCGGCAACCCCCACTTAGCGCGATATTCTTCCGGACTCATCTGATACCGCGCCCGAAGATATCGCTTGAGCGTCTTCAGCTTTTTTCCGTCTTCCAAGCACACAATATATTCCGGCTTGATAGACGAGCGGATTGGCACGGCTGGTTCACGCTTCGTCTGCAGCTCTCCCACGGATTCTTCATGAGTAGCAAGGCTAGAAAGGGCGGAGTGCACGCTTTTAATCATGTCGCAAAGATCCGTGACCCCGACAGGGCTATTGGAAACATTGGCAGACACAATGTTAGCGGTTAGAGAAACAAGCGACTCTTTTTCATTTTCTGTATTTGACATACTCAAATTTTCCCCGAAGAATACAGCGAATCCCTACAGCGTCAATCTTAGCATTCCTTCATTAATATTACAACACTCGAGTTAACAGGCAGTTAACTGACACATGCACCGCAAAAAGTTATTCATTTCAGCGATTTGGATGCTGACGGATCGCCCACCAAGCCAATCGTTCTTACCTTGAATCACAAACGGCCTTACGAATGCTTGTTAAGATGGTGCATTATCACGGCCAAACCGATCGAGCCCAACTGGCAAGGAGAATTCTATCGGTGGGACCATGGCAATACGGGCCTCTCCTGGGGCACGATTTCAGGCGAATGCCGTGAATGTAGAATGAATACCTCAATCGAAAGATTGAGAAAGGCCGCAAATCATTGGAATCTCATCAGGATCAGTAGAAATCGAGGATCTAAATTGAAGAATGCAGCAAGCTCGATTCTATTACATTCGCAACAGCTAGCAAGCACATGGACGACATTTAAAGTTTGCGCTCTCCGCGCTTGCTCTCCAGAGAGCCGCGTCTTTTTCAAATGGCATCGGCATCTGCGACGGCGGGTTTCTGGTCTTTTGGCGGCTGTAGATTTGCCCTTTGCAGATCGTGATTCGAATTCGGAGTAGACGTCCTTTGCACAACGTTGCTGTACAGCAGATTAACATCTGCAAATATTAACTCCGCCATTGCTTGTTAATACATTAACAAAAGACGTCGGATAAATGGAAGTGAATACACCAATTGCTTTTTCGATCATATGATATCTTGAATTATATGTATCCAATCATTATAAATATGCCGACTCAGTCCCCGCACCCGACGCGACACCCTATGGCTGAGTTCCTGAAGCTGCTCGGGTCGCAGCACAGCATCAGGGTCCCGGCGCCCGTCGCTTTCAGCGGCATGACATGCAGGGTGCCGGGATACCCTGATGAAGATCTTGTTTCTCTGAGGTACCGTGCAGTTACCTCGGATCATCCCGGAGCCTTTTTGATATCGCACCCGTCGAAGGCTGCGGGATCGACATCGGTTCATGGTTCCTTGCCTCTTCAAGCCAGTTTGCTCGCCGGCACGCAGATCGCCCTTCGACGATCGCATCCACCCTTCTCGCAATCCGAAACAATAATCAAACCAAAACGCGCTTGATCTATATAGTATCGAGATCCATAATCGCCATCGAATACTCATGATTCCTGTATTGGAATTTTCGGGATATTGCACGGACGCAGCGCATGCGAGGGCCGAAATATGCTGTACACTGATGCGGAAGAATATCGACGCGCCATTCCGTCAGAGCGAAGTCGCTATGATTCCGTCCAATATCTGAGAGCTTTTGCGGCGCTGTTCGTTCTCCTCGGGCATAGCATGTCAGCTGTCACTGATTTGTGCTCGGATGGGAAATGTGCGTTCGTACGACCGAAATGGGCAACCGGCTCCGGCGTCGACCTGTTTTTTCTGATTTCCGGTTTCATCATGCTAATTTCAAGCAAAGATCTGTTTCAAAAGAGGGGATCGCGGACCACATTCATGAGCAGACGAATTATAAGAATCCTGCCATTATACTGGTTTGCTACAACTATGTTCGTTGTAATATCAGGTCTTGCCAGAAATGATGTAATAGATTTACGGCATATCGCTTCGAGCCTTCTATTCTATCCCTGGAATCCTCATGCGAATTTTAGCGGAATTACTCCAGTTCTATCTCTGGGATGGACGCTGAACTATGAGATGATGTTTTATATAATATTTTCCGCGTTTATTTATCTTCAAAGAACGCATGCCCTTTTCTGGATCACCTTTCTGCTGATATCGATAGCGACGTTGGGGCACTTTATTCCTCAAAATGCAATTTCCATATTTTTTTGGAGCCGCCCCATTATCCTAGAATTTGCAGCAGGCATGCTGCTTGCCGAACTGGCGATCAGGCGGAGAGTCAAGCTACCGTCGTGGGCAAGGCTCATACTCCTTGCTCCATTGATCTTGCTGCTATGGAATCCTTTGCCTGAACTGCGCCTTGCAAGGACACCCAATGAATTAACACGCGTGATTGTCTGGGGCGGCCCCATGTTTTGCCTTTTGTTAGCCGCAATATCTGGGCCGGTTCCCGTACCACGCATATTTGAAAGAGCTCTCAGCCGTCTTGGGGATTCCTCTTACAGTCTCTATCTGCTTCATCCTTTTTGCATAACAGCAACAATAATCCTATTCCAATTGTTTCACAAATATTACGGTACAAGCCTGTATCCTGTACCGGTATTGATTGCGGCAATAATACTCAGCTGCACTGTTGCGATCGCCTCTTATTCCTTTTTCGAGAAGCCGTTCGGAGCCTTTCTGAAAGACAGAATTGCTGTGCAACGACGACGGTCTGATCTACCGGTATAATTTCCGAATATAGAACCATCTCAGGCGCTCGAAGGATGTAAGCAGAGCATTCTTTAGTCTCTTACCAATATAGGCCTCGGCGGCAGGGGTCCGACCATATTCCTCGAAGACCTCGCTCAGCCCATGCCTGGCATCGCCCTGCCAGCCGAGATGAGCATATCTGAACCATTCAAGGCGGCGATAATTCCGATTCTTCATAAGCTATCTTCCTGTTCATGAGTGAATAGCTCGTCCGGCAACGTCGATGCTATAGGCAACCAAATTTTACCACAATCCGTTACGGCATTTATGTCGCATTTGTAATGTCGGTTCGATGCGATTGAGCGGGCGCTTGCACATATGGTCGTCGGCAGCGTGGGACGTATATACAATATATATACAACCAGTCCGCCTATTGGGACAAACGTGTTGAAATGGCGCAGTGGTGGAGTGACTATCTGGGATAATAGCGCAATAGCGGCAATGCACCAGTCCACCGATGAAGGGATAGATGATGGAGCGCAATGACGATGATCGCTCACTTCGGAGAATCACCTTGCGCATCCTGAATGAAAATGAAGATCAGGCACGCGATGAACTCGACAGTGTCATCCAAGCGGTTGAAGATCACATAGGACGGCAATCATCAGTCTATACTTGGTCCGTTCCGGTTATGCTTATAATTCCAGGATTATGCCTGATACTTTCCGTTTTCGCAGCGCTGGCATCCAAAGTGGTGGCCGATAGCCTTTTGAGCATAGCTATCGCAGCCTGCCTCGTCCCGCTGTTCATGGCGTGGCTCTGGCGCCGTTTCCAGTACGGGGGCGGCAGGCTTCGAAAGCCTCGAGACGCAATCTACGCGAACGCGAGCGGCGAGACGCGGGAAGCGCTTGAAAAACTTTTTGCCTATCTCCAGCGTGAAAGCGCACCAAGGGCCTACTACCGCAACTGGAGGGGCGCCCCGATCTATCTGGAGCGTCGTTATTTCTTCGGGAATTTGCGAGTCCTGCTTCTATCGGAATTTGCCGCCGTCCGAGCACTTTGTCTCGCGCCGGGCGGGAACCGGATTTCCGAGGCGATCAAGATCGAAAAAGACCCTGATGAGGTTATCAAGGAACTCGGCATCAAGCCCAAGCGTGCCGGCGGCCCGGGCCGGAACGCGAAATATGCCTATAGCGACGCTCTTATATCTCTGATCGGCGACGCACGATTCAACGCCCTAGACCTGAGCAACCGGGAAGTGACGATCAGCGCGATCAAGAAGTGGCTGTCGGAATGGTTTGAGGAACATGCCGACGAGTCCGGGGACATGCCACGCAGCGACCTTCTCACTCCCTACGCGGAAAAAATTTGCGCGCATTTGGAGAAAATTCTCCCTGCCAGGGGCCGTTAACCGATGGTCCGATTTTTCGGCTACGGCATAAAGATTTTCGGACGACGCCATCCATTTTCGTATCCGCACGTCATCGGCAATTTCCCATGGCTTTCCCATTGCTGGACGACGTTCAGACGAACGTCTGCAACCTGAGCCGTCTCTCGCCGCGAATCGGCAAACACGGAGACGCACATGGAACCGCTCGCCATTTCCATCAATGATACCTGCAAGGCTCTCGGCGTCGGCCGGTCATCGGTCTACGTCTTGATCAAATCTGGAGGCTTGGACGCCATCAAAATCGGCAGGCGAACCTTGCTGACAACCGAATCTATCCGGCGTTTGGCGCAATCACGATCCGTCGGCTGATTTACAGGCGCTAGAAGGCCCAGCCTGACTGATTGGCCGGCCGTTTTACGCCTGCGCTTCCCCTCTTTCCCAATGAACACCCGCCATCGTGATTTCACGAAAGGATACCCATGCCCATTTTCCATCGCACCTTGGATCGGCTTGCCGATTTCATCTGGCAGGGCCGCAAGGTCACTCTGCGTTTCACCGCCGACTACCGCATGGCCTGCGTCACCTTGCCGCTCATCAAGAAGCTGCTTGCCGACAGCGACGACGGCGAGACCTATCGTTGCTCCATCGCACATTGGCATTTGAACGAACGTCCGCCCCTCCATATCCACCGGGGCGAGGTTTCGACCGTGCGTATCGACGGCCCGTTGCAGAACGCGGGCACAAGCTACCTTCCACTTGGCGGATTGATCGAGTCTCCCGGCGTGACCGCGCACCTCGATCCCATCGAAGCCGACCGGCTCGACAGATGGGTGCAGGAAGCGGTCGAACGGGCCATTCGTGACTGGATCATCGAGCATGGCCTTTACGACCAGCCCCGCCCCCGCCGAGAGATCGACCGGCGCAGGGCTGACCGCGCGGTCGTCGCCCGATGGGTGACAAAGCAGTTCGGAGAGCCGGAGCCGGTGCAGCCGTTCGATAGCCGGAACATGCCTGAGCCGGACGCCAATGGGATAGTGTTGTGGGGCTGCGATGCTACGCATCGAGCCAGCAATTCAGGTACACACCTCACGCACGGGTGCATCCAGCATTTCAGCGGGTTTGACGGGATGCGGATAGCATCTCGCCAAACGCGGCTTGGCCAAAACAGCGCAAATCCGCCATTTCACGCGATGGCGAATAGCATCTCGGCTGGAGCGGTGCGATGAGCGCCCGTGCCCAGACCGTGCGGCTCTCTCCCGCCCAGCACCGCGCCCTTGCCGGCTTCGCCAAACAACGCGGATTGAGCGAATATGCCATGCTCGCCCGCGTCGTGGACACGGGGCTGGCCGCTCTCGTCCAGGGGACGGGCAGCGCAATCGACACCCGCGAGATCGTGACCGAACTGGCATCGGTCGGCACGCGCATCGTCGACATGGAGCGGATGCTGGATCGCGCGCTGTTCACCGCCTGCGCCGCC
>NZ_JAKUJY010000036.1 GCF_022664535.1 Sphingobium trunci | reverse complement strand
CCATAATTTACTGCCGTCGTAATTAGCCCTTAGCAGAGGTCGTCTTATTTTTGGGAATAACGGTTGGTTTGGGGGGATGTTAGAGTCGAATGATGACAAATGGGCGCACAGGAGAAAGCGAAGCCAGCCCGTTAATGACAGCTATAGCAGGTTGTCCTTTCCAAAGCCGACATTCCGGAAAGTCCCAATCCCGGTCGCCGCGGCTCGTTCGATTCTACGAGAAGTTTTCTTGCATGACGCGTCGCATGTAAGCGTCGAAGAGCGGCACCGTAAATGCCGTGTCACCATGCGCTGGGCTGTACAACATCCCTTTCGCGATCAAGCTGTTCCGCGTCGGAGCTACACTGGATACTTTCACCCCCATGGCATCGGCCACATCACCGGATCGGTGCGGACCCGGTCCTAGGCTCGCCATCGCACGAAGATAGCGCTTCTCGCCGGGCGTCAGCCTGTCGAAGCGCACGCGGAAGAAACTGGCGTCGAGTTCAGCAAGGGCGCCCGTGGTAGCCAAGCCAATATCCTGCGCGGTGATGGGGGATGCATCTGCGACATCCCAGCCATGTTTTCCCCACTCCTGAAGGAAATAGGGATAACCTTTGGTCTGTTCGATGATCTCGGAGAGAGCGTCATCCTCGATCGACTCCTCCTCACGCTCGATCGGCAGGCGGATAGCCTCACGGGCCGCTTCATCATCGAGCGGCCCAACGGCGACAAATTCGAACAAACGCTCGGCATAGGATTTTGCCCGCCCCATCTGTCCCAGCAGTTGGGGAAGGCCAGCTGCCAGCATTGTCACCGGAAGTTTCTTTTGATTGGCGCGGTGCAGCGCGCTGATCAGGGCGGCCAATTGCTCTTCCGGCACATATTGCAGTTCATCGATTACCAGAACTACCGCGCTCTTTCGTTCCTTGGCCGCTTCGCCGACGGCGACGATCAGATCCGCCAGATCCGACTCGAGATCGCCGCTATCGGCAAGTCCCGGCTCTGGTTCGAAATCCAGGGCCACCTCCAGATCATCATATTTGACCTTGAGCTTGGCGAACCCAGCAAGTGCTTGGAGTGCCCGCTTCACCCCGGCCGAAGCCTGTTTCAGGCGGTCGAGCCGCAAGAGGGCGGCCCGAAGGGCGGGCACAAGAATACCAGGCAGCGATCGATTTTCCGGTGCCTCGATCGCGACGATCGTCATCCCTTCGGATTCGGCTGCATCCCGCATAGTCGACAGCAACACCGTCTTACCAACGCCGCGCAATCCATAGAGAATGCTCGGGCGCGCCGACCTACCCATTCGGATGCGATCAAGCGCGACTGCGTTGCGTTCCAGCAGCGCGCCTCGCCCGGCAAGCTCAGGAGGGGGCGTTCCAGCGCCCGGCGCAAAGGGGTTTCTACGAGCATCCATAGCGACCTTATGGCAGTTTAGGAATTTTCTGTAAACTTCGCTAATATTGCTTGACGCCAAAAGCAAAGGATCCCGTCGGCTATGTCCCAAGCGCGGTCGAATGCAGGTTGGCATGTGGTCCTCATTATTGTGTATGAACCCGAAGAAAGTTGCCCCGCCGGAGCAAGCTCGACGGCGGGGATGAAGTTCGGGGTAGTTGCCGCGCCCAAGGGAAAAGAGCGACAGCAATGAATGTAGGCTAGGCCGATGCAGGCACAATGCCAACTGGAACCAAAATGGATGGGATACGGGATCAGCCGTCCTCGACACTGTAGAACATGGGATTTCTGAGCCAGTCGTTGATGGCGGATTCCCGCCAGCCCATGCAGCGGCTGGCGATGCGGATCTGCCGGGGGAATGTCCCGTCCGCCACTTTCCGGTAGAGGGTGGCGCGGCTGAGCCCGGTGCGGTCGAGCACGGTGTTGAGGCGGAGGATGCGGTCGTGGGACTGAACGGTCATGGCAAGCTCCTATATGATGCGATGCGTGTTGTGCGCCCCTGAGCATCAGGATTGTGAGTGGCTCTTGCTGCGTCAAGCCCATGAGAATCAGGGCCTTGGGCTAGTTCGGGCCATGGCGGACCGTGTCGGCCCACGGCGGACCAGATCGTATGCAGAAAAATTTCGCCGATGGACTTTCCGGCCATCGGCGATGCGGCTTTTGAGCCTTTGTGAGACGGGGAATTGCTGTGGCGCGCGCTGAGAATCAGTGCGCAAGATTTCCGATTCGCTTCGTCGGTTGGTCCCTCCGGTCCCAGAACCTGCCATCTGCTTCATGAAGACCGTCTGTCAGCAACACGCGCAGGAACCGCGGCTCAGCCAGCAGCCGAGCGCACCCGAGGCCGCAGTAAAATCCGAAGACTCAAGCGGCATCAAAGCCGGCGGACTGGGAAAGCACCTCCTAGCGCGCGAGTTCTGCTCGCACATCGTCGGGCTTCTGCTTCACCAGCCCCAGGGCATCTTCGTCAAGGAATAACTGAACCTGCGGGTCATCCTTTTGAAGGATCGTCAGCAGCGCTTGCGTTGCCTTCGTCGGATCGTTCGGTTGCTTGCCGCTTTTTGCCTGTCCGTTCACGCTGGCGGAGGTGAAAGCGGGCGAACGGCTCAGCGACCACCCACAATACTGAACGCCGAGAGTTCAAAGCTGTCAGTTTACGATCATATTCGATCAGGCCAAATACTCGTCCATGACACACGCAATCCTGACAGTCATATGCAGCGGCGGCACCTACTTCGATCGCGACCATTATGTCGACGTCCACCTGCCCTTGGCGCTTGCCTGTTGGCAGCAGCACGGGCTGGAGAGCGCCTCAGCGTTCTTCCCACGAGAAGCCAACGCCGCGCATGTTTCCGTGGGCATCTACCGACGAGCACGCGCTGCGCACCGCGCTCGCGTCAGTGGAGACGGCGGCAGTGATGGCTGACGTTCCCCGCTTCACGGATGCAACCGTGTCTCGCAACGTCGGCAAGCCGCTCTGACCTGTCGGGCGTCGCTCGGGTTCACCAGACTGCGAACCACACTCGCCGACCTTCTTCCTCCCTCCAAGTGAAGGGCAAGCGCAATGGAATTCGGTGATCGCAAGGAATTCGTTATCGGCGGCAGCCGCGGCATCGGCGCAGCGATCATACAGCGTTTCGCCGCATGACGTCCGGCATTCACCCACGCAGCCAACAAGAGCATGCAAACATGGACGATCAGTCCGACGGCATAACCGTCTATGTGAGCCATGGAAGCACCACCGAAAGCTGGTTCGATAAGCGCTGTTACATCGAGTGTCATCTGCCGCTGGTGATGCAATCCTGGGCGGCACGGGCTGGAAAGCGTCACCGCGTTCTTCCCCACCATAGTTCAGGACGGGACGATCGCAATTTACGAGTGCCGCTTCCGCGACGAGGGAGCAATCGCGGCCGCGTTCGCCTCACCGGAGTCGCGCTCCGTCATGGAGGACGTAGAGCTTCACCAATGTCACACCGCGAGGGGCTCGCTTGGTTTCCCTGTAATCGACGCTTTGCGTCGTTTACGAAAAATTCGGAGAAGAAGTGATGAAAACCTGGCTCATTACCGGCTGCTCGAGCGGCTTTGGTCAGCGGCTCGCGCTTGCTGCGGCACGGCGCGGCGACCGGGTCATCGCGACGGCCCGCAACGTCGAGACGATCGCGGACATGGCCGAGCCATTCGGCGACCGCATGATCACCTTGCCACTCGACGTGGCCGATGCGGCGGCGACCAAGGCAGTGGTTGCAAAGGCAGTCGAAACCTTTGGCGGGTTTGACGTGCTCGTGAACAATGCGGGATACGCGCTGTTCGGCGCGATCGAGGAAGGCACGGCCGAGGAATATCGGCCTATGTTCGAGGTGAACGTCTTCGGTCTGATCGAGGCCACCAAAGCTGCGCTGCCCGTCCTGCGACGTTCCGGCGGAACGATCGTCAACATGTCGTCCGGTGCGGGTATCGAAGGCCGTGGCGGCGGAGGCTATTACCACGCCGCCAAGTTTGCCGTGGAAGGGATATCCGAAGCGCTCGCCGACGAACTAAAGCCGTTGGGCATCCGCGTGCTGATCGTGGAACCCGGGCCGTTTCGAACCGATTTCCTGGGCCGTTCGATCGCCATTGCGGTCAACCAGATGCCGGAATATGCGGCGAGCTCGCGCAAGCACTATCGCGAAACCAACAATGGCAATCAGGCGGGTGATCCCGACAGGGCGGTCGCGGTGATCCTGCAGGCGGTCGACGCCGATGACGCGCCGCTTCACCTGCCGCTCGGCCCAGCCGCGCATGCGATCGCCAAGCGTAAGCTGGCCGCCTTCCGCAGCGATATCGACGCTTGGCACGACGTCACGATCGCCACCGATTTCGACCAGCGTTGAGCGCTGGCCATGGGCTCTACCCGAACGCCAACATCTGACTGGAAGCGACCATGATCGCAATGTTGAAGGGATTTATCCAGCAGCTGGTGCCGGTGAACGGTATCAAGATCAATACCGTCACGGGAGGCTCGGGTCCGCCGATCCTTCTGCTGCACGGCTGGCCGGAAACATGGTGGGAATGGCACCATGTGATGCCGCTGCTGGCCGAACATTTCAGCGTGGTGGCCATCGATCTGCGCGGCGCGGGGTTTTCAGACTGTCCGCAAGGCGGCTATGACAAGGCGACGATGGCGCGCGACGCGCATAACGTCATGGTTGCGCTTGGGCATGAACGCTATGCCGTGTGCGGACATGATATCGGCGGCATGGTCGCCTTGCCCCAGGCGGTCATCTATCGGAAGGCTGTCACGCATCTCGCCATCCTCGACGTTCCGCTTCCAGGCTGGACCCAATGGGAGGCGACGACCGCAAGGCTCTGGCACTTTGGCTTCCATAAGAACCGGGACCTGCCCGAGCGCCTGATCCACGGCCGTGAATATGACTATGTTTCGACCTTCATGTCTGAGCGGTTCTACGATCACAGCAGCTTCAATCCGGCGGACATCGAAATCTATGCCAAAGCGATGGCGCTGCCTGGCCGCACGCGTGGCGGCATGGAATGGTACCGCACCCTCACCGCCGATCATGCGGCCGCACTCCAATATAAGAAGCAACCGCTCGATATACCGGTTCTTGGCCTGGGTGGGGATCACCGCTTCGGTGCGCGGATGGTCCCGATGCTCAAGGAGTTCGCCACCAACGTGACGGGCGGCTCCATCGCGCGGTGCGGCCACTATGTCTCAGAAGAGCGGCCGGATGAAGTCGCGGCTGCCCTCTTCGATTTCCTCAAGACCAAATGAAACCCGGCGCCCGGCTTTTGCAGTGCGGGGGCAAATACATAGCCAAGGAGACTGTCATGACTGCATGTGTCATTCGCGGTGTCAATCATATCGGGATCACGGTGCCCGACATCGAAGCCGCCAAATCGTTCCTGGTGGAAGCGTTCGGTGCCCAGCTGATCTATCAGTCGTTCGGGCCCCAGGATCCGCCGCGGCAGGGAGCCGAATTCGAACGGGCCGTCGGAGCGTTCCCCGGAACGGTCGTGCGCGCGCAGGCGATGATCAAGATCGGCGCTGGACCCGACATCGAGCTCTTCGAAATGCACGGACCGGAGCAAGCCCAGCCGATCCGCGCGAGCGATTTTGGCATCACGCACTTCGCGCTTTATACCGACGACATCGACGCATCGGTCGAGCGTTTCGAAAAGGCAGGAGGCACTCCTCTTACAGCGCCGCGCGTTATTCCCTATGCAACCGAGAAAGGTCCTGGGAACAAGGTCTGCTACTGTCGCATGCCGTGGGGCACGACGATGGAATTCATCACCACGCCGGACCGCATGGCCTATCATGATCAGACGGATCTGCGGAGGTGGCAGGATGAGGATTAAGCAAAACGCGAAACGGCGTACGCTTGCATTCAGTCGCCGCGATACGTCGGCTTGATATAGTGCAGAATCAATATGACACGAGATTGTATCTGATGCATGACACATCGTCCGGCGTGCGACTGCCCGCCCGCACGCTTCCTTCCCCCAGCTCGATCAGCTCGGAGGCGCGCTCCGCGCTCCACCGTCTGGTGGATTCCGACGGTATGCCGATCAATGCAAAACAGCAGATGCCGGAACCCGATGACTATGACGGTTGGATCCGGATCAAGTCGGCGGTCGATGCGCAATATGCTGCCTCGATGAAGGGCTTGGCCGGGACGTTAGGCGCCAGCGTCGAGACTGTTCTGGCAGGCGATGCCGTCGTCCACATCGCCACACCCAACGCGGCAACCACGACGGACGGTGCTTACGTCGATCTGCACGGTGGCGCGCTGGTGTTTGGTGGGGGAGACGCGTGCCGTGTTGGCGCGCAGATGCAGGCGGACCTTCACGGCATGCGCTGCTACGGCGTCGACTATCGAACGCCGCCCGAACACCCCTATCCTGCGGCACTGGACGACACGCTTGCCGCATACGCCCATGTGCTGAAGCGTCATGAGCCGTCGAACGTGGTCATCGGCGGCAGGTCCGCGGGGGGCAATCTCGCAGTCGCCATGCTCCTGCGGGCGCGGGACGAGGGGCTTCCCATGCCGGCCGGCCTGGTCCTCCTATCGCCTGAGGTGGACCTCACCGAGTCCGGTGACAGCTTCGAAGTGAACCGTCTGGTGGACGTTATGCTACCCCTGTCGCTGCGGTCGGCGAACTTGCTCTACGCGAATGGGGCGGACCTTTCCCATCCCTATCTTTCGCCGCTGTTCGGTGACCTGACCGGGCTGCCACCGACGCTGTTGCAATCGGGCACCCGCGATCTCTTCCTCTCCAACACCGTGCGCATGCATCGAGCCCTGAGGAAGGCAGGCGTCAGTGCTGAGCTTCACGTTTTCGAGGCGATGCCACATGGCGGCTTTCTGGGCGGCACTCCCGAGGATCTCGACCTGAGCAGCGAACTTGTCCGCTTCGTCCGGACGCGTTTGAGCGGAGAGGCCATGGCCGGAATGGCAGGCGTGGAAGGGACGGCGATAGAAAAAGTTCGACATAGAGTGACCAACATCGCGTAGCGCGCGAATAAGAGATCATGCGCCCGAACTTTCTGTCGAGAATCATCTCAAGGTCGTCGCTCGGCGTGCCGCCGCTCAGTCGTGAGCGGCGGTCCCGGACGGCACAAGACAGTTGGTGCCGCCTGATGGAGGCTGCCCAGAATGGACATGGCGGTGCGTATCGGCGGCTGCTCGGGGAGACATCGGAATGGCTCAAGCGATACTTTGAACGGCGACTGCCGCCGGGCGATGTGGACGATGCCGTCCAAGAGACGTTGCTCACCATTCATCGGCGGCGCCATACCTACGATCCGCAATATCCGTTTGGGCCCTGGCTGGCGGCGATCGCCAAGAACAAGTGGATCGATCAGTTGAGGAACCTGGCGCGCCGCCCGTCAGACGAACTGCCCGACGAGATAGCGGTCGGCGATCACGAGGCGTCGGTAGTCAGCAGCTCGGTTCTGGCCAGCCTGCTTGACCAACTTCGTCCCGCTCAGGCCCAGGCTATTCTGCTGGTCAAGGTGCAGGGCCACAGCATCGAGGACGCGTCAGGCGAGATCGGCCTCTCCCCCTCGGCTGTAAAGATGAATATCCATCGCGGCCTCGCCCGCCTTACCGCAACCATTGAGAAGACCCCTGATGTCGAATGAAGCCTTGATCTTCGACCTGTCGTCCGAGCTCGCGCCGGTCCGGCGCCGCAGCATGGTGCGCGAAGGCACGCTCGTCCTCATACTGTGCGCGCTGGAACTCGCGCTGTTTCTTATCATGGGCGTGATGCGGCCGGACATGCACGACGTGACCGGCTCGCCCTACCTGATATGGAGGGTGGCAAGCCTTGGTCTTTTGGCCCTGGCTGCATGTGTGTTGGCCATTCGGTCCTTCTCGCCCACGGCGCGGCCCCGGCGGGGGCTGATAATCGCCTGCGCGCTCGCGGCCGTGGCGATCTTCGTAGGCGCCTTCGTTACGCCTGATGGCGCGCGCGCGCGCGCGCTGCTCGACCGCATCGATCCGGCCCACGGAATGATGTGCGCCACCTCCATCTTCGTGCTCTCGCTGCCGGTCGTCGCGCTGCTCGGCGCCCTGATGCGGAGGGCCGCGCCGACCCAGCCCAGGCTGAGCGCGCTGGCTTCGGGGATCGCCGCCGGCGCCTGCGGAGCCTTCGTCTTCGCCTTCTGCTGCCCCTTCAACGATCCGCTCTACGTGGTGGTCTGGTATACCATCGGGTGCGCCGCCGTGGCGGCCACAGCACGATGGCGCCTGCCGCGACGCTTCCACCTCTAACCAGAACCGACGCGGCAAATCGCGAGCCGCGCACCGCCTGAACCAACCATCACCGACACACCCGTATTCCGGGATCGGAGACGTACGCCTGCTTCACAGAAAGGAACCATGCCATGAAGACCATCACCGACGCGAAGTCTCCGGACCGGGACTGGCTGAAGACATATTATTATCTGCGCTTCGCCGTCTCCGCGATCTGGGTCGCGCTTGCCTTCACGGTCGCAAGGGCCATGCCGCCGCTCGCTGCGGTGATGCTCGTTGCCTATCCCGCTTGGGACGCGCTGGCGAACTATCTCGACGCCAGCCGGAGCGGCGGCCTGGCGAGGAACAAGAGCCAGATGCTCAACTTCGTCGTCAGCGTCGTGACCGCCGTCGCCGTCGCCGCGATGCTGCCACACGGCATGCATGCGGTCCTCCAGATATTCGGCGTGTGGGCGGTCCTCTCCGGTCTGTTCCAGCTCCTCACCGGAGTGCGGCGCTGGAAGTCTTATGGCGCGCAGTGGGCCATGATCCTGAGCGGCGCGCAGTCGGGGCTCGCCGGGGCGCACATGCTCAGCAAGGCCGCCGGCACCGCGCCGGTCGGTATCGCCGACATCGCGCCCTACGCGGCCTTCGGCGCCTTCTACTTCCTCATCTCGGCGGTATCGCTGACCATCAGCGGCGCGCGCCGACGCTCGAAGGCTGTCGCAGCCTGACGCGCGTCACCATTAATTCCGGCGCGGGAATGGTCTGCGCCCATCACCAAAGGAATGAACCATGTATGTCGATGTAAAGTATCGCACCTCCGCCACCGCAACCGGAGGCCGTGACGGGCGCACCCGCACCGAGGACGGGAAGCTCGACCTCCAGCTATCGATGCCCAAGGCGCTCGGCGGGCCGGGCGGCGAAGGGACCAACCCGGAACAGCTGTTCGCGTCGGGTTACGCTGCGTGCTTCCTCGGCGCCCTGAAGTTTGCCGCGCACCAACTCAAGCTTCAGGTGCCGACCGGTGCGGCGGTGACCGCAACCGTGGGCATCGGCATGCGCGGCGAAGGTGGCTTCGGTCTGGAAGTCGAGCTTGCCGTGGCGCTGCCGGGCGTGGAAGGCGATGATGCCCGGCGTCTGGTCGAGGCGGCTCACCAGACCTGCCCCTACTCTAACGCCACGCGAGGCAATGTCGACGTGCGCCTCAGCCTCATCTGACCTTGACGGGCCTGCCCAAGTGCAGGCTTGTTCCCTTCCCGGGCAGCGCTTCGCGCGCATGGCCCACATCACGAGGTGATCTCAACATGCGCAGCTACGACGCTATCATCATCGGCGCCGGCCAGGCGGGTCCGGCGCTCGCCGGCCGATTGAACGACGCCGGCCTGTCGGTCGCCATCATCGAGCGCCATCATGTCGGCGGCACGTGCGTCAACACTGGCTGCCGTCCGACCAAGGGGCTCGTGGCGAGCGCTTACGCTATCCACACTGCGCGGCGCGGCGGGGACTACGGGTTCAGTTTCGCCGGATCGTTGGAGGTCGACATGAAGGCCGTCGCCGCCCGGGCGAACAGGATCATCCGGGACGGACGCACGGGCAACGAGAGCTGGCTGTTCGGCATGACAAACGTCGAGCTCATCCGTGGACATGCACGCTTCGAGGAGGTCAATGTCGTCGCGGTCGAGGGAGAGCGGCTGACCGCACCACGTATTTTCATCAATGTAGGCGGCAGGGCCATGGTGCCGGAAATGCCCGGCGCGGACCAAGTTCCGATCCTGACCAACACCGACATCGTCGCGCTCAACACGCTTCCCCGGCATCTCGTGGTGATCGGCGGAAGCTATATCGGGCTTGAGTTCGCCCAGATGTATCGGCGCTTCGGCGCAGAGGTCACGGTGGTCGAACGCATGGACCGGATTATCGCGCGGGAGGACCCCGACGTGTCGGACGCCGTCAGGCAGATCCTGGAGGCCGAGGGGGTCAGGGTCCGGACGGGTGCGGACTGCATCGGTTTCGCTCCCAGCGGCGAGGATGTCGAGGTGCGGGTGGACTGTGCCGAGGACGCGCAGCCGATATTCGCCAGCCATGTCCTGATGGCAGTTGGGCGGCGGCCGAACACCGATGATCTCGGGCTGGAGGCCGCCGGCGTGGCAGTGGACGCACGCGGATACATCATAGTCGACGACAGGCTGGAGACCAGCGTCCCCGGCATCTGGGCGCTGGGCGACTGCAACGGTCGTGGCGCCTTCACGCACACCGCCTATAACGACTTCGAGATCGTTGCGGCAAACCTGCTCGACGACGAGGATCGGCACGTCAGCCAACGCCTTCCGGGCTATGCGCTCTATATCGATCCTCCGCTCGCTCGGGTAGGCATGACCGACGCCGAGGCGGTCAAGACGGGGCGGCGGCTCCTCCATTCGAAGCGGCCGATGTCGCGTGTCGGACGCGCGGTGGAAAAAGGTGAAACGCAGGGCTTCATGAAGGTGGTGGCTGACGCCGACACCCGCCGCATCCTTGGCGCGGCGATACTGGGAACCAGCGGCGACGAGGCGATCCACGGCATCCTCGACATGATGAACGCCGACCAGCCGATCGAGACCCTGCGCTGGTCCGTGCCGATCCATCCGACGGTTTCGGAACTCATCCCAACGCTGCTGCTCGATCTTCAGCCCTCGAAAGGAGAGACATGATGCGAATGATAGGCCTGATCGGAGGCATGAGCTGGGAGAGTTCTGCAGAATATTACCGCCTCCTCAACAAGGGCACTCGCGCGCGCCTGGGCGCGTCCGCTTCGGCCCGTTGCCTGCTATGGTCGTTCGACTTTGCGGAAATCGAAGCTCTGCAACATGCCGGCGACTGGAGCCGCCTCACCGAGCGGATGGTGGACGCGGCGCAGCGGCTGGAGGCGGCCGGAGCGGACCTGCTGCTGATCTGCACAAATACAGTGCATCGAATGGCGCATGACGTGCAAAGCGCCGTCGCTATTCCCCTGATCCACATCGCCGATCCCACGGCAGAGCGGATCGTGACCGCCGGCTTCCGGAAAGTCGGCCTGCTCGGCACGGCGTTCACAATGGAGCATGATTTCTACAAAGGGCGCCTGACCGAACGCCACGGTCTGGAGGTGATTGTTCCTGACGACGAAGACCGCGCGACTGTGCATCGGATCATCTACGACGAACTGGTCGCGGGGCGGATAAGGCCATCGTCGCGCGAAGCCTACCGGGCGGTGATCGCGCGTATTGTCGATGCTGGCGCCCAGGCGATGATCCTTGGCTGCACGGAAATCATGATGCTCGTCGGGCAGGAAGACAGCCCCGTTCCAATCTTTGACACCACGGCGATCCATGCGGCAGCGGCGCTGGATCAAGCGCTGGCGACGGACCGGAGCATTGATGAAGCGCAAGGGACGACCACCCTGGCGTCGGTGAAGTCTGCTTCGTTCAGCGAGACGCCGTACTAGCATCTCGTCGACACGAAACTGAAGAGTGATCACGAATGTCATCCAGGATATTTGCTGCTGCGGCCCTGCTCTTGACCTTCTCTCCCATGTGGGCACAAGCACAGGTCAGTCCTGTCCAGATCGGCAGCGACATCCCGAAGGAGTGGCATGAGCCCGCCAACGACCAGGATTTCGTCAAGCGCGAAGTGATGATCCCGATGCGCGACGGCGTGAAGCTGCATACGGTGATCGTGCTTTCGCGCGGCTCCGCCCGTGCGCCGATATTGCTTGAACGGACGCCCTACGACGCGGGCTCATTTCTATCGGGCAACAGTCCCAGGCTCCGCGATCGGCTTTTGCCGGGCGATCGAATTTGGGCGGACAATGGGTACATCATGGTCGCGCAGGACATGCGCGGCAAATACGGTTCCGAAGGCACATATGTGATGACGCGGCCTCCGATTGGTCCGCTCAATCCGACGAAGACCGACGATACCACCGATGCCTATGACACGATCGACTGGCTCGTAAAGCACGTTCCGGAAAGCAACGGCCGCGTCGGGATGATCGGGTCTTCCTATGACGGTTGGGCAGTGGTGATGGCGCTCCTGAATCCCCATCCGGCATTGATGGTAGCAGTCCCCGAAAGCCCGATGATTGACGGCTGGATGGGAGATGACTGGTTTCAGCACGGCGCATTCCGACAGAAGATGTTCGACTATTTCGCCGAGCAGACCAGCGCGAAACGGGAAGGCAGCGCGGTCTCCAGGACGGGTCGCGACGACTATCAGGAAATGCTCGATGCTGGCTCGGCCGGAGCCTACGCCGCGGCTCACGGCATCGATCGGCTGCCCTGGTGGCAACGCCTGTCTGCCCATCCCGCCTATGACGCGCTCTGGCAGGGCCAGGCACTGGACAAGATCATTGCCGCACATCCTTCCCCCGTTCCGACGATGTGGCTGCAAGGGCTATGGGACCAGGAGGACATATACGGGGCTGTCCGTAGCTGGGAGGCGCTGAAGGCGAAGGGCATGACGGCCAACAACCACCTCGCCATGGGCCCCTGGTATCACAGCCAGATCAACGGACGTGGCGATGTCCTGGGTCCCCTCAAATGGAGCGGCGATACCGCCGCCTATTTTCGCCGCGAGGTGCTGGTGCCGTTCTTCGACACCTATCTGCGCGACAAGAAACCCACACAGCCTACACCGCATGTCATCATCTATAATCCGGCGGAAGACAAATGGGACAGGTTCGCCGACTGGCCCGGTGCGGGTCCCAACGCGTTGACGCCAATGTATCTGCGATCGGGTGGCGGCTTGGCGCACACTCGTCCGGCATCGGGACGCGAAAGCTACGTATCCGATCCCGCCAAGCCGGTACCGTTCGAACAACTTCCGGTAAGGATGGGCGACCACGCAAGCTGGTCGACATGGCTTGTGCAGGATCAGCGCTTCGTATCCACCCGGCCTGACGTGCTGAGCTACCAAACGCCGATCCTTGAAAAAGCTGTGCGCGTCCAGGGTGCGCCATTCGCCGACATCTTCTTGAGCACCACCGGGAGCGACACCGATGTCGTGGTCAAGATCATCGACGTGTATCCGGCGACCAACGCCGACGCGCCCGAACTCGCCGGCTACCAGCTTCCCGTAAGTCTTGCGATCTTCCGTGGCCGGTATCGCCGAAGTTTCGAACACCCGACCGCAATTCCCTCTGGTGTAGTACAGGAATACAAGTTCAGGCTGCCGACGGTGAACTACACGTTCAAACCCGGCCATCGCATGATGGTCCAGGTGCAGTCCTCGTTGTTCCCGTTGTACGACCGAAATCCGCAGACCTATGTGCCCAACATATTCTTCGCCAAGCCCGATGATTATCGGCCCGCGACCATCACGATCGAGCACGGTATGTCCGGCGCAAGTGCCGTGTTATTGCCAATCGTGGCATCATCAACCGCCGCCGAGCCATAAGGCACTTTTTGCCGCGCGATTATTCGGCACACTCCAGCTCGCGACCGCTTTTGCAGCGGTGCTGGCCGCCCGTGGCGGCTGCAACGGCGGAGTCTCAGGATATCAGATTTCAAACGCAGGATGGCGTGTCCATCGCGGCGACGTTCACGCCGGGTCGGAATGATCGTTCGCCGGCCGTCCTTCTTCTTCATGGTGTTGGTGCTCACGACAAGCAACGGCTGCGAACGCCGCGTGGCTTGCGAGCCTTGGCTATGCCACGCTTACGATAGACTTTCGGGGTCACGGCCAGTCGAGTGTCGCACCGCGAACTTTTGGCCCTCCATGAGGCGCGGGACTCGCAGGTTGCGTTCACCTGGTTGAAGCACAAGCAAAATAGCGCGCCGGTTGCGATTATTGCAATATCCCTTGGGGGATCTGCCAGCCTCCTTGGCGACGCCGGTCCGATCCCAGCCGACGCTTTGATTTTGCAAGCCGTCTATCCTGACATCCGTCGAGCGATCAGGAACCGCATCGCGAGTCGCACATCGGACAGTGTTGGTTACTTGCTTGAGCCATTTCTAAGTTTTCAAGCGCCATTCCGTTTTGGCGTTTGGCCATCTCGTCTATCGCCGCTCGCTGCAGGCGTTGCCACGATACGGCGGTCCCGTGCTGGTGATTGGCGGAGAGCAAGACAGACCAACTCCTCCCAACGAAACCCTTGCAATGTTTGCAGCCGCCAAAGGAGACAAACAGTTGTGGCTGGTGTCAGCGGGTGATCACGCCGCCGTTTGTGATCTTGCTGACAAGCTTACCGACAGCACGTTAGAACGCTCCTCGCGCACACAATCGGCCGTCCGGAGACTATGCGGCTGGGAACGATCATTTATAGTTCAAATCATTAAGGCTGCCTGAGCACTTCTCACCAACCTCCGGCATAGCGAGAGGAAATTCACATCGTCTCGGCCCGTGACCGGCCATTCTGCTCCTTTCGAAAACCTCGTCGGCGGCTATCCCGTCTGCGGGTAGACCATCGGCTTCTCGGTAGACCGACAGGATCGTGGGCTAGGAGCGACGATGCTGGGTGAGGAGCGAACTGGCAGGTTTACAGTAAATTCATGGGCGGAATGACATTCAGTCCAGATGCGTGTGGGGATCATTCTGTTTGTTGCGCTTTATCTTGGCATAGTAGCCGGGGTGGCGGCGGTCTTGAAATTGAAGGTCCGGGGAATGACGGCGGGAAGGGTCGCCTTCTGGGCCGGGGGCGCGACACCGGCATCGCTGCTTATTGTGTTAATCGTCTTGCTGTTAAATTTGATGTTGGTGTGGCGATATGGTTGTTCCTATTCAAACTGGACGGAATTTGCCTTATAAGCGGGCTGATGGTCGCTTGGATCATCGCGAAGGCATTGTCCTGTCCCGGATGACTCATTTACGCATCTGAACCGCAATTTTCGATCACCTGCCGCCGTGCAGCTTTCCAATCCTGAACCGGACCAGCGGGATACCCATGAATAACCGGCTCTACCAGCGGCTGGTGACAGAACAAACGCGCAATACTTAACTGGATTTTTAACCCGCGTCGGCAAAGCTGAAGCAATCGCCTTGTCGTCGCTGAAGAGTGCCCGCTATGTCCTTCCTCGCTTCATCCAGTCTCGGTCCCTTTGCCAGCGCCTATCCTTTATCGCCAACGGTGCTTCGGCACACTTTGTCGGAACAGCCGCTCTTATCATTCGAGGCGCTGGCGAAAGCGGCGCTTGAATTGCCATCGCAATATGTCGAGCGCCGTGTCTCGAACGCGCCGAACGGCGGCGAATTCGCGATGGATCAATCTGATGATGCCGACGTTGCAACCGTCATTCGCTCAATCAGTACCAGTGGCAATTGGATCATGCTTCGTTTCGTCGAGCAATTGCCTGCCTATCGAGACTTGTTGAACGGGTTAATGGATCAAATCGGCCCTGCGATTTTCCCCTCCACTGGTCCGGGCCTGACGGTCAGAGGGTTCATCTTCATTTCTTCGCCGGGCACTTTGACTCCGTTTCACTTCGACTGCGAATATAATATCCTGTTTCAAATCGCAGGCGACAAGCAATTCGCAACCTATCACTCCGGTCAGCCCTGGCTGCCGCTTGACCGTCATGAGGCTTATTATAGCGGGAGTGACAATATGCTGCCTTGGAAAGACGCATATGAGGCAGACGCGAATATTCATCATCTGCGGCCCGGCGATGCGCTTTTTGTTCCTTATGCGTCACCGCATTGGGTGAAGGCGGGCGCGGAGCCCTCAATTTCGCTGTCGATAACCTGGCAGAGCGAATGGAGCCAATCAGTGGGCGCAGCAATGCAGATCAATCCGCTGTTGCGCCGGTACGGATTGCCGGCCGGCGACCTGCCTGCATGGCCAAGGACTCCGAGATGGCGTTCGCTCGGTTGCCGCGTTGCCCGAAAGGTGGGTCTGTTATGAGCTTTCTACCCCCCGTCCGCGCGTTTCAAGCGAGCAGAAGCAATGAACGGACTGTGGCAGGTGCCCACCGCCCAACTGTTCGCATGATGCGGCATGCTGATCTGACGGCGGAGGACCGGGCGTGCTGGGCGGCGCTGTCCGCACATGCCGGGGCTTCCAACGTCTTTGCCCAGGACTGGTTCATGGAAGCTGCGCTAAACCACTCCCATGATGGCTGTGACGTGCTGCTGGCTGTCGTAAGCCTCGGGCGCGGGCCGTGGCTGGGCGTGATGCCCCTGAGAGCCGAATTGCGTTTCGGGCGCTGGCCTGTACGTACCTGGCACAGTTGGTTAGCAACCAACCAGTTTCTGGGTACACCATTGGTGTCTGTGCAATCCGCTGATATTTTCTGGGAAAGTTTGCTTGCGTTCCTCGATGCCCGCGCAGGCAAAGAGATATTGCTGCATTTCGAGAAATTTGATGCAGATGATCCAGTCAGCATTGCACTGTTCGACCGCTGCAAGCGGGAAGGGCGTGCGTTTCAAACCCTCCATTGCCTGGACCGCCCGGCGCACCGCGCCGGCGACGACACCGAGGGCCGCAGCGACGCCAAAACGCAAGGCCGGCTGCGTAGCCTGTTGCGGCGCCTGGAGCGCGATCAAGGTCCCGTTGTTTTTTCCATGCTCGATCCAGGTCAGCCCTGCGCTCCCTGGATCGACGCCTTCCTGAAGATGGAGGCATCGGGCTGGAAGGGTCGCGTTGGCAGCGCGCTCGGCAGCAACTCGGCAACCGAGGCCCTGTTTCGCACCGTTATCGAGCGCGGCCATGCAAATGGCAGCGCACGACTCGCCAGCTTGTCGGTCGAAGGCCGTGCGATTGCGATGTCGAGCTGGTTTGAATCCACAACTTGGGGCCATGGCTTCAAAATGACCTTCGATGAAGAATATCGCGCCTATGCTGCTGGCCAGCTGCTGATGCGCGACATTAACGACAGGATTGGGCGCCGATCCGATCTGTCTTTCGACACCTGCGTCCCGCGCGAGGCGAACAATTGTCATCGGCTGTGGCGAAACAATCGAAGGATCATTGATGGCGTCGTCGAGATCGGCTCCACATGGCAACGATTTCAATATGACGCATTGATAAAGGCGCGCACAGTCTATGCGGCGGCCAAGAACCATTTTTCTGCGCCAGAAACGCGGTAAGCAGGCTTCCTGACCGGCTGCTTCACCTGCATGGGCAGCGCACCAGCCCTCGAAAGTACGGCAAGTTTCAGGAAGAGTAAATCGGCTTGCGGATAGCCAGAACTGGCGCTTTGCCTCCGACCCTTCTTTGCCGCGCCCGAAGGATTGCGTAGTTCGCTGAAGCAGACAGTTTCCGCCTTATACAATTCCCCCGCCGAAAGTCGCTGTGCAGCCGCTGCCACGTTGGAGTCGAACAGCTTATCGTGACACGAGCAGGTGGCGATTGGGGCATGCGGCATCAGAGGACCGGAGATTTCCCGTCTTGTCGCCGGAGCCAGGTTCGTCTCGCGAGTGCCATAATCGAAGAGGTAATGCCACGATATAAATCGTATGCGATTGAATCGTGCTTGACTAAGATGGCTGGTGAGCGCATTTATCTCGTATCCGATTCGATCGAATCAGATTTAAATGACGACGAAAGGAATGAACATGACTGCCAAGACCATCTATTCCGGTACAACTCACAATGTGGGAGGCGCCCAGGGTTACACACGGAGTGCTGACGGCTTTCTCGATCTTCAGTTGGCCGATCCGCACCCAGCTGCGGAAAATTTCTTCGGCGCGGCCTGGTCGGGTTGTTTCATGGGAGCAATCGGGCTCGCTGCTGCCCAGAAGAAGGTTACCCTGCCACAGGCGCCAAGTGTCGATGCAACCATCGATCTGCTGATGGATGGGGCCGCATTCTTCCTGCGGGCCAAGCTCGATGTAACCGTTCCAGGCATCGACATCGAACTGGCACGGGAACTTGTCTCCGTCGCGCACGAAATCTGCCCCTATTCCAAGGCTACTCGCGGTAACATCGAGGTCGAGATTAACGTGCTTGAGCCAGCCTTGGTCTGATATCAGTCTTGCCGATCAAAGACGGTGCCCCGGAAGGGGCGCCGTTTAAATCCTTCCGATTCAATCGTATGCGCGTTAGATTGGCAGCATTACGGTCTGGAGCAATATAATGGCGCGCGAAAATCCACAGAGTTCCCCGAAACTGGGCGACTTCCTCTGCTTTGCCGTCTATTCAGCGAACCTGGCCTTTGGGCGCGCATACCGTCCTATCCTTGATAAGCTGGGCCTCACATACACCCAATATGTCACGCTGGTGGCGCTGGGAGAGGAAGATAATCAGAGGGTAAGTGATCTGGGAGCGAAGCTTTTCCTTGAATCCAACACGCTGACACCGATCCTCAAGAAGCTGGAGCAGCTTGGTTTGGTTGTCCGCGCGCGCGATCCGGCCGATGAACGGCAGGTTCGCGTCAATGTGACGCACGCAGGTCGTAAGCTGCATCAACAGGTCGAACGTAGCGCATCCGATTTGATAGAGGCGACGGGTCTTGGAGATGATTTCGCCAACGTTCGCGAGACTGTCTCCAAGCTGCGCGACAATCTTCTAAGCTCGACCAAATCTTAAGCTGATCAACTTGAGTGGATCCCGGCGCGTTTTTCGCGCCCCAGCTTCGGCTACCAAAAATCCGCTTGGTTTTTCTGATGGCATCGCTGCCAGCATAATGCGTACCCGGTATCACAGCGTTATGAAAATCTCCGTTCGGACGGATTTGGGATCTGCAGTTTCTTCGCCAATGGGCATTCCAGGCCCAGTCGAGTAAAATTTCCCATCACTGGTCAGCAATCGGAATTGGCGCGTGGCAACCGCTTCTGCCGTCGATCCTTCTTTGCCGCTCAGGGGCCAATTTTCAGTCCCGGGGTCCGGATGGCCAGCTATCTCATACTACGCCCGTCCAGACGACATTTGACAGATGCGGCCAGATATCGTGCCGATCAAGCGCTGGGGTACCGATGTTCGATCATGTCGGTGATCTTGTTCGCGAGTTCGGTCATCACAAATGGTTTGGTGATAACCTCCATGCCGGTCTCAAGATGACCATTGCCGACCGCAGCATTCTCCGCGAACCCGGTTACGAAGAGCACCTTTAGGTCCGGGCGACCGACGCGGGCCGCGTCGGCAATCTGTCGGCCGTTCATGCCTCCGGGTAACCCGACGTCGGTGATGAGCAGATCGACCCTGACATCGGACTGAAGGATTTTTAACCCTGAAGGGCCATCTTCCGCTTCGAGTGCGACATATCCAGCCTCTTCGAGCACTTCTACTATGAGCATGCGAACGGTCGGTTCGTCGTCGATCACGAGCACGGTTTCCCCGGCGCCCGTTTCCGGGATCGGTGATTCCATCGCCGCGGTGTCGTCTGTGACGTCGCCGGAGTAGCGGGGCAGATAAAGGCACATCGTCGTTCCCTGCCCTGACTCACTGTAGACGCGAACCTGGCCGCCGGACTGCCGCAAGAAACCGAGGATCATGGAAAGACCCAGACCTGTGCCCTGGCCGATCGGCTTGGTCGTGAAGAATGGATCGAAGATTCGGTCGGCAATGTCCTTCGGTATGCCTGTCCCCGTGTCGGTGACGCACACGGAGATATACTGTCCCGGCGGCAGGTCGCGTTCTCGTCCAGCGCGATCGTCCAGCCACTTGTTCGCAGTCTCAATCGTCAGTTTGCCGCCGTCGGGCATGGCATCGCGAGCGTTGATAGCGAGATTGAGGAGCGTGCTTTCAAGCTGGACGGTATCGATCCTGGTTGGCCAGAGGCCTGCGGCGCCGACAACCTCGACCTTGATGGCTGGGCCGACGGTCCGGGCGATGAGGTCTTCCATGCCGAAGACCAATCGGTTCACATCGGTCGGTTTTGGATCGAGGGTCTGGCGACGAGAGAAGGCGAGGAGCCGCTGGGTCAGCGCCGCGGCGCGCCGGGCGGAGGTCTGCGCACCGTTGATGAAGCGGTCGATGCCCTCCGTTCGGCCGTCGGAAAGGCGCCTTTCGATGATTTCCAGGCTGCCGATGATGCCTGCCAACAGGTTATTGAAGTCGTGGGCGATCCCGCCGGTGAGTTGTCCTATCGCCTCCATCTTTTGCGACTGGCGCAGCGCCTCTTCTGCTTCCGCGCGTTTGCGGATCTCGACCTCGACCTGCTCTTCCAGCCGCTCGTTAAGATGGTGCAACCTGTCCTCGATCGCCTTCCGTTCCGTAATGTCGATCACCGTCCCGACAAACCGCGTTCCCTGATCGGCATCGAAGAGCGCGCGTCCGTTCGCGGAAATCCACCGCTGCCGTCCATCCTCGATGCCGATGGTGCGATATTCTATGGCGTAGCGACCCAAGCCCCCGGGATCGATCGCTCGTCGGACGGCCTCGTCCGCGCGCTCACGGTCGTCCGGATGAATGCCTGCGATGAAGGAGCCCTCGTAGGTGACTGCCGCCTCCGGGGATAAACCGAAGAGTTGCTTGCACCGAAAGTCCCACCGAAGTTCGTTTGACGCCGGGTCGTAGTCCCAAGTGCCGATTTCAGCCGCTTCCGTGGCCAGTCGCAAGCGCGTTTCGCTGTCGGCGAGTTCGCTCTCTGCCTTTCGCCGTTGCGTGAGTTCGCGTTCGAGTGCCTGAAACAGCCGGGCATTATCGATTGCGACGGCTGCCTCGGCCGCCAAACCTTCCAGGCCACGCTCAGAACGATCGTCAAAGACGCCAATATCGGCATGGCCGAAGAACAGGCCCCCGATCACTTCTCCGGTACGCGAAATGACGGGCACAGCCAGATAGCTGCGAACAGGCAGATGTCCCTCGGGCATGCCTTTGCGTGGCGCATTCCGCCCGTAACGCGGGTCCTTGGTGATATCGTCAGAGCGAATAATCCCTTCGCCCGAGAAGGTCGGCGCGAACACCGAGGTGTTGCGCGGCATCGGAAATTTGGAGAAGGCCTCGGCTGGTGCACCGGACAGGGTGTAGAGCATGTAGCTCTCCCCCGCCTCATTTTCTACATTGTAGAAGAAGGCGCCGAATTCGGCACCGGTCAGCTCAACACCCGCATCAGTGACGATCTGGACGAGTTCCTGAAGATCGGTCTTGGCCGCCAGGGCGGAACCGGCCCGATTTAGTATCTCGAGCGCGCGGCGTTCTTCGGAGATCGCCTCCTGCGCTTCTCTGCTTCTGGTCCGATCATGCAAAATCTTCGTGAATCCGACCACGCTACCAGCCTGATCGTGGATCGGCGACATTTCGCCTACCGCCCATATCTGAGATCCGTCGCGGCAAATGCGCCAGCCTTCCGTTCCGCCGCCACGACCGACGGTCAGCGCATCGCGCATCTCTTGTCGGAGCGCCGCCGCGCCTTCTCCGGGAGGGAACAGGCGCTCCAGCGTCTCGCCCAGAACGTCAGAGGCGGTCCAGCCCAGCATCCGGGAAGCGCCTTCGTTCCAACTCGTCACCCGGCCTTCAAGATCGGTGGTTATGATCGCCGTGCCCACCGCGCCATCCACGATCTGGCGCCATTCGTCAGCGCTGATCGCGCGCGACGGCTCCGGCTTTTTCATCGATCCCCCCGGGAAAATTGTACTGGTGCTGACGCAAACGCAAAACGCTTCAACCGGTTGCAAAGGTGATGCTCAGGCCAGGCTGATAATCTCGAGTGAAGACGCATGGCAACCAGATCGCTGGTGAAGATTTATTGCGATGTTGAAACTGATTTGAGGTAGCCGTGACTGACAAGGATGGCGCAAAAGCGCCCGCCAATCCCAACGAAGCGACCGGCCAGCCAGCCGGCGATCTGGAAGACACCAGTTCCTACAGTCCGACAGGCAACGGACCGACGCGTCACTGGAAGCGATCGACCGTGGCCGAGCCTGGGCTCGACCAACGCGGTACGGTGTTCTTTGCTGCCTTGCAAATGACGCGAATGCCGATGATCCTTACCGATCCGCGCCAGGACGACAATCCAATCGTCTTTGCCAACAAAGCGTTTCTTGATCTGACAGGCTATGAGGAAAGCGAAGTCCTCGGCCGCAATTGCCGTTTCCTGCAGGGGGCCGACACCGGCAGGGAGACCGTCCGTGCCCTTCGCGAAGCCGTTGGAGCGCAGGAAGCGATTTCGACCGAAATCCTGAACTATCGTCGCGACGGCAGCCCTTTCTGGAACGCGGTGTTCGTGGCGCCAATCTATGATGACGACGGCACGCTCATCTATTTCTTCGCCAGCCAGCTTGACGTCACGCGTCGACGCTCCTCTGAACAGGCTTTTCGTCAGGCGCAAAAAATGGAAGCGATCGGACAACTGACTGCCGGCCTGGCGCATGATTTCAACAACCTTCTGCAGGTGGTGACCGGCAATCTCGACATCGTGCTCGGAGACGATCTGAACGATGCTCAGCGACGGATGCTGGGCAATGCTGCTCGGGCTGCCGAGCGCGGCGCGAGATTAACCCGCCAGTTGCTTGCCTTCGCGCGCAAGACCCGGCTCGAACCGCGTCGGATCAATATGAACGACTTGATCCACGAATTTGGCGATTTGATCGACAACACCGTGGGCGCGCAGATCAGGCTGGTCACCGCGCTGGAGCGTCGGCTCCCGGCGGTGCAGATCGACCCTACGCATCTTGAGATGGCGGTGCTCAACATCCTGCTCAACGCCCGCGATGCGATGCCGGACGGTGGCACCGTGACGATCGCGACCGAGCTTTGGAAGCTGAACGGCAACGCGGCGGCGCATGGCCTTCCCGAAGGGGATTATGTCGTGTTGAGCATCCGCGACGAAGGATATGGCATGAACGCCGAGGTTCGCCAACGCGCTACCGAGCCGTTCTTTAGCACCAAAGGCAAGGAGCGCGGCACCGGCCTTGGCCTCGCAATGGTCCACGGCTTTGTGCAGCAGTCGCTCGGCCGTCTGGAAATCGACTCTGAGCCGGGGCAGGGAACGACGATGCGGCTGCTCTTTCCTGTCGCGCCGCCCGAAGAGGCCGGGGCCGGCGCCGTACGGCCTATGTCAACGCCGGCGATATCGAGCGACGCCGGAGGACAGACGATCCTGCTGGTCGAAGATAGTGACGATGTCCGCGCACTAGCCAGCGCGCAACTGGCTTCGATCGGATACAAGGTCATTCCTGTCGCAAGCGGCGAGGAAGCCCTCCTGAAGCTTGAGAACATCAAGGTGGATCTGCTGTTCACCGATATGGTCATGCCAGGGGGTATGAGCGGCCTGGAACTGGTCGAAAAATTCAACGAATTATGTCCGGAAACGCCAGTCCTTATGACCACGGGCTATAATGAGGATCTGGTCGCCGATATCCCGCGCGGTACGCGGCTTGATGTGATCGGTAAGCCATATCGTCGCGAGGAACTGGCCGATCGCGTAAGGACGGCTCTGTCACGTCGCACTCTCGTCAGGCGGGAGGAAAGTCCGTTTGGCGCCAAGGAGGGGTGACTGCCACCGAACCGTAAGCTGGTTTATCGTGCTAAGCGGTCGAGCCGAACAACACCGCCGCAGACATGCTGGCTGCCCGCCGTCATCGACCCATTCCGGTAATTCAGACGTTCACTTCGCACTCCCAGTGGCAGACTGGCAGCTGAGCATTTTCAAGCCCCAAAAAGCGGATGCGAAAACCGACCGACACATCCACCTGAGCGTTTACCAGCCTTCAATGCAATCATTCATGGGTGGTCCCTCGCACGCTTCAACAGGAACACGACATAGCCCCGGAATTGAGGGTGTCGCTCCAGCATGGCTGGTGCCCGCCATTCGCCCCCCTCCACCAAGGCAACACGAAAAGGGATGGGGAAAGCGATCCATGCGACGGAAATAGGCGCCATAACCGGGGATCGTCGTCCGGCCCTGATAGGTTTGGACCACGACCTCATCGATGATTCCCGCGAGTTTCACGAGCGCGTGCGGATCGCCATGCGCGCTCCAGTCCATCAGACCAGTGACGGAGAGGCGCCAATGGTTCGGCAGGCGCGCCCGCAGATCTTTCAGAAACCGGGCATATTCGCGCATGTTCGGGATAGCCCCAAAACGGGACGCAATGAACCTGAAGGCGGCCATAGCCTAGCTTGCGCCGACGCTGTCGTCGATCGGCGTCTGCTCTGGCTGCGGTCATGGCATATCATCGAGGTAACGCCACTCCCTGGCTGCCTCGCGCAGGTTGTCCAGCAGGCGCCGAATGCGACCGGGCGTGTGCCGCCTTAGGCGAACGGCATACATGGCCGTTTCGGCGACACGCCAATCGCGAAGCAATTCGACGACGCGGCCTTCGCGCAGTTCGATCAGTCCCACCCAAGCGGGCACCCAGGCGAGGCCCAGCCCGTTGCGCATCATCGACCAGATCGCGCTCATATCCTCCACGACGATGCGCGGTCGCGGCAGGTGGCGGATGATCGCGCCGTCGGCGGGATCGGTGAATTGCCACGCGAGCAGCCGTCCGGACCCTGGATCGCGAAACCCGATCTGGCGATGCATGTCCAGATCCGCGGGGGACCGTGGTGCTCCTACCAGCTCGACGTAGCGCGGAGTCGCGCACAAAACCCACGGGAAGCTCCCGAGCGGGGTGGTGACGAGGCCGGGCTGGCCGTCGAGCGTCCCGAAGCGGATAGCGATGTCGATGCCCTCGGCAGCGAGATCGAGCGTGCCGTCGTCGTTCTTGAGCTCCAGTTCGATGTCCGGATTGGCGAGCAGCGTCGGCATCTGCCGTGCGAGCCTTGCGCGGATCAGCGGCGCCGGCGCGCTCAGCCGGATGCGGCCGCCCGCGCCGCTCGCGGAAGCATGGTCCAGCGTCGCCTCCAGCCGCTCAGCCTCGCGTAGCAGGTCGCGCGTTCCTTCCAGCAGCCGCTCCCCCTCGGGCGTCAACGAGATCGCATGGGTGGTGCGGTGGAGCAGGCGGACGCCGTGCAGCTGTTCGAACCGCGAGACCGCCTTGGACAGCGCCGACGTGGTCATGCCGGCGCGCCGGGCCGCCTCCGCGAAGGATCCGGCATCCACCACGCGTGCGAAGTGCAGCAGGTTGATGAGGCGCTGGAAGTTGGATGGTGTGGACACGGTGGCAACTCAATCCTGTTGGCATACGCTCTACCGAATAGTCGAGCGGTCCGCGATATCCATGCCGAGCAACGAGGAGAATGATCGTGACTTGCAATCTGGAACTGACCGAGGCCGCCCTGGACGATGCCACGCGGGCGATCGGCGACGGCCCGGTCGTCATGGTGAACCTGCTCAAGTTCCGGGACACGCCCGATTACCCTGCCGGCTTCGCCGACGCGAAGCCGGATTCACGCAGCGGCTATTACGAAGGTTACGTCGGCGGCTTTCGGCAAGCATGCGCGGACATCGGCATCACTCCCGATCCGGTGCTCGTCTACGCGGGATCGCTGGTTTCCGGCATCCTGGCGGGGCCTGACGACGATTGGGATGAGATCGTCGTGGTACGCTATTCCGGTTTCGAGGATCTCCGGCGGATCCTGGCGAACGATTTGCCGACTGGCGCTTCTTCGCCACGCGCGCAATCTGACCACGCCGCTACGCACAAGCGCGGCTCTGCGTCAACGACCAGCAGTGGCCTGCGGTTCGCTCCGCACGTCTCCATCAGTTCAACTCCATGCGGAGCCTTGCTGGAGCGAATATGATGGTTCGCCGGAGATTTTGCACCTCGCTCGGGGTCCTTGCCGCCGGTTCCGCCGCGAACGAGCAGTCGAATCCGTCCCTCGCTAATCCTGTCGATATCGGGAGCAAGAACGTGCCGGTTTTCTTCATTCATGGGGTGCCGGAAACGCATCATCTGTGGACACCCCTCTTCCGTTCGGATGTGCGCGCTTATGTGGCGGTGCGGATGATGATCGTCGCGGTGGGCGGTCTCATCCCGCTCACGATCGGCCGCGCGTTCTGGTGACGCGGAGCTTTCAGGCAGAACTGACCGTCACCGACGCAAGCGAAGACCATCGAGGAGGCGAGCTACCATCCGGCTCGCGTGATCCGGTTTCCCATCATAGGTGGACATGCACAATGCCGAAACCGCGGCCAGTATTTCTGCGCCGTCCAGTTCAGGACGTGCTTCACCAGCGGCTGCGGCCGCTTCGTACAGCGCCTGCGCGGCTGGCCGTAGTTTCATGTCGAATTTCTCGGCCATCCCGACATACACCGGATCATCGGAGCGCACGGCGGCGGCCAAGCCCCGTTTTGTGCCGATGAGCTTCACATATTCCTGTACCCAGAGGGAGAAGGCTTCGAAGGGCGGCTTCTCCGCGGCCAGCGTAGCCGCGGCGTCCGCACAGGCGTCGAGATCCTCGCGGAATACCGCCCCTATGAGATCGGCACGCCGAGGAAAGCGGCGGTAGAGCGTGCCCATTCCTACTCCGGCGCAGTCCGCGATCTCTCTCGTCGTCGCATCGACACCTTTTGCTGCAAAGAGCTGCCGCGCCGCTGCGATCAAGGCGTGCGCGCTTCTTTGGGCGTCGACTCGAAGGCGTCCACCGCCACCCTCGGTCACTTTCGCGGCGTCCTTTGGTGATTCCGCTTTCGGCATCATTCTCCCTTGCTAAGAGGAGCAACGCTCCGTATCTAAAAACGGAGCGGCGCTCCGCTGGTCTCGTACCAAGCTGCCGCACCGATTACAATCTATGGAGAAAAATCATGCAGGATAAGCCAGTCGCGCTGATCACCGGCGCTAACCAAGGTATCGGATTCGAGATTGCGAAGGGGCTGGTTGCCGCAGGTCTCACGGTCCTTGTCGGGTCACGCAGTCTCGAGCGGGGCACGCAAGCGGTGGAGACACTCGGAGAGAGGGCAGTCGCTCTCCAGCTGGATGTGACCGATCAGGCGTCAATCACAACCGCTGCGGATCGTATTCGAGAGGAGTTCGGCCGTCTCGACATACTGGTGCAGAATGCCGCCATCGCCGCCGCGGCCAGCCGATCATTCGATAGCGGCGAGGAGCTTGCAGCCGCAAACCGTCCGAGCGTCGTGTCGCTCGACGACATGCGCGAGGTTTGGGACACAAATGTCTTCGGCGTTCTCGCCGTCTATCAGGCCATGGTGCCAATCCTGAAGGACACGCCGAATTCTCGCATCGTCAACGTATCGAGCGGCATGGGTTCACTCACGCTCGCTTCGGACCCGAATCTCCCGGTGAGGCAGCTCTTCGATGCCTCCTATTCGGCCTCGAAGACCGCACTCAACGCGCTCACGGTGGCGATGGCCATCGAGTTGGAGAGCTTCGGTATCAAGGTGAACGCGGTTTCCCCCGGTCATACCAAGACCAGGCTCACCGGCTTTTCTGGCGCGGATACGCCCGAGCAAGGCGCTGCCGAGGCTATCCGGGTGGCGCTTCTTGGCCCCGAAGGGCCGACGGGAATGTTCACGCATGCGACGATGGGCAACCTCCCTTGGTGAGGCAAACACTCGCGTGATGCGCAATCGACAGCACGGGAAGCGAGAAAGGTACCGAACCATTGGCGGGTTAGCACGATCGCCATCGCCGATCGAGTGTCATGTAACCCCTAGCCAGGCGAGGCCTTCCGGCAGCTCTTGAGTGCTGAAATCAATCTGCAGCACACGCCGCCGCCTTGGCCTGGCGGCAGGCTCAGAGGCATGGAGGATCGGCGTGGAATAGGCCCAGATATCGCCAGCCAAAGCGGTGCAGGCGATCGTGCCACAGCGATGGGCGGCTCTCTCGACTTGATCCGCCGGTACACGTCCGAATTTATGGGAACCGGGAGCGATCAGCAATGGCGCATTCGTGGAAGGCACGTCGTCGAGATGAACGCGCAGCGTGACCATCTCCGCCAAGAGATCGAATGGCGGTGCCACGTGATGCAGGCCAGCCTTGATCGACCATGGGCCATACCCCTCCACATCCGCCTGGTGCCGGACGCAAATCGTCCGATCTTGATGCCATGCGAGGGACCAATTCGTGCCCTCCGTCTTGTCGAACAGGATAGCACGGACCGCCTTGCCCATGCCGCCTAAAGCCTGCCGTGCCACAAGCCCAATCGGCCCATGTGGCGCAACGTAGGTTTCCAGAGCCGAAAATCCACTGATCCGCGCACCTGCCTGTTCTACCGGGAGTGAAGCTAAGATGGCCTTCAAGTCATTCAGGTGGGGGAGAGCCGCGCCCCTGAACAACACCGCACCATGTTCCTTGAGGGTGAGATGATCGAGATCGGTATCCATCAGCATGGCCATGGCTAGGCCGGTCGAGACTGTTTTTGCAATGGCGGAAGCTCCGATTTCGCGAATGAATCAGCGGCTGCTTTCGACGAACCCACAGGATGCTCGGAAAGTCCGATATGTCGGCGCCCTTACCCCAGTTCGGCCAGCGCCTTTACCCGCGCATGAACAATCTCGACTCTGCCGTCAGGGCCTCTGATATTTCCGTAGAGAAAACTCTCGAAGTCCGAATGCTGTAACAGCGCCTGAAACTGCTCTGACAGGTAGCCGCGCACCTCGCCTTCTGTTGCCTGCACTTCGTTCAGGAGCGCCGGTCGTCCATCTACGACATTGATGATGTCTTCCAAGTCGTGGCTTCCGAGGGGATCGTTCTGGCCTCTCCCACCGTAAGCTTCGAGTTTGGTGGCCAAAAATAGGGGCGGTGTTAGATGCTTTATCACTCGCCCACTCGGCAGGACGTACTTGATCGCGGTGTAGATGCCTTCTTTGTACCAGCGGTTGCTGAACCCCAGAATGTCGGGATCGTCGGGCATGAAATCGACCTTGGTTGCCGAGCCGCATTCGGCAGATGACCTCGTCCTCTCCCGATACCGTAAAGCCCTTCTTGTTCAACGTTTCTTGGAGCTGCATCCACTGCGCCATGCCGGTCAGGCCGACGATCAGGTCTACATCGTCAGTGGCCCGCACCTCCTGCAAGGTGATTTCGTCGGTGATGAGCACGGCGGTCGAGCACCCGCCTACAAACACCATCTGCTGGCACAGATCATCGCCCAATGCTTCGGCGACAGTCTCCAGCATTGCGAGAAGTTCACCTTGAAGGCTCATGCGCGCGCCATCCGTTCTTCGAACCTGTCTTGGGCCAGATTTGCTTCGCGCTGATTGCCCAGCCTGATCGCATCGACCAGCGCCAGCAATTCGTAAAGTCGCTCATCTTTGAGAGCTGCTTCGGGGACGGATTTGAACAATGGCGTTATTGATGACCCTCGCTGACTTCCTTCGGCGTGGGGCCACACATAGATATCCGCGCCAGAGCTAACGAGTTGCCCTTCGAGCATGGGCGCAGCAAAGCCGGTGGCGACGCCACGCTGTGGTGCACCAGGTTTGGCGGGGAACACATATTTCAGCCCGTGCTGAACAAATTCGGTGAGTTTGCGGCGGTTCACTTTCGGACGATCGTTGGATTTAATGGCCAATGTGGCAGCGATGCTGCGCCGGAGTGATGCGCTTATCTCCGTTTTGCTGATGCCCAATGCGCCTTCTAGACTTCGCAATGCAAATGGGTCGGAGCTTACCGGTTCATCAAGGCAGCCCTGCCTGATCTGGTCTTCTAAACTCACCAGCTTGAGCAATATGACGATGTCTTGGCTTTTCATGATGAACCCGCATGTCCGCTGTCCTAGGACCAAGGACAAATATGCTCTGCGCCATTATGTTGTCAATCGAAGTTCCGGCCTTCGGTAATTTCTCCAGGCAGTGGGCACCTGTCTCGCATATTTCTGCATCGATAACATAGGATGCCGACGTGGATCTGCATTGAGCATGCCGGGCGATTTGGATTGCCCATGTTGCGTGTGAATGTAAGGCCGCTTTAAGAGATGCCGTTTGTTACCTCGAACGGCGGCTATGTTGGCGGTTAGCGTCGAACAGGGCCTCGATGTCGTTCGTTTGGGTCTCGGTTGAGACTATTGGTTAGCCTGCGGCTGGCGCGGGCTCGTAGATGCGCAGGAACGCATCGGCCGCGTCAGCAACGACACGCCGGATTTCCGAAGGGTCCGGAGAAGTCGAGGCACCGAGCAGGCGCTTCTCAAAGAGCTCGCCCTCGTGCAGTCCTTTCCAGTGCATCGCCGCCACCCATGGGTCGGCACGGCGCAAACGGCCTTCCTCCATCAGCGCTCCGATCCGGTCAGCGAACCACTGCCAGGCGGGGCGAAGGGCGTTCGCGTAGAAGTCCGCGCCAAGACCAGTCGATTCGGGCTGAGTAGCCACGATACGGATACTGGTGATTGGCAATGGCCCAAGCCGGTCCATCAGGTAACGCTCGCCCAGGCGAATGAGGCCCGTGCGTATCGCTTCGTTGGCCGGAAACTCGTGCATCAACCGCTCGGTTTCCTCCGCGACCGAATCGGCCAGTACTGCGCGCAGCAGTTCCTCCTTCGATTCGAAGTAGCCGTACAGCGTTGCCTTCGAGCCGCCCACGCGCTCCGAGATCGCGCTCATTGACGTCCGCTCGTAGCCCTGCTCGACAAACAACGAGGCTGCCGCAGCCACGATTTCCCGCCGTTTCTGTTCGCTTCGCGTGCGCACAACCATTTCCTCGTCGGACTGATTTCCTATACCGTACGATACAGTTCATTTTTCCTTTGACAAGGGCGCATTAAACACTAAACCGAACCGTACAGTTTAACCTTCATAGGGAGCAACCCCGATGTCTTCCCCCCGCCCTGCGCGGCCGCGCCGCGCAGCACTCCTTCTTGCGCTCATGACAAGCGCCTGTGTCGGCACGCCGCACATGGCACCGCCGACGGTCTCCCGCGTGAGCGACCTCCAGTCCGAAGCGCGTTCGCTCGCCGGGACAACGGCGCAATGGCCGGGTGACGGCTGGTGGAAGCGCTACGGCGATCTCCAGCTCGACCGGCTGATCGGCGAAGCGCTGGCCACGTCGCCCGATCTGGCCGCCTCCGCCGCGCGTATCCGCGTGGCCGACGGCTTCGCCCGCCAGGCCGGCGCCGCGCTGTTCCCGTCGGTCACCGCGAACGGGGCTGCGAACGAAATGCTGCTCAGCAAGAACAACGGCGTTCCCGCCCAGATCGTCCCGGGCGGCTGGAACGACACCGGCAGCGTTAGCCTCGGGGCGACGCTGGATCTCGACCTGTGGGGCAAGAACCGCGCGACGCTGCGCGCGGCGAAGCTCGACGCGGTTGCGGTCCGCTATGAAGCCGAGCAGGCCAAGCTGGCGCTCACCACCGGGATCGCCGCCGCCTACGCCGAGCTCGCCGCGCTCCACGCGCAGCACGACAGCCTCGAGACTGCGCTTACCATCCGGTCGCAGATGCTCCGCCTGGTTGAGCAGCGCGTCACCCGGGGCCTCGAAACCGACAGCACGCTTGCCCAGGCCCGGGCTCGGCTGGAGATCGCGCAGGCCAACCTCGCCGCCACCGACGAGGCGATCGGTCTCGCCCGGAACGCGGTTGCGGCGCTGGTCGGCCGCGGTCCCGATCGCGCGCTGACGATCGAACGGCCCGACTTGCGCGCGCTCGATGTCCAGGCCTTGCCCGCCAACGCGTCGATCGACCTGCTCGGCCGCCGGCCCGACGTCTCCGCGGCGAAAGTCCGCGCCGAAGCCGCGCAGCAGATGGTGAACGCGGCCAAGGCCGATTTCTATCCCAATGTCAGCCTGACCGGGCTGGCGGGCTTCCAGGCCTTTGGCCTCGACAACCTGTTCAAGAGCAATTCCCCGTTTGGAGCCGCCGGCCCCGCGGTATCCCTCCCGCTCTTCCGCGGGGGCGCGCTCCAGGGCCAGTACCGCGCCCGACGCGGTCAGTACGACGAAGCGATCGCAGCCTACGATCACGCCGTCGTCGAGGCGCTGCACCAGACCGCCGACGCGATGACGAGCCGGACCCTCCTCGTCACGCGCCTGCAGAAGTCCCGCAGCGCGCTGACCGACTTTGAAGCGGCCAGCCGGCTTGCCCGGCTGCGCTACTCGCAAGGCTTGTCGACCTATCTCGATGTGCTCTCGGCCGAGGAAGGCGTCCTCGAATCCAGGCTCACCGTCGCCAGGCTGCAAACCCGTGCCTTCGCCCTCGATGTCGCGCTCGTCCGCGCGCTCGGCGGCGGATTCCAATCGTGAAAGGAACCCAGGACATGACCATGCTCGACCATGATTTCGAAGACGCGCAGGTCGAATTCCCGACCGCGCCGCGTAAGTCCACCCGTCAGCGCCTGTTCGCGGCGCTGGCCTGCGGCGTCGCGCTCGCCGGCACCGGCGCATACGGCTATAACGCGCTGGTCGCCTCGAAGCACGCGGTGACCGATAATGCTTATGTCGGCGCCGACGTCGCGCAAGTGACGCCGCTCGTCGGCGGACCGGTGGCCGAAGTCCGCGTTCAGGACGCGCAGTCGGTGCATAAGGGCGATGTCCTCGTAAGGCTCGACGATACCGACACGCGGATTGCGGTCGCGCGGGCCCAGGCCGAACTCGCCTCAACGATCCGCAAGGTTCGCGGCTTGGTTGCGACCGACTCTGGCCTCGGCGCGCAGATCAGCGCGCGTACCGCTGACGAAAACCGCGCGGCAGCGCAGGTCGCCTCGGCACAGTCGGAACTCGAAAAGGCACGGATCGACCTCGCCCGACGTCAGGCGCTCGCACAGAGCGGCGCGGTTTCTGGCGAGGAACTGACGGCGATGCGCAACGCCTACAACACCGCGCTCGCCAATGTCCGCGCCGCCGAGGCAGCACGCGTACAGGCCGCAGCCTCTCGCGCCGCTGCAGTCGGAACGAAGCAGGCCAATCACGTGCTGATCGACGGCACCCCGGTTGAAGCCAATCCCGAAGTGATGGCCGCGCGCGCGGCCCTGGCCCAGGCGCAGCTCGACCTCGCGCGCACCGTGATCCGCGCCCCGGTCGACGGGGTCGTCTCGCGGCGCCAGGTCCAGATCGGCCAGCGCGTCCAGGCCGGTGCGCCGATGATGGTCGTGGTGCCGGTCCAAACGGCATACGTCGACGCCAACTTCAAGGAAGTCCAGCTCGCCAACGTGCGCCCCGGACAGCCCGCGACGCTGACCTCGGACCTTTACGGCGACAGGGTGGTGTTCCACGGCACGGTCGTCGGCTTCTCGGGCGGCACAGGCGCGGCGTTTGCGGTCGTTCCCGCACAGAACGCCACCGGCAACTGGATCAAGGTGGTGCAACGGCTGCCCGTGCGCATCCAGCTCGACGCGCGAGAACTCGCCCGTCACCCGTTGCGCGTCGGTCTGTCGATGACGGCTGACGTCAAGGTCTCGGGCTGACCACCGACCCGACTGGAAGGAACCCTAACCGATGTCTGCCACAACGCCCGCTCTGGGCGGCGAGGCCGCGCGCCCGCTATCCGGAGCTCCCCTGTTCGTCGCCGCGATCCTGATCGGTCTCGGCAACTTCCTGGTGGTGCTCGACACGACCATCGCCAACGTCTCGGTGCCGACAATCGCTGGCAATCTCGGCGTCTCTTCGACCCAGGGTACCTGGGTGATCACGTCGTACGCGGTCGCCGAGGCAATCACCGTTCCGCTGACCGGATGGCTGGCGAAGAAGTTCGGGGCGCAGCGCACTTTCATTTGCTGCTACCTGGGCTTTGCCGCGATCTCGCTGCTGTGTGGTTTGTCGGGCTCGCTCGGCATGCTGCTGGGCATGCGTGTGCTGCTGGGCCTGGTCGGCGGGCCGATCATGCCGCTCTCGCAGATGCTGCTGCTTCGGGCCTTCCCGAAGGAGAAGGCCACGCTGGCGACCGTGATCTGGGCAATGACCACGCTGGTCGGTCCGGTTGCCGGCCCGATCCTTGGCGGGATCATCTGCGACAACTACGGCTGGGCATGGATCTTCTTTATCAAGGTCCCGGTCGCGCTGGCGGGTGGCCTGACCTTGGTCACGTTGATGCGCGGGCAACCCGACCCCCGGTCGTCTGCGTTCATCGACAAGGTCGGCTTGGCGCTGCTGGTCGTCTGGGTCGGTGCGCTGCAGATCATGCTCGACGAAGGCCGCGACCACGACTGGTTTGCGTCCGAGGAAATCCGCACGCTGGGCATCGTCGCTGCCATCGGGTTCCTGGCGTTCCTGATCTGGGAGCTCACCGAGAAGAACCCGATCGTTGACTTGAAGATATTCCGCCACCGCGGGTTCGTCGGTGCAGCGACGACCTATGCGGTCGGGTTCGGAGGGTTCTTCGCCTCGATCGTGATCCTGCCGCTCTGGCTCCAGTCGAACATGGGCTACACCGCGACCTGGGCCGGCTATGCCACCGGCATCATGGGCATCCTCGCGGTCGCCTCGGCGCCGCTGGTCGGTAAGGCGGTCGAGAAGGTCGATCCGCGGTTCATCGTCTGCATGGGCGTGCTGGGTCTTGGCGGTGTGATGATCTGGCGGATGTGGACGTTCAGCCCAGAGGTCACCTTTCTCCAGATGGCGTGGCCGACGCTGATCACCGGCGTGTTCATGGTCATGTTCTTTGTACCGGTGACGGGCCTTGCGATGGCCAGCGTTGAGCCC
>NZ_JAKUJY010000035.1 GCF_022664535.1 Sphingobium trunci | reverse complement strand
CTGACAATCCGGTGCCCGACAGCGTGAGATAGTTTGCTGACATAAACGCTCAGCGAGCGTGAACAAAAATTTAGTGTCGTTTGAGTGATCCGAGCATGGGCAGCATGATCCAAAGTCCGATGACCAGCAGCGCAATGGATACCTGCTTGTCATATCCACCGAAGATGCCCCAACCGAGTTGATAGCTCGCTTCACTAACCAGAAACAAAGCAAGCCATATGCCTACCTTGATCCGCTGGCGCGATGACGGTGGATGTGGATGCCAGTCGCTATCTCGCAATGTCGATAAATGTCCTCGCATCCATTCGCGCTTGGACGCAGCATATTGGGTATCCTTGGCGCGGATGTCGTCGTCATCAGCCCAATGACTTAGTTCCTCCCATGCAGCCTTCTCTCGCTCATCAAGGACTAGCGGGTCGGGTATCGCTCTATCAAGTTCATTTGCGGTAACGTCACCGCCGTCAGCAACCCGCTCAAGCATAGCTATCAGATTTGCGCGGGCAGAAGTCATACTGGCATTATGCACCTGATAGGAATGTCCGCTATATAGGAAGCTGCAAATCTCCTTTTACGTCCGCCATTGGTCGCAACCAGCCCTTACCAAAATCTCAACACCGCCGCCATGGCACCCGCGCCCACAACGCCCGCCAGCAATGCTACCACCATATAACGCCACCCGGCGCCAACGCGGATCAGCCGCACCTCGGCCAGTGGCGGCGGCGGCGGTGCGCCGCCTTTCTCCGGAAACGCCTCCTCGATCCGCTTCACCAGCCCCGGCAGCCGTTGCAGGATGCGCCAGTTCTCGATCAGCGCATCGGCTGCCTTCGCCTCCGGCCCCAGTTCGGACCGCAGCCACTCCTTCACATAGGGTCCGCTCGTCTCCCACAGGTTGATGTCGGGATCGAGCGAGGTCGCCACGCCCTCCACCATCACCATGGTCTTTTGCAGCAGCAGCAAATGCGGCTGGGTCTGCATGTCGAAATCGCGGGTGATGGCGAAGAGGCCATCCAGCATCCCGCCGACCGACAATTCCCGCACCGGCTTGCCGCGCATCGGCTCGCCCACGGCGCGCAGGGCCGTCGCGAACTCCTCGACATTATGATGCCCCGGCACATATTGCGCCTCGAAGTGAATCTCCGCCACGCGTTTGTAGTTGCCGGTGATGAGGCCGTAGAGAATCTCCGCCAGCCACATGCGCGCCCGCCGGTCGATCCGCCCCATGATGCCGAAGTCGATGGCGACGATGTCGCCATTGGGGCAGACGAACAGATTGCCCTGATGCATGTCGGCGTGGAAGAAACCTTCGGCGATCGCCTGCCGCAGGAAGGCGTTGACCAGCCGGGCCGCGATCTCCTTCACATCATGCCCGGCGGCGATCAGCGCGTCCCGGTCGGAAATCTTGATCCCGTCGACCCACTCCATGGTCATGACCTTGCCGCTGGTGCGGTCCCAGTCGATCGCGGGCACGCGATAGCCGGGCATCGCCTCCATCGCTTCGCCGAGTTCGGAGGCCGATGCCGCCTCGCGCCGCAAATCCAGCTCGCGCGCGGTCCAGCGCTTCATGTTCGCGATCACCAGCCGGGGCCGCAGCCGCGCCACCTCGCCGCCCAGCATCTCGACATGGGCGGCCGCCCATTCATAGGTCTGGATATCCCGGTTGAACTGGTCGATGACGCCGGGGCGGATCACCTTCACCGCCACTTCGCGCCCCTCGGCCGTCACCGCACGATGCACCTGCGCGATCGAGGCCGCGCCCACCGGCTCCTCGTCGAAACGGCTGTAGAGCGCCTCCAGCGGCCGCCCGAAACTCTGCTCGATCTGCGCGCGGATGGTGCCGAAGGGCACGGGCGGCAGCGCGTCTTGCAGGCGCAGCAGGTCATTGGCCGCCTCGTCGCCCACCAAGTCGGGCCGCGTCGCCAGCGTCTGCCCCAGCTTGATCGCGGCGGGACCGATGGCCTGGAACGCATCGGCATAGCGCGGCTGCCTGGGCACGCGCGCGCCGAACCGCGCCACCCGCACCAGCCGCCGTACCGGCGCGGGCGTGAAGGGATCGCGCTCGATCCCGGTCAGGGCGCCATGGCGCGCCAGCGTGCGGCCCCATTTCAGCAGCCGCCAGATATGCGTGATGTGGGAAGGCACTTACCGGCTCCCCTCCCGCTTGCGGGAAGGGGCCGGGGAGGGGAAAAACATGTCCAAAGCCATCAAATCTTCCAGCCCGAATGGATCGCGACCAGTCCGCCCAGGATCGGCTCGACCTTCGTCTGGACGAAGCCCGCTTCCCGGATCATCCGCTCGAACTCCGGCATGGGCGGAAAGCGGCGGATCGATTCGATCAGGTAGCGATAGCTGTCCTCGTCATCCGCCAGCAGCTTGCCCAGCTTGGGCACCAGCCGGTGCGAATAGACGTCATAGACATCCGAAAAGCCCGGCCAGGTCGTGGTCGAAAATTCCAGGCAGAAGAAGCGTCCGCCATATTTCAGCACCCGGTGCGCTTCCCGCAACGCCTTGTCGATATGCGTCACGTTGCGGATGCCGAAGGCGATCGTATAGGCGTCGAATTCCCGGTCGCCGAAGCTCAGTTCTTCCGCATTCTGTTCCGACCAGATCAGCCCTTCCAGGCCCTTCTTCCTCGCCCGCTCGACGCCGACGGCCAGCATCTCCGGATTGATGTCGGACACGGTGACCTGCGCCCCAACTTTGTGCATGCGGAACGCAATGTCCCCGGTGCCGCCCGCCATGTCGAGGATCCGTTCGTCCCGGCGCGGCTTCACGCGATTGACGAACTGGTCCTTCCACAGCCGATGCGCGCCCGCCGACATGGCGTCGTTCATCAGGTCATATTTGGACGCCACATTGGAGAAGACGGCGCGGACCATCCCCTGCTTTTCGGCGGCTTCGACATCGCGATAGCCAAAGGAAGCGGTTTCACTCATGGCGGCACGCTCTAGAGCATTTTGAAGCCCGGAGGAAACACCCCAGACGGGCTAAAATGTCCCAGGGCCGCCGCCGCCCGATTTTCTCTGTCCTACAGGCGGCCATCGGCGCTACAGCGGTCGGGTAAGCCTGCGGGAGACCGGCGGCCCCATGCTGTTTTCCACATGGCCATCATATCACCCCTGTCGTGTCACCTATGTCACCCTGATCCGAGCGTCCGATGCCTGAACTTCCCGAAGTCGAAACCACTGTCGCAGGCCTGCGCTCCGTCCTGGACGGCGCCGTCCTCACCCGTGTCGAGCCGCGGCGCGCCGATCTGCGCTGGCCGATCCCGGTCGACCTGCGCCAGCGGCTGACCGGCGCCACCGTCACCGCCCTTTCGCGCCGCGCCAAATATGGCCTGATCGGCACCGACCGCGGCGACACACTGATCTTCCATCTGGGCATGTCGGGCCGCTGGCGGATCGATCCTTCGGAAATCGGCGCTCACGACCATCTGCTGATCGAGACCGGGGCGGGGCGGCTGCTCTCGTTGAACGATCCTCGGCGGTTCGGCTCGCTCGATCTGGTCCGCAGCGATGCATGGGAAAGCTACAACCCCTTTACCCGCATGGGTCCGGAACCGCTCGGTCCCCATTTCGATGCGGCAAGCCTGGCGGCCGCGCTCAAGGGCAAGGCGACCTCGATCAAGGCGGCGCTGCTCGACCAGCGCGTCGTCGCCGGGCTTGGCAACATCTATGTCTGCGAAGCGCTCCACATGGCGGGCATCGCCCCCACGCACGCGGCGGGCAGGATCAGCCGCGCGCGACTCGCCCTGCTGGTCGACTCGATTCGGGCGGTGTTGAGCGCGGCGATCGCCGCAGGGGGATCGACCCTGCGCGACTATGCGCGGCCCGACGGGGAACTGGGCTATTTCTCCAAACAATGGCGAGTCTATGGCCGGGAAGGGGAGCCATGCTCCTGCGGCGCGCTCATTCGCCGCCGGGTGGATGGCGGCAGATCGACCTTTTTCTGCCCGAAATGCCAGAAATAGCGCGGTGCTCAGCAGTTGACGCTCTCCCGCTTCCCCTGTATGGGGCGCACCTTCACGAGAGCCGGTTGGCGATTCCGACAGGCTCTTTTCACGAGATTTGACGAGAACCGAGGACAGTAAATGGCCAATACGCCGCAAGCCAAGAAGCGCATCCGCCGCAACGCCCGCCGCGCCGAAATCAACGGCGCCCGCATCAGCCGGATCCGCACCCTGGTGAAGAAGGTCGAAACCGCCCTCGCCGCCGGCGACAAGGCTGCTGCGGCCACGGCGCTCCAGTCGGTCCAGCCGGAACTCGCCCGCGGCGTCGCTCGCGGCGTCCTGCACAAGAACACCGCGGCCCGCAAGTTCGGCCGCCTGACGAAGCGCGTCAGCGCGCTCGGCTAACAGCCCGCCCGATCATCGTCAGCTCGCCATAGCGCCCGCCCCGCATTCGTGCGGGGCGGGCTTTTCACGTTTCGTTCATGGAACGGTCATTTTTGACAATGCCCGGATTTCCCGCGATTCGAGCGAATTTCCCTTTTCTTCATTTCCGTAAATCACTGAAATATATAGAAAATTTATGAAAGTGGCCTTTTCTGCGGATTTGCTGAGTCAACGGCTTTATTTCACATTTTTGACGTCTCCGGCCCTTGATCCGGCAAAGAAGGCCTGTCTATTTTCACCCTCTGGCCGCCATTCGAATCGAATTTCCGGCGGCCGTCAGAAGGTTAGATGATGCAAGAAGCTTGGGAAGCTGGGGCTTTCCCGAAACGGTTTTCTGCGTCTTGAATTGCTCCTGCCTACAGGGGTGCAGTTGATGGGGGTCGACTGTTTATGAAGGATATTGCGGCAGTGATAGGAAGTTTGAGCGGTCTCGACACGCAGCAAAACGCGCGCCTGGAGACTGCCTGGGCGACCATTCGCGCCGGCCTGCGTCGCGACATCGGCGTGCGCATGTTCGACCAGTGGCTGAAGGCTGCGCAACTGGGCGACTATTGCCCCGAATCGCAGACGCTCGATCTGCTGTTCGCTTCCGACTTCACGGCCAATTTCGTATCCGGCCAGTTTGGCGACCGGCTGCGCATGGCATGGCGCTGCGCCGGAGCGGGCGTGCGAGAGGTGCGGCTTCGACGGGCGCCCAATGCGGTTGGCCCGCGCGTCCTGGAATTGCCGCAGGCCGAAACGCCGCCGGTTCCGGATGCAGCCAGCCTTCCCCAGGCGCCCGCGTCGAATTTTCAGCCGCGCCACAGCTTTGTCGATTTCGTGACCGGCGAGACCAACCATCTCGCCTTTTCCGCGGCTCAGGCAATGGCCGGCGAGAAGCCGCCGCGTTTCAGCCCTCTGTTCATCCATGGCAGCACCGGGCAGGGCAAGACCCATCTGCTGCATGCCATTGCCCAGGCCTTCTCCGCCCATTCGCCTGCGGCGCCGGTGCTCTACATGTCGGCCGAACGCTTCATGATGGAATTTGTGAACGCCATGCGCGCGAACGAGACCATGATGTTCAAGGCGCGGCTGCGGGCAGCCCGTTTGCTGCTGATCGACGACATTCAGTTCATCGCTGGCAAGGGATCGACGCAGGAAGAGTTTCTGCACACGATCAACGACCTGATCGACGCGGGAGCCCGGATCGTCGTCACCGCCGACCGGGCGCCGCAGATGCTGGATGCCATTGACGCGCGTATCCTGTCCCGTCTGGCGGGAGGACTGGTGGCCGATATCCGTCCGGCGGGCCTCGACCTGCGCCTTGCGATCCTGGAAGCCAAGCGCGCGATTGCCGGTGACCCGCCCGTGCCCGACGCCGTGGTGGATTTTCTGGCGCGTTCGATCCGCTCTAATGTCCGCGAACTGGAAGGCGCCTTCAACAAGCTGATCGCCTATGGCCAGCTTACCGGTCGTTCGATCGATCTGGAATTTGCCCAGAGCATGCTGGCGGACGCGGTCCGCGCCAATGCGCGCCGGATCACGGTGGACGAGATCCAGAAGGTTTGCGCCGCCCATTACAAGATCGATGCGGCGGAAATGCGCTCCAAGCGCCGGGCCCGCGCTGTCGCGCGCCCGCGCCAGGTGGCGATGTATCTGGCCAAGAAGATGACGCCGCGCTCCCTGCCGGAAATCGGACGAATCTTTGGCGGCCGCGATCACAGCACCGTCATTCATGCGGTCCGTACGATCGAGCAGTTGCGGGAAAGCAATCCGGACATCGATGCTGATATCCGCGCGCTCCAGCGCCAGCTCGAAAGCTGACAGGAGCGCGGCTTTGGACTAGGCTTGATGCCATGATCCGACAGTTCGCCCTTTTCCTCGCCGCCTTCCTCACCTTGGCGCCTGCTGTTGCCCAACCGTCGCCGTCTTCCGTGCCGGCTGATGTGCGGGTGGCGCTTGAAACCAGTGCCGGGCGCATACTTGTGGCCGTGCATATCGCCAAGGCGCCGGTAACCGCCGCCAATTTCCTCCGCTATGTCGACCAGAAGCGGTTGGATGGTACCCAATTCTATCGGAGCGTCGGTACGGTCGACTATGGGTTCGTGCAGGGCGGGGCACAGAATGACCCGAAACGCATTCTGCCGCCGATCAGGCACGAGCCGACGACCCAGACCGGTCTGACCCATGATGACGGGGCACTCTCCATGGCCCGTTATGCACCGGGCAGCGCCACGGGCGACTTCTTCATCGTGCTGGGCAGGATGCCGGGGATGGACGCCCATCCCGAAGCGACGGGCGACAATCAGGGCTTTGCCGTTTTCGCCCATGTCGTCGAAGGCATGGATGTGGTGAAAGCGATTCTGGTGGCACCCAAATCCGCAACTGCTGGCGAAGGCGTGATGAAGGGCCAGATGCTCGAGCAACCGGTAAAGATCCTGTCCGCCCGCCGGATTCCTTGATCCAGGATCATCCTGTCACGATTTCAAAGAAAACCCGGCGATCCACGACCGCCGGGCCATAAGGGGCGAAGCTGGGAGCCGCCCTTTGCGTGGTTGCCTTCAGCCCTTCTTTTCAGGCGGCAGGGTGATCTTCACATTCTCGCCATTCTGGCCGGGGAAGCCCGTGAAGATCGCGTCGATCAGGTTGGGAACCAGATAGGTCAGCTTGTTCGACAGGGACTGCGCCGACGCCTTGCCCTCGAACAGGCGGCGATTGTCGGCGGCGCGGTCGATCTTCATGCTGAGATCGCTGGTATAGACGGTATAGCTGCTGATGTCGTTATAGCCGCCGGGGCCAAACAGCCAGGGATCATAGAAGCCATAACCCCAGGGGCGGCCCCAACGCCCGCGCCAGCCCCAACCGCCGTAGAAGAAGGGATCGGGAGCGCCAATACCGGTGGAACGTACCTTCTCCCGGCCATTGTCGACACCATAGGCAACGCGAACGATCAGGTCGGCACGCGCCGGATCGCCGGCCGCGACATAGCCGGTCTGGGTCAGACGCTGTCCGACCAGATCGGCATAATGCGAAAATTCAAGACCACCGGCGAGACGCGGATCGTCCGCGACGATGGTGAAACTCTGCCCCGCAGGCGCGGGGAGTTGCTGGAAACGAGCGACATCCGCCTTGAAGGAAGTCGCGCAGCCCGACAGCGCCACCAGCGCCAAAGCGGGCGCTGCAATCAGGCTGATCTTGTTGAAACGGATCATTTTTCTGCGTCCTGTATCAGGCACTACGCCTGCGAAACATCTTGCGCCCTGCCATAGCAAAACGCAACTGAACATCGTTTGAACGCGCGAAACGGGCGAACGGGCGCAAACCATGTCCTGCCATCCCTACGACGGCGCGGGCTTGATTATTCCGTCACCGGGAAGGGCAAGACTACGCCTTTCCCGGCGGCTGTGATATTAACGCATCAGGCCCATGGCGTCATAGGCCGCGCGCAAGGTCGGGTCAGCCGCTGCCGCCGCCTTTGCCGCGCCTTTTTCCAGGATCGCGTCGAGCGCCGCGTCGTCCGTGCGCAGTTCCATGAAGCGGGTGCGGATCGGGCGCAGCGTTTCCACCAGCAGTTCGCCCAGCGCAGGCTTGAACGCGCCGAAGCCCTTGCCCGCAAATTCGGCGCAGACGGCGTCGGCGGTCGTGCCGGACAGCGTGGCATAGATGCCGACCAGATTGTTGGCTTCCGGACGGCCCGCCAGCCCTTCTGCCGTTTCGGGCAGAGGTTCGGGATCGGTCTTTGCCTTCTTCACCTTCTGCACGATCGCATCGTCATCGTCGGTCAGGTTGACGCGGCTCATGTCGCTGGGATCGGACTTCGACATTTTCGCGGTGCCGTCGCGCAGCGACATGATGCGCGCCGATTCCCTGGGGATGATCGGATCGGGCAGGGTGAAGAGTTCGACGCCGAAATCGGTGTTGAACTTGGTGGCGATGTCGCGCGCCAGTTCCAGATGCTGCTTCTGATCCTCCCCCACCGGCACATGGGTGGCGTTGTAGACGAGGATATCCGCCGCCTGGAGCACCGGATAGACGAACAGGCCGATCGAGGCGCCCTCGCGATCCTTGCCGACCTTGTCCTTGAACTGGGTCATGCGGTTGAGCCAGCCGATCCGCGCGGTGCCGTTCAGCAGCCAGCACAATTCCGCATGCGCGGGCACCCGCGCCTGGTTGAAGAGGACGGAGCGATCGGGGTCGATTCCGGCGGCGACCAGCGCGGCCGCCATGTCGCGGACGTTGCGGATGCGCTGTTCGCGTCCCTCATGCACGGTGATGGAGTGCATGTCGGCGAGGAAGAAGAAGCATTGCGCATCACCGGTCATCTCATCCTGCATCCGCACCCAGTTGCGGATCGCGCCCAGATAATTGCCCAGGTGCAGATTGCCGGTCGGCTGGATGCCGGAAAGGACGCGCATGTCTTGATCCGTTCTTTACGAGGTTGCACTTTTGCGGCGCATCAGCGCCTTGAGGTCGGACAGCCGGTAGGCGCCTGTCACGAAACAGGCCACGCCGTACAGCGCGATGCCCACACCGACAAGCACGGCCAGCGCCACATAGCGCTTCAGCATCACGCCGCCCAGCCAGGGATCGAGCAGACCCTCGCCCGCATAGAGCGCCACGCCCATGGCGACTGCGGCCAGCGCGAGGCGGGGCAGGCGCCGCCGCAATTGGACGTCGGCGGCGAAATGCCCGCGTCTGACCAGCGTCGAATAGAGCATGGCGACATTGACGGTCGAGGAGAGTGCCGTCGCCAGCGGCGGTCCGACATGGCCCATGCCCACCCGGCCCAGCAGGGGGATCAGCAGGAAGTTGCCAATGATGTTGATGAGGATCGACAGCATCGCATAGCGCACCGGCGTCTTCGTGTCGCCGCGCGCATAATAGCCGGGCGTCAGCACTTTCACGAGCACGTAGGATGGCAGGCCGATGGAAAAGGCCGATAAGGCCCATCCGCAGCGCTGCGCATCCTCGACCGTGAAGCGGCCATATTGGAACAGCCCGCGCACGATCGGTTCGGCCACGGTGATGAAGGCGACGGTGGCAGGCAGGGTCAGGAACAGCGCCAGTTCGATGCCGCGATTCTGGGTGTCCATCGCCACTTGTTCCTGCCCGGTCGAAAGCAGGCGGGATATGGTCGGCAGCAGGATCGTGCCAAGCCCGATGCCGATCAGCCCCAGCGGCAACTGATTCAGCCGGTCGGCATAATAGATATAGGTGATGGAACCCGACGCGAGCAGCCAGCCCGACAGGGCGGTGGAGATCAACAGGTTGATCTGCGACGCGCCCGCGCCCGCCGCCGCCGGGACGATCAGCCGCAGCAATTCCTTCACATCGGCGTCGAAGCGCGGCCGCTTGAGCTTCATCGACACGCCCGCCCGGCGGCAGGCCCAGATCAGCCAGAGCAGTTGCAGCGCGCCGCCCACGGTGACGGAAATCGCCTGTACCCGCGCGGTTTCATATTCGTTGCCGTGGAACAGCCACAGACCCGCGATCATCGCGACGTTGAGCAAGATCGGCGCCGCTGCATTCACCCAGAATTTGTCGAGCGAATTCAATATGCCGCCCAGCAGCGAGGCAAGGCTGATGAGCGCCAGATAGGGCAGGGTGATGCGCGAGAGCATCACCGCGAAGGCGAACTGATCCGCAGTCGGATGCTGCCGGGAAAAGCCGCCTGAAAGCGCCCAGGTGATCGGCCAGGCCGCCGCGATCAGCAGCGCCGTGAAGACGACCAATACCGGCAGCAGCACCGCCAGAGCGCGCTCGGCGAAATGATAGCCTTCCGTGATCCCGCCGGGTCCCGCAGCCTTGCGGTTGAACATCGGAATGAAGGCGGCGGAAAAGGCGCCCTCGGCGAAGAGCGCGCGGAACATGTTGGGAAGCCGGAAGGCGACGCCGTTGAAGGCGTCCGACGCGAAGCCCGCGCCGACATAGCGCGCCGCCAGCGAATCCCGTACCAGCGCGAGCACCCGGCTGGCGAGCGTCAGCCCGCCGACCGAGCCAAGCGCTCGCACCAGTTTCATATCCTAAAACCCCGATCAGCTCAGGCGTGACCGGCCGGTTCGCCCGCGGTCTGCGCCATGGCCTGCGCCTGCTGCACATAAAGGCCGCCGAAATCGATCGGGTCGAGCAGCAGCGGTGGGAAGCCGCCGTCGCGGATCGCGTCGGCTAGCACACGGCGGGCGAAGGGGAAGATCAGGCGCGGCGCTTCGGCCAGCATGAAGGGCTGCATCTGGTCTTCGGGCACGTTGCGCATGCCGAAGATCGCGGCGTAGACCAGTTCGACGGCGAAGGCGGTGCCTTGCGGCGCGGTCGCCTTGACCTCCACCTTCAGCGACACTTCGACGACTTCCTCGCCCACCTTGTCCGCGCCGATATTGAACTGCACGTCGATCTGCGGCTGGTCCTGCCACTGGTAGACCGCCGGTGCGTTCGGGTTTTCGAACGACAGATCCTTCACATATTGGCTGATCAGCGCGATCTGCGGGCCGGTGTCGGCCCCATTGCCGCTGGTCTGGATGATATCGGCTTCCTCGGCCATCTTGTTTCCCTGGGTTATCATTGGCTGGCGGGCGGAATGCCCGCCCGATGTTCGATCCGCGCGCTTAACAGGGTCGACAGGACGGGGCAATGCACCTCGCGCAAAGCGGCCATTTGAATATGCGGGGAAACATGCCTATGTTGGTCGCGTTACAGTTCAAGATTCAGCTCAAAGGGTGCCTGCCCCCGTGTATGTGATCGTCATCCTCGCCATGATTGCCGGTTTCCTGGCGCTTCGGCTCTATTCCGTGCTTGGGAAGCGCACGGGGCATGAGCAGGAGCCGGCCCCCCGTCCGGCAGAGGAACGTGCCAAGGTGACGATCGTTCAGCCTCGGCCGATGCCGGAAATGGCGGGCGATTCGGTGCGTTTGGCCGATGGCCTGATCGCGCCGGGTGGTGAGGCGGGTGTCCGCGCCCTGATCGCGACGGACCGCAGTTTCGATGTGCCCCAATTTGTCGAAGGCGCGAAGGCTGCCTACAAGATGGTGCTCGAAGCCTTTTGGCGCGGCGACCGGCAGGAACTGGAATGGCTTTGCGATGCCGATGTGCTCGCGTCTTTCGAGCAGGCGATCGCCGCGCGCGAAGCTGAAGGGCATGTCCTGGACAATCGTCTGGTGCGGATCGAGAAGGCGCAGATCATCGATGCCAGCGTCAATGGCCGCAACGCGGAGATTTCGCTGCGTTTCGAGGCTGATATCGCGGCCGTGACGCGCGACAGGGATGGGCAGGTCATCGCCGGGTCGCTGACCGATGCTGTCGGCACCAACGACATATGGACCTTCACTCGCGATCTGCGCAGCACGGATCCCAACTGGAAATTGAGCGAGACCGACGAGGCGGCATGAGCCTGCGGTCCCTGGGTGGAACGCGGACGGGGGGAACTCTGGCCGCAGCGTTGCTGCTGTCTGCCTGTGCGGGCGGTGTGATACCGCCCGGTGCGAGCGGTCCGGTCCCCGCGCGACCGCCCCGCGGCGGGGAAGAAACGGCGGCCCGTCCCATCCCGGCGACGCCCCGGCCGACGCTGCCGGTCACGCCTTCCACGACCGTCCCGGCCGATACCGCCAACGCCGTCAGCGTGGGAATTACGCGTGGTCCCGATATCGCGACCCTGATCCCCTCCGGCGAACGTTCCCGCAAGGCGTTGCAGGCCTTCCGCCTGTCCTGCCCGTCGCTGATGAAGCGCGCCGACCAGAGCGGCCTTACCAGCGGATCGGACTGGAACAACGCCTGTGCGGCGGCATCCAGTTGGCCGGAAGCGTCGGCCAGCGAATTTTTCTCCCGCTATTTCGAAGCCGTGCAGGTGGGACCGGGAACGGCTTTCGTCACCGGCTATTATGAACCCGAAATCGCCGGATCGCGAACACGCCAGCCCGGCTATGAGGTGCCGATCTACCGTCGCCCGCCTAATCTGATCGACGTCAATCTCGGCCTTTTCAGCGACAGCCTGAAGGGCAAGACCATTCGCGGCAAGGTGGACGGCAGCAATTTCGTGCCATTTGACGAGCGGGCGCAGATCGTCAATGGGTCGCTGGCTGGCAAGGGGCTGGAACTGGCCTGGGCCGCCGATCCGATCGAATTCTTCTTCCTTCAGGTGCAGGGCAGCGGACGGCTGCGGCTGCCCGACGGCGGCGTGATGCGCATCGGCTATGATGGGCAGAACGGCCGCGACTATACCGGCATCGGCAAGCTGATGAAGGATCGCGGCCTGATCCAGGCCGGGTCGATGCAGGACATCATGACCTGGCTGCGGGCTCATCCGGAAGAGGGCGGGGCGATCATGGACGAGAATAAGAGCTTCGTCTTCTTCCGCGAGTTGACCGGCGCTGGCCCGCTCGGCGCCATGGGCGTGGCGGTGACGCCCGAAGCGACCGTTGCAGTGGACCCCAAATATGTGCCGCTGGGCGCGCCGGTGCTGTTGTCGCTCGACCGCGCCGAACCCAATGGCATCTGGATCGCGCAGGATACCGGAGGCGCGATCAAGGGCGCCAACCGCTTCGACAGTTTCTGGGGAGCGGGTGACAATGCGCGGGCCGTTGCCGGAGGCATGTCGGCCCGGGGCAGCGCGCTGGTCCTGCTGCCGATCGGATCGGCCGCGCGGCTGGGCCAGAACTGATCCCGCCAGGTTGATCCTTTTGCCATGGCCCGGCGACCTCTTTCCCCCGAAGAACAGGCGCTCTGGACTGCCCTCACCAAATCGGTGAAGCCGCTGCGGCCAGGTGTACGGGCAGCCGCGCAGCCTGCAGCATCTGTCGCGACCCCTAGGCCAACAGGGTTAACGAAACCTCCCCTTCAGACCTTGTTCGCAGCGCCGGCGCGCACGCCATCGCCCGTTCTGGATTCGGGTTGGGAACGCAGAATCCGTAGCGGAAATCTGGTCCCGGACATGAGCATCGATCTGCATGGGCACAGCCTGGCGGCGGCGCATATGCGGCTTAACCAGGCGCTGGCTGCGGCATGGTTCCGCGATGTGCGCGTGCTGCTCGTGGTCACCGGCAAGCCGCCGAAAAGCGGTTCCTCCCACGGGGAATCGCGTCGTGGCGCCATTCGGGGCGAAATAGGCCACTGGCTGGAAACCAGCAGCTATGCCGACCGTATCGCCAGCGTCAGGATCGCGCATCAGCGCCATGGGGGCGACGGTGCGCTCTACATCATTTTGCGACGCAAAAAATAGGGCTTTTTGGCCGGTTCCACTGACCTTTTCTTAACCACTGTCCTTCATATCCGGCTGCTCCAGTTCAACGCCCGACCGGCTGAAGGCAGGGAGACACATGCAAGGCGTGACATTGACGAGCCGCGCCACTGCTTTCGCCTGCGCCGCTGGGGCGCTGGTGTTCATCCTGTCGCTCGTGCTGGGTCAGGAGCAGGCGACGGATATGGACGGCATCGGCCGGTCCCTCATCATCGCAATCCTGTGCGGCACGTTGAGCTGGGCTTCCGCGCGGCGGACCGTGGCCACCACGGCCAGCGCCATCGACAAGGCGGTCGAACGGCTGCTGGCTGCCGCGCATGGCGACCTGCAATCCGTCGTACCTGCTGATATCGGGAAGGAATTGCCGGATCTTTCGGTGGCGATGGAAAGCCTGTTCAGCCAGGTCCGTACCAATCTCGACCATGTGCAGGCGCTCGCTCTGTTCGACCAGGTGACGGGCCTTGCCAATCGCACCAGCTTCTGTCGCCAGGTCGAACGGACGTTGGCCGAACGCAGAGAGGAAGGACTGGCCGCGCTGTTCTTCATCGATCTCGATGGCTTCAAGAATGTCAACGACACGCTGGGCCATGCGGCGGGCGACCAGTTGCTGGCGCGTGTGGCGGGCCGCTTGCGTGAAGTGGCGATGGCGCAGGCGAGCGCAGGCTTCGGCGACGCCCTGATCGGCCGGTTGGCGGGGGATGAGTTCACGCTGTTCGTGCCCACCCTGACCGATGTGGAAGCCGCCAGCCGGGTTGCGCGCGCGATCCAGTTCGCGCTGGGCGAACGCTTCGACCTGGGCAGCCGTCATGTCGATCTGGGCGCTTCGATCGGCATCGCCTGTTATCCGGAGCATGGCGATACCCTGCCCGCTCTGCTCCGCTCGGCTGACATAGCGATGTACCATGCCAAGCATCAGGGCCGGAACCGGGCGGAGATGTTCACGGCCGAACTGGCGCTGGAGGCGGCGGATCGGGCGGAACTGGAGCGCGATCTGCTGCTTGGCCTGCAACGCGATGAATTTCTGCTGGAGTTCCAGCCGCAGATCGAAGTCGGGAGCGGGCGGGCCGTCACCGCCGAAGCGCTGGTGCGATGGGCGCATCCGGAACGGGATCTGGTCATGCCCGGTTCCTTCGTCCCGGTGGCGGAGGAAAGCGGCGCGATCGTGGCGCTGGGCGATTGGGTAATGGGCCGGGTCTGCGAAACGGCGGCGCGCTGGGCGCAGGCGGGTGTCGGGCAACGTATCGCCATCAATATTTCTCCCCGCGAACTGGGTCAGGCGGATTTCTTCATGCGGCTGCGCCATGCCATGGACGCGCATCGGGCGCCGGCCGCCATGCTGGAGCTGGAAATCAGCGAATCGCTGGCGATGGAGATGAAGACCCGGACGCGCGATCAGCTTCGTGCCTTGCAGCGGGACGGGGTTCGGGTCGCCATCGATGATTTCGGGACAGGCTATTCCAACCTGTCGCGCTTGCGCGACCTGCCGGTCGATCGGGTGAAGATCGACCGCAGCCTGGTGCGCGATATTGCCGTTTCCGCCGAGGCCCGGACGATTTGCAGTGCGGTCGTCGGGCTGATTCAGGGGCTGGGCATGGAGGTCGTGGTCGAGGGCGTGGAAACCGAAGCGCAGATGGAGATGCTGCGGGTGATCGGCTGCACGCTGTTCCAGGGCTATCATCTGGCGCGGCCAACGGGCGAGGCGGACTATCTCGCCCGCTTTGCCCTGCCGGCGGCGCTGCCGGAGCGCCGGTCGGTCTGACCCCTCAGCCCTGCAAGGCGCGCTGCGTGACCAGGCGGTAGATTTTCGCAAGATCGCGCAGATCGGCCAGTGCGACGGCTTCGTCCAGCTTGTGCATGGTTGCGTTGTTCAGGCCGAATTCCACCACCGGGCACAGCCGCGAAAGGAAGCGCGCGTCCGAAGTGCCGCCGGTCGTGGACAGCTCCGCCTCCACCCCTGTGACCTCCCGGATCGCGCCAGCGACCAGATCCGACAGCATGCCCGGCTCTGTCAGGAAGGGTTCGCCGCTGATCCGGGCTTCCACCGTGCCGCCTTCCCTGGCCGCAAGGGCGGTGATCCGCTCGACCAGTTCGGCGCCGCCATGTTCGTTGTTGAAGCGGATCGAGATGCGGGCCTGGGCGGAGGCGGGGATGACGTTGGTGGTGGGATTGCCGACGTCCAGATCGGTGATTTCGATATTGCTCGCCTGGAACCACTCATTGCCCTCGTCCAGCACGATGGCATCGATGGCGGAGAGGATGCGGACGAGGCGCGGGATCGGATTGTCGGCCAGATGCGGATAGGCGACATGGCCCTGGGTACCGGCCACATTGATCCACATGTTGACCGAACCGCGCCGGCCGATCTTGATGACGTCGCCCAGCCGCCGGGAAGAGGTCGGCTCACCCACCAGACAGAGGTCGGGACGCAGGCCGTGAGCGGCCATCCGGTCCATCAGGGCGAGGGTGCCATAGACCGCCGCGCCTTCCTCATCGCCGGTGATGATGAGGCTGATCGTGCCGGGCAGGTCGTCGGGCAGATCGTGGAGCGCGGCGACATAGGCGGCGATGGCGCCCTTCATATCGACCGCGCCCCGGCCGAAAAGCAGGTCGCCCCGCGTCTGCGGCGTGAAGGGATCGCTGGTCCAGCCATTGCCGGGCGGCACCACGTCCAGGTGCCCGGCAAAGGCGAAATGCGGGCCGGGGCCGGTCGTCCGCCATGCCAGCAGATTTTCGACCGGGCCGTCGGGCGCCTCGCCGGTCACGAAGCGGTCGACGGTGAAGCCAAGCGGCTTCAGCATCGCTTCCAGGACCGCGAAAACCTCCCCCGTCGCGGGTGTGATGGACGGGGCGGCGATCAGCCTTTCGGCCAGGCGGATCGGGTCGGCATCGGTGCTGGTCATGGTCATGGCGGTGCCCTAAAACATTTTCCAGTGGCTTGCAAAAGAGCGCAGGGAGCAGTCTTTGAGCATGGATCGGCGGGGGTTGATGGCCGCGTTGGGCGCGGCGATGGTGGTTCCGAAAGCGCTGGCTGCGGCTCCGGCCGGACCTGATGCCCGGATCGTGAAGCCGCCCCGGCTGAGGCCCGGCGACACGGTCGGGCTGGTGGAGCCGGCGGGTTTTACCGATGACGCCTTCGACCTCGATCTGGTCAAGGAGACGGTCGCCGCCATGGGGTTGAAGCCCAAGCCCGCGAAGCATCTGGTGGAGCGCTATGGCTATCTGGCGGGAACCGACGCGGACCGGGCGGCGGACGTCAATGCGATGTTCGCCGATCCGGAGGTGCGGGCGGTGTTCGCGACCCGGGGCGGCTGGGGTTGTGCGCGCATCCTGCCCTATCTCGACTTTGCGAAGATCCGGGCCCATCCCAAGCTGCTGGTCGGCTTTTCCGACATCACCGCGCTGCATCTGGCCTTTGCCGCGCGGGCGGGGTTCGTCACTATCCACGGCCCCAATGCGGCGAGCAGTTGGCCCCGCTTTTCCTGGGACGCCTTTCGCGCGGTGGCTTTCGATGGGGCGACGCCGACGCTCGCCAATCCGGAGGGGCATGAGGACCGGCTGGTGCAGCGGAGCGGGCGCATCCGCACCTTTCGGGGCGGAAAGGCGAGCGGACGGCTGCTGGGCGGGAACCTGACCGTCCTGTCGACGCTGATGGGCACGCCCTGGGTACCGGACTTCGAGGGCGCGATCCTGTTCATCGAGGATGTCAGCGAGCAGCCCTACCGGATCGACCGGATGCTGACGCAGCTTTCGCTGGCCGGGGTGCTGGGGAAGGTCGCCGGCGTGGTGTTCGGCCAATGCACCGATTGCGGGCCGAGCGGGGCTTCCTATGGCGGCTTTACGCTGTCGGAGGTGTTGCAGCAGCATCTGGGAACGCTGAAAGTGCCGTCCTTCCAGGGCGCGCTGTTCGGTCATATCGCCAGCCAGTTCAGCCTGCCGGTCGGGTGCCGGGCGGAGATCGACGCCGATGCAGGGACGATCCGTCTGCTGGAAGCCGCCGTCCAATAGGATCTGGGTGACATAGGTGACACTATGGAGACTATGTAAAAGCGCGGTTTTCCGAGGGATTTTCGATTTCAAAGAGCCGGGGGCGGTTTAGCGTGAGTGGGGGTGTGTAGGACAGGAAAAAATGCCGGAATGGCTTGAGCTGGTGGCAAACGGATGGTCTGCAATTTCGCGAAAGCCGCCGTTCCTATTTGCACGTTTAAAGGCGCTCGATGGTAATATACGATAACGCTCGGAGCAGATGCCGGACGAACAAGGCCGCAATTCCGATGGCCGTGACGATCCAGAGCAGTGACAAACATCCGCTTAAAGTCAGTCCCGCGCGCGCAAACATCACAATCGGCAGGAAGATTGCCGATTGGTAGAAATGCTCAAGAGGCCTTGGGAGGCCACAGTGGCTAAAGCCCAGAGCGAACGGCCCGTCCGGAGCAACCGTCAGATCGTCCGGACAAGCAGCTGAAATTAGGAAGCCCACCAATGGGGCTCCAATCGGACTGATGAGAATAACGAGATACAGGGCTGCCCGGCTAAAATGCTGGCGGAACGTCAGACTTCGATCACCCATTCAACGATGCTGAATCATCGACCTGTTCCAGGCAAGCCAAAATGGTCCGTGAACGGCAAAAATGGTCGATTTTGCCAGTCAGCTTTCTTCCAGCGGATTTCCTCTCTCTCGCCAGGCGGCCATGCCGCCGTCGAGCGCGGTGGCGCGGTTGAAGCCCAGTTCGTGCAGCGTCGCCGCCGCCAGCGTGGAGATCTTGCCCAGTTCGCAGACCGTCAGAACCTCCACGCTGGGGTCGGGGAGGACTTCGTTGACGCGCAGTTCGAGCTGGCCGCGCGGCAAATGGATGGCGCCCGGCACATGGCCGGCGGCGAAGGCGTCCTTTTCGCGCACGTCGAGGATCACGAAATCATTGGTCCGCAGGTCAAGGCGGCGGAGCAGTTCGTCCATCGCCATGAAGGGCACCCTGGCGCCCGCTTCGGCCAGCAACTGGCGCACGGTCTTGCCGCCCGACATGTTGGTGCGCAGCGCTTCGGTCAGGTGGCTGGGGGCGGAAAGGTTGAGGCTGTTCATCAGCGTGACGAAATCGCCCTGGCCGGTCCTGGCGAGGCGGGGATTGCCGGAGCGCTCGGCGCCGATGGTGGACGCCTCGCGGCCCTTATAGTTGTGCGCGGGGAAGACCAGCGTGTCGTCGGGCAGTTCGAGCAGCTTGTGGAACAGACTGTCATGGAGCTGCGCCGGATCGCCGCCGGGCAGGTCGCTGCGTCCCGTGCCGCCGATCAGCAACGTGTCCCCCGTGAACACGCGATCCTCGATATGGAGGCACATGGAATCGCGGGTGTGGCCGGGCGTGTGGAGGATGCGCATCCGCATGTCGCCCAAGGGGAGCGAATGGCCGTCCTCCACATGCATGTCGACATAGGGGGCGGGGGCATGGCGGTGCATGACGATCGGCGCGTGCAACGCCTCCCGCAGCGCTCGCGCGCCGGAGAAATGATCGGCATGGGTATGGGTGTCGATGATGTAGCGGACGCGCAGCCCCTGCCTGGCCACCTCGCCCAGATAGCGGTCGACCAGGTCCAGCGCCGGGTCGATGATGGCCGCGGCGGCGCAGGCCTCGTTGGCGATGATGTAGGATTTGCATCCTTCGCCATCCTGGAAGGCCGCGAAGAACATCGGCCGCTAATCCTGGGGCTGGGGGACGACGCGCAGATAGGGAGTGACGCTGGTCCACCCTTCGGGGAAGCGCTCCTTCGCCTCCTCGTCCGACACGGCGGGAACGATGATGACATCCTCGCCCCATTTCCAGTTCACCGGCGTCGCGACCTTGTGCCTGGCGGTGAGCTGGCAACTGTCGAGCAGGCGCAGCACCTCGTCGAAATTGCGGCCGCTGCTCATGGGATAGCTCAACATCGCCTTGATAAGCTTGTCGGGGCCGATCAGATAGACGGTGCGCACGGTCTGATTGTCGGCGGCGGTGCGGCCTTCGCTGCTGTCCCCGGCGCTGGCGGGGAGCATTTCATAGGCCTGCGCGACCTTGAGATCGCTGTCGCCGATGATGGGATAGGTGACTTCGCCGCCGGTCGCGGCCTTGATGTCGCCCAGCCAGCGGTCATGATGGCCGACCGGGTCGACCGACAGGCCGATCACCTTGCAGTTGCGGCTGGCAAATTCCGGCGCCAGACGGGCGAGATAGCCCAGTTCCGTCGTGCAGACGGGGGTGAAGTCCTTCGGGTGCGAAAAGAGGATGCCCCAGCCGTCACCCAGCCATTCGTGAAAGCGGATGGGCCCTTGCGTGGTCTGTGCGGTGAAGTCGGGGGCCTTGCTGCCGATCGAGAGCGTCATGATCCTCTCCCATTCAAGACTCGGGCCCGCAGCGCGGGCGCCCCGAAATTAGCATGGCGCGGGCGTGGAGGATATTATTCCTTCTCATCCTCCGGACGGACATAGGCGCCCTGGCCGTCGGGCGGGATCAGGGCCTTGTCCCTGACAGTGAGGGCGAGTGTCTGGAAACCCGGTTCGGGGACGTCCTTCGTCCTTTCGGCGGTCAGGGTGACGGTGCCGTCCTTTTCGGCCCATTTGCCTTCCGCGAACAGGTCGAGCGCGCCATAGACCAGATACCATTGGAAGCGGCCATCCGCGCGGAGCAGCAGTTCGGAGCCGGTCTCCATGACGCCGCGCAGATAATAATGGCCCGTGCGATCGGGCGCCCGCGCGAGGGCAGGGGTGGCGAGAAAGGCCGCCAGGGGAAGAAGGGCGAGGGGCGCACGCATCGGCCCGCAGCATAGCGCAGGACGGCGTGGCGGAACAGGATTACCAGGCGCGCGGCGGGTGGCCGACCCTTTGCGACACGGCGCGTTCGATGTCGTTGAGCTCCGCCTGGCTCAGGACGCCCGCGATGAGCAGCTTGCGCATCAGTTCATCGACCAGCGCGGCGAGGAAATGCAGTTCCGCCCGCTCGGACACAGTGTCGTTGCCGTCGATATCCATGGTTGATCCTCCCTTTACCTCTACTTTTACGGCGGAATTGGACGAGGCCTAGGGGGTTGTGGTCGGTATGTCCCTGATAAGAGGCGTTTCGGCGGCTCAACCGGTGCCGAACGGCAGCAATGCCTCATAGACCGGCAGCGGCGGCTTGCCCGCTATCGTCTGGCCGTGGCGCAGCAGGAAGGCATGGCGCACGATCTCCGCCTGCTGTTCCAGCCCATAGCGGCGGAAGGGCCGGCCCGGCACGATCCGGTAGCGATAGCGGCAGAAGGGGTGGCGCATCAGCGGCAGATAGAAGCGGCCGCCGCGCTGGGCCTGCCAGACATGGGTCATCTCATGGATGAAATGTCCCTGGAGATGCAGCGGCCCCGCGCAGAAATCCGCGCAGAAGGCGTCACTGTCCGGGTGGAACCAGATGTCGCCGTCGGGCGCCATGGTGACGTTTTTCGGATGAAAGGGCCACCATTTGCCCCGATGCAGCCGCACCCGCCCATAGTCGACGGCCGATCCGAAGACCGATCGGGCGAGGGCGGTTTCCGCCTGGGTCAGCGGACGGCTGGTCAATGGTCCTTATGCTCGTCGGCCTTGGGAGCGGGGGCGTCCGCGCCGGGCTTCTGGATGATGGCGTCGACCAGCAGCCGGTCGCCATTGGCCAGCAAGAAGGTCAGCGTCATCTTGCCCCGGCTGATCGCCGTGTCGTTGACGCCCCAGAGCATCAGATGCTTGCCGCCCGGCGCGAAGGCGACGGTCGATTTGGCGGGGATGTCGACGCTGTCGAGCGGCTTCATCGTCATCATGGCCCCCTTGCCGCTGCCCTCGCTCATGCTCTCATGCATCTCGACCTTGAGCGCATAGTCGGTCAGGACGCCGCGCAGCCTGGTGGCCGCGTCGCCGCCATGCGCCACGAAATAACCGGCGGAGGGCGTATCCTTGTTGGGGCTGAGGCGTATCCAGGCCTGGTCGATATAGGTGGGCGCGGGGTCGCCGCAGGCGCCGAGCGCCAGCGGGGTGGCAAGGGCGATCAGGGGTAGAAATGCGCGCATGGCCAGGGGCTTCCTCATATGTCCCGTTTATGGTCGTTTCTTCAGGCTAATCGCCGCCGCTTCTTGTGCCAAGCGAAAGCACGCCTATATCCCTTGCGCAAACGGCCTTGCCTTGGCGCTTTCGTGAGGTATGGGGCCGTCAACCGCTGAATATGATTTGGGGTTCAAAGAGGACACAATGGCAAAAGTAATCGGTATCGACCTGGGCACCACCAACAGCTGCGTCGCCGTGATGGACGGCGGCAAGCCCAAGGTCATCGAAAATGCGGAAGGCGCGCGCACCACGCCCTCGATCGTGGCCTTCACCAAGGATGGCGAGCGCCTGATCGGCCAGCCCGCCAAGCGTCAGGCCGTGACCAATCCGGACAATACGATCTTCGCGGTGAAGCGCCTGATCGGCCGCCGCTTCGACGATCCGATGACCAAGAAGGACATGGAGCTGGTGCCCTACAGCATCGCCAAGGGTCCCAATGGCGACGCATGGGTCAATGCCGGTGGCAAGGACTACAGCCCCTCGCAGATTTCCGCCTTCATCCTGCAGAAGATGAAGGAAACCGCCGAGTCCTATCTGGGCGAGACGGTCACGCAGGCGGTCATCACCGTTCCGGCTTACTTCAACGACGCCCAGCGTCAGGCGACCAAGGACGCCGGCCAGATCGCCGGCCTTGAAGTGCTGCGCATCATCAACGAGCCGACCGCGGCTGCGCTCGCCTATGGCCTCGAAAAGCAGGACGGCAAGACCATCGCGGTCTACGACCTTGGCGGCGGCACCTTCGACATCTCGATCCTGGAGATCGGCGACGGCGTGTTCGAGGTGAAGTCCACCAATGGCGACACCTTCCTGGGCGGCGAGGATTTCGACGCCAAGCTGGTCGAGTTCCTGGCCTCGGGCTTCCAGAAGGAAGAGGGCATCGACCTCACCAAGGACAAGCTGGCGCTCCAGCGCCTGAAGGAAGCGGCGGAAAAGGCGAAGATCGAACTGTCCTCGGCGCAGTCGACCGAAGTCAACCTGCCCTTCATCACCGCTGACCAGAATGGTCCCAAGCATCTGGTCAAGACCATCACCCGCGCCGATCTGGAGCGGCTGGTGGCCGACCTCATCAAGCGGACGATGGAGCCGTGCAAGAAGGCGCTGGCCGACGCCGGGGTTTCCGCGAGCGAGATCAGCGAAGTGGTGCTGGTCGGCGGTATGACCCGCATGCCCAAGGTGCGCGAGGCGGTGAAGGAGTTTTTCGGCAAGGAACCGCATACCGGCGTGAACCCGGACGAGGTCGTCGCCATGGGCGCCGCCATCCAGGCGGGCGTGCTGCAGGGCGACGTCAAGGACGTGCTGCTGCTCGACGTGACGCCGCTGTCGCTGGGCATCGAGACGCTGGGCGGCGTGTTCACCCGCATGATCGACCGCAACACCACCATCCCCGCCAAGAAGAGCCAGGTCTATTCGACCGCCGACGACAATCAGCAGGCGGTGACGATCCGCGTGTTCCAGGGCGAGCGTGAAATGGCGGCGGACAACAAGCTGCTCGGGCAGTTCGATCTGGTCGGCATCCCGCCCGCGCCGCGCGGCGTGCCGCAGATCGAGGTGACGTTCGACATCGACGCCAACGGTCTGGTCAACGTCCATGCCAAGGACAAGGGCACCGGCAAGGAGCAGCAGATCCGCATCCAGGCTTCGGGCGGCCTGTCCGACGCCGACATCGACCAGATGGTCAAGGATGCCGAGCGTTTCGCCGAAGAGGACAAGAAGAAGCGCGAATCGGCCGAGGCGAAGAACAATGCCGAGAGCCTGATCCACACCACCGAGCAGCAGCTTTCCGAGCATGGCGACAAGGTGGACGCTTCGCTCAAGTCGGAGATCGAGACCGCGATCGCCGCCACCAAGTCGGCGGTCGAGGGCGGCGATGCCGAGGCGATGAAGGCGAAGGCGCAGGAACTGGCGACGGTCGCCATGAAGCTGGGCCAGGCCATCTATGAGAAGGAGCAGGCCGCTGCGGCGGCTCCGGGTGCGGATGCTCCCAAGGCAGACGATGATGTCGTCGATGCCGAATTCTCGGAAGTGGACGACAACAAGGCGTGAAGCTGATGTGCTTGCCCCGTCATGGCTTTCATGGGTCTGACGGGGCAGGGACGCCGGGGGCGAGATGAGCACCGAAATCGACTATTATGAATTGCTCGAGGTCGAGCGCACGGCCGATGCCGCCACGATCAAGAGCGCCTATCGCAAGCTGGCGATGAAATATCACCCGGACAAGACCGGGGGCTGCACCGACAGCGAGGCCAAGTTCAAGGCCGTTTCCGAAGCCTATGAATGCCTGAAGGACCCGCAGAAGCGCGCGGCCTATGACCGGTTCGGCCATGCGGCGTTCCAGAATGGCGGGGCTGGCGGCGGCTTTGGCGGTCGCGGCGCGGGCGGCTTTTCCGACCTGGGCGATATTTTCGAGACGATTTTCGGCCAATCCGGTTTCGGCGGCGGTGGCGGGCGCCAGGCCCAGCGGCGCGGGGCGGACCTGCGCTACGACATGGAAATCACGCTGGACGAGGCCTATCACGGCAAGCAGACCGAGATCCAGATCGAGGTTTCGGCCGCCTGCGAAAGCTGCGACGGATCGGGCGCGCAGCCGGGTACCGGGGTCAAGAGCTGCGGCACCTGTCATGGCCATGGCCAGGTGCGGGCGCAGCAGGGTTTCTTCGTGGTCGAGCGCACTTGCCCCGCCTGCCATGGCGCGGGCCAGGTGATCGAAAGCCCCTGCCGTTCCTGCCGGGGCGAGGGGCGGGTGGACAGGCCCAAGACGCTGTCCGTCAACATTCCCGCCGGTGTCGACGAAGGCACGCGCATCCGCCTGTCGGGCGAGGGCGAGGCGGGGGCGCGGGGTGCGCCAGCGGGCGACCTCTATATCTTCCTGCATGTGAAGCGGCATGCGATCTTCGAGCGGGACGGGACGACGCTGTTCGCCCGCGCGCCGGTCAGCATCACCACGGCGGCGCTGGGCGGCGTGATCGAGGTGCCGGGGCTGGACGGCAAGCGCCATGAAATCAAGATTCCGAGCGGCATCCAGTCGGGCAAGCAGATCCGCCAGCGTGGCGCGGGCATGCCGGTGCTGAACGGGCGCGGGCAGGGCGATCTGGTGATCCAGGTCGATGTCGAGACGCCGACCCGGCTGACGGCGAAGCAGCGCGAGCTGCTGGAGGCCTTCCGCGCGACCGAGACCGGCGAGGAATGTCCGCAATCGTCGGGCTTCTTCAGCAAGCTCAAGGAATTGTGGGGGGATTGATCCCCCTCCTTTCGCGCCGCGCCCAGGCATAGAAGGGAAAGCCGCCCGCCATCAGCAGGAAGCTGGAACCGCTCGCCATCCAGCCTGCGCCCCATAAGGTCCAGACCGCATAGCCAAGCCCGATCAGCGCGGCAGGTGCGGCCAGCCGCATGCGCATCGCCGCCAGGGCGCAGCCGACATAGAGCCAGAGCGAGGCGGAGGTCGCGAGCAATGCCATCGTCGTGAACAGCGACACCAGTTCATGCAGGCTGTTCGCGGCGAGCAGCAGCGTTCCCAATATGCCCGACAGGACCAGCGCGCGCACCGGCGTGCCATGCCGGTCCGTGCCCGCGAACCAGCGCGGCAGCTCGCCGCTGCGCGCCATGGCGAGCGGAACCTCTCCCTTCAGCAAGGTCCAGCCGTTGAGCGCGCCGAGGCAACTGATCGCGGCGAACAGGGCGACGAAACGCGCCGGGCCGGGCGACCAGTAATGGCTGACGAAGGCGCCGAAGGGCGATCCTGTCCGGCTTTCGGCAAGTGGCAGGGTCAGCGCGATGCCCGAACAGACCAGCAGGTAGAGAAGGCCCGTGACCCCCGTGCCGATCAGCGTGGCGCGGGGAATGGTCTGGGCCGGATCGCGCACCTTGTCGGCCGCCGCGCTGGCGGATTCGAAGCCGAGCAATGCCCAGAGCGTCAGCGCGGCCGACGCGGTGATGCCCGCGCTGGTGAAGCCCTGCGCCGGGAAGGGGGCGATTTCGGCGCGGCCATTGGCGAGCATGATCGCGAGCAGCACCATGACGAGGACGATCGGCACCAGCTTGATGGCGGTGGTCGCCAGTTGCGCCACGCCCGCCGCGCGCGCGCCCGCGGCATTGATGGCGATGGTCAGCCACAGGAAGGCGAGCGAGGTCAGCGCGCCGATGCCGGGCCGGGCGAGCACCGGCAGGATGCTGCTGAGATTGGCGGTGGCGGCGACCGCGATGGTGACGTTGGTGATGACGATCGCGAGCCAATAGACCCAGCCGATCGCGAAGCCCGCCAGCGGCCCGTAGCCCTGCGCGATCATCTGGGAGATATTGGCGCCGGGCATGGCCTGGCTCAGGCGGGCGATGACGAAGGCCAGCACCATCGATCCGCCGATGGTGAAGACCCAGCCCGCCACCGCATCCCAGCCATAGGGCGCGAGGCTGGCGGGCAGCAGGAACACGCCCGATCCGATCATATTGCCCATGACCAGCGCGATGCAGGCGGGAAGGCCCAGCAGCCGGCCGGCGGGCGGCGTCGCGGTCATGCTCTGGCGGGTCGGTGCGGCATGCCCTCTTCATGATCCCATGGCGCGGAGGGCGCAATGGGCGTGGTGGGGTGCCGACGCGGCGCTGGCCCGCCCCCCTCCCGCTTGCGGGAGGGGGGAGAGGCTTTGTCCGCCGGTCAGGCGGCCAGGAACATGTCCGGATCGAGCGCCATCAGGCTTTCCGCGCCGCCCTCGATCTTGCGGCGGAGCGCGCCCGCGTCGGGCATGATGCGTTCCGCGAAGAAGCGGGCGGTGACCAGCTTGGCTTCGAGGAACTTGGCATCGCCTTCGCCCGCCGCCAGCAGCGCCGACGCGGCCTTCGCCATGCGCAGCCACATCAGGCCGGTCGCGACGATGCCCAATATGTGCATGTAATGGACCGCCCCGGCGCCCGCATTGTCCGGATTCTTCATCGCGTTCTGCATCAGCCACATGGTCGCCGCACCGAGCTGTTCGCTTGCCTTTTCCAGCGCCTGGGCGAAGCTCGCCAGCTTTTCATCGCCCTTGGCTTCGGCCACTTCGGTGGCGATGATCTTGAGGAAGGCCTGGAGCGCGCGGCCGCCGTTCATGGGCAGCTTGCGGCCGACCAGGTCCATCGCCTGCACGCCGTTCGTGCCTTCGTAGATCTGGGTGATGCGGACGTCGCGCACATATTGTTCGACGCCATTTTCGTTGATGTAGCCATGGCCGCCGAACACCTGCTGCGCCATGACGGTCACGTCGAAGCCCTTGTCGGTGGTATAGCCCTTGAGCACCGGGGTCAGCAGCTGGAGCAGGTCGTCGGCCGCCTGCCGGTCTTCCTCGGTCGCGCCGCGATGGGCGAGGTCGACCTGCAACGCGCCCCAGAGCATCAGCGCGCGAAGCCCCTCGGTCAGCGCCTTCGCCTCCATCAGCATGCGGCGCACGTCGGGGTGGACGAACAGCGTGTCGGCTTTTTCCTGCGGTTCCTTGGGGCCGGTGAGGGCGCGGCCCTGACGCCGGTCATGGGCATAGGCGGCGGCGTTCTGATAGGCGATCTCCGCCTGGGCGAGGCCCTGGAGCCCGACGCCCAGCCGCGCCGCGTTCATCATGATGAACATGGCGGCGAGGCCCTTATTCTCCTCGCCCACCAGCCAGCCGGTCGCGCCGTCATAGTTCATGACGCAGGTGGCGTTGCCGTGAATGCCCATCTTATGTTCGAGCGAGCCGCAGGAGAGGGCGTTGCGCTCGCCCAGCGACCCGTCGGCGTTGACCAGGAACTTGGGCACGACGAACAGCGAGATGCCCTTGCTGCTGTCCGGTGCGCCCGGGGTCTTGGCCAGGACGAGGTGGATGATGTTTTCCGCCAGATCATGTTCGCCCGAGGAGATGAAGATCTTGGTCCCGGTGATCGCATAGCTGCCGTCGGCATTGGGCACGGCCCTGGTCTTGATAAGGCCGAGGTCGGTGCCGCAATGCGGTTCCGTCAGGTTCATCGTGCCGGTCCATTTGCCCGACACCATATTGGGGACATAGGTCCGCTTCTGATCGTCGCTGCCCTTGGCCAGCAACGCCTCGACCGCGCCCTGCGTCAGGCCGTGATACATTTCGAAGCTGTGGTTGGCGGAGAGCACATATTCGTTGATCGCCGTCGCGATGATGCGGGGCATACCCTGGCCGCCAAATTCGACCGGCGCGCTGAGCGTGGTCCAGCCGCCCTCGACATAGGCGTCGAACGCCTGCTTGAAGCCGGTGGGCGTGGTCACGCTGCCGTCCGGGTGACGGGTGCAGCCTTCCCTGTCGCCCACGGCGTTCAGCGGGAAGAGGATTTCGGCGGCCATCTTGCCGCCTTCGGTCAGGATCGCCTCCACCAGATCCGGCGTCGCATTCTCGAAGCCGGGCAGGTTGGTGTAGCGCTCCAGCCCCACGACATGGTCGAGCACGAAACGGGTGTCACGGACGGGGGCAGTGTAATGGGGCATGATCTTCTCCGAAAGCTTTGTTCTGAAGGGAAAATTAGCGGCCGAGCGCGGTCACGAATTGCGACAGCTCGGCGATGGCGGCGTCGATATCGTCCTTCTGACGGGTCAGCAGGTCGATGCGCGCCTTGCACTTGGCGACGGTGACGCGGCGCTGTTCCTCATGGCCTTCGTCCGCGTCGTAAAGGTCGATCATCTCGCGAATGTCGGCCAGACTGAAGCCGACCCGCTTGCCGCGCAGGATCCAGGCCAGGCGGGCGCGGTCGCGGCGCGAATAGATGCGGGCCAGGCCCTGCCGCTCCGGCGCGATCAGCCCCTCATCCTCGTAGAAGCGCAGGGCGCGGGCGGTGACGCCGAATTCTTCCGACAGGTCGGTGATAGTGTAGCTCTGCCGGTCGCTATGATCGGGCAGTTCGATTCCGGCGATGCTGGTGCGCTTGTCCATGGCGGCTGATGTAGCGGCGCTTTACGTTTACGTCAAGGAGAGTGAGAAGGAAGTTGGTCCCTTTGTCCTAGTGACAGCATCGGCCGTTGCCGTTAGGGCAGGGCGCCATGGTGGGGGCGATCAGACAATCGGAAGCCGCGCGAGGCCTGTTGGCCGCGCTTGCTTTGCTTGTGCTGGCGATCCAGTTGGTCGCGCCATCGGGCTTCATGCCGGTGCGGACGGAGCGGGGCGTGGTGGTCACGCTCTGCACCGGACAGGGCGCCGTCAACGTCGTGGTCGATCGCGGCCAGTTCGACGGGCACAAGTTGCCTGGCAGGCATGATTCGCCCGATCACGGCATGCCGGGGCAGCAGCATTGCGCCTTCGCCGCTTCGGTGCAGCCGGTGGTGCCGCCGCTGGTGCTGGCCGATCTGCCGCTGCCTGCCTGGCAGCTGGCCTTCGGGCCGATCGCCTTCGCGCTCAAGACCGGGCTGGTCGCGCGGCTGGCCGCGCCGCCGCCGCCTTCTTCGGGGCCGCCCGCTTCCTTCTGAAAATCCGCTGGTTTCTGGCTTTTTTCAGCAAGGTGTTCCTTATCATGTCCGTTCTTTCCGTTTCGCGCGGCGTTTCGCTGTGCGCGCTTGCCTGTTCCTTTTCCGCTCCCGCCCTGGCCGATGAGGCCGCCGAGCAAACAGCTATCATCGTCACCGCCAGCCCGGTGGTGGAGGAAGCCGCCGCGAAGGTCGCCCGCACGCCGGGGGGCGTCGATGTGGTGCCGGCCGGGGATTTCGAGGACAGGCTGGCCGTGTCGCTGCGCGATGCGCTGAGTTTCTCGCCAGGCGTCTATACCCAGCCGCGCTTCGGGCAGGAGGTGCGGATTTCCATTCGCGGGTCGGGGCTGTCGCGCGGCTATCATATGCGCGGGCTGACGCTGTTGCAGGACGGCATCCCGATCAACATGGCCGACGACAATGGCGATTTTCAGGAGCTGGACCCGCAGGTTTTCCAGCATCTGGAGGTCTATCGCGGCGGCAATGCGCTGCGGCTGGGCGGATCGACGCTGGGCGGGGCGATCAATGCGGTGACGCCTACCGGGCGGAGCGCTCCCGGTGCGGAGCTGCGGGTCGATGGCGGGGCGTTCGATACGCTGCGCGCCAAGGCGGCCTATGGCTATGGCGATGCGCGGGGCGATGCCTGGGCGGCGGTGACGGCCGATCGTTCGGACGGCGACCGCGACCATGGGCAAAGGCGGGCGCTGCGCTTCAACGGCAATATCGGGCTGAAGCTGAACGAACGGGTGGAAACGCGCTTCTATGCCAGCGCGCAGACCATCCGGCAGAAGCTGTCGGGGGCGCTGAACGAGAGCGACGCTCTCAACAATCCGGCCAAGGGCAATTTCAGCGGCGATCAGGCGCGCAACATCGATTCGATCCGCCTGCAGAACCGCACCACGGTCCAGCTTGAGGGCGGGGAACTGGCGTTCGGGGTCTATTATAGTGCCAAGGCGCTGGATCATCCGATCTATCAGGTCGTGGATCAGAAGACGGAGGATCGGGGCGTCTTCGCCAGCCTGGACTGGGCGGGCGATCTGGGCGGGCTGCCGGTGGAACTGACGCTGGGCACGCAGGCGCGCTTCGGGCGCGGCGATTTCCGGCAGTTCGTCAATCTGAACGGCAAGCCGGGCGCGCCGACCTCTTACCAGAAGGCGCGGGCGCAGACGATCAACAGCTATGGCGAGGCGCGGGTCGCGCCGGTCGCGGGGCTTTGGCTGATCGCAGGGGGAATCCATACCCATGGCGAGCGGCGGCTCGACAACCGTTTCGCCCCGGCGCGGAGTGGCGACGTGACGTTCGACGCCTTCGCGCCGAAATTCGGGCTGCTGTTCGAACCGGCGCGGACGATGCAATTTTACGCCAGCTACAGCCGGTCGGTGGAACTGCCGGGCTTCATCGAACTGGGGCAGGCGCCCGCGGGCGGTGCGCCCGGCTTCACGCCGCTTGTGCCCCAAAGGGCATGGACGGCGGAGATCGGGACGCGCGGCACGCTGGGCTTCGCGCATTGGGATGTCAGCCTCTATCGCGCCGACCTGAAGGGCGAATTGCTGCAATATAATGTGGTGGCGGGGCTGTATCCGGCGGCGACCTTCAACGCGGGCCGGACGCGGCATCAGGGGGTCGAGGCGGGGCTGGACCTGCTGCTGGCCCCCTGGGCGAACCTGCGGCAGGTCTATCAATATAGCGATTTCCGCTTTCGCGGCGATGCGCAGTTCGGGGACAATCGCCTGCCGGTGGTACCGCGCCATTTCTATCGCGCGGAACTGAAGCTGGGGACGGAGAAGCTCAGTATCTCGCCCGCCGTCGAATGGCTGCCGCAGGGGGCCTGGGCGGACTATGCGAACACGAAGCGGGTCGGGGATTATGCCACGCTCAACCTGGGCGCGCAGGTGGAGATGCGGCCGGGCGTGACGCTGTTCCTCGATGCGCGCAACCTGACGGGTGAGCGGGCGATCGGCGATATCGGCGCGGTGGTCGATTATTCCCGGCTCGCGCCTGCGTCCCAGGCGATCTTCTACCCGATCGAGCGGCGGGCCGTTTATGGAGGCGTCCGTGCGCGTTTCTGATGGCGCCTGATGGCGGGGCGAACGGCCTGAGGGCGTGACGGGGCTGGAGCCGGCTCTGTTTCAGGGCGCCTTTGTTTGCCGCATTTTAGCTGCGCTCAACGATGTTTCCGAGTCGTCCGGTGTTACCCGATGTGAAAATGTTCTAGGGGCAGGCGGATGTTGCGCCTTTCCGGATTGAAGCTGCCCCTCGACCATCCTGCCGAGGCGATGCCCGTCGCCATTTGCGAGCGGCTGGGCCTCGCGCCGCAGCAATTGCTGAGCCATGCCGTGGTCCGCCGGGGCAATGATGCGCGGCGCAAGAATGCGATCCAGCTTGTCTATACCGTCGACGTCGAACTGACCGACGAGGCGGGCGTGCTGGAGCGCTTCGCCAAGGACCATGATGTCCGCCCGCGCCCGGACACGGACTACAGGTTCGTGACCAGGGCGGCGCAGGACTGGTCGGGCAAGCGGCCGGTGGTGATCGGCGCGGGGCCGTGCGGGCTGTTCGCCGGGCTGATCCTGGCGCAGATGGGCTTCCGCCCGATCATCCTCGACCGTGGCAAGGTCGTGCGGGAACGGACCAAGGATACCTGGGGCCTGTGGCGCCGTTCGGAACTCAACCCCGACAGCAATGTGCAGTTCGGCGAGGGCGGGGCGGGGACCTTTTCCGACGGCAAGCTTTATTGCCGGGTCAAGGACCCCCGCTTTCTGGGTCGCAAGGTGCTGGAGGAATTCGTCGCGGCGGGCGCGCCCGGCGATATCCTGACCGAAGCGCATCCGCATATCGGCACCTTCCGCCTCGTTTCCATGGTGGAATCGATGCGCCGGCAGATCGAGGGGCTGGGCGGCGAATATCGCTGGCAGCACCGTGTCGATGAACTGGAACTGGAGCGGCGGGCCGACGGCATGCACAGGCTGCGCGGGCTGCATCTGGCGGATGGCGGCTTCATCGAAACGGACCATGTCGTGCTGGCCGTGGGCCACAGCGCCCGCCCGACCTTCGAGATGCTCCACCGGCGCGGCGTGCATATCGAGGCCAAGCCCTTTTCCATCGGCGTGCGGATCGAGCACCCGCAAAGCTGGGTCGACCGGGCGCGGTATGGCAACTGCGCGGGCCATCCGGTGCTGGGCGCGGCCTCCTACAGCCTGGCCCATCATTGCGCCAATCAGCGCACCGTCTACAGCTTCTGCATGTGTCCCGGCGGGCGCGTCGTCGCGGCGACGTCGGAAGAGGGACGGGTCGTCACCAACGGCATGAGCCAATATTCGCGCGCCGAGTTCAACGCCAATTCGGGCCTGGTCGTGGGCATCGACCCGGAGCGGGACTATCCGGATGGGCCGCTGGCGGGGATCGCGTTGCAGCGCCATTGGGAGTCGATGGCGTTCGTCGCGGGTGGCGGCAATTATCATGCGCCGGGGCAGAAGGTCGGGGATTTCCTCGCCGGGCGGGCGTCCACGGAGTTGGGCGAGGTCATCCCTTCCTACAAGCCGGGCGTCACCATGACCGACCTGTCGCGCTGCCTGCCCGCATTCGTGCTGGAGGCGTTCCGCGAGGCGATCCCGGTCTTCGGACGGCAGATCGCCCATTACGACCATCCCGATGTCGTGATGACCGGCGTCGAAACCCGGACCTCCTCCCCGATCCGCATCACGCGGGGCAAGGATTTTCAAAGCCTGAATGTCGCGGGCCTTTATCCGGCAGGCGAAGGTGCGGGCTATGCGGGTGGAATTCTTTCCGCTGCCATCGACGGGATCAAGGTGGCCGAAGCGATCGGCCTCAGCATCGCGGCGGGATAATCGAAAAGGCCCGGCTTTTCCGGCCGGCCGGGCGATGAGTCGCTTCGCCAGCGACCAGCGCTCCGGGACAGCAAAAGCCATCTAAAAGGACGGTTTGCCCGAAGCTGCTGCCAGTTAGTCCAAGCATCATGTCGAAAGCCTGTTTTTGGCCCCGGTTTGAAATAATTCTTATGTCGATGAGATTGTTAAGCTATATTCATTACTCAATATCCGCATTTTATATTATATAGCTTTGCACCGTTTTCGACCGGCAAGACGCCGCCGCAGCGGCTTCCAATGATAATCGATATGTTGGCAGAGGAGGCTCCCATGCATGCCAAGCCCTTGGTGCTTTGCTTGTCCCTGCTCGTTTCGACAGGGGTTCATGCCAAACAGCCCGGCGATCAGCTGACCGTCGTTGCGTCACCCGAAAGTCAGGTCAGCTATGAAAGATGGTCGGACAAGGCAGCCAACCGGCTGACTCGTTCCATCCAGCGGTCCGCCAATCTGGCGAGCGACCATGCGGCGACCGGCTATGCCCGCGTGCTGTTCCGCCTGAACGATCAGGGCAAGCCGGACGCGGTCGCGCTCGCCGAACCCTCATCCTCGCGCGCGATCGACCGGATTTCGCTGCGCGCCGTGAAGGCCATGGGGGCATTGACTCCGCTGCCCCAGCAAATCTCCCCCCATTCCCGGTTTGAAGCCTGGGTCGTCGTGGCCAATGATGCCTGGGACAGGGACGATATGATGAGCCGGTTGCGTACCGTCCATCACGCGCAGGCCATGGCGCAGGCGGCCGGAGACAGGCCTGTTCTGATTGCGTCGCGCTGAACGCCGCTTTCCCCCCTTGGCGGTGCAGGCGCGCTCGCGGAGTCTGGAAGAGCGGTCATGGTGAAGGGTGCCGCGCAACCCTTTCCTTCGCTCTTCCAGCTTCGCCCGGACGGTCAATAATCATAGACCGCCGTGTAGGGTAGCTGGAAGTAGTTGAGGCCGCTGCCGATGGCACGGCCCAGCCGCGAGCGGCTGTTCCTGAAGAAGAGCTCCTTGATGTTGAGGCCGACGCCGAAGAAGATGTCGCGCCTGGGTATGATACCGGCGGCGCGATCGGCATTGGTGAAATCCTTGCCGCGATAGCCGGTCTGCAGTTCGACGAACCGCAGGGGACTGGCGCGCAATTGCCTGAACCCCGCCAGTTCGAGTGACAGCAGGAAGCGCTGCTGCTCATAATGGCGCTTGCCTTTGAAGGTATAGACGTCCGAATTGGGCATCATCAGCAAACGGAAATCCAGCTTTTCCTCCAGGCCCGGTACGGTGTGGCGCAACACCGAAAAGAGCGCGCCGCTGCTGTTGAAAATGACGTCCTGCACCGAAAATCCGCTATCTTCCTTATGCGCGTCCCATATTTCGCCATAGAGCATCAGGCCCGTGGAAAGCAGGGCCGCGGGCGCTGCGGCACGTGCCCGGTCGCCGCTCTTGCGCGCAATCCGGGCGCCCAGAAATTCCGTCAGCAGATAGGTGTTGAAGGCATGGGTCAGCTTGTCGATGCCCAGATTATGGGTGTTCTTGCCAAACCAGCCCTCGTCCTTGAAATGGAAATGAGTGGTCTTGCGGGTCCAATAGGCCTGTGTCGCAGTGATATAGGCGAAGAGACCGATGCTTTCCCATTTGGCTGCACCGATGCGGCCGCCGAGCGATCGATAGCGTGCGTCCTGTCCCGGTTCTTGCGGGAGTGGGATGCCGATTTCGCTCGGCCCCTGGATGGGAGCGGTCTCCTCCTGCCGGGATGCAGCGATCGTGCCGAGGTCGAAAGGCGATTCCATCAGTGCGATGGGGCGGGGATCAGGGAGCGTCAGGGACGGATCGATCACCTCCTGGTCGTACACCTGGGCTGCTGCGGGGATGAGACTGATCCCGGCAGACAGGATCGCGGACAGGAAAAAAGCCCATGCCAGATGCATCGATCGCTCCTCCCAATAAATCATGCGCCGTTGACCCCGCTTCCGCATGATATTGATTTATCCACCGAATTTAGTTCAGCTTACGCAACCTGGTAATTTGAGCAAAAGGATGATGGCTATCCATTCCGAATGTTTGTCCAAGAATAATATGCGGCCTGTTGTCGCGACGCGGGGCGAATATCGCTTTGTTATAGTCCGCGAAGCCGTGAATTGATGTAGGGGGACCACTCAGAGGCTATTCATTTTGGTGAATGCAATATCGTTCATGCCGAACGTCTCTCGGCAATAGTGGTTCCACCTGCCAGCCCCGACCGCCCGCAGCATCGGGATTGTATCGCCACTGCCCTTATTTGGGACATGCCGGAATAAAATCGCCATAGCGGGCGTTCTTTTTGTGCCATCGGCAAAATCAATATGTAAGGTGGCGTTGCTGTGCTGACGTCATGAAGGCGTAAGGGAGGAGGGAGAGTTTATCATGGAAGCTGCCCTTGTCATTGCGATGCGGCCCGAATGATCGGCACCTTGCTCTGGGCATCGGCCCTGACGGTCCTGGACGGCGGCACCTTGCGGGTGAATGGGGAGCATATTCGCCTGCTGGGCATCGAGGCGCCGGATATCAAAGCGGCTTGCCGCAAGCGCGGAACTTGCGTGCCCGTCGATCCACGGCAGAGCAAGGAGAGCCTCAAACATGCGTTGCGCGATCCGATCACCATCGTGCCGGTGGCGCGGGACACCTCGGGGCGGACGGTGGCCATCATCTATGCTGGCGGACTTAACATGTCCTGCGAGCAACTGCGCAAGGGTATGGCGATTTACAGGCCTGCCTGGGACAGCGGCCGCCGTCTGGCAAAAGAGTGCCGTTTTGCAAGGCGATGATCGCGAGCGTGATTTCGATCCTGGCGATTGCGCGGAGTTGCTACCCCGCCGTGCAGGGTTCTGAAATGTGATGGGCGAAGGGCCGCTTGAACGGTCTGTCGAGACAGGCAGTTGTCTCGGTACAGGCGCCTATGGTAAACAGAACGCCTCCCGTCATGCTGACCGCGAGGGGAATCACATGGCAAAGCGCGCATTCCTGGCAGCCTTGGCAACAGTTCTTTCGATTGGGATATCTCACGGAACTGCAGCACAGGATGCAGCCGAAACGGCAGCTATTCTGGGCGGTTCGGGGGCTGCGCATTCTGGCGCGAACTCATTGGGAGCGGCGATCTCCCGGAGCTTCGACAGTGCGGGTAATGCCCTCAGGGGGCCAAGCGCCAGGGCCGTGGTTCACAGGCCGGTTTATCGGGCAGCAAGGCCCCGTGCCGCTCATGCCGTGTCCGATATGAGAGAATCCGGTGATCCGTTCGAGGGGGTGAATGCGCCCGTCTACAGGCTG
>NZ_JAKUJY010000034.1 GCF_022664535.1 Sphingobium trunci | reverse complement strand
GTCTATTACGACATGGCGCAGATCTGCTGGATCGGGCAGGCGATAGTGAGCCGGCAACGGCACGTGAGACCAGGGCGACCAGATCATCCGCGTTGAGCGCATATGCGGCCGCAAGCGCAGTTCGTGTCCGGGCAGAAGTTCCGATACGCCGATGAGGCAAGTGCGTGTCCCGGAGTGATGAACATTCCACAGATGGACGGTGAGTGCTTCCACATCAACGCGCAGCCCATCACGACGCCGGAAGGGATAGGCTCCGATTTCTGGTGCAAGCCACACGGCTCCGTCCCATTTTCGCCAGTACGCAGGAAGCGCGCCGGACGGATCACGCAGAACCACGCATTGAGAGGCTGAGGGGCGAAGGAAGACGACATACCCGCCCCAGAAGTCATCAAAGATACTTTCTCCCTCAGTCGCCAGAATCCGTTGCACCTGAGGGGGGGAGAGAGCCTTCACATGGCGACTGGGCATGGATCGAGTGAAGAAATGTCCGATAATGACCCCATGAGGGCCGATGGGAATGACGGGGTGGGAAGCCCATATCCGCAAATTGCCGGCATTGAAGGCAAGCGGCAGTTCACTTTGGACGTCTGGTGGCGATGAGGCATTTCCTGGCCCCTCATCGTCAATGCGCGCAATGTACCGAACGGCGTTCACGTCGCCCATATCGGCTGGAATGCTGTCACACGATCCAAAGTGTCGCCTATTACCCGATCGTCGCACTGCACCCAGCAATGCGCTGAAATCGGGAGCTGAACGCCGATGACCAGGGTTGGATTGCAGCCGAAATTGCGAAGCAAGGCGGCGATCGCGATGCTGCGCGGAAAGCATTGGGTGGTTGAAGGCAGGATGCGCTGGATCACGTGGAAGGTCGCGGCAATAGTGCCCTCAAGCGCCACTGCGGAGTTATCCGCACAATCTCGATTGCCATGGATAGCCCTCTGGTGGGCGAGGATGTCTCGCAGCGGATGGCGCCTTATGAAACGACGTGCACATCGCAGCGCCGCAAGTGCCCTAATGAGCATGGTTGTTGAACAGCGGGCGCCCTCGGCGTTCAGATAAGTTGAAACCGGCTTCGGCACCTCTGGCGGTTGAACAGAAGGATGAGTGCTCCTTACAATCAATCCGCTCGCGAGCAGCGCGACATTTTCCTCCTCATTGGAAGCACCACTTAGGAATGCGTGAAGATTCCGTGCTGTTTGCCCACGCAACAACATGTAGCGACCACTAGCTTCATTCAGGAGAACAGGCGATTCTCCCACGATACACGCGTGCAAACCAGGCGTTAGGGCGAACATCGACCTTGCTCCAGCGGATACGAAGCGCGCTGCGAGGACGCAGCGCGCTTCGGGATCATTCGTCCGGGCTGAGGCCGATAGGCTTGCGCATCACGCCGGCGTTGTCGTCGCCGCCGTCAAGTGAATTTCCGCGGGTGAGTTCGATGACGTCGCCGAGATCGACCACGTCCTCATTGTCATCATAGTGATCCACAGTTCTTTCTCCTTCCAAAGGGCGACATTTTGTGTCGCGTTTCGGAAGGTTTCACGAACGAACTCGCGACGCCATTTTATAATCAAATTATAATCGTGTCCGTCGTTATTTTAAGATTTACCCTTCGAGGCTCGAAACGAACGACCGAGCGGTGAGTAACACGCGTTGGGAGCGAGCACCGGCGACTTTAGCTTAAGCCTGTACATACTCGCCGGAACCCGGTCGTTCGCCCCGCCAAGCAGCGGTCGATCATAATTTCGTGTTCGCAATGAGATAGCAAGTTCAATCGTCTCCGATATCATGGCTATCCTCATCGCGACCGGCGCGGCCGTACAAACCCTCTGTCGCTCGCCATGAATCGCTCCAGCATGGGCGCGATGAGGCGTTCGGGCGGGAGCGGCTCATTGAGGCCCGTCTCCTTGCCATGGGCCTTCGCATAGTCGGAAAGGTCGCGATAAAGCGCTCCAGGCAGTTCAATGGTGAGCTTCACCGGCTTATCCTCGACGATCGGCCCGAGACGCAGCTTGCTCATGGCGTGCCTCCCTGCGTCACCGCTTCCAGGATCAAATCGCGCGTAACAATGACGCGAAGCACATGTCCGGGCCGTACCGTCAGCGTAGGCGGGACATTGATCTGGCGTTGCACAACCTGGCGGCCGGTCTGGTTGATCGTATCCTGCGTGCCATATCGCAGCGCCTGCACGAGATCATCGTCATTATCGGCCGCCAGCTCCGTCCCTACGCCCAGCAGCGTCGAGATCAAAGCAGCCTTGAGCATGTTGCCCCAATGATAATTCACACTGTCCCGGATACCGGCCATGCCGGCCGCATCGCTGCCTGGCTGGCGATCGAGCAAGATGGAGCGGCCGCCGGGCAGGATGAGCCGATCCCAGGCAAGCAGAACCCGGCTCTGTCCAGCGGAGACCTCGCTGTCATATCCCCCGATCAGGCGAGACCCTTGCGGGATCAGGAGAATCCGTCCTGTCGGACTGTCATAGACATTCTGCGTCACCTGGGCAGTGATCTGGCCGGGAAGATCCGATTGAATGCCGGTAATCAGAGCCGCCGGAATGACGCTGCCCGCCTGTACGATATTCGGGGATGCCAGCGGCGTGATCCGCTCATTGCTGACCGTCTGACGATCCACGGCGACCGTCATGAACCCCTTTCTGCCGGAAGGAACAGCCGCAGCACCTGCCGCCATGCCCACAGCCGGACTCCGCCGCGTTGACTCGGCAGTCGATGCCGAACCCCGAGCGCCGCCGGTCGCTTCTCCAAGGAACAGTCGACTGGTGCGCGCGGTGTCGCGTTCCTGCATGAGGCGCTGGCGCGCCTGTTCCGCTTGCGTGATCTGCGGATCTGTCGGCTGATGCGCCGCTGTGCCCATGGGCGGTACCGGAACAGGCTGACCATTTTGCTGGGCGGAAAGGATAGCGCGTCCGAGGTCGCCGGGAAGCGGCTGGCCGAGTTTGGCGACCTTGTCGTAGGTGGCTGGGGCGGCAGTCACGCTCTCCGGCCGGTTGCGGGATTCGGTTTCGACGAGATTGGGCACCTCCCGATGACGCGCGGGTAAAAGCGCATAGACCAATGCGCCGCCGATGCCGAGGCAGGCGACCGCACCGATCGACGCCAGCGCTTTCCGCGACAGGCGCATGACGCGGGGCGGATCGCCCCGTAGCCGAAAGGCGCCTCCATCATAGGGCGGGCCGGGCGGCACCGCCTCGACAGCCTGTCCATCTGCGGCTTCCTGAGCACTGGCCTCGCCTTTCGGCGAAATCCGGGCCGCTTCAGCCGCGTCTTCTACCGGCTTGCTCATGACCTGCCGTTCCGGCGCGCGTCCTCACGCTCGATGCTGACGCGCGCTTCGCGCTTGCCGGTCGCCAGCCGCAATTCGGCGCGGGTAAAGAGCCGATCGACGATCATGTAGCGACCGGCCACGCGATAGTTGACCAGCTCGGTCGCCCCCGTGCCCCCGATGACGAACAAGGGCGGCATGTCTGTGCGTTCGATACCCTCGGCAAACTCGATGAACAATTGACGCCCATCATCGAACGCGCGGAGCGGACGCCAGTCGGGCCGGTCACCGCTGATGCGATAGCGAAATTCGAGTGCGGCGATGTCGACGCCAGACGCGAGGGGAGCGCGCCGCTCCTGTTCGGCCGCTGCGGCGCGGAGCGCAATCAGCTGATCCTGCGGATAGGTCCACGACACCGAGGCCATCCAACTCGCAGACGTCGCGCGCAGCTCTACGTGATAGGTACGCCGGTCGGTGTTGATGACGAGATTCGTGGAAATATCGGGCCGGGTGGGCTTCACGAGGAGATGGACGCGGGCCGAAGCCCCGACGCCGCTGATGGTGTCACCGATCACCCAGCGCACTGTATCGCCAGCCGCGACCGGACCTGGCCCCACGAGCTGCTCGCCTTCCTGCAGAGCGATGTCTGTCACCTGTCCAGGGGCTGCATAGACCTGGTAGAGGGCGCCGTCTTCCCAAGGATATTGCTGGATCGCATTGAGATAACCATCGCGGGTCGGCTCGATGCGCGCGGCCGCATTGGCCGCACCGACACGGCGGCGAGGATCGGCTGGCTCGAGGATCGCTGTGGGCGCTCCGCTCGCCAAAGGCTTCAACTGGCCGGGAAGCGGAAGCGGCTGCGGGATAGCTACCACCTGCACGACGGGATCGGGAGCCGTCATGGGCGTTGCGGCCACTTCGCGGGGCGTAGCCGAAATGCTGGCTGGCGGCCTGGCGGCGGTCGTCGTGCAGGCACCGAGCGCCGCACTGGAGACGAGCAAGGCGGAAACTGCCCTCGAACGGGATATACGGATCATTGGGCCAGTTCCTTCGACCAGTTGAGGGCATTGACGAACACGCCCAGCGGATTCTTGCGCAGAGCGTCGGGCGTGCGCGGCGTTTGGACGGTGACGGTCAGAATGGCCGACCAGCGCGAGGTTTCGGCCAGCGCGCCGTCCTGATAGCGGCGCTCGGTCCAGGACAGGCGGAAGCTGTCGTTCGAGGCCCGGATCACGCTCGACACATCGACCGCGACCTGCACCTTGCCGACCTGCGCGAAGGGATCATTGTTCCGCGCATAGTCGTTGAGCGCGAGGCCGCCCTTGTCGGTGGCGAAGTCATAGGCGCGCAGCCAGTTCTCGCGCAGCACGATGGGATCGGCCGGGATCGAGCGCACATTCTCGATGAATCGGGCAAGGTGGAAAGCGATCTGCGGATCGCTCGGGCGGTAGTCGGCATCGGCAGGCGCGACCGCCCTGGCTTCGCCCAGCTTGTCGACCTCGACCACCCAGGGTGTGATGTGTCCGCGCGCCGACTGCCAGACGAGACCGGCGGAGAGGCCGCCCGACAGGGCGAGGCAACCGAAGAAGGCGAGCCGCCAGTTCTTCGCGGCCACGCGTGCCGAGCCGATGCGATCGTCCCAGACCTGGGCGGCGCGCTGATAAGGCGTGACCGGCTCAGGCGCTTGCCCATAGCGGATGGATGGTCGTCGAAACATGGGTTCGTCCTTTCGAGAATTCAGCTCTTGTCGGAGACGTCGGGACCGCTGGCGCCGCCATGGCTGTCGCCGCCCTTGAGCGTGTGGGTCGCCATGGTGGCGTCCTGCGTCATGGCCTGGCGATGCTTCATGGTCTTGGACCAGGCAGGCGGACCACTGACGGGCGCTGTGGCGCCCGCTGCCGATTGCGCGGAAGCGGCGGTTGCGCCGGTCGCGCCTTCCGGCTCGACCCCGAAGGCCGACCGGGCGCCGCCGTGAAAGTTCGACTTGAGTGCCTGTCCCGCCTTGCCTGCCATCTTGCGCAAGGGCGACGTCGCCGCCTTGCTGGCCGCGCCAAGCGCATTCTGCCCGGCAGCGGCCATGCCTCCGGCAACGGCGCTGGCGCCGGTCTTGCCGAACGAGCCCATACTGTAGGCCGCGGCACTCGACCCGGCAGCGCGGGCGCCGCCGCGCGCCGCGGCGGCGCCCATCCGGCCTCCGGCAGCGGCTGCAGAGCCGGCAGCTCCGGCGGCGAGCTTCGCGCCGGCCGCACCGCCCGCCAGCGAGGCGCCGGCAAGCAGCGCCGTTCCGGCAGCAGCCCCTGCGCCAAGCTGGGGACCACCAGAAACGATGCCATTGGCGATGCCGGGACCGAAAATGCCGAGCCCAAGCATGGTCAGTGCGGCGAGCGCGATCGCCATGACCTGTTCGATATCGGGTTCAGCGCCAAGGCTGGCGCCGATGAACTGGCTGAACAGGGTCGTGCCGATGCCGGTGATGACGGCGAGGACCAGCACCTTGATGCCGGACGAGATCACATGCCCCAGCACCTTCTCGGCCATGAAGGCGGTGCGGTTGAAAAAGGCGAACGGCAGCAGCACGAAGCCGGCGAGCGTCACCAGCTTGAACTCGATGATGGTGACGAAGACCTGGATGGCAAGCACGAAGAAAGCCAGCACGACGATCAGCCAGGCGACCAGCAGGATCATGATCTCGGGGAAGTTGGTGAACAGGCCGACCGGTCCGACCAGATCCTCGGTCGCATCGAGCAGCGGCGCGCCGGCATCGAGGCCGGTGGCGGCAACGGTTCCGGGCTTCATGAAATCGGCGAGCGCCATGGCGCCGCCCGATGCCTTGAGACCGAGCCCGGCGAAGCTGTCGAACAATATGGTGGCCAGTGAAGAGAAGTTGCCGATGATATAGGCGAAGACGCCGATATAGAGGGTCTTCTTCACGAGCCGCTGGAGCAGATCCTCGTCAGCGCCCCAGGCCCAGAACAGCGCCGCAATGGTCACGTCGATGACGATCAGGGCCGAGGAGAGGAAGGCGACCTCGCCGCCCAGCAGGCCGAAGCCGCTGTCGATATAGGTGGTGAAGACACCCAGAAATGTGTCGATGACGCCCGTATCGTTCACGGCTGTTCCTCCCTGGCGTAGAAGCGGCGGCGCCGTTCCTCCCATGCCGCCTCGCAGCCGCTGTCAGGCATGGTGAGCGTGCGGCAGCGGCGAAGATCATCTGCCAGCGGATCGGTGACGCTTTGGTTGGCCGGGACGATGATCGTCTCGACGCGGCGCTCTTCGCGCATCGTCATCGCGACGGTGAGCGTCATGAGCAGGCCGCCCAGCGCGCCGGCCGCCGCGATCTTCGCCGTGCGGCTCATCTCAGTTCTGGCCCCGGAAACGGCGGAACCGTTCGCGCCCTTCCGCCTCGATCGCTGCCGCGCGGGCGGCATCGAGCGCCTGCGCCCGGCCCTGCGCCGCGAGCGCCGCGGTGAGATCGGCGAGTTGCTGCGACTGAAGCGCGAGAAGTTGATTGCCCGCCTGGGTCGCCTGAAGGGCGCCGCTTGCCGACTGGCTGGCGCCGACCAGAGTGTCGATCGAGCCGCGCGTGCCGGCGAGATTGCCGACGACGCCGGCCTGGACGCGCAGCGCATCTTCGAGCGCGCCGACGCTGTCCTCCCAGCGCGCATTGGCATTGGCGACCATCTGCGCATGGTCTCCGGTCAGCGCGCTGCCCTTGTAGCGGCCATCGAACGCCTGCTGGATGCTTTGCACATCATAGGCGATGCGCTGGGCCTCGCTCAGGAGCTGGCGGGTCTGATCGACCTGGCTCTGCAAGGTGGAGAGGGTCGAGACCGGCAGGCTGGCGAGGTTCTTCGCCTCGTTGATGAGGCTGGTCGCCTGGTTCTGGATCTGGGTGATCTGGTTGTTGATCTGTTGCAGCGCGCGGGCCGCCTGGAGCACGTTCGAGGCATAGTTGGTCGGATCATAGACGATCCCGCCGAAACCGAACTGGGCGTGGGCGGGACCAGCGATCATCGTGCTGGTGGTGAGGCTGGTGACAAACGCCGTCGCCACCAGGGCGCGGCGAAGGAAAGAGGTCTTCATGCGGGGGACTCCTCGGAACCGAGCGGGAGCAGAAGCTCGTCGCCCGGGATGGATGCTGTCAGCGGAGCGGGATCAGGCAGCAGGCTGGCGGCCCAGTCGAGACCGCGATGCCGCAGCCAATGGGCGGCGAAGGCCTGTGTCCCATGCTCGGCGGCCAGTTCGCCGATGCGGAGCTGATCGGTCTTCGACGATGCCGCAGTGAAGACGAGCGCGACCTCGCCCAGCCCGAGTTCGAACAGGCGATTGCCGCGCCGCGATTGGCAGTAATAGTCGCGCTTGGGAGTGGCGCGGCTCAAAATTGCGATCTGCTGATCATTGAGCCCGAAGCGTGCATAGATGGCGGCGATCTGCGGTTCGGTGGCACGTTCATTGGGCAGGAAAATGCGCGTCGGGCAGCTTTCGACGATGGCAGGCGCGATCGGGGACGTCTCGATGTCGGCAAGGCTCTGTGTGGCGAAGATGACCGACGCGTTCTTCTTGCGCAGCGTCTTGAGCCATTCGCGAAGCTGCGCGGCAAAGGCCGGGCTATCAAGCACCAACCAGCCCTCGTCGATGATGATGAGTGTCGGCCGCCCATCGAGACGGCCTTCGATCCGGTGGAAGAGATAGGCGAGTACCGGCGCGGCAGACGCTGCGCCGACCAGTCCCTCGGTCTCGAAGGCCTGCACAAAAGCGGCGCCCAGATGCTCAGCTTCGGCATCGAGCAACCGGCCCCATGGCCCGCCGACGCAATAGGGCGCCAATGCCTGTTTGAGTTCCTGGCTTTGCAGGAGGACCACAAGGCCTGTCAGCGTGCGTTCGGAAGGCGGCGCACTGGCAAGCGAACCCAGTGCGGTCCACAAATGCTCCTTCGCGGCGGGATCGACCGTGACGCCCTCGCTGGTGAGGATGGCGGCCAGCCATTCCGCCGCCCAGGCGCGTTCACCGGCATCGTCAATCCCTGCCAGCGGCTGCAGGGCAACGCATGCTTCCCCTTCCCGGTCATGCAGCGCGCCACCGAGATTCTGCCAGTCGCCACCCATTCCGATCGCGGCGGCGCGGATCGAGCCACCAAAGTCGAAAGCGAATATCTGATTGTCGCGATAGCGACGGAACTGCAACGCCATCAGCGCCAGCATCACCGATTTGCCGGCACCGGTCGGACCGACGACCAATGTGTGACCGACATCGCCGACATGGAGGGAAAGACGGAACGGGGTCGAGCCTTCGGTCTTGCCGTAAAGCAAGGGGGCGTCACCGAAATGCTCGTCCCGTTCCGCCCCCGCCCACACCGCTGACAGGGGGATCAGGTGGGCGAGGTTGAGGGTGGAAATGGGGGGCTGACGGACATTGGCATAGACATGGCCGGGCAGGGATCCGAGCCAGGCCTCGATCGCGTTCATCCCCTCAATGGTGCAGGTGAAGTCGCGGCCCTGAATGACCTTCTCGACGAGCCGCAGCTTCTCGGCCGCCAGGGCGGGATCGTAGTCCCAGACAGTGACAGTCGCGGTCACATAGGCGATGCCCGAATGATCGGCGCCCAGTTCCTGCAGGGCCAGATCGGCATCGGCCGCCTTGTTGGACGCGTCGGTATCGGTCAGCACCGAGGCTTCGTTGGTCATAACCTCCTTGAGGATCGCGGCGACCGATTTGCGCTTGGCGAACCATTGCCGCCGGATGCGCGTCAAAAGCTTCGTGGCGTCGGTCTTGTCGAGCATGATCGCCCGGGTCGACCATCGATAGGGAAAGGCGAGTCGATTCAGCTCGTCGAGCAGGCCGGGAAAGGTCGCGGTCGGAAAGCCGGTGATGGTGAGCGTGCGCAGATGATGCTCGCCCAGCTTCGGCTCGAGTCCACCCGTCAGGCCTTCGTCGGTGAGCAGCGCATCGAGATAGCAAGGCGTCTCGGGTACGCGGACGCGCTGGCGCTTCGTCGATACGCAGCTATGCAGGTAGGTGAGCGTCTCGCCGTCATCGAGCCAGCGCGCCTCGGGCATGAAGCCTTCGACCATATGCAGCACGCGGTCGGTGCGGTCGATGAACGTCCCGAGCATTTCATGGGGATCGACGCCTTTTCCCGAACGGCCTTCATAGAGCCAGGTTTCGGCGCGCGCGGCCTCGTCGGCAGGCGGCATCCAGAGCAAGGTCAGATAGTAACCGCTCTCGAAATGGCTGCCTTCCTCGCGGAACTGTTCGCGCCGCTCCATATCGACCAGCGCCGAGACAGGATCGGGAAAGTCCGATTCCGGATACTCCAGCGCGGGAACGCGCTGGGCTTCGACGAACACCGCCCAGCCGGAGCCCAGGCGCCGCAGCGCATTGTTGAGACGCGCGGTCACCGACACCAGTTCGGACGCCGTGGCACTGTCGAGATCGGGACCGCGAAAGCGCGCCGTGCGCTGGAACGACCCATCCTTGTTCAGCACTACGCCCGGTCCGACAAGTGCAACCCAGGGCAGGAAATCCGCGAGGCAGGCTGCCTTGGAGCGATATTCGGCGAGGTTCATCATGGCCGCATCCAGACTGGATATTTGAGGTGGCGGCGGGCGACATCGACGAACTGGGGATCGCGCCGGGCGGCCCAGACCGCCAGCACATGTCCAATCGCCCAGAGCAGAAGTCCCACGAGCCAGAGGCGCAGGCCGAGACCAACGGCACCGGCGAGCGTGCCGTTGACGATGGCAAGGCTGCGCGGCGCGCCGCCCAGCAGGATGGGTTCGCTGAGCGCCCGGTGGACCGGCGCGTAGAAGCCGGGGGCGTCGTCCGCGCCGCTCATCAGACCATCGCCCCGCCGCCGAAGCTGAAGAAGGTCAGGAAGAAGGAAGAGGCGGCAAAGGCGATCGAGAGACCGAAGACGATCTGGATCAGCCGCCGGAACCCGCCCGACGTATCGCCAAAGGCAAGGCTGAGGCCGGTCACGATGATGACGATCACCGCGATGATCTTGGCGACCGGGCCTTCGATCGATTCGAGGATCGACTGGAGCGGCGCTTCCCACGGCATGGACGAGCCGCCGGCATGGGCCGGACCAGCGGTCATCAGCGTGACGGCGGCGGCGGTGGAAAGGAGCGCGGCGCGATGCGCGCCACGCTGAAGAGCATGGATCATGAGAGGTCTCCTTGGGAGGCAGAGTGCGTAATGAGGCGATAGTCGCCAGTGACGGGATCGAGTCCGCTGACACGGGCGAGTTCGACGAGCCGACGGCCATGGCCGTCACGGACCAGGACGGCGACGAGATTGATGGTCTCGGCGATAAGCGCGCGCGGCACAGTGACCACCGCTTCCTGGATGAGCTGTTCCATCCTGCGCAGCGCGCCCAGCGCACTGCCGGCATGGATGGTGCCGACGCCGCCGGGATGACCAGTGCCCCAAGCCTTCAGCAGATCGAGCGCTTCCGCGCCGCGAACCTCGCCGATCGGGATGCGATCGGGGCGCAGGCGCAGGGAGGAACGGACGAGATCGGAGAGCGAAGCGACGCCGTCCTTGGTCCGCATCGCGACGAGATTGGGCGCGGCGCATTGCAACTCGCGCGTGTCCTCGATCAGCACCACCCGATCGCCAGTTCCCGCAACCTCGGCCAACAGCGCGTTGGTGAGCGTGGTCTTGCCGGTTCCCGTGCCGCCGGCGACGAGGATGTTGAGCCGATCGGCGACGCCCGAGCGCAGCGCCTCGGCCTCTTTGCCGGACATGATGCCCGCCTCCACATAGTCAGCCAGCGTGAACACGGCGACGGCAGGCTTGCGGATGGCGAATGCCGGCGCAGTCACGACCGGTGGGAGCAGCCCTTCGAACCGTTCGCCAGTTTCGGGCAGTTCGGCCGAAACACGGGGGGAGCGGGCATGGACCTCGGCACCGACATGATGGGCAACGAGACGGATGATCCGTTCGGCGTCAGCCGGCGCCAGGCGCCGCCCGGTATCGGCAAGGCCGGTGCCCAGCCGGTCCACCCACAGGCAGCCGTCCGGGTTCAGCATGACTTCGACGACAAGGGGATCGGTCAGCCAGTGGCCGACCATGGGGCCGATCGCGGTACGGAGCATCCGCGCGCCGCGCGATCTCGCTTCTGTATCAGCCCAATTCGATGCCATTGCGATCCCCGTTTCTTAGCGCGGAGCAGGAGTGTCCGGCGCTTCGGGGATGATTAAGAGACGCAGGAAAAGGGCATATTCAACAGAGATTTGCGATCGTAGCAGGTTGGCGAAGCAATACAGGGAATGGCGTAGGTCACGAAGATCGAAGCCAATAGGCACGAGCCCCGTTCGGGCCATCTTCGTAGACCGCGACTCGAAATGGCTAGGGTTGCCTCGTCCGATCGAGATGCGGTGCTCCCGCTTTGTCCTGGGCGATTTCATTCCTGAACCGCGGCCCCAATTCCATACGCCGGTTGAGCGACTCCACGAACCGCTCCCATCGTTCCCGTCCTTGGGCACGCACCTCATCCCGCGCGCTGTCGGGCAATGCCGGCATGGCGTTGAGCCAGTTGCGAATGAACAATGCGATGGTCTCGTTCGACAGCTCGACATGCCATTCGAGCCGGCCGAGATCACGGGCCAGCCGGTCGAGCCGCCGGGCCAACGCGGCTTCCAGCCGCTCGGCAGCATCGGGCGACAGGAAAGATTCGAGCGCCGCCTCGATGATCGCCGCCTGGCTAGTGTTCCGCGCGAGGGCATGATCGGCAAGTCGTCGGGACAGATTGGCCGGCAGCCGGATGCTGCGCTTGACGTGCCCGCCGCTCACAGGACGATCCCGTCGTCCGGATCGAGCGAGGCATTGCGGGCGTTGCGGCCCATGGTCCGATCAGCCTGACGCTTCGCGCGCACCGCGTCTTCGTCCTGCGCATCGTCATCGGCGGCATCGTCCGGCGCAGGCGCCTTTTCGAGCGGGACGATCTCCTCATGTTCACCAAGATCGGGCTCGCGGCGGATGCCGGCATTCGCGGTGTCGGATGCTGCATACGTCCGATCGCCGCTCTCCACCTCCTCTATGTGCGCCGCTCCCGATTTCATCTTCCCGGCCACTTCATCAGATTTGACCGGATCGGGCGGCAGGGCCGGCGGCGCTGTCACCGGAACCAGCGTCGACCAGTCATCCTTCGGCCGCCGAGCGGGATCGAGCTGCCTGGGCACCGGCGGCGGCAGCAGTCGCGCCGTCAAGCGCGGATCGGTGAAATAGCGCGCTTTGTCCGCCCGGATCGGCGGAATGCCCGCCGCCATGACAATCTCCTCGTCCTCCGACAATTGCATGATCTCGCCGGGTGTAAGTAGCGGCCGCGCGGTTTCAGTGCGCGAGACCATGAGATGGCCCAACCAGGGCGAAAGCCGGTGTCCGGCATAATTCTTCATAGCCCGCATCTCGGTTGCGGTGCCCAGAGCATCGGATATCCGCTTGGCAGTGCGTTCATCATTGGTCGCGAACGCCACACGCACATGACAATTATCGAGAATCGCGTTGTTCTGCCCATAGGCTTTTTCGATCTGGTTGAGGCTCTGTGCGATGAGGAATCCCTTGATCCCATAGCCGGCCATGAAGGCGAGCGCGCTTTCGAAGAAGTCGAGCCGGCCGAGCGCAGGGAATTCGTCGAGCATCAACAACAGCCGATGCGGACGCCCTTTCGGGTTCAGCTCCTCGGTGAGGCGCCGACCGACCTGATTGAGGATCAGGCGGATGAGCGGCTTGGTGCGGCTGATGTCCGACGGCGGCACAACCAGATAGAGCGAGACCGGCGCCGGCCCGTCGACCAGATCGGCGATGCGCCAGTCGCAAGCGCGGGTCACGGTCGCCACGATGGGATCGCGATAAAGGCCGAGGAACGACATCGCAGTGGACAGCACGCCCGACCGCTCATTCTCCGACTTGTTGAGGAGTTCGCGCGCCGCGCTGGCGACAACCGGATGGACGCCGGCCTCGCCCAGATGCGGCGTGGTCATCATGGCGCGCAGCGTTGTCTCGATCGGGCGCCGCGGATCGGAGAGGAAGGCAGCGACGCCGGCCAATGTCTTGTCCTCCTCGGCATAGAGGACATGAAGGATCGCGCCGACCAGCAGCGCATGGCTGGTCTTTTCCCAGTGGTTGCGCTTCTCGAGGCTGCCTTCTGGGTCGACCAGCACGTCGGCGACATTCTGCACGTCGCGCACTTCCCATTCGCCCTTCCGGACCTCCAGCAGGGGGTTGTAGGCGGCGCTCGCCGGATCGGTGGGATCGAACAGCAGCACACGGCCATGGCGCGACCGGAAGCCCGAGGTAAGCTGCCAGTTCTCGCCCTTGATGTCATGGACGATGCAGCTCCCCGGCCAAGTCAAGAGTGAGGGGATGACGAGACCGACGCCCTTCCCCGAGCGCGTCGGCGCGAAACACAGCACATGCTCGGGGCCATCATGACGCAGATAGCGATCCGCGAAGTGCCCGAGGATCACGCCATCGTCGCCAAGCATCTTCACGCGCCTGACCTCCCGCTCGCTGGCCCAGCGTGCCGAGCCATAGGTTTCGGCTTTCTTCGCCTCTCGCGCCCGGCAGACCGACATGCCGATCGCGATCACGATACCGGCCATCGCGCCCGACACTGCGATCAGCGCGCCGGTCTCGAAGGTCTTCGGCGCATAGGCATCGAACGCGAACCACCACCAGAAGAAGGCCGGAGGCGGATAGACCGGCCAAGACCCCAGCGAGAACCAGGGCTCGCCCAGTTCCGGCTGATAGCCCAGCGCGTGGGCCGTCCATTGGGTCGCCGCCCAGATGCCGGCCAGCGTCACGCCGAAGACGGCAGTGATCTGACCCCAGAGGATACGCGTTGCGTTCATGGGAGGATGCTCCTGATTGTGAGAATGGGATAGGTCACAGGTCCAGCCCCCGGCCACGACCGAGCGACCAGTCGACAGTGCCGCCAGGTGTCATGGTGCCGCTGATATGCTTACCCAGATGCTGATCGAGCACGGGGCGCCAGGGGACGAGCTGGAAGCCGAGTCCGTCATCGATCATGGCGAACCGCCCCGAGGCGAGCGTCACGCGTTCGCGATAGAGGCCGCTCACATAGTCGCCGGCCGACGAAGGCTTGTGTGGGAGTCCGGTGCGCCGGGCGATCGCCTCGATCTCGCTATCGACTTCATTGCCCCTGAGCGTCGCGATCAGGTCGCGGGCGAACAGGAAGCCGGCGCCGCGGCGCTGCGCGAGCCCGGCCGCTTCAAGGTGGAGTGACCGCGCCTCCATCGCCTCCCGGATCTCGAGCCCGAACCCGCCGCCGGTCACCACCGGCTCGCGGGCAATGAGCTGGCGGTCGAGCCAGGTGGCACCGGGCGCCTTGACCTGCTCGGCCAATGTCAGGTCGGAGCGCGTGGCGAGCGAGAGCCGCGTGTTGCCCCTGGGGTCCCGCCAGCTCCGCGTATCGACGATGGCGCCGGCTTTGGCGTCGCCGGTCATCTCCATATCGTCGAAGCGCAAATGATGGGTTCGCCCGTCCGCGCCATCGATCACGGCATAGGCGGTGCCGGCAAGTTCATCATGAAGGCCGCGTTCGACCAGCCGGCCGACGATCGGGCTCGCGGGAGCCTCCCCGTGCAGTGCGAAACCGGCGGGCTCGATGGCCCGCCCCGCGTCGCTCATCGCTCGATGCATCGTCTTGATGATGTCGCCGCGAATGGAAAGATCGCGCAGCGTTTGCTCCGCGCCTGTCTTCAGCGACCAGACCGCTGGACCCTGCCGGTCAGCCAGGCCCAGCCGTTCCAACTTGTCGGCACGGCCCAGCAGCAGGCGACGCATTTCGGGATCGTCGTCGCCACCCGGACGCAGGTCGATCAGACCGGTCGCTTCTTCGGCCAGCCTCTGCAGGCGCCGGTCGAGGCTGGTCCAGCGATCGGCATCCACCTCCCGTTCGAGGGATGTGCGGATGTCCTGCTCACTGCGCAGCCCCAACTCGGCGGTGACGCGCTCTTGCGCTCGGCCGCGCATGCCTTCGCGGATATAATCGCGATCGATGACCAGATCGGCACCGCTCTCATCGACGCCGCGCACGAGGATATGGATATGGGGATTGTCGGTGTTCCAATGATCGACCGCGACCCAGTCGAGTCGCGTGCCGAGATCATTTGCCATGTCATCCATCAGTTCGCGGGTGAAGGCGCGAATATCCGACATCTGCCCGGCATCCTCGGGCGACACGATGAAGCGGAAATGATGCCGGTCATCCTCGCAACGTTCGGCGAAGGCGTCACCATCGGCCTGGTCGATGCGGACGTCGAACATCGAGGCGTCGCGTCCATCGCCGGTGACGCCATCGCGCTTCAAATAAGCGAGATGGCGCGCCAGCGGCGCCGCGCGAAACTTAACCCCCTTGTGCCGCACGACACGGGCCTTGATGACGACGCGCCGGGCGTTGGCCGGAGCCCCGGTGCGCAGCCGCGCGATACGGCCGCGGCCATGGCGCCCGGTGCCCTTGCCGCGCGACGGTCCCCGGCGGCTATAGCCCGCCTTCGCCGCGGCCCGGCGCACCTGCGCCGCGAGGCTCCGGACCTTGCGTCCCGAACCCTTGCCCGTGTCCCGGCTCCTTCCCGGCCGAACCTGGAAATCATCGCCGCCGCTGGTCATCGCGGCCCCGGAATCGATGCTGCCACCCGCTGATCAGTTGAGTTTACGCGATAATCGGAAAATCGCGCCACCGCGCAAGTTCCAGTGCCACCTGAAAATCTCCCCGACTTACAACCACATGATGCCCCACAGGTGGCATGTCTTTTATCTCGCCATCCACTTTTTCCTTCGATTCCAGCGTGTTGCCTTCCACTCAGACGGTGTAAATTCCACGCCTGACAACGCCAGCGAACGCCATGACCGCTCATTGCTCGCTCCGTCCGGAAAGCGGGACGAAGAGACCCGACGAACGGGGTATGGACGAGCGGCGCAATGGAGCCGGTAGCTGCGCTGGTTCAGCGCGCACCGCATCATCCGGCTGTGCGACGAGGGCGGGATCGGCGGCGCCTTCGCTCCCATCTGATGCACCATCGTCGCGCAGCACGAACAGCGCTGCATCTCGCCAGGACGGCGCAGCCGACGCGCGCGGAACCGCAGGCACGACGGCAGGCGAAGCGATGCCGGATGTGCCGAGGATCGGCGCGATCTTCGCGACATAGGCGATCGTCTCGGCGGGCAAAGGACGGCCACGCCGGCGCCAGTCGTCCACCCGGCCCGGCCCCGCATTATAGGCAGCCAGCGCGGCGGTGAGATCGCCATATCGCTCCATCATTTCGCGCAGATAAGCCGCGCCGGCTTGGATGTTGGCGCGCGCGTCCCACGGATTGCCGCCAAGCCCGTAGTGCGCCGTCATATCGGCCCAGGTGCTGGGCATGATCTGCATGAGCCCCATGGCGCCGACCTGCGAGATGGCCGCCGGATCGCTATTGCTTTCGGCGCGTATCACCGCCCAGATCCACGCGTCCGGGATGCCGAACCGTTGCGCCGCTTCGGTCACATGGGCGGCATAGGAATGGTCGGCAGCCTGCGCGCGGGCTGCAGCCACAGGGGTGACGGCAAGCAGGGCAATAGCCGGGAAGAGGAAGGTGAAGGGGCTGGTCAGGGCCGATGCACCAGCGAGGCGAACGACGCCGAACCGGCAGCGCGATGCGAAGCGGGCGCGCACCGGTTCAGTCCGCGTTTGGGCGCCGCAGGCGCGGCGACCAGAGCAGGACATGGCCCTCATCGCCGCGATTGGAACGCAGCAGATTGGCGCGGATCGGGCGGGCAAAGCCTGGACAATCGAGCTGGAGCGTAATGAAGGCTCCACTCTTGCCGTCACGGTTCCAGCCCGATCCAACCTCGGGTCCAATGCCGTCCGGCGCATCTGCGTCGGCGAGATGGACGCGCCAGTCCGGCGCCCGACCGTGGCCGGTGAAGCCCGTCGGCACGAGCCGCAGCGCGACATCGAGCGTCAGCGTCTGGAGGCGGCCGGCGAAGCCGTCGCCTTCCGCCCGGAAACAACCTATTTGCATGGAACATCTCCTTCGTGGGTGATGGGCTGGAACTGGCGCACGGCCGCCGAACGCCAGCGCAAGGGCGCTTCGGGTGTGTCGCGGGTGAGGATCGGCGTCGCGCGGCCGATCAGGCCCGACGCCGGGACCGGCCCAAAATAGCGGCCGTCGAGACTGTCGGGTGCGGTGTTCAGCAGGAACAATTGATCAGCCTGAAGCACATGGCAGCCGCGCCAGACCGGCAAGGGTCGGCCATGGCTGTCGATCGCCCGAGCGACAACGACCGTGCGCCCGTCGATCGTCACCGCCGCATCGTGGCGGCAGATCGTGGCGCCCGGTCGCGCCGCCACATGCTTGAGCAGCGGCACGCCGACGGGCAGATAATGGCGCCCGGCCATGAACCGCGCCAGCGCGGGCGATGGCCGATAGGCAACCATATCGCCCACAATGGGCGTGTCGCCCGGATGCAGCCGATAGAGGCCGATCGATGCGCTGGCGCTGGCGTTCCAGAGCAGGCGCGGCTGCGACGAGAACCACGCGGCAGCCGCGAACAGCACGGTGAACAGCTCGGCAGCGACAATCGTCACCAGCACATAGCCAAGGCGGGTCATTGGCCGAGCGCCTTGCGCCGGAGCCAGGCCTTATGTCGCTCCGGCGTATAGGCGCGCACGGGCTCGCCTGCGCTCAGACGATTATGCGCATGACGCCAGTGATCGGGCGCGACCTCGCTCGGATCGAGACCGACAGCTTCGATCGCCTCGATCAGTTCGAGCGCCCATCGCACCTTTGGCCAACCTTCGATCGACAGCAGAAGTTCGCCGCCCGGCCGAACGAAGGGCACGGTCGTATAGGCTTCGCCCGGCCGAACGGCGCGCAATATGTCGATGCGCGAATGGATCGTGCCATAATCATTGGCCGACCAGCGCACGAACGCGATGAGTGCATCGGGCCGGAAGGCAAGGATGCGCGTCTTGCGGCTGACGATCCGCTCGTCCGCGACGCGGCCGAAGCGTATCCAGTGTTCGAGCCGCTTCTCGATCCAGATCAGTTCGATCTCCGTGCGGTCGCTTCGGAGCGACGGGATCGCGCGAGCGGACACGCGCTCGCCGGGCGGCGAATGGGTCATTTCATGTCTCCGGGAAGAGAAAGGGAAGCGGCCGGCATGCCGCCGAATGGCAGCATGGCGGCGATGCGGTCGTTGGCGCGGATCGCCATGACGCGCCCTCCAGGACGGTTGGCGGCATCCTGGCTGACAAGATGGCGCCACGACAGCGAAATCCACAGGCCGCCGCGCGGTTAGGAAGAATATGAAATATTCTTTTCTATTAGGATGGTTAGAGGGGCGCCGGTTTGGCGCGGAGTTGTGCAGGTTTCCGGCACATCGCAGTTCCCGATAGGACGACTCTGCGGTTCCCGAAAGGACGACTCCGGTGGTTCCTGATAGGACGACTCCCATGGCCATTATCCACAGACTGGAAGCTTGAGGCGGCGCATGGCCGCATCGAACGGGTCGACCGGAACAGGCATGAAGCCGAGCCGCTCCTTGCCGAACCCATGCTTGATCCGGAGCGCATAGCCGGGCAAGGGCTGGCGCTTCACGATGGCGCGTAGCTCGAAGGCGAAGCGCTTGAGCGGCGAGAGCGCGCCCGACTTCACGTGCAGATGTTCGAAGTCGAAGCTCCAGCCGCCCTTCTGACGACCGCCATGCTTGCGCACGATCCGGTAGAGCCAGCGCTCCAGGCCGCCAGTGAGATCGAAATAGGCGCGGTCGATCGTCAGGATGAGCGCGCGATCAAGCACGCCAGCATAGAACCAATCGGGCAGGATCAGCTCGATCCCGAGCGGGCGCCCCTGTGCGTCAAGCCGCTCTTGCCATTCGTTGATCCAGGAGAAGCGATGGCGGCGGCGCTGATGTTGCTGGCGGATCGAGGTCGCGACGGTCGTCGACTGGAGGCGGTCGAGCGCGGCCTTGAGGCGATCATAATTGTCGCGGCCGGTTCCGCGCCGGACATAGGTCAATATCTCGTGCGGCGTCGTCGCCATCAGCCGCGAGGTCGGACGCCCGGCATCCCGGGCCTCAACGAGCTGGCTCGCCGCCCAGATCAATATGTCGGCGTCCCAGATGGTCGCCATGCCATGCTCGGGCACGGCCTCGACCGAGATCCAGGTTTCGCCCATCCGAAAGTCGATCGGTGCGCTGCGGCGCGACTTGGCGAGGCTGAAGAAGGGCCAAGCCATGAGGTCCTGCGCATCGCGCGGCGCCGGATCGACCGGGACCGAACGGAACAGGTCGAGCTGCCGCCGCTCGGGGCCGGCAATGGCAGACGATGACAAGCGAGCTCGCATCGTCTCAGCGTGCCGACTGGCTATCGAAACGCTTGGCGGGCAGGCAGACGCCGGTGCCGGGGTCGGAGGTCGAACGGCGGCGACCGAGCTCGGCCCAGGCGTCGAGCGCCTCGATCGAATAGACGACGCGGCCGCCCAGCTTGTGGAAATTGGGGCCGGTGCCATAGCAGCGATGCTTCTCGAGCGTGCGGGGCGACAGGCCGAGCCGCGCGGCGGCGGCAGGTGTCTTCAGAAACTGTGGCGAATGTGGTTCGGGTTGTTTCATCTGCGTTTCTCCGTCTAAGCCCGGATCGCCCACGGCGGCGATTGATCGGGCTGGAAGAACGTGGCGGAGCAGGACCGGCGAGATGGAGCGGCTATTTTGCGCGACCCATTTTTGTCGCACCGGAGGCGGCGGGATTATCCGTGCAGAAGGGCGCGATAGCCTCCGTTCATCAGGCCCAGCGCCTCGTCGATCAGCCGCTGCGTTCGGCGCCGTTCGGCCGACGATTTCCACTCATTGCCGCGGCCGATGTCTAGCGTGGGATAGACATGGCGGCGTGCAATCTCATGCGTCGTGATGCCTGAGTATGTACGGTCGAGAACCGCATCGAGAATATCAAGCAGCATGGACAAGCGTCGCCGTTGGAAGGGCGTGGGTGTGAACCCTGGCGGTAGACGCATGGGCGCGCCGCCCGCCATTCTGCGATCGAAACGCTGAACGGCTGCGTGGCGCAGTTCGATCGCTTCATCCCGAACGATCACATAAGCAAGAGAGCTACCCGGCAGCGGATCGCGAACCCAGAGCCGATGGGGGCCATCGACGTCGCCGAGGACAAGGTGCCGCCCTGTCGACAAGCTATGGTCGGCTAGGATGCGTGGCCAAGCGTCCAGATTGATTGGCGCCCTATCGGTATGCTCTGGTGGCGCCTTATCGAGGATGATGGTCGTGGGTGAGAGCGCTGCTTGCCAGAGCGCAGGTTCGGCCGCGGCGAAGGCTGACGGGGTGCACGGGAAAGCATAGGCCCCAGCGTCGGGCCATCACCTCCTGCTCCTGCATCGCGCCATCCGACAAGCGGATGACCTTTCGCCAGTCCGCGCGATAGAGGGGATTGCGTCGCAGAAACTCCTGTGCAAATCCCGCCCGGTCGAGAAGCCGCCGATCGCCGTCGCTTCCCTGTTCGCCAGGCATCCGCACTCTCTTCCAGATTGGGGAGCGTAGGTTGCCGGCGAGTGGAATTGCAGGCCATTCCAACATGGTGGGATAGGGCTCCCCACAAATGGGGATGTCCGCCGGCGCGCTGGGAGCCGGCGGATCGATGGCGGTTAGTCGCGTGACTGGCGCGCCGCCCGGTTCCAGACGAGATCATATTCTCTCCCGTCAACCGATTTGACGGATGGCGAGTGGGAAGTCCTACAGCCGTTCTTTCCCCCGGCACCCAAAGTGGGCCGACCACGGAAGTGGGCAATGCTGCGTATTGTCGAAGCGATCTTCTCTCGGCAGCGCGGCGGTCTGTCTTGGCGCATGCTGCCACCTTGCTTTCCGTCCGCACAAACCCTCCGGCGCTGGTTCACGCTGTGGCGTGACACCGGGCTATGGTTGAGCATAAAATCACGTCCTCTTGATGCTGGCACCCGAGGCCAGCGGCTGGGAGGCGTTTCCCAGTGCTGGTATGATCGATAGCCAGTCAGTGAAAACCACAGAATCCGGCGGCCCACGGGGCTACGACGCAGGCAGGAAAGTGAAAAGGGGCAAGCGGCACATCCTCACGGATCTGGTCCATGCCGCTATTCAGGACCGAGACGGCGCTCCACTGGCGCTCGCAGAGATCTTGGGACGCTTCCCCTGGCTACGCCGCGCGTCTGTCGACGGCGGCTATTCGGGCAGCAAGCTCAGGGATGCATTGAAGCGCATCGGGGATTGGGCGATAGAGATCATCAAACGTTCGGATGCTGCCAAAGGCTTCGAAGTCCTGCCCAGACGTGGGGTTGTCGAGCGAGCTCTTGCATGGCTCACCCGAACCGCCGCCTCGTCAAGGACTTCGAACAGATCATCGCATCCGCAACCGCTTGGCTCTTCGCCTTGACCCAGTTCATCACAAGGTGGATCGCAAGGCATTGTTTCCATACAGTTTAATTTCGGAACCGACTCTCAAATGGGAATAGCTCAACACCTGTCCAGATCGCCCTGCATCGACAAAGTGCATTCTCAAGGCTTTTGATTTCATTCGGAGCCTCTCTTTACGGGGAGCGACGATGATCATCTGCTTGCATAACTGGGCAATCGCTGCAAAGATCGACTATCAAAACAAGCACATCTGAACTCGCAGAAAGCCTTACCGGTGGCGCGGGGGTGGGTTTCTTAAAAAGTTGATAGATTTGTCTACATCCGTGAAAAAAAAGGGATCGGCAGTTGGAACATCAAGATCCGCTGCGACAAAAAAGAAGATTCGAAGATCAGCCCTGAAGGTGTTTGCCAAGAACGGGTTTGAAGGAAGTTCTTTACGCCAAATCGCGCGAGATGCAAACGTTACCGACGCCCTGATCCACTATCATTTCGGAGGTAAGGAGAAGCTATGGCGCGAAGTGGCGTCGGAACTTTACGATAAGATGCACATTCGAAGCGATGCAGATCTGCGAGAGAGCGACGGCGTCGATGAATTAACTGAGATGGCCGTTCGCACACGCAGCCTGATGGAATTTCTTTTAGAAAATCCGGATCTTCATGCACTGATAGCCCCCGAACTGCAGAATCATTCGCCGCGTACGGATTTTCTGATCTCAAATTTCTACAAACCACGTTTCTTTACTGCATTGAAGGGAATCAGCAAAGCGCAGGAAATGGGAGAACTTCCGCCGGGCCCTCCGGTCCTGCTCAACATTATCGTTATCAGCCTTGCCGCGGTTCTGGTTCAGCGCGCTGGCGAAATAGAGTGCCTGACGGGCCGATCGGTACACGACAAGGCCTTGCAGGAAGAATTTTGGGCTCAGATCGAATGGCTGATCTTCCGCCCGGCACGCGATCGAAAATAGAATCTATCCTGCACCGTAGTCCTGTATTTTCTGCGAGAGAAATGTCAGGGTTTTTCTCCACCCATCCCGATACCAAGCTCGAGCCCAAACACGCGAGGCTCGCCACGGTATAGCACGTTGTAGCCGAATGGGAGTTCAACAGCTGACACGTTATAGTGCCGATTGGTCAGGTTGGTGCCGAATGCGGAGATGCGCACGCCGCGCGTACCGTTCAGCGTGAAGGAAATTCTGGCGCTCAGTTGATCCATGGGCGTTTGCACGAGACCTGACCGGTTGATGACCACCAATTCCATCCTGCTTCGATGCGACCAGTCCACATGAAGACTAAGTTCGCCTGCGCTACCAATCGTATCAGCATAGTCAGCCGATAATGAGTAAGTGTACTTGGGGACCATCGAAAACTTGTTTGCGGATACATCCGTACCGGCATAAACGAAGCGATCATATTTCGCATCCGTATATCCGAGCGTTCCGCTCAAGGTAAAGGCCGGGACAGGATGTAGAACCACCTCGGCCTCGATCCCTTTTATAGTCGCCTTAGCCGCATTATCGACACGTGTAATGGGCGATCCACCTGGACCTGAAACGACCTGCGTCCGTTGGATGTCCTTATATGCCGTGCGATATAGCGCGATGTTGGTCCGCAACACTTTGTCAAACCATTCCGCCTTCAGGCCGCCTTCGATATCCTTTGCTTCCTCCGGCCGAAAAGGGTTGAGAAGCGCTTCGTTGGTGATGTTATTGAAACCGCCGGCTTTCTGCCCCTGCCCGGCACGGGCGTAGAGCAGGACGTGATCGTTGATCTTGTAATCGGCATTCGCCTCCCAGGACCAATAGCGGAAGTTGGCAACTCCATCAGCGAAACACACTCCCGGTGCGCGACGTATGCGCGCAGCGATCTGACATATTCCGCCGACGACGAGTGATGACTGGACCGCGCGCCGCTCGCTGGTATGACGCAGACCTGCACCTATCGTCAGATGATCGCTGACGTCATAATCGACATGGCCATAGAGCGCGAAGGCACGGTTCTGAGCGAAACCAGGGCCCTCTCGACGAATGGCAGGAACATATGCACTGCTCTGACCCTTTTCGCGAAAGTAATAGGCACCCAGAATCCATCCGAAAGGACTTGAGGGAATGTCGCTCGTCAGCTGGAGTTCGCCCGTATATTGCTTCTGGTCTTCCAGCAGCGTCGCGTCGAGAAGGGCGGTCTGATATCCATCGCTGTCGCTGATCGTGAAGACGTTCTGCTTGTGGTAAGCAAGTATGTTCTTGAGCGCTACGCTGCCCAGATCGACCGTGGTCGTCAGGGAATGGGTGTAGGCTTTCAGGCGATCTCTGGCGGGCGCACCCGCGACCGCTTGGTAAAAGCCAGACGGCGGCTGACTGCCGAAGCCCGGACCCGTCGGTATCGCCGTGTTTGGCACCTGATCCGCATCGCCGTAGGTAAAGCGATAGATCGTTTCCCAGTCGGCGGTGGCGTTCAGGCGGATTTGCGCCCGAAGCCCGAAATAATCGCGCGAATTTCCATCGGGTCCGTTGGCAAGGTTGTCAATAACACCGTCGCGATTGACCTTGATTGCGGAAACCCGAACAGCGATCTTGTCGGCAACCACTGGCACGTTGACCACGCCTTCGAACTTTGTCGAATCAAAGTTGCCGATCGAACCAACGACCTTGGCACCCATTTCGTACTTCGGCGCCACGGTGGAAATCAGGATCGCACCGCCGGTGTTGTTGCGGCCAAACAGAGTTCCCTGGACTCCGCGCAACACCTGAACCTGCTGGACATCGAACAGGCCAGTAACGGCACCCTGGATCCGGGCGCGATACACGTCGTCGATATACAATCCGATGGACTGGTCGTTGGTGATCACGGCATCGCGGGCAGTCTGGCCGCGCAGAGAGATCGTGACCGCCATGCTTGAGCGTGGATTCTGCTCAAGCACGAGTCCCGGAGTGGTATTGGCGATTCCACGGACGTCGCCAACATTCTTCGCTGCCAGCTCTTCCTGTGAAAAGGCGGTAATCGCCACCGGAACGTCTTGAAGACGCTCCTCTTTCTTCCGTGCGGTGACGATGATGTCGCTAGTTGTAGTTTCCGCTTTCACTTGAGCAAGTGCATGCCCCGATGGCGCGACAGATGTTGCTGCGAACGTGACAATGCAGAATCGCAAAGTTGATTTATACATTATCCTCTCCATCTTATAGTTATTATTGATATTAATAATATATATTATAATTTTATTGGAAAATCGCCCCATGTTTCAGGGGTAAGTACGTCCTGGTCCTCTCCCCAACATTGCAAACCGTCCAGATCCCATTGCACTAGGCTATCCCATGAAAGGATGTTGCCGCTCGTATGCATGATAGATCTGGAGAGCGATCGCCCAACGGCGCGGAAGGGGCGTCTGTCCTGATCCTCACCCTCAAGTACCAGGTCCAGCGGCTGCCCCTCAGGTCCGCGCTCAATTACGCTCCGCGATCCTATTGCCAGTGGGCTGGCGCGACCGTCGCGCAGTAGCCAACCGCCTCCCCGGGGGGCGACGGACCGGTCTCCTGCATATCCGCTGGTCATAAGAAGGCCGTTCTCGCGGGAATGAAGGGCGTATGTGTAGGCGCCTCGCCGTCCCTCAAGATCGGACCGCCGCTTCCACGATCGATCACGCATCTGGATGCAGTCGACGGATATCTGTTCTTCATCAAGGATGAGCGATCCGACGACGCGGCCGAACTGATCGATATGGTTCCCGTCCACCAGTGTTGGATGAACCAGCGCACGCCAGGTGATATCGAAGCTCGCATTATTGTGCTGGTAGCGGATGTGATATTCGGTGAGCGGTTCTACGACATCGAGCCAGAACCCCACGTCGGACATGTCGATATGTTGCAGAGAAGGGGGGATCGGCAAATGCCATAATGATCTGAAGTGACGCGCACGCCATGGCTCAAATCCAGTGTTGTCGAAGATATTAATTTGAAGGGCGCAAACTCCCATTGACGGACGAATGATGAGGTAGATGACACAGTTAAGTGCTCGTTCAGGTATCGTGAAGGCGAACCAGACCGTCTCGATGTTCCACCATTCGTCGGGTTCTGAGGGATGATGTTCGTCGTCCGCCAGCACAGCGGCAGCCCGCCTAGATTTCGTTATCATTGATCTCTCCCGCTTCCTTGTAAATGGAGGCCATTGTTTGAGCGAGGATAGTTCGGCACCGCAGCGCAAAATCGAAACCGGCATTCGCAAGAACGAAATCTTCGGTTTCTCGGGAAAGGTACATGTTCCTGGCCGTTACCCCAGCCTGTATTACCTTAAATTGACGCAGAATCTTATAGAAATTCATATGTTCTAACTCTAATGAACTTGAAGACCCTCCTCCATCTACGTAAGATGAATTAAATTCTTCATGAATATTGAGGAAATCCAGAACATGCGACAGTGAGCCGAGGTCTTCCGCTGCTGCTCCTGGCCCGGACAGTTCCCAATCGAGCAAAGCGGTGAGACGGCCGTTGCCTACAAGAATATTGTGGAGCCCAAGATCTCCATGGACGAAACAAAGGGGCCCTTCGCTCGCCTCAACATGGTCGAGAAGCCACCGGTATGCGGCTTCGAACTCCACGGCAACCAGCCCCGCCTTGAGTGTCTTCAGATATATCTCCTCAATGCGCGCCCTTATGGCGGCGGCGCGCACGCGTCCAGGCACGATTCCAAAACGCTCAGGATCGGCCGAATGAAGACGTCCCAAGACAGCGCCCAGTTCGATCACGGCGGGCACGATATCGGGCAACAGCGGATGAAGCTCGGGAAAATATTCCCCTGCCTTCACACCCGACATCCGCGTCGTGATAAGGAAGGTTCCACCAAGGATGCTCGGGTCCGCCTCAGCTGCCAACAGGTCCGGTACGGGCATTCCGCCAAGCTTTCCCAACGCCACGATTACGGAGGCTTCGGCGGCAGCTTGAGAAGCGATGAAGGCTCGTTTCCGATCGAGCCTCAGCACCATTCGTGTCGGCAACGCAGGGTTTGCGTTGACCGTCAGCAGATAGGTTTCTTTCGATCGGCCGCCCGGTACTTCCTCGCAAGCTATGAGTTCGATTCCCGGGCCGAACCGATTGTATAAATAGGGCGCCAGCTGGCTTGATATTGAATCTGCTGTCGCAGCTGTCGCCTGCTGCCTTCCCTGAGCGGTCCCGACCGCGTCGCGGCGACTTTCAATTTTGGCGAGCATGTGGGCCTCCGCTTGCATCAATCGTGCAGTCAATTGGACAGGTCGGGTTGATCGCAACTTGTGGAAGCCAGTCCATCCGGGATCGTTTGTGTCCGGGACCGACAACCCCGCGTGCTGGGCATATTCGTTCGTATCCGCTTCGTTCCAGCCGTCTTGAACCGCGACCAGGGCCAGGCATCGTATTACGTTGTCCAGCGCATCGCGCGCCGCATGATCCTTGATCGTTCCTGCCGCGATCGAGCGCAGTTCGCCAACTGCGCCGTCCAGCACGCGTTGCCGCATCTCGATCTCATGTCGGACGGAAGCGATGAGTTCCGGCACCTGGAATTCTGCTGCGCCTGTTGTCGGCCGACTCAATTTTTACCTCCCCATCAATTTATCGGCTGGACATTAAGCGAGTGCTAAAGTTAAGCAAGGTCTAAATTTAGCATCTGCTTAATGCTTGGTGATTCGATCTATAAATGCGGAAGCCGGCCGTGCGGTGCTGCGCTCTGGTCGGTACTGTTTCGACTTGGTTCCGCTCTACGTGGCCTCGTCTGCCAGAGCAGCAATATGTTTATACTTGAGCTAGGGAGGATGGCTTGGGAGTAGGCGCAATGAACCTCGATGGCCGCATCGGGATAGGGATCAACCGCTACCGACCGACGAGAAACGTCCGCGCGAGCTATCCTGTGATTAAGGGCAGGTCGCGATGAACATCGTTTCTTCGCCGGAAGAGAAGCGCTTCCGTGCCGAGTGTCGCGACTGGTTGGCAGCCAACATACCCTCCGAACGCCGACCACTGGACGCGACTGATGCTGTCGCCTTCGACAAGGCCTGGCAACGCTGTCTCTTTGATGCCGGTTGGGCCGGTATCAACTGGCCCATCGCATATGGCGGCCGTGGCTTGTCGCTGATCGAACAAGTCATTTGGCTGGAGGAATATGCACGCGCGGGGGCACCGTGGATCGGCGCCAATTTCGTCGGCATCAACCATGGCGGCCCGACTTTGATCCTCAATGCCAGCGACGAGCAGAAGGCCTATCACCTGCCACGCATCCTGAAAGGCGAAGCAATCTGGTGCCAGGGCTTTTCCGAACCGGATGCCGGCTCCGATTTGGCGGGGATCAGAACTTCCGCGCGCATCGACGGTGACATGCTGGTCATCAACGGCAGCAAGATATGGACCAGCTTCGCCCACGTTGCCGACTGGCAGGAGCTCATTTTGCGCACTGAAGCCGGCTCACGCCGCCACGCCGGTCTGTCCTGGGTGATCTGCGACATGAATACGCCCGGCATAGAGGTCCATCCAATCCGCAAGATGAGCGGTCAGTTCGAATTCGCCCAGATATTCTATGACGATGTGCGCATCCCTCTCGCCAACGCGGTCGGCGGTATCGGCAACGGCTGGAAGGTGGCGATGTCGACGCTCAACTTCGAGCGCGGTACCGGATTCATCGCCGATCAGGTGAAGCTCGGGCTGGAGGTCGAAGCATTGGTCAGCAAAGCGCGCGCATCAGGCGCGATCCGCGACGAGTGCATTGCCGATCAACTCGCGCAGTCTCGCGCCGAAGTGGCCGCGCTCCGAGCGATGACCTATCGCAACGTTTCCGAAGTAGCACGCAACGGCCAGCCGGGCGCCGAGGCCTCGGTGATCCGCCTGTTCACCGCCGAACTGGGCCAGCGACTAGACCGGCTGGGTGTGTTGCTGGCTGGGCAGGACATCCTCGACTTCCGCTACGGCGATGACACGCTCGTCAGCGACTACCTCCGTGGATTCGCTGGAACGATCGCCGGGGGATCGAGCCAGATTCAGCGCGACATTATCGGCGAGCGCATACTCAACCTGCCTAAATCAAGGTGAATGTATGGACCTGATTCCCTCTTCCGACCAGAAGGCCTTGGTCGACGCGACCATCGACTGGTGCCGCGACAACCTGCCGCTTGAGCAGGCGCGATCCCGTCCCATCGGCCTGTGGAGCGAATTGGACGCTATGGGCTGGCTCGCCATGACGACCCAGGATGTCGGGTTCGATCACGCCAGTGAGGTGCTGGTGTTCGCCGAACTCGGCAAGTCCCTCGCACCCGTATCGATGCTTTCTACAGCGGTCGCCGCGCGCTGGACCGGCGATCGGCGCAAGACTGCTCTCTTCTTTGTGGATGGGAACAAGATGCGCGCGCTCGATGTCGACCAGTCCGAACGGGCCCTCGGCCTGTTTGAATCCCGCGCAGTCATTGCCGCACTTCCCGGCGGGATCGAAGCGACGCCTGGGCTGGATTTGTCGGCACCGCTCGCCGTGATCGACCCGGCACTCCCGTTCGAGCCGATCGACAATCCGCAGGCCGCGCTCCACCTGCAACTCCTCGGCGCAGCCTTCGCGGTAGGCTGCGCCGAGGCCGCGCGCGACATGGCGGCCGAATACGCACTGGTCCGCGAACAGTTCGGACGACCGATCGGATGGTTTCAGGCCCTCAAGCATCTGTGCGCCGATATGGCGGTTCGCTGCGCGATGGCACGCTCGCAACTCTTTTATGCGGCATGCGCGCTCGATGCGGGCGATTCTGGCGTTGCCTTCCATCTCGCTGCGGCCAAGCGGCTCGCGGACCAGGCCGCGCTCGAGAATGGGCGCGGCAACATTCAGGTCCATGGCGCCGTAGGCATTACCGATGCGGCCACCCCGCACTTGTGCCTGAAGCGCGCGCACATGCTCGGCTTTCTGGCTCCACCGGCAATGGATATCCTGTTGGGAGAAGCAGCGTGAGCGACACCGTCCTTTTGGAGCGGGACCGCGCGGTGGGCATCATTACACTCAACCGGCCGGAGCGCCACAACGCAATGGATGACGAGACCGCCGCACGTTATCAGGAACTGCTCGACATGGCCCTAAACGATGAAGCCGTGCGCGTTGTCCTGCTGCGTGGAGCCGGCAAATCCTTCTGCTCTGGCCGCGATACCCGTGTTCTGGGTCATCGCGCCCTTGACGAAAGCGATTATCAATTCGTCCGGCGCGCTCAACAGGGACGGCTCAAGGTGCTCGATAGCCCGAAACCGTTCGTCGCAGCGGTGCGGGGGGCGGCGATTGGGGGCGGGTGTGAACTGGCGCTGGCCTGTGATATCCGTATCGCTGCAAGCGACCTGAAACTCGCGCTCCCCGAGATCGGCTACGGTCTGCTTCCTGATACTGGAGGCACCCAGTATCTCGCCACGCTGATCGGCCCAGCACGAACCAAGTACATGGTGATGAGCGGCGATCGCATCGACGCCAGAACGGCGCTCGCTTGGGGGGCGGTCGATTTCGTGGTCGAGCCAGCGGAATTGGACGCCTTCGCGTTGGGAGTAGCACAGGCGATTGCCAGTAAGCCGCCCATTGCGCTCGCCATGGCCAAAACGTTGATCGATCACGCTACGGTGGGAGCCATCCGCAGCGGTATTGCGCAAGAACTGCTTGCCCAGACCGCATTGTTCAAAACTGAAGATTACGCCGAGGCGCGCGCCGCTCTTCGAGAAAAGCGCACTCCGGTCTACAAAGGGAAGTGAAAGCATGAGCGAAGTGAAAGGCACACGGAGTGCGCCTGCGCTGGGTCTAAGAATGTTGCCAGAAGGTTTGTTCGCCAATGAGGTGGCGATCGTTACTGGCGGCGGTTCCGGACTAGGCAAGGCAATCTCGGCGGAATTCGGACGGCTCGGCGGGGCGGTCGCGATCGCCAGTCGGGATGCGGAGAAGCGCGCGCGCGGCATCGCGGCGGTTGAGGAAGCCGGTGGCCGGGCGATCGGCATCGCGCTCGACGTGCGCGACCCATTTGCCATAACTGCCGCGTTCGACGAGATCGAGGCGGCTCTCGGCCCTGTCACTCAACTGGTGAACAACGCCGCCGGCAATCTCCCCGCCGCTTCGGAAGATTTGAGCCTGAACGCGTGGCGCGCGGTGACTGGTATTGTCCTTGATGGCACTTGGCTGTGTTCTACGGAATTCGCCCGCCGGCGTATCGCCGACGGCCGTGGTGGTGTGATCCTTAACATTGGTGCCACCTACGCGTGGACAGGGGGGCCGGGTACCTCGCCCTCGGCCGCAGCCAAAGCGGCGGTAACCAACCTGACCCAAAGTCTGGCGGTCGAATGGGCACCGTACGACATTCGTGTAAATTGCATCGCGCCTGGTCTCTTTCCCCATCGAGATCGCGCGGAGCACCTGCGTCTCATCAATGCCGACAAGGACGATCTTGATCTCCGTCAGCCTGCACTGAGAGTCGGCCAAGTCCACGAGCTCGGCTGGGCGGCGACCTATCTGTGCTCCGATTTCGCGGCATTTTGCTCAGGTCACACTTTCGTGCTCGATGGCGCTAACTGGCTGCGAAGATCCTTGCGAATGCCGGTCTTTGAACCGGTCCGAGAATGGGTGCCGGGCAAAAGAAAGCCGATAATCTAACAGATTTATCATGTTCTTGCATCATTTACTTGAGAGTTTGCCTTGGAACATCAAATGACACAATTACAAGGCGGTGATTATCCCGATATACGTGAGGAAATTATCAAGCTCTGCCAGCAGTTTCCAGACGAATATTGGCGGCAAATCGATCGGGATAGAGCCTATCCGCGCGATTTCGTGGGCGCATTAAGCGGCGCGGGTTATCTGGCTGCTCTGATCCCTGAGGAATATGGTGGCTCGGGCCTGCCATTATCGGCCGCTGCCGCCATACTCGAGGAGGTTCAGCGCGCAGGCTGCAACGGCTCCGCCTGCCACGCACAGATGTACATCATGAGTGCGCTGTTGCGGCACGGAAACGAAGAACAAAAGCGAAAATACCTGCCCAGGCTAGCAAGTGGTGAACTGCGACTGCAGGCGTTCGGCGTGACCGAACCTTCCAGTGGTACAGATACGGGCGCGCTCAAGACGACCGCTGTTCGCAACGGAGAGTGCTATATTGTCAATGGCCAAAAGATTTGGACAAGCCGCGCCGAACATTCCGATCTGATGCTGCTTTTGGCTCGCACGACGACCCGTGAACAGGTAAAACGCGGTATCGATGGCCTGTCCCTCTTCCTGCTCGACATGAACGTGGCGCGAGCAGCAGGGTGTCTTACCATAAGCCCTATCCGCACGATGATGAATCACTCGACTACCGAAGTCTTTTTCGACAATGTCGAAATACCTGCGGAGAACCTGATCGGTGAGGAAGGTAAAGGTTTCCACTACGTGCTTTCGGGCATGAATGCTGAACGCATATTGATAGCAGCCGAGTGTATCGGTGACGCTAAATGGTTCATAGAGCGGTCGCGCCGTTATGCGAATGAGCGTCACCTGTTTGGACGCGCGATCGGTCAGAATCAGGGCGTCCAGTTCCCCATTGCGAAGGCCTATGCCCAGATGCGCGCCGCAGAGCTGATGGTGCATAAAGCGGCCGAGATGTTCGAGGCGGAGGAGGCTAGTGGTGAGCAGGCGAATATAGCCAAGATGCTGGCCGCCGATGCATCTTGGGTGGCGGCTGAGGCTGCGGTGCAGACCCATGGCGGCTTTGGTTTCGCGGAAGAGTATGATATCGAACGCAAGTTCCGCGAAACACGGCTTTATCAGGTTGCGCCGATCTCAACCAATATGATACTGAGCTACATTTCCGAACATGTTCTCGGCTTGCCAAGATCATACTGATGACTTGTTTCTGGTTGAAGCGCAGTAACCGGATGAAATTTGGGAGGGCGACTTTCTTCATTTGGATCGATGCTATCAACAGATGCAATGGGATGGCTGCCAACGTGGCATTGCTGCGCTTGATAATGTGGTGGCAGAAAAAGGTTCCAGCAGAGGCTAGCCCGCCACCACCACAGCGCTATGATGCGGCGCTAGATTAGCGCTGTGGTCAGGCGAACGAAACAGGAAACTGCTTCCCTCTTGAGATACAGGCGTATCCTCCGATCAGGATGGAAACGGGTCATATTCGCGCACCACATTCGCCGGATTGCCGTCGAACTCGTCCCATGGCATCACTGCGTAATCGCCAGTGTCGGTTCGCACGATGACGATAATCGTCATCAGCGTCTTCGCGAGGTTCCAGGCGAGCGATTGGGCTGTCCTGAGCGGCATGGGCTGAACTCCTGTCTTCGGAGCGGAGACCATCCCCGCTCGACAGGTGCCCCGGCGGCCGAAGGTTGGCCGCAATCACCGCGCAGGACCTGGCCGGAGCGGCTGCACGCGAAGCGTAGCGGACCCTTAACGGGTTGATTGAAGGAGGCCGGACTTCGGCCAAGGGATCAGCGCCTATTGAGAGCGGCGATGGTTTTCGTACCCGGACACGCCATCCTGTTGCCGCCGCCGGCTGGTCGTTCGGCTGGAACCTCTCCCCGCGGACGTGCCTTCCACGAGCCGCCTTGACCGATTGCGTCCGATCTGCATGCAAGAGAGAAGATGACCGCGACGTGGCAGTTGCCTAGAGACGGTTGAGCCGTCGGTGACGATCATGAGTCGAGCCTTAGCGGAACAGTTTAGGAAGTGGAGATATGTGTGAACAATAATGATCTGGCCGACGCACTTGCTGCCGGCAACGGCATCACCAAGGCGGACGCCCGCAAATATGTCGATGGCGTCTTCACCGCGATTGCCGAGGCAGCCGCAAAGGGCGAGGAAATCTCGCTGAATGGCTTCGGAAAGTTCAAGGTCAAGGACAGCCCGGCGCGCGAAGGCCGCAATCCTGCCAATGGCGAGACCATCCAGATCGCTGCGTCGAAGAAGCTGACCTTCGCGCCCGCAAAGGCGGTGAAGGATAAGCTGAACGGCTGAGCATGGCGAAACCGGGACAGGCGCGGGCCTGTCCCGGCAAGCATCCTATCAGCGGGTCGCCCAGCCTGCGCGTTCCGCAAGCGATGGCCGCGACGGCTGCGCCGCCTCATGCGCCATATCGGCGATGTCGCGCTCGGCGAGATTTTCAATCGTATAACCTTGCCGTCCGGCCGCCGCGATCAGCGCGGAGAGACTGGGATATTCGTCGAAGTGGATGCCCAGCCAGAGGCCGGGTTCGTCGCGCTCTTCGTCCTCGAACGCCTGAAGGAAGTAGGTCCGCATCGGCGGGCCGCAACCAATCACGACATTATCGTCGGTACGCATAGACGACCGAACGGTAACAGCGTGGCGGCTCATGGAAGTGCGTCCTTTCCGTACCCGATGAAGAAGATACCGGCCCCGCCGGAGGCGGGGCCGGTGCCGGATTAGGCCGGCGGGTTCCAGATGATGACCTTCTTCATCGGGTCGTCACCCGGCGCGTTGGCGACATTGCCGTAGATAGTCCCGAACTCTGGGGCGGACAGCGACACCGAGACATATTCGGCGCCCGTGGCCTGCGAGAAGCGGTTCCAGCCGGCGCCCAGCTCGAAGCCGTTCTTGCGGCTGATGATCCGGAAGTCGGGTTCGCTCTCCTTCGCCTTGCGGGCGTTGGGGATGATCGCGATCGGCGCGGTGACGTTGAGCGTTGCCAGCGTGCCTTCGAGGCTGCCGTCGTTCTTCACGGTGAGATTAGCGATAGTGGCCATGATCAAAACTCCTTCGGTTGCTCGGGGACCGTCCCCGATGGCGCCCAAAGGAGAGCCCGGTTTGCCGACGTCACTGAAGCGCAAGCGGAAGGGAACCCCTTGCGGGTTGACGTCCCAAGGCAGGCCGAGGATCGTATTCAGGCGATAAATGAGGGTCGGTCTCCGGCAGCCGGAAAGGTCCGCCTGTCCTGGCCACCGCTTTTCCGCGTGCAATGATAGCCAGCCGGTGCGCTGGCCTGCCTGCTTGTCGTCCGGATGATCCCGTTTCTCCTGCCGCGAGAGGAGAGCGTGTTTTCCGATCAGCCGCGTCAGGCCGGCAAAGTGATCGAAGCCAAGTGCTTCTGGAATGCTTCGCGCAATCGGGCGGCATCGGCTCCGAAATGTGCCTCCCGATGATGACTGGGACAGAGGCAGATGACATTCGCCACCGTGTCCGGGCCGCCCTCGTGAAGAGGGACGATATGGTGGGTCTCGAGGTAGATCGCGCCGTCCGCTCGGGCGAAGCCGGGCACGTCACAATATTCACAGCATCCCCCGGCGCGCAGCAGGGCGGCGCTGCGGACGCGCGGATCGCGGACATAGATTAGACTTGCCTGTTCACGCCGTCTTACCTCCTCGGACCCGGCCGGCTCTGACAGGACGAACTGGTCGACGAAGGCACGGGCTAAACCCCGCGCAAGCACATGCGCGCCGGTTGCGGTGTCGTAGGAGGCAAGTGTCCAAGGTTCGGGGTCGAGTTGGCGTTCCGTAACCTGTGAGGCTTTGGCTTCCGGATCATCGCGATCCCGGCGGTTTCCGGCATTGAGAATGACCCGTATCGCGAGTTTGTCGCGCAGCGCGAGTTGTAGCGCCTCGTCCAGCTTGCGGGCACGGCGTCCCCAAGGATTGCCGCGGCCCCGCGCGAACTGGACCTCGGCATCCTGCCGGAAATTGCCGCGATGGACGATACGGCCGTCCTCTTCTTCGAGCAGCACATGCCACAGATTCAGGACGATCGCATGACCGGGTTCAACGAACACCCATTCATAGCAATATTTGGGGTTGGTCCGCGCGCCGGCGGCGCCGCGCTTGCCGTTCGACCAGTCCGCGACGTCGAGTCCCGCTTCGTGCACGAGATCATGCACGAAACCTTTGCGGACTGGCCGGATGTCATCGAGCGTGGTCATGCAGCGACCATGTCATAGGGACGTTAAGATTGCCCGATGTCGACATGCTTGCTCATTCGCGCTTGAAACAGGTGGTCGATATGAAATGCTGCCACTGTGAGTGATCCCGAACCCAAGCCGCTGATCCAGCGCAACTTCGCGCCCGAGCTGCCGCATTTCGGCAAGCATTTCGTCTATCATGGGCGGAGCGGCGTCCTGACGTTCCGAATCGACCTGCAGGACTATACCCATGATGGCCATGTCATTGTCGGCGGAACGGTTCTTCACGGAATCGAGACCTACCCGACCGGCATGGAGAAGGATCTCAGAGGAGAACAGTTCTCCACTTTCGTGACTGAGAGCGAGTATATGCGCCTGTCCAACGCACCTCTGGACTGACAGGGGCACGCCCGGCGCACCGCCCGATCAGCCGGACCGGTTGCGGAAATCCCAGATGCGGATGCCCATCTTGCGGGCCTTGTCGGCGAGATTGTCCTGGATGCCAGTGCCGGGAAACACGATCACCCCCTTTGGGCAGGCCTCCAGCATGGCGTCGTTGCGCTTGAACGGCGCGGCCTTCTTGAAGCGGTTCCAGTCGGGCAGGTAGGGATCCTGCGGCACCTTGCGATCGCGCGCCCAGCAGGCGGCGATGCGCTCGGCGCCGGTCGGCGTGCCGCCGTGCATCAGGATCATGGTGGGAAGCTGGGCGTGAACCTTGTCCAGCACGGCATAGATCCGCTGATGGTCGTTGCAGTCGGCGCCGCCGGTGAAGGCGATGCGTACGCCATCGGGATCGAGCAGCCGTTGCCTCTGATATTCGCGCCGGTCGACATGCTTGCGGCTGTCAAGCACCGCCGAGGTCAGCGCCTTGTGATTGACCATCGACCCGGAGCGGGGAAGCCAGGGCTTGCGGATGTGGATACGGAACTGCTCGGCGGCGGCGTCGCGGAAATACTCCATGGTGTCGCGGCGCTCGATCATGGAGATGCCCTCGACGATCGTGCGCTCGAGTTCGACTGACTTCACCTCGCTGCCGTCCTGTTCGCGCTGCATGCGCTTCTGCGCGCGCTCATTGTCGTCGAGTTCGCGTTCGACCCGCTCGCCGGCACGGTGGAAGACATTGACGATGCCCCAGGCGAGATCTTCAAGGTCGGGTTCGATTCGCGTGTCGATCAGACAGGAGACCAGCGCGTCGAACATCTCGGCGACCGCGCCGCGGGCAATGCGATCGTCCGGCAGAGGCCGATGATCCGGTTCATCCTCGAACGGCCGGTAGCCAAAGAGCTGCATTTCCTGAAGCAGATAGGCGGTGGAGCCGGGCTGCACCTCGCGTTCGTCGTCATGATCGCTCGCCATCTTCACATCTCCGTCGTCTGACAGCCGCGCCTCTCGCGGCCTTCGTGGCGACGAGAGGCGGCGGGCGGAGCGGGACAGAACCGCGCCCGCAAGGGCACGGCCGAAGCGGAGCGGAGGATGGCGGGAAGCGGCTATTTTGCCTCGCGCTGCAAAGAACCGCAGGTTCGGCGGAAAATAGCCGCGAGCGCGCCATTGGCGTCCCGATCCGTTTGCCGCAGTCGCCCTCTGACGAAGGCGCAAGTGCGCGGCGTCCCTGACAAGACCGGAATGGATGGCGAGCGCACGTGACCAGGCCTCACGCAGCCCGCCGACTATCCCTGCGTCAGAAAATGCCCGGCATCCGCCGTCCTGAGCTGAGCGCGCAGGCCCGCCGCCGGTCGCGCCCGTCCGAAGGCAACGAGGTCATCGTTAAAGTCCCCCAGCCTCGGTTCCAGCGGCACGATCTCGATGCGCGCCGGGATCGCCCTCTCGGTCAGGGTCTTCAATGCCCCGGCGCCCGCCGGATCGTTGTCGCGCGCGACATAGAGGCGCCGGAGACCCGCCGGGAACAGAATGACAGCTAGATGGGCGGCCGAGAGCCCCGCGATCGCGGGCATGATCGGCATGGCCTGGCGCAGCGACAGCATGGTTTCGATGCCTTCGCCCGCCATCATCATGGGGCCATTACGCCCGAACCGGACCCCGTTGCCGAGAAGATAGCCCATGGCGCGGCGCGGATAGGCGACGGGGGCCTTGTCGGAGCCATCAAGCGCCAGCCAGGTGCGGTGGACCGCGGTGACGCTGCCATCAAGATCGGTCACCGCCGCGATCATCGCCGGCCATGCGGGGCGGACATCGGGGTCATCCTCGTCCGACGCTCGATACCAGCAATGGGGATGGAAGCGAAGCGCTTCGCAACCGGTGAGGTTGCTGATGTGCCGGGAGGCGAGATAGGTGCGCACCAGGCTGCCCGCGATCGGCTTCGACGCGCCATATAGCTTCCGAGCAGCTTCCGGCGTTCCGGTCGGCGCTTTGCTGCGGCGGACAGGCCTGTCTCGCTTGGCGGCGGCATAGGCAGGCTAAGGAAGCGCCGTGCCTCGACGAGCGTCTCGCGCATGGTCCGGCAATTCCGGGCGGCAGCGATGATGTCGAGCAGGTCGCCATGATCGCCATTTTGCGCATCGGTCCATTTACCCGCTGCTCCGCGTCCGTCGGGGGACGCGGAGAGACGGATATAGAGGCTGCGCCCGGGCGTGTTGTGGACGTCGCCCACCAGCCAGTATCCGCCTTCCTTGCGGCCCTTGGACAGGTAACGGCGACAGACGGCCTCGGCATTGTCGGCGAGGGCCGAGGCGATCTGGGTTGCGGGGCTGGTCGATATCGTGGTGGGCATCATGGGGCTCCTCATGCCGCCTTGCGGCTGGAGAGCCGCTCGATCGGGTAGCGATCGAACAGACGGTCCAGCACATCGACGCCGACAGCCCCGGTCGGCACGTAGAGACGGAGTTTCCACGAGACGATCTCGGAGATCAACCCGACCGATTTTAGCCGTTCCACACCCAGATCATTGAAACCGGCCAGTTCGATGCGCCAATCGTGCATGGCGCGCATCCGCTTCAGGGTCTGGCCCTCGGCAAGATGCAGCACGGATTCACCCGACATCAGCGCCGCATAGGCATCGGCGGCCGAGAGACCCACCGGGCCGTCGTCATTGGCGACGCGCGCGGCCCAGGCCGGGGACACGCGGCGGCCAATGATACGCTCGCCCTCGTCGCTCTGGAGCCGATAGACGCGCGTCGACTCATCGGGCAGC
>NZ_JAKUJY010000033.1 GCF_022664535.1 Sphingobium trunci | reverse complement strand
ATTCCCGAATCACGATAAATCTTCTTTGTGGTGCGCGGTCGTGCGACGCTGGCGCATGGGATATGGGAGAAGGTGGCCCATGCAGGCGGAACATCCTGTGCTGGAAGACGAGGATTATGGGGCGCTGGCCGAATTCCGCTTCGCCCTGCGCCAATTCCAGGCGTTCAGCGGCGAACGCGCGGCGGAGAAGGGGCTGACGCCGCAACAGCATCAGGCGCTGCTGGCCCTGCGCGCCGCCCCGGCGCAGGAGGCGACGGTCGGTTTCGTGGCCAGGCGCCTGCTGCTCAAGCCGCACAGCGCCACCGGCCTTGTCGACCGCCTCGAAAAACTGGGCCTGGTGACGCGTCATGCGATGGCGACGGACCGACGCCGCGCCCGGTTGCAGCTCACGCCCAGCGCTCTGGAACTGCTCGCCAGCCTGTCGGCCACGCACCGGGAAGAGATCAGGCGCCTGCGCCCGCTGCTCCAGAATTTGCTGGAGCGCTTCGGATAGCGACAGGTAGATTCGACCGCTCTATTCTTTTGATTTGGCACGATTTCTGAACCGTCAGATGATGCCATCTGACTGGAAATCGCTCTAAACCCCTTCCTCTTCCGGCATCACATCCACCATCACCTGGATGGTCTGGCCGCCGCCGCCCACGAACAGCCCGTCCATCGGCGCGACATCGGCATAGTCCCGTCCCATGGCGACGAACAGATGCCCGTCACCGGCAATCACGCCGTTGGTCGGGTCGAAGCCGATCCATCCCCGCGTCGGCCCGCACCACAGCATCACCCAGGCGTGCATCGCGTCGGCCCCCACCAGCCGGGGCATGCCCGGCGGCGGGTCGGTGCGCAGATAGCCGCTCACATAGGCGGCGGGCAGCCCGAACCAGCGCAGCGCCGCCACCATCACATGGGCAAAGTCCTGGCACACGCCATGGCGCGCGGCAAAGGCGTCGCCCACCGGCGTCGTCGCGTCGGTCGCGCCGCTCACATAGGCGAACTCGGCCTTGATCCGCTGCGCCAGGTCCAGCGCGGCGCCGACGATCGGCCGCCCCGGCGCCAGCAATGCGCTGGCCCAGTCCCCGACCTGCGGCAACAGCGGCACGCGCGGCGAGGGGTAGAGAAAGGGGGCAGGCGCCGCCGACCCCATGTCCCGCGCCGCCAGCGCCGCTTCCGCGACCGCACCGACGACCGGGTCGTCATCCTGCGGCTCGATCGGCGCGCCGCCCTGCACCCCGGCGCGGAAGCTGCTTTCGATGCTGATCTGGTGCAGCGGGCTGTCGATCTCGATCCGCGCCACATGGACCGGCCAGGCGCTGGGCCGCGATTCGATGGAGGCGGGCGCGGGATCGACCGCCAGATGATAGTCGGACGTCCATTGCCCCGGCCATGGCGCGGGCCGCAGCCGCAGGTTGAATCGTGCGAGCTGCACCGGCGCGTCATAATGCACGATGGTCCGATGCCGGATGTGGTAGATCATGACAGCAGGCTGACGCCCTCGCTCTTTTCCTTGCGCCGCTGCAGGAAATAACGCTGGCCGATGGCATCGGAAAGACCGAGCAGGCGGCTTTCCACATCGGCAAGGTCGGCCATTGCCAGCACGTCCCCGGTCAGCGGCGAAAGCCGCGCCGCCAGCATCGCCGCCAGCCGCTGCGGTTCTTCCGGCATGCCGTCGGCGTGCAGCGCGGGCAGCGCCGCGACATGTTCGGCGAGCCTCAGCAACTGATAGACGACGGAGCGCGGATTTTGCGGCTCCAGCACCACCAGATCGCGCACCGGCGCCAGCGCAGGCCCCGACAGATAGCGGTTGCGATAGCTGATCTGGCTGTCGTTGAGGTCCAGCAGCACCGTCAGGTCGTCGGCCGACGCCGCGTCGCCGCCGAACAGCATGGCCAGGCGGCAGCCGTTGATCGCCCGCTCCATCCGCCGCCCCATATCGTGGAAGCGCCAGCCTTCGGTCCGCCCCATATTCTCGGCGGCAAGGCCCGACAGTGCCGAAATCCGCTCGATCATGCGGGAGGAGGCTTCCAGCAGCGTCTCCGTCACCCCGCCGTCGAAATCGGGCAGGGGCAGCCGCACCAGCCGCCAATAATCGATCGCCAGCCGGTCCCGCAGTCCCTCGCCGATCCCCGCCACCGCCGCCAGCAGCGACCGGACGCTGCCCGGCTGCGCGCCGTCGCCCAGCGCCTGGGCGCAGAGCGGCCCGACCGCGCCGCCCGCCGCCGGTATCGCGCTCCACAGCGCCAGCTGCTCCATCAGCCGCCCCATGGTGGGCGACCCGACCGCCGGACCCAGATCGGCCTCGATCGAGCCGCCGACGATCGCCCGGATCACCCGCGCGGTCATTTCGGTGCGCTCGATATAGCGGCCCAGCCAATAGAGATTGTCCGCCGCCTTGGCCGGCAGCATCCCGCCCACGCGCCGGATCGCGGGCGCGGCCGCCACCGCCGACAGCCCGTCCTGCGGCACCGGCTTGCCGTCCAGCACGCACATGTCCGCCGACAGGTCGCCCTCGCCCATCAGCGCGGCGCGGATGTCGCCATGCGCCGCCAGCCGGGCAAAGGCGCCCGGCATGATCCGCCATTGCCCCAGCTCGTCGCGCGCCACGAAGACGCGCAGGGTGAAGGGCAGGGGGGTGATTTGCCCGTCGACGATGGCGGGCGTGGTCGACAGCCGCACCACCTCCTGCCCGACATAGTCCATCGGCCGCCGCGCCATGGCGTCCAGCAGGGCGGCACGCTGCGCCGCATCCATGGCGGACCCCGGCAGGAAGCGGGTGCCCGTCAGCCCGGCGACATCGCGGTCGAAGGCCGAACCCACCACCAGTTCGCCCATGGCGTCGGCGACATGCGCCCGTTCCGCGCTCTGCCCGCACCACCAGGTCGCGATATTGGGCAGGATCAGGTCGGCGCCCAGCACCTCCCGCGCCAGCCCCGGCAGGAAGGCCGCCATGGCCCGCGATTCGATCACGCCCACGCCCGGCCAGTTGGCCAGCATCAGCCCGCCCTTGACGCAGGCGTCGAACAGGTCGGGCACGCCGATCCGGGACTCCCCGTCGAACGCCAGCGGATCGATGAAACGGCTGTCCATCCAGCGCCACAGCCCATCGACCCGCTTCAACCCCTGGATCGTGCGCACGAACAACTGCCCGTCGGTCACGATCAGATCATCGCCCTCGACCAGCAACAGGCCCAGATAGCGCGCCAGATGCGCCTGCTCGGCATAGCTCTGGTTGAAGCGCCCCGGCGACAGCAGCCCGATGCGCGGATCGCTCCGCTCGCAATCGGCCGCAAGGCCGCGCCGCACGTCGCTCAGGAAGGGCGCCAGCCGCCGGACATTGAGCGCGCCCAGCAAATCTCCCGTCGCCCGCGACAGGGCCAGCCGGTTCTCCAGCGCATAGCCCACGCCCACGGGGGTCCGCACCCGGTCGGCCAGCACCCGCCATTCGCCCTCCGGCCCGCGCGCCAGGTCGGCGGCGTAGAAATGCACGAAATGGCCGTGCGGCGGCGGCGATCCGGTCATGACCCGCCAGTAATGCGGGCTGCCGGTGATGACGCTGGCGGGCAGCTTGCCCGTCCTGACCAGCGATTGCGTCGAATAGATGTCGCTGATCACGCGTTCCAGCAGTTGCGCCCGCTGGGTCAGGCCCTGCTCGATATGCGTCCATTCCTGCGACCCGATCAGCAGCGGAACCGGGCTGAGCGGCCAGGGCCGTTCCTGCTGGTCGCCGGTCAGGCGGAAGGCCAGGCCCAGATCGACCGCCTGCCGCTCGACATTGCCCGCCAGCACCGCCGGATCGCCCTGCGCCTGAACCGACAGCCTCTCCAGCATGGCGCGCCAATGGCCGGCCATCTCCCTGTCCGCCCCGGCGAACAGGTCGCCCCTGGGCGCCCGCGCCAGATAGGCGTCCGCCCAACCGGGCGCCTCGACGGAAAGGGCACCGGCCACGGTCATGGATGCCGGAAACGCAGGTCCAGCGTCATCGGGAACTCGCTCGGGCTTTCGGCGGGCGGCATGTCGACCGGCCCCGGCGTATGGCCATGATCCTGGAACCGCGCCTTGCGCCGTGCCTCCGCCTCATAGGCGTTGATCGGCAGCGTGTCGTAATTGCGCCCGCCCGGATGCGCGACATGGTAGACGCAGCCGCCCAGCGACCGCCCGCTCCAGCTGTCGAGCACATCGAAGGTCAGCGGCGCATTGACCGGCAGCGCCGGGTGCAGGCAGGCGGCGGGCGCCCACGCCTTGTACCGCACGCCGCCCACCGCCTCGCCTGGCACGGCGGTCGGCGTCATCGGCACGCGTCGGCCGTTGCAGGCGATCACATGCCGCCCCGCGATCAGGCCGGTCGCGCGCACCTGCAATCGCTCGGTCGAACTGTCGACATAGCGCACCGTGCCCCCGATCGCGCCGGTTTCGCCCAGCACGTTCCACGGCTCCAGCGCATGGGCGATCTCCAGCCCGACGCCGCCCGCATCGACCGCGCCATGGATCGGGAAGCGGAACTGCCGCTGCGCCTCGAACCAGTTGGGATCGAAATCGTAACCCGCCCCCTTGAGGTCGCCCAGCACCTCCAGGAAATCCGCCCAGACGAAATGCGGCAGCATGAACCGGTCGTGCAGCGCCGTCCCCCAGCGCACCAGATTGCCCTGCTGCGGCTGGCGCCAGAACCAGGCGGTCAGCGCCCGCAGCAACAATTGCTGGGCCAGGCTCATCTTCGGCTCCGGCGGCATTTCGAAGCCGCGAAACTCCAGCAGGCCAAGGCGCCCCGTGGGACCATCGGGCGAGAACATCTTGTCGATGCAGATTTCGGTGCGATGGGTGTTGCCCGTCACATCGACCAGCAGGTTGCGGAACAGCCGGTCGACCAGCCAGGGCGGCGGCGCATCCCCTTCACCCGGAGCAGGAACCTGCGCCAGCGCGATTTCCAGCTCGTACAGCCCGTCATGCCGCGCCTCGTCGATGCGCGGCGCCTGGCTGGTCGGCCCGATGCACAGCCCCGAAAACAGGTAGGAGAGCGAAGGATGCCGCTGCCAATAGAGCACGAAGCTCTTCAGCAGATCGGGCCGCCGGATGAAGGGCGAGTCATTCAGGCTCGGCCCACCCAGCACGATATGATTGCCGCCCCCGGTCCCGACCGATCGCCCGTCGACCATGAACTTGTCGGCCGTGAGGTCGCAGGTCCGCGCCAGCGCATAAAGCTGCTCGGTGATCGCCACCGTCTCGTCCCAGCTCGCGGCGGGCTGCACATTCACCTCGATCACGCCGGGGTCGGGCGTGGCCTTCAGCACTTGCAGGCGCGGGTCGGGCGGCGGCGCATAGCCCTCGATCCGCACCGGCACGCGCATCGCTTCCGCCGCCGCCTCGATCTGCGCCACCAGTTCCAGATAATCCTCCAGCGCCTCGACCGGCGGCAGGAAGACCGACAGGAAATGCCCGCGCGGCTCCACCGTCACGGCGGTCCTGACGGCACCCTCGATATGGACCTGCTCGACCCGCTCCTGCGCGGGGGCGCCGCCCGGCGCATCTGGCACGCGCTGCACCGGCTGGGCATGCACTTCGTCCAATGTCGCCCGGAAATCGGGCAAGGGACCACGCGGCTCGCTCGGATCGCGCGGATGGATATAGGGAAAGGCCGATTCCGGCACATGGGGCAGCGACCCCAGCGGCAGGCGATAGCCCAGCGCCGAATCCCCCGGCACCGCGAACAGCCTGCCGCGCCGCAACTGCCAGATTTCGCTCTGCCAGCGCGGCGTCGCCGCCTGCGCCTGCCAGCGCTGCACCGGCAGCACATAGCCCACCGGCTGATCGAGGCCGCGCTCGAACGCCCGCACCATCCTCGCGCGGGCTTCTGGATCGGAAATCTTGGGATCGTCCGGCGACGTATTGACCGGCAGGTCCGCCTCCTTCACCGCCCAGACCGCCGGGTCCTCATAGACGGGCTGGATATGCTCCGATGTAAAGCCCATCGCCCCCGCCATCCGGGCAAGGAACGCCTCCGCATCCCCGGCCGTCACCGCTCGCGCGCCCTCCGCTGCTACCTCATCCGCGATCAGCGAGGCGTCGCGCCACACCGGCACCCCGTCCTGCCGCCAATAGATCGCATAGGCCCAGCGCGGCAGGCTCTCGCCCGGATACCATTTGCCCTGCCCATGGTGCAGCAGCCCGCCCGGCGCGAACGTCTCGCGAAGCCCCCGGATCAGCCGGTCGGCATAGCCCGCCTTGGTCGGCCCCACGGCATCGCCGTTCCACTCGCCCGCATCGCCGCCATTTTCCGCGACGAAGGTCGGCTCGCCCCCGGTGGTGAGCCGCACGTCCTGGGCGATCAGATCGGCATCGACCTTCGCCCCCAGCGCCATCACCGCGTCCCAGCGGGCATCGGTAAAGGGCTTGGTGATCCGCACCGCCTCGGCAATGCGGCTGACCCCCATGGAGAAGTGGAAATCCACCTCCGCCGGTTCGGCCATGCCGCTGATCGGCGCGGCGGAGCGATAATGCGGCGCCGCGCAGAGCGGAATATGCCCTTCGCCCGCGAACATGCCCGACGTCGCGTCCAGCGCCACCCAGCCTGCGCCCGGCACATAGGCCTCGGCCCAGGCGTGCAGGTCCACCACGTCCTGCGAAACCCCCTTCGGTCCCTCCAGCGGCTCGACATCGGCGACCAGCTGGATCGAATAGCCCGACACGAAGCGCGCGGCAAAGCCCAGCCGCCGCAGCAACTGCACCAGCAGCCAGGCCGAATCCCGGCACGATCCGGTGCCGATCTCCAGCGTCTCCTCCGGCGCCTGCACCCCCGCCTCCATGCGGATCACATAGCCCACCCGCTGCTGGAGCTGCCGGTTCACCTCGACCAGAAAGTCGATCGTCCGTCCCTCGAAGCCCTTGTGGCTCTCCACCAAAGCCTCGAACAGTGGCCCCTGGTCCTCCAGCTCGAAATAGGCGGCCAGATCGGTTTTCAACTGCTCGTCATAAGCGAAGGGATATTCCTCCGCATAAGGCTCGACGAAAAAGTCGAAGGGATTGATGACGTCGAGATCGGCGAGCAGGTCCACCTCGACCGAGAAACGGTCGACCGGCTCCGGAAAGACGATCCGCGCCAGCCAGTTGCCATGCGGGTCCTGCTGCCAGTTGAGGAAATGGCCGGGCGGCTCGATCTTCAGCGCATAGTTGGGGATTTTCGTCCGGCTGTGCGGCGCGGGCCGCAATCGGATCACCTGCGGCCCAAGCCTGATCGGGCGGCTGTAGCGATAGGACGTCAGGTGGTGGAGCGCGGCCTTCAGCATATGTGCGATGAAACGCTACCCCCTGCTGCAATGCAATATGGATTCGTGACGGAACAGCAGATTCTAAGGAACAAGGTCGATCCGCTCGGCCTCCGGCATCACCGCATCCAGCAGCAGCGAACGGTGGCAGGCGGCCGCATCCCGCTCGAAACACAGCACCGCCACCGGCTGCTCGCGCGCCATGTCGACCAGTTGCGCCGCCTGCACCATGGCCTCGGGCAGCTCCAGTTGCCCGGCATAGATTTCCGCCAGCCGCCTGTGATCGCCCTTGCGCGCCGCCTCGCGCCCGGCGGCGGGCGTGCCCAGCGCCTTCAGCCCGAGATAGCCGATCCCCGCCTCGCGCAGCCCGGCGGCAAGGATATTCTTCGAAAAACCCGGCCGCCGCGACAGGGGCACCGCCCGCACATCGGCCAGCAGCGTCACGCCCGCTCCCTGCAAGGCCGCGATCACCTCATCCTGCGTCGCGCCTTCATAGCCGATGGTGAAGATCCTCACTCTTCCGCCTTCTCCATCATCTCCATGAAGTCGCGCGCCGCGTCGCGGTCCTCCGCCTCCTCGAACGCCTCGTCCAGATCGGGCGCGCCGCCCAGCAGGAACATCAGCGACCAGAGCGCAAAGCGCCGCCGCCGGTCCGTCTCCAGACCGAAATCGACGCGCATATGCTCCAGCCCCGCCGCCAGCGCGTCGGGGGTGAGCGCGTCCGGGTCGCGGACGCCGAAATAGCGGTAGAGCTGATCGTCAAATTGCATGGGGACGGTCTATCCCATCTTCCCATCCCGGAAAAGCATCCTGGTTTTCATAGTTCCGTGATTTCCGAGCCGTGAAATGTTCCATTTCACTCGAAATCACTCTATGCAGCCCCCCGATCGCGCCGGTGCCCCGAAAGGGGCTTGAAAGGGAATGGGGTGCAAATCCCCGGCTGTCCCTGCAACTGTAAGCGGTGAGCGAGAGGCATATCGACCCTTCCGGACGTGCGAAGGGTCAGCCACTGGGCCGGACGCTAATTCCTGCGAGGCCTGGGAAGGCCATGTTTCAAGCGATGACCCGCGAGCCAGGAGACCTGCCAGCGTTAGGCTGTATCGCCATTCAGCCCTGACGGCCTGCAAATGGCGGTTATCCGCGCTTCCGGTGCTCACGTACTAAAGTACGCTGCGCTCCGGGTCGCGGAGAACCACCATTTTCGGCTCGTCATCATCTGAATGGCGACACAGCCTTGGGTCGCTCTTGCCTGGTCCAGGGGATGGCCGCGGCACGGTGTCTTTCCGTCTGAGCGACGAACGAGCGGTGGAGGCCGCTTCGGTTCGCGTGGCGGCCGCTTGATGGCGTCCGGCCGCCTGCGCGCGCCGGTCGTCTGCGATGACAGGCCTCCCCGGCAGTTGCTCGACGCCGGGAGGAAAACATCTTGAACCGGAAATGGATTATCGCCTGTCTCGCCGCGACCGCGGCGCAGCCCGCATGGGCTCAAACGCCCGCTGAGGAAAGCGCCGCCGAAGCCCATATCGTCGTCTTCGGCCGGGGCGAGGCAAAGATCGGCACCGCCCATGCCGCGAGCGAGGGCAGCGTCGGCGGCGCCGACCTGCTGGTCCGCCCGCTGCTGCGCGTCGCCGAACTGCTGGAGGCCGTGCCCGGCATGGTCGCCGCCCAGCATTCGGGGAGCGGCAAGGCCAATCAATATTTCCTGCGCGGCTTCAACCTCGACCATGGCTCCGACTTCACCACCTATATCGATGGCGTGCAGATGAATTTCCGCAGCCACGGCCATGGCCAGGGCTATCTCGACTTGAACGGCCTGATCCCGGAAATCGTCGCGCGGGAGGATTTCCGCAAAGGCCCCTATCGCGCCGATGGCGGCGATTTCGCGCTGGCGGGCGCGGCTTACATGACCACCATCGACGGCTTCGAACGCCCCTGGATCGCAGCCGAAGCCGGTTCCTACGGCTCCCGCCGTCTGGCGGCGGGCGGCACGATCAAGGGCGTCGGCCCCGGCGACCTGACGCTGGTGGCGCAGGCCAAGCGCTATGACGGCCCCTGGGAGGAACCGGAACATCTGCGCCATTATTCGGGCTTCGCGAAATATCGCGTGCCGCTGGCCGGGGGCGAACTGGACGCCACGCTCCACGCCTATCGCGGCACATGGCACCCGACCGAGCAGATTCCCGAACGCATCATCGGTTCCGCCGTCTGCCCCGACGTCTTCTGCTCGCCCGACCCTTCGGCACGCGGCGAAACCACCCGGATCATCGGCAATATCGCCGTCACCCAGCCGGACTGGCGCGCCAATGCCTATGTCCAGTTCTACGACTGGGCGATGTATTCCAACCCCACCTATGCCGAGGCCGACGGCAGCAGCGCGCAGATCCGCCAATATGACCGGCGCTGGATCGGCGGGCTGACGGCCGCGAAAAGCTGGCATGTCGCGCCCACGCTGGACCTCAGCATCGGCACGGAAAACCGCTTCGACCATATCGGCAATGTCGGCGTCGACCGCACCGCCAACCGCCAGTTCCTCTTCTCGCTCGGCCGCTATCATGTGGAGGAATGGTCGGCCGCCCTCTATGGCGAAGCGACATGGCAGCCCCTGTCCGGCCTGCGCCTGACCGGCGGCCTGCGCGGCGATACCTATCATTACAGCGTCCGCGCCGGGGATGCGGCGGCGCAGGCACTGGGCGAGGGCAGCGGGAATGACGCGATCCTCTCGCCCAAGGCATCGCTCGCCTACAAGGTCACGCCCCATCTGGAACTCTACGCCAATTGGGGCGGGGGCTTTCACAGCAACGACGTACGCGGCGCGGTCAATGTGGACACGCCGGTCCCGGTGCTGGTGAAGGGAACCGGCAAGGAACTGGGCGGCCGCGTCCAGCTCGGCAGCTTCTCGCTCACCGCGACCTATTGGTGGCTGGATGTCGGCAGCGAACTGCGCTTCGTCGGCGACTCCAACGCGGTCGAACCTTCAGGCGCCAGCAGGCGGCGCGGCTATGAACTGGTGGGCTTCTGGCGGCCCTTCCGCTGGCTCGCGCTCGACGGCAACTATACCGCCAGCCACGCCCGCTACGACAATGGCGATCACATCCCCAACGCCTTTGAAAATGCGGCGTCGGCGGGCGCCTCCATCATCCTCCATCCCTGGGAAGCCAGCATCCGCCTGCGCCATCTCGGCCCCTATCCGCTGATCGAGGACAACAGCCTGCGCGACAAGGGCAGCACCGTCGTCAACGCCCGCGCCGCGTGGAAGGGCAAGCGGATCGAGCTGTACGGCGAACTGCTCAACCTCTTCGACAGCCGGGACAAGGACATCGCCTATCATTATGAATCCTACGTCCCCGCCTTCGACAGCGCCCCGGCCGAAGGCCGCCTCAGCCGCGTGATGGAACCGCGCACGCTGCGGCTGGGCGCGAAGGTGTCTTTCTGACCGCTTGCCCTGGGGGGCGATTGCTCCCCAGGGCGCATTTTTCAAGCCACCGCTTCCGGCAATCCCCAATCGATCGCCCCGCGCCCCTTCGCGTCCAGAAAGGCGTTGGCTTTGGAAAAATGCCTGCACCCCAGGAACCCGTTATGCGCCGACAGGGGGGAGGGGTGCGCCGCCTTCAGCACCAGATGCCGCGAGCCGTCGACGAAATCGCCCTTCCTCTGCGCATAGCTGCCCCAGAGCAGGAACACGACCGGCTCGGCCTTCTCATTGACCAGCCGCACGATGGCGTCGGTAAACTGTTCCCAGCCCCGCTTCTGGTGCGACGCGGCCTTGCCCATTTCCACCGTCAGCACGCTGTTGAGCAGCAGCACGCCCTGCCGCGCCCAATGCTCCAGAAAGCCGTGGCGCGGCGGGGCCAGCCCCAGATCGCTCTTCAATTCCTTGTAGATATTGACCAGCGAGGGCGGCGTGCGCACCCCCGGCTTCACCGAGAAGCACAGCCCATGCGCCTGCCCCTCGCCATGATAGGGGTCCTGCCCCAGCACCACCACCTTCACCTTGTCGAGCGGCGTCAGGTCCAGCGCCCGGAAATATTCGCTCCCCTTGGGGAAGATGCGCTTTCCCGCCGCCTTCTCCTCTTCCAGAAAGCGCTTCAGCCCCTGCATATAGGGACTTGCGAATTCGCCGAGCAGCGGCGCGCGCCAGCTCTCATCCAGCCTGATGGTGTCGCTCATGAGCCGGGGTGATGAACCGCGCGCCGATCCGCTGTCAACACCACTTGCCCTTGCGCTCCGAATCAGGAAAAGAAGGCGAATGCCGCGCCTTCGTACCAAGCTGATTGCCTTTGCGGGCCTGTTCCTCGCCCCGCTGCCCACCGCCGACGCCTTCGGTCCCACGCCCAACCCGGTCCTGCAGAATGCGCAGTCGCGCCTGATGGCCGAATTCGCCCGCTTCGCGACGCTGACCGACGGCACGGTGGGCATCGCTGTGCGCGACCTCGGCACCGGCGAGACGCTGGCCTATAATGGCGACACGCTGTTCCCGATGGCCAGCACCTACAAGGTCGCGGTGGCGGGCAAGATCCTCTCGCTGCTCGACGCGGGCAGCCTCAGCCTCGACGAGACGGCGCCCCGGCTCGGCCGTCCGCTGCCCATCCGCACCCTCCTGGAAATGAGCCTGACGCAAAGCGACAATGAGGCGACCGACGCCCTCGTCGCCCGCGCGGGCGGGCCGCAGGCGGTCAATGACTGGGTCCGCTCCATCGGCGTCAGGAACCTGCGCATCGACAGCAACACCCGCGACCTGCTCGCCCGCGCCAAGATCGCGGGCACCGGCTTCGGGGACGAGGCAGTGATGGAAAGCGGCCTCTCCGCCGCGCAGCGCACCGCCCGCGACATGCCCAATATCGGCTTTGCGCAGGACCCGCGCGACACCGCCACGCCGCGCGCGATGGACGACCTGCTCGCCGCGATCCGGCTGGGCAAGGCGCTCAAACCCCAGACCACCGCGATCATCCTGTCGATCATGGAACGCTGCAAGACCGGCAAGGACCGGCTGCGCGCCATGCTGCCGCCCGGCACGCGCATCGCGCACAAGACCGGCACGCTCAACGGCCTGGGCAACGACACGGGGATCATCACCCTGCCGGACGGCCGCCTGTTCGCGATCACGGTTTTCGTGATGAAGGATTATAAGGGACGCATCATGCGCGACCGCATCATGGCGGAGGCGGCGCGGGCGGCCTATGATTATTTCCTGTTCGCCCCCGATCGGCACACGGCCTGACGCATTAAACTTAACTTCGATCATCTTTCGCTGTATTCTGCCTCGCATAAAAAAGGAGCGGAGCAGGATGGACGGCAAAGCGGCTTTCCGGGACTTCTGGCCCTATTATCTGCAGCAACATGCGCAACCCGGCACGCGGGCGCTGCATTATGCAGGCACCAGCCTCGTCATCCTGCTGCTGGCCGCGATGCCGGTGGCTGGACGCTGGTGGATGGTCCCCGCTCTGCCGCTCGCAGGCTATGGTTTCGCCTGGGCGGGCCACAGCCTGATCGAACATAATCGTCCCGCCACCTTCCGCTATCCCCTGTGGTCGCTGCGGGCCGATTTCGTGATGTGGTATCGCTTCCTGACCGGCCGCATGGGCTGCGACCTCCGCCATGCGGGCGTGCGCCCCGACGGCTCGGTCGACCCGGCCAAGCGCCGCCGTCTCTGAAAGCCGGCCCCACCGCTTGACCCCCACCGCTTGACCCTCGCCGCCGCTCTGTCACAAGGGCGGACCATGGCCCTCACCGCCCAATTCTCCCGCCTTCCCGATCCGGCGATCCTCGCCCCCCGCTGGCAGGCGCTGGAGGCGCGCGCTGACGCCAGCTTCTTCCTCGGCTGGGACTGGACCGGCGCCTGGCTGGAAAGCTACGCCGTCCGCCCCGAACTGCTGTCCGTCACCGACGCGCAGGGCCGGGACGTCGCCCTGGCCCTGTTCGGCCACGCCATGCAGCCGCGCCTGCTCGGCCGCAGCGCCACCCTCTCGCTCAACCAGTCGGGCGATCCCGCCGCCGACCGCCCCTTCATCGAATATAACGGCCTGCTGGCGGAAAAGGGCAGGGAAGGGGAGGCGGCCGAAGCCACGCTGAAAGCGCTCGCCCGGCGCAACGACTGGCGCACCCTGCGTTTGGGCGGCATCGCGCCCGGCTCGGCGCTGCTCGCCATTCCCGCCCGCCGCAAGACCCGCCTCGATCTCTCGCCGGTCTATCAGGTCGATCTCGCAGCCGTCCGCGCTTCCGACTATCTCTCGCTGCTCAGCTCCAACACGCGCAGCCAGATCCGTCGCGCGATCAAGGATCATGGCGGCGCCCTCCCCCAGATCGCCGCCGCCGCGCCAGCCGATATCGAACCCTGGCTCATGGACATGCAGGCCCTCAACGCCAACCGCCATGCCGACAATGCCTGGGACGATCCCGCCTTCCGCCGTTTCGCGACCCGACTGGCAAGCCGGAGCGATCAGGTCGAACTGCTCCGCTTCACCGACGGCGGCGGCACGGTCGGCCTGCTGCTCAACTTCCTTCATGGCGGCACGGCGATGAACTATCAGTCCGCCTTCGCCGCGCCGCGCGGGCCGAAGGACAAGCCCGGCCTGCTCTGCCACGCCGCCGCCGTCGATCATTATGCGCGGCGCGGCCTGACGCTCTATTCCCTGCTCGCGGGCAAGGACCGCTACAAGCAAAGCCTCGCCACCCGCGAGGAGGCACTGGAATGGTGGCGGATCGACCGCTTCAGCCCCCGCCTCGAAGCCGAAGCCGTCCTCCGCAAGATCCTCAGACGCCCAGCTTCCGCATGATGCGATAGGCCAGCCGCTTCACGCCCTGCGCCTCGGGCCTGGCGCTGATCCGCCCGGTGGGCAGCCTGCGCCGCCGCAGGATCGCGTTGAAACCGTGCAGCTCGCCCTCGGCCACGCTGCGCTCGGATCGCCAGGTGACGGACAGGCTGACCGACACTTCGGCCCCATTCTCGACGAAATGCGGCGCCTTCACCGGCACATGGATCGCATCGCCGGGCAGCAAAGTCACCGCCGTCCCCCGCTCCCGGAACGCATCGCGCCAGTCGAGATTGCGATGCCCGCCCGCATGGAAGGCCTCGCTCCGGATCGCGGGCACCAGTTCCTCGTCCCCGGCGGGAAAGACGGTCATGGTCTTCTCGCCCCTGATCTGGAGCAGGATATTATGCTCCGGGTCCATGTGGAACGGCGTCACGCTGCCGGGCGATGACAGGAAGAGGAAGGCCTCCCGATGCAGCATCGGCCCGGTCTTCCCTTCCACCAGCGGCGCCAGTTCGCCCAGCGCCCGGTCCAGCAGCGCGCCATAGGCCGCATCCCGCTCGACATTCTTCAGCACCGCCCAGCTTCCGTTCGTCTCGATGGTCCGGATCGTCTCGCCCAGCGTCAGCCCGTTGGCGGGCATATCCTCCGGCCGCACCCCCAAAGGCAGCTTGCCCAGATTATATTCGACCGACGCGGCAGGCATGCGTTCCGCCAGTTGCGCCAATGCCTCCAGCGTCAGCAGTTCATGCCCCGCCAGCCCATGGCCCAGCTTCGCCGCGCGGTCCGGATAGGCCGCCGCGAAGGCCGCCCGCGCCGCGTCCGGGAACACCGCCGCCTCGATCGAGCTCACCGCGTTCATGCCTGCCCCTTCAATCTGCGCCCCAGCGCCTCGACCCCATTGGCCAGCGCGAAGGCAAGGCTTCGCCCCGGCCCCTTGAGCGCAATGCGATACTGGACGATCGTCCGCCGTTCCGCCCACAGGCTGTCGATCATCGGATGGTCCGCCGCCGCGCAGCTGTCCATCCAGCCGATCGCCGGATCGGCCTGCACCGCATGCAGGTTGGCGATCTCGATCAGCACGCCGGGCGAAAAGCGCCCCAATGTCTCGTCAAAGGCGATCTTGAAGGAAAAGGCGCCCTCGCCATGGCGGAAATTGACCAGCATCGCGATCGCCCGCCCGTCGAGGTCCATGCGCAGGAAGTGCAGCCGCCCCTGGTCGAACGCCGCCGCGCAGGCGGCGCGAAAGAAGGCGGTGTCCTCGGTCCGGCAGGCCAGCGCCGTTCCTTCCCTGCCCTTCCAGCCCGAAGCCTCCAGCGCCAGAAACTCGCCGCACCAGGCCGACAGCGCCTCGCCGTCGGCCAGCAACCGGCTCTCCACCACGCCCAGCTCCGCCAGCCGCTTCTGCAGGCGCCGCAATTCCTTGCGCTTCTTCGAGCGCACATGCGTTTCCCAATAGGCGTCGGCGTCCAGGTCCGACCGCAGCATCGCCCGATCATAGCGGTGCACCTCGCGCCGCCCGCGCCGCTGCTCGACGCACAGCGCCTCCAGCGCGGCGGCATTGGCCCCCGCCGCGTCCAGCCCGCGCACATGCAGGAAACCGGGCGCCCAGCGCGCCTCGTCGAGCTGCGCCAGCAGGCCGCGCCAGGCCGCCACTTCCTCGCCCCGCCGGATCAGCGGCGCCCCGAAGAAGCAATGGTCATGCATCCAGTTGGTGACGCAGGCGACGGGCAGCCGTCCATGGCGCGGGGCGACCACCACCGGCATCAGCCCGATCAGTTCGCCGTCCCGCTGCGCCTCCAGCACGCGTATCTGCGCCTCGCCCGCCAGATGGTCGAGCGCCGGGCAGAGCATGTCCGGGGCATAAAAGCCATTGGCTTCAGCCGCTTGCGCCGCCAGCGCGGCCCAGCGCACACGCTGCGCGGGGGCAAAGGCATGCGCCGTCGCGACGGCCGGATGGGAAGCCATGTCCATGGCACCGGCCATAGCCACCAATGATTATGGAAAGCCTAATCGCCTGCATATTCCCCGCCCGCGGGCGGGAGGGGCCGGCGGGCGCGAGCGAGGCGAGCCTCCGCGCTACCCGGAAGCCCGACGCCTCTGCCCGCCGGATTTTTCAGGGATAAATGCGGAACTTATGGGGAAAGCCCTTTACATCGCGCGCCGGATATTCTGAGAAGAGGGGCTGGTGACCCGAATCTGAAGTTCGTTACACCGTTGGGCAAGCGCTGCACGAACTTCGGATTCATCAGGGTCACCAGCAAAAAATATGTGATTACAGAGTGGTGGATTTGAAATACGCTCCCCACCTAGCCGCTATAATCAGGCGTATTTCAAATCCACCACACTGGCGAGCCATTCACCCGCCGACAGGAACAGCATCCCATGACCATCCTCGTGACAGGCGCCGCCGGGTTCATCGGCATGGCCGTGGCCGACCGGCTGCTGTCCGACGGGCGGGCGGTCTTCGGCATCGACAATATGAACGATTATTATCCGGTCTCGCTGAAGCGCGACCGGATCGCCGCGCTGCATGAACGCCATGGCGGCCTCTTCACCTTCGCCGAGCTGGATTTCGCCGACATGGACGCCTTGCAGGCGGCGCTGCACGATCACCCGATCGACGCGATCGTCCATCTGGGCGCGCAGGCGGGCGTGCGCTATTCGCTGGTCAATCCGCATGCCTATGTCCGCTCGAACCTGGCGGGCCATGTCAACATGCTGGAAGTGGCGCGGGACAGGCGGGTGCGCCACCTGGTCTATGCCTCCTCCTCCTCCGTCTATGGCGGCAATGACAGCCTGCCCTTCCGGGTCGAGGACCGCGCCGACCATCCCGTCTCGCTCTACGCCGCGACCAAGAGGGCGGACGAGCTGATGAGCGAGACCTACGCCCATCTCTTCCGCATACCGATGACCGGGCTGCGCTTCTTCACCGTCTATGGTCCCTGGGGCCGCCCCGACATGGCGATGTGGATCTTCACCTCGAAAATCCTCGCGGGCCAGCCGATCCCGGTGTTCAACCATGGCCGCATGCAGCGCGACTTCACCTATATCGACGATATCGTCAGCGGCGTGATCGGCTGTCTCGACCATGCGCCGGAGGATGACGGCGCGCTCAAGGCGGGGGGCAGCCGCTCGCCCCACCGGCTCTACAATATCGGCAACAACCGGCCGGAGGAGCTGATGCACCTCATCTCCGTTCTGGAGGATGCCTGCGGGCGCAAGGCGCAGATCGACTTCCAGCCGATGCAGCCGGGCGATGTCCCCGCGACCTTCGCCGACATCAGCGCCATCGCCCAGGATATCGGCTTCGCCCCCGCCACCGGCATCCAAACCGGCGTTCCGCGCTTCGTCGACTGGTATCGCGCCTATCACGGATAGGCATGGCGCACCGCAAAATCGCGCCAAAACCTTCCTGCGCGCAAAAGGTTCCGCACCGCACCGATCTTCCTCCACGCTTCATCGCTTTTTAATCCATTGTGGCGTTAAAAGCGCTGAAATCATCATTCGCGCTTGCGAAATGGATTGCCATTCCCGAAGGAACAGGCCTATCCATCCTGTCCGGGTGCCGGTTGGTTCCAACTGGTCGGGTCGCGGAACAAGGTAAGGGCGGAACACCGTGGGGCGGTGGGACCGTCGCCATCATCCTTGGCTGGGTAAACCGGCGGCGATGATGGAAAAAAGGGCTTACGCGTGTCGACAGTTACGAAGATTGTGCCATTTGGCTCGGGCGGGCGGATTGCAGAAACCGCGCGCCGTACATTGTCCATCGCGGCCGAAGGGCTGAACGCGCTGGAAGCGCAATTTACCGAACGGGAATTTTCGGCGACCTTCCTGCGGATGGTCGGCGTCATCATGCATGTGCGCGGGCGCCTGATCGTGACCGGCATGGGCAAGAGCGGCATCGTCGCGCGGAAGATGACGGCGACGCTCACCTCGACCGGCACGCCCGCCATCTTCCTGCATCCGGCCGATGCCGGGCATGGCGATCTGGGCATGGTGACGCCGGATGACGTCGTGCTGATGCTCTCCCATTCGGGCGAGTCCAACGAACTCGGGCCCATCATCCAATATTGCAAGCGCTTCGCCATTCCGCTGCTGGGCATGACCGCGCGGGAAAACAGCACGGTCGCCCTGGCGTCGGACATCTGCATCCTGATGCCCAATGTGAAGGAGGCCTGCCCCAATGCGCTGGCCCCCACCACCTCCACGACGATCCAGATGGCGTTCGGCGACGCGCTGGCCATCGCGCTGATGGAAATGCGCGGCTTTTCGGCGGACGATTTCCATAAATTCCATCCCAATGGCCGCCTGGGCGCCCAGCTCCTCAAGGTGCGCGAACTCATGGCCTCGGGGCAGGATGTGCCCCGCGTCGAGGAGGATGCCTCGCTGCTCGACGCGACGATCGAAATGACCCGCGCCCGGCTGGGCGGCACGGCGGTGGTCGACGGCAAGGGCGCGCTGATCGGCGCCTTCACCGACGGCGACCTGCGCCGCACCGTCACCGGCACGCGCCACATGAACGAGCCGGTCGGGCGGCACATGACGGTCGAGCCGCTCTCCATCGGGCCGGAGGAACTGGCCTCCGAAGCGCTCCGGCTGATGCACGACCATAATATCATGCTGCTCTTCGTGTGCGAGAAGGACCGGCTGGTCGGCGCCATCCATATGCATGATCTGCTGCACGCGGGCGTCGCCTGACCACCAGCGGCGCCACCCTCGTCGTCATACCGGCGCGGGCGGGTTCTTCCCGCTTGCCGCGCAAGCCGCTGCGCCTGATCGCCGGGCGGACCCTGCTGCACCGGACCATCGCCATGGCGCGCGTCGCCACGCAGGGGCTCCCGCACGCGCGGCTGCTGGTCGCCACGGACGACGGGGACATTGCCGATCATGCCCGCGCCGCCGGATGCGAGGCGGCGATGACCGACAGCGCCATCGCCACCGGATCGGGCCGCGCGCTCGCCGCCGCCCGGCAAAGCGCCGATGCCCCGCGCTTCGTCGTCAACCTGCAGGGCGACTCCCCCTTCCAGCCCGAAGGCGCGCTGCGCTCGGTGATCGCCGCGCTGGAGGACGGGGCGCAGGTCGCGACGCCGGTCATCGCCCTCGACTGGCCCGCGCTCGATGCGCTGCGCGATCACAAGACGCGCTCGCCCTTCAGCGGCACCACCTGCGCCCGCGCGCCCGACGGCCGCGCCCTCTGGTTCTCGAAGACCATCATCCCGGCCATCCGCAACGAGGACGCGCTGCGCCGCAGCCAGCCCCTGTCCCCGGTCTGGCGCCATGTCGGCCTCTATGGCTACACGTTCGAAGCCCTCAGCCGCTTCGAGGACACGCCGCCCACGGCGCTCGAAAATCTGGAGGGGCTGGAACAGTTGCGCCTGCTCGAACTGGCCATCCCCGTCACCACCGTGCCGGTCAGCCCGCCGCTGTTCGACAGTTCCGGCATCGACACCGAAGCCGACATCGCCCGGGTCGAGGCGCTGATCGCCGTCCATGGCGACCCGACCCCGCCGCTCGCTTCCTGAACCCCGTGCGCCGCCTCTTCATCATCCGCCACGGCAACACGTTCGAAAGCAGCGCGCAGGCCTGCCGGATCGGGGCGGGCACCGACCTTCCGCTGGTCGAAAGCGGCCGCGCCCAGGCCGCCCGGCTGGGCGACTATTTCGCGTCCCTCGCCATGCCCATCCACTGCCTGCACAGCAGCCCGCTGCTCCGCGCGCGGGAAACCGCCGCCGCCATCGCCGCGGCGACCGGCAAACCCCTCGACGGCCCGCTGCCCTGGCTCAACGAAATCGACCATGGCCCCGACGAAGGCCGCCCCGAAGCCGAAGTCCTCGCCCGCATCGGCGAACAGGCCCTGGCCGCCTGGGACGAACAGGCGATCCCGCCCAATGGCTGGCGCGTCGACGCCGAAACCCGGCTGGCTGCATGGAAACGCTGGTTCGCGCGGGAAGGGGAGGGGGCCGAACTGCTGGTCACCAGCAACGGCGCCGCCCGCTTCGCCCTGCTCGCCATGGGGGTGCCGCTCACCTCCCTCAAGCTGCGCACCGGCGCCTTCGGCGAACTGGCGATCGATGCCACCGGCCAACCCCAACTCATCCGCTGGGACCAAAGGCCCGGATGAAGCCGGCGCCGGCCGGACAGGCCGCCCGGCAAATCAATCGTCGCAATATTCCCAGCGGCCCGCATTGCAGGCGGCGACGGCGCGGCGCCAGGCGCGCATCTTGCCCTCATATTCGGCGCGCGCGTCGGCATAGCTGCCGTCATATCCGCCTTGTGCCTGCCGATAGTTCCGCATCTGCCTGTCGTCGCGCTGCCGGACATAGGCGAGCTGCTGCTGGTTCATCCGCCGGATCGCCGCCCGGTCCCGCGCCCGCGCCTCGGCGCTGCGCATGGTGGGGTCGTGCGGATCGTCGGCCAGCGCCGCCACAGGCATCAGCGCAGCGCCCAGAGCCAGCGCGCAACCCAACAGACCAGTCCTCATGGAAAACCCCCTCAACCTCGTGCGCCGATCCATCGCGCACCACAAAGGCATCAGGCAACCGATTTGCGACGAGTTGCGCGCCCCCGCGCCGGGCCGCCGTTCAGTTCTTGCGCTGCGGCACCGTGAAGGTGCCCGACACGCGCCCGCCGCTCCCGCCGGAGACGCCCGCGGCGCCACTCCCGGCCGCCCGCCCGTCGACGGTGGAGCGCCCCGTGGTCAGGTCGATCACCAGCCGCCCGCCGGTCAGCCGGTTCGCCCCCTGCGTCAGCGACACATTGCCCAGCATGGTGATGAGCTTGCTGTTGAGGTCGTATATGGCGACATTGCCCTTCGCCGTCTGGTCCGCCTTGCGCACCACGACATTGCCCGAAGCGTCGATCCGGTCGATCTCCACCCCGTTGGCGCCGGTGCCGCCATTCGGCTGGTTCCGGTAGGCGACGGTCATGCGCGCCGCGTTCAGCGTCATGCCCGCCTGCATCACCTCGACATTGCCGGACACGATCACCCGGTCGGCGCGGTCCTGCACCTCGATCCGGTCGGCGGTGAAGTTCACCGGCGCGTTGCTGTCATGATTTTTCAGCACCTGCGCATCCGCCCCCGCATAGGTGAGGCCGGCAACGCCCAGCGCGCCCAGGGACAGCAGGATAAGGGGCTTTTTCATCACTTCCGCCCTTTGAGGCCATTTTGTTCGATACGCAAGCTCGCTCGGCCATTGAGCGTCACCGTCCGCGCGGTCAGGTCCGCCTCCAGATGGTCGCCGCTGAACGTGCCGATGGGTATCCGCCCGTCGACCCGGCCCGCGCTCTGCATCCGCCGGGATTTGAGGTCCACGCCCACATCCCGCGTGGTCAGCCGGTATCCGCCCTCCGACTGGAACTGCACCGGCCCGTCGATCGCGACCCGCTCGGTATCCATGTCGTAGCGGCCCTTCTGCGCCCGCAGCAGCGCCTGCCCGTCGGACAGCAATATCCGCGCCTGCATGTCGTTGAGGTCGACGATCGGCTCGCGCGAGCTTTTCTGCACGGCGGAACCGGCCCGCAGCGAAAAGGGCTGCCCCTTGCTGTCCTCGCCGCGATAGAGCGCCTCGGTCACGCGCATCCGCTCCTTCGCCACCTCGACCTTGTTCTTGTCGAGCACGAAGCTCACCTTGTCGCCCCCGGTGAAGGGCGCCGTCGCCAGCAGCGCCGCCAGCACGCCGACCCCCACCGGCAACCAGTTCTTGAGCAGCCGGACCAGCCGGTCATGGCTTCCCCCCGGCCGCGCCCAAAGGCGGCGTACATCGCGCTGCTGATCGGCCTGAACGGACATGGGAAAGCCTCCCGCCCCCTACATATGCGCGAAAATGTCGATCTCCGGCCATCCCGCCAGGTCCAGCTCGGCGCGGTGGGGAAGGAAATCGAAACAGGCCTGCGCCAGTTCCATCCGCCCCTCGCGGATCAGCCTCTTGTCCAGCTCGGCCTTCAACGCGTGCAGGTAACGCACATCGGACGCGGCATATTCCTTCTGCGCGTCGGACAGGACCGGCCCGCCCCAGTCGCTCGACTGCTGCACCTTGCTGAGTTCCTGCCCCAGCAGCTCGCGCACCAGTTCCTTCAGCCCATGGCGGTCGGTATAGGTCCGCACCAGCCGCGACGCGATCTTGGTGCAATAGACCGGCGCTGCCACCACGCCCAGATAATGTTTGATCGCGGCGATGTCGAACCGCCCGAAATGATAGAGTTTCAGCCGCTCGGGATCGGCCAGCACGGCGCGCAGGTTGGGCGCGGCATAATCGCTTCCGGGGTTGAAGCGCACCAGATGCTCGTCGCCCTTGCCGTCGCTGATCTGCACCACGCACAGGCGGTCGCGCGGCGTGATCAGCCCCATGGTTTCGGTATCGACGGCGATCGGGCCGGGGGCCAGGACGCCCGCGGGCAGGTCCTCTTCATGAAAATGCACGGTCATGATTCCCCTCTATGGCGAAACCGTCCCAGCCGCAATCACTCGCTGCACGCACGTCCCCGCGCCCGAAAATGCCGTTGAAAGCCCCATATTTACGGCTTTCGGCGCCGATCGGCGTCATCCTGTAAAATCATTCGCTCTGCCCTGAAAAATTGTTATAGTGATTCCCAAACCGCGACGATAGCGGTGGATTCTGCATGTCATTCGCCCGACATGTTTGTCCGGTTCAGTCTGGGGCGAAGCGAAAGTGACCAACAGGGCATGAGTTTTGATAGAGGTCGCCGCGGCGGGCGCGGCAAGGACAAGCGCGACGGTTTCGGCGACGACAGTTTCTATGAGGGTGGCCGCGGCGGTTTTGGCGGTGGTTTCGATCGTGGTGGCTTTGGTGGCGACCGCGGCGGTTTCGGCGGTGGTGACCGCTTCGGCGGCGGCGGCGGCGGTGGTGGCGGCTTCGGCGGCGACCGCGGCGGCTTCGGTGGCGGCGGCGGTGGTCGCGGCGGCTTCGGCGGCGGCGGCGGTGGTTTCGGCGGCGGTGGCCGCGGCATGCCTGCCCAGGTCGTCGGCGAAGGCACCGGCGTCGTCAAATTCTTCAACGGCCAGAAGGGTTTCGGCTTCATCGTCCGTGACGATGGCGGCGAAGACGTGTTCGTGCACATCAGCGCCGTCGAGCAGGCGGGCCTGACCGGCCTGGCCGAAGGCCAGCCGCTCGGCTTCACGCTGGTGGATCGCGGCGGCAAGGTGTCGGCGACCGACCTCAAGATCGAGGGCGAACCGCTCCCCGTCACCGAACGCGCTCCGCGCGAACCCCGTGCGGGCGGCTTCGGCGATCGTCCGGGCGGCGGCGACCGCGGTCCGCAGCGCCAGCTCACCGGCGAACGCGCCAGCGGCACGGTCAAGTTCTTCAACGCGATGAAGGGCTTTGGCTTCATCCAGCGCGACGACGGCCAGCCCGATGCGTTCGTGCACATCAGCGCAGTCGAACGCGCCGGCATGAGCGCGCTCAATGAAGGCGACCGTCTCGACTTCGAACTGGAAGTCGACCGTCGCGGCAAATATGCAGCCGTGAACCTTCAGACGAAGGCCGACTGATAAAAGACCTGCCCGCTTTAGGGAGAGGATAGAAGGGGTCGCCTGCCCGGCGGCCCCTTTTTCGTGGCGGTGCCCTTCGCTCCGGCTTCGCCGGTGACGGACAGCGCCGCCGCGAGGAAATCGAACCCCGTCCCCTTGTGTTCGTCACCCCGGGCCCGACCCGGGGTCCCGCTTCCTTCCATGTGCGGACCGAAGGAAAGCGGGATATCAGGATGGGAACTGCCGTTCCTTCAGGCCGCCTGGGCCGTCACCACAAGACGCCATCTTCCGGCTGCACCGGCGGCGGGGCGGGACGTCCCAGCGCCTGGTTCAGATCGCCTTCGATCATCGTCGTCACGCTGTTCAGCGGCAGGTCGTGGATGCTGTTGGCAAAGGGATCGACCAGATCGTCGCCGATCTGCAGCACGGCCAGATACATGAAACTGGCGACGGCGGACCCGACCGGGGTGGCGATGCCCAGCGTCTCGACCAGCCCGATCGGCAGCAGGACGCAGAACAGCCGGATGAAATATTTGGGAAAGCTGCGATATTGGGCTGGCAGCGGGGTGTTCTTCAACCGCTCCATGCCGCCCTGCGCATTCGCCATGTCGACCAGCACGCGCTCCATCTGGCTCTGCTGGATGGTGTCGATCCATCCCTGCCGCACGGCATGGCCGATCCGCCGGGCCGACCCGTCCAGCAATCCGTTGGCCGGATTGCGCCGCTCCAGTTCAGGCACGTCCCCGCCCAGCACCCGCTGCATGTCGGGCGCCGGGTCCTGCCGCCGCAACTGGCAGCGCAGGGCGTGGACATAGGCGATCTGCCGTTCGATCAGTTCCGCCTTCAGCGCGGCCGCCCGGTCGGGCAGATAGGCCAGCACGACGCGGGCATAGCTGCGCGACGCATTGACCATCGCGCCCCACAATATGCGACCCTCCCACCAGCGCTGATAGGCGGAATTGACCCGGAAGCCCAATATCAGCGCCAATGCGGTGCCGAAGATCGTCAGCGGCAGCGCGGGTGCCGGAAAAGGGGAGATGAAATAGAAGATCGTGACGGCCAGATCCCACAGGAACAGGGCGATCAGGGCACTCCACGCCTTCTGGAAACTCTTGCGGATACGCGGAGACTGTCCGACGATCATGGGGGATTATCCCGCTCCTTTCGCGCCACTCAGGGATTTTCGTCATCCAGCTTCAGCCAGGCGTGGCGCAGCGCCAGCCCGCCCATGATTCCCACGATCTTCAGCGAGATCGCATAAAGGGGCGGCGTGGAATCCATCAGCGCCAGCACCAGGCATAGCGCGCACAGCAGCATGGCGGCATAGACCGGCAGCGCTTCGATATCGTTCCACGCAATGGGCGGGTCCGCCTTGGTGCGGGCGCCGAGCAGCATCTTCATCGTCAACTCCATCCCTCCGTCTTGAGCAAAGAGGAAGGGAAAATGATGCGTCGCAAAAGCTCCGGTCAACGCCGTTACGACCACGCAAGGCAGGCTTGCATCTCCCGCAAACCCCGCAAGAATACGTTACATTCCGGTGCATTTCCGGCGACATGGCAATCAAAAGACAAAGACGTGCAACAGGCTTCCTATTGCGCTGCAACATCATCCTCCTAGCTTGATGGCCATGTCCGACCGATTGTCCGAGATCACCTCCTTCGTGAAGATCGCCGAATCCGGCACCCTGTCGGAGGCGGCCCGCCGCCTGGGCCTGTCGCTGGCCGCGACCAGCCGCCGCCTGTCCCAACTGGAAGCACGGCTGGGCGTCGTGCTGGTCCGGCGCAACAGCCGGCACCTGACGCTGACCGACGAAGGCCTGCTCTTCTACGAGCGTGCCGGGCGCGCCCTGTCCGACATCGATGCGATGGAAAGCGACGTCATGCGCCGGGCGACCGAGGCGGCGGGGCATTTGCGGGTCGTGACGGCGATGAATATCGGCCGGACCCGGCTGGCGCCGCTGTTCCGCCAATATGGGATGCTCCATCCCGATGTGACGATCCATCTCGAAACGGCGGAACAGGCGGGCAATATCGTCGAAACCGGCCATGACATCGCCATCGTCTTCGATCCGCCGCCCGACTCCGCGCTGAAGATGAAGCGGCTGACGAGCAATCCGCGCCTGTTATGCGCCTCGCCATCCTATCTGCAGCGCCGCGGCAGGCCCCGTTCGGTCGCCGATCTGGGCAGCCACGACAATGTCGTGGTCGGCCATGCCCAGCAGCATATGTGGCGCGGCGTCACGGGGGAAGGGGCGGGGCCGCGCGTCACCCTCAGCACCAATGACGGCGAACTGGGGCGCGCCTGGATATTGGATGGGGCGGGCATCGCGATCAAGTCGCTGTGGGAGGTTGCCGACGATCTTGCCAGCGGGCGGCTCCAGCGCGTGCTGCCCGCCGTCCGCCTGCCCCCTTCCGCGATCGCGGCCCTTTACCTGCCCGCGCAGGGGGAAACCGCCAAGGTCAGGTCCTGCCTCGACTTTCTGGCGCGCCATCTGCGGACACCGGACCCGGCCGATCCGGACCAGCGGGAACGTCACCCGCCGCCGATCCCGTCGGCCGGGGCTTCGGTGCTTCCGGCCGATCAGACCCGCCGGAACGGAAACGGCGCCACCGTCCGCTCATAGCCATGCAGGTCCAGCGCCCGCGTCACCGGCGGCAGGGCGCGGTCGGGGCAGGCGCGGCGCTCGCACAGGTGGCAGGTCGGGCCGGTCTCCGTCGCTGGCCCCTTTTCCAGGTCGATCCCGTCGGCATGGACGATGCGCGGCCCATGTTTCGCCTCGCACCCCAGCGCGATCACGGACCGCCCCCGCGCCCCGCCCTCCTGCGGCAGGCCGATGGTGAAGCTCAGGAAACGCCGCCCCTCCATCGTCTCCAGCAGTTGCGCCCGCACCATATCCGGCGCCTGCGCCCCATGCGCGTCCCAGCGCGGACAGGTGCCGCCCAGCCGCGCGAAGGGCCATGCCTCGCCGTCGAAGCGCTTGGATAGCTGTCCCGCCCGGTCCAGCTTCGCCATGAAGAAGGGCACGCCCCGCGCCCCCGTCCGCCCCAGCGTGGTCAGCCGGTGGGCAAGCTGCTCCATCGACACGCCGAAGCGGGTTCGCAGCAGCGGCAGGTCATGGCGGCTCTGCTCCGCCGCCCTGGTGAAACGGTCATAGGGCATGATGAGTGCGGCGGCGGCATAGTTGGTGAGCGCGATTCCGGCGAGGCGGCGGCTGTCCTCGTCCGGCGGCGCCGCCCGCGCCACCTGGGCGGCGATCCCGTCGGCCATCTCCTGCGAGCAGAGATGATAGGCCAGCGCGAACAGCCGCCCCGAAGATGCCAGCCGCTCGCTCAGGAGCAGCCGCCGCCGGTGCATGTCATAATGGCGCAGCGTCCCGGCCAGCACTTCCTCGCGCACGATCTGCACGGCCATGCCATGCCGTTCCTTCAGCCGCGCCCGGATGCCCGCCTGCATCGCCCCCGGATCGTCGCCGAGTTCCGCCGACAGCGTCTCGGCCGCCCCGTCCAGTTCGGCGAAATGATTGCCCGCCCGCGCGATCGTCTCGCGCAGCCAGTCGATCGGCGCGTGCAGCGGCGCCACGCTTCCCGGCCCGGCCGCGACCTGCTCGGGCAGGCGGCGCAGGTCGGTGAGCGCCCGGTAGAAGCGCCCGATCGCCTCGCTCACCCCCGGATAATTTTCTGCGACCTCCAGCACCTCGTCCCGCGCGATGCCGATGTCGCGCACCAGCGCATCGGACAGGATTTCGCCAAGCGCGCTCGCCGCGCCCTCCTGCGTGCTGGCGACGAAATCGCGAATGTCGATGTCATAGGTGTTGGCGAGGCGCAGCAGCATCTGCGCCGTCAGCGGCCGCTGGTTGCGCTCCAGATGGTTGAGGTAGCTGGGCGACACCCCCAGTTCCTCCGCCATCCGCGTCTGGTTCAGCCCCAGTTCCCGCCGCAACACCCGCAGCTTGGGGCCAAGATAGAGCTTCCGGTCATCCGCCATAATGTCATTATGTCAAAAGATGACAGTATGAACAAGTCACCCAATGACACGCCCTCACTAATCGCCCTTTGTTCTCCGGAGCCTTCATGGTTTTAGGAGGCATCCGGTCACCACGACCGTCAGCGACAAGAGAAGGAAATGACAATGGACATCACGGAAATGCCCCAGCCCACCCGCTCCCGCGCGGTTTTCAGCCAGGAGGATTTCGGCCTGATCCGCACCGCCATCGCCCATTATCTGCGCGAAGTTCAGGACAAGCCCGAATCGGTCAAATATGCTAATCTCTACCATCGCCTGGGACGGGTGAGCTGACCATCCGATAAAGGTTCAGGAGAGGAGGAGGGCGCGGCCTCTACCAGCCGCGCCCTCACCTGTTTTTCAGAAGAATTGCGTCAGCCCGTAAAAGGCCGCCCCGATCGCGGCGGCGGCGGGCAGCGTCACGACCCAGGCGACCACGATGCTGGACGCGACATTCCATCGCACCGCCGAAAGCCGCCGCGACGCACCCACCCCGACGATCGCGCCGGTGATGGTATGGGTCGTCGACACCGGCACGCCCAGGTGGGTGAACAGAAACAGCGTCAGAGCACCGCCCGTTTCCGCGCAGAAGCCCTGCGCCGGGGTCAGCCGGGTGATCTTCGACCCCATGGTGTGCACGATCTTCCATCCGCCCAGCAGCGTGCCCAGACCCATCGCTGCCTGACAGCATATGACCACCCAGAAGGGCACGTGAAAGCCGCCCTCCAGCATCCCCTGCGAATAGAGCAGCACGGCGATGATCCCCATCGTCTTCTGCGCGTCATTGCCGCCATGGCCCAGCGAATAGAGTGACGCCGACACCATCTGCAACTTGCGGAATACGCTGTCCGCGCCCTGCGGGGTAAAGCGGCGGAAGATCCAGCTGATGATCAGCACCAGCAGCAGCGCCAGCACCAGGCCGATCGCCGGCGACAGCACGATGGCGGCGCTGGTCTTGAACACCCCGCTCCACACCACGGCGGACAGCCCCGCCTTGGCCGTGCCCGCCCCCAGCAGGCCGCCGATCAGCGCATGGCTGCTGGAGGAGGGAATGCCCAGGCCCCAGGTGATGAGGTTCCAGGCGATCGCCCCCATCAACGCCCCGAAAATCACCTGAGCGTCGATGATGCTGGCGTCGACGATCCCCTTGCCCACCGTCTCGGCCACATGCAGGCCGAAGAAGAGGAAAGCGATGAAGTTGAAGAATGCTGCCCAGGCCACCGCATATTGCGGCTTCAAGACCCGCGTCGACACGATGGTCGCGATCGAGTTGGCGGCATCATGCAGCCCGTTCAGAAAATCGAACAGCAAAGCGATGCCGATCAGGCCGATCAGCAGCGGAAAGGCGATATGGGCTTCCATGTTTCTGCTCTGGCGCGATCAGGCGTGGTCGATGACCAGGCCGGAAATCTCGTTGGCGACATCCTCGAACCGGTCGGTCACCTTTTCCAGATGGCTGTAGATTTCGTTGCCGACGACGAAGTCCATCGGATTGCCCTGCCGCGCCTGGGCGTAAAGCGCCTTCAGGCCCGCCTCGTGCAGGATGTCGGCATGACCCTCCAGCTTGACCAGCCGCTCGGTCAGGTCGTGCAGCCGCACCGAATTGAGGTTGAGCGAACGCAGCAGCGGCATCGCCTCCGCCGTGATGCGGGCGCATTCGACGATCAGCGCGCTCATATCCTGCATCTGGGAAGGAAATTCCTTCACCTCGAACAGGGCGATGGCCTTCGCCGTCTGGTTCATCTGGTCGATGGCATCGTCCATCACGCCGATCAGCCCGGTGATGGCGCTGCGGTCGAAGGGGGTGACGAAGATGCGGCGGACATCCTGCAGCACCTCCCGTATGATATCGTCCGCCTCATGTTCGCGGTCGGAAATCTCCTTGATGTGGAGATCGATGTCCGGCCCGCCCTTCAGCAGCTTGGCGAGTGCATCGGCGCCGGCGACCAGGGTCGCGGCATGATCCTCGAACTGCTCGAAAAAGCGGCCCTGTTTGGGCATCAGCGCGTGAAACCAGCGCAGCATTCCAGTCCTTTCGGTTTGCCATTCCCTGATCCGCAGCAACGTCCGCACGAACAGGCCCGGATCCCTGGGCGGCTCGCGAAAGGCTGCGATGATGGATTGTAGATCGGGTTCGTCGACGGCCTTTGCAGCTTCGGCCACGGGAAACCAACGCAGTTCCCGCTGCCCTTGTTCGGGCCATTGCGGCAACTGGCCCGTCACTGCAAGCGGGAAAACCTCGACCGTCGCCTCACGTATGTCGCCGTTGCGCCTTTTCTTGTCGTAGCGGTAGCGGCCGATCGGCGCGGGACAGGCAATGCCGTGAATGCCCGCTTCCTCATAGGCTTCCAGTTCGGCGGCGCGATGGCCGGCCAGTCCCTTGATCCGATTGCCCTTGGGAATCACCCAGCGTTTCGTCTCCCGCGAGGTGATGAGCAGGATACGCATCGATCCATCGGGATCGGTCGCATAGGGAAGGGCGGCGATCTGACGCATCAGCCGCCCTTATACGCTCCACGGCGTTCATGATCGATGAATGACTGCCCCCAATCCATCCGCGCCTTGTAACGAAATTGTCATATTGCGCAATCGGGGGAGCAACCGGCGGATCAGATCGACAGGCGCGCGGTCAGTCTGATGTCCCGTCCGGCCAGCGGTGCGTAATCCTTGAGGAAGCTGGCGGCGCGCCGGGCTTCGGCATCGAAGATATTGTTGGCCGACAGGGTGATGGTCGTCCGGTCATTGCCCTTGAACGGCTTGACCGACAGCGAGGCGTTGACGAGCGTGAAGCCGCTGGTCGGCGTTTCCGTGTCGGAAATGCGATTCTGCGCGAAGCTGTGTTCGATCTCGCCGCGCAGGCTCATGCGGTCGCCCTGCAATTCCAGACCGCCCAGCAGGCGCAGCGGAGGAATGCGCGGCGCCGGACCCGATCCGACGATGGTGGCGCGGACATAGTCGGCAAGGCCATCCAGATTGACCTTGTAGCCCGCGACCCGTCCCAGCGTCAGTGATCCCTCGGCCTCGAAGCCCAGATAGCGGGCATCAGCCTGAAGATTCTGGTAGCAGGGGAAATCGAGCGGCTGCCCGCCATGGGCTGCCATGCAGACGCTGTCATCGGTCAGTGAATCGTAGATATAGCCATTGAACCAGTTGTGATAGGCGGAGAGGGACATGCTGTAACCCTCGCCCTGACCCCGCAGCGTGCCTTCAATCCCCCAGCTTTTTTCCAAGCCGAAGGCGGGATTGCCGAGCTCGAAGGCCTGCGTGCCCGCATGGTTGCCGCGCGCGAACAGTTCTTCGGCCGACGGAGCGCGTTCGGTGCGCGACAGGTTCAGCCCTACCCGCCAGCCGGAGGTGATTTCCTGACTGATGCCCAGCGATCCGGACAGGGCATTGAAAGTGCGATGATAAGCCGGGTTGAGCAGCATCTCGTCGGCATCCGCGCTGACCTTGCTCTGTTCGTAGCGGCCGCCCAGTTCGACCCGCGTCGATCCGAAATCGAGCGATTGCAGGGTGAAGAAGCCCAGTTGCTCCGTCCGGTTGCGCGGCAGGAATTTCTCTTCGCCATCGACATGGAAGTCGCGGGCGAAGAATTGGGCGCCAATCGCGCCATCCCATCCGCCGCGCCTGGCCTGCACCAGTTCCAGCCGGGATTCGATGGACTGATTGTAGAAGGTCGTACCGACCGCGCCGTCCTCTGCAATCTCCTGATGCTGATAGTCGGCAAAGCCCGCGCGCAGGCGGATGGACTCGAGGAAGCCGCCATTGACCGGCAGTTCGGCGCGCAGGTCGGCGCGGTCCTGTTTCATGTGCAGCCGCACCTTCTCCGCCCCGCGATCGGGGTCGAGCGAATAGCGCACCGGCACGCCGTAGAAATTATCGGTATGTGCGACGGAAAAGCCCAGATTGCCGCCATCGGTGATGAGCGCCGCGCCGCCAGCGACTTCCCAGGTCCGCGCCGCGCTGTTGGGCAGCTTGCCACGAAGGTCGGCCAGGCTCCGGATGTCCGGATCGCTGCTTGCCGCCGCCTGCGCGCGCAGCGCTGGCGTCAAAATAGGACTGCCCGTGTCGAGATTGCCGCTCCTGGAATAGCTGCCGTCGAAATGCACGACGAACTTGTCGCCGATCGGAGCCTCGATCTCGCCCGATCCGGTGCGCTCGTTGGCGGCACTGCCATAGGTGGCGATGCCGTCGATATGGATGGGTTCGTCGGGCACGCGGCGCGGGATGCGGCTGTCGATCACATTGACCACGCCGCCAATCGCCGAGGAACCATAGAGGAGCGCAGCGGGGCCGCGCAGCACCTCGATCCGGTCGGCGGTCAGCGGGTTGATCGCGACCGCATGATCGACCGAGGTGTTGGACACGTCGAAGCTGCCGATGCCATCGGTCAGGATGCGCACGCGCTCGCCCTGGAAGCCGCGCAGCACCGGGCGGGAGGCATTGGGACCGAAGGATGTGGCCGATACGCCCGGCTGACGGGCCAGCGTATCGCCGATCGTCGGGCGCAGATTGCGCGTAAGGGCTTCGCCGGACACGACCGAGGTGCCGGAGAGGATATCGCCCTGCCGCCGGGGAATGATGGCGGTGACGACGATGTCTGCTCGTTGCTGGTCATGATAGGATTGAGGCGCGGTATCGGCCGTGCTCTCTTGCGCGATCGCCGGGAAGGAAAGGCAGAGTGCGGACATGGCGCAACCGGCACGCAGCAGCGTGGAATGGGACATTCGGCTCGGTATCCTTGAGCAGGCGGGGAGAGATGATCTGCCCCTATCCGAAATGATATAGTGTATCAACGCCTAATGTCCCGGTCTGGCCGAACGGACCGAAAAGATGGGCAGTTCGCCGTAACATCCCTTATAGAAACAGAAATTCCGCCAGAGCGTCGGCCGCGGCCTTGCCCTTGGGATGGACGGCCTGGCGTATTTCGATGGCAGGCAGCGGGCGTTCCAGAGCGATCCGTCTGATCCCGCTCATGCGTCCCAGGTCGCGGGCCAGCGGGCCGAAGGCGGCAAAACAGCCAGCGCCCTCCCGCAATATGGTCATGATGTCGAACAGATTGTCGGTTTCCAGCACCGGCGCGCCCAACGGGACGCCGCCACGCATCAGGGCTTCATCGATGATCCGCCTCAGGCCGTTATGCGGCTCCATGGCCAATGTCGGCGTCAGTGCCAGTTGCGCGAACGATACGCTGTCCTGCTGCGCCAGCGGATGACCGGTTCCCGCGTAAAGGTTGATCTGCTCCGACCAGCCATAGCGGCTGTGCAGGCCGTCCACCTCTCCCAGCGCATAGAAATAGGCGATATCGGCCTTGCCCTGACGCAGCGCCAGGGCGGCTTCGTCGGCCAGGTGGATGGTCAGGTCGAGCGTGATGGCGACATCCTCGTTTGCCGCTTCAAAGGCGGTGAGCGCATCCTGAAAATGACCGAAAACGGGGGCAGGCGCGGCGAGGATGATGGTTTCGCGTGAAGAGGCCGGTGTCGGTGGGGGTGATGGGGAAGGCTGCTCGGCAACCGGAGCCTCGGCCTCATCGACCCGCCAGCTTTCAGGCTCGTCCTGCGACAGCAGCGTCATGGCCTGCGCGGTCTTGCGCCCGGCGGGGGTCAGCCGGGCATCGCCGGTCAGATTTTCGAACAGGCGATAGCCAAGCCGCAGTTCCAGCGAAGCGAGATCGCGCGCCACCTCCTCCGCGTCCATGTCCAGGTCGCGGGCGCAGCGGACGACGCTTCCGGACGCCACCATCTGCGCGAATATATCCAACTGGCGCAAGGAGGGGGTGGTCATGACCCCTGATAGTGCAAATGGAGTCCGGGGTTAAGGCAGATATTAGCTTAACGCCGCTTTGCCATATTGACGAACCCCGCTCTATGATGGCAGGGCGCGTTTCCTGACGGGCGGGTATAGCTCAATGGTAGAGCACTAGCCTTCCAAGCTTGTGATGCGGGTTCGATCCCCGCTACCCGCTCCAGTCGGACGCCCCGTTCATCACCGCTGTTTGCAGGCATTTCATGGGCGACATCATCAATTTCCGGCAAGCACGCAAAACCAAGGCGCGGATCGACAAGTCGCGCCAGGCGGAGGCCAACCGCGTGAAGTTCGGCCGGACAAAGGCGGAGCGGCTGGAACAGTCGCTTGAAGAAGAGCGCAAGAAGCGCTTGCTGGATGGCGCGCGCCGGGATGATCGTGACTAGATAAGCGAGTAATCCTCGGATCCCTATATTCCAGTGCCAAGCATAGATATAGGCAGAGAAAGATGAACGGCCGTTAATATCGTCCATTTGTCGTTCATTTCGTCGTTCACCAGCCTCGGCTGATCCAAAATGCTGCACTTGCGTAGAGAACGATGGCCGCCTGCGCGGGTTTATGCTCTGCTATGACTGGACATATTCGCATTGTTCGCCCGGCCGGGACCGCGATTGCCGCTGTTCTGGCTTTTACGGCCACCCCGCTGCTCGCGCAGACCGTGGTGGTTCCACCCGCGCCTGTCGCGCCGGCCGCTGAACAAGCTGCACCGCCGGCTTCGCAGCCCGCGTCCACTCCCGCATTCGAGCCGTCGCAACCCGTCGTGCAGCAAACGCCTTCGGTGGAGGAACGGCTGAATGCAGCGATCGCGGCATCGCAGGCGGAAGCCGCCAGCCAACCCGTGAAGCGGGCGCCGAAGGCCGCGGCTGCGCGGACAGCTCCCAAGACGATTGCCCGAACCGCTGCGCCAGAGGCTGTGGCGCCCAAACCGGAACCGGTCCGTGCACCACAACCCGCGCCGCGTGAGATAGCGCCGGGTCAGGCGGCGGCCCCGATCACTGCCGCGCCCACTCCGGCGGTGTCCGACGATAGCGTCGCGCAGCCAGCGCCCGCCGAATCGCCGGCGGTTCGCCCAACCGATCCCTCTCTGATCTGGGCTGTCGGCGGCGGAGCGCTGCTGATGCTGGGGCTGGGTGGCGCTGCGCTGATGCGCCGTCGTCGGCACGGGCAGGACGATGAACTGGATGAACTAGCCGCGGAGGAAGCCGTTTATGCCGCGCCCGTCGATATGGCACCCGAGCCGGTGACAACTGCCGCGCCGCAGCCTGTGTTCGCGGCAACGCCCGCCGCCGCCCGTAGCGCTGAGAGCCTGCTGGAGGCGATGGTTGCGCAGCCGCCGAGCCCGGAAAATCCGTTCCGCACCTATGCCAAGCGCATGACGCGGGCCAAATTCCTGCTCGCCCAGCAGCAACGGGCAGCCGCGCCGCAAGCGGCACTTTCCCCGGAAGCGTCGCCTGCCGCCCCCCGCCCGACCCCGCAGCCGACGCAGACCGTCTATCGCTTCGGCTCCGATCGCGGCCGGAAGACCATGTTCAACCCGCGCACCAGCTAGGGCCGATCGACGCCAATGGCGAAGGGGACGCAGCCATTGCCGCTTGCGTCCCCTTTTTCATGCGCTCAATCTTCGGCGACCCGGTTGCACTTGCGCGTCCGGCCTGATACCGGCCCGCCGGTAATTTCTCGGCCCTTGACGGCCCGCTCTACAGAAAGTCGCTGAACCCATGTCCGACAAGATCAACCGCATCGTCCTCGCCTTTTCCGGCGGTCTCGACACCAGCGTGATCCTGAAATGGCTGCAACAGACCTATCAGTGCGAAGTGGTGACCTTCACCGCCGATCTGGGGCAGGGGGAGGAACTGGAGCCCGCCCGCGCCAAGGCCCGCCTGATGGGCGTCAAGGAAGAGCATATCTTCATCGACGACCTGCGGGAGGAGTTCGTCAAGGACTATGTCTTCCCGATGATGCGCTCCAACGCGCTCTATGAGGGACTGTATCTGCTTGGTACCTCGATCGCCCGTCCGCTGATCGCCAAGCGCCAGATCGAGATCGCGAAAATGGTCGGCGCCGACGCGGTGTCGCACGGCGCGACCGGCAAGGGCAACGACCAGGTCCGCTTCGAGCTCGGCTATTATGGCCTGGCGCCCGACATTAAGGTGATCGCGCCGTGGCGCGAATGGGATCTGACGAGCCGCACGAAGCTGATCGAATTCGCCGAAAAGCACCAGATCCCGATCCCCCGCGACAAGCGCGGCGAAAGCCCCTTCTCGACCGACGCGAACATGCTGCACACGAGCTCCGAGGGCAAGGTGCTGGAAGATCCGTGGGAGGAAACCCCGGACTATGTCTATTCGCGCACCGTGAACCCGGAGGATGCGCCCGACGCGCCCGAATATATCACCATTGATTTCGAGCGCGGCGATGGCATCGCGATCAACGGCGTGGGCATGTCGCCCGCGACCCTGCTCGAAACGCTCAACGAATATGGCCGCAAGCATGGCATCGGCCGCCTCGATCTGGTCGAGAACCGTTTCGTCGGCATGAAGTCGCGCGGCATGTATGAAACGCCGGGCGGCACCATCTATCATCTCGCCCATCGCGGCATCGAGCAGTTGACGCTCGACCGCGGCGCCGCGCATCTCAAGGACGAACTGGCGCCCAAATATGCCGAGCTGATCTATAACGGCTTCTGGTTCTCGCCCGAGCGCGAGATGCTCCAGGCCGCGATCGACCATAGCCAGGAAAAGGTGACCGGCACTGTCCGCCTGAAGCTCTACAAGGGCGGCGTCCATGTCGTCGGCCGCAAGTCGCCCAACAGCCTCTACAGCGAGAAGGTCGTGACCTTCGAGGATGATGCGGGCGCCTACGACCAGCGCGACGCTGCGGGCTTCATCAAGCTCAACGCGCTTCGCCTCCGTCTGTTGGGACGGCGCGACCGCTGACGATCCCGGTCCGTCGCCCGATACAAATTGCGACATTTTATCGGGTGACGTGACAAAATTGGGGGACAAAATTTTCCGATAAGCGGCTTGAAGGACGGCGGAGTGCCGTTCGTGACAGACGCTTTGAAGGGAAATCCATGATCCGCAAATTCATGACCACCGTGGCGCTGGGATCGCTGTTCGTCGGCGGGCTCGCTGCCTCGCATCTCGCTTTCGCGCAGGATGATGGCGGTCCCGGCCCCCATGGTCCGCGTGGCGGCATGCTGATGATGGCTGACGCCAATCATGACGGGGTCGTCACCAAGGCGGAATTCACCGCCGCGCTGGAGGCCCGCTTCGCCAGGCTCGATGCCAACCATGACGGCAAGCTGACCAGCGAAGACCGGGAGATCCTGCGCCAGCAGCGGCTCGACGAACGTTTTGCCGCCATGGATACCAACAAGGACGGCCAGATCAGCAAGGCCGAATTCGTCGCCGCGCATCAGGGCCGTGACGGAGGGCATGACGGCATGGACAGGCCGGGTGGTCCGGAGCGCCCGGGCTGGGGCCATCGGGGGCCGGGCCATGGCATGATGCGTGGCGGCCCGGATGGCGATGCCGCTAAGGACGGCACCATCACCAAGGCCGAATTCATGGCCGGCCCGCTCGCCATGTTCGACAAGGCCGACACCAATCACGACGGCAAGGTGACGGCCGATGAAATGAAGGCCGCACGTGAAGCCTTCCGCGATGGCTGGAAGGACCGCAAGGGCCCGCCGCCCCCGCCGCCCGCCAACTGAGCTGCCAGTTGCGGTCGGGGGGGCTGGCCTCTCCCCCTTCCGGTCCCTTTCCCGACCGCACCGGGGAAGGGCGAAGTTGCCCCCCTATATCTTCGCCCTTCCCCCACGGCTCTTCCAACCGGCGCGAAGCCATGACAAGAACCGGACCATGAGCGAACGACCCCATCTGCTGCTCGTCGACGACGAGCGTTCGATCCGCGAGCCGCTGGCGCAATATCTTTCGCGCAACGGCTTCCGCGTGACCGCCGTCGAGAGCGCGGCGGAGGCGCGCCTGCGCCTGAACGCCAACGCCATCGATCTGGTCGTGCTGGACATCATGATGCGGGGCGAGGACGGTCTGTCGCTGTGCCGCCATATCCGCGAGACCAGCGAAATTCCCGTCATCTTGCTCACCGCCAGATCGGAAGAGACCGACCGGATCGTCGGGCTGGAAATGGGCGCGGACGATTATGTGCTCAAACCCTTTTCGCCCCGCGAACTGGTCGCCCGGATCAAGGTGATCTTTCGCCGGGTCGCGACCGGGGGCCAGCGGGTGACGGCGCCCGATGGCGCGACCTATGCCTTTGCCGGCTGGCTGCTCAAGACTCAGGAGCGTACGCTGGTTGATGGCGAAGGCGTGTCGCTGCCCCTTTCCACCGCCGAATATAATCTGATGCTGGCTTTCGCGACGCGGCCCAACCAGGTTTTGAGCCGCGACCAGTTGCTGGACATCACCCAGGGACGCGAGGCCAACGCCTTCGACCGCGCGATCGACAACCAGATCAGCCGCCTGCGCAAGAAGATCGAGCCTGATCCCAAGAGCCCGACGCTGATCAAGACGGTCTGGGGCGGCGGCTATACGCTGGCGGCGGACGTGCGCAAGCTGTGAAGCGGCTTCGCCTCTGGCCGCAGGGTCTGGTCGCCCAGATCATCATCCTCGTCGCCATCGCGCTGTTCGTGGCGCAGGCGATCAACTTCGCCCTGCTGCTGCGGGAACGCAACCGGATCGAGCTGACTACGCAGACGGCGCCGGCGGTCTACCGGATCGTCGACGCGCTCGACAATCGTGACCGTCACGATGCCGCCGACATCGACCGCCGGAACCGCGTGCGCTTCCTGGCGGCGCCCCCGGCATTGGCGGGGAAAGCGCGGCCGGACATCGAAAAACGCGGCAGGGCCATGTTCGAGGATGTCGGGCTGTCCGTCCGTTCGTTGCGCGTGGTCGAGGATCTTCGGTCGCCGCCGCCCCGCCGCTGGGACAATTTCCGGATGCGGGCCAATCGCGAACCCGATCATGGGCATATGGGGCGTCTGATCATGGCCGCCGAATATGCGCCCGGCAAATGGGCCGTGACCCAGACGCGAATCGGTGGGCTGCCGCAACGCTTCGGCGGTTGGCTGGTGGGGCAGACGCTGATCCTCTATGCCATCGTCCTGTTGCCGCTGCTGTGGGTGGGGCGCAGGCTGGCGCGGCCGTTGCTGCAATTGACCCGCTCGGCCCAGCAATTCGCCCGCACGGGTTCGGCCGACCCGGTCGAGGAGCGCGGCCCCGGCGATGTGCGGCAACTGACCACCGCCTTCAACGCCATGCGCAGTCGTATCTACGCCATGCTCAATGAAAAGGACCGGATGCTGGGCGCGATCGGCCATGATCTGCGCACCCCGCTGGCATCCTTGCGGGTGCGCACGGAGTCCGTGGAGGACGAAGTCGAGCGCGCGCGCATGTCCGAAACCATCGATGAGATGAACCGGATGCTGGAAGACATATTGTCGCTCGCGCGGGCGGGGCGCAGCAGCGAAGAACAGCAGAAGGTCGATCTTTCGGCGCTGACCGACGCCGTGGTCGAGGATTTTCTGGAGCTGGGATCGCCGGTCGAGCTGGCCGACAGCGAGAGGGCGGTGGCCACCGTACGCCCGCAGCAGATTCGCCGGGCGCTGCGCAACCTCATCGAAAACGCGATCGTCTATGGCGAGCGCGCCCATGTGTCGGTGGAGCGGGGGCAGGGCGTCATTCGCCTGATCGTCGCCGATGACGGCCCCGGCATCGCCGAGGACCGGATGGAGGAGATGATGGAGCCCTTCACCCGCCTGGAAGGTTCCCGCAATCGCGAGACGGGCGGGGCCGGGCTGGGCCTGGCGCTGGTCCGGGCGATCATGGCCGAACATGGCGGCGCCCTGAAGCTCGCGAACCGTCCGCAGGGCGGGCTGGAGGCCAGTCTGGTCCTTCCGGCATGAAGCAGCGGTCTATCCCGTTTGCGGTCACCATCGTCCCTGCCGCCCTGTAGGATTTGGGTGACACAAGTGACACGATAGAGGCATGGGAAACCGTCATTTCCGGTCTGGTATCGAACAGATTATATCGAATTTTCAAAGAGCCGGGCGAATCCTAGCGCAGAGGAGTGATTGTAGGACAGGAAAAAGTGGGTTGGCGCGTTTCGACCATCAGCCGTTACCCCGGACCTGATCCGGGGGTCCCGCTTCTTCGTTCGCCGCCCATCAGAGAGAAAGCGGGATGCCGGGTCAAGCCCGGCATGACGAAGGGGGTTCTGGCTTAAAACGACCAAACTGGGGCATTCAGCACTGTAGCTTGCAACGCTGATAGCTGTCGCTGGCCAAAAGGCATACGATGAGCACGGATGTCGGAGGTAGCAAAGTGTTTA
>NZ_JAKUJY010000032.1 GCF_022664535.1 Sphingobium trunci | reverse complement strand
GTAATAGACTCCGTGCGGACATGGAGCGCTTGCTTCAAGTCCGTCCTGGTTGGTGTTTCGGGTGGTCTTGATTCCTCTATCCTGTGCGCTGCCATTGACCGGTCGGAAACGCACGTGCGGGGGCTCAATATGGCTTGGCCCGACGCGGAGGGCGACGAGCGCGCCAGCGCCCGGCTGTTGACTCGAACGCTTGGGCTGGAGCTTGACATCTTTCTGTATCGCCCGGAGCACATAGATATTGCCCAGCCGATTGTGACATCGGCAGTCCGCCCGTTCATGGCGCCTTATGTGCAGGCGATTGTTCGGGCACGGGACGCGCTTGCGCCTCGCGCGGCGGTGGAAGCCTATTTTTCGGGTGACGGGGGAGACAATGTCTTTTGCCTGATGCAGTCGGCGACGCCTGTGTTGGACCGCATTCTAGGTCGGTCGCGACCACAGGATATCTGGAACACGCTCAACGATGTGGCGCGGTTGACCGGCGCTGACATTCCCAGCATTTTAAGGGCCGCCGTTTCAGGACTTAAGCGCGCCCGACTGCGGGGTGGACAGGCCGGTGATTCCAGCTATCTGGCTGGCGCAGCGTTGGCGCGCGCGATTGAGACGGTAGACCGCCATCCTTGGCTTCAAGCGTCTCATGCTGTCCTTCCCGGCGCAGCGGCGCATATCCGCATGCTCAGGAGAGCCCTAGGTAACGATGGCTTCCATAGCCGGTATACACATCCGCCCGCCATTTCCCCTCTTCTCTCTCAGCCCATCGTCGAATTCTGTTTGGGCATTGCGAGTTGGGACTGGGTCAGGGGCGGGATGGACCGTGCTCTGGCGCGCGCGTCGTTCGCAGATGATCTGCCATCCGAAATTGTTCATCGCCGCACAAAAGGGGGACCATCGGGATTTCTGAACCATCTCTACTGGGAAAATGAAGAGCAGATTCTCACGCATTTACGCTCGGGCTTTCTCGCAAGCGCCGGGATCATCGCGGGGATTCCCGTCGATGGCAACGCGCGATCCGCTGATCCGCGCGCGCCTCGGCGTCTGCTCGGCCTTGCGGCAGCTGAAAGCTGGGCACGCCTGTGGGAGGGCTGAGGTCTGTCTCAAGGTTGATGCTTGTCACGAAGCGCGTTCCATCGCGATCGTCGTGCATCATCCGATCCGATGGGGGGCTCAATGTCCCGCAGCCAGAAGTCGAACCACGCGATATTCTCTTGCATCGCGGCACGCTGGTTGGAAGGGATGTGGAACAGATGAGTCTCGTCGGAGGCCGACGTCTCCCCGGGATAAAGCGACATCTCCGACGGCACGCCCGCAGCTTCCAGAGCCTGATGGAAATCGATGGCGCCTTCCCAGGGCTCGGCGAGTTGTTGGAGCATGGCTGCCGACACGAAGCGCGCCCGGAACGATGGCGCAAACGCCACATAATCGGGATAGGCAAGGGGATCACTGGGTGGACCGCCATAGATAGCGCCATAGCCGCAGCGCCGGCTGCGATAGGCAGCCGGCTCCAGATAACCGCCATCCCCACTCGAAGCAGCCTTGAACAAATTTGTCTGCGTGACAGCGACGTTGGTAAGCTGCGACCCATAGCTATAACCGGCTATACCCAGCCGGCCCGGGTCGATCAGGCTCTCGGCATCCAGCGCGGCAATGATGCTCCGAAAGCTCTCGACGGCGTTCAACCATATCAGGCGCCGTACCTCCGAAGGTGCGGTCTTGCCGTCGCATCCTGTCCAGCTATCATTGGCCGCTTGGAGGATACGGCTCTGGCTGGCGTAGGGCTCGTTGACAAGTGCTACGACGTAGCCACGCTCCGCCAAGACCTGCACTGGATAATTCCATTGCATGTCCGGCGCCGCGAAGCGCTCGTCCGCATCGTTGCCGTGGTTGACGATGATCGCAGGATAGCGCTTGCCCGGCCGAAATCCGCGCGGATACAGAATGAAGGTCCGAAACTTGAAGCCGTACCTGTTGGTGAGCGTTCTCGCCTCTGATCGCAGCGGCGCAATGGCATCGTGCCGCGGTGAAACTGAACGAATCGGGGTGATGCGACCGTCCCGGGCCGACACCGCAACAAACCGGGGTGGTCGTGTCAGCCCTTCATTCACACAAACCCCTTGCGCCAGATCCGGCGAAAAATCGCAATGTCGCAGGCTTTCCGCGCCCTGGATGAGCCTCGTTCGCCCGGATCGGTCGATCCGCAAAAGCGCATAGCGCGCCGCCTCGGCAAGGCGGACGGCGGTGATCGTGAACGAACCGCCGGGCGCGCTCCAGTTACCGGTCGATCGAGGATCCGAAATCGACAGGCTGGTGGGGCCATAGTCAATTGAGGTCCCGTCACTCCTATGCTCGAGGAGATGCCGGACTTCGCCCACCCATTCCACGCTCAGCAATCCGCCCTGCGGTCCGCGCGCCAGGCTGCCCGCTGGCTGAGGGGCGGCGTTCGCGAGAGGCACCGCTGCGCGGTCCCCGAATGTCCAACGATATCGCGTCATCCGCAGATGGCCACGATCTCCCGTCTGCAGGCCAAAGTCGACGGAATCGGCATGCCAAACCGGCAGACCACCGAGAAAGCGCGCCACCTTGTCCGTGCCTTGGGCGGTTGCAATCCGTATCGGTTCGCCGCCAATTTTCCTATGGAAAAACTCCACGGAAACTGGCGGGGCCGGTCGGCGATTGAGTCCGGCTCCCACGACTTCATCATCGATCCGCGTCCTACGCTCGAAACGCCCCGGACGCACGATCGAATAGAAGAGATGCTGCCCGTCGGGTGACCAATCGTAGAACGCCACGCCGATTCGAAGCGGGCCGGTGAAGGTGTAGCCGACCTCCGCGCCATCGGCATTGCCGGTGAGGATGGTGTCGCCGTTCACGACCAGCGGGCTGACCCTGCCGCTGTTGTCGAACGCGTAGAGTTGCACACCGTCACCAAGATCGGCGAGAAAGCTCCATGACGCCTTGCCCGGCATCGGGCGTACGAGTTCGATCCAGGTCGATCGAATGACGATGCGATCCCGACGGTTGGTCAGATCGAGGATGTGCAGTTCGAAGGCTGGGCGATCCTTCTCGATATCCGCGATACGCAGGATATAGGCAAAGGATTGACCATCATGCGCCAGGCCAACGCCTGTCACCTCTGGAATGGCTAGCACCTCGTCGACCGTCCATGTCGGTGTGCTTGGCTGGATTGGCAATGCGCTTGCGGACGCTATCGGCGAGAGCGCGGCGCAGATTGCAAACCATCGCACGTCCCTTTCCCTCACCATGACTTGCGCAGGCTGACGGCGATGAAGCGTCCGATCTGAGAGAAATTCGTGCTGTCGAATGGCGTGTCGGAAGGAGAGCCCGACATGATGACAGGCGGCTTGGCGTTGAAGATATTGTTGATCGTGAACCCGATCTCAAACGCCTTATCCGCACGCACAACGGCAGACAGATCGAAGGTGGATGGGCCGTGGATCTTGTAGCTGGAGTTCGTCCGGTTGTCGGTCAGATCGGATGACAGGTTGGCGAACCCGGACATCGTGAACAGGGGGACCGAATAGCTGACGCCAAATCGTCCGCGGAGATGCGGCGGATTGAACAGCGTTCCGGCAAGGTCACGGCTGGGAAGGCCTGGGAATAGACGCTGGCTACTTTCGATCCAGGTGCCATCAAAACTGAAGTCGATCTTCTCGCGGTCTGGATTACCGATGGCATAGCGCAGCGAGAGCCCCATGCCCTTGTAGGTCGCCCGCGCGACATTGCGATCGCGCCTGTCAACGATCGCCACGACTGAACTGGGATCGTAAGGACGACCCGTGCTGTTCTGCAATCCGATATCGGCCCCGCCGGCAAGCGCCTGCTGGAGCGACAGGCTCGGTGACAGGGTGATGAGATCGGCATATGCCGGATCGTTGAGAACGCCCACGGCCGTCTCGACAGGCGTTGCGATGCGATCCTTATAGGCGAAGTGGAAGTAGCTGAGGGTGCCGTTCAGTCCGGGGAGCGCATCGGGTTCGAAATCGGCGGATACCGTCCAGTTGGTCGATCTTTCCGGTTTCATGTCCGGACTCGCACCCACGAGAACGATCATCGTCGATCCCGGCGGAAAGCCGGTCGCATAGCGCTGCGTCAACGCCAGGACGGCGGAATAACCCGAATGGCGCTGGAAGAGCGTTGGTAGCCTAAAGGAGCGCCCCCAACTCCCCTTGAGCGTGAGACCCTCAATCGGCTCATACGCAACACCCAGCTTCGGCAGGGCAACCGAGCCCACGCCAGGATTGGCTTCGTATCGGAATGCGGCCGTTATCGACAGGGAGCGGCCAAGTGGCGAGGCTTGGGCCGGAGCAATGACGGGAAAGAAAGCCTCAGCATATCCGAAGCGGTTTTCCTGATGCTGATCGAAGTCGCGACTGACGATGCCCAGTGTCGAACTGAGCAGTGAAATGCCCGTTCGGCGATAACCCGCGCCAATGGCCAGACGCGCCGAGCCCGCGGGCAGAGAGACAAGTGGTCCTTCCGCGCCGACCTCGAGAGAAACGGAGTCATTATCATATAGCCGTTCGCTCGTTCCATAAACGGCTCCGCCGATCCAGATGTCCGAATTGATTCTGGTCTTGTCCCTGCCGAAGGAGGAGATCAGCCGCGCCGTCCAGTCCCTGCCCAGCCGCGCGGTCAGGCTCGGCGCGACAATGAAGGACGTAATGTCAGCCTGGCCGGTGCCACCGCCTGTCCTGTATGGCCGATCCGTGAAACTCTGGATGAAGTTCTGGCGCCCATCCTTGTAGAGAAGGTCGACCTTGGCTGAGAGGCTGCTGCCGATATCCTGGAACAGGCTGACCAGCACGCTGTGGCGGGACAGCTTGGGATAGATGCTGGAATCCGCGGCCATGTTGGCGGTGTAGGATCGACTCCCGGCCATGATCGCTGAATTGGATGTGTAGTCGTAGACCGCCAGCAGCCCGCCGCCGGTCCACGTGTGTCCGGCCGCCACATTATATTGCTGTTGGAAGTAGCCGCCGTCGGTCGCCCCGCCGAACCGGCTCGCCACGGTCATACCTTCATAATCACGACGCGAGACGACATTGACGACGCCGGCGACGGCGTCGGCCCCGTAGATCGCCGAGGCTCCATCGGCGACGATTTCGACCCGTTCCACTGCGACCGCCGGGATCGCGCTGATATCGACTGCTGCATTCACGCCGGTGTAGCTGAGCCGATTGCCGTTCAGCAGCGTCAGCGTTGCGTTGGGGCCCAGCCCGTACAGATTGACCGATGAGGCGCCGTTGACATTTTCATTGGCAGAACCCTGGCTCGTACCGATGCCGGGATTCTGCCCCCCGCCAAAGTTCAGCGGCGAGCTTCTGATGACATCGCCAAGATCGCTTTGCCCGGCGCGGCGGATGTCTTCGGCTGTAATGCGCACTATCGGGGCCGAGGGGGGAGCCCCGCGAATCCGTGAACCCGTGACGACGATCTCGGATCTGTCTGAGGATGGTGAGGCATCTACCTCCGCCTGTTCTCGCCCCCGGATGATCACCGCTCCTTTCGTGAAGCGCGCGCGGAGGTTGGTACCGGCGAGGAGCCGTTCGATCGCCTGGCGCGCCGTCAGCCTGCCTTGCAGCCGGGGAACGGAGACGCCGTTCACATCCTCGGCCGAGGCGTAGAGTTCCCAACCGGCTTCCGCGGCAATCATACGGAGCGCATCGCCAAGATCCTGCGCCGGTAGATCGAACTCGCGGGCATCGCGACCCTGCGCCAATACTGCTGCCGGCATGGCTCCACAGACTGCCCCAGCCAACAATATCGCAATCGAACGAACCCGTTTCCCCGTCATATTGCCCCCTGATCTGTGGAAGGCGAACCTCAATGGCTCGCTCGTGGGGGGCTGTTGACGCAGGGGCCGGGGCGACCTTAGCCGCCTCGCGAAATAATTATCGCGTCCGCAAGTGAATGCCGTCCGGCTTGTGGGCGATCTTGAGGTCGAAAACCTCGGCGATCCGCGACACAAACGTCGCGGTATCCGTGAGCTTGAACCGCCCCGACGCGCGAAGATCGCCCGTCGCTGCGTCATCAAAGATAATCGGCCGGTCCGAATAGCGGTTGGCGTCCGCGATCAGCACGTCAAGCGGCACCGAACGATATTCGACCCAGCCCTCCGGCCAGTCGCGGCGATCCGCGCCGGTGTCGATCACTGGCTCCGGCCGAAACGCGCCGAGCCGATAGCGCACAGGCTGACCCGTGAGGAGTGGGCGAACCGGGACGGTATAGACCGCCGGCTGCGCCATCGAGCGGATATCCGCTTTCCCCGATAGCAGATTGACGAACACCTGTTCATGATCGCCATAATCGACGTCGAAGACCGCCTGCTGCGCTTCGATCCTGCCCGATCCCGCCTCCACGACGAAGGGACGCGGATCGGTGGCGACAGCGAAGCGCGCTTTCCCCTGGCGCAGCCGCAGTCGCCGTTCCGCCTTGCCCATGGCGACCTCGACCCGGCTGTCGCCATCAAGCGTGACCTTCGAGCCGTCCGACAGGTTGTAGGTTCGAATTTCCCCATGCCCCGTCTTCAAGGGATTGTCTGTATGGGCGATATGGGGCCCGGCGCCGGTGGAAATGACCTCGCGGGATGGACGCAGCACGACGATCAGCGCAATCGCAGCGGCGACCGCCGCGCTCGCCACCAGCCATGTCCGGGACCTGGACAAGCCCCATGGATTGAGGCGCCCGGAATCCTTCAGCCGTTCTGCTTGCCCAAAATGCTCCTCAACCCATTCATAAGCTCGCCGATGTTCGGACGCTTGACCCAGCCAATCCTCGAAGGCATCCCGAAGGCTGTCGGCATCCTCGCCGCGCATCTTCACGAACCATTCGATCGCCTTTTCCTCGATCTGCTCGCGGCGTTCAGCGGCCTGACGCTCATTGTCGTTCATCGTGCGGCATCCACCGATCGGGCGATGTGCGCCAACGCCTTCATCATATGATATTCCACGGTCGCGATGCTGATTCCCAATTGTTCATGGATCTGCCGATAGCTCAGTTCCTCAACGCGATGCATCAGAAACACGCGCCGTGTCTTTTCCGGCAAGCCGTTGACCGCTTTCTCGTAGAGCCGCAGCAGGTCCGCCGCCTCGATGCTCCAGCTCTGGTCGGGGGGCGTTGCCATGTCACGTTGCTCATCCAGGGGGAAAAAGATCACATTGTTCGCAGCGCGGCGCCGTGCCCGATCTATCAGGAGGTTGCGTGCGATGCGCTTCACGAAGGCGGCCGGACTGCCGAGCCGCGACGCCTGCTGGCTGCTGGCGGCGCGCGCAAAGACCTCCTGCACAAGATCGGGAGCCGCTTCATGGCCCGCGCGCCTTCCAAGATAGCGCAGCAAGCGATCTCGTTCGGTCCGGAACGTCTCTTCAAGACTTGCGGTCGGCGAAAGTTCGCCCGGCTCCGGCGGCCCGAACGGCGTCACGGGACTGTTATGGCAACCCGACGACACCGAGCGCGGCGGTCGGCCGTCGATGAAAGGCGGATAGGAAGAGGACATGGCGGCTTCCGGGCAGCAGCACGCGAAGGCCGAATGGTTCGACCCGTCACGTTTCCAGCGCTGTGCCGCCGTCAGGCTTCTTTGCAGACGCCTTTGCCCGGTACGGCCGCCTGTCCCTCATGGACGGGCGTTCTTGATGCCTGGCCTTCTGAATGCGAACAATGGCCAGAAAGTCCGCAGCGCGAACATGGCTGGAACATTTCGGGAAGGCAAGGGGAAGCCGAGGGAGGAGAAAAGACGGTTGCAATGCCGATCAGGTCTATGGAATCTTGGCCGAGCCTCGGTCAGGTTCCGCACACTGGAGTATTGTCATGAGAAATCCATCGCTCGCCGGTGCACTGACCATGGTGTCATTGCTGGCTGCCTGCGGCAAAGCAGAGCCGCGCGGCACGCAATATTTCGCGGCGCATCTGGATGAAGCCCGTGAAGTGGTTGCCGGTTGCAGCAATGGTTCGGTACGCGGAGACGAGTGCACGAACGCTGATCTGGCGGTGCAGGAAGCGGACGCGAAGGAGCGCTTCAGGAAATTCCGCGGCAAATAAGCCGGGAAGGAAAGGCACTGGGCGGCCGGCCTTCGGCCGTCGGGCTCTATCGCGAGGCGGCGACCGGGCCGCTTTCGGCCCGGCCCATTCGGGTCACGATCCCTCCCGCGCGACTTCCCGTTCGAGGGCGTCAAGGCGCTCGGTGCAGATGGTGTGGACGGCGGCGCCCAGCGCTTCCACGCGGGCCGCAAGCCATGCCAGTTGTTCATTGTCGATCGGGTAATGTTTGGAATAGCGCGACTTCACATAGGCTTCCTTGAGCTTTTGCCAGGCGGCCTGCTCGAACCTGCGGTCCTGCGGCCAGATATTGACCAGACGACGATCCAGCCGTTCGGCCTGGGTACGGAGAAAGCCGATATTATGGACATGGGGCGTGTAGAAGGTCACGACCAGCAGGATGCCATGATATAGCCGTTCGGTGGTCTGATGGAGATCGAACGCAGCGTCCTTATTGTATTCTTTCTCCATGTAGAATTTCGCACCTTCGAAGCGCTTCTGTGCGGCTGGAAACCACTCCTCATAATATTCCCGAGCCATGGCGAGCGCCTGCGCCGGCGTCTTCGGCTTGGGCTCGTGCAGTTCGGTGTCGGCGAACTCGTACAGCGCGATGCCGTCACGGCGCACATCCATGAAGAAATAGCGGCCGTGCGCAAGGCCATCGTTCACCTCCTGCAAGGTGTGGACGATGAAATTGACTGGGGTCCTGAGCGTCTTGGTGATGGCCAGTTCGCGGTTCAGCCGGTCCTCCAGTTTGAGCCAGTAGTCGACCCGCCCGATCAGCCTCTTGTCGTTGACGATGATGAGCAAGTCGAAGTCGGACTTGTAGCCCTTGGCCGTGTGTGGCTCGTCCACCCAGCCGCCGCGGGCGTAGCTCCCATAGAGAACGATCTTCTCGATCCGCCCGCGCTTTCTCCACTGATGCTTGGCCAAGGCCGTCGCATCCTCGAACTCCTCGAAGATCAGTTGAACCACATAATTCAGTTCGCGCTGCTTCTGCGCGGGAAGATGGTCGAGGCCGGTCCGCATGGGAACAACCTAGCAACATCCCTCTGAATATCCACCCCAATCCCTCTCTTGCCCGACGGATATGCACCGTTAGGCATGAATGCGCCTTCCACACGGATATGAGCAACAGGAATCCGATATTTGGTGGACGCAATCTCCCCCCCGATCGTTCTCGAACGTCAGCCTACAGAAGTTATTGCGGTGTCGATCAACCGCTGGCAGGCCATGATATTGATGCACAAATATCTGGCGCAAACATCAGGCCTCATGAATGACAAGGAAGCGTCCGGGATGCGACATGCCCCGAAAGGCACCAGCAATTTACGCTTCACGCTGATAGATTGGTCCGACCGCATGAATGTTCGGAGGTTTTCGTGAAGCTGTTTGCTATAGCCATTGCCGTGGCTGGCTCGACCGTGCACGGGGTTGCCGTGCCAGGTGCGGTAGAAGAAGCGCGTTCGGCACTGGAATTAGGTGTTAAGTCCCAGCATGTGATGGTGTAGATTTAACCTTATCACAGCGAGGGAGCTAGGGGCCAGGTTCTCCACGGCAGCGCCAAGACCACGCACGCCATTCGAGGCGAGTTACAGCGATCACAAGCTTCGGTCGCGAACCTCGCGAAGCGATACGGGATCAACGAAAAGACCGTCTTGAAGTGGCGCAAGCGGCAGTCGGTGGAAGACCTGCCGATAGGGCCAAGGGACCGCGGCAGCACCGTCCTCTCGCCTTATGGAGGAAGCTGCCAGCGGATGCCGTAACCCCACGTTAAGGCCAATCGAATATGGGTGAAGTTTGGCAGCATGACGCACGGGGTCGCATCGCCGCAAAACGTCGTCCAGAAGGCCAATCCTGACGAATTTCGCTATCATTTCCCCTCCAATCTTAAGCAATATTTTAAAACTGCAATAAAATATCAAATCTCAGATCGAACAACCGTCCGAAGATGGCTTCAGGACACCGTTTTTTTGTCATCTTGTCACCCAAGATCCCTTATCGGTGGGGCCCCGGTTCAGGATCGGCAGCGTCGCGGAGTTGAAGGTCAGGATAGCGGTGCCGGATCAGGTGGCGCAATCCCTCCTGCCATGGCACCGCGCATCGCCCCACCATGGCGATACGCTTGGCATTGTCCGTCGCACGCGGATAGGATGTCGCCTCCCGCGTTTGGTTGAATGTGTAATCCTTGCCTATCACCTGCGCGATCCAGGGCACCAGCCGTTCGACGGAGGTCGGATCGTCGCCCGCCCAGTTGACAATATTGCCGCCAATCTGCGCCGCATCGAAAAAGCCTTCCAATTGCCCGGTAAAGTCATTTTCGTGGATCGGGCTGCCGACATTTTCCCAATCCGGGTTGATGTTGACCGGCCGCCCTTCATAGACCGCCGAGATCAGGCCACCGGGCAGGCCGCCATTGCCGCCCACACCATAGGACCAGTTCATGCGCGGGATGGTGACGGGAACCTGATGGATTTCCGAAAGCGTCCGCGCCACCGCCTCGCCCGCGAATTTCGTCGGCCCATAGGGAAAACGGCTGGTGATCCGCGTGCTGCCGCCCAGACGATCCGTTTCCTTGTAGCGATGCCAGGGGTCGGGATGATCCCAATAGACCCCGGTGGTGGACACGTAGATCCAGGATTTCGCCTTGCGGAAATGGTTGAACAGCAGGCCAGTGCCCACCCCGTTCTGGTGAACGCCGGTATCGAAATCGACCGGAAATGTGTCGGCGGCGATGTGCAGCACATAGTCGACATCGTCGGGCACGCCGGTAAAGTCGCCGGTGGTATAATCGCATTTCACGGCCTGTACGCCCAGCTTTTCGGCGGCTTCCAGAGACCCTTGCTTCGTGTAGCGCGCGAGGCCGATAATCTCGTTCCCGGGCGCCAGCAGCGCAGCGACCGAGCTGCCGATCTGGCCGGTGAGGCCAGTCATGGCGATTCTCTTACCCTTGAGCATCCTGTTCCTTCCTGAGTTATGTTCAGCGTGCCAGCGCGGGCGCGTCCATGATGTCCTGAACCAGACGCTCCAGCGCGGGCGCGAACTTGACCTTGCACGGCCCGGTGATCGAGCGCCGCCGGGTGGGATCGGCGGCGGTTCCGGTCGGCGCGCCGGGAAAGGACTGCACCGTCACCGGCAGGGGGCGCCCCGTCAGCTTTTCGATCTGGGCCGCGGCATCCTGCGTGGTGATGAGTTCATCGCCGCACCAGTTGGTGATGAGCGCGGGCACCGCCGCCGCGTCGAGCAATGCCTCGATCTGGTCGGCCATGTCGTCATTGTGGATCGGGCTGTGCGGGTTGGGATCGCACGGCGCGGTCATGCCCTCCCCCTTCAGCGCGCGCTTTATCATGCTGCCATGATAGGCGTCATGCACGCCGAAAACCGTATTGAGCCGCGCGATCGTGACCGGCAGGTCGAAGGCGCGGGCGCAATAGCGGGCCACCGCTTCCAGCCCGACCTTGCAAGTGGGGCTGGTTTCCGCATAGGCGGTGGCGCCCCGGCCGATCGGATCATCCTCATGATAGAGATGCCACGGGTCGGTCCTGGCGCCATAGACGCCCATGCCGGAGACGATGAGCGCCGCCTTCGCCTTGCGGCAATGTTCCAGCACGAAGCCCGCGCCTTCGACATTGATGCTGATCGCCTCGTTCAGCCGGTCGATGGGACCGCGCCACCAGGCAAAATGCAACACATAGTCGAAATTGCCGGGCAATGCCGACAGATCGCCCGAGGCCAGATCGACGGGCACCGTACGGATGCCTGCCGCTTCGGCCTCGGCGCGAATGGCGGGGTCGTTGAAGCGGGCGGCGCCCCAGACTTCGTTGTCCTTCGCGAGTTTCTTCGCGATCGGGAAGGGACCAACGCCGGTGACGCCGGTCACGAGTATCCGCTTGCCGTTCAGCATGGGCGGGTTTCCTTTGAATAGCGGCTCATGCGCCTGTCAGGGATTCAGCCAGCATCCGCGACACGTCGCCGGACGTCACCCGGCGCGAAGGATCGCCGGGCGTCACGCCACCCATGTCGCGTGGCGTGACGTCGACATCGCGCGCCAGCGCCCGAAGCGCGCCGACCGTGCTCTCCTCCCGTTTGCGGGTGGCGAAGGGATCGAACTTATATTCGCGCATCGCATTCAGATGCGTGATCTTGTTCAGGGTGGCGTCGGGCAGATCGTGAACCGCCTCCCACAACACTTCGGGAGCACGGGGCCAGGTGGTGTCGGCATGCGGATAGTCGCATTCCCACGTCACCATATCCTCGTTGAGATCGGCGAGGTTGCGCACCCCGAACCGTTCCTCGATGAAGCAGGTGACGAAATGCTTTTTGAACACTTCGCTTGGCAGTTTTCCGCCGAAATTCGCCTGCGTCCATTCATGATGCCGATCGTGGGTGATGTCCGCGCGTTCGAGGAAATAGGGAATCCAGCCGATGCCGCCTTCGGCCAGCGTGATCCGCATATTGGGATAGCGTTCCCAGATCTTCATGTGAATCCAGTCCGACGCCGCATTGGCGATGGAGATGGGCATGGACAATATCCACGAATCGATCGGCGTTTCCGGCGAGGCATGGGGCGCGGCGTTGCCGGTGCCCATATGAGCGGTAATCATCATGTCGGTATCGGCGATCGCCTTCCACAGCGGCTCCCAGCTTTCCGCATGGATGCTGGGCAGGCCGATCTGGGCCGGATTGTCCGGCATCGTCACGGTGTTGGTGCCCTTGGCGTGGATGCGCCGCACTTCCTTCGCCGAAAGCTCCGCATCCCATAGCGGCAGCAGGGCCAGCGGGATCAGCCGATCAGAATGCGCGCCGCACCAGCTTTCCAGATGCCAGTCATTATAGGCCTGAATGCAGGCCAGCGCATAATCCTTGTCAGGAAGATCGATGAACACACGGCCCGCGAAGGAAGGAAAACTGGGAAAGCAGAGCGACCCCAGCACGCCGTTCGCATTCATGTCGTCGATGCGCCGGTCGACATGCCATGCGGCCTCGCGCATTTCGGAATAGGAACCCGCCTCCATGCCATATTCGTGCTTCTGGCGACCGGCGACCGCGTTCATGCCGATCATCGGCGATGGCTTGCCGTCCACGGTCCAGACGTCGCGCCCCTTGGCCGTGCGCACCACTTTGGGCGCGCGATCGGCGAAGCGGGCCGGCATGCGGCCTTCATACATGTCGCGCGGCTCGATGACATGATCGTCGACGCTGACTAGAACCATATCGTCCATCTTCATGCCGAAACTCCTCTAAAGTTCAGAATGCCGCATTGACGCCGTAGCGTTCGATATAGGGTGCGAAGCGTTCGCGCAGGACGCGCGCGTCGAGGCCGAAGCGCTCCGCGCCGTAGCTGTGCCGCCCATGCTTGTCCTGCGGGTTGGCCTTGAGCCATCCGCCGATCGCCGCGCGCGTCGTCTCGTCGAAGGGCATGGCGAAATGCGCGTAGATACGCTCCACCGCCCCCAGCGGGTCGCGCATCACATCATCATAATGCACGTCGCAAATCTGGCGCTGGTCGGGCAGCCGTTCCCGGAACAGCATCGCCCGCTGAAGCGCGAGTTCCTGAAGCGAGGCCCATTCGCGGCCCAGCATCTGCGGGTCGGTGTCCGGCTTCAGATTGCCGCGCGCCCTGTAGATGAAGCTCGCCAGGCTGGCCAGCGTCGTGCCCGGATCGCGGTGTATCCACACCAATCGCAGGTCCGGATAGGTTTCGAACAGCCGTTCCATCGTGAACATATGCTTGTTCGACTTGCAGACCCAGTGGGTGCCGCGGTGGCGATGCTGGAAATGCTGGAGGCACTTCTTGTGCCAGGGATAGGCATCTCTGAAATCCTGCGCGAGCAGCCAGTGGAGATAGGAAGGCACCTGATAGGTGCCGAACGTCCCCTGATTCATCACCTCCATGTCGAACAGGCGGCCACATTCCTCCGGCAGGCGCGCGTCGAAGGGATGGATTTTGAGCAGTTCCTTCGAGATGCCCGCGACCTGCGCTTCGGCCAGCGTGATCCGCCCGTCGCTGTGATAGCTTGCCGTTTCGGGCGGCGGCGACGGGTTGAGCAATTCCCAGTGCAGCGTGCCCCGCGCGCCCGGATCGGCGGTCAGCAACGCCTGAAGCAGCGTGGTGCCCGACCGGGGCAGGCCCATGACGAAAACCGGTTTCTCGATCTTCTCTTCGGCGATGCCCGGAAACCGCTTGCGATCCTCGATGATCCTGAGCCGGTTGCCGAGCACGAACGCCAGATTGCCCTCGATACCGGGATAGCGGTCGGGGTCGATCCCCGCCTCCGCCATGATCGAGGCGTAAAGGCGCTCCAGCCCTTCGCGAAAGCCGCCGCCGCCCCAATCATGGAGGCCGGTGAGCGACTCGGCAGCGGCCAAGGTCCGGTCGACACTGAGTTCGCCCAATTCCCTCTCCTTTTCTTCCCGCGATCGGCTGTTGGAACGATCGGCATGGACATCATCTCTCTAAACTGTATAGACAGTTAAAAAGAAGAGCGTCAAGCCAGTGGAGGAGACGGGCTGTCATGCATGGCGATGGACCGACGGCATTGCGGGCGAACGGCCGATGGGCATGAGCGTAAGGAGCGTTGCGCTGGTCACCGGCGCGGCCGGGGGCATCGGCCGGGGCTATGCGGAGGCGCTGGCGCACGACGGGCACGCCGTCATCATCGCGGACCTGAACGGCGAGGGCGCTGAGGAAACCGCCGCCGCGATCAGGCAGGCGGGCGGCGAGGCGAAGGTGGTGCGCACCGATATCGCCGACCGGACCGGCAATGCCGATCTTGCCCGCTTCGTGCGCGATGAATTCGGGCGGCTCGACATTCTCGTCAACAACGCCGCCTTCTTCAGGGGCATCAAGCTGGTGGCCGCGATCGACGCCGATCTGGACTATTGGCGCGAGTTGTTCCGCGTGAATGTGGAAGGCACGCTGGGCGTGACGCAGGCGCTCCGCCCGATCATGCGCGACAGCGGCGGCGGACGGATCGTCAACCAGAGTTCGAGCGGCGCCTATATGGGCAGTAGCGATCCCTATTCGATCTGCAAGACCACCGTTTCCGCGCTGACCGTGGGTCTTGCCTCCGACCTTGCGGGGGAAGGGATCACGGTCAATGCCATCGCGCCCGGCCCGGTGCCGACCGAAGCGATGAAGGGCCATGTCAGCCCGGAAGTGCTGGACTGGCTGATTTCCCGCACGCCCATCGCTCGCCCCGGCACGATCGCCGACATGGTGAACGCACTGCGCTTTCTGGTATCGCCGGAATCGAGCTGGATCACAGGTCAGACGATCATCGTCGATGGCGGCATGATAAAGCGGCTGTGACGATGCGGAAGGATGCTGAAACGCTGTCGCACCCCTCTCAGTTCGGCACCATGGAGCGGCATGTGCCGGACCATGTGCCCGCCGATCTGGTGTTTGATTTCGAACATTATTCCGATCCCACCTATGCGCTGGACCCGTTCGGCGCGTTCGATCGTGTCGCGCGGGACGCCCCGCCGATCTTCTGGTCGCCCCTGCTGGGCGGCTTCTGGGTCGTCACGCGCTTTCAGGACGTGTTTGAAGTCTATCGCGACAACCGCCTGTTTTCTTCAGCGCAGATCGGGGTTCCCGCGGCTGTGATGCCCTACAAGCTTCGCCCCCTTCAATCCGATCCGCCGGAGCATAAATCCTTCCGCCGCCTGCTGGAACCCGCCTTCACGCGCCAGCAGATGCAGAAATGGAATCCGCGCATCCGGGAGATCAGCCGCGAATTGTTCGCCACCTTTCGGGCGCGGGGCGAATGCGAGTTCATTGCCGAATTCGCGCGTTTCCTGCCCAACCGGGTGTTCATGGCGCTGCTTGGCCTGCCGGAGGAGAATTTCGAGACGTTCATGCGCTGGGAACGCGCCCTGCTCCACGGCGAAAGCGCGCAGGACCGCATGTGGGGCATGCACGCGATCGAGGATTTCGTTGCGGATCATTTCCTGTCCCGCCGGGGCGCAGCGCGCACGGACGACCTGACCGACTTCGTCGTGCACGGCGAACTGGACGGGCGGCTGCTGGACGAGGAGGAGTTGAAGAGCGTCGGCTTCATGCTCTACATCGCCGGGCTGGACACGGTGCAGGCGATGCTCGGCTGGGCCTTCCGCCATCTGGCCATCCGCCAGGACGACCAGCGCGCGATGCGCGGCTCCGACGAGGCGCGGGCGCGCGGCATGGAGGAGATATTGCGCATGCACGGCATCGTCGCCAGCGCTCGCACCGTTTTCGATGACTGCGAGTTCTGTGGCGTCGCGATGAAGAAAGGGGACCGCATCCTCTGTTCGGCCGCCTTCGGCAATCGCGATCCCGGCCGCAATTTGCGCGGAGGCGACAGTGACATATCGGTCAAGCTCAATCCCCACATGACCTTCGGCGCCGGCCCGCACCTGTGCCTGGGCATGCATCTGGCGCGGAACGAACTCGACATCGTTTTTCAGGAAGCTTTTTCAGCCCTGCCGCAATTCCGGCTGGCAAAGCCAGCCAGGATGCACGCGGGCGGCGTGTTCGGCGTAACTGAACTACAGTTGCGATGGGATATTTAGGAGAAGCATGAATGACTGCAATTTCGAAGATACGCGCCAATTACGACCAGCTGTTCATCGACGGCCGGTTCGTCGCGTCGTCGCTGGGCACCGAGCCGGTGCTCAACCCTGCGACCGGCGAGAATTTCGGCGTGGCGCCCCTGGGCGGCAAGGAAGAGGCGCTGGCGGCGCTGGCCGCCGCCCGCCGCGCCTTCGATGAGGAACCGTGGCCGCAGACCGACCGCAACGTGCGCGCCGACGCCATGCAGCGCCTGCTCGACAAGGTGCGCGAGCGCAAGGAAGAGGCGCTAACGCTGATGATGCTCGAAATGGGCTACACGGCGTTGCAGGCCGAATTTCAATATGGCCTGTGCGATGTGCAGTTCGCCAAGGCGATCGAGGTCGCGCGCAAGGACCCGACCAAGACCCTGCCCTTCATCGTCACGCCGCGTCCGGACGGCACCAACGCGATGGGCGGCGCGCTGGTCACGCGCGATCCCATCGGCGTCGTTCTGGCGATCACGCCCTATAATGCCGGCTTCCTACTGACGCTGGTCAAGGCGGTTCCAGCGATGGCGGCCGGCAACAGCGTCATCGTGAAGCCCTCGCCCTTCACGCCGTTGCAGACGATGATGATCGCCGAAATGATCGCCGAACTCGACCTCCCGCCCGGCGTCTTCAACGTCGTCACCGGCGGCGCGGATGTCGGGGCGATCCTGGGGTCCGATCCGCGCGTCGACATGGTCAGCTTCACCGGGTCCGACAAGGTAGGGTCGCAGATCATGGTGCAAGGCGCCCCCACGCTCAAGAAATGCCATCTGGAACTGGGCGGCAAGTCGCCGCTCATCATCCGCCACGACGCCGACATGGAGCGCGCGGTGATGTCGGGTATCTTCGGCTTCGTCCATCAGGCCGGGCAGGGCTGTTCGATGACGACGCGCATGCTGGTCGACAATCGCGTGCGCGGCGACTTCGTGGCGGCGCTGTCCGATGCGGTCGGCGCGCTCAAGATCGGCGATCCGTTCGCGCAGGATACCTTCATGGGGCCGCTCATCCGTGAAACCGCGCGCGAACGCACCGCCGGTTTTTGCGAACGCGCGCTGGCGGAAGGCGCGACGCTCGTGCGCGGCGGCAAGCGGCCAGACGGGCTGGACAAGGGCTTCTTCTTCGAACCCACCATTTTCGACAATGTCGCCAACGAAAGCTATCTCGGCCAGAACGAGGTGTTCGGCCCGATCGCGGCGGTCGTGGGCTTCGACACCGATGAGGAAGCCGTGCGCCTCGCCAACCAGTCCGACTATGGCCTGGGCGGCGCGATCATCTCGCGTGATGCGGGCACGGCGCTCAAGATGGCGATGAAGGTGCGCACCGGCCAGATCAGCATCAACGGCGGCCCCGGCGGCTTCCATCCCGACACGCCCTTCGGCGGCTACAAGAAATCGGGCCTGGGCCGCGAATGGGGCGAGGAAGGCTTCAACGAATATACCGAGATCAAGGCGATCAGCTTCCCCGCCGGCAATTGAGGGCGGGGCCGATGACCATCACGGCGGATGACAGGGACATGGTGCGCGATCTGATCGCACGCCAGAAATTCCGTACCGACGACCGAGATCTGGACGGGGTGGCGCAATGCTGGGCCAGCGATGGCAGACTGGAACTGCATGTGCCGGGCAATCCGGCCATCCTGCGCGAAGGGCGAGACGCGATCCTTGCCTTCGTGAAGGACGGCTGGGCCCGGTCAAGCCATCGGCATGTGCATCTCGTCACCACGCTTCAACTCACGACGCGCGACGATGGCAGGATAGGAGTGGAAAGCTACTGCCTCTATCTGTCCGCGGACGATTTGCGTACGCAGGGCTATGGTCGCTACTCCGACATCTGCGTTCGGGAGGAGGGTCAATGGCGCATTCACGCGCGTACCGTTCGGACGCAATGGGCGAGCTGAAAGGAAAGGCCGGACGCAAAAGCCTTGCCATGACGCTCTTGCGCGATAGGAACTGGTCGCCATGACGGCTAAATCCCTTTGCCCGCCAGCAACGCCCACACCGCCCGATCGCCCATCATTGGAACCAGGCAACGCATCATCGCCACGCTTCCGCAAGGCTTCCCAGGTCATCGCCGACGCGCTACGCCATGAAATCAGTGCGGGCGTCATCGCCGATGGCGACCTGCTGCCTCCAGAAGGAGATCTGATCGAGCGGTTCGGCGTGTCCCGACCTACGCTACGCGAAGCCATTCGTATCTTGGAAACGGAAGGTTTGTTGACCACGACGCGCGGCGGCAACAAGGGGCATCGCATTCACCATCCCACCGCCTATCAGGCGGCACGGCAAGCCAGCCTCGCGCTCCGTCTGCGCGGAGCGACGATCATGGACGTGTTCGTCCTGGCGAGCATTCTTGTGCCGCCCGCCGTGAGAATGGTTGCGGAAATGAAGCCGCAACCGGACCTCGGCGAATTGCACCGGCTTTACGAGCTAATGGTCGAGCATCGCGACCATCCGCAGGAACTGGCACGCCTCATCCGTCGCTTCGACGTTGCCGTTTGTGCACTCTGCGGCAATGCGGCGATCAGCTTCGTCAGCCAGATGATGGCTGAAATCATCGAGTTGCAGATCGGTGAAATACCATCTGACCTCGCCGGACTGCCTCCGGAGAATATCGCGGAAATGGGACCTGCGCGAAAGCGGTTCGGCGACATGCTTGCCGCGCTGACCGCGGGCGACGGGGAAAAGGCGGAAGAATTGATGCAGCAGCGCCTGCGCGACATGATCCGATCCCACACGCGCCTCGTGACGAGGAATGCGCCTATCCAGCTTATCGAATGAATCGAGGGGCTGGGTAGCCGCAGCTTGCGGATATCGAACGACTCTACCGACGATGCAGTATGTCCATTATACCACCGCAATCAATCTCGAGTGTGGATCACTGCTCAGCCTAATCCCGAAAGGCAGCCAGCGTATCTTCCGAAACCGGCCGCATGAGTATGCCTTCCGCCGTGTCGAGCAGCGTTTCGTAGGCGGAAGGATCTGCCCAGAACTGCCGCCAGAACTGGGCGCGATGCTCGCTCGGCTCGCGTGTCTTGAGGAAGGTCCAGAGATATGGGATCAGGAAATAGAGCCGCTGTTGCAGAATTTTTTCCGGATAGCCGGGGATCAGTTTACGAAGATGCTCGATGCAGCGCAGATAGGCCTTGTCCCAGCGCCCCGGAACCGCTGTGTGCATCAGATCGCGGCGATGCAGCGTCAGGCTGATGAGCAGCGGAACGGCCGATTCCGTTCCGGGCCTTTCAGGATTGAGCAATTTCAGGATGGCGCGCACGGTGATCGGGGCGCCTGACTGTTCCAGTTCGTCCAGCAAGGCGCCCCGATAGGTATCGACATCGTTGAGAACCTCTTCCAGAATCTCCAGGATCAGATCGTCCTTGGAACGGAAATAATAGTTGACCGACCCTCCATTCTTCTGGCCCGCGGCATCGGCAATGTCGCGAATGGTGACCCTGTCCGGTCCATGTTCGGCAAACAGTTCCCGCGCGCGAAGCTTGATCCGCTCGCGCGTCTCATCGCCTTTCGATACGGGTTTGGTGCGGATCGCCAAAATATCAGTCCCCCCGAAAGTTAACCAGTCCTCATTCCGGCAATCGATATCCGTCGCGCGTCAGGATGCGGATCGGATCGGTGCCATCCCATGCCGAGCAGATCGCGGCATTGCGCTGATGGGCGGCCATCATTTCCGGCGTGAATTCTACCAGTTCCGTTATATGGCCGAAGTCCTTCTGGGTATCGAAATATTCCACCCTGAGCGGCCCCAGCATCTGCGCGACGGAAGGGTAGCCCATCGCCTCATAATGGCGCGCCGTCCGGTCGAAATCCGCGGTCATGGTGCAGAAATGATGGACGCCGTTGACCCCCTTGGGGAAAATTTCCCGATAGATGCTGTCGACCTCGGCAGTCTGCTGGATGAATTCCAGCTGCACCGGCCCCGCCTGCGAAACGGCGATCTGCATTTCCACCGGCACTTCCTTGCCGCGATAGCGCGCCTGATGGGTCCGCTTGGGCAGCACCAGAAAAGGGCCGACACCATAGACCTCCGTCCAGCGGCGGGCGGTAGCGAACAGGTCCTCCACCACCCAGGCGATCTGGAAGAACCGATAGTCGCCCTCCGGCCAGCCACCTTGATAGAAATGGCTGAACGGGACGGATGAACCTTCACCGGTCATGGAACACCTCCTCCTTCCGGACGTACATGCGCACCCCGGCGCGCATGTCCCACAGGTTCGGCATGTCGTCGCGGAACTTCTGCTGATAATCTTCCGCCGCCGAATAAGTGGCCTGCCCCGCCGCATCGAGCCATGACATTTCCGCCGCGCCATCGAGCGCGGTGTCGTCACCGTCATAGGTCGCGGGCAATCGATGCAGTTGCAGATAGCGCGCCAGCCCCGGCGCACCGAACACCATCGGACCATGAACGTCGCGCCAATGATGCTGATAGGCCTCGACCGACATGTCCTCCTTCCGCTTGTTGAAGAAGATGGCGGTGATGCCGTCGGGCGGGCAGTCATGCAGATGGCCGATGAAGCCATGTTCCCGGTTGGCCAATAGCGTCAGCCGTGCGTCCCGAAAGACAGGATGCGCCTTCAGCCAGCTACGGTCGCGGAGCCGGGCGTGGATAGCAAGCGCGGCGGCTTCATCATCCGTCCAATATTCCGCCACGCCGATATATGTGCGCGGACGGAACAGTGGCTGATCGCTGCGAAGGGCAAGCGCGCGGACATAATGGCGGGCGCCATGATCGCGAAGGCTGCGGAAGGGATCGTCCTCGCGCCAGTGCGCCTGGTTGGTCTCCAGCGATTCCTCGTTCGCCATTTCAATCAGCGCCAGGCATCGGAACCCGGCTTCTCCCTCCAGCTTCGGCGATTCTACCATATATCCTCTCCAGATATTTCCTGATTTTCAGTTCCAGACGCGCTCACCCGGTGCGGGGCCGGGAAGCGGCGGCCCCGCGATGCACTGCGCGATCCGCATCCAGTTTCGGGCAGTATCACCTTCGACACGCAGAGAATTGTCGGCGACGTTGCGCCGTTGCGTCGCCACCAACACGAAATCGACCGCCGATCCGCTGATCCGTTCGCTGGAGAGCGATTCCCAACGCCAAACCGCCCCGGACGGCGCGGTCAGTTCTAGATTGGGCATGACGCCAGCCTCCAGCCCCCTATTGGCGAAGCTGAAACGGAAGGTTCGCAGCGCGAATTCGACGATGTTGCGGATACGGTCGCCCTCCCGGCGGCGCTCCCGGAACAGATCGAAGACATCCTGACCATAGCCCCACACTTCCATTTGCCGCGCGCCGATCAGCGTCGACAGCTTCATCGGCCGTCCGAACCATGTGAGGGAGCGGGCGCCGTCCTGACCGGAAAGGGCGTCGGTCAAAGCCTCAAATCCCTCGATCCAGCGGCCGACGAGCGCGCGGGGAGCGAGATCGCCGATGACCTGCCGCTCATGCGCGTTGATTCGGGCAAAGATACCGAAGGTCCCGCTGTCGTCATCCACTGGCCGTGCGGTCGCGCGACCCATGGTGGCTACCGCCTCGGCGCACCGATCCGGATCGGTCACGGCCAGCGTCGCCAGCCAGTCGATGAAGATCAGGTGGAGAAGGACATCCTGCCCCCGCCAGCCATAAAAGGGCGTCTCCTCCGCCAGTTCTCTGTCGGTGCGTGGTTCGACCAACCGCCGAAGCTCCGCCACTTCGTCGCGCAGGTCGTTCAGCACATGTGTCGCTTCCGCTGTGCCAATAGCGCTCATGATCGGCGCTCCAACCGGAAAGCCTCACCATCCCTAACCACATGTCCGGCAGTGGGAGCGGAAAAATGGGTGCCGATCACCAGCGTCGCGCTGTCAGCCAGTTCTTCGGCCAGACGGCGGCGCGTGACCTCTGCCCCCCCCGGATCGCAATCGACGAACGCGCCCCAGTCCGGTCGGGCCAGTTGGACCGGATTATGCAGGGTATCCCCGGTAATGAGCGCCGCTTGACCGACGGATTCGATACGGACGCTGACATGCCCCGGCGTATGGCCGGGCGTCGGGATCAGGCGGACTTCGGCGCAGATGCGATGATCCGGCTCGACCAGATCGACGAGGCCCGCGTCGAACATGGGCTGTATGCTGTCGGCCAGAATCTGCTGGTTGTCGCCCTCGTCCTGACCGCGCCAATAGTCCAGTTCGCCGCGGCCGATCAGATAGCGGGCGCGGGGGAAAGTCGGCACCCAGCGGCCGCCCTCCAGCATGGTGTTCCAGCCGACATGATCGACATGCAGGTGGGTGCACAGCACGATATCGACATCGTCGCGGCCGAACCCCTGCGCCGTCATCCGCTCCAGCAGGTCTGTGGACAGCATATGCCCCATGCCGCCCACGCGATGCTTGTCATTGCCAACGCAGGTATCGACTACGATCCTGTGCTGCGGCGTCTTCACCAGCAGCACCTGGATGGTGAGGCGCACATGGAGGTCCGGCGTGACATAATCCGGCCTTGCCCATTCTATCGCCGCCAGTTCCTCAACCGTGGCTTTGGGGAAGAGAAGGTCGCAGGACAGCGCATGCTCCCCCTCTACCACGGCGCTGATGGTGACGTCTCCGACGCTCCAGCTCAACATGGGGTGGTTCCTTCAGCATCAAAGCGGCAGATATTCGCCGCCGGACAGGTCCAGACAGGCGCCCGTGACGATCGCGAAATAGTCGGACGCAAGGCCGATCACCGCCTTCGCGCAATCGCCATCCTCGGGAATGTCGCCGATCGGGATGGCGGCGGCGATCTCCGCCCGAATATCGGCAACGCTGCGTCCTTCGGCTGCTGCACGCGCTTCGAAACCCTGCTCCACCGTCGGTCCCCACATCCAGCCGGGAAAGACCGAGTTCAGCCTTATGCCATCTGCCCCAAGTTCCTTGGCCAACTGCGCGGTCGCCATGCGCAGCGCCGCCTTGGACACGGCATAGCCGCCCATCAGCGCATGGGGCAGGCGCGTCACCTTCGTATTCACATTGATGATCCGGCCACCGCCCTGCCGCTTCATGTGCGGCACGGCCTCCTGAATCAGGTTCATCGCGCCGAACAGGTTGACGTCCATCACCTCACGCCAGTCGTCCAGATCGGCTTCGGCGGAGAGCGTATAGGCGCCAGTGACATAGGCGCTGTTGATAAGCACATCGACACGGCCGAAGCGTTCCACCGTTTGTTCGACGAACCGCGCGCACTGGGCACGGTCGCGAACGTCGGTCGGCACCTTCAGCACCCGTTCAATGCCGTCGCGCGCCAGTTCCTCTTCCACCGCGTCCAGCTTGACCGGGGTGCGCGCGCCTATGGCGATGGCGGCCCCTTCGCGGGCGGCGAGCAGCGCCATCTCCTGCCCCAGGCCGGGGCCGATGCCGCTGACCATCACGACCTTGTCCTTCAGGATCATGCGCGCACGCCTTCGGCAAGGATGAAACGCTCCCGATAGGCCGCAAACTGCGCCTTCACACCCGCTTCGGTCAGGCCGAACTCCTCCAGCGTGTAATGATGCGCGGGTCGATCCTCCCGCTTGTTCGCATCGCGCCAGCTTTCCATTTCGGTCCATGCCGCCTCCGTCAGCGGCTGGCCGACAAAGGCGAATATCCGCTCCGCCACGCCGCGCGGATCGGCCACCGTGTCGCGATACTGAATGTCGAGGAAGCTCGCCGGATGCCGATCCCGGACATCCATCGCCCGGATCATGCTGGCCGCGAACATCGCGCTCCAGGCGTGGCCGATATCGATGCTGTCGTCCCGCGCCGTATTGGGGGCATGCAGCACGCGGATGAAGCTGCATATGGACGGGATGGTCTGCACCGGGTCGCGGTGGGTCTGGATGATCTGGGCACCGGGAAATTCCGCCAGCAGTTCTTCCAGCCCGTGCAGATGATCGGGCGTCTTGAGCAGCCAGCGCTGATGACCGGGCCAGCGGCCGCTGCGCTTGCGCTGCCATTGCAGCAGTTGGAGGTTCCGCTTGAGATAGGCATAGGCGGGACGCTTGTCGGCGTCACGGAACCAGTCATTATAGGTCGGGACCAGCGCGTTGGATTGCTCCCGCGTCGAGCGGAAGGAAACGCCGTACATGAAGATGCTCTCTTCGGGCGCATGCGCCTCGAAAGGATAGATGGAGGCAAGTTCCGGCATCGCCGCCATCATCGCCTTCACCGCCTGCTCAGCGGCGGGAATGCGGCGATCGTCTTCGGGATCGAAGTTCCAGTCCGGCGCGGGCGCGGGCTGGCTGACCTCATAGAAAAGCGGCGCGGCAAAGCCCTCTGCCGCTGACAGCATGCGATAGAGCAGCGTCGTTCCCGTGCGCGGCAGCCCGGCGATGACGAGAGGGGCGCGGATTTCCTCATCGGCGATCTCTGGATGCAGGCCGAACCATTGCTGGAGCTTCAGGCGCTCGATCAGGCCCGATATGGTCCGTTCGGCGGCAGCCTTCCGGCCATCGGCACTGAGCGGCGCTTCTTCGGTCAGCGATCGGCAGACGATCGCCAGCGGCTCCTCAAAGTCGGGGGCGCCGAAATCCGTCAGCCCGGTGCGGCGGGACGCCTCCGCTTTCAGCGCGGCGGGGTCAAGTTCGGGGGTCATGGTCATACTGATGCTCCGGCCAGTTGCGAGACGGCTTCCCGGCTCTGCCCGGCAACGTCGGAAAAGCGGCGCAGGCTGGTGAGGGGGTCAACATGTTCGACGGCCCGTATCCAGCGCATCGCGAAATGGCCGCACTCATGGCCCGCGGTATTCAGCCAGTTGGGATGGCCGGGATCCTGATGAGCGATCACCGCCGTCACCCCGCCATCCGCGTCCGCCAACGCGCTATGCTTGTTGAGATGGCTGCGCACATAGCGATAATCCATCGATTCCTGCCAATAATTGTCCACCTGAAGGTTCCATGTGTCGCAGGCGGGAATGCGCGGAATACGCACCACCAGCGCCTCGTCGGGCGCAAGCCGCCAGAAGGAACGATAGAAATAGATATTGGGATCACCCCCGGCCCGCAGGCATGCCTCCTGATCCGCCGGGGGAAGCGTGTTGGGATGGGCCTGATAGCCTTCGGTCCAGTCGGGAAACAGGGTCGCGCAATAGAGGGTGAAGTTGCGCGCGGCCTCCAACTGGGCGGATATCTTCTCGCGCGTCAGTGGCGGGGGGATGCGCGGCTCGCCCATGGCCTCGATATGGAGTTGCGCGGGAACCTCGGCCTGCCGGTCGAGATAGGTCTGGCGTACGGAGACGGAGCGGGTCTCGGCGTCGATGGCCAGCCAGTTCTCCCCCTTGCGCTCTGGCGAGAGGCATATTTCGAACGTGCCGTCCGGCCGCACCTGCAAGGTCGACGTGTCGATCTGCGCCACCTGATGCTGGCGTCCTTCGGCTCCGGGCTTGGCGGTGATGAAGCTCAGATAGTCGATGCTGCCCCGCACGCCGGTGATGCGATATTCGCGCGCCGGATTGATGAGCGCGCGCTGGTAGATGGTGTCGGGATTGTCGCACCCGAACTTCGTGACCTCGTCGACATAGCGGGCCAGGACAGGAAAGTCGGGATCGGCGAACTCCACCGCGCTCGACAGGCCAAGGCGCACCAGCCGCGAGAGATGACGTAACCCCTCCGCCTGCGTCACTTCATCGGTCGGGGAGGAGGCGCGGAACAACGCCTCGCCCGCGCTCTTAAGGGAATCGAGATAGGCGTTCCATGCCGCCTGCATGCCCGCATTATCCATGCTGTTTCTCCGCCTTCCTGATCCAGCCGGACAGGCGGTCATGGGTTTCGGCGCCCAGCACCTCGACCAGCATGCCGCCCGGCAGATGGAAATATCCGCTGGCCGATCCATCCTTGCCCAGCACTCGCCGGGCGCCCGCCCCTTCCAGCGTCGCGATCAACGTCAGCGGTTCTTCCGACCAATAGCAGAGATGGTGCACGCCAACGGTGGGGCTGGCCCATGGGCTGTCCGGCACAGCCTGGATCAGTTCCACATGCGGCGGCCCCTGCACCGAATGAGCGATGCGCATCTCCACTTCGCGCTCTTCGCCGAAGATACAGAGTTCCATCCGCGCCGCGCGACCGCCCTGCCAGGTCACGCCGAGAGTAAGGTTCATCTCCGCCATGGCGGCGTCGATGTCCTCGCAGACCACGCCTACATGGAAAAGCTGGGCTGGATGCAGTGCCGGGATCATCCCCCCTCCCCTACGGCCGAAGCGCCATGCCGCCATTGACGGCAAGGGTCTGGCCCGTGACATAGCTCGACGCATCCGACGCCAGGAACAGCACCGGCCAGGCGATCTCCTCCGGCAGGCCGGGGCGTCCCATCGGGTTTCCAGCGCCGCTGACATCAGGGTCCAGACCCATCCGCTCCATGGCCCGGATATAGCCTTCGGACTTGATCGTCCCCACCGCGATGCAGTTCACGCGGATGCCGAACGGCGCAAGGTCGACCGCCATCACGGAGGTCATGTTGTTCACGCCCGCCTTGGCCACGCCATAGGGCGCCGAGTGCGGCACCGCACGCAGGCTGGCCATGGACGAGATGTTGATGATCGAGCCACCAGTTCCGCGCATATGCCGTGCGGCGGCGAGCGAGAGCACCCAGACGCTGGTCAGGTTGAGCGCGATCATGTCGTGGAAGTCGGCAAGCGTCCAGGCATCCAGCGACTTGGCGCGACTGCCCCCCGCGTTGTTCAGCAGAATGTCGATCCGCCCAAATTCCTCCATCGTCCGGGCGACCAGCGCTTCGCAGGCATCGCTGTCCTTGACGTCGGTGGGAATGACCGACGCGCGCCGTCCGAGCGCGCGGACCTGCCCAGCCGACTCATCCAACGGACCTTCCTTGCGGCCCGCAAGCACGATATCGGCACCCTGCTGCGCGAGAAGCACAGCGCTGGCCCGGCCTATGCCGGTGCCGCTGCCGGTGATGATCGCCACCTTGCCGGTCAAATCCATCTTCTGTCCGCTCATGCCCCTGCTCCAGATTCCGCGGTGAAAATGGCATGGATTTCACTCATGTCCTCGGCAGACAGGCGCCACCCGGCCGCCTTTGCATTGCCGCCGACCTGATCGGCGCTCGTCGCCCCGGCAATGACGGACGCGACCGGCCGATGCGCGAGCAGCCAGGCGAAAGCGAGGTCCAGCATCGTGCGGTTACGATCCCGCGCGAAGGTGGAGAGCCGCTCCACCAGATCGAAATTATCATCGGTCAGGGATTTGGCGCCGCGCCTGCCACTGAGGCGCGAACCTTCGGGCGGCGGCGCTCCACGCACATATTTGCCGGTCAGAAGGCCGGAGGCGAGCGGGAAAAATGGCAGCAAGCCAAGCTGAAAATGCTCGCAGGTGGGCAGAACCTCTCGCTCCACCCCACGGTTCAGCATCGAAAATTCATTCTGCACCGATATGAAGCGATTGATGACCAGTTCGCGCGCGATCCAGTTGGCATCGGCGATCTGCCAACCTGAGAAGTTGGAACAGCCGATATAGCGAACCTTGCCCTGACGGATGAGATCGTCGAGTGCGCGCAGCGTTTCTTCTACCGGCGTCGCCAGGTCGGGCATGTGAAGCTGGTAAAGATCGATATAATCGGTTTGCAGGCGCGTCAGGCTGTCCTCGACGGCCTGCATGATCCAGCGCCGTGATGCACCCTTGCGATGCTCCCCATCCCATGCGGAAAGACCGAATTTCGTGGCGATCACCACGTCATGCCGGCACTTCGCCAGCGCCTTTCCCAAAAAGCTTTCCGACCGGGTGTAGCCATAGACGTCCGCAGTGTCGAACAGGGTGATGCCTGCGTCGATGGCAGCGTTGACGACGACCTGTGTCTGTTGCTCGTCCAGCTTTGCGCCAAAATTATTGCAGCCCAGCCCGATTTCGCTGACCCGGAGTCCGGAATCTCCTAAATTGCGAAACTCCATGTGGTCCTCTCACGCCTAGCTCAACTGGGTCTCGAAGGCGGAGATCGCATCAGAAGTCGATATCGTCAATCAATATTTTATACATTGTATAAATTGAGGTGGCGGATTTGCCTAATCGCACTTGGGAGCAGTTTGGGAAACGCTCGCCATGTCTGCGACAAGGATGGAACAGGACGTGAGACATTTGCGCGAGCGCTTCCATAATATGATCCGCTCCACTCGCATCTCGTGATGGAGAATTTGCCGATCGGATCAATCGAGACGGGGAGGGTAGCCGCGGTTTGTGGACATCAAGCAAATCTACTGTTGACGTAGTATGTCTATTTATACAGTAGTAATAGGAGATTTCGCGGTGCAATGTTCGATCGGGCGTAATCCATGCCTGCCCATTTTCTCCGCAAGTCCATACTGCTGAGGCGACGGCGCTAGGCCAATCTTCGATTCCAATAAAACGGGACATCTGCGAGGCGCAGGCTTTTGCGGGACACGTCATATCGTTTCTTCAACGAAACGAAATTTTGATCCGTCTCACGGGGCGGAAAAAGGCGCCTCTATGCCACCCGGTCGAGAGGGGAATATCATCGTGCGAAAACGGAACCGGCATGGAACGGGGCGGCGTCGCATTGGGATCTGGGTCGCAAGGGCGACATTCGTCGGTCTCGCAGGACCAGTCGCGACGATTCCTGTCCGCGCTGCGGAGCAATCGTCCGCGCTGGACGCCGTCGATGGGGACGCCATAGTGGTGATGGCGCGGCGGCGGGAGGAGCGGGCTCAGGATGTGCCGATCGCCATCAGCGTGTTTGGCGGGGCGGCGCTCGACCGGAAGAACATCTACACGCTGGACCAGTTGAAGCGGCAGGCGCCCAGCCTCCAGATCATCGGTACCAATCCGCGCAACACCAATATCAACATCCGCGGGCTGGGGGCCAATGTCGGGCTTCAGAATGACGGCCTCGAAAACGGCGTCGGCGTTTACATCGACGACGTCTATTACGCCCGCACCGGCCAGGCCGTGTTCGACCTGGTCGACCTTGACCGGATCGAGCTGCTGCGCGGACCGCAAGGCACGCTGTTCGGCAAGAACACGACGGGCGGCGCGATCAGCATCTACACGAAGGCGCCCTCCTCCTTCAAGCCGGAACTGCGGGCCGACGCATCGGTCGGCAGCTTCGGCTACTACCAGCTTCGCGACGTGGCGAACCTGCCGCTGGTGGACGATCAACTGGCAGTACGCCTGGCAATGACGCAGACCGCGCACAATGGCTGGGTTCGCAACCAGACGCTCGGCGGCCGGCGCATCAATGATTATAACAGCGTCACCGTGCGGGGACAGATCTTCGCGCGCTTTGGCGAAGCCACCACCTTGCGCGTCATCGGCGACTATGCAGACCAGCATGAGGACGGATTTGCGGCTGTGGGCGTGGAACTGGTCAACCAGTATCGGGCCGACGGCACCCTTCGCCCGAACAGCTATCTCGACCGGGTGAGCCGTTTCCCCGGCTTCAACGTGCCGCCCTTCGATCCTTCCGCCCGCAATGTCTATTTGAACCGGCTCGCCAGCGTGAAGATGACGCAGGCCGGCGGATCGGCGAAGCTGGAAAGCGATCTGGGGCCAGTTGCCCTCACCTCCATCACCGCCTATCGCACCTGGAACTGGAGTCCGCGCAACGACGCCGACGGCACCAGCCTCGACTTGCTGGCGGCGGCACAGAGTTCCAGCCGCCAGCGCCAGTTCACGCAGGAAGTACGACTGGCTTCGCAGGGTAAGAACAGTGTCGACTATGTGCTGGGCGGCTTCTACCTCCACCAGTCGCTCGACAGCGACAATCTGACCGCCTACGGGTCGGACGCGCCGGCCTTCCTCTTCGGCATCAGCCCCAGCGCCGCGACGAACGCGCTGCGCCGGATCGCCCTTGATGGATTCGGCGTGCGCGGCCTCTCCCGGCTCCGCCTCAAAAGCTATGCCGCGTTCGGACAGGCGACGTGGAACATCTCGCCTTCGCTCAACCTGACAGGCGGCCTGCGCTACACCAAGGAGACCAAGGACGGGACGTTCCAGCAGTCGATTGCCTCCGCCGCCAGCCTGGCTGGCCTCACCGGCGCGGAACAGGCCACGGTGCAGGCCCTGCGCGCTTCGTTCGGCACGGCACGGAGCTATGCCGCCTCCACGTCGGAGAGCAGGCTGTCCGGCTCACTGACGCTGGGGTACAAGCCCGCGCAGGACGTCCTGCTCTACGGCACGTTCGCCAGGGGCTTCAAGTCGGGCGGCCTCACGCTCACCAACGTCGCGCCGGGGACGCCGGTCGTGATCGATCCCGAAACCGTGACGCATTACGAGGTCGGCGTGAAGAGCGGTCCGGCGGACGGCCGCTGGACCCTGAACGTCGCGGGCTTCTGGACCATCGACGCCAATTATCAGGCGACGCAGTTCGACCCCGACCGGATCACCACCTATGTTTCCAACGTCGGCAAGGTGCGCGTGCGCGGCGTTGAAGTCGAAGGCCGTGTGAAGCCGCTCGCCAGGCTCGATCTGTACGCCTCGGGCACCTATCTCGATGCAACCTATCTGGATTTCGTGAATGCCCCCTGCCCGATCGAGCAATTCCCTGCGCCATCCTGCAATCTGAGCGGCCGGCCGCTGGCGGGAGCGCCCAAATGGGCGTTCGCTGCCGGCGGCGATTACCGCGCCGACATCGGCGGAGGGAAGGAAGCCTTTCTGGGCATCGACTACAGCTATCAGTCCGGCGCCTATAACCTGTCCAACGACGCTCCCTCGTCCTGGATCGCGGGCTATGGCCTCGTAAATGCGCGCGCAGGCATCCGCTTCGGCGAACGGATCGACCTATCGGTCTGGGCGCGCAATCTGTTCGACAAACAGTATCTCGTCACCCGGACCACCGCCGGGTTCAACACCGGCCTGATCCAGGGTCTGGTCGGCGAGCCCCGGTCCATCGGCGCTACGCTGCGCCTGACGCTCTGATTCAATAAAAGCCAAGGAGAGACGCGATGAACACGCTCAGATACGCAGCCGCTGCGCTGCTCATGTCGACCGGCCTCACATCCGCCGGCATCGCCGCCGGCAGCAAGGCGGAGGCGGCCTCCGTCCTCGGCACGCCCGGCCAGATCGCGGCCGAACGGATCGCCGTGAGGCTGCTCGCCGACCCGGAAATCAAGGCGATCCAGGCGGCGGTCCGCGCGGAACTGGCGGCCACGCCGGTCGGACAGACACCGGAAGGCGCGGCGCGGCTGGACCACGCCATCGAACAATGGACCAGTTCCTTCATCATCAAGGAGATCGCCGGCGATCCGGGCGCCCCCCAGATTCTGTGGTACGACGACAATACACCGCATGACTGGCACGGCCATAGCATCGGCATGGCGGTCGCGGGCGACAATCCCGATCATATCTACCGCATTACGACCATCGACGGGTCCGGCCGCTACGAGATCAACGGGCAGGTGGACCAGGCGCACCGGCCCGCGCAGTTCAGTTTCGAAAGCGTCCGCACCAATGCCGCCCTGCGCCAGAACAAGAGCAGCGCGGACATGGGATCGCAGATCCGGATGCTGACGGACCAGGGCGTGCAGGTCGCGCCCGACGGCAGCTTCCGCCTGACCGTTGGCGGGCCAGACGACGGGTCCAACCATCTGAGGACGGAGCCGGGCCGGATCGGCATATCGGTCCGCGACGTCCTGTCCGACTGGACGCAGAAGCCCAACCGGCTGACCATCCGCCGCCTCGACAAGCCCGAAACGGCTCCGCGCGACGCGGCGACGCTGCGGCGGGACATCCTCGCCGGCCTACCGGCCTATCTGCGGTTCTGGGCGCATTTCAAGGACAACTGGTTCGGCGGCATGCAGGCCAATGTGCCTGTCGGTCCAGTGCCGCGCGACGGCAACTGGGGCTATCTCGCCGCCGCCCGCTATGTCCTGGCCCCCGGCGAGGCGGTGGTCATCAGGACAAGTCGGGGCGGCGCACGCTATACCGGCATCCAGGCGGTAGACGCCTGGATGATCGCGCCCGACAGCCGCGAGCATCAGGCCAGCGTCAACCTGTCGCAAGCGAAGGCGGACCCGGACGGCGGCTATACCTATGTGCTGTCGCCGACCGATCCGGGCGTACCCAACTGGGTCGACACCGGCGGCCTGCATCAGGGCTATGTCCAGTTGCGCTGGCAGGGTTTCGATAGCGCGGGCACAGGCGATGGTCTGCTACGCGGCTACAAGGTCGTGAAGCTGAACCAACTGAAGGCGGAAATCGCGCCGGACACGCCGCCCGTGTCCCCGGCGCAGCGGGCGGCGGACATCCAGGCGCGCGCCCGCGCCTATCGCAACCGGCTCGATTGAGGATCGGAGGAAAGGATGTCCAGCGCCCCTTCGCCCACCCGGCTGCTCGCGCGGCTCGCCGGCCTCGCCCTCGGTTCGATCCTGATAGGGCCCGCCGCCTCGGCCGCTCCGGGGAAAGACGGCCGACCCAACATCATCGTCATCGTGACCGATGACCTTGCCTATTCCGATCTCGGCGCGTTCGGCGGCGAGATCGGCACGCCCAACCTGGACGCGCTGGCTACCTCGGGCGCCCGCTTCACCAATTTCCAGGTATCGCCCACCTGCTCGCCCACCCGCTCGATGCTGCTGACCGGCAACGACAACCATGTCGCGGGCGTCGGCAACATGGCCGAATTGCTGACCGACAACCAGCGTGGCAAGCCGGGCTATGAGGGCGTGCTGAACCAGCGTGTCGCAACCGTCGCCGAACGGCTGCGCGACGCGGGCTACCACACGCTGCTGTCGGGCAAATGGCATCTGGGCGCAAAGCCGGGCCAGTGGCCCGCCGATCGCGGGTTCGAACGCTCCTTCGCCCTGCTGGGCGGCGGCGACAATCATTTCGGGCGCAAGGGTGGATTCCATTCGGGCGGCGCCTATGTCGAGGACCGCAAGCCACTCACCTATCCGGAGGGAGCCTATTCGACCGATTATTTCACCGACAATTTCCTCACCCTCCTCGACGAGGCGAAGGCGGACAGCCGCCCCTTCTTCGGCTATCTCGCCTATACCGCGCCCCATTGGCCGCTGCAGGCACCGGACAGACTGATCGCCCGGTACAAGGGCCGATATGCCGAAGGCTATGAGGTGCTGCGCCAGCGCCGGTTCGACCGTCAGAAAGCGCTCGGCCTGATCGGCGACGTGTCGCTCGGCCCTCTGTACGGCATCAAGCCTTGGGCCGACCTCACACCCCAGGAACAGGCGATCGAGGCGCGCAAGATGGAAGTCTACGCCGCGATGATCCGCAGCATAGACGACAATGTCGGTCGGATCGTCGCGCAATTGAAACGCAACGGACAGTTTCGCAACACCATAATCCTCTTCACCTCGGACAACGGAGCGGCGGGAAGTGCCTATGACCGTGTGGGCACCTTCGACGACGGCTTCTCGAAGATGGTCGCCGACAATTATGACAATAGCCTCGACAATATCGGCCACGCCAATTCGCTGATCTGGTACGGACCGGGTTGGGGCCAGGCGGGGACATCGCCCTATCTGCTGTTCAAGATATTTTCCGCGCAGGGCGGAATCCGGGCGCCGCTGTTCGCGACGGGACCGGGCATCCGCAGGGGACTTGTGGACGGCGGCCTAGCCCACGCGACGGACGTGGCCGCCACCGCCCTCGACTTCGCGAGGCAGCCTGCGGACGGACACGGCCTCGGTCCGCGGGGACGGGCGCTGGTGGAGGGCGTGTCGTGGAAATCCGCACTCGCGGGCGACAAGACGCCACTGCGCGGGCCGGACACGCCGGTAGGTGGCGAACTGTTCGGTGGTCGCAACATCACCAAGGGCGATTACAAGGCGCTGTGGCTGAACGACATGGCCCGCAATATCGATGACCGCCTGCCCACCGGCCGTTGGCTGCTGTTCAATATCCGCACCGATCCCGGCGAAACCAGCGATCTGGCCGAGCGAGAGCCGCAGAAGCTGGCGGAACTGGTGACGGACTGGGACGCCTATGCTCGGCGCGTCGGCGTGATCCTGCCGCAGGGCAATGCGGTCGGACGGATCGACACCGGCCATCGCGGAACGGACCGGAAATGACGCGGCGACCGGCCGCGCTGTTGCTGGCTCTTGCGCTAGGCACCGCCGTCTATGCGGCGGCGCCCGCCGACGGATCATGGGTAGGGGAGCCGGTCCGGCAATGCGCCACCTCTACCCGCTGGGTGCATGTGCCTGCCGGAACGGTGCTGATGGGCGAGGATGGCCCCGGTCGACCAGGCAAGCCCGTCCACGTCCCGGAGTTCTGGATCGGCGATCATGAAGTCACGAATGGCGAGTTCGCCCGCTTCATCGCCGCCACTGGCTATGTGACGCAGGCAGAGCGGGAGGGTGGATCGGCACTATTCTCGCCGCCGTTGTCGGGCCAGGACATCGGCGGGCCGATATCGTGGTGGCGATTCGCCAGGGGCGCGGACTGGCAGCATCCACAAGGGCCGGGCAGCGATATCACCGGTCGATCCTGGCTGCCCGTGGTTCACGTCACCTTCGAAGATGCACGTGCCTTCGCCGCATGGCAGGCATCGGAACTGCCGGACGCGGTGCAATGGGAACGCGCGGCCAGGGCCGACCAGACCGGGCCGCGCGATCCGCTCGACTGGGCTTATGACCGCGCGTCTGGCTCGGCGCCGATCGCCAACACCTGGCAGGGCGTGTTCCCGGCGGTCGATACCGGACAGGATCATTTCCGCGGGATTGCGCCAGTGGGCTGTTTCCCACCCAATAATCTGGGTATCCACGATATGATCGGCAACGTCTGGGAATGGACGACGAGCAGCGCGGGTTCGGATGATGGAATAAGACGCCTGCTCAAGGGCGGCTCCTACTTGTGTGCGCTTAACTATTGCGCCAACTTCCGGGCGGCCGCCTTCCAGGCTCAGGACCATGACCTCGGCGCGTCCCATATCGGGTTCAGAACGATCCGTACGACGAGACCAGGCAATGCCTCACCCGAGAACCCTAGCTGACGTCGTTCAGGCGCAACTCGGAATGCCGCATTTCCAGCGAACGCCTGACCCCGTCCTTCCACCGCACCTTGAGCGATCCGGTGATGGACCGGCGCTTCGCCGGATCAGGCATGCAGTTGGGAAAGGCGAATTCCGGCTTGCGGATGAAGTTCGGCCGCCGGCCGATCAGCTCGCCCGCATATTCGAACAATTCCTGCCAATCGACCATCTCGTCGCCGCTCCAGTTGACGATGCCGGCCGGGACCGACGCGATGCCCAGCGACGGTTCCACGATGTCGCAAATATCATCCTCGTGGATCGGACCGATGACCAGAGGCCCCTCCGGCGGCAGATAGGCCTCGCCCGTCTCCACGAAAATATCGAGGAACCGGTCGATCAGGCCGCCGCTCTCATGCCCGCCACCATATTGCACATTCTGGCGGCAGATGACCGTGGGCAGTTCCAGGATGAGGCAAGCGGCGCGCACCGCCCCCTCCCCCGCCAGCTTGGTGGGCGCATAATGGCCGCCATAGAAGCCGCCCAGATCCGCATCCTCCGCATAAAGATGATGCGGGTCGTCATGCTGCCGGTAGATCCCGGTGGCCGAAACATGCAGGAAGGCTTTCGCGTCACGGCAATGCTTCATCAGCCGCGCGGCGCCATCGCTATTGTCGACCATGCCATCTTCCGAGGTCGGCGGCATCACATCGGCGGCGATGTGCAGCACATAGTCGAAATCGGTCGGCACTTGGTCGAGCGAGCCGCGCGCGAAATCGCCCTGCACAGGAATGACGCCCAGTGCCCGCGCTTCGTCCTTCGACCCCGTGCGGCCGTAGCGGGCCAGCCCCCACATCTCGCAGGAGGAAGCGAAGCGGGTCGCGATCGCTTGTCCGATCCGCCCCGTCAGCCCGGTGATGAGGACTTTCTTGCCTTCGATCGTGGTCATGGTTCGTCTCAGGCCTCGACGTTGAGTTTCAGATGCGGGTGGCGGATTTCGAGGGAACGGCGCACCCCCTGTTGCCAGCTTACCTTCGCGGGGCCACCGATCGATTGCCGCTTCGCCGGATCGGGCACGCAATTGGGAAAGGTGAAGTCCGGGTTGCGGATGAAGTTCGGCTTCTTCCCGATCAGCTCGCCCGCATATTCGAACAATTCATGCCATTCGACCGCTTCGTCCCCGCACCAGTTGACGATGCTGGCGGGGACCGATGCCATGCCGAGCGAGGGTTCGATGATATCGCAGATATCGTCCTCATGGATGGCGCCGCAATAATTCACCTCTTCGGTCGGCGCGAGCACATTGCCCGATGTCACCAGTTCGTCGAGGAAACGGTCGATCAGGCCCCCATTCACATGCGGGCCGCCATATTGGACATTCTGGCGACAGATGACCGTCGGCAGGTCGAGGATGAAGCAGGCGGCGCGCACCGCCCCCTCGCCAGCCAGCTTGGTCGGCACATATTGCCCGCCGAAATAGCCGCCCAGATCGTCGTCCTCAGCATAGACATGGCGCGGGTCGGCATTCTGGCGATAGACGCCGGTGGTGGATACATGCAGGAACGCTTTGGCATTGCGGCAATGCTTCATCAGGCGCGCGGGACCGTCGCTATTGTCAATCATGCCCGCTTCGGCCGACTTGGGCGTGATGTCCGCAGCGATGTGCAGCACATAGTCGAAATCGGTCGGCACCTGGTCGAGCGAACCGCGTCCGAAATCGCCCTTGACGGGGATGACGCCCAGGCTCTTCGCCTCCTCCAGCGATCCTTCGCGTGTATAGCGGGCCAGCCCCCACATCTCGCAGACCGGCGCGAAACGCGTCGCCACGGCCTGACCGATGCGTCCGGTATGGCCCGTGATGAGAATTTTCTTTCCTTCCAGCATAGTCATTTCCTCTCAGCGCAGGTTCAGGCCGCCATCGACCGACACGGCCATGCCGGTGACGAAGGACGACATTTCGGAGGTGAGGAAGATCACCACATCGGCCTGTTCGCGCGGCTGACCCACGCGGCCCATCGGCAGGCCCGCGCCGAACGCTTCGAGCGAGCGCTCCAGCCCCTGCGTGCCCTGCATCAGCATCGGCGTGACCGTGGGTCCGGGCAACAGCGCGTTCACCCGGATGTTCTGCCCGGCAAAGTCGAGCGCCGCCGACCGGGTCAGCCCCACCACGCCACTCTTGGTCGCGATATAGGTGGCCATATGCGGCGAGGGATGGTTCGCCGCCTCCGACGCGGTATTGACGATGGCGCCGCCGCCGCTGGCGAGCATGGCCGGGATCTCATGCTTCATGCACAGCCACACGCTGGTCAGGTTGAGCGCGATGGTGCGGTCCCATTCGGCCTGGGTGCAATCGACGACATTGGTGAAGCCACCCGGCGTTCCGGCATTGTTGAACGCCGCGTCGAGTCGGCCGAAGCGATTCATCGTTCGCGCGACCATCGCCTCGACATCGGTGGAACTGGTCACATCGGTGCGGATGAAGAGCGCCTGCCCTCCGGCCGCCTCGATCATCCCGACCGTTTTCTGCCCTTCGTCCTCGTTGATGTCGGCAACCGTCACGCGCGCGCCTTCTGCGGCATAGCGCAGGGCGGTTTCGCGCCCGATTCCCGTCGCGCCGCCCGTGACAAGCGCGACCTTCCCTTCAAACAGCGGCATCCAGTCGATCCTTTCCTGTCCCGGCCTTTGCCGGGTTCGAGCCATCTGTCCTATCACTTGACTAACAAGTCAAGAAATCTATTGCTCAGGGAGAAAACAGGCAGGAGAGAGGGATGCCCTTCGATCGTCATTCCACCGCATTGGAGGTCGCGCGCGCCCATGATCTGAGCGGAAGGCTGACCATCGTCACCGGCGCAGGCTCAGGCCTTGGCATCGAAACCGCCCGCGCCCTTGCCGATGCCGGAGCGCAGTTGATCCTGGGGGTGCGCAATGCGGAGGCGGGACGCGGTGTCGCCGATGCCATCGCAGGCGAGACCGGACAGCCGGTCGAAACACTGGAGCTGAATCTGGCGGACCCGCGGTCGGTTCGCACCTTTGCCGCCGACGTGAACGCCCGCCATGAAGCGGTCCATCTGCTGGTGGCCAATGCCGGTGTGTCGAAGACGCCGGAGGCGCATCTGGAAAATGGTCTCGACGTGCGTTTCGCGACCAATCATCTCGGCCATTTCCTGCTCGCCAACCTGTTGCTCGACCGGCTGTCGGCGCAGGGTGCGCGGATCGTCATGCTGAGTTCGGCCGCACACAAGGGGAAGCGCATCGACTTCAGCGACCTGCAATGGCGGGCGCGCGAGCGGAACGACCTGGCCGCCTATGGCGAGTCGAAGACCGCCAACATCCTGTTCGCCATGGAAGCGACCCGGCAATGGAGCGGGCGCGGCATCTTCGCCAATGCCGTCTTGCCCGGATCGGTCCTGACCGGGTTGCAACGCTATCATGGGGAGGAACTGAAGCGGCAGATCGGCTTCATCCTGCCCGACGGCAAACCCAATCCCGTCATGAAGACGGTCGAACAGGGCGCGGCGACCACCTTGTGGGCCTGCTGCGCAGCCGAGTTGGAAGGGCGCGGCGGGCTGGTGCTGGAGGATTGCGCACTGGCCATCCCCACCGGGCCGGACACACATCCGTGGAACGGTTATGATCCCACGGTGATGGTGCCCGCCGACGCAGAGGAGCTGTGGCGCGTTTCGGAGCGGCTGGTGGCCTGACCCCTTATTTCTCCCAGCGATCCAGCGGCAGCGACCGCTCGGTCATGCCATAAGCACTCTCACCGTCCCAGCTATAGACCGCGTCGCCCTGCGCGAAGGGCAAGGGCGTGGGATGCGGCCCGCCACCATGGGTCCAGTCGCCGAACATCGGCGTCCCTTTGGCCAGGAAAGTGCTGTTGTGGGTGCGTCCGTCGATGCGGATGCGCTCGCCATCCTCCATTTCCAGCAGCAGGTCGTGGCGGCCATCATGCGGCTCGAACCGGGTCAGCCAGGGCGCCTCGATTACCTTGCCATAGCGCTTGGTCCGACCGTCGAAGGTGAAGGCCTCCGAATAGGCGGGCGTGCCGTCCTTGCGTGGCGGGAAAGCGAGGATGCCGAACGCCTTGCCGCTGGGAAACAGGGCGGACAGCCAGCAATGCCCGGGAAATTCCCCGACATCGCGCACGCCCGTGCGCCGGATGCGCAGGCCC
>NZ_JAKUJY010000031.1 GCF_022664535.1 Sphingobium trunci | reverse complement strand
CCTCGACTTTCGATCGAACTGGTGGCGAGTGATACGGTGGACGACCTCCTACAGCGCCGGGCCGACATCGCGATCCGGATGGTCGAACCAACCCAGCAGGCGCTGGTTGCGCGCAAGCTGGGCGTGCTGCAACTGGGCCTTTATGCCCATCGCGATTATCTCGACCTGCGGGGCATCCCAGGATCGATCGCTGACCTTGTCGAACACGACCTGATTGGCGTGGACAGCAGCGGCAGCTTCTCACGCACGGTGCTGGGCGCGCTGCCCGGTCTCGATCACGCGAATTTCGCGCTGCGGGTGGACAACACCGTCGTCCAGCTTGCCGCGATCCGCGCGGGCTTCGGCATCGGCATCTGTCAGGAGGTGATTGCAGGGCGCGACACCATGCTCGAGCGCGTCCTGCCTGATGCATTTGCCTTCAACCTGCCGCTCTGGATCGTGATGCATGAAGACCTGCGCAGTAGCGGGCGATATCGCGCGGTGTTCGACGCCCTGGTCGAGGAGTTGGGTCTTACCGTGACAATGCCATCGGATTCTCGACCTGAAGCTGTCTGAGGTCATCGACGAACTTTGGTCGTTGGGGCGCTGCCAGATCATGAACTGATTGCGTCTTTCGACGAGCCCTCTCTAAGCCGCGAACGTCCGGTTTGCTGGCGGCCCCGGTCGCCCTCCCGCGGTGAAATCGATCCCGACGAGATCTGTGCAACCTTGCAGACCGCCGCCACGTCGTAATGACGTTCGCTTCTCTATCATAATCCTCCGAGTAACGAGAATTTGGCAAGGTGCTCCCGAACCGCATCCACGGTCGCGATTAACTCAATGATGCTGGGCGGCTGTCGCGAGGGGCGACAGTCTGATGCTGGTGCGGGGAATCCAGTCGTATGGACCTGTGCAATGAAACGATAGCCTCTTCCGACGATGGTCGCGATAAACCGCGGCAAGGAAGGATCATCTCCCAAGGCTCGGCGCAAGCCCGCCACATTCACCTTGAGATTGGTCTCTTCGACATAGGTGTTCGGCCAGACCCGCGAGATAAGCGTGCGCTTGTCCAACAGTTCGCCCGGCTTCTCGACCAAGGCTGTGAGGATGTCGAGCGCGCGCCCTCCGATTCTGACCGGCACTTCGCGCTTTAGCAGTAGCTGCTGTTCGGGCTTGAGGAGGAAAGGGCCGAACGCAAAGGAGCGTTGGGCTGGCACGGCTTGGTGAGAATTGGATGGGTACCCCGGCGAATGAGTCGTCCTGAGTAGAGGTTCGAACGCAGCAGCGGTTGGCATTTTGGCACTCCTCCTGACTAGGCGCCTAGCGTGGCCGGTGAGCATCTGGCGGCCCATCTTTGGGATTCGTCGGACATGTCGCGCTACCCGACAGCGGCAGAATAAGCTTTAGCTCCGATATCGGTCCATGGCCCCAAACCGGGCCAGTCAGAGTACCCATTTGGGTGACAAGACAATTGTTACCAACGACCTTGGCGAACAGGCGAAAATGCCTCCAGTCGATTAAATCGTCGACGGAATGGTTAAAGCTCGATGATCCCTCGCTTGGCAGCAACCGTGACCGCATGCGTACGGTCTGCGACCCCGAGCTTGGCGAAAGTGCGTTTGAGATGCGCCTTAACCGTGTCCTCCGAGATGCCCAGCCTCCAGGCGATCTGCTTGTTCGGATTGCCGGCGGCCACCAGCGATAGAATCTCGATTTCGCGTTCGGTCAGGGCTTCGCCGATCGCGTGCACCGCTATTTGGGCCGCGACCTCGGGAGGGATATGGCGTCCGCCGCCATGCACGGCGCGGATCGCGTCGATCAGATCGGTTCGCATCGCGCTCTTGAGCAGATAGCCGTCCGCGCCAGCCTTGAGCGCACGCAACGCTTTGGCGTCGCCTGCGTAGGTTGTGAGCACAAGAATGCGTACCTGCGGATGGCTCTTGCGGATCGCCTGGATCGCCTCGACGCCATCGATACCGGGCATCTGAAGATCCATCAGAACGATGTCCGGCCTCGCGGCCTCAATGCCCACGATCGCAGTGGCGCCATCCCCCGCTTCCGCAGCGACGATCATGTCGGGTTGACGCTTGATCGACCCGACCACTCCATCACGCAGCATCGGGTGATCGTCGACGACCATCACCCTTATCGGGTTGGCGGGCGTCGCCTCATCCATCGCCATGCCTCCATGCCTAGTGTCTGTTTAGAAATGCGCAACAAAGCGCATTTCTAAACAGACACTTAGCGCAGTGAACAGGTAGGCCAGGTCCTGCATCAGTCATTTCGGGCGCTCTCGCACCAACCGGCGGGCGTCTCGTGTCTCGGCATAGGCAAGCTGTGCTCCGATCCTCATCCGACCCTTACATCCGACAGCGAACGGGTCTCCGCTGAGGGACGTAAGCCCACATCTGACGCGCGTCGACAGCAAGCACCCGCCCAAGGTCTTCACGCTACCAGAATTAACCGTGCTTCACCAAGCTGAACGACCGCATACCGCCTCGCGGCACCTTCTGCCCCGACGACGCGTCGAAGGCCGCACACATTCCCGTTGGGATTGTTTGTACTATGTCGAACGACGAAGTTGCGGCTGTTCGCCAATGTTAAAGATAGCTCCACCATCCTTATCAAAATCTAGCAGCCAGGCCGTGGAATTCAACGGAGGCGTTGGCGAATACGATGTCATTTACGCTTGCGCTTCAACGCAAGGCGACGCCACCAAACCAACCATATCGAACGCGGTTTGTCGGCATAGGCGATCTCGGCGGGGACCTTCATTTCAACTTGCGTTCCGCCGGCCGGCTGGGGTCTGATGACCAGTTGTCCTCCGATCTTCTTGGCGCGCTCGCGCATGCCAAGCAGGCCGAAATGACCGGGGAGACCGCCTTGGGCGACGATCTCCGACGCGATGCCGACGCCGTCGTCAGTGATGCGCAGGACAAGTGCTGGCGTTCCATAAGCAACGGTGATCGCAACCTTGCGCGCGCGTGCGTGACGGGAGACGTTGAACAATGCCTCGTCCGTGATCCGCAGCAGTTCATCGGCGATTGCGGGGTAGATCTCCCTTTGCGGTCCCTCGACGCCTACCCGAATCTCAATCTTGTCGGGCAGCAGTAGCCGCTCGGCGGTGCGAGTGACCACGTCGGAAAGGCTCCGTGCTCCGCTCCAGCGCCGCAACTCGTGGACGCGGTCGCGCCCTTCCACCACGACCGCGTCTGCGCTGTTCAATGCGTCAAGCATGTCTCGGTGTGCGGGCTGAATTGCTGTTATGTCCTGGGCGATGTTGCTGAAGCGCATGATCAGCCCCTGCACGCTCTGCAGCAGCGTGTCATGCAACTCGCGGGCTATGCGTTCGCGCTCGTCCTGTCGCTCGTTCATCCGCGCTCGGATGCTCTCGGCGACGGCGCGCAGCCGCAGCGAATAGCCGAGCCATAGCAGCGCCAGCGCCAGAACCGTACAAAGGAGGTAAAACGGCCGACTCTGGACGAAAGTCGGCGGGATTTCGAACTCCAGTGTCGCGCCCCGTCGGTTCCACACGCCGTCATCGTTCGCCGCCATAAGGCGGAACCTGTAGCTGCCTGGCTTGAGCCCCGTATAGAAGGCCCCGCGGCGCGTGCCCGGGTCGACCCAACCATCGTCCACGGATTCCAACTGGTAACGGAAACGCACGCGTGAAGGCACGGAAAGGCTCGGCGCAGTATACTCGATCTGGAGATTGGACGTGCCGTTCGGCAGCTGAATTGGCGCGACGCCCGTATAGATGCGGCCGCCCGAAACCAAGGACTTGATGATGACTGGCGGTGGGAGTGAATTGAAGGAGAGCTGCTTGGGGTCGATCCAAGCCACGCCGAGCCTCGTCACGAACCAGAGACGCCCGTCGGAGGCCTCCATCGCCGTTTGCGACCAGGAGTCCTGCTGCGCCACACCGGGAAGCCCATCGTCGCGATCGAACACTCGTGCCTTTACTGGTCGTACTCCATGCGCGAAGGCATCGTCCAAGTCGGCACGCCTGATATGAACTACGCCGGCGACCGTATTGAGCCACAGGTCGCCTTCCGCCGTTTCGACGATTCCGGCGGTCCGGCTCAAATAAGGATGCACATCCGATCTGAGGGTGATGAAGCGCCGCCCGTCGAACCGCGCCAGGCCAAAGTCGCCGCCTGCGTAAACATGCCGCGCTCGGACGGCGATCACCACGATAGTCCCCAGGGCAAGGTCGTCGCGCGCGGAGAACAGCCGGCGTGCGGGTCCTTCGACCATCTCGATGCGCCCGCCTTCAGCGATCCATACGCGCCCGCCCGCGTCGCGTAGCATCTGCTTCGGCAGAATGCCTGGGGTTGCGAGGCGTGGCTCCGCCGTCCATCCACCCCGCTTCCGGCAAAAGGCGCCTTCCACGGACGAGACGCAGATTCGACCGGCGGCTTCCTCGAGGAGAGCAAACCGCCTGCTCCTCGCCCACGGCAACGGCACGTCCCGGACCGTGTCGCCCGACAAAATGCCCAGCGATCGGTCCGTGCCGATCCAGGTACGTGACAGCGCATCGGTGTGCAGTATCAACGGCCGCCGCGGAAGCCGGACCAGCTTCCGGGCGACATGCTCCGAGTTCGCCCTGAAGAGAGCGTCGTTCGATGTCACATACATCGAACCCCCGGGACCCGGCGCTATCCGGAAACCATTCCGCGAATCCGTAGGCAGCCCGACAGCCACCACTGCGCTCGTTTCGCGAAACTGGTCGAGACCGAGATTTGTACCCACCCAGACATTGCCTTCGCGATCCTCGAGGATCGGGTTGGCGAGGTTCGAGGTGAGGCCGCGCTCCACGCCGAACTGCTCTCTTTCGCCATGCGCAACGAGCGCGCCACCTCTCAAGCCGACGCCGCCGAGACGAAAGACGCCGCCACTCCCGTAGGTTCCCCAGAGATTGCCGTGGCGATCGAACAGGATGCTCTCCGCTCGCGGATTGGCCGTCATCGGCGGCGCGATCCATTTCGGCTTGGCTTGAGCAGGCGCTGCCGCAATGCGCTGAAGACCGGGGCGGGCGCCGGTGGTCAGCCATATCGCTCCATCTGGTGACTGCTTCAGCTTTGGTCTGTCCGAAGCCGAGGCGGCGACGCGCGAAAAATGATTGGCGCCTGGACGCAGCACCTGGAGTTCGCCACCGGCCGCTACCCATACCGATCCGTCGGCCGCTCCGAGGACGCTGGTGGCAGCGCCCGCGGCTACCCCGCGAGAAAGACCGAAAATCTTCCATCCTCCGTCACGAAAGCGCGCGACTCCGCCTCTGTCATCCTCGCCCAGGGCCGCCCAGATTCCACCTGCACGGTCCTCGGATAGCTCCAGCACGGGGACCGGCGGTAGGCCCAAGTCGAACGTCGTCAGGTGGCCCGCGCGGAGTCTTGCCAAGGCACCTGATGCAAAGCCAATCCAAAGGTCGCCGGAGCGGGTGACAAGCAGTGAATTGACGTTGAGCGAGGGAAGGCTTTCGCCTTTGAATGGTCGGAACTTTTCGAAACTCGCTCCGTCGAAGCGATAGAGTCCGCCTCCCGTGCCCAGCCAGAGGTAACCGTCGCCCGACTGTGCAAGAGCCCATATCTCCGGGGGAGCTCCGTCTCTCGAAGTCCAGCTGGTGTGGCGCAGTTGCTGCAGGCTGCGCTTGGCATCCGCCGCGCATGCATCGGACAGGCTCGGGAGAAGCGGAGCAAGCATTCCCAGAATGAGGAATTTCCCAGCAGGTGACATCCCCCATATTTTGTCCAAAACGGCTGCAGTGTCACGCTGGAGCGCGAGAAGATCGCCCGGAAATTGACAGAGCATACGGCGCGCGAGCAATCGGACCATACTCAATCAGGTCGACCCCGCGCCTAGCGCCCGGACGCGATCATCTTCTCCGCTGTCGTCACGCGCATCGTTCTAGGAATGCCGCCCACGCCCGGGGCCTGAGACGCGCCGGCACGCGAACGGCATCCGGTCGGTGCGCAGGGCAGTAATCTGCCTGCCTATCGTATCGAATTTCCATCCCTTGCCCTTAGGCAACCACGACCGCCTGGAGGCTCAAGGCCCGGCGGTCGGCCAGCGCGCCAACATTTGCGCGATAGTGCAGAAAATGCGGGGATGCCTGATGCGCCGCGGCCGCATCAGCGTCGACATAGAGTTCGTCGAGCACGAAGACCCCCGGCTCCGACGGATCGGCCCAGAGATCGTAGCGCAGATTGCCGGGTTCAGACCGGCTGGGGCCGATCAACCCTGCGAGCAGGTTGCACAGTTCAGCTTCCTTGCCCGGATGGGCGGTCAAGATTCCAACGGTCTTCACGTTGATGGTCATCTCAGTTCTCCGGGTACAGCCGATCTTCATTCCGAAGCACCTTCGGGACGGACGGTAATCCTGGACCAATGCTTCGCCACCACGCGGTTAATCGCGGTAAAACTCGGTCAGGCGCAGCAGACATCGGCAACCATGGGATCACCTCAAGCGGCAAGCCCCACCTCTAAAAAAGGTCCCGATGTCCCTGGGCAGCATCAGAAAGTCGAGGCCACCGCTACTCGCAAGTTCCTCGACGATGGCAGCTTCCATCCGGCACTCGCGGCGTACCGCACCCATCCGGGTGCCATTATCGCTGCCACGGCACAGGATGGTCCCGCCACTCATTGTCAGCTCGAGGAGGACCAGCCCGCCTGGGGATCTGAGGCTAGATCCGCTCTTAACCCAAACTTACCGCAATTGACGACCGAGGCCGTGGGCAACGGCGTATGAGATATGCGGCTACTACTCCCGCAGACCGCCGCAACGGAGGACATTATGAGCAAAGGAAAGGTCGTCGTCATTGGTTCGAATGCAAGGCGGATCGAGACCAGGGGCGGATATTGGGGCGCTACCGGCCAGTATCTCAACGAAACCGTCGTCCCGGCGATAGCGCTGATCGACGCCGGTTACGAAGTCGTGATGGCGACCCCCGACGGGACGCCGCCCACGATCGACAAGGCCTCGGACACGCCCGCCCATTTCGGTGGCGATGTCGCGGCCTATCAGCGCGCCAAGGATTTCTACGCCAACGATCCGTCGATGAAGGGCCGCTCGCTGGCTTCGATCCTGGAGGAAGGCATCGCCAGCTATTCCGGCGTATTCATCCCAGGCGGCCAGGCACCGATCGTCGATCTGATGCACGATCAGCAGGTCGGTGAGATACTGCGCCACGTACACACACATCAGAAGCCCACCGCGATGCTGTGCCACGGCCCGATCTCTGCGGTGGCAGCGATGCCCTATGCCCGCGAATTCCGCGCCGCGCTGATCGCCAGCGATCCGGAAAAGGCGAAGGAGTGGGCCAGCGACTGGCAATATGCCGACTACCGGATGACGGTCTTCCAGAAGAGCGAGGAGAAGGTGATCGAGGATACGATCCTGCACGCCAAGATCTATTTCGACATGCCGTTCGCGCTCGGTCTGGCCGGTGCCATGATAGATACCGGGCCGGACTTCGAGCCCTATGTCATCGAGGATCGCGAGCTGATCACGGGACAGAATCCGCGCTCTGACCATCCGATCGCCAAGGCGCTGATCGCGGCGCTGGATCGCCAGCTCGCCGGGGCGGATGCGCAGCGCGCCACCGCATAAAATCCGAGCAAGGAGCCAGATCCATGAAACGCATAATCATCGGAGCATTGATGGCCATGACCAGCCTGTCCCCCGCCGCCGCCGCGCAGACTCACGCCCCCAGCAAGCCCGTTTCGATCGTCCTGGTACACGGCGCCTTCGTCGATGCATCGGGCTGGAAGCAGATCTACGACATCCTGACACACGACGGCTATGAGGTGCTGGTCGTTCAGAACCCGACCGTCACGCTCGAGGGCGATGTCGAGGCAACGCGCCAGGTGATCGCGAGGGCGAGCAAGCCCGTCCTGCTGGTCGGCCACAGCTATGGCGGCGCGGTCATCACCGAAGCCGGCACCGATCCCAGGGTGAAAAGCCTCGCCTATATTGCGGCGCTTGCGCCCGATGCCGGGGAATCGGTGTTCGAGCTCGCTACCCGGCCGGTGCCGGGCGAGTCCGGTCCGCCGCTGCTCCCGCCGGCCGACGGGTTTATCCTCGTCGATCCCGCCAAGTTCCCGACCGCCTTTGCCCAGGACGTCGATATCTCGGTCACCGGCTTCATGGCAGTGGCGCAGGTTCCCTGGGGCATCGGCGCGGTGCAGACCAAGCTCACCTCGGCGGCGTGGAAGGACAAACCGGTCAGCTGGATGCTGACGACGCAGGATCACATGGTGTCGCCGACCACCCAACGCTTCATGGCGACCCGTGCCAAGGCCCAACTGACAGAGATACACAGCAGCCACGCCGTGATGCTTTCCCACCCCAATGAAGTGGTCGCCTTCATCGAGGCTGCAGCTTCCGACGCCCAATAGCTGGAACATCCCGGACGGTGGCACGCGCGCCGACAGCCCTGAAAGACACCGGGGTCTCGGCAAGGATCCGAATATCGGTGGAGGGAAGGTGTTGGATGGTCGATGCTTCATACACGCCGGACGCATTAACCCGCCGCCGGGCAATCACGCTGGGCGGTGCTGCGCTGCTCGCCTCGGCGCTACTCGCCAAGAGCGGGTCGGCCGGTGCCGCGACGGAGCGTTCTATGCGAAGCGCGAGCCTCACCCAAGTGCGTAATGCGACCTTGCGCATCAACTATGGCGGGGTCCGCTTCCTTGTTGACCCGGTACTGGCCGACAAAGACGCCTATCCCGGCTTCGTGGGAACGGCAAACAGCCAGCGGCGCAACCCGCTGGTACCGCTACCCATGCCGCTCGCCTCGATCGTCGACGTGGATGCCGTCATCGTGACGCACCTGCATCCTGACCATTGGGACGAAGTGGCGAAGGCCAAGCTGAACAAGTCGCTGCCGATCTTCGCTCAGAATACCGAGGATGCCGCCCAGCTCCGATCGGCTGGCTTCTCGGACGTGCGGTTGCTGACCGAAAACACCGAATTTCGGGCAGTGCGCCTGAACCGCACAGGCGGGCAGCATGGCACCGACGCGGCGCTGAAAGCATTGCCGCAGATCCTCGGCCCAGTCAGCGGTTTCGTCATGAGCCATCCCGCTCACAAGGCCCTTTATGTCGCCGGCGACACTATTTGGAACGCTGAGGTCGAGCGGGCCATTGTCCGCCACTCGCCAGAGGTGATCGTACTGAATGCTGGCATGGCGACGGTGATCGGCCTCGATCCGATCATCATGGGTCCTGCCGACGTGCTCGCCGTACATCGTGCCGCGCCGAACGCCATGCTGATAGCCAGCCACATGGAAGCCTTCAACCACTGCGTCCTCAGCCGAGCCGACCTGCGTGCCTTCTCGAAACGGGATGGATATGAGCAGCGCCTGCTCATCCCCGCGGATGGTGAAACGCTGGCGATCTGATGAGGGTGTGGCCATAGTTCATGCATGTTGACTGCGTTTTACCCGCCGACCGCAATCGCCTGATCAAATGTTGCTTGTTCCAGGTGAGAGCGCGGCACATTATCGGCCCTTATATTAGGTTCGCATTCAGGCATGGTCTGGATGAACGGACGGCAGGTTTAAGGCTCGGCAATGCTGGGCCGGAACGGCCGGGATGTTGGCGGGTCTTCACGTCGTTGAACTACGTCTAGGATAGAGGCTCTCGCATTGCCTCCCTTGCCGAAACGCCCGCAAGGTCCGTCGCGGCAGGAATAGTGCCCCCGCCAATATGAGCGGACTGCAGAAAGCGGTCGCACGCCAATCGGGATAGCGACCAGCGCCCCATTCCCAGGCAGCCAACTGGATTTCCCCCGTCAAGGTCAGGGGATACCCCGTAATCAGATGGTGCCGATCATGGGCATCGATCGCTCGCTGCCGCCAGGCGAAATTCGGCAAGCAAAACTCAATAGGTCCGACGCGAAAGCGCCAATGGGACGCAGAAGCCGGAGGCAGTCCGTATTCCCGACGAAACTGATCCAGCAGATCAGGAGGTCGCATGGTCGGTCGCCTCGATCCCGGAATATCGCACCTGCTGCCGTGAGGCCGCACTCATTGCACGCGTCGTCAATGGCGTGATGCCGGGCCGCGGCGGCAGGTTCGCCGGCAATTTCACGTCGGTGGCAAGTCCCAGCCACTCGAGCAGCTGGATGAACCGATATCCCAGATCGATCTGTCCTGGGTAGAGTCCATGGCGTGCCGAGCTCGGAAAGGCATGATGGTTGCTGTGCCAGCTTTCCCCCATGGTTGGAATGGCCATGCTTGGCACATTGTAGGCCTGGATCACGGCACCATCGACGGACCAGTCCTGTGATCCCCTGGTGTGGGCGAAATAGGAGATAAACCAATGCATCGTCGTGCATGCGGCGACACGCACGGGAACGCCCCAAACGACCCAGGACCAGCCGCCGAGAAGGTACAGCACAATCGCGATCGGGATCTGCTGGGCCATCCAATAGTGATCGACGAAGCGGTAGAAGCTGTCGTCGGCAATCCCGGGACCAGGATCGAAGCCGGGGGGATGAGCCAACTGCAATCGAAAATTCAAGTAATAGAACCCATCGATCGGCAGCGGCTTCGCATGTCGCAGGAACCAATGGCAATCCGGCTGGCGCTGCGCCCAGTCTCGGCTATCGTGCAATCTTATGGTCCAGATAGGTCCTCCCATCCCTACCGCAGTGCCGAACCACACGAGAACGCGTTCGAGCCATTTGGGGCATTCGAAACTGCGATGGATGAGCCGGCGGTGAAAGCCTACCGAATGGCCCGCGCACAGGGTGATCGCCGCCATCAGCAGGAAGACTGCGAGCGCCTCCCAAGTGAAGGTCATGGGACCGAAGACTATGGCAGCCGCCAAGATGGCTATATTCCAAAGCGAACGTGGGCCATCCCAGACGACGTTCCCCTCGACCGCGCTTGCTCTGTCCAGCCCAGTCAACGAATTGACCTTGAATGCCCCCGACGCCGCTCCCCCCGCCTGACTCACGAGCCGCTCCTTTTGCCAAAAGCCTTGTCCACGAAACGGGCGGCACGTCCGCCAATACTGACCATCCGCCTCATTGCATCGGGCGAGAGGCGTCGTGCCCCGGCATCAATGGCCGCCAGATCGTCGACGAGATCGTGCAGCAGTCGCGCTTGGCGCGCCACGATCGGATCTTCCGTGGGACCTGGGCAGCGCCACGTCGCCAGCACGGCGCGGGCCGGTGCCAGTTCTCGGGCGCGCCGGCTTTCCAACGCCTGCATGACGAGCAGCCACGGGTCCGCCTGCGTCGTCCATCCATCTGCGTCGCTCGCCGCAAGCCGCTCCTCCGCCAGCCATGTCAGCGCGTCGCCAACTTGCGACGATGTCATGTCCAGCTCGGCCTCAATGGCGTCTTGCGAAACGGGTCTGGCCATGAGGAACAGCAGCCCATGGACTCGGCAGGCATCCGTGGGCAGGCCCCATCGTGAACCGAGCTCGCCCAACCAGTCGACTATTTCCATTGCTGCGGAAGACAGCATAGGAGTCCTCACGGCTTGCCGCCGGTCTGTCTGGACGCTCTCTTACGGTCCTTCACGATCTTCCGTGCTTCCGGGCAGAATGGCGTAAGAAATCCATAGAGTAGGTTGGCCATGTGATCGGCTGCAATGCTGTAGAGCACGAACTGACCCCGCTTTTGTTCCTGGACCAGACCCGCGTCCTTGAGGACGGCCAGATGTTTGGAGATCGATGGCATCGCCATGTCGAAATGCGCGCCGATTTCACTCACCGTCATCGGGCCGCCAGTGAGGTGGTTGAGCATCCGCCGGCGTGGCTCGGATGCCAGTGCCTTGAAGACTTTCTCCATAGATAATTTCCTAATTAAGAAAATATCTATGCGCAAGCATTTGGTTCGAGGATCGAAGAGATGGTCTGATTAGCGTCTGCAGTTCAAACTGAACGAATGGCGGGTGTCAGGGAGCCGTTTCGACTCCGGGAACGGCGGCTCTGTTGGCGGGTCCGACCGAATGGAAAACGCATTTATTGCTAGGCAGGTGGTTGGAAGGTTGAGAGTTCGATCATCGTCTTCTGCGCCATTTGTTGGAACCCGCGCATAATCCCCTCCCACACATCGATGCGGATATCGAAGGGGCGGTGTGGACGCTGATTACTGATCATACTTGCTGTTACCGCCGGATTCTGCCCCGCCAAAGCGCCACCAGCAGCAGAGCCTATCGCGCCGCCGATTGCCCCGAACCGCATGCCGCGCCGGACATCGAAGTCCGTGGACTGCGTTTGCTCCCACACAACCGCATCTTTGGTGATATCCCGCAACCGGTACACCACCACGCTGGTGTGATGAGATCCGCTCAGCAAGGGCGTAACCGCCATCGATTTGACTTCCGCGCTCAGTTCGTAGCGCGCAAGCTCCGGCTTCTTTGCCATGAAGCCGTTGGTTTTCAGCGCGGCGGTATAGGTGCGGGTGAACCATCCGTTCGCCGGCTCGCTGTCAGATGGCGAAGTAAATACCTTCTCCGCGACGTCCGCCGGAACGGCATCGTGAACGCTCGGGCCACCGGTCGCTTCGCCCAGCCGTATGGCACCTGCGAGCGGATTGTCAGGAGCTAGCGTGACCACACGATCCGCGGCGACAGCTAAAGTCGGCGTAGCCAACGCGACCAGCAGTGACACAATCAAACCACGCATCAGCATTCCTCCCCCATTATTCTTCCCCTTTACTATCAGCGCCCTACAATTAATTCCAAGCGTCAAAATGATTCGATCCGGCGTTGGGAACAATCACCTAGGGCCGCCTCGCAATTTATCGCCGACAGATTTCCGAGCCCTTAAGTTGTATAAACGCAGGGCAGCTATCAGCGGGCTGGCGCGGAACTCTGAATGACCTGTTTGTCGGCGGGAAAGGGCCAATCTGCTGAACGTGTGAACGGCATGGCCACATAGGCTAGCTGTTCAGACGGCAGCCGTCCGCAGCGGCAACGAACGCAGGCGTTGGCCCGTCGCGGCGTAGATCGCATTGGCCAGCGCGGGGATGACAGGGGGAAGCGCTGGTTCGCCTATGCCGGTCGGCGGGTACGGGCTGGTCACGAAGCGCACGGCGACCTCCGGCGGCGCGCTGTCGATCCGCATCAGCGGGAAGCCGTCGAAATTCTCCTGCACGACGGCGCCGTCGACCTGATCGATCTTCTGCCCGATGATCGCCTGCGCCAGCCCGTCGATCACGGACCCCTGCGCCTGGTGCTCGGCATTGAGCGGATTAATGACGTGGCTGCCAATGTCGCCGACGACCCAGACCTTGTCGACCTTGATCTGGCCGGACTTGGAGACGGTCGCGTCCACTACCTCGGCGAAATAACCGGCATGGCTGAAATAGAAGCCGAAGCCGCGCCCAATCCCGGTCCACCGGTCGGGCCGCTTTCCGTCCCAGGCCGCGAAGCGGCGTGCTTCCTCGATCACCTTGCGCGCGCGACCGGTGTTGAACTGCGGCGCTCGCCCGACCTGCGGCAACAGGCGGTCCTCGCCCAGCGTGCGCAGGATCAAGGTCGGCAGGTCGACACCGGCCGCCAGCGCCACCTCATCCAGGAAGGACTGGAACACGAAGGCCATGGCGTTGGACGTCGGGGCGCGCAGCCAGCCGGTCGAAAGGTTCGTCTGGAGCCACGACGCGCCGAAATGGATATTGGGCACGATCTGGGCCGGAAATTCGGTCGCCTCCATTTCCGCAGCGCGGACCGGCGCGTCCGGTGCGCCGAAGGTCACGAAATGATCCTTCAGCGCGACGATCGCGCCATCCTTGTCGAGACCGGCGGTCAGCCCGTGCCAGCCGGCCGGACGATAAAAATCATGCCGGATATCGTCGGCCCGGCTGTAGATCATCTTGACCGGACGGCCGGGCAGCGCGCGCGCTATTTGCGCCACCTGCACCATATAGTCGCTCATCAGCCGTCGACCGAAGCCGCCGCCGATACGGGTCAGATGAATGATCAGGCTTTCGGGCGCGATGCCGAGCATGTCGGCGACCTGCTTGCGCCCACCGGTCGGCGCCTGCGAGGGCGCCCAAAGCGTCAGCCGATCCTGGTCGAACAGCCCGGTGCAATTTTGCGGCTCCAGCGTGGCATGCGCCAGAAATGGATAGTCATAGCGTGCCGACACGGTCTTGACCGCGCCGGCCAACCCCGCCGCGACGTCGCCTTTCCTGAGGATATCGCTCTGCGGCGCCCCCGACAGACTGGAGACCGCCGCCTTCTCATAGCCGGCCGTGGAAAAATGTCGCTGGGCCGCCAGGTCCCATTCGACCTTCAGCAGCGCGCGCGCCTTCTGCGCGGTCCACCAGCTGTCCGCGACGATCGCCAGCGCGTCCTTCTGCCCCTTGGGCACGATGCCGCTGTTGATCGGGACGACGGCGATGACGCCCTTCACGGCCAACGCCGCCGCATCGTCATGGCTTTTGATGACGCCCTGAAACACCGGGCAGGTTTCCAGCGCGGCATAGACCATATTCGGCAGATCGGTATCGATGCCGAACAGCGGCGCCCCCCGCACGATAGCGGGCGTATCGACGCCACGCCGGGGCGTGCCGATGATGCGGAACGCGCTGTCAGGCTTGAGTGGCACGGTTTCGAACGCTGGCGGCGGAACAGCGGCGGCGGCCGGCGCGAGCGAGGCATAGCTGGCCGATCGCCCCGAGGCGGCGTGACGCACCATGCCGCCGCTGGTGATCAGCGCATCCGGCTTCACGCCCCACTGGGTCGCCGCGGCGGAAACCAGCATGGCGCGCGCGGCCGCCCCCGCCTGCCGCATCGGCAACCAGTTGACCGGCGTCGCGCGGCTGCCGCCCGCGCTTTGCGGGCCGTAAATCTTGTCGTCCGCCAGCGTCTGCTCGATCCGTACCTGCTCCCAGTCGACATCCAGTTCCTCCGCGATCAGCATCGGCAGCATCGTCTTGACGCCCTGACCGATCTCCGGATTTTTGGCGCCGATGACGACGCTGTTGTCGGGATTGATCCGCACAAAGGCGGTCAGCGTCCCGACGGGTGCGCCGTTTTCCGCCGCCAGCGCCAGCCGCACATGGAAGGCCAATGCCGCGCCCGCCAGCAGCGAGGCCGAGAGGAAGGAGCGTCGGCTGATCGCGTCGGCGGCGTTCATGCCGCCTTGTCCGCCTGGGTTGCGGCGGCCGCCTGCTTGATCGCCTTGCGGATGCGCAGATAGGTGGAGCAGCGACAGATATTGCCGCTCATGGCTGCGTCGATGTCCGCATCCTGCGGATCGGGCGTCTGACCCAGCAGCCATGTCGCGGACATGATCTGGCCGGCTTGGCAATATCCGCATTGCGGCACGTCCAGGTCGATCCAGGCTTCCACCACATGCTTGCCCGCGGGTACGGATCGGATGTCCTCGATGGTCGTGACCTTCGCTGCGCCGACAGCGCTCAGCGGCGTCTGGCAGGATCGCACCGCCTGCCCGTCCAGCAGCACGGTGCAGGCGCCGCACAGCCCGGCACCACAACCAAATTTGGTGCCAGGCAGGCGCAGATCCTCGCGCAATATCCAGAGCAGCGGCTTTTCCGGATCGACCGACACCGCATAATGTTTCCGATTGACCGTCAGCGTGATCGCCATGCCCCTCCCTCCCTTATTCCCCGTCGCACGCTTATGGAATGACGCCCTTCGACACGAGGTCGGCGCGGATCTTGCCGACGGCCGACGCGGTCAGCGGCCCGCCCGCGCGCGCTGCCTTGATCTCAGCGGCGGTGAAGGGCGCGACCGGCTTTTTCGGCTTTTCCATGGCGGCGACGAAGTTCAGCGTATCGGCTATGTCCTGATCGGCGAGCGATCCCATGGGTGGCATCATCCCACCGATATGCTTGCCGTCGACATCGATCCCGCCGAACATGCCAAATAGCAGGACGTTGGCCAGATAGGCCCGGCCCGGCTTGGTGGCGGCGATTGCGCCGACCCGGCCCTTCAGGCGCGGAAACTGCCCGGGCAGCCCGGCGCCGGTCGGTTGATGGCACATGGAGCAGCGGGAGGCGTAGATTTTGTCGCCCGCCGCCTGTGCATCCCCGCTGGCGCCGGCCAGGGCAAGCAGGGAGGCGATGGCGATCAAGCCGGTGCGCAGAGCTATCATATGAACCCTTATACCCTCGTTTTCCCGAAAAACGCCAAAGGCCTTCGCGTGGCGGATCGATTCTGCGTCGATCCCGTACCGGCGGGCGACGCGGGAAAATCTGGACAGACATCAAGGTTTCGTCAAGTGGCAATGCCTGCCCGATGGACAATTGTTAATCGAGAAAGGGTGGCCCCTCCCTCCGGCAGAGTCTAGAAAGGCCGCATGATCGATATCGAACTCGCGCCGGTCCGCCCCGGCATCTACGCGCGCGGCTCCGAAACGGTTGACGCCATATTGCGGGCGGCGCTCAATGTGCTGATCGACGAGGGCGCCGGCGCCTTCACGATCCGGCGGGTCGCGGCGGCCTGCGGCTTGCGCGTTGGCAATGTCAGCTATCATTTCCCGAAGAAGGAACTGCTCGTCCAGGTGCTGCTGGACGAAATCATGGACACTTATAACAGCAAGTTGGACGTCACCGTGCGCCAGCCGGCACTGTCGGACGAGGATCGGCTGCGGCTGGTCATCATCATCTGCCTGGACGATATCAGTTCCAAGCGAACGACGCGCCTGTTCACCGAATTATGGGCGCTCGCCAACCATAATGACTTCATCGCCGACCGCGTTCGCGCTTTCTACGCCAGGGTGCATGACGTGATCGGCGAATATGTGCAGCGGATCAATCCGGCGCTGAACGCGGACGAAGTGCGCACCCTTTCGCTGTTCATCAGCGCCTCGATGGAGGGGACCACGCCCTTCACCGGCTACCTGAAGCCATGGGCGCCGCGGATGAAGGCGATCACCGCACTATCGGCGAAATGGTTCGTCGATCTTGTCAAACGCGTGCAACCCGGTGAGATTGCGGAACTGACACAAGCATTGACCTGAGCGAATCGGAGAGAATGCCCGGCGGGCCGGTCGGCGCATGACGCGCCGCCCATGGCTGTGGAGTGCCCGGTGCTTCGACCAAGCGGCGACCAACCCCTGCTCCTGCCCGCCGTGGCGCTCGCCTGCCTGGGCGTGCTCCAGCCGGGGATCGACCCCGTCTTCCTGACGCTGCTGTCGTCCGCCCACGGCCTGTCGCCGGACCGGCATGGCTGGATCGTCAGCGCGTCACAGTGCGGCATGGCGCTCGGCGCGCTGGTCACCTGGCAATATGGCCGCCGCCTGTCGGGCCCGATCTTCCCGACGGCGGCGCTGGTCGCCCTGCTGGCTGCGCTGGCTACCGCATGGACCGGGGATTTTGCCCTGCTGCTCGGTCTGCGCTGTCTCTTCGGCCTCGCGACGGGCGTGCTCTATACCCAGGCCATGAGCAATGCAGCGGCCCACCGGCCGCACGGCGCCTATGGCGCGGTCTTCCTGTGCCAGCTCGGCGTGGCGACGGCCGTAGCGCTCCTGCTGCCGACCATCGCTGACACGGCGGGCGCCGCTATAGCGCTTGCGACACTGGCGATCGCGCCTCTGTGCGCGCTGGCCATATGCGTCCGATATCCGCAGGCCGTCAGCCGCCGCGAGCCGGCCACCCCGGCCCGTGCATCGGGCGGACCGGGGCACAGCGACACCCGCGCCTGGGCCGCCGCCGGCGCGACATTGCTGTTCATCTGCGCGACGATGATGGTGTGGAGCTTCGCCGGCGCGCTGGCGATCGATGCCGGCATTTCCGAGGCGACGATCGGCCAGGCCGTGGCGGTCGGATCTCTTGCTGGCGCGGCGACGGCGTTCTTCGTCATGCGGGAGCGACCGGCGGTGCCTCCAGCGCTCACCGGCCCGTTGAGCGGATTGTCGCTGATCTGCCCGATCCTCGCGACCCGCGATGGCGACCCGATCCTGTTCATCGTCTCGATCATCCTGCTGAACATCGGATCGACCGCGATCATCGTGCGCAGCTCCGGGCTCGCCAGCGCCGCCGGCCGGGACGGCCTGTTCCGGCGCTTCGTCGCCTGCACCCATCCGCTGGGCATGACGCTGGGGCCAGTCGCCGGATCGCTGGCCAGCCTCGCCTTCGGGGCGGGCGGACTGCTCTACGCGGCGGTGACGGCGATCCTGTCCGCCTGCCTGCTGCTGGCTTTCGCCGATCTCGCGCCAGGCGGACTGCGGTGGCGTCGGACCTCCTACGAATCGCTTGACGAATATTTGACAAACGTCCAGCCTTGACATCATTATTGCTGCGAGCGCGGTCATCGCCAGGGCGGCGCGACATATGGGGGAACCGGGGATGAAGCCTCATTCGGCCTATGTTTACGGCATGTGCGCGACCATCGCGGCTTGCGCGGTCTCAGCCGGTTCCGCCGCACTGGCGAAAGACCCGCACGGTCTGGAGCCGGAAGAATCCGACGTCGTCACCATCTCGCCGCCCAAGCCCGACTGGTTCTTCGTCCGGGGCGGCTGGAATGTCGACGGCACCGGCATCTATGACGGCAAGACGGGCAAGATGCTCGGCATGGTCGCTTCCAGCCAGCTATCCGACATGGCGATCGATCCCGCCGGCAAATATTATTATGTCTCGGAAACCATCTGGTCGAAGGGCAATCGCGGCACGCGGCAGGACATGGTGTCGGTCTACGACAGCAGTTCGCTGAAGCTGGTCAGCGAAATCGCTATCCCCAACCGCATCCTGGTCAACGAGCGCGAGCATAATTTCATCCTGGCCGACGACGGCAAGCTGGGGTTCGTCTATAATTTCAGCCCGGCCTCCGCCGTCAACGTCGTCGATCTGGCCAAACGAAAATTCGTCAAGACAGTGGAGCTGCCCGGTTGCGCGGCGTTGATCCCCAACCCGGGCGTGGGCTTCTCCGCCCTTTGCTCGGATGGCTCGATGGCTACGGTAGCCGCGCCCGCCGGCAAGGCGCAAATTACCCATAGCGCTTCCTTCTTCCCGGCCAACGACGATCCGATCTTCGAGAATTTCGCCTATGACAAGGCGAAGAACCTCGCGATCTTCGTCAGCTATACCGGCCTCGTCTATACCGCGAAGATGGGCGCATCGCCGGTGATCTCCGCGCCCTTTTCCCTGCAGGAGGCGGCCGGATACGCGCCCGCCTCGACCAAGCCGCTCAGCGTCGATTGGTATCCCGGCTCCCGCCAGCCCATGGCCTATAATGCCACGACCGGCGAGGTCTTCGTCCTGATGCACATGGGCGAATATTGGTCGCACAAGGCGTTCGGGGACGAAATCTGGGTGCTGGATGTGGCGAACCGGAAAGTCGCGCGCCGCTTCCCGTTGAAGGATCCCGCCGCTCATATCGGCGTATCGCAGGGCGCCGAGGCGATGATCTTCATCAACGACGAAAAGGGCAAGGGCACGATATTGGACGCCAGAACCGGCGAGGAAAAGCACAGCATCGACGCGGCCGGATCCGGCATCATCGTCGCGGCGGCCGGATCGTGAGCGGAGCGATCGTCACGAGCATGGCCGTGCTGGCGCAGACGGCGATGGCGGGATGCGGCCTGATCTTCCTGACGGCGGGCTTTCAGAAGGTCCGGCACCGGCATGTCCTGCCCGGCGTCATCGCCAATTACCGAATCTTGCCCGAGTCACTTGTCGGTCCGGCCGCGATCGCCCTGCCGGCCGTGGAGAGCCTGCTGGGCGCGCTGCTGCTGATGGGCCTGACGCCGCTTCCCGTCATCGTCGGCGCCGCGCTGCTGTCGCTGTTCGCCATGGCCATGGCGTTCAACCTGCTTCGCGGCCGGCGGGAGATCAGTTGCGGCTGCGGCCGGCCTGACCTGATCCAGCGACTGCGCTGGTCGTCGGTCATCCGCAACCTGCTGCTCGCCGCCGCGCTGCTGACGCCGCTGGGCTTCGCCGCGCAGCTCGATCCGATGGCGCGTGCGAGCGGCCTGTTCGGCGGGCTGGCACTGTGGCTGGGCTATCAGCTGTTCGAGGCGATTCATGCGGCGCAGGCCGCCGCCGCGCCCGCCCCGCACCGGAGACATTGAACCATGCTCGTTTCGCTCATCATCGCGCAGATCGTCAGCTGGACCGTGATCCTGGGTCTGGGCGTCGCGCTGGTCGCCCTCGCGCGGCAGGTCGGGATTTTGCACATGCGCGTGGCGCCCGCCGGCGCGCTCGCGACGGCGGGCGGATCGGCGGTGGCCGACGATACGGCGGGTCTTGTCGGCCAGTCGATCGATGGCCGGATGCTGACGCTGGGCGGGCCGTTGCCCGGCACCGCGTTGCGCCTGCTGATGTTCGTGTCGGCGCAATGCCCGCTCTGCAAAGGGCTGATCCCGGTCGCGCGGTCCTTCGCGCAGCATGAGCGGATCGCGCTGACTTTCGTGGGCGACGACGATCCGGCGGCGCAGCGGGCGATGATCGCCCAGCACGGCCTTCAAGGCTATGATTTCGTGAACGATGCGCTGGTCGGCCGCACGCTGGGCGTCGGCAAACTGCCCTTCGCCGTGCTGATCGACGAGCAAGGCCGGATATTGTCCAAAGGGCTGGTGAACAGCCGCGAGCATCTGGAGAGCCTTATCGTCGCGCATGAAATGGGCGTGCGCACGGTGCAGGACTATATTGCCGGGCTGCGGCATGTGGCGGCCTGAAGAACGGTATGAGTGAGGCAGAGTGGGGGACGCAGCATGAAGAGATTTGATGCCGACGCCATCGGGGAAAAATTGCTGCGCAAGCTGGCGGGGCATACCTCGCGCCGCAGCATGGTGTCGCGGCTGGGGCTGGCCCTGGTCGCGGCGCCCGCCTTTCCCCTGCTGCCGGTGAGCCGCGCGGAGGCGGCCAAGCCCGATCGCTCGCCCGAAGCGAAGACGGCTTTCGCCCGCAACGCACAGACGCAGGATGACACCAAGTGCGACTATTGGCGCTATTGCGCCATCGACGGCGCGCTCTGCTCCTGCTGCGGCGGCGGCATTCATAGCTGCCCGGCCGGCGCGGAACCCTCGCCGGTCTCCTGGGTCGGCACCTGCATCAATCCGGACAATGGCAAGGCCTATCTGATCGCCTATCGCGACTGCTGCGGCAAGCCGACCTGCAACCAGTGCGGCTGCGACAATGCGGATCGCGAGACGCAGCTCTACACGCCCCAGCTCAACAACGACATCATCTGGTGCTTCGGCACGCAGAGCATGCAATATCATTGTTCGACGGCGGTGCTGGTCGGCGGCGCGGAATAGGCGGCGAAAGGCGATGCGCGCCGGCCTGTCCTGTCTCCTGCTGGCGGTGGCCGCGATCCTGATGGAAACCATCTATGTGACGGTCGGCGCGGCGACGCCAGCGCCCCTGCCCGGCACGGCTGACCCGGCGCTGGCGCGATCGGACTATATCGAAAATTGCGGCGGCTGCCACGGCGTGACGGGTAGCACGGCGCCTGCCAAGGTGCCCGAACTGCGCGGACGCGTCGGCTATTTCCTCTGCACGCCGGAAACCCGCGCCTATCTGCTGCGCCTGCCCAATGTCGCGCACAGCCGGGTCCGCGACAATGAACAGCTCGCGGGCCTGATGAACTATGTCGTCTATGTGCTGGGCGAAGGCAGCGTGCCCCCTGGCCGCACCGCCCCATTCACCGCCGACGAAGTGGCGCAGGGGCGGCTACACGCCCTCAGTTCCGCCAATCTGACGCGGGAACGGGCACGCAATGTCGCCATCGTCATGAGGCAGTGCCACGCGCCCGCCTCGCTCCGGGATTTCTACACGCCCATGGCGGCGAAATAGGCGAAATAAGCGGGCACTGGGTCGCTTACCCAAAAATCCTTCGCGGATGCACAAAAGTCGCTTGACCGATTCTTGACGATTGTCCAGTCTTCCTTCGCCAAACCGGGAAACCGCAGGCATCGCTGATCAAATGGGGGCCATCGTCCATGACCGTCGCGCAGCAGGATCAATTGTCGCCAGAAGGCCATCCTGCGTCGCCGCGCGCCACCCTCTTCGGCGCACTGCGCGGCGGTTGGGACAGGCTGGGGCCGCGCCGCGCCCTGCTGATGCCGCTGGCGGCGGCCGGCATACTGTCCGCCTCGCTCGTGACGGCGCAAGTCGATGGCAATGCCGACGAGAGCAACAAGGATCCGTCCGACTGGGTCGAGAAGGAAACCGGCATCCCCGTCACCGACGCGCTGACGAAGGAGAAATGCGGATCCTGTCACGCGCCCGACGCCAAGGGCAATCTGTCGCGCGTCAGTTGGGTCCGCGCTACGCCCGAAGGCTGGGCGCAGACGATCAAGCGCATGGTGAAGCTCAACGGCCTGTCTATCACACCGGAAGAGGCGCGGTCGGTTGTCAAATATCTCGGCACCTGGCACGGCCTCGCCCCCGAAGAGGCGAAGCCTGTCATGTATATGGCCGAACGTCGGGTGCAAGACGAGACCAACATCCCCAACGACACGATTCGCGAGACCTGTGCGGGTTGCCACGCCTTCGGTCAGCCCCTTTCCTCGCGCCGCAGCCATCGCGAATGGGCGCTGCTCCAGAATATGCATGTCGCTCTCTATTCGCAGGCGGAATATCAGTTCAATCGGCCGGTCGAGCAGCCGGCGGGAGCCGCGCCCGCTGGCGGGGACGCGCCCGTCAAAAAGCCGCCGACCCATGCGAAACTCGCGCTCGACTGGCTCAGCAAGGAGGCCAATCTCAACAGCGCGGCCTGGGCCGATTGGCGCCCGCGTATAGGAACGCCGAAACTGGCGGGCACATGGGTGATCTCCGCCAGCCAGCGCGGCCACGGCCATTTCGTCGGCACGATGACGATCACGCCGGCCGGCGACGATTTCACGACCACGACTACCCTGCGCTCGCTCGATACCGGCGCGACCACGGCGCTGACCGGCAAGGGTCTGGTCTATGCCGGCTATAGCTGGCGCGGCACCTCGAGCGCGCCCGGCCCGTCGCCCAAGCCCGACGCGCTGGCTGGCACGCTGCGCGAGACACTGTTTTTCGCGCCCGGCCAGAACAGGGCAGAAGGGCGCTTCTACTGGGGCGACTATCACGAGTTCGGCCTGGACGTGACGATGACGCGCGCCACCGGCGGCCCGGTCGTCGCCGGCGTCTCTCCCGACGCGCTGAAGCTGGGCCGCAAAGGCGCCGAGGTCCACATCTATGGAGCGGCCCTGCCCGCCAGCCTCTCCGCCGCCGATCTCGATTTCGGGACCGGCGTCACCGTGCGGAAGGTCGCGAGCGTCTCCGCCAACGAAGCGGTCGCGACGGTCGACATCGCGGCCGACGCCATCGTTGGCGCGCATGATGTCGCGGTCGGCGGCGTCGTGCTGGCCAAGGCGCTGCCCGTCTATGCCGCGATCGACTATCTCAAGGTGACGCCCGAAACCTCACTCGCTCATCTGGGCGGCATCAAATATGGCAAGGGCTATGAACAGTTCGAGGCGACCGGCTGGTCCAGCGGCGCGGACGGCAAGCCCGGCACGGCCGACGACTTCGCGGTCATGCCGGTCCAGGCCGACTGGGCGATGCAGGAATTTCCGACCGTCACCTATGACGACGACACTAAATATGTCGGCGCGCTGGACATGTCCGGCTTCTTCACGCCGAATGTCGAGGGTCCCAATCCCGACCGCCGCTTCAGCCGCAACAATTATGGCGAGGTCTGGGTCGTCGCAACGGCGAAGGCGCTGAAGGACAAGACGGGCAAGCCGATGAGCGGACGCGCCTATCTCGTGACGACTGTGCCCGCCTACAAGCGCTGGGACCAACCGGAGGTGTCGCAATGACCAGCATGACCGCGCTTGCATCGGGCCGCTATCGGCGCGGTGAGTTGCATGAATTCCAGGCGTCCGGCCAGCCCTTCGTCTATCTTGTGTCGGCCGGCGCGATCTTCGCGCTGGACGAAGGCGCCAATGCCGCGTTGCGCCGGCTGGACGAGACCGAGCTGTCGCATGGCGAGCTGGTGCAGGCGCTGATCGACGGCGGCTACGCGCGGCAGGACGCCGAGGAGCTGATCCGCGAGCTTCTGTTCGTGCAGGGCATCGTCTCCGACACAGTGCGGCAGGCGGTCACCCCCGGCCCGCGGACGCCGCCCGCCGATTTTCCGCTTCAGGCGCTGGTGCTCAACATCACCAACCAGTGCAATCTCGCCTGCACCTATTGCTACGAGTTCGGCGCGGACAAGATCGCGACGCCGCAGGGCAAGCCCAAATATATGACGCTTGACACCGCGAAGGGGTCCGTCGATTTCCTGCTGCAATCTTCGGCCGGTCGGCAGGCGGTGCACATCACCTTCTTCGGCGGCGAGACCCTGATGAACTTCAAGCTGCTGCGGGAGGTCGTGCTCTACGCCAGCGCGCAGGCGGCGGCGCAGGATCGCGCCATCACCTTCAGCCTTACCACCAACGCGACGCTGTTGACGGACGAGATCATCGCCTTCCTGTCGGACAAGGAAATCGGCGTCACCGTCAGCATGGACGGCCCGCCCGACCTGCAGGACAGGCATCGCGTCTACAAGTCCGGCAAGGGCAGCTACGCGGTGATCGAGCCGCGCCTGCGCAAGCTGATCGCCGGGCACCGGACCCGCGCCATCACTGCCCGCGTCACGCTGACCAATGGCGTCACCGACGTGGTGCGCATCTATCGCCACCTGAAGGACGATCTCGGTTTCCACGAGGTCGGCTTCGCGCCCGTCACCAATTCGGGCGAGCGCGATTATATGATCGACGACAATGGCATGGATACGGTGCTGGCGCAGTTCCACGAACTGGCCGACGAATGGCTGGAATATGCGCTGCGCGGGCAAATGCATGGCTTCACCAATGTCAGCGAGACGATCGGCGAACTGATCCAGGGCGTCAACAAGTCCCACCCCTGCGGCGCGGGTCTGGGCCTGCTGGGCGTGAGCCCCTCGGGCGACCTGTCGCCCTGCCACCGCTTTACCGATGCCGACACGCACACGCTCGGCCATATCTCGACCGGCCTCGACAGCGAAAAGCGGGAGGACTTCCTGTCACGCGGCCATGTCAGCGCCAAATATGAATGCTCGACCTGCTGGGCGCGGCCGCTCTGCGCCGGCGGATGCCATCATGAGGCATTTGTCCGCTATGGCGACACGGGCCACGCCAATCTCCATTATTGCGACTGGATCCGCGAATGGACCGACACCTGTCTGCGCATCTACGGCGCTCTCAGCGTGCAGAACCCGCAATTTCTGGAACGTTTCGCAGCACGGAAGGGCCTGTCATGAAGCATCTTCGCCCGCTGAACCTGAAGGCGGCCCGGATCGACCAGAGCGCGTCGCTGCTGGAGGAGGATGTCGTCGCTCTTCAGCAGCAACCGCCCAAGCCGCATATTCCCATGGGCTGCACCTTGTCCTTCTCGCCCGGCTGGGAAGTAGATGCCGGCGGCGGCACGGCGGGCCTGTGCCAGCCGGTCGAGCGCGACATCTACGACTGCTACGTCACCTGCTTCTGGCCGGTACAGGTGCCCGATCATGTCAACTATTCGCCCGACTGGGCCGCCAATTGCGCCGTCGCGACCAAGGACTGGCGCAATCTCGACCTCGTCTTTCCCTGATCACCGCCGCCGATCCGCCATTCATCGGCCCGTCCTAAGGAAGAGCCTGCAGCATGAAGACGCTTCGCCTTGCACTCGCAGCCCTCTGGACCACCGCCGCCGTATCGGCCGGTGCCTCGACCATCGTGTTGGGCGGCTATCCGGACCAGATCCAATTCGTCAGCGATGCCGACGGATCGATCGAGCAGCGCGTCCAGCTGGCGAGCGGCCTGCCGATGAATCTGCAACTCTCGCCCGATGGCAAGCTGATCTACGTCACCACCTTGACCACTGGCGGGATCGAGGTGCTGGACGCGACAACGCGCAAGGTCGTGAACACGATCAGCCTGAACGATGGCGTCACCCGCTACCGCTTCACCGGCGGCGTGCCCGATCCGACCGGCCGCTATTTCTACATTCTCGGCGAACGGATGGACAAGGAGGTCGACCGTTACCGCATCAGCAAGCCGCGCTACATGGTCGTGGACCTCAAGACCAAGAAGGTCGTGCGCGCCGTCGATATCGACCCGGAGGATGAAGGGCCGGGCTATCGCACCCGCCTCGCCATTTCGCCCGACGGCAAGACGCTCTATGCCTTCCAGAAGAAGATCCTGGTCATCAACACCAGCGACTTCAAGGTGGTGGATCGCATCGATCTCGCCAAGCCGGACTTCCCCGGCATGATGGACGTGGGCCTGGGCGGCACGCTGGAAACGCTGCACACGCCCGGACAATATGTATCGCTGTTCAACAGCGAGGATCCCTATATCCATAACAAGGTGTTCGGCATCGCCCGCTTCGACCTTTCCTCGCGCAGCTTCACCTTCGCCCCGATCGGCCCCGCGCCGGAGAATATGGCGGGCCTGCAAGTGACACCCGACGGCAAGGACGGCTATACCGTCGCGGTCAATGGCGACCTGGGCAAGCAGCGCTGCGAATTCTGGCATTTCGACCTCGCCACCAATGCTGCGCTGGACAAGGCCGAATTCCCCTGCCGCCGCCGCTTCTATTTCAGCATGTCGCGCGACGGGACGAAGCTGTATATCTATGGCGCCGGCTACGACATTGCTGTCTATGACGCCAAAACATTGAAGTATGAGCGCGATTGGGAACTGAAGAACGACATTACGATGGCGGGCTTGCTGACCCTGCCGTGACATCGCTGGCGGGCGTGGCGATCCACGGCGCGGGCGTGGCGGCGGCCTGTTGCGACCATCTGTTGCGCCGGGCGGGTCTGCCGGTCTGCTGGACGAATGAGCGGCGGACGCCGGCTCCGGCGATCATGCTGAGCGATTCGGCGCGAGCGTTGCTGCGCGACGCGCTCTCCCGACCCGACTTGTTCGCCGATCGCCCGCGCATCGGCCGCCGGATCGTCGCCTGGGGCGGCCAGGCGCCGGTGGAGATGCCGCATGCGGCGGTGATGCTGGCGCTGGACGACCTCGCCTTTGCGCCGACGCCCCTGGGCCAGCCGCTCCTGCCCCCGCCTTTCGTCATCCGCGCGGGACCGCCCCCTGAGGGCGAGGCGATGCTGCGTTTTGGCCAGCGTTCCGCCGAAGTGGGGTTGGTGAGCCTGCTGATGGCCGAGGACAGCGACGCATGCTGGGTGGAAGCGGTGGCCGATGGCTGGCTGTTCCTGACGCCCGCCGGTGAGGGCATAGGATGGCTGCTGGCCGTGGGCGGCAGCGGCGACCGGCTGCTTGGCCAGTCGCGCCATCTGCGCGACCGGATCGTGCTGGAGAGAGACGACGTCCGCCGCTTCGACAGCAGCCCGCGCATGCTCGCCGCGATGCAGGGGGCGAACTGGCTGGCCTGCGGATCGGGTAGCATCGGCTTCGATCCGATCTGCGGCGACGGCACCGCGCTGGCGGTGCGGCAGGGCATATTGGCGTCCGCCATCGTCGTCGCACTGGAGGAAGGCGAGGACGCCGCCGACCTGCTCGGCCATTATCGGGCGATGATGACCGCTGCGCTGCGTCGCCACTTGCGGCTCTGCGCCGACTTCTACGCCAGTGGCGGGAGCGGCCCGTGGTGGCGAGCGCAACAGCGCGCCATCGCCGAAGGCTTCGCCGCCTGCACCGCCCGGCTGGAGCGCGAGGCGCCGCCGCGCTTCGCGCTGGAAGGCTTCCGCCTCGTCCGCAGGGCGCTGGCGGCATGACGCCGGAGAGCCCCACCCGGATCGCGGACTGGCGCAGCTATCGCCGCCTGCTCCCGTTCCTGCGCCCTTATCGCGGCGCGCTGGCGCTGGTGCTGGCGATCAGCTTGCTATCGACAGCGCTCAACCTCTCACAGCCCTATCTCTCCAAGCTGATGATCGACCAGGCGCTGATGCGGCGCGACATGGGCGCGCTGGTCGAGATCGCCGCGATCATGGTCGTGGTGGCGCTGGCCGGCTTCGCACTCAACATGCTGGCGAGCTACCGATATGTCGCCGCATCGGCGGCGATGCTGTTCGATATCCGCGCCGCGCTGTTGCGGCATCTTCAGACCTTGTCACCCCGCTTCTATGCCAGGTTCCGGCTGGGCGACCTCATGTCCCGTCTCAACAGCGATGTGTCCGATATTCAGCGGGTGACGGCAGATTCGCTGCTGTCGGTGCTCAGCAATGTGCTGATGCTGGTCGGATGCGTCGTCATGATGCTGTGGCTCGATCCGCTGCTGTTCCTGATCGGCGTCGTCATGATCCCGCTCTGCATCGGGCTCTTCCTCTGGTTCCAGCATCGGCTGACCGCGCTGACACGCGAGATGCGCGAACGCGGGGCGGACCTCGGCAGCCTGCTAGTCGATACGGTGATGGGCATGCGTACGGTCACTGCGCTGGGCGCGGAAGAGCATGAGATCGACCGCTTCCGCCAGCGCAACGGCGCGTTCGTGACCGCCATGCTGCGAATGCAGCTCACATCCTTCCTGGCGGGGGCGCTGCCCGGCACGCTGCTCACCGCCTCGACCTCGGCGATCATGCTTTACGGCGGCGCGCAGATCATCGCCGGCAAGATGACGATCGGCACGCTGGTCGCGTTCATGACCTATCAGTCGCGGCTGTTCTCGCCGATCCAGGTGTTGATGGGACTGGTGTCGGGCCTCGCTTCCGCCCGCGTGTCGCTCGGCCGCATCTTCGCCCTTTTCGACACGCCGGCGGAGGTCGCGCAAAGCGCCACGCCACGCCCGCTCGATGCCGTGCGACAAGGGTTGCGCTTCGAAGGCGTGATCCTCCGGCATGAGCAGCGCACCATCCTGGACGAGGTCAGCCTCGACATTACCGCTGGCAGCTTCTGCGCCATCGTCGGCGCCAGCGGCATCGGCAAGTCGAGCATGGCCGACCTGATGGTGCGCCATCTGGACCCCGATGGCGGCCGCATCCTGATCGACGGTATCGACCTGCGCGACGTGCACTTGGGCGATCTGCGCAGCGCGGTCCTTCTGGTCGATCAGGCGCCGCATCTGTTCAACGGCAGCCTGGCCGCGAATATCGGCTTCGCCTGTCCGGGTGCGTCTTCCGGCGAGATCGAGTTGGCGGCTCGGCAGGCTGGCCTCGGACCGCTGATCGCGCGCCTGCCCGAAGGGCTGGAGACGCGCGCTGGCGAGCGCGGGCTCGCCCTTTCAGCCGGCGAGCGCCATCGGGTCGCGCTGGCGCGTGCGCTGCTGCGCCAGCCTTCGGTGCTGATCCTCGACGAACCCACTGCAGCCCTCGACAGCGAGACGGAAAGGCTGGTCGCGCGGGGCCTGCGCGAGGCGCTGCTCGATGCGACGATCATCGTCATCACGCACAAGCCAGCACTGGCGGAGATGGCCGACAGGATTATAACGCTGGAGGAGGGTCGAATCCGGGTCCACACCAGCCTGGCCGCATCGGCGTGACGCCGCCCTTCGATGGCCGAACCGGCCGGGGCGTGCGCATCGCGATCATCGACAGCGGCGTCCATCCCGGCCACGATCATATCCGCGCCGACCAGATCGAGCCGGGCGTCGCTATCCGGCGCGGCGGCGGCATCGAGGGAGGCCAGGACGCGACGCTGGATCGACTAGGCCACGGCACCGCCGTCACGGCTGCCATTCAGGAAAAGGCGCCCGATGCGTTTTGCCTACCGATCCGCGTGTTTCACGAGGGGTTGAAGGCCAGCGCCATGGCGCTGATCACGGCGATCGCCTGGGCGGTGGAACAGCGCGCCGATATCATCAATCTCAGCCTGGGATCGACAAACAGGGCACATGCGCCTGCTTTCACCGATGTCGTGGAGCGCGCTTGCGAGGCGGGCGTGGCGATCATCGCGCCCGACCGCATCGAAGAGCAGCCCTGCTATCCCGGCGCGATCTCCGGTGTCTTTGCCGTCGGTCTCGATTGGGATTGCCCACGCGGGCATTTTCGCCTGTCGCAGGGGGGCGGGCGCTTCCTGGCCTCGGGCTATCCGCGTGCAATCCCCGGTGTTCCGCTACGCCGCAACCTCTACGGAATCAGTTTCGCGACGGCGCAACTGACGGGCTTCGCCGCCTGTGCGCTGGAAGGCGTGGACCGCGACTTTACCGGCTTTGCACGCATAGCCGCGCTCAAAACTGCGTTGCGCGCGAACGCCGCCTGAAAAAATGCCCGCCACGATCCGGATCGTGGCGGGCGAAACCTGAGGGCAACTGGGATATTCTAGAATTTCTGCCCGAAGCGTGCGCCGAAGAATTGCGGCTTGATCGTGAAAGTGCGCGAGGATCCGGAGCAGAAGGTGATTGAGCAGAAGGTGTTCCTCGTCAGTTCACCCCGCTTGTCGAACGCATTCTGGAGGAAGAAGGTCAGTGACCAATTGTCCTTCTTGATCCCAGCCGAAAAATCGAAGCTGACGAAGCCCTTCGTCGAGCAGGACTTGCCGGCTTCGGTCATCGCATCCGCCTCGTCAGCATCCGCGCAAGTGAGCAGGTTGTTGTCGGAAACATTGAGGTCCTGTGTCGCGCCGGTCTGATAGAGCGCCGCGCCCTGCAGATAGGCGCTTAGTTCGCCGAACTGCGTGTCGTACCGGACAGAGGTCGTGCCCTTGAACTTGGGCTGCCGCGGCAAGCGCGTGCCACTGGCGGCGGCGACGGTCGGCGTGCCGGTGTTGGTGCCATCGACGGTCGTGCCGGTAGAGCATTGCGACAGTTGGCTGATGGACGATGTTGCGGGATCATAGGCGAAGTTGCAGAAATCGCCTTTCAGCTTGCCATCATTATAGGCGCCTGATGTGGAGATGGTGAATTTGCCGAGCTTCAGGTCCGCATCATATTCGATACCCTTGACTTCGGCCTTCCCGGCGTTACCCGTCATGCCCGCGCCCTGCGCGCCAGCGACGACGACGCTATATTGGATATTGTTCCATTTCTCGAAATAAATGGCGGCGTTGAGCCGGAAGATGCCGCCCCAGGTCGTTTTCGCCCCAAGCTCGAAGTTGGTCAGCTTTTCCGATTCAAAAGCCGGAACTGTCGCGACCTTCGAAACCGGCGCGCCGTTGATAATCTGGCGGATGCGCAGCGGCCGGTTGAAGCCGCCGGGGCGGAAGCCGGTTGAATAATTGAAATAGACCATCTTGCTGGGCGCGAACTGCCAGTCGAGCGCGACCTTATGCGTTTCGCCACTCTCCTTGTAGCGACCTATTTCATCCGGAAGTGATGCGAAGTTCGTGTTCAGACATTGCAGGCGCGCGGCCGGCAACGGGGTCGGGCATCCCATCTCACCGGTGGGAACATAGATGGACGTCACGCTATTCGCTGCCGACCCCTGCACACCGGCGAAGCCCTTTACTGAATAGTCGGTCCAGAAATAGCGGATTCCGCCCGTCAGCTTCAGCGTCGGCGTGATGTTGTAGTGGCCTTCGGCGAACACCGCTTTGTCATGATAAAGCTGGTTCTGTTCGACGAAATAGAAAGCATCGCCTTTGACCGCTGGGGAGCCATAAACCATGGTGCCCAGCGGATTGCCGTCGGGGTTGACGACATTGCTTGTGTCGAAGAACGGTGTGCCGTCATCGTCAAAATCGATCCCGTACATCGCTGGCACGCCGATCAGACCGCCTGGGACATCGCCGCCACCCGTCTCGGTATAACCGGCGATCTTGTCCAGCCCGCGAATGGCGTAGGATGTGTTGATCTCATTCTTCTGGCGTTGATAGAACCCGCCGATCGTTACATCGAAAGGCCAATCTTTGGGCGTGGTGATGCGCAGTTCCTGCGTAAACTTGTTGCGGTGCGTGTCCGCATGGTAATATTGTTGCGGGTTGATCAGCGAGCATTTCTGATTGGCGCCGGAACCGCTACAATTGTCAAAAAATTGCAGATAGCTTTCATAGCCGGAGCCGAATCCGTCATAAGTTACCGTATAATAGGTATAATCGTTGAGCGTCTTGGTTCTGCGCTTGAAGAAACCCGTTGCCGACACGATGTCCCAGTCGCCGATATGGCCGTGGATCGACAATGCCGCCTGATACCAGCGGTCGTCGTTGCGCGTCTTGTCATAGTCATGAACTTCGAGGTCGCCCACGCGCGGATCGTAGCCAAAATAGCCGTTCGCGATCTGCCGCTGGCCGGTGATGGATGGTGTGATGGCCCAGTCGTCTCCGGGCTCCCACAAAATTTGGAGCCGTCCGCCGAACTCCTTGATGTTGTTGTAGTCATCTTTGGCTATATTGCTGTTATCCAACGTGTAGAAGGTAGACGGGTTCTTGTCACCCAAATTCAAAGTGGACGAACTGCCATCGTTGAACTTGCCGTTATTGGGCTTGTTGTCGATATAGCCGCCGTCGCGGCGATAATAGCCCATGGCGCGCAGCGCGAGATTGTCGCCCTGCGGAATGTTGACATAGGTTTCCAGTTGGCCACCGAAGTCACCCTTGCCATATTTATTGCCTTCGACGTCATAACCGAATTCATATTTGCCCAGTTGCGGCTTGTTGGTGATCAGGCGGATCGTACCCGCAAGTGATCCGGCGCCATATAGCGTACCCTGCGGACCGGACAGCGCCTCGATACGCTCCAGATCATAGGCGTGAATGTCGGGCACTTCGGTGCCGGTAATCGGAATGTCGTCGAGATAATAGCCAACCGACGCATAGTTGCCGCCCGCTGGCACGATGCCGCGGAAGAAGGCAGTGTTGCGCCCCGGCCCAATGCCCTCGAACGACACGGACGGCAGCAGGGTTGCGAAATCGGTCAGCCCCTTCACCTGGCGCTGTTCCAGTGTCGCCGCGCCCAGCGCCTGCATGGAGATAGGGACTTTCTGGATGCTTTCCTTACTGCGCGTCGCTGTCACCACAATGTCGCCAAGGCCCTGATCGTCGGGCGTCTGCTCCGGCGCCGCAGCCGCCGCCGGTTGCGCGATGGCTGGCGCGGCCAACATGAGCGGCGTGAGGAAGGTGGTCGCGCCCAAAGCGCATATTCTGCTCGCAGCGCGCGAGCGAAAGCCGATGGCCATGCGTAAAGCCCCCTATTTCGCGTTTACGTCGGCCTCTCCTTGTTGGTTCGCCCGGTCCACGGGTCATTTTCCTAAGCGTACATCCGCATCGTTTCTTTTCACTCTGTCGAACCGCTCGCCCGAAATGGCGAGCGGGCGCACTCCGAAAAGCGCATACTTTTCGACTGCGCGCCGGATTACATCAGCGCGTGCATGGACGTTATTGATGGACTGGTTCGCTCGTGCAGAAAAACAGAGCGTCCGTCCTAAATTGGATAGTGCCATTCAGACCGACGCTGTCAAGCGGGACGCCGCAACTTTTTTTATATGCCTACCTGGTGGATGACTCGACGCGCCTTCCGATTCGGCCTAGTTTTTTGTGCACTTGCACATTTGCGAGAGGTTCATGACTATTCGCGTCATCGACTCTGGGGCCCGGTCCGTTGAAGAAGCTCTGTCGCAAGCGACCGCGCAGCTGGTGGAGCGGCCCGATCTGGCCCTCGCACAGGCGCAACAGCTTCTACTTCGAGCGCCCGGGCTGCCCCCGGCAGAGTTGATAGCCTGCCAGGCCCTGCGCCGGCTGGACAAGGCAGGCGAAGCGCTGTCGCGCCTGTCGGCGCTCGCCACGCGCGGGCACACGCCTCCGGCGGTGCTGTGGGAACTGGCGCAGGCCGCGAGTGAAGCGGGCGAGACGCGGCAGGCGATCGCGGCGCTAGGCAGCCTCACTCGCAGCCAGCCGGGCGTGGCGGGTGGCTGGTTCCTGCTGGCGCGCGAATTGCGCAAGGATGGGCAGGTCGAACAGGCCTGGCGCGCGGATCTATCCGGCGTGCATGCCGCTTCGCGCGACCCCGAACTGCTGGACGCGGCGGTCGCCATGCATGAGGAGCGGCTGGAGGACGCAGCGGCGATGCTGGAGGCGCGGGCCGCGCGCGTTCCCGAAGATCCGCCGGCTTGCCGCTTGCGCGCCGAAATTCACTGGCGGAGCGGCGACATGAGCGCGGCGCTGGCGATGGTCGAGCGGGCGGTGGCGCTGGCGCCCGGCTTCGATCTGGCGCGGGATTTTCTGATCCGGCTGCTGCTGCAGAACAACCGTCTCCCCGACGCGCTCGCCCATGCGGATATCCTCGTCACCTCGCCCGTCGCGGGCCCTGGGCACGACCTCTTGCGCGCTTCGGTGCTGGTCCGGCTGGGAGATCAGGAACAGGCCCGGCGGATCTATGAGAAGCTGCTCGATAACGACCCCGCTCAACCGCAACTCTGGCAGAATCTGGGGCATGTCCTCAAGACGCTGGGCCGCCAGAGCGACGCGATCCGCGCCTATCGCGAGGCGGTGCGACATCAGTCAACCATGGGGGAGGCCTGGTGGAGCCTCGCCAACCTCAAGACCATCAAGCTCGGCGTGGACGACATCGCCGCCATGCGGCAGGCGCTCGCGATGATCGAGAAACACGGATCGAGCAAGGCGGAGGACCAGTTCCATCTGCATTTCTCGCTGGGCAAGGCGCTGGAGGATGCGAAAGACTACGGTGCTTCGTTCCACCATTATGATCTGGGCAATCGCCTGCGCCGCGCGATGGTGCAATATGATGCGGCGCAATTCTCGAGCGAGGTCGCAGCCACCGCCGCGACCTTTACCAGCGCCTTCATCGCGAGCCGCGGGCAAGGGGGCTGCCTCGCGCCGGACCCAATCTTCATCGTGGGCCTTCCGCGCTCCGGATCGACACTCGTCGAACAGATACTCGCCAGCCACAGCCAGATCGAAGGCACGATGGAGTTGCCCGAGATGATGACGATCGCCAGCCGGCTACAGTCGCGGGTGGATGAAGGCGAGTTTCCTGATTTTCGTGCCATGGTGGCGTCGCTGACGCCGGCGGACCGGCGACGGCTGGGCGAGGAGTATATCGACAGCACCCGCATCCACCGCCACACGGACAAGCCCCTTTTCATCGACAAGATGCCCAACAACTGGCAGCATGTCGGTCTGATCCGCCTGATCCTGCCCAATGCGAAAATCGTCGACGCTCGGCGGCATCCGCTCTCCTGCTGCTTTTCGGGCTGGAAGCAGCATTTCGCGCGCGGCCAGACCTTTTCCTACGATTTGACAGACATAGGTCTCTATTATCGCGACTATGTGGCGCTGATGGCCGCCTATGACGAGGCCGCTCCCGGCGTGGTGCACCGGGTCCTCTATGAGGAGATGGTGGGCGACACCGATCGGCAAGTGCGCCAATTGCTCGATCATCTGGATCTGCCCTTCGAACCGGCATGTCTGGAATTCTATAAAAATGACCGCGCCGTACGCACGGCGAGTTCGGAACAGGTGCGCCAGCCTATTTTCACGAGCGGACTGGCCCAGTGGGAACATTATCGGCCCTGGCTCGGGCCGCTGATGGCGGCACTTAGGCCGCTTCTCTAGCGACGGGCGGCCAAGGCGATGGGCTTTGTCAAAGCAAGAGCGGCGCGGAGAACATCAAAGCAAACGGGAGTGCTGTCAAACCGGATGCTCGCTCTCTGGGGTGACGACGTTAGGCAGTTCCAACGCCACATCCCACACGCTCCGCCAGCCCATTCCGCTACTTCACTCGTCGCCGAGGTGATTCGCCTCATGGTCACGATGTACGTGCAATATCCGCTGTCGCTGCGGAACGTGGAGAACCTTGTTTTCGAACGCGGCATCGAGAGACGCTGCGCCGTTGTGGCGGAGCGATGGGCTCTGGCGAGGTCGCCCCTGTCCTCTCAGCCTTCAGTGCATTCAAGGGAGACTAATTCGCATTTTTCTGACAGCACCCATATCACCGACGCCAAACTGAAAAGTCTGCATGCGGCCAGGGTTGCCCATGCCGGCGCGACAATCACGGGACCGCGAACGTCCGCTTCAACCGAAAGCTGCCGCTCCACCGCATGATCGCGAATGACGGGTTTGTCCCAACTACCGCCTGCCGCAGTCGACCCTTTGCGGCCGTTCAGAAGTTCAATCCGGCTTCCCAGGTGCCGACCTTCCGCTTCTCCGGTAGGTCGCGACCAAACCAAGACGTTCGTGCTGGCTCGCTCGAACGACAGGTGTGGAGGGAGAAGCAGCCACTCGAGCCTAATGAACATGCCCGGTGGCAGGCGACCTCGTCCTGCCGCCGAGCGTGAAGGTTCATTTACCGGGAGCCGACGTCAGATTGCGTCGAAGTCTGTCGATATCGACACCGTTCTCCATTGAGCGAGGATAGCCGCATCCCCCAGATGCTTCGCTTCGATCGCTGCTACCGTGTCGCTGCCAAGTGGCAGTCGGACTGGAGGGTTGGCCGCGTCGGCGAAGTCGACAAGCACCTGCGCGAGTTTCGCCGGATCACCGGGCTGTGCATGGTTCAGCCCTGTCGCAACAGAACGGACGCGACCGGCGGTGGCCACATAATCGTCGATGATCACCGGACTGACCGAAAGTGACGAGGCGTCGAGAAAGTCCGTTCGGAAATAACCCGGCTCGACGACGGTCACATGGATGCCGAGCGGCGCCAGTTCCGCGTGCAACGCCTCGGAGATCCCCTCGATCGCAAACTTCGTGGAGGAATAGACGCCAAACCCTGCCGAGCCCCGATATCCTCCGATCGACGAGATGTTGAGCACGCGACCAGAGCGCGCGGCGCGCATGTGTGGCAGCACGCCGCGGGTCACGTTGAGCAGACCAAACACGTTGGTACGATAGACGGCCTCGACCTCGGCGGCGCTCGCTTCCTCGACCGCGCCCATTAGGCCGAAGCCGGCATTGTTGAGCAGGATGTCGATACGGCCGAACCGGGCGATGGCGGCTTCGACTGCCCTGCGGACTTGCTTCTCATCTGTTACGTCGAGTGCGAGCGCCAGCAGATTGGGCTGCTCACCGAAGCGATCGACGACAGTCCGGGGACTGCGGGCGGTCGCGACGACGGCGTCACCTTGAGCCAAGGCGCGCTCCACGACCTGCGCGCCGAAGCCGCGCGAGGCGCCGGTGATGAACCAGGTCTTCATGGCCAAATCCTTTCAAGAGACAGCGCGCGGGTCAGGCCCGAGGGTTCATGGCGGTTGCGAAGGTCAGTTCCATTTCTCGGGCGAGAAGATCAGGAAACCTTTCGAGCAGCGCCTTGGTGTAAGGCTGCGCGAAATGCGCATCGAGGTCGGCGCGCGAGGCCCAGGTTTCGTAGAGGATCCAGGCATTCGGATCGTCATTGTCCCGATGAAGCGTGTAGCCGAGCGAACCGGCCTCCTTCGAGGTGGGGTAGATGAGCGCCTTGAGCGCTTCGCCGAGTTCGACGGCATGCTGAGGCTTTGCGGTGAGGCGGGCGATCAGGGTCAGTTGTGTGGTCATGATAATTTTCCTTTGGATTGGGGGTGGTTGGCAGGATCAGAGTCCAGCGACCGACATCTTGATATTGTGGCCACCATCGACCGTGATGGTCTGGCCGGTGACGTAGCTCGCTTGGTCGGACGCCAGCCAAAGCATGGCGTCAGCGACCTCCCGCGCCTGTCCAATGCGTCCGAGCGGCACGTTCGCTTCGTAAAACGGCCGCATGTCGCGCCCTTTCGTGAAGCGGTCCGACATCTCGGTCTTGATGAAGCCGGGCGCGATGCCGTTCACGCGGATGCCGTCACCGCCCAGCTCCACGGCAAGGGCGCGGGTCAGCGATTCCGAACCGCCTTTCGTGGCGGAATAGACCGGCAGCATCGCACCGCCCTGCCGGCCCCAGAGCGACGACACCGTGATGATCGATCCGCCCGGCCGCCGCAAATGTGGGATCGCGTATTTGGCGGTCAGGAGCGTGCTGCGGATGTTCGTGCCCAACACCGTATCGACATCCTCCACACTCAACTCGGCGAGTGGCAGTACATGCGGCGGCTCTATTCCTGCGTTGGTAATCAGCGTGTCGATCGGACCGAACCGGTCGACCGCGTTGGCGATGAAGGCCTCGATCTGCGCGGCGTCCTGGACATCGGTGGTCTGGAACCAGCCGGTGCCGCCAAGCCGGGCGATCTCCGCGACGGCCTCGGCGCCGCGTTCCGCGCGACGTCCCGAGATCGCGACATTAGCGCCCGTGCGGGCGAAGGCGAGCGCGGTGGCATAGCCGATGCCCGAGGTCGCGCCGGTGATGACGATGGTCTTGGTCATGGAAATTCTCCTTTCGACCTGCGCTTGCTCACGCGGCCGGATAGACCACTTCCCAGGCGGCATTCGGGTCGGTGGCGAGCATCCAGAAGACATCGGCCGCCGCGCTCGCTTCGGTGGAGTCGGGCGCGACGAGCGTCGCGACGGTCGCTGTACGAATGCGGATACCCCGCTCGGCCATCGGCTCAGCCAGGCCCTGCACCATGTTGCGTAGCGCAGCCTTGCCGGCGCCGAGCACGGCCCAGTCGGCGCTTGGGTGAATTCCTAACCCGCCCCCGGTCACAAGGATTGTGCCGCCGCGCCCACCGAACATATCGGTCGCGGCGCGAATGGTGTTGAACCCGGCGGTGACGTCGATGGCCAGATCGCCGGCGACCTCGGCATCGGTCATCGAGAACAGATCCTGATTGCGCACCACGCCCGCGTTGAAGTGCACCGCGGTGAGACCGCCGGTCAGGTCTTCGGCCTTGGCGACGGCGGCGCGAAGCGCGGCCGGGTCAGTGGCGTCCGCCGGGACAATATGGGCGGTGATGCCCTCGGCGTTGAGGTCGGCGGCCAGCGTAGCGAGCCGATCGGCGCTGCGCCCGGTCAGGACGATCTGCCAGCCTTCGCGGCCGAACCTGCGGGCGACGGCCTGACCGATGCCGGGACCGGCGCCTATGATCATGATGGATTTAGACATGGGAGCTTTCCTTGCTTGGACGGGCTGGCCGCCCCCGGATGAGGGACGGCCGGTCAGGTTGCGGGAGAGATCAGGCGAGCACCTCGGCCAGCTCGATCAGGTTGCCGAAGGGATCGCAGAAGAAGGCGAGCTTGCGGCTGATCGCTTCGAGCACGAATGGCTCGGTGACGATCGTGACGCCACGGCTGCGCAGCTTCTCGACGGTCGCCTCGACGCTGTCGACGTTCAGGCAGAAGTGGTGATAGCCGGCCCAGCCCAGGCTTTCGCCGAGGTCGGCATAGGGCCGCACGTCCTGCGGCTTGGGATCGCCGCCGCCGAGGATCTCGACGTAGAAATGATCGTCGGTCGCCGGTGCCACATAAGCGAGTTGCTCGTCGGCATAGTCCCACTTGGCGACGATGCGGAAGTCGAGCGTGCCGACATAGAAGTCGAGCGCGGTCTGCAGGTCCGGCGTCCGCACCGCGACATGGTGGCCGCGCATGTCGGCGAAGGGCGAGGCGTTGTTGTGGGCGGGGGGAATGAAGTCGGCCATTGGATATCTCCTTGCTTGCGCCGGAGCATTTCCGGCTGGCAGGAGCTTTTTGGCCCTTTCCCATTGAAAGGATTAGGAGGATAGTTTTCTCATCAATAGTGAGTGAGAATCATCAATGCGTGCGACCGACCTTTCCGAGCTGGCCGCTTTCGACGCCGTCGCCCGTCACCGTAGCTTCCGACGGGCGAGCGAGGAGCGCGGGGTCACGGCGTCGGCGATCAGCCATGCCGTCAGCAACCTGGAAGCGCGCGTGGGCATCCGGCTGCTCAACCGCACGACGCGCAGCGTTTCCCTCACCGATGCCGGCGCGATGCTGCTCGCCCAACTGTCCCCGGCTTTCGGCGAGATCGGTTCGGCAATGGATGCGCTCAATCAGTTCAGGGACACCCCATTCGGGACGGTGAGGATCAACGCTCCGAATTCGGTCGCTCCATTCGTGCTTGGGCCGGTGATCGGACCGCTGATCGCCGCCAACCCGAACCTCACGCTCGAGATCGTGGCAACGGATCGGCTGGTCGATATCGTCGAAGAGGGCTTCGATGCCGGTATCCGGCTCGGCGAAAGCCTGCGCGATGGCATGACTGCGGTGAAGATCAAGCCGCGGCTGCGCTTTGCCGTGGTCGGATCGCCTGCCTATTTCGCGCGGCACGGCACACCCGCGGAACCGGCCGATCTTGCCCGACATATTTGCGTGCGCAACATGTATCCAAGTGGCGTCGCATACCCTTGGTCGTTTGGTCGCGGCGGCGACGAGATCGATATCGATGCCTCGGGGCCTCTGGCGCTGCATGACCACGAATTGATGATTGAGGCGGCACTGGCTGGCATCGCTCTCGCCTACGTCTGGGAAGACCGGGCTCGTCCCTACGTCGAGAGCGGCAGGCTCGTGTCATGCCTTGCCGATTGGATCGCGCCCGAGGATTGGCTGTATCTCTACTACCCGACCCGGAAGTATCTTTCCGCAGGTATGAGGGCAATTATCGCTGCTCTGCGGGCTTAAAGGGTCTACCGGTGGCAGCGCTCGACCGATTCTGTTGAAAAACTCTTCAACGAGAACTTATCGCGGAAATTTGCGCAACAATCATCCGTCCAACCCGCAGATGGTGAATCATTCGTGCGCGAAGCCGGGGCTGAGCAATCAATAATTGCGACGAAAAACTGAGGGCGGAGTTTTTCAACAGAATCCACCAGTTTTTGTCATTCAATGAACCAGAGCAGTTCCCGGTTAGCGGACATTCGGCAGCTTGTTGTATAAGGGAACGAGAAACTACCTATCCAGAAACTTCCGAATGCCTATCCATATATAGAGGCCAAACATCGCTCCGCTGCCAATAAGCCAAGCCCAAGATCTGAAATCGCGTTCTGGTGCGTTCAATGAACCGAAAAAGGCGATGCCGCTGATGAAGAGCGCAAAGGTGATGAAACGCCAATTGAGCAAAGCTCGCGCTTGACGTTTCGTCTCCGAAACGGGTCTAGGTGGAGTCATCGCCGGTCGATCTCGAACCAAACGACGCGGGGCAAAGCTGGCCCAAAGCAACCATGCCGAAATTCCTGCAACAGATGCAGCAACCATAATCGAGTCCGACCATTCCGGCAGAGACAAAGATTTCGATATGGTGGTCCAAAAGATGATAGCCAGCATGACGATGCCAACGATCTTCCACATACCACGGCGGCCAGCGACCTTACGCCAGCCTGCGGCTAACTGTTCGTATTCATCAGCAGTGACAAGTTTACCGCCAGAATTTTTTGACGGATAATACAGATAGCCGCCATCTACCGGCGTAAATTGATTGTTGAACGCACCTATCGAATCAAACACAGAAGGCCCCTCATTTTCTTCAACATGGCAAACGGAAGGCACGTTGCAAAGTTAATGGGTTAACGCGACCGCAGGGAAACGAACTTTACGGCGGCTTCGCAGCAAGCTCGTTCTATGAGTTGCCTTTCCGTTCACCACCCGACACCGGCGTTCCCGGCCAGCGAGTCACTCGGTGGCGCCGATAACCCGCTGGGCCGGTTCGGGATTGGAAAGCAGCCCAGCGGCAGGCGACCAGAAACGGTCGTCAAGTGTGGTGTTTAATCATCCCCCTAGCAGACATGCGCGACCTGTGGGATTGTGCGTCCAATGATCGAACCTTGCTGCCACAACATGAAAATGTATGGACGCGACTTCTGCCAAGGTGTGTCAGAAAGCGACTTGCCCGGAGCTATGGTAGAAATCCATCGGCAAGCTGGCAGGGCGATGATGAGAAATTATTACTCTACCGAATTTAATACGCTGATCTTCTTTTGCCCGTGGTGCGGGACCAAAATCGGAAAGCATCCGAGTGAGGAGGGGTTCAGCTGGGACGACTGACTCTTTGGCGCCTGTAACCAGACGTTGATCGAACAGCCCTTAGCGTGCGAGAAGGTTCGTTCATTAAGTGCAGCAGTGGCCATGGTCATAGTACCTGCCTTTCTGATGGTTTTTGCTGCACACACTGGCTTGTTCGCACTGGGATCGAGGCCTCTGACATCCATACTTATCCTAGCATGGCTTATTGGCATGGTGGCTATCTTGTCGGCGGGATGGCCGCGTAAAATTACCATCGGGTTGATGGTTATCTATACGATCATCGGTATTCCTGCCTTGCCCTTCGCGAGCTTTCTTGCGGTCTGTTCCACAGGCGATTGTATCTAAATCCGTTTAACCTCCCCGAAAGCCACCTCAGCGAAAGCGACTATTTGTGGACGCCCAAATGAACAAGCCTTCTGCTCACTTGCGGGCATTCGTCATGCCGCTAGGCTGGCGGCATGACGAACCACTGCGATTTGATCCCGGAACTTGCCGATTGGAACAACGGGGAAGGCATCACACCTTCCGATTGGATATGGATCGAAGGTCGAGCGGACCATGCGCTCGGATTTTGTTCATTCTTCTGGCCAGATTTCGTGCTGTTCGAAGACTATGTGCTTCGATCGCCGTTTAACATCGAGCTATTGCGAGACTGGGAACGCAATGGCGCTCTAAGTCGTCAACAAATTGAGACGGCCATGAATGCATACCTCCTAGATGGCGTTTTTCCGCGAGATCAAGCGGCTCAAGCCTTGAAAGATGCCCAGTGTGAGCATCTCGTTACCGTCATGGCAGATATGTTGGAAGCCAAGCTGGCTCGTGATTTCCCTCAACGTCGCTTCTCGGCATTTGCTATGGGCGGTGACGATTTCGGCGTATCATTCCACCAGGTTTAACGGCTGCTTTTGCCATCATCTGACCGAAACCAGACAGTCAGCCTCCCACCAGGCATCGCCGTTCGCGGCCCGCAAATCGTTCCGCGTCGCCGATAACCCGCTGGTCCGGTTCGGGCTTGGAAAGCTGCCCAGCGGCAGGCGACCACTACCCGACATGTACCGACATCGAGGGAATGGTCGTAAGCCGAATTATTCCGCAACGGTCACCAACAAAAATAGGCCCGCCAACTAACTTGCTGACGGGCCTAGAGAAAGTCTCTGTTGCCAGAGCCTTCGGGTCGCACTTGCTACGATACGCTTGCTACAGCTGAGTCGGATTGGATGAAATCGCCATTAACCCTCATTGTCAGGAGGCGTTCCTTGCGTCGCCCGGCAAAATGTGGCTGGTCCGGTTACTGGCGGGTAAACTGCCCGAGCAAAATCGACCATTTGCGGTCATTATCCATTATCCCATATTGCGGCCATGACGATAACGAGAATAAAAACGCTCAAGGACTGGGCGCGACATATTAAGCGTGACGTGATCGCCCTTTGGCTGGCTGCTCGCGATCCGCGAGTGCCGTGGTATGCCAAGACCCTCGCAGCAGTAGTTGCCGCCTACGCGTTTTCTCCCGTGGACCTCATACCTGATTTTATCCCAGTCCTCGGCCTTCTCGACGACCTTCTGATAGTGCCGCTCGGCATCATCGCTGTGGTGTGGCTCATCGATGACGATGTCATGATTGACCTTCGCGCGAAGGCAGTCGAGCAGCAAAAGCCTAATTCTAGGGCTGGCCTGATTGCGATCATTCTGATTTGGCTGGTGACGGTCACGCTCGGTATCTTGTGGCTTTGGCCACGTCGTTAATGTCCGTTTCCCACCCAGCATCGTCGCTCCCGGCCTGCGAATCATCTCGCGCCGCCGATAACCCGCTGGTCGGATTCGGGATTGGAAAACTGCCCAGCGGCACGCGACCACTAGTTGCCAATACCCCCGCTTGCCGCCCCACCCACAAGCAGACATAATCGCAACGTCATGGACGACGAAAGGATTTGAGCGTGACGGGAGGTTGGATTGCCCTATTTGTGCCATTGCTGCTGTGGGCACAAGCAGTCTGGGCTTCGCCATTCCTCAAAACCTATCGGCATAAGCCTTCGGCACTCCTGTCCATCGGAACCGGAATTATCATGTTCGCCGCGGGATCCGTGCATTCAAATTACTCGGTGCCACTGATCATGACAGGCACAGCAACGATGGCGGCTATGTTTGCGGTTCTCCTATGGCCGAAGAAAGTAACAGAGCCAAAGCGGAAGGCTCGTTGACGACCAGTTGTTGCCATTGAAGGCGTTGGCTCCGTTTCCAGTTAGCGGACAATTATTGGGCCTACGGGCTCGTTCGATTTTCGTTGTGAAAGCGCGCGTTTCGGAGGCAAATATCGAGGATGCGACCAACTATTTTATTGCTGATGCTGACGGCCGTTGGTGGATGCAGTCATCCCGCGAACCGCTACCCGAAAAGTTTTGTTGAGTGGGATGCTCGTTCCGATGCCGAGAATGTTGCTGATGAGAGGTGCAACAACGAATATAGATTGATCCCAGGCCGTTCGGGATTTCTCAGCGACGACTATGAGTGCTTGGCGAGGCTGCCTGCACCGGCTGCCGCTATTACCGAGCCGGCAGGCGAAGAAACTGCCCAAGCGTTAGTGGAAGCTGCAAGGCGGCATATCGGAATCGGTGACCTGAAACGATCAACAGCAACTCCGCAAGGACCGACGTATCGCGGAATGAAGGAAGTAAATTATGAGGACGCAACGCGCGGTCGATTTGCTACTTATTTCCTAGGCTCAGGCGGGGCACTGAAGGAGATTGTTTTGAACGGTCCCGACGTCGATCCTTATACCCCGGTCAAGAACCGAAGCGCCTTCATCATCCGGATGATAGAGATTGTCGCTCCCGGCAGTTCGCAAGCGGAAAGGGATTGGGGCGCCAATCAACTGAACGCCCCATGGACTCAGAGGGTGCGCCCACTACCAGTGCAAATCGGCGACTATGTTTTCAGGGGAGGCACAACGAGCAACGCAAAAGGCTTCCATGACACATTTTGGATTGTTGCGGCGGACATGGGGTATCAAGGACGAAAGTATCGTCCGGCGCGTTAGGGCCTGGGTCCAACTTGCATCGCGACTGGCCGTT
>NZ_JAKUJY010000030.1 GCF_022664535.1 Sphingobium trunci | reverse complement strand
GGCGTCCCTGGCGATGAAGGGCTGCCACCGGACATCGTCAATCATGCTGCCCGGGAGTATCTGGAGGTCCTTGACGAAGCAGCTTTCGGCGCAGCTTCGCCCGTCACGCCCAAATATCTGTCGCCTGCCGATCCTGCTGCCCGCTGGACCGGCGCCCATGGCGGGCAAGCCTTCTTCGCCTATAGCACCAACTATCTCATTGATCTGGCTCATGCCGTGATCGTCGATGTGGAGGCCAGCACCGCTATCCGTCAGGCCGAGGTGACGGCGCAGCGAACGATGATCGACAGGACGCAGGAACGCTTCGGCATCTGGCCCCAGCGGTTGGCGGCCGACACAGGCTATGGCGATGCGGCCAATCTTGCCTGGCTCGTCCATGAGCGGGGCATCGAGCCGCATATTCCCGTCTTCGACCATGCGGGTCGCCGCACCGATAGCTTCCATCGCACAGCGTTCCGCTATGACCATCAGCGCGACGTCTATATCTGCCCCGGCGGCAAGCAGTTGGTGCAGCATCGCCGGAACTATGCCGACCCCAGACCAAGCGTCGATAAGGACGGCTTCATGCGCTATCGCGCCAGCAAGCATGACTGTGACGCCTGCACCCTCAAGCCCCAATGCTGCCCGGGACAGCCCATGCGCAAGGTCGCACGGTCAATCCATGAAGGCGCGCGAGACCTGGCAAGGGATCTGTCCCAGACCGACGCCTATGTCACATCCCGGCGCGAACGAAAGAAGGTCGAAATGCTCTTCGCCCATCTCAAGCGTATCCTGAAGCTTGATCGCTTGCGCCTACGAGGACCAAATGGCGCAAAAGATGAGTTCCACCTCGCAGCCACAGCCCAGAACCTACGCAAGCTCGCGAAACTCATTCCGATCCAGTCGGCTATTGCCCCAGCGTGACACGGGGAGCCGACTTCGCCCCAACGTTAGAGACTGACAATTACGGACTTCTTCAACACTATCGGCCGATTCCCGACGACTCAACCAAGCCGCGGCATCATCGGAAGCTGGCGATGCATTCGATCTCCAGCGGAGCGCCCATCGCCAGCCCGTCCGCGCCGAAGGCGCTGCGGGCGGGGAGCCGCTGGCCTTCGAAATAGCGCAGGTACCGGCCGTTGAAGCGCGGCCAGTCGGCCATGTCGTCCAGCATCACCGTGCATTTGACGACATGGCCGAAGTCCAGCCCATTATCCTTCAATATCCTGCCGATGCTGCCCATCGCGCCGTCGACGGCGGCATCGAAGCCCTCCTTGTGCGGGTCCATGCCCGCCGGAACCTGTCCGATCTGGCCGGAGATGAAGAGCAGATCGCCCGCGCGCACCGCAGGAGAGAAGGGGAGCCGGGCGGGCGCGGGCGACTGGGCGAGAGCGGGGGCGGCGCTCAGGAGCAGGGCGAGGACGGCAGCTTTCTTCATGGGGCCACTCCGGCAGTTCAGACATGGAAAAGGGCCGGTCCCTTGCAGAACCGGCCCTTCCTTCGTGACGCTTCAGAACTTGAAGTCGAGGCGGGCGTAATAATAGCCGCCCGAAGTGCCGTAGGGACCATGCCCATAATAGGCGTTATAGGCGCCCGCCCCGTTGACATAGGGCGAGACGCCCGCCGCCGGTGTGACGCCCTGCATCAGCGCGGGCACCTCCGGCCGCTTGTTGAACAGGTTGTTCGCCCCCACGGAGAAGGTCACTGCATCGGTGAACTCGTAGCCCAACTCCAGATCGGTCAGCGCGGTCGCCTTAACCACGCCGTTGAAATAGAGCTGGTTGGCATTCACACCGTTCACGAGGGCGCCGTCCGCGATCAGGAAGCCGCCGTTCGGAATGAAGCCACCGGCGGGCGTGAAGGCGGGACGGACCAGAACGCTGGTCTTGCCGTAGAAGGTTTCACGCAGGTTGAGCGAGAATTTCCCGCTCTTGAACAGCGCACCCGCGACGATCTTGTAATCCGGGTTGGACCGTTCGATATTGCTTTCGGACGCTGCGTTGAAGATCGGATAGCCGACCTTGTTGTTGGTGATCTTGGTCTTGTTGTAATTCGCGGTCAGCGACAGGTTCAGCACACCGAAGTCCAGCGCGACCGGATAGCTCGCCGAAAAGTCGATGCCCCAGGTGCGGGTATCGATGCCGTTGGTGAAGCTCGACACCCCGATCGTGCCGTTAGTGAACAGCGCGCTGTCCAGCACGATGCCCGCCGCGTTCAGGGCGTTCAATATGTCGGCGCCGCCCGGCTGCGCAACGCCGTTGAGAACGGCATTGCGCGCGGCCGTGCCGGTGATGCGGTCCTTGATCTTGATGATATAGCCATCGATCGTGATTGCGAGCTTGGGTACGGGCCGCAGTACGACACCGGCGGAGAAGTTCTTCGACTTTTCAGGCTTCAGCGCGTTGAAACCCAGCAATGCCGCGGCGGGCGTGCCGGCGGGAAGCTGCGCGATGGCACTGGTCGGGCCGACGTTGATGGTCGAATATTTCTGTTCCGCCAGCGTCGGCGCGCGGAAACCGGTGCTGACGGTGCCGCGCAGCGCGAAGGCGTCGCTGAAGTCGTAGCGGGTCGTGATCTTGCCGATGGTCGTGTCGCCGAAGTCGGTATAATCCTCGTAACGGCCCGCAAGGTCGATGGACCAATGTTCGACCGGCTCCGCGATCAGGTTGATATAACCGGCGCGCGAACTGCGGCGGAACTTGCCCGCGTCGGTCGCTTTGTAGCCGGGGAAGGACTGAACGCCGGTCTTGTAGGTCGAATAATAATCGCCCGCGACGATCTCATAGGTGTCCCGCCGATACTCGCCGCCAAAGGCGAAGGTGAGCGGGCCGGCCAGGCCCATTTCGAATTCTTTGCGGACGTCGGCGGTGACGGTGGTCTGGCTCAGGCGGAAACCGCCGTCATAGGCCTTGTCCACCGTGTTGGGCTGGCCGATGCCGCGCAGCGACGCGGCATAGCTTTCCTGCCAGACCTCGCGATGGGCCGACGATTCCGTCCAGATCTCGTCCTTCTGATAGCCATAGGTGGTGCTCAGGTCATAGTTCCAGCCTGACACTTCGCCCTTGGCGCCGACGGTGAAGCTGTATTCGTCCTCGATCACATGCTGCAGCGGCACCATGCCCCAGGTACCGGTGTTGCCGTAGCAGATATTGGGATCATAGGCGGCGGGGGTGATGGCGCCGCCCAGATTGCCGGTTTCGTAACAGATGCGCTTGGGATGGCGGTAGCCCTGCTTGGCATAGCCGATGCGGCGAGCATAATCGCCGAAGCTGTAGAGTTCGACCCCGCCGAAATCATAGCCCATATTGTAGAAGGCTTCGGTCAGATAGGTCTTGGGCTGGCCGCCATTGATGCCTGATAGCGCGTCTCCCGCCAGGTTCGACCATTGGGCGGGCGTGTTGGGCTGCAACGTGCCGTCCGGCCTGGTGATCTGGACCTGGCCGGTGCCGACCGTGGTGTAATCCTGACGGCGATGGAACAGGCTCAGATTGAAGAAGCCGTCCTCGCCCAGCTTGAAGCCCATATTGCCGGAGACCGAGAAGAGTTCGCCCTCGCTGTCATAATATTGGCCGCCGGTGACCTTGAAGCTGCCGCCTTCATTCTGGTCCTTGAGGATGAAGTTGATGACGCCCGCGATCGCGTCCGTGCCGTAAACGGCGGCCGCGCCCTCCTGGAACACTTCGACGCGGGCGATGGCGTCGGGCGGAATAAGGTCGATGCTGGGCGCCGCCGAACCCTGGAACGCGCCGGAAATGACCTGAAGGATGCCGTTGCCATGGCGGCGCTTGCCGTTGACCAGCACCAGTGTGTGGTTGGGGCTGAGGCCGCGCAGGCGGGCGGAGAGGGAGAAGCTGGAAAGGTCGGTGCCCTGCGTCTGGGCGGTGAAGCTGGGAACGATCTGGGTCAGCACCTGGTTGAGGTTCGGCTGGCCGACATGGCTGATCGCTTCCTGGCTCAATACCTGGATCGGCGCCGCGCTTTCGGCGGCCTGCATGCCGACGGCGCGGGTGCCGGTGACGATGATGGCGCCGCCCTCATCGGACTGCGGTGCCTGGGCGGCGTCCTGCGCCATGGCGCAGGCGGACCATGATGAAGCCAATATAAGTGAAAGGCGAAGAGCGGATAATCTTGTCATTCCATGCCCCCTGTTTGCATTTTACATGACAGGGGGATCAACGAGCTTGCGGAACAAAACCTCCATTGCATTGCACAAAAATTAAAGAAAAATGCAATGTTTCTATTTCATTTCCACGTGGAATCGAACTCTTCTGTTATGTTGCGGAGCACCCTGCTGCTGGAATGTACCGGAAATTGCCGGACGCATTTTGCAACCATTGGGGGATGGCGGATTTCTGGTCTCATTTCGTCTTGGCAGGCCGGTCCGGCGAAAGGGTCGATGCCCGGTTGCCGCGCAGCCCCTCAACTCGCCAGCGCCGCGCCGATCAGCGCCCGGCCTTCCTTGCTGGTCCAGTCCATCGCGCCGATCACCCGCACCATTTCCTTGCCCTGCGCGTCATAGATCACCGTCGTCGGCAACATGCCGCTCTTATAGTGGAAGCCGAACTGGTTTTCCGGATCGATCCAGCCCTTGAGATGGGGCAGGGGGTGCTTCTCGAAAAAGGGTTTGATGACCTGCTCGCCCTGGCTGTCCTGCGATATGGTGAGGACGGCGAGGCCCTTCTTCCCATAGTCCGCCGCCATCGCGTCCAGGGTCGGCATCTCCGCCACGCAGGGCGCGCACCATGTCGCCCACAGATTGACCAGCATCGGCTTGCCCGCAAAGTCGCTGAGTTTCGCGTCGCTGCCGTCCGGATTCTGGAAGGTGAAGTCCGGCGCCGGGCTTCCCGCCTTCGACCTGTCGAGCGTATAGCTGAACTCTCCCCCCTTGCCGGCGCCGCTCCGGGATGGCCCGGTCGCCTCCTCGCTGGCGTTCGGACCTTGCCCAGAGGGCGGCGATTGCTTATCGCACGCGCCAAGGCCAGCCAGCAGGAGCAGTGACATTACGCAGGGCAAGGAAGATCGGAACGGGGAAGATCTCACGGGGGTAGGCTCCAACAGCATGTGGGGCGGACGCTTCGCGGCCGGTCCGGCTTCGGTCATGCGGGAGATAAATGCCTCCATCCCCTTCGACAAGCGTCTGTGGAAACAGGATATCGCCGGATCGAAGGCGCATGTCGCGATGCTCGCCAGCCAGGGCATCGTGGCGCAGGCCGATGCTGACGCGATTTCCACCGGTCTGGACCGGATCGCCGCTGAATATGAGGCGAACGGCGTTCCGGTGAATCTCGACCTGGAAGATATCCATATGGTCACGGAATCGCGGCTGGCCGAACTGATCGGTCCGGCGGCGGGGCGGCTGCACACGGCGCGCTCGCGCAACGATCAGGTGGCGACCGATTTCCGCCTCTGGGTGCGCGACGCCATCGATGAGGTACAGGCCGGGCTTTCCGGCCTGCAGGCGATGCTGCTGACCCGCGCGGAAGAACATGCCGATGCGGTGATGCCGGGCTTCACCCATCTCCAGTCGGCGCAGCCGGTGACGCTGGGCCATCACCTCATGGCCTATCATGAGATGATCCGCCGCGACCGCAGCCGCTTTGCCGATGCGCGCGACCGGCTCAACGAATGCCCGCTGGGCGCGGCGGCGCTCGCAGGCACGGGTTTCCCGATCGATCGCCACGCGACGGCGGCGGCACTGGGTTTCGCCAAGCCGACCGACAACAGCCTCGACAGCGTGTCGGATCGCGACTTCGCGCTCGACTATCTGATGGCGGCGACCCAGGTCGCGCTCCACCTCTCGCGCCTTGCCGAAGAGTTCATCATCTGGGCCAGCCAGCCCTTCGGCTTCGTGAAGCTGCCGGACGCCTATTCGACCGGCAGCTCGATCATGCCGCAGAAGCGCAATCCCGACGCCGCCGAGCTGGTGCGCGGCCATGCCGGGCGGATCATGGGCTGCATGAACGCGCTCTGCGTCACGATGAAGGGCCTGCCGCTCGCCTATTCGAAGGACATGCAGGACGACAAGCCGCCGGTGTTCGAGGCGCATGACCTGCTCGGCCTCTCCATCGCGGCGATGACGGGGATGATCGAGACCGTCACCTTCCGCACCGACCGGATGCGTGGGCTGGCGGAGAGCGGCTTCGCAACCGCGACGGACCTTGCCGACTGGCTGGTGCGGGAGGGCAATATCCCCTTCCGGGAGGCGCATCATATCACCGGGCGCGCGGTCGCGGCGGCGGAAGCGGCTGGCGTGCAACTGGCCGATCTGCCGATCGAGACGTTGAAGGCCATTGATGCGCGGATCGATGATCGTATCTATGCAGTGCTGACGGTCGATGCCTCGGTCGCCAGCCGCAGGAGCCACGGCGGCACCGCGCCCGATCAGGTGCGGGCGCGGATCGCCGAGGCGAGGGAGAAGCAATGATGAGGGCACGGATCGCCAGGGGACTTGCACTCGCCGCGCTGGCGCTGGCGCTGGCGTCCTGCGGCGGCCGTCAGCCGCTCAAGCCGGTGCAGGGCCAGCGCCTGCCTGCCGTGCCGGTGGGCGCGGCGACGGCGCCGACGGCGGCGCAACTGACCACGCCCTCGATCCAGGCGCGGCCGGAACGCAATGTCGAACTGCTGACCCAGTCGAAGGTGCGCGGCGACGACCAGTTCGACCTGCCGCCCGAGAGCGACCCCCAATAAGATTCTCTAGGACATAAAGCCTTGGACCATTTCACCTATGTCGACGGCGCCATGCTGGTGGAGCAGGTGCCGGTCGCGGACATCGCGGCCCAGGTCGGCACGCCCGTCTATATCTATTCGACCGCGACCCTGACCCGGCATGTCGGCGTGTTCCGCGATGGCCTGTCGCAACTCGACGATCCGCTGATCGCCTTTGCGGTGAAGGCCAATCCCAATGCCGCCGTGCTGGCGACGCTGGCCAGGCTGGGCCTTGGCGCTGACGTCGTGTCGGCGGGCGAATTGCTGCGCGCCATCGCGGCGGGCATTCCGGCCGACCGCATCGTCTTTTCCGGCGTCGGCAAGACGGCGGATGAAATGCGGATCGCGCTGGAACGGGGCATCTACCAGTTCAATCTGGAAAGCGAGCCGGAAGCGGAAATGCTCTCCCAAGTGGCGCTGTCCATGGGGAAGAAGGCCCCGGTCGCCTACCGCATCAATCCCGATGTCGATGCGGGCACCCATGCCAAGATCTCGACCGGCAAGTCGGAAAACAAGTTCGGCATTCCCTATGACCGGGCGCTGGCCAGCTATGCCGCCGCCCGCGACCTGCCCGGCCTCGACGTGCAGGGCGTGGCGGTGCATATCGGCAGCCAGCTCACCGACCTCAAGCCCCTGGAAGCCGCCTTCATCAAGGTCGGTGCCCTGATCGGGAAGCTGCGCGGCGAAGGCCATGACATTCGCACCGCCGACCTCGGCGGCGGGCTGGGCGTGCCCTATGATCCCTCCCAGCCCTTGCCGCCCAGCCCCGCCGACTATGGCGCGATGGTGACGCGGGTGACGCAGGGCTGGAATGTCCGCCTGATGTTCGAGCCGGGCCGTCTGATCGTCGGCAATGCGGGCGTGCTGCTGTCGCAGGTGGTGCGGGTGAAGCAGGGCGCGCAGGCGCCGTTCGTGATCGTCGACGCGGCGATGAACGACCTGCTGCGGCCCAGCCTCTACGATGCCTGGCACGATATCCGCGCCGTCCATCCCAGCGGCGACCGCGCCCCCGCCAATGTCGTCGGCCCGGTCTGCGAGACCGGCGACACCTTCGCCATGCACCGCGACATGGACGTGGTCGGTGCGGGCGATCTGGTCGCCTTCATGACCGCGGGTGCCTATGGCGCGACCATGGCGAGCACCTATAACAGCCGCGCACTGACCCCCGAGGTGCTGGTGTCGGGCGACAAATGGGCCGTGGTCCGCGCCCGCCCGCCGATCGAGGCGCTGATCCAGGGCGACAGCATTCCGGCCTGGATCGCGTCTGAGGGCGTGCAGGACTGATGCAGAGCCTGCCCGTCTTTCTGCGGTTGCAAGGGCGGGCCGTCATCCTGACCGGCGGGGGCGAGGCGGCGGACGCCAAGCGGCGCCTGCTCGAACGGGCGGGCGCGCGGATCGTCGGCGAATCCGAAGCCGCCGCGCTCGCCATCGTCTCCGACGGCGACGAGGCGACCGTGGCGCGGCTTCAGGCACGCGGCATATGGGTGAACGCCACCGACAGGCCCGACCTTTGCGACTTCACCCTGCCCGCCATCGTCGATCGTGAGCCGGTGCTGATCGCCATCGGCACGGGCGGCGCGTCGGCCGGGCTGGCCAAGGCGCTCCGGCAACGGATCGAGGTGTTGCTGCCCGCGCGATTGGGCGCGCTGGCGAGGGCGCTGCACGATGCGCGGAGCGCGATCCGCGCACGCTGGCCCGATGCGGCGGCGCGGCGGCGCGCGATCGATGCCGGGCTGATGGCGGGCGGGACGATCGATCCGCTGTCGGACAAGGCGGCCGATGCGGTGCCGGACTGGCTGGCGGAAGGCGCCGATGGGGCGACGAACCGGCTGGAAGTGATCCGGCTGCTCTCCGCCGATCCCGACGATCTGACGTTGCGCGCCGCCCGGCTGCTGGGCGAGGCGGATCGCCTCTACCATGCACCGGACGTGCCCGCCGCGATCCTCGACCGGGCAAGGGCCGATGCCGTGCGCATCGCGGCGGCTTCGCTCCCCCAGGAACCGGGCGAGGGGCTGTCGCTCTGGCTGGAGATGGTCCGATAAGCCGGGTGTTCCTCTTCGACGGCGGCCAGGCGCAGCAAGTCTCGCTCGACGCCTTTTGCGAGCGGACGAGCGATGCGCCGTTCAGCTGGGTTCATGCCGATGGCTGGCGGGAGGATGCCCGCGCCGTCGCCTCCCGCTGCGACCATATGCCCGAAGCGGCGCTCTCGGCCCTGCTGGCCCAGGAAACCCGGCCCCGCTGCACGCTGATGGCGCATGGTGCGCTGGTCAATCTGCGCGGCCTGGGCGCGACCGATGACGGCATTGGCGATCCTCTGGTGTCGATCCGCCTCTGGGCGGAGGAGGCGCGCGTGATTTCCGTCAGCTATCGCCCGCTCGCGGCGATGGAGCCGGTCGTGGCGCAGATGCTGGCGGGCAGGATTCGCGATCCCGGCGACCTGATCGCCGCCTTCGCGCAGCAGATCACCGAGGCGCTGGACCCGGAAGTCGCTGACCTCGGCGACGGGCTGGATGAGATCGAAAGCGCGCTCACCGAGCATGGGCCCGCCGAAGCGCGGCGCCGCGTGTCGGAAATCCGCGCGACGGCGATCAGCTATCGCCGCTTCATCGCGCCGCAGCGGCAGGCGCTGGAGCGGCTGTCGGCGGCGGATGCCCCCTGGCTCGAGCCCGACGACCGGCTGCATCTGCAGGAAGCCGCCGACCGCTGCGCCCGCATGGCGGAGGAGCTGGAGGCGGTGCGCGAACGCTCTGCGCTGGCGCATGAGGAACTCACCGACCTGCGCGCCGAACAGATGAACCGGCAGGCGCTGATCATTTCCGTCGTCGCATTGGTGTTCCTGCCGCTGACCTTCCTGACCGGCCTGCTCGGCATGAATGTCGACGGCATTCCCTTCGCCCATGCGCCCTGGGCCTTCTGGGGCGTGGTCGGCGTCTGCATCGCCATGGCGGCGGGGATCAGTGGCTGGTTCGCCGCGACGCAATGGCTGAAATAGGCGGCGGAAGCGACCGGGTCAGTGGCGCGCGGCGTTGAGCCGCGCAATCTCGTCATGCAGCGCCTGGATCGAGGAGACGAGCCGCGCCCGGTCGGCCTGCATTTCCGCCAGCGCGTCGCGCGTTTCCCCCAGTTCCAGCGCACGGCGGGCAATGCGGGCGTCCAGTTCCGCATTGTGGCGGGTCAATGTGCCCAGTTGCTCGGCGCGCGCGCACAGATGGCGCAGCCGCGCATCGAGAATCTCGAAATCATAGGGCTTCACGATATGGTCGTCGGCACCGGCCTCCAGCGCCTCGACGGCGGAAACCGCATCATTGCGTCCGCCGATCATCACGAAACAGGCATTGTCGGCCAGGCCCGCCGCCCTGATCTTGCGCATGGTGGCGATGCCGGGAAGCAGGGTCAGCGCCATGTCGATCAGGATGACGTCCACCGGCCGGGCCACCAGCATGGTGAGCGCGGTAAAGCCATTTTCCGTCAGCGCCACATCATAGCCCATATGCGACAGGCGCCGGGCGATCACGGCACGCGCGGTGGCATCCTCATCGATCAGCAGCACGCGCAAGCGCCGCGCCGTTCGTCCGGCCTCCGGCATCTGCTCGCTCGGGAACAGGCGACTCGCATTGCGCTTCCAAAATGACATGGCGTCCCACCTTCAGGTCTCCCGCAAGCCTAGGATCGTCGCGCAAAGAAATGGTTAACGCGCCCCGTGCGGCTCAGGCGCATAGGCATGCAGGAAGCAATCGAGCGCAAAGGTCACGTCCTTCTCGATCTGATCCGGTGTCGGCCGGTCGACCTGCCCCATCAGCATCAGCTGGTGACAGCCCGACATCATCAGCGTCATGAAGGTTCGGGCGGCCAGTTCCGGATCGGCCCGGCGCAACAGCCCCCGATCCATCGCCTGTTCCAGGAAGGCGGCTATCATCAGGCGCGTGTGACGCGGCGCATGTTCGAAGAAGATCGCGCCCATTTCCGGGAATCGGCCTGCTTCGGCCACGACCAGCCGGTGCAGCGCGATGGCCGGGGGAGAGGTGACCTTCTCCAGCAGGTTCATCCCCAGCCGGAACAGCGTAGCCGCCAGATCGTCGCCTGAATCCAGCATTTCCGCCAGTTGCTCGCGATAGGCCGTCGTCCGGTGGTCCAGACAGGCGGAGAACAATTCCTCCTTGGAGGGGAAATAGCTCCACAGCGTCCCCTTCGATCCGCCCATCTTCGCGGCGATGGCCGACATGGTCGTGGCGGCATAGCCATTTTCCAGAAAATACTGGCCCGCCACCTCCAGAATCGCCCTCCGCCGGTCGCGCCGCCGCGCTTCCCGGCGGGTGAGAGGAGGGGAATCGATCGCTGTCATAAAATCGTACCATATAGTACGCTATTTCTGTTGACAAGGATTCGCATCGGGCGCAAAGGCCAATTTCATACTCTTTGGTACGGTTTGTTATGTCCGTGAGTCGCTTGCTGATTCGGCCTCCCGCAAAGTTTCGCGCCGGGACGTTCATGACGTCCATCATGCTGCTGTCCGCCTGCGCGGCGGTCCCCGATCTCGGGCCCAAGCCGGTCGTGCGCGCGCCCGCCAGCATCGACGCGCAGCAAAGCCTCCAGGCCGCCAATGCCGACTGGCCGTCCGAAGGCTGGTGGAAAATATATGGCGACCCCCAGCTCGACGCGTTGATCGAGGAGGGGCTGAAGGGCTCGCCCGATGTGGCCGCCGCCGTCGCCCGCTTTCGCCAGGCCAGCGCCGCCGCGCAGCAGGCCGGCGCGCCGCTGCTGCCCTCGGTGGACCTGAACGCCAGGGGCGGAGCGACCAAATCCAGCTATAATATGGGCATGCCCAAGGAATTCGTGCCCAAGGGCTGGCTGGGCACCGGTCAGGTCGCGCTGGACTTCGGCTTCGACCTTGACCTGTGGGGCCGGAACCGCGCCGCGCTGGCGGCGGCGACATCCGATGCGCAGGCGGCCGAGATCGACGCGCGGCAGGCCCGGCTGGCGCTCGCGACGGGCGTGGCCGACGCCTATGCCGATCTGGCCAGGCTCTATGCCGACCGCGAGATTCTGGCGCGCGCGCTGGAAATCCGGACCGCCAGCCAGAAGCTGGTCTCCCAAAGGCGCGCCAACGGCCTCGAGACCCGCGGCAGCGAGCGGCAGGCCGACGCCACCGTATCGTCCGCCCGCGCCCAACTGGCCGCCGCCGATCAGGCCATCGCCATCCGCCAGCATCAGATCGCGGCGCTGATCGGCGCGGGGCCGGATCGCGGCCTTGCCATCGCCCGGCCGAAGCTGGGCGCGCTGACGCCGCTGGGGCTGCCCGCCGATGTCACCACCAATCTGGTCGCGCGCCGCCCGGATATCGCGGCCGCGCTGGCGCGGACGGAGGCGGCGGCGAAGCGGATCAAGGTCGCCCGCGCCGATTTCTTCCCCGCCATCCGCCTCAGCGCGATGATCGGCGTGCAGTCGCTGGGCTATAATACGCTGTTCAATACCGCCACGGGCGCCTTTTCCGGCGGGCCCAGCCCCTTCACGGACACTTTGTTCAAGAAGGATTCGCTGTTCGGCAATGTGGGACCGGCGGTCAGCCTGCCGATCTTCCACGGCGGCGCATTGAGCGGCCAGTATCGCGGCGTGCGCGCCGCCTATGACGAGGCGGTGGCGAATTATGACCGGACCGTGCTCGGCGCCTATCAGCAGGTGGCCGATGCGGTGACGGGGCGCCGCGCGCTCGACCAGCGGCTGGCCGATGCCCGATCGGCGCTGGCCGCGTCGGAGGAGGCCTATGCCATTGTCCGCCAGCGCTATGAAGGCGGTCTCAACACCTATCTTGACGTGCTGAATGTCGAGGACCAGCTATTGGCCGCGCGTCAGTCCGTCGCGGAGCTGGAGGCCAGCGGCTTCACGCTCGACATTGCCCTGATTCGCGCGCTGGGCGGCGGTTTCGCCGCCAGCGATGCCATCGCTAAGGAACTGCCCCATGGCTGACGCCACGCCCGAATTTTCCGCCGAGACCGGCAAGGCCGACGATCTCGCCGCGCAGCGCCAGGAAACGCGCAAGAAATGGCTGGTGCGGCTGGCGCTGGCCGTCCTGGTGGCCGCCGGTCTCTACGGCATCTGGTATCTGCTGGTCGGGCGCAACCATGTCAGCACCGACAATGCCTATGTGAATGCGGAGATCGCGCAGGTGACGCCGCTGATTTCCGCGCAGGCGGTCGAGGTGCTGGTGAGCGACACCCAGGCGGTGAAGCGCGGCGACATATTGGTGAAGCTCGATCCCACCAACGCCCGTATCGCCTTCGCCCAGGCGGAAGCGGACCTGGCCGAGGCGAAGCGCCGGTTCCGCCAGGCGGTCGCGACCAACAGTTCGCTCGCCGCGCAGGTGGACGCCCGCGGCGCCGATATCAGCCAGGCCCGCGCCCGGCTGGCGACTGCGCAGGCGGATTTCGACCGGGCACGCATCGACCTCAAGCGCCGCGAGGCGCTGGCCCCCAACGGCGCCGTGTCGGGTGAGGAACTGACCAGCGCGCGCACCGCCTATGCATCGGCGCAGGCGGCGCTGGAACAGGCGAAGGCCGGCGTGGCCACGGCGGAGGCCACGCGCGGCGCCGCCAGCGGGCAGCTGGCCGCCAACGATGCGCTGGTGCGCGGATCGACCATCGATACCGACCCCGCCGTGCTGGCCGCCAAGGCAAGGCTCGACAATGCGCGGCTCGATCTCGACCGCAGCATCATCCGCGCGCCGATCGACGGGGTGGTGACGCGGCGGCAGGTGCAGGTGGGCCAGCGCGTGGCGCAGGGTACGCCGATCATGAGCATAGTTCCGCTCGCCCAGGTCTATGTCGATGCCAATTTCAAGGAGCGCCAGCTTGGCCGGGTGAAGGTGGGCATGCCCGCGAAGGTCGTTTCCGACCTCTATGGCGGCGATGTCGTCTATCACGGCAAGGTCGTCGGCTTTTCCGGCGGCACCGGCTCGTCCATGGCGCTGATCCCGGCACAGAACGCCACCGGCAACTGGATCAAGGTGGTGCAGCGCCTGCCGGTGCGCATCGCGCTCAATCCGAAGGAACTGGCGGCGCATCCGCTGCGGGTCGGGCTTTCGATGGAAGCCGAGATCGACCTGTCCGGCAAATAAGGCGCGATCCTTGACCCAAGCGGCCGAAACCTTTCCCCTGACCCCCCGCCAGCGCTTTCTGGCGGGGCTGGTGCTGGCGATGAGCAATTTCATGGTCGTGCTGGACCTGACCATCGCCAATGTTTCGGTCCCGCATATCGCCGGCAATCTGGGCATTTCGCCCGACCAGGGCACCTGGATCATCACATCCTATGCCGTGGCGGAGGCGATCTGCGTGCCGCTCACCGGATGGCTGGCGCAGCGCTTCGGGGCGGTGCGGGTCTTCACCTACGGCATGGCTGGCTTCGGCCTTTTCTCCATGCTCTGCGGCATGTCGATGACGCTGGGCATGCTGGTCGCCTGCCGTATCGGCCAGGGGCTGTGCGGCGGCCCGCTCATGCCCATGTCGCAGACCCTGCTGATGCGCATCTTCCCGCCCGAAACGCGGGGACGGGTGATGGGCGTGTGGGCGATGACCACGCTTGCCGGGCCAGCGGTGGGACCGATCGTCGGCGGCTATATCAGCGACAATTGGAGCTGGCACTGGATCTTCTTCATCAATCTGCCGATCGCGGTGGTCTGCGTCTTCTCGGCGCTGGTGCTGCTGCGCCCGGTGGAAACCGAACGGCACAAGCTGCCCATCGATTTCATCGGCCTGGGGCTTCTGGTCTTCTGGATCGGCTGCATGCAGATCATGCTGGATATCGGCCGCGATCATGACTGGTTCGCCGATCCGATGATCGTGATGCTGGCGGTGCTGGCGGTGATCGGCTTCAGTGCTTTCGTCATCTGGGAACTGACCGAGGAACATCCGATCGTCAATCTCAGGGTGTTCCGCCATGTCGGCTTCACCTCCGGCGTCATCACCCTGTCGCTCTGCTTCGGGGCCTATTTCGCGGGAATCGTGATCATTCCCCAGTGGCTGCAGATGTCGATGGGCTATACGGCCCAGGCGGCGGGCTATGTGACGTCCTTCACCGCCATGACCGCCATCTTCGCCGCGCCCCTGGCAGGACGGGCCATCGGCAAGGTCGACGTGCGCGTGATGATTTCGGGTGCGGTGGTATGGATGGGCTTCGTCACGCTGTGGCGCGCCAACTGGACCAGCACGGCCGATTTCTGGACCCTGTCGCTGCCGCAGGTGGTGCAGGGCTTCGCCATGCCCTTCTTCATGATTCCGCTGACGACGCTGACGCTGGGATCGGTCCGGCCGGAAGAAACGGCCTCGGCCGCGGGCCTGCAGAATTTCCTGCGCACGCTCGCGGTCGCGATCTCGACCTCCCTCGTCCTCACCGGCTGGGGCAATGGCCAGCGCGTCGCGCGCAACGAAATGGTGTCCTCGCTTGATCCGGGCGTCGGCAGCAGATTGGCCGGCAGCGGCTTTACCCCGGCCCAGACGCCGCAGGTGCTGGCCGATCTGGTAGAGCAGCAGGCGGCGGTCATTTCGATGAACCATGTCTTCTTCACGGCGGCCCTGATCCTGTTCCTGGCGGGCGCGCTGGTCTGGTTCGCGCCGCGTCCCACGGGCAGGGTGGACACTTCGGCAACCCACTGACCCAGATTGACGCGACGCAGCATCCCGGCCACTGAGGGACGAAAAGGCGGGGTGCATGCGAATCGTCATCATCGACGACAGCGGGTTGCGGGCGACGGTCCTGGAGGAAGGACTGCGCGAGGCGGGCTATGACGACATCCATATCGTGCCCCCGCGCGGTGGTTTCGTCGCGCGCCTGGAACGCATGGCGCCCGACGTCGTGCTGATGGATCTGGGCAGCCCCAGCCGCGACACGCTGGAGGAAATGCTGTCGGTCAGCCGCGCGCTGGCCCGGCCGATCGCCATGTTCGTAGACCAGTCGGACGAAAGCATGATCGGCGCGGCCATCGATGCGGGCGTATCCGCCTATGTCGTCGACGGGCTGCGCAAGGAAAGGGTGAAGCCGGTGCTGGAACTGGCGGTGCGGCGCTTCAACGCCTTCGCCCGGCTCCAGACCGAACTGGACGAGGCGCGCACGGCGCTGTCCGACCGCAAGATCATCGACCGCGCCAAGTCGATCCTGATGAGCCAGCGCGGCCTCCCGGAACCCGACGCCTATGCGCTGCTGCGGTCGAGCGCGATGAATCAGGGGAAGAAGATCGTGGACGTCGCTCAGGCCCTCATCACCGCCAGCGACCTGTTGGGAGGGGGGCTTTGACCGACCTGCGTATCGCATTTCTGCCGCTGACCGATGCCGCCGTGCTGGCGGTCGCGCGCGAAAAGGGCTTTGCGGAAGAGGAAGGGCTGAAACTCGATCTCGTCCGCACCACCAGCTGGGCGACCTTGCGGGACCGGCTGATCTTTGGACAGGTGCAGGCCGCGCACATGCTGGCGCCGCTCGCCGTCGCCGTGACATTGGGATTGAGCCAGCAGGCCGCGCCGCTCTCCGCGCCCTACAAGCTGAACGTCAACGGCAACATGCTGGTGATGGCGAGCGAATTCGCCCAGGCGCTGGACCCGGACATTGTCGCCCGGCTCGACGATCCGCTCGGCACCGCGCATGATTTCGCCGCCGCTATCGGGCTTTGGAAGCGCAAGCCGGTGATCGGCGTCGTCCATCGCTTTTCCAGCCATGCGATCATGCTGCGCTACTGGCTGGCGAGCGCGGGGGTCGACCCGGACCGCGACGTGATGCTGCGCGTCGTGCCCCCCTCGCTCACGGTGGAGGCGATGCGCGCGGGCGAGATTGACGGTTTCATCGCGGGCGAACCCTGGGGCAGCGGGGCGGTCGACGCGGGCCTGGCCGAAGCGGTGGCGATCGGCGAGCGCATCTGGCGGCGCGGCGTCGAAAAGGTGCTGGCCTTCCGCACCCCCTGGCTGGAGGAGAATCCCGACGGCGTAGACCGGCTGATCCGCGCGCTGGCGCGGGCTGCGGCCTGGTGCGACGATGCGGGCAATCATGAACCGCTCGCGCATCTTCTCTCCAGTCCGCGCTATGTCGATCAGCCCGCGGAGGTGATCCTGCGCGGCCTGTCGGGCGCAATCGTGCCGCGCGTCGACATGGCGCCGCTGACGATGCCCGATTTCATGCTCTTTTCGCGGGAGGCGACGCCCTTTCCGTGGCGCAGCCAGGCGCTCTGGATCTATTCGCAGCTCGTCCGCTGGAAGATGGTCGACCATAGTGCCGACAATGCCGCCCGGGCCGCCGCCGTGTTCCGGCCCGACATTTTCCGCCGGGCGCTGGCGGACAGCGACGTGCCGTTGCCGGGGGCGAGCATGAAGCTGGAAGGCGCGGTCGCCTCCCCGCTCGCGGTGGGGTCGAAGCGGGGCGAACTGACGCTGGGGCCGGACCGCTTCTTCGACGGCCGGGTGTTCGATCCGGAAAGGATAGAGGATTTCCTCGCCGGCTTCTGAAACATCTCCGCGTCGCCGCAAGGGCGCCTCTGCCCCGCGCCCATTTTGTGCCTTGCAACATGATGCGAATCACGAGATAAGATAGGAGTCGCGCGACGAAGCGCGTTTTCAGGATGAGCCTTCCCAAGGCCGGGATATCGCTCTCCTCCAGATCCGACAGCAAAGCCGCTGGCCAGATTCCGTGGATGACGGGGTCTGGAAGCGGCTTTTTTCGTGTTCAGTTCACAAGGATTGAAGGACCTCATCATGGCAACTGCTTATTGGGATGGCCCGGAAGAGGGCGCAGCAAGGGGAGTCCAGACCAGCTTCTGGAAGGCCGGCCACACGCCGACCCTGATCGCCGCTTTCCTCTATTTCGACCTTGCCTTCATGGTGTGGGTCCTGCTGGGTCCGCTGGCGCCCTCCATTTCCAAGGCGCTGGCGCTGACCCCGGCGGAAAAGGGGCTGATGGTCGCGGTGCCGACGCTGGCTGGAGCGATCTTGCGCGTCGTCAACGGCCTGCTGGTCGACCGCATCGGCTGCAAGCAGGCGGGCGCGATCAGCCAGCTGATCGTCATCCTCGGCCTGTTCACGGCCTGGTTGATGGGGGTCAACAGCTTCGGCGGCACGCTGGCGCTGGGCGTGATCCTGGGCTTTGCCGGGGCGAGCTTCGCCATCGCGCTGCCGCTCGCCAGCCGCTGGTATCCGGCCGAGCATCAGGGCAAGGCCATGGGCCTCGCGGGCATGGGCAATTCGGGCACGGTGCTCGCCTCCCTGTTCGCGCCGATGCTGGCCAAGGCATTCGGCTGGAACGCGGTGCTGGGCCTCGCCTGCATTCCGCTCGCCATCGTCTTCATCCTCTACATGATCATGGCGAAAAACTCGCCGAACGCGCCCGCGCCCAAGAAGCTGGTGGACTATTTCCACCCGCTGAAAAGCGCCGACGCCTGGTGGCTGATGGGCTTCTATGCGGTGACGTTCGGCGGCTTCGTGGGGCTTGCCGCTTCGCTGCCCATCTATTTCACCGACCAGTTCGGCCTGACCCCGGTCGTCGCGGGCTACTGCACCGCGGGCTGCGTGTTCGCAGGTTCCCTGGTCCGTCCGATGGGCGGCGCGCTGGCTGACCGGATCGGCGGCGTCAAGGCGCTGATGATGGTCTATATCGCCGCCGCTCTGGCACTGGCGGGCGTGGCCTATGCGCCGACGCTGTTCTCGGCCCTCGGCCTGTTCGTCGCGGCGATGCTGGCGCTGGGCGTCGGCAATGGCTCGGTGTTCCAGCTGGTGCCGCAGCGCTTCAGGGAAGAGATCGGCGTCATGACCGGCCTGGTCGGCATGGCGGGCGGCATCGGCGGCTTCTATCTCGCCTCGTCGCTGGGCATCGCCAAGCAGTTCACCGGCAGCTTCGCGCCCGGTTTCCTGATCTTCGCGGCGCTTGCTCTGGTGGCTTTCCTGGGCCTCTCGATGGTCCGTGTCCGCTGGCGCACGACCTGGAGCACGGCCGCCCGCATCTGACTATCCCCGGTTACCGGACAGGAGGGGGGAGCGGCGGCCCGCGAAAGGCCGCCGCCCTTTTTGCGCTTGCGATAGGCTCAGGCGCCCCCAATCGCAAAATACATCGCGATACGAGGAATCGCTTGACGCGAATCGTCAAACCAATATGCTGCAATGCAAAGGACAGGGTTGTCCTTCTTCCATAGCTGCGGTGGTCCAGGGACGGGTCATCAAGGCGCATATGATGGCAAGGCCGCCATCCAGACCTTTGGGTTCAAAGCCCAGGGGTCCGGATGGCGGCCTTTTTCTTTTTCTGGAGTCGAGGGATGGATTTTCAGAACAACGGACCGGAAACGGCGAACGAGGAGCCACTCTTCGTACCGTCCGAAGATGTTCGGGAACATCTGGTGGTCGTGGGCAACGGCATGGCCGGTTGCCGCGCGGTCGAGGAACTGCTGGCGCGCGACAAGGATCGCTATCGCGTCACCATCTTCGGCGCAGAGCCTTATGTGAATTACAACCGCATCATGCTCTCACCGGTCCTGGCCGGGGAAAAGAGCTTCGATGATATCGTCATCAACAGCCGCGAATGGTATTCGGACAACGATATCGAACTGATCGCGGGTGATCCGGTGACGGCCATAGACCGCGCCGCAAAGACCGTCACGAGCCATTCGGGTCGCACCGTCGGCTATGACAAGCTGCTGATCGCCACCGGGTCGGACCCCTTCATCATCCCGGTTCCGGGGAAGGACCTGCCCGGCGTCATCAGCTTCCGCGACATGAAGGATGTCGACACCATGCTGGAAGCCGCTGGAAAGGGCGGCGACGCGGTGGTGATCGGCGGCGGCCTGCTTGGTCTCGAAGCCGCGCATGGTCTGACCCTGCGCGGCATGAAGGTCACGGTCATCCACCTCATGGACACGCTGATGGAACGGCAGCTCGACGAAGCGGCGGGCTGGCTGCTGAAATCCGCGCTCGAAGGACGTGGCCAGACCATCCTGACCGGCGCCAACACCGAGGCGATCTACGGCGACGGCAGGGTCGAGGGCGTCCGCCTCAAGGACGGCCGCGAAATCCCGGCCAGCCTGGTGGTCATGGCGGTGGGCATTCGTCCCTCGACCGCTCTCGCCCGCGAAGCGGGGCTTGAGGTCAATCGCGGCATCAAGGTCGACGATCATATGGTGACCAGCGACCCCGATGTCCTCGCGGTCGGCGAATGCGTCGAGCATGACGGCAATGTCTACGGCCTCGTCGCGCCGCTCTGGGACATGTGCCGCAGCCTCGCCGATGGTCTGACCGATCAGCATACGGGCTACAAGGGTTCGGTGACGTCCACCAAGCTGAAGGTCGCCGGTCTCGACGTCTTCTCGGCCGGTGACTTTTCGGGCGGCGAGGGTTGCGAGGACATCGTCCTGCGTGACGCCTCGCGCGGCGTCTACAAGCGCGTCATCGTCAAGGACGACAGGATCGTCGGCGCCGTGCTCTATGGCGATACCGTCGATGGCGGCTGGTATTTCGACCTTCTCCGGAAGGGCGAGGACGTCGCCGACATTCGCGACCTGCTGATCTTCGGTCAGGCCTTCGCCTCGGGAGGAGGCGCGCTGGACCCTAAGGCGGCCGTTGCGGCGCTCTCGGACGATGCCGAGATTTGCGGCTGCAACGGCGTCAGCAAGGGCCAGGTGGTCGCCTGCATTTCGGCGGGCAATGGCAGCCTCGATGCCGTGCGCGCCACCTGCAAGGCGTCGGCCAGCTGCGGCAGCTGCACCGGCCTGGTCGAAAATCTGCTGGCGGTCGTGCTGGGCGACGACGTCAAGTCCGGCCCCAAGACGATGTGCAAATGCACCAGCTTCACCCATGACGACGTCCGTCGCGAGATCGTGGCGCAGAATATGCGCTCGATCCCGGAAGTCATGCAACTGCTGCACTGGTCGACGCCGGACGGTTGCTCCTCCTGCCGCCCCGCGCTCAACTATTATCTGCTCTGCGCGCTGCCGGGCGAATATCAGGACGACCAGCAGAGCCGCTTCGTCAACGAGCGCATGCACGCCAACATCCAGAAGGATGGCACTTATTCCGTGGTACCGCGCATGTGGGGCGGCCTCACCAACCCCACCGAACTGCGCGCCATCGCCGATGTGGTCGAGAAATATAACGCCCCGATGGTGAAGGTCACGGGCGGCCAGCGGCTCGATATTTTTGGCATCAGGAAGGAAGACCTGCCCGCCGTCTGGGCCGACCTCAATGCCGCGGGCATGGTGTCGGGTCATGCCTATGGCAAGTCGCTGCGCACGGTGAAGACCTGCGTCGGGTCGGAATGGTGCCGCTTCGGCACGCAGGACTCGACCGGCCTTGGCGTCAAGATCGAGCGGATGACCTGGGGATCGTGGATGCCCCACAAGTTCAAGATCGCGGCGTCGGGCTGCCCCCGCAATTGCGCGGAGGCGACGATCAAGGACTTTGGCGTGGTCTGCGTGGACTCAGGCTATGAACTGCATGTCGGCGGCAATGGCGGCATCCATGTCCGCGCCACCGACCTGTTGTGCAAGGTTTCGACCGAGCAGGAGGCGCTCGACTATTGCGCCGCCTTCATCCAGCTCTACCGCGAGGAAGCGCGCTATCTGGAGCGCACCGCGCCGTGGATCGAGCGCGTCGGCGTGGAGTATGTGAAGGGCCGAATCGTGGAAGACGAGACAGGCCGTGAAGCCCTGCGCGCCCGCTTCCTCTATTCGCAGAGCTTCTCTCAGGATGATCCCTGGGCGGAACGCGCAGCCGGCGCGAATGCAGAACTGCACCAGCCGCTTGAACCCCGAATGCCCTTTGGCGTCATCGCTGCGGAGTGAACGACATGACCGATTGGATCGACATCGGAACGCTGGCCGACATTCCCCAGCGCGGCGCCCGCACAATTCGTTTCGGGGATGGGCAAATCGCCGGGGCAAAGGAAATCGCGGTGTTCCGCACCGGCGACGACCATGTCTTCGCTCTGGTCAACGAATGCCCGCACAAGAAAGGCCCGCTCAGTCAGGGCATCGTCCACGGCCACAGCGTCGCCTGCCCGCTGCACAACTGGAATATCGCCCTGAAGACGGGCGAGGCGCAGGGCGCGGACGAGGGCTGCACGCCGACCATCGCGGTGAAACAGGAGGGCGGTCGCATCCTGATTGCCCGTCCGGCTTCGCTGAAGGCGGCTGCATGAGCCATATGGTCCCCACTTTCAGCGGGGACCGGGGTGGAGGGGGCATGCTGGCCATCCCTTGCGGCACGCACCTCCACCCAATTACCCAATCGGATCAAGAGGTATCGGTATGAACCAGGCCATCCGCACTACCTGCGCCTATTGCGGCGTCGGCTGCGGCATCTCGGCCACGCCGACCGGGGACCGGTCGGTTACGATCAGGGGCGATGAGGCGCACCCGGCCAATGGCGGCCGCCTCTGCTCCAAGGGCACGCATCTGGGTGAGACGGTGGGGCTTCAGGGCCGCCTGCTCCATCCCATGATCGGCAGCAAGCGCGCCAGCTGGGACAAGGCGCTGGACCTTGTGGCCAGGAAATTCCGCGAAACCGTCGAGCGTCATGGTCCCGACAGCGTCGCCTTCTACGTCTCCGGCCAGCTGATGACCGAAGATTATTATGTCGCCAACAAGCTGATGAAGGGCTTTATCGGCTCGGCGAACATCGACACCAATTCGCGCCTCTGCATGTCGAGCGCGGTTGCCGGGCATAACCGGGCGTTCGGTGAAGATGTCGTGCCCGCCAGCTATGACGATCTGGACGAAGCCGACCTGATCGTGCTGGTCGGCTCCAACACCGCCTGGTGCCACCCCATCGTCTATCAGCGCATCCAGGCCGCCCGCGCCGCGCGCGGCACCAAGCTGGTGGTCATCGACCCGCGCCGCACCGAAAGCTGCGAAGGCGCCGACCTGCATCTGGCGGTTAAGCCCGGCACCGACGTCGCGCTGATGAACGGCCTTCTTGCATGGTGTGATCGGGAAGGGATCACCGACCCCGATTTCCTGGGCGATCATGTCAGCGCACCCGAAGGTTTCTGGGACCATATCCGCACCGGCCACGATCTCTGGACCACGGCAAAGACCTGCGACATCGCGCCCGTGCTGCTGGAACAATTCTACAGGCTGTTTGCCGCGACCCCGCGCACGGTGACGATATTCAGCCAGGGCATCAACCAGTCGATCCGCGGCACCGATCAGGTGAATGCGATCATCAACGTCCACCTCGCCACCGGCCGCATCGGCAAGCCGGGCGCGGCGCCCTTCTCGATCACCGGCCAGCCCAATGCGATGGGAGGGCGAGAGGTCGGCGGGCTGGCTTCGACGCTGGCGGCGCACATGGACTTCACCCCCGAAAATGTCGAACGGGTGGGCCGCTTCTGGGCCGCGCCGGCCATGGCGACCAGGCCGGGCCTCAAGGCCGTGGACCTGTTCCGCGCCGTCAATGAAGGCCGGATCAAGGCGCTGTGGATCATGGCGACCAATCCCGCCGTCTCGCTGCCCGATGCGGGCCGCGTGCGCGAGGCGCTGGAGGCGGTGCCCTTCCTCGTCGTGTCGGACATCATGGCCGACATCGACAGCTCCGCCCACGCCCATGTCCGCCTGCCCGCCGCGGGCTGGGGCGAAAAGGACGGCACCGTCACCAATTCGGACCGCACCGTCAGCCGCCAGCGCCCCTTTCTTTCCCTGCCCGGCGAGGCGAAGCCCGACTGGTGGATCGTCAAGGAAGTCGGCCGCCGCATGGGCTGGCGCAACGCCTTCGCCTATGACCGGCCCGCCGACATCTGGCGCGAACATGCGCGCCTCACCGCCTATCGGAATGACGGCCAGCGCCTGCTCAACCTGCGGGCACAGGCCACCATCGGCAATGATGCCTATGACGCCATGGAACCGTTCCGCTGGGGCGGCGAAACGCCCTTCTCCGAAGGCCGCTTCCCGACGCCGGACGGCCGGGCGCGGCTGGTGCTGACCAGGCAGATAGAGATCCAGGAGCCGCTCGCGCAATGGCCGATGACGCTCAACACTGGCCGCTATCGCGACCAGTGGCACACGATGAGCCGTACCGGGCTTTCGTCGAAACTCGCCCGCCATCGCGAGGAACCGCTGGTCGAAATCCACCCGCAAGACGCCGAACGGCTGGGCCTGTCCGACCGCGATCTCGCCCGCGTCTCGACAGCGCAGGGCAACAGCATCTTCCGCGTGGCGATCAGTGGCGGCCAGCGCCCCAGTGAAATCTTCACCCCGATCCACTGGACCGACCAGATGTCGACCGGCGGCCGCACCGGCCTGCTCCCCCGTCCGCTGGTCGATCCCCATTCGGGCCAGCCCGGCTTCAAGTCTACCCCCGCCAGCGTCGAGAAGGTCGCCACCGAATGGAGGGGCTTCCTGATCCTGCGTGGTGACGAGCCGGTAAAGCTGCCCTGCCTCTGGTCGACGCGGATCACCGTGCCGGGCGGCGCGCTCTATGAGATTGCGGGCAATGGCGATCCGGCACGGCTCGACGCCTTCCTGCCGAAGGGCGACCGGGTGGAAGCCATGGACGCCTCGCGCGGCACCCGCCGCATCGCCACCATCAGCGAAGGCCGATTGAACGGCGTGCTGTTCATGACACGCACCGGCCTGCTGCCCTCGCGCGACTGGCTGATCCGCCAGCTCGAGGCCGAGGGGGTGGGCGGTTCCGTCCTCGCCGCGCGCGGCCCCGGCAGCCGGCCGGAGAAGGGTGCAACCATCTGCGTCTGCTTCGACATTGGTTTGAACCAGATCGTCGCCGCCGTCCGCGAACAGCAGCTGGTCGATGTCGCCGCCATCGGCAAGGCGCTCGGCGCCGGGACCAATTGCGGCTCCTGCCGCCCCGCCATCGCCAATATCCTCGCCCAAGCCATGCAGGAGACGCTCCATGCAGCCGAATGAACTCATCGCCCCCAGTCAGGTCTGGCTGGTCGGCGCAGGCCCCGGCGACCCGGATCTCCTGACCCGCAAGGCGGAAAGGCTGATCGCGGCGGCCGAGATCGTCTTCTACGACGCGCTGGTGGGGCCGGGCGTGCTCGACCTGATCCCGCAAGGCGTGGAACGGGTCAGCGTCGGCAAGCGCTCCGGCCGCCATTCGAAGGCACAGGAAAGCATCAACGACCTGTTGCTCGCTGCGGCCAAAGCGGGCAAGCGTGTCGTGCGCCTGAAGGGCGGCGACCCGTCGGTCTTCGGCCGCTCGGCGGAGGAAATGGAGCATCTGGCCGCCCACGGCATCTCCTTCCGCATCTGCCCCGGCATCACCACGGCCAGCGCGGCGGCGGCGAGCGGCAGCGCGTCGCTTACCCTGCGCGGCGTGGCGCGGGGCCTGACGCTGGTGACGGCGCATCTGAAGGCTGGCGAACCGCTGAAGCTGGACTGGGATATGCTCGCCAGCGCGGGCAGCACGCTCGGCATCTATATGGGCCGCGCGGCAGCGGGCGAGATCAGCCGCAATCTGATCGCCGCCGGGCGCGATCCCGAAACGCCGGTCATGGTCGCGGTCAATGTCTCGCTGCCCCATGAGCGGCTGATCCGGGGCAAGCTCTCCGCGCTCGCTTTCCTGGTGCGGACGATCAGCGACGAGGACCCGACCCTGCTGCTGATCGGCGAAGCGGTCGCGGGCACGCATGTCCCGGCGGACATGGTGGCCGGCGTCGCCATCAGGGCCTGAGGATCAGGGCTTGAGGATCAGTCCGGCCAGATCCTCCGGCCGGTTGATATTGGGCAGCACCCATTCCGGCCGATCGACGAACCGCGCACCGATCCGCTCCAGCCAGCCAAGGATGGAGCGGTTATTGTCCCCGGCCAGATGCGCGTCGAGCAGCGGGGCGAGCGAAGCGGGCCAATAGCCCAGCAATGGCTGCCCCTTGAGCACAGCCGGGCCTGCTCCCAGCAGCGCCTGCGCCAGCGCCACCGGATAGACCGGCATGTCGCATCCGGTGGTCAGCACGGCATCGAAACCCTGTTCCGCCGCATGGTGCAGCGCGGCGTTCAACCCGCCCAAAGGCCCCATGTCCGGCGCCGGCCGATCCGCCAGCCCACCTTCACGCCCGCAGATCACCACCGTCTCGACATGGGGCGCCAGCGACGCCACGGCATGCTCCAGCAGCGTTCGCCCCCGCCACATGGCCAGCGCCTTGTCGCTGCCGAACCGGCTGGATCGCCCCCCGGCCAGCACCGCGCCCAGCAGCCGCATCATGCCCCACCCGCGATGATCCGGGCATAGCTGCCGGGATCGACGTTGCTGCCCGAAATCACGACCACGCTCGCCCCCTCGGCCTGCGGCGCCTTTCCGGCCAGCATTGCCGCCAGCGCCACGGCGCCCCCCGGCTCGGCCACCAGCTTCAGGGCGGAGAAGGCAAAACGCATCGCCTCGCGCACCGCCTCGTCGCTGACCACCAGCCCGCCCGCCAGCAGCGCCTGGTTGATCGGAAAGGTCAGCGCGCCCGGCGACGGCGACAGCAGGGCGTCGCAGATCGACCGCGCTTCGGGCGACACGCTTTCCCGCCTGCCGCTTTTGAGCGATCGGGCCGTATCGTCGAACCCTTCCGGCTCGACCGCATGGACGGCGACGCCGGGGCGCCGCGCCTTCACCGCCGTGGCGATCCCCGACACCATGCCGCCGCCGCCGCAATTGACCAATATCTGGCCGATCGCGACGCCTATCTCTTCGGCCTGCTGCAGGATCTCCAGGCCGATCGTCCCTTGCCCCGCCATGATGAACGGATCGTCGAAGGAGGGCACCAGCACCGCCCCGCGCGCGGCCGCCAGCGCCGTGGCGATCTCCTCCCGGCTTTCGGTCAAGCGGTCATAGGCCACCACCTCCGCGCCCAGCGCGCGCGTATTGGCGGTCTTGATGGCGGGCGCGTCGGCGGGCATCACGATGGTCGCGGGGATGCCCAGCAGCTGCGCGGCAAAGGCCACCCCCTGCGCATGATTGCCCGACGACCAGGCGACCACGCCCGCCTCGCGCTGCCCCGCGTCCAGCCGCGCCAGCCGGTTGTAGGCGCCGCGGAACTTGAACGATCCGCCATGCTGCGCGCCCTCAAACTTCACCAGCACGCGACGGCCGCAGCGCTCGTTCAGCACCGCATTTTCAAGGAGCGGCGTGCGCACGGCGGCAGGCGCGATGACCCGTGCGGCGTCCTCCACGTCGGCGGCGGTGATGGCGAAGTGATCGGACATGCGGCCTCCCTGACAGCCGCCCCATAAAGACCGGGCGGGGCCTCCGCGCAAGGGGCCGCTCCGCTCCCCTTGGCATGGCCGGTGCTTTCCCCTATGGCGCGCGGCGTGGGCGGGGACAGATTCCGCCCGCGAAGAAGATCGCGCCGGTGCTCGATAGGGCTGAAAATGGGAATGGGGTGCAAATCCCCTGCTGTCCCTGCAACTGTAAGCGGCGAGCGCGATGCACGGGGGCTTGGCCCGGCCACTGGACGATCGGGTCCGGGAAGGCGTGCATCGCCGCATGGACCCGCGAGCCAGGAGACCTGCCGGCGTCTGGTCGCTCTTGCCCTGGCCCAGGGGTCGGCCATGGCACGGTGTCTTCCGTCTGAGCGACATGGGGGCGGCGCAGGGCCGCACCGGTGCGGGGGGAGGGCACTGGCGTCTTGCCTTTCCCCTGTCCGGCCGCGTCGCGCGGAAGCCCTGGGCCAAGTCGCAATGGCGCTCAGGAAACAGACAGAATGTTGAAAACCACCATCTCCATCGCCGCGCTGCTGGCGGCGACCCCCGCCCTGGCGCAGGCGGGCGATGACATCATCGTCACCGCGCTCGGCATCGAACAGCCGCGCGACGAGGTGGGCCAGGCCGTCACCGTCATCGACGCCGACACCATCCGCACCCGCCAGACGGTGGAGGTCGCCGACCTGCTGGCGACGACCCCCGGAATCCGCGTCAACCGCGCGGGCAGCCTGGGCGGCGTCACGGGCGTATCGGTGCGCGGCGCGGAAACGACCCAGACGCTGGTGCTGCTCGACGGGGTGAAGGTGAATGATCCCAGCGGCATCGGCGACATGTATGATTTCGGCAATCTGCTGACCGGCAATATCCGCCGGATCGAGATATTGCGCGGTTCCAACTCGGTCGCCTATGGCAGCCAGGCGATCGGCGGCGTGGTCAACATCATGACCGGCACGCCTGCGGAAGGGTTCGCGGGCAATGCCTCGGTCGACTATGGCTATGCCGACACGCTCAATGCCAAGGCCGATATTTCGGGCAGCCGCGGCATCGCGTCGGGCGGCGTCGGGGTCGCCTATCTGAAGACGGACGGCATTTCGGCGGTTTCGCCCGAATTCGGCGCGACCGAAAAGGACGGGCTCAGCAATATCGCGGCCAATGCCCGGCTGAAGCTCGGCTTCACCGACACGTTGAGCCTCGACCTGCGCGGCTATTATATCCGTTCCGACCTGGACTATGACAGCTTCTTCGGCGCCCCCATGGACAGCCCGAACGTCAGCAGGACGGACCAGTATGTCGGCTATGCGGGCGTCAACCTCGCCCTGTTCGACGGCCGGCTGACCAACCGCGCCGCCGTCACCTGGCTGCGCAACGACCGCGATTATTATCCCCGGCGCGGCGCCGATCCGTCCTTCGGCTATTCGGGCACCAATCTGCGCTTCGAATATGCGGGCGTCTACCAGCCCATGGACCAGGCCAAGCTGGTCTTCGGCTATGAACATGAACGCCCGGACTATGCATTTTACGGCTTCGGTTCGCAGGAAAGCCACCGCGCCGATATCGACAGCGTCCATCTCCTCGCCGTCGTGAAGCCCCTTGCCGGCCTGTCGGTGACGGGCGGGGTGCGGCATGACGACCACAGCCAGTTCGGCGGCGCGACCACCTTCGGCGCCAACGCCAACTACACCCCCAATGACGGCACGACCAATATCCGCGCCAGCTATGGGGAGGGCTTCAAGGCGCCGTCCCTCTACCAGCTCTTCGACACCTATAGCGGCAATCGCGCCCTGAAGCCGGAACGGTCGAAAAGCTACGACATCGGTTTCGACCAGCGGCTGGACGGCGGACGGGCGGTGCTGTCCGTCACCGCCTTCCGCCGCGACACGCGCAACCAGATCGACTTCGACAATGCGACCTTCGTCTACGGCAATCTCGACCGCACCCGCGCCCGGGGGTGGAGGCGATGCTGACGCTGAAGCCGGTCGAGGCGCTGACCGTCACCGCGGCCTACAGCTATATCGACGCGCGCGACCGCAACACCGATCTGCGCCTGCCGCGCCGTGCCGCCAATGTGGTCAGCGTATCGGCGGACTATGTCTGGCCGTTCGGCCTGTCGACCGGCGCGACGCTGACGATGGTGGGGGACAGCGTCGACATCATCGCCGATCCGCTGACCTTCGACCCGGTGCGGGTCCAGCTCGACGGCTATGCGCTGGCCAATATCCGCGCGTCCTTCCCGATCATGCGGAATCTGGAAATTTACGGCCGCATCGACAATCTGACCGATGCGCGATACGCCACGGCCTATGGCTATGGCACCTATGGCCGCTCGGCCTATGGCGGCGTGCGTGTCCGCTTCTGACCGTCTACCGGCGTGGCGCAGCGTTGATCTGCGCCATGATGCTGCGCGCGGCCTCGACATAGGCGGGGCCGCCGCACACGGTCCACGCCTGCGGCACGCGGATGCGGGGGATGGCGCGCAATATGGGGTGGTGCAGCATCTCCGTCCCCTGATCGACGACCTTCTCGCTGCCGCTCTCGACGATCAGCCAGTCGGGCCGGGCGGCGATCATCTCTTCCAAGGAGAGCTGCGACAGCGACGGCTTGCCCAGCTTGCCCGCCAGGTTGACGAGGCCCACCCGCTTCATCAGGTCGTCGACCAGCGTGCCGGTCCCGGTCATGTAGCCGCGCCGCTGATAATAGGCCGCAACGCCGCCGCGCCGGGCGCGGGGCAGGGCGGCGAGATCCCGGTCCATCGCCCGGATCAGCGCCTCCCCGCGCTCGACATGCCCGACCGCCGCCGCCACCTGCCGGATCTGCATCAGGATCATCGCATAGCTGTCCGCGCTCGCCAGACCCAGGGTCCGCCACTGCCCGGGCGGCGCGCCCGCCACGCTGCCGCCCATCGGAAAGCCGATCAGCAGGTCGGGCCGGATCGCCAGCACTTCCTCGGCGGGCCGCCTGAGCGTGCGATGCGCCCGCGCCTTGCCGACCGCCGCCGACAGTTCGGGATCATGGCCATAGGGGCTGAGCGCCGCGATCTGCCCCGGATCGGCCAGCGCCAGCACATATTGATCGGCGCAGGTGTTGAGCGAGACGATATGCCGGGGCGGCGCGGGCGCTGGCGCGGCAGCGGTGAGGGCGAGGGCGCAGAGGGCCGTGAGGATTTTTCCATGCCGCATCGGGTCGCTTGTTCTCGCCTTCTTGAACCACCATGCTCCCGCCTTGGCAGGAGCATGATGTGTGCGGGGCACGGGTTTAGCGAGACAGGACGGGTTCGCAAGCCATGACGGCACGCCGGCACCCCCTGCTCCTCCCTGCGCTCGTCGCCCTCGCCGCGCTCGCCGCGCTCGGTTCCCTGACCCTCGGCGCGGTGCCGCTGTCCCCGGCGCGCATCATCGCCGTCCTCACCGGCGGCGGCGATGATGTCGCCCGCGCCATCCTCCTGGACCTGCGCCTGCCGCGCATGCTGCTGGGCCTGATCGTCGGTGCCATGCTCGGCCTGTCGGGCGCCGCGTTGCAGGGCTATCTGCGCAACCCGCTGGCCGAACCCTCGGTGCTGGGCGCGTCCAATGCGGCGGCGCTGGGGGCCGTGGGCGCGCTCTATTTCGGGCTGGCCCAGATGCACCCGCTGCTCCTTCCCGCGCTCGCCATATCGACCGGCCTGATCGGCATCGGCGCGCTGTTCCTGCTTGCCGGGCCTGCCGAAAGCCCGCTTACCCTGATCCTTGCCGGGATCGCCATCGCGACGCTCGCGGGCGCGGGGATCAGCCTGTCGCTCAATCTCTCGCCCAATCCCTTCGCGGCGATGGAGATCATGAGCTGGCTGATGGGAAGCCTGGAAAACCGCAGCTATGGCCATGTCTGGATCGCGCTGCCCTGCGTGACCGTCGGCGCGGCGCTGCTGATCGCGGACGGCCGGACGCTGGACGCGCTGACATTGGGCGAGGATGGCGCGCAGGCGCTGGGCATCGATCTTCGCCACGCCCGCCTGCGCATGATGCTGGGCGTCGCCATCGGCGTGGGCGGCGCGGTGGCGGTGTCGGGCGCGATCGGCTTCGTCGGCCTGATCGTGCCGCATCTGGTGCGGCCGTTCACCGACCGCTCGCCCTCGGCGATCCTGCTACCCTCGATGCTGGGCGGCGCGGTGCTGCTGACGCTGGCGGACATCGGCGTGCGGCTGATCCCGACCAGCAGCGAACTCAAGCTGGGGGTGCTGACGGCCCTGCTCGGCGTTCCGGTCTTTCTGATCCACCTGATGCGGGAGCGGCGGCTATGGTGACGATCCGCACGCAGGGCCTGTCCGTCCGCCTCGGCCGCTATCGGGCGGTACGCGGCATCGACCTCGCGCTGGAGCCGGGCCGGCTGGTCGGCATCATCGGTCCCAACGGCGCGGGCAAGTCCACCCTGATCCGCGCCCTGCTGGGCCTTGTGAAACGGGACGGCGGCACCGTCCTGATCGACGGCGTCGACAGCGGGCAATTCACCCGGCGCGGGATCGCCCGGCGCATCGCCTATCTGCCGCAGGGCCAGACGCTGCACTGGCCGCTCGCGGTCGAGCGGCTGGTGGCGCTGGGCCGGATGCCGCATCTGGGGCCGCTGTCCCGCCTGTCCGCGGAGGACGAGGCGCAGGTCGATGCGGCCCTCGCCCGTGCCGACGTCCTGCACCTCAGGGGGCGGGTGGCCACCGAACTGTCCGGCGGCGAGCGCGCCCGCGTCCTGCTCGCCCGCGCCCTGGCGGTGGGCGCGCCCGCGCTGATCGCGGACGAACCGCTGGCGGCGCTCGATCCGGGACATCAGATCGATGTGATGGACTTGCTCAAGGCCGAGGCCCGCGCCGGATCGCTTGTCGTCACCGTCCTGCACGACCTCGGCATGGCGGCGCGCTATTGCGACCGGCTGGTGCTGATGGATCGCGGCGCGCTGGTCGCCGACGGCGCGCCGCTCGATGTGCTGACGGAGGCGAGCCTCGCCAGCGTCTACGGCATTTCCGCCTGTATCGAACCCGGCGGCGACTGGCCCCTGATCCTGCCGACGGGACGGATCAAGGGCTGACCCGCTTACTCGGCAAAGGCGCGCGGTGCCGGGGCTACGACGGTGAACGTCCCCGCGCCGATCTCGGACACTTCCAGCGCCCGCTCGGCAATCCCGTCGCGCCCGAAGCGGAACGCCCCGTCGATCCCGGCAAAGCCGCCCGCATCGCGCAGCCGCGCCGCCGGGAAGGTCGTGCCCGGCTTCCAGTCTCGCGCGATCCGCACGGTCAGCAGCACCGCGTCATAGCCCAGCGCCGACAGCCGAAACGGCGCATTGCCGTACCGCGCGCGATATTTGGTCGCGAGCTGGCGGTAGAGGCCGTCCGAAACGCTGGCGAACCAGGCCCCGCGCAGCACCGGGCTGGCGGCGATGGCGCTGTCGGTATTCCACAATTCCGTGCCCAGCAGCCGCGCCGTCGCGCCGCCATTCTTCCGCACGATCGGCGCGACCTGCATCGCCACCCGGCCGCTGTCCGCGATCAGCAGCGCGTCATAGCTGGACGACGCCTGCAACTTCCTGACCGCCGCCGTGATCGAGGCCGGGGTCCGGTCGAAGGTCTGCATCGACACGACCGTCCCGCCCGCGCCCTCGACCGCGTGCAGCAGCGAAGTGCCCGACCGCTCGCCATAGGTGCCCTTGGGCACCAGGGCGGCGAATTTCGACAGGCCCTTGCCCCTGGCGAATTCCACCACCCGCTCGATCGACTGGCTGGGATTGTAGCCCATGATGTAGATGCCGTTCCCGGCCACGCTGGTGTCGTTGGAGAAGCTGATGACCGGCACATTGGCCCGCGCCGCGATCGGTCCCACGATCCGGGCGTCCTCCGCCAGCAGCGGCCCCAGGATCAGCTTGTTGCCGTCCGCCAGCGCCTTGTTCACCGCCGCCGCGGCACCGATGCCGGTGTCGTAGGTGGTGATCCGCACCTTGTCGGCCTTGGTATCCAGCAGGGCGAGCGTGGTCGCATTGGCGATCGACTGGCCGACCCCGGCATTGGGTCCGCTCATCGGCACCAGCAGCGCGACGCGGTGGCGCAGCGTGTCGGTGGGCAGGCCTTCGGTGACTTCCGGCCCGGTCTGGGCCGGCCCGGCGGGCTGGGCCGGACCCGGTCCCTTGGGCACGATCGACTGACAGGCGGCGACCAGCAGCGCGGTGGCCGCGAACACAATCCGCCCGGCGCGTTTCATGGAAGCGAACAAGTCCGCTTGCCGGGGGGCATCCGTCTCTGTCATCTGGCGTCCTTATGGAAACTGAAACTTCTAGGCTTGAGGCAGGGCTTTACATCGTTGCAGGGCCGATCGGCAACCTTGGAGACCTAACCCCCCGCGCGGCGCAAGTCCTGCGGCTGGCCGACGTGGTCGCCGTGGAAGATACACGGGTCAGCGCACGTTTGCTGCGCCATGCCGGGTCGGACCGGCCGATGGTCCCCTATCACGACCACAGTGCCGAAGGGGTGCGCGCGCGCCTGGTCGAGCGGATGGCGGGCGAATCGGTGGCGCTGCTGTCCGACGCGGGAACGCCGCTCATCTCCGATCCGGGCTACAAGCTGGTACGCGACGCCCGCGCGGCGGGGCGCCGGATCACGACGCTGCCCGGCCCCAGCGCCGCCATCGCCGCGCTCACGCTTTCGGGCCTGCCGACCGACCGTTTCCTGTTCATGGGTTTCCTGCCGTCGAAGCAGAAGGCGCGCGGCGATGCCCTTGCCGAGGTCGCGGCCCTGCGCGCCACGCTGGTCTTCTACGAAAGCGGCCCGCGCCTCTCGGAAAGCCTCGCCGCCATGGCCGGTCATCTGGGCGACCGCGAAGCCGCCGTCAGCCGCGAGATCAGCAAGGCATTCGAGGAAACGGCGACCGGCACGCTCAGCCAGCTGTCCGCCCGCTACGCCGACGCCCCGCCGAAGGGCGAGATCGTCGTCATCGTCGGCCCTCCCGGCGAGGCGCCCCCCGCCAGCGCAGAGGATGCCGACGCCGCCCTGCTCGAAGCGATGGAACGCCTCCCCGTCTCCAAGGCGGCGGGCGAAGTCGCGAAGAAGCTCGGCCTCGACCGCCGCGCCCTTTACGACCGCGCGCTGGAACTCAAGGGGTGAGACGGCCAGCAGCCGAAAAGCGCGGCCGGCAGGCCGAACGCATCGCGGGCTGGTGGCTGCGCTTGAAGGGCTGGCAGATCGTCGGCCGCCGGATGCGCACCCCTGCTGGAGAGGTCGATCTGGTCGCCCGGCGCGGCAGCATGCTCGCCTTCGTCGAGGTGAAGGCGCGGGCCACCGGCGCCGGGCTGGACCTCGCCATAGACGAACGCCGCCTGTCCCGCGTCGCGGCGGCGGCGGAAATCCTGTTCCACGACCTCGCAAAGCCGGGCGACGACATGCGAATCGACGTGATGCTCCTTGCGCCCGGCCGCCCGCCGCGCCATCTGGCCAACGTCTGGCATGGGGGCTAAGGGCCTTCCTGCACTGGAAGGGAATGTAAAGGCCAATGACCCAGCTCAACCCGCTCACCGTCGCCGTGCAGATGGACCCGATGGAGGGCATCAACATCCGGGGCGATTCGACCTTCCACATCATGCTGGCGGGGCAGGCGAGGGGGCATCGGCTCTATCATTATCTCGCGCCCGACCTTACTTATCGCGACGGCCGCGTGCTGGCGAAGGCGCGCCCGGTCAAGGTGCAGAAGGTCGACGGCGACCATTTCGCCTTCGGTGCGCCGGAGCTTCTCGACCTCGGCCGCGACGTCGACGTCGTGCTGATGCGGCAGGACCCGCCCTTCGACCTCAGCTACATCACCGCCACCCACCTGCTCGAACGGGTGCAGGAAGAGACGCTGGTGGTGAACGACCCCGCCTCCGTCCGCAACGCGCCGGAAAAGCTGTTCGTGCTCGACTATGCCCGCTTCATGCCGCCGACGATGATCACCCGCGACCTCGACGAAGTGCGCAGCTTCCTCAGCCAGCATGGCGAGGTCGTGGTGAAGCCGCTCTACGGTAATGCGGGCAACGCCGTCTTCCATGTCGGGCAGTCCGGCGCGAATCTCTCCGCGCTGGTGGAACTGTTCAAGGCCTCCTGGGTCGAGCCTTTCATGGTCCAGGCCTTCATTCCCGGCGTCGCGCAGGGCGACAAGCGCATCGTCCTCATCGACGGCGAGGTGGCGGGCGCGATCAACCGCATCCCCGGCGCGGGCGAGATTCGCTCGAACCTCGCCGTGGGCGGCTCGGCGGCCAAGACCGAACTCACCGACCGGGAACTGGAAATCTGCGCCGCCATGGGGCCGGAACTCAAGCGGCGCGGCCTGCTGTTCGTGGGCATCGACGTGATCGGCGGCGAATGGCTCACGGAAATCAACGTGACGTCCCCGACCGGCATCGTCTCGATCGACGCCTTCAACGGCACCGATACGGGCGGCATGATCTGGGACGCGATCGACGCTCGCCTCGCGGCGAGGGCGGCCGCCTGAGCTATAGCGCCCAATCATGACCGACTGGGTACTGCGCCTGATCGACGCGGGCGGCTATTGGGGCGTGTTCGCCCTGATGGTCATCGAAAACGTCTTTCCGCCCATCCCCTCCGAACTCATCATGGGGATAGGCGGCATCCGCGTCGGCCAGGGGCGGATGGACATGGGCTGGCTACTGTTCGCGGGCACGGTGGGCACCACCGTCGGCAATTATTTCTGGTATCTGATCGGCCATGTGCTGGGCTTCGGCCGCCTCAAGCCGATCGTCGACCGCTACGGCCGCTGGGCGACGCTGGAATGGAGGGATGTCGAGGCGCTCGATCATATCTTCGGCAAATATGGCCAGATCGTCGTCTTCGTGTTCCGCTTCATGCCCGCCTTCCGCACCATGATCTCGCTGCCCGCAGGGCTGTTCCGCATGGGCCATGTGCGCTTCCTGCTCTGGACGGCGGGCGGCGCCCTGGTCTGGAACATCATCCTCGCCTATGCTGGCTATTTCCTCGGCCAGAATTTCCGCGACATCGACAAATATGTCGGCCCCGTCGCCACCGCCTGCGTGATCGGCGCGGTGCTCTTCTATCTCTGGCGCCTCGTCACCTGGAAACCGAGAGGTTAGGCGCGCGGATGGGCGTTGCGATAGACGTCCAGCAGATGCGCGGCATCCACCTGCGTGTAGATTTGCGTCGAGGACAGGCTGGCATGGCCCAATAATTCCTGCAGCGACCGCAGATCCGCGCCGCGCCCCAGCAGATGCGTCGCGAAACTGTGCCGCAGCGCGTGGGGCGTCGTCCGCTCCGCCAGCCCCAGCCGCCCGCGCGCGCCCTGCACCGCCCGCCGGATCAGCGCTGGCGACAGCGGCCCGCCCCGCGCCCCCCGGAACAGCGGCGCCTCCCGCTCCATGCCGAACGGGCAGAGCGCGACATAGCTTTCCAATGCCTGCCGCACCTGCGGCAACAGCGGCACGATCCGGGTCTTGCCCCGCTTGCCCATCACCCGCAGCGTCTCGCCCAGCGGCAGCACCGCCCCGGTCAGGCCCATCGCCTCGCCGATGCGCAGCCCCGCGCCATAGAGCAGCAGCAGCACCGCCCAGTCCCGCGCGCCGATCCATTCCGCCCGCGCCGTTTCGGCAATATCCTCCGCCAGCGCCACCGCCTCGTCGGGCGACACCGGCCGGGGCAGCCCCCGCTTCACCCGCGGCCCTTTCAGCAGCGGCACCCGCGCCTCCTCGCCACCCATGAACTTCAGGAAGCCGCGCACCGCCGACAATTCCCGCGCCGCCGACGCATTGCCGATCCCGTCCATCCGCCGCGCCGTCAGAAAGGCGCGCAGGTCGGCCTGGCCGACGCCCGCCAGCATCGCCGCCGTCGCCGCTTCGCCGCGATGCTCCTCCAGGAAGGCGAGCAGCCGCTCCGCCGTCGCCACATAGGCGCGCACCGTGTGCGCCGAACGCCGCCGGTCGAGCATCAGATGCCGCCGCCAGCCTTCGCAAAGATCGCCCGAAGCCGTCATGGCGCCATGATAGGATCGGGAATCGCCCTTGAAAACCACCCCCAAATGGGCACATGGGGAATATGGCTACCTCCTTCGATCCGGCCGATCTCCCGACCGGGGCGCTCATGCAGCTTTCCCCGCTGGTGGGGCGCGTTCTCGCCCCCAATCCCTCGGCCTTCACCTATACGGGCACGCAGACCTATCTGGTCGGCACGCGGGAACTGGCCGTCATCGATCCCGGCCCGGACGATCCGGCGCATATCGCCGCGCTGATGGCGGCGATCGGCGGCCGTCCGGTGCGGGCGATCCTGTGCACCCACACCCATCGCGACCACAGCCCGGCCGCCGCGCCGCTCAGTGCCGCGACCGGCGCGCCGGTCATCGGCTGCGCGCCGCTGACGCTGGACGATGACGGCCCGCGCGCCGACGCCGCCTTCGACGCGGCCTACCGCCCCGACCGGGTGCTGAAGGACGGCGAGCGGCTCTCCGGCACGGACTGGACGCTGGAGGCGGTCGCGACCCCTGGCCACACCTCCAACCATCTCTGCTTCGCGCTGGTGGAGGAAGGCGCGCTCTTCACCGGCGATCATGTCATGGGCTGGTCGACCAGCATCGTCTCGCCCCCCGATGGCGACATGGCCGCCTATATGGCCTCGATGCAGCGGCTGCTGGACCGGCCGGACGCCGTCTATTACCCCGCCCATGGCGACCCGGTGGAAAATCCGCAGCGGCTGGTGCGCGGCATGATGGGCCACCGCAAGCAGCGCGAGGGGCAGATAGTGCGCTTCCTGGAGCGGCACGGCGCGTCGGAAATCCCGACCATGGTCGCGGACATGTACAAGGGCGTCGATCCGCGCCTGCACGGCGCCGCGGGCCGGTCGGTCCTCGCCCATCTCATCGACCTCGACGGGCGCGGCATCGCCGCCGCGACGGGGGATGGACGATGGCAGTTGCGCTGAAACGCCTTGCCGTTCCCCTGCTGGCCGTGGGCGCGGCGATGCTGGCCGGCTGGCAACGCCATCAGCGCGACTATGTGGTCAGCGTCGAGGATGACGGATCGGCCGTGACCAGGGTCATCGCCCAGCGTTTCGCAGGCGCCTCCAGCCTCAAGGTGTCGGAACTGTCCGGCACGATCCAGAGCACCGCGCAGGATGTGCGCGGCTTTGGCTGGCTGAAATCGGATCAGGTCGTGAAGATGCCCTTCTCGGTCGATTATTTCATCGACTTGAGGGGCATCGATGCCAGCGACCTCGAATGGGATGCAAGGACCCGCACGCTCATCGTCAACGCGCCCGACGTGCAGCCGGGCCGGCCCAATATCGACGAGAGCCGCCGCACGCTGGTCCAGACCAACGGCCTGTTCGTCACGCGAAAGGCGGGCGAGGAGCTCAGCCGCCGGACTTCGGCCCATGCCACGGGACGGGCGGAGAAGGAGGCGCGCTCGCCCGAACGCATGGCGCAGGCGCGCGATTACGGCCGCGCGGCGCTGGGCAGGCTGCTCGGCGCGCCGCTGGGGGCGCTGGGCTATGGCGATGCGCGGGTGATCGTCACCTTCCCGCCGGAACGGGCGGATCGGAATCGCGAAAGATGGGACGTCACCACGCCGATCAACGAGGTACTGGCCAACAGGCGACAGGCCCGCTAGGGGCGCGCATGGAGGCCGAGAGGAGTGAGGCACATGACTGCGATGACCACCATTCCGCAGGGGATCGACCTGCGCGCGGAGATCGACCGGCTGCGCAAGGAACGCAATGCCGTCATCCTCGGCCATTATTATCAGAAGCCCGAAATCCAGGACCTGTCCGATTTCGTTGGCGACAGCCTCGAACTCTCGCGCAAGGCGGCGGAGACGGACGCCGACGTCATCGCCTTCTGCGGCGTGCGCTTCATGGCGGAAACGGCGAAGATCCTCTCCCCTGAAAAGATCGTGGTGCTGCCCGACATGGACGCGGGCTGCAGCCTGGAGGACAGCTGCCCTCCCACGCAGTTCAAGGCGTTCCGCGAGGCGCATCCCGACCATATCGCGCTGAGCTACATCAATTGCTCGGCGGAGGTGAAGGCTCTCAGCGACATCATCGTCACCTCCTCCTCGGCGGAAAAGATCCTCGCGCAGATCCCGAAGGACCAGAAGATCATCTTCGGGCCCGACAAGCATCTGGGCGGCTATCTCAAGCGCAAGCTCGGCCGCGACATGCTGCTCTGGCCGGGCGTCTGCATCGTGCATGAGGCGTTCAGCGAAACCGAGTTGCTGAAACTCAAGGCCCAGCATCCCGACGCGCCGATCGCCGCGCATCCGGAATGCCCGCCCTATATCGTCGACCATGCCGATTATGTCGGCTCGACCAGCGGCATATTGGAATTTTCCAAGACCATGCCCGGCGACACGCTGATCGTCGCCACCGAACCGCATATCATCCACCAGATGCAGAAGGCGGTGCCGGAAAAGACCTTCATCGGCGCGCCCGGCGCGGACGGCAACTGCAACTGCAATATCTGCCCCTATATGGCGCTCAACACGATGGAAAAGCTCTATCTGGCGCTGCGCGACCTCCAGCCGCGCATCGAGATGGACGAGCAGCTGCGCCTGGGCGCCAAGAAAAGCCTCGACCGCATGCTCGCAATGGCGAGCGGCACGGTGGGGCAGGGCGATCTGGGCGCGCGCTGAGGCCATGAGCTTCCATCTTCCCGGCTTCGATCTGGACGCCTTCATCGCCTCCACCCTGGCGGAGGATCTCGGCCCGGATGGCCGCGACGTCACCAGCGAGGCGGTGATCCCGGCCGGTGAGGTCTTCGAGGGGGTGATGGACAGCCGCGACGCGGTGACGCTGGCGGGCCTGCCGATCGCCGCCGCCTTCTTCCGCGCGCTCGATCCCGATGTGGAGATCGAGCTGCTGAAACAGGATGGCGACCGGGTCGCCGCGGGCACCGACATCATGCGCATCCGCGGCAGCGCGCGCGCCATGCTCACCGCCGAACGGTCCGCGCTCAACACCGTCCAGCACCTGACCGGCATCGCCACCATGACCCGCGCCTATGTCGATGCGATCCTGGGCACCGGCGCGATCCTGCTCGATACGCGCAAGACCATTCCCGGCCTGCGCGTGCTGGAAAAATATGCGACCCGGATGGGCGGGGCGACCAATCACCGCATGGGCCTGTGGGACGCGGCGATGATCAAGGACAATCATGTCGCCGTCGCCGGATCGGTGGAGGAGGCGGTCCGCCGCGCCGTCGCCGCCGGGATCGAGCGCATCATCGTGGAGGTCGACCGGGTCGACCAGATCGAACCCGCGCTGGCCGCCGGGGCGACCCATCTGCTGCTCGACAATATGGACGCGCCTACCCTGCGCGGCGCCGTCACGCTGGTGGGCGGCCGGGTGCCCACCGAAAGCTCCGGCGGCGTGACGCTCGACACCATCCGCGCCAAGGCGGAAACCGGCGTCACCTATATCAGCGTCGGCCGCCTCACCCAGTCGGCCCCGGCCGCCGATATCGGACTGGATTTCGCCTTTGCCTAAGGCCCTGCTCCTGGCGCTCGCCCTGGCCGCTCCGGTCCCCGCCCTGGCGCAGGCGGCCCAATGCACCGTCCCGGCGCAGCCGCCGCGCCCCCGGCCCGACCTGCCCGGCGATGCCCAGCCGCGCCGCCTGCTGCCGATCGGCGGCTACACGCTGGCGCTGACCTGGTCGCCGCAATATTGCACGGATGCGAAGGGCCCGGACGATGCGTTCCAGTGCGGCGGCGGCAACGGGCGCTTCGGCTTCACCCTGCACGGCCTCTGGCCCGACGGCGTGGGCAAGGACTGGCCGCAATATTGCCGCTCGGCGGATCTGCTGCCCCGCGCCGTGATCGCGCAGAATCTCTGCAACACGCCCTCCGCCCAACTGCTCCAGCATGAATGGGCCAAGCATGGCAGTTGCATGACGACCAGGCCGGAGCGGTATTTCAACCTCTCCCGCACCTTGTACCAGTCGCTCCGCTATCCCGACATGGCGGCGCTGGCCCGCCGTAAGGCGCTGACCGCCGGCCAGTTCGCACAGGCTTTCGCCGCCGCCAACAAGGACCTGCGCGCCGACATGCTGCGCGTCACCACCACGCCCGGCCATCGACTGAACGAGGTCTGGCTGTGCATGGACAAGAGCCTGGAATTCGCCCGCTGCCCCGCGCATCAGGGCGGCGCGCCCACCAACGCCAGCCTGCGCATCACCCCCGGACCCCACATCCCCAACCCCCGCCGCACCCCGCCGGTGCGCAGGCCGGACCTGCCCCTCGACGTCGATCCGACGAACGCCGGCAGGCCCGGGGATTAACCCTCGACAGTCACGGTCGAGGGATGATGCCTGTCCATATGCTTGCGGATGATCCGCAGATTCTTCGTGTTGGACTTGTAGAAAAAGTCGAAAACATCCCCGGCAAAGGGAATGGCGCCGATCACCGTGTCGAAGCCGACATTGGCCGCCATCCGCGTCAGCTGCCATTTCGACATGCCCAGGTTGCGCGCTTCCCACACGATCCACGCACCCATGGCCGCGGTCGCCAGGTCGCCCACCACCGGGATCAGACCGACCAGACTGTCCAGGCCCACGCGCCGGTTGGTGCCGGGAATGACGAACAGCCCTTCCAGCACCGCTTCCATCGCCTCGATCCGCCGCCGCACGGAGGCCGGGTCGCGCCCGAAGCCCGGCATGTCGCGCACGATCCGGTCGAACTGGTCCTGAGAAATCGCCATCATCATCCTCCAGAAGCCCTAGTTGGTGCTCCTGAATAGATGGTTCAATGGGTGCCGCGCGCGCGGCGACGCCGTGAAGCCGGTCAGCCGCCGCGCCACCAGCGACCAGCGCACCGGCGCGCCCAGCGCGATGAAGCCGTTATGCGCCTGCATCAGCGCCTCGGCCTGCGCCACCCGCGCCCTCCGCTCGTCCAGGCTGCTGGCCAGGCTCGCCGCCTGCAACGCGGCCTCGGCCTCGGCCGAACAATGCACCTTGCGCGCACAGCCGATCCGCCCCAGATACCAGAGCGCGCTGTCATAGGCGGCGACCTCGTCGACCAGCCGCAGCTCGGCCTCCTGCTCCATCCCGACCCGCTCGACCGCCAGCCCGATCTGCCCCAGATCGTGCCGCACCAGCCCGAACAGCATGGTCGCCCCCGGACCCTGCGGCAAAGCCACGCGCAGCACCGGCGGATCGCCATTGTCGCTGCGCCAGCGGGTCATCACCGCCTGTCCCTGCGCCCAGCGATCCTCCATCGCCAGCCCGCTCCAGTCCGGCGCGGCGGGCGGTCCCGGCAGGTCGAGCTGCCCCGGCACGATCTGCTCGGTCGTGGCCCATCCGCCGACCGGGAACATCGCCGGCAACTGGCTGCGGTCGATCGCCATGTTGATCGCGCGCCGCACCCCGTCATCGTCCAGCAGCCTGCCCTGCCCGGTGATCGCCAGCCCCAGCAGCCCCTGCACCGGATCGATCCGCACATCGTCGCGGTCGACCCCGGCGGGCACCAGCATCGGCAGGTCGGAAAAGCGCCCGCCCAGCACCAGCGCCGCCCGGCCCTGCTGGAACCGCACGATGGCCAGCGCCGCCCGCTCCGCGCGCAGGATGCGCGTCTGCCAGGCCGGCACCGGCAGCTCGTCGCCGGACTCGTTCGTCGCCCGCTCCACCGGCGTCAGCACCAGCACCTTGCCGTGCGCCCTGCCGCGATAGGGGCCGGTCCCGCCGTCGCGCGACAGGATCGCCATCTGCGGCTGGGCCAGCATCTGCAGCACATAGGGGCGCGGCGCCGCCAGCCGGATCTCGATCACCTCGCCGGTCATCGCCACCACATCGCGGATCGCATCCAGCGGCCCGTCGGGGTCCAGCCGCCGCAACGCCTCGATCCGCGCCGTCAGCAGCCGCGCGACATCCTTCGCCGTCACCCTGCTGCCATCGGGCCAGACGGCGCGGCGCAGGCGGAAGATATAGCTGCGCCCGTCATCCTCGACGATCCAGCGCTGCGCGAGCGCGGGCAATATCTCCCCCCCGGCGTCGAAGGCGACCAGCCCCTGCGCCGTCGCCTCCAGGAACAGCTTCGATCCCGGATCGGGCAGATTGTCGAGCGGCCTGGCGAAATCGGCGGCCGTGCCGATGACGCTCACCGTCACCGGCCCGCTGCCCTCGTCCGAACAGCCCGCCAGCATCATGCTCGCAAGCGCGACGCCTCCGAAGGCAAGGCGGGCGAAGGGCAGGCGGGGAGGAGCGAAAGCCATGGTCCCCGACAGGCTTAACCCGCAACCCGCCCGCCGCCAACCGCCTTTGCAACCGCCCGCCGGCACGCCGCGACCGGGGCGAGGGGAGGCCATGAAAGGCCTGTCCCATAGCGGAACAACTTTTCGTTAACCATGACTCCGCATTGGCCGCTCCCCCGCATATCTCTATGACTTTCGATATGCGCTTCTTCTCGACCCTCCTGCTGGTGTCCGCCGCCGTGACGGCGAGCGCGCTTGCGCAGGGCGTCGCGTCCCCCTTCACCGTGGCCGAAAGCGGGCGCGGCTATGCGACCCTGCGCGATGCCATGGCGGCGATCGGCAACGGCAGGGGCACGGTTCTGGTCGCGCCGGGCCGCTATGCCCAATGCGCGGTGCAGCAGGGCGGCGACGTCACGCTCCGCGCGCAGCAGCCGGGCACGGTGATCCTCGACGGCGTGACCTGCGAACGGAAGGCCGCGCTGGTGCTGCGCGGCCGGTCGAGCACGATCGACGGCATCATCTTCCAGAATCTGCGCGTGCCCGACGGCAATGGCGCGGGCATTCGCCTCGAAAGCGGCAACCTTACCGTCACCAACAGCCTGTTCCGCAACAGCGAGGAAGGCATATTGACCGGCGACGCGCCCGGCAACGCCATCAGCATCGACCGGTCGACCTTCCGCCATCTGGGCCGCTGCGACCGCGACCTGGCCTGCGCGCACGGCATCTATGCGGGCCGCTACGGCAGCCTGACGGTCACCCGCTCGCGCTTCGACCTGGGCGACGGCGGCCATTATCTCAAGACCCGCACGCCGCGCGTCACCATCACCGGCAACAGCTTCGACGACAGCGGCGGCCGCCTGACCAACTATATGATCGACCTCTCCAACGGCGCGAGCGGCACGATCAGCGGCAATGAGATGGTGCAGGGCCGGGACAAGGACAATTACAGCGCCTTCATCACCGTCGCGCCCGAGGGCCGCGAACAGGACAGCAGCAACCTCTCCATCGCGGGCAACAGCGCCTCCTTCGTGCCGGGCCTGCAACGCACCAGCAGCTTCGTTGCGAATTTCACCGGCGACGCGGTGAAGATCGGCCAGAACCGTCTGGCCAGCGGCATCAGAATCACCGACCGCCGCTGACCGGCGCCGCCCGGAACCGAACGCTCAATCAGCCGTCACCCCGGACCTGATCGGGGTCCCGCTTCTTCATTGACTGCCCATGGGATGGAAAGCGGGATGCCGGGTCAAGCCCGGCACGACGAAGGGGGACTGGCGTAAAACGACCATTTGTTGCCGTCCGGGGTTCTTGCTACTGATCCCGTATGACGACCTTGAAATCGGGATGGCTATCGACGCTATTGAGGCGTCAGCAACGTGCGGCTGCTGCCCCAGCTATTATTAAAGCATGGTCGCTCGCGGGATTTATTGCTTCTGCGCTATCTCAAGATGTCCACGATGAACTGGTCGAGAGGCTGAGGGCCAAATCTGGCTCGCGCAGGAATGGAAGCAAGCCTCTAACCGACGCCCTCGCGAACTTAGAAAATGTGAGCGATATGGTAGCCGTCGTGGGTTGGAACGTAGATATCGAACCGGGCATATTGCTATCTGGAAAGGCACTTCGTCAGCCCGAGGACTGCTGGCGCCGGATATATCCAGATGGATTTGTGGTTTGCGACCAACCGCTGTCTCAATTCCTAATTGTGGATTTTGATGATGTTGGTTGCGTTATTGATGAGCTTCGTCTCAGTAACGGTGATTGACGGCAGGTTTACGCGTTCAAACACCTCAA
>NZ_JAKUJY010000003.1 GCF_022664535.1 Sphingobium trunci | reverse complement strand
CCGAAGCGGCTCCTCCGGCCTATATGCTCTCCGCTCCGCCCCCGGCACCGATGATCGCCGCTGAGCGCCAGCCATGGCCACCCTATTATCATGATGTGGGCCGCGACACATTCGCCAACAAGGAGGAAAACCGCTTCCAGATCGTGAAGGAACAGCCTGTTTCCACTTTCTCCATCGACGTCGATACGGCTTCCTATGCCTTTGTCCGTGCCTCGCTCAACCGCAATGTGCTGCCGCAACCGGCCGCCGTCCGGCCCGAAGAAATGATCAACTATTTTCCCTATGACTATGCTGCTCCGCGCAGCGCCGCCCAGCCCTTCACCACGCATGTGGCGGTATTCCCCAGCCCCTGGACCGCCGGTCGCAAGCTTGTCCGCATCGGCATTCGCGGCTTCACGATCCAGCGAGCCGTTCGTCCTCGCGCCAATCTGGTTTTCCTGATCGATACATCGGGATCGATGAACGAACCCAACAAGCTGCCGCTGGTCAAGCAATCGCTCTCCATGCTGGTGAACCAGCTCGACGCCCATGATCATGTCGCGATCGTCACCTATGCGGGCAGCGCGGGCACCGCGCTGGAACCCACGCCCGCCAGCCAGAAGCAGAAGATATTGAACGTCATCGATCGGCTTGGTGCGGGCGGCAGTACCGCAGGTGCGGAAGGCATCCGCCAGGCCTATGCGCTGGCGGCCGCCAATCTGGACCCTCAGGGCGTCAATCGCGTGATGTTGGCGACCGACGGGGATTTCAATGTCGGCATCACCAACAGCGATGAACTGAAGGGTTTTGTCGAGCGTGAACGGAACAAGGGCATTTTCCTCTCCGTCCTCGGTTTCGGCATGGGTAATTACAATGACGCGCTGATGCAGGCGCTGGCACAGAACGGCAATGGTGCCGCCGCCTATATCGACACCATCAACGAAGCGCGCAAGACGCTTGTGGAAGAGGCGGGTTCCACCCTGTTCCCGATAGCCAAGGATGTGAAGATCCAGGTCGAATTCAACCCGGCGGCCGTCGCCGAATATCGCCTGATCGGCTATGAAACCAGGATGCTCAATCGCGAGGACTTCGACAATGACAAGGTCGATGCGGGCGATGTCGGCTCGGGCCAGACGGTGACCGCGCTTTATGAAATCGTGCCGGTCGGCGGCCCCCGCGCCATGTCGGACCTGCGCTATGGAACGCCCCGGCGGGAACCCGTCGGCACATCGGGCGAATATGGCTTCGTCAAGATTCGCTACAAGGCACCCAATTCGGACCAGAGCCGCCTGATAAGCACGCCGATCGATCGAGCGGTTGAGGTGTCGCGTTTCGAAAATGCGCCGCAGGACGCGCGCTTCGCGACCGGCGTGGCGGCCTTTGCCGAACTGCTGCGCGGCGGCCGCTATGGCGGCTCGATGAGTTATGACGATGTGCTGCGCATCGCCATGGGCGCACGCGGGACGGATGAATATGGCTATCGCAGCGAGTTCATCCAGCTCGTTCGCGCCGCCAGGACGGCATCGTCCATGCAACCGCTCTGATCGGGGAAGGCCGTTGGCGGAAACGATCCGAACCGTTCCGCCAACGGCCAACAGACCTCTTTCGAACCATCTCCTTTTGCCCCATAAGACCCTGATGCGTCTGCTTCCCCTCTCCCTATTTCCCGACAGGGAGCCGTAGATGGCGGGCAGGGATGACATCGGCTTTTCCCTGGCCGATCCGCCGCCGCCCGCTCCCGCCCGGCGCGAGGCGGCGATCGAGGCGGCGCTGGCGCGTTTCGATGGCTCATCTTCAGCCGCGCCGGTTGCTGCGCCGGGCAGTCGGCGCTTCTGGCGACCGTTGACCGGGCGGCCCTATCTGGGAACGGCATTGGCACTGTCGCTGCTGGCCCTGATCGTGGCGCCTGTCGCCTGGCTGGAAATGCCGCGGCGCACCAGTTCGGGCACATTGCATGTTATGGAAAGTCCGCCGCCGGGTCCCCCCGCTTCCGACCAGGTGGAAGTTCCCAAAGCGCGGGTTCAGCAAGAACCGCGAGCGGTCGAGCCGAAACCAACAGCGGACCGCGCTATTGCCGCGCCTGCGCGCTCGCCGGAAGCTCCTGCAAAGCCATCCCCGCCTGCTGCACAGGAAAGGGCGAACCAGTCTGCCCCTCAGGCCCTGATGCAAGCCGAAGCGGTCATGGCCGCGCCACCCCCCGCTGCTCCAGCGCCGCCTGCAGCCGCCATGACGGTCAACGCCGCGCGTTCAGCGGGGCGGGCCGAGACGGGGAGCGAGAGCGAAGACGCTCGCGACGTCGTGGTGACGGGAATGCGGGCAGATCCTACGCTTTTGCGGGGGCGTGGCGACTGGAATGCCTGTACCGTCGGCGATCCTGAGCGCAATCTGGCCCTTTGCAAAATGCTGATCGATCCCGATACCAACGGGGACAAGGCAAGCGCCAATGCGCAGATCGCCGACGGTCTTGGCCGCGCATGGGCCGGCGATTGGGAGGGGGCGATCACCGCCTTCGACAGGGCGATCGCCATTGCGCCGAAATCGGCCCAGGCCCATCTCAATCGCGGCCTTGCCTATCAGGTGCTGGGCGACGATGACCGCGCGCTGGCCGATCTGGACAAGGCGGTCCGCTATGCACCCGGCAGCGCGCGCGGCTATTACAGCCGCAGTCTGCTGCAAAAACAGCGGGGTGATACCAGAAAGGCAGAGGCAGACCGCAAACGCGCCGCGCAGCTCGACAGCCGCTACGAACCCTGAGCGGACCTTTCTGTCGGCGCAGACGCCATGGCGAAAGTCGCCCTGGCCGCGATCATGCAGGTCGGCTCAGGAAAAGGCATCACACCGATGGACGCTGAGCGATCAGCCAAAGCCCAAGCTCGTCGAAGGCGAACGGTTCCACGAAGGAAAGGCCGAGCGCTCCGTCGCCGACCCAACGAACACCGCCGCGCCGTTCGGGCAGGCCAGGGATCTGCAGCGTCAGCAACTGGTCTTTTTCGGCCAGCAAGTCCGCCTCCAGCCGGGCGCCGCCCTGCGAGACATTGATCAGCCGCCCGGTATGACGGCGCCCGTCGCTCCGCAATTCGACCGGACAGTCCACTGCGAAGCGAGGCGCCCGCACAAGTCCCTGTTCCGCCGTGCGGACCATAGCGCGCGCAAGCGTCTCGCCCACCTCGATCGGCTGATCGAAAGCGATGCCCATGCGGCCTGCGGTCGTCCAGCGTACCCGTCCTGAAAGCTGGTCTCCGGCCTTGAGCTCGATCCTGACCGGATCATCCTCCGTCAGCGGCACATGCGCCTCCGCCATCAGCCCGCCGCTCGACAGATTGCGGATACGGCACAGGGCCTCGCCATGGCGGCTGAACATCTTGCCGATCAGCAGGATGGTGGTGACGCGCGCCTCTCGCGGCGCCTGCGGTCGGTTGGCCGCATCGCCTGGCGCCGCTTCATTCCCGGACTGGTCAGGCAAGGACATATTCACCTCCTCCTGCTCGGCAAGATGGAGCACCATCGCCCCTATGGTACATCAGGACCACGGACCGAGGCAAAGGTGAACGGCCGAACCGGCGGGCTTCAGGCTGGAGGCCCTCGCCCATGCTGCATTTGGCAGCAACGCCCGTTTCGCGCGCACTGATTTCCCCCTTCTCGTCCGACACGTCCTGTCGTGCCTTTGGACGAATCATAGACAAAAGGCAGCCATGTGGAAAGACAAGCGGAGCCAACATTGCGCCAATCCGGATAAATTCCATCCTGATTCCAGTCGACTGCCCTTCCGAAGGGCTTCGGCGCCGATGGGCGGCGGCGACGGAATATCCGCTTGGCCTCCCGACCTTCTTCCCCCGCCCTGACCGGGCGGCCTTGCGTTCCGATCGATTTAGGACGAACATCACCCCTCCACACGACCATCTTCAAAGAAAGTTGGACAGGCTGGAGGAGAGCAAGGATGAGCGGCAGTGAAGTGCGGGCCATCGCGCTCGTTGGCCCCGCCGGTGCAGGGAAGACAAGCCTCGCCGAAGCGATATTGTTCGTCACTGGCGCAATTCCCAGGCAAGGATCGGTACAGGCGGGGACCACCGTCGGCGACGCCAGCCCCGAAGCGCGCGAGCGGGGCAGTTCGACCGAACTCAACCTGCTCCATTTTGAATGGATGGGCGATGGCTTTGCCCTGATCGATGCCCCCGGTTCACCCGGCTTTTCCGTGGATGCGGCCATGGCGTTGGAAGTGGCCGATCTGGCCATTGTCGTCGTCGATCCCGATCCGGCGCGCGCGCCGTTGGTGGAACCGGTGCTGCGCGCTCTGGAACAGGCCGCCATTCCCCATGCGCTGTTCGTCAACAAGATCGACCAGGCCCGGGGCAGCATAGAGGAATTGCTGGCCGCCCTTGCGCCGATGAGCAAGGCCGCACTGGTCGCCCGGCAAATCCCGACCCGCTCCGGCGACCGGATCGATGGCTTCGTCGATCTCGCGCTGGAACGGGCCTTTCATTATGAGGCAGGCAAACAGTCTCAGCCGGTATCGCTGCCGCCCGACCTGCAAGGCAATGAGGCTGTGGCCCGCTTCCATATGCTCGAACAACTCGCAGACCATGATGATGCGTTGCTGGAGCAGCTTCTTTCCGACGAATAGCCCAGCCTGGACCTGATCTTTGCCGACCTGGCGCGCGAAACCGCCAGCGGCTGGATCGTACCCGTGCTGTTCGGTTCGGCTTCAAACGGCTTCGGCATCCGGCGGCTGCTCAAGATGTTGAGGCACGACACGCCCCAGCCCGCGCGGACGGCCGAGCGCATCGGTATAGAGGGTCAGGCGGCGCAGATCTTCAAAATCTCCAACGCCGCCACGGTGGGCAGGCTGGCGCTCGCTCGGATCTTTGGCGGCAGGATCGCCGATGGCGCGGAATTGACCGATGGCGCCGGCCAGTCGATCCGCGCGGGCGGGCTGTTCGCGCTGCAGGGCAGCGGCACCGCCAAAATCGCAGCGGCCGGGCCCGGTGCCCTCGTCGGCATCGCCAAGGTCGATACGCTCAAGGCGGGCGATCGGGCGGGCCTAGCGGGACCAGTGGTGGCCAAGGCGCGCAACCGGCCCGCTCTTGTGGCGAACAGCGCCGTGGCGATCGCGGCAAAGGATCATAAGGACGAGGTCAGGCTTTCCGCCGCGCTCCATAGGCTGACGGAAGAGGATGCCGGTCTGCGCTGGGTTCAGGACGAAGCCTTGCGGGAGACGCTGTTGCGGGGCATGAGCGAGGAACATCTCGCCGTGGCGATTAACCGGCTGAAGCGCCGATATGGCATCGCGATTGCGGTCAAGCCTCCCGCCATCGGTTACAAGGAGACCATCCGCAAGCCCGTCGCGCAGCGCGGCCGGCACAGGAAGCAGTCTGGCGGACATGGCCAATATGGCGATGTGGTGCTGGAAGTCGCCCCGCTCGAACGGGGCGAAGGCGAGCGCTTCGAGGAACGGATCACTGGCGGCGCAGTGCCCAAACAATGGATTCCCGCGGTCGAGAAAGGCATGAGGGATGCGTTGGAGAAGGGACCGTTGGGTTTCCCCGTGGTCGATGTCAGGGCGACGCTGATCGACGGATCCTTTCACAGCGTCGACAGTTCCGAACTGGCGTTTCGCACGGCCGCGCGGATGGCCATGGCCGAAGCTCTGGCGGCCGCCTCCCCCTATTTGCTGGAACCAGTCGCCCATGTGACGATCAGGACACCGGGAAGCGCGACGTCTCGCATCACCTCCGCTATTTCCAGCCGCAGGGGCCAGATGCTTCGCATGACGAGCCTGGACGGCTGGTCGCAATGGGACGTGATAGAGGTGCTGCTGCCCCAGGCGGGATTGCAGGGGCTGGAGGCCGAACTGCGGTCGATGAGCCAGGGCATGGCCCATTATGAGGCGCATTTCGACCATCTGTCCGAAGTGACGGGGAAGCTTGCGGGCGCGATCGTTCAGGCTGTCCGCGAAACTGCCTGACCCTGTTTTCGGGGCGCTGATTTACCGGGCAGACCATCATCGGAACAGGTCGAGCGGAATCGCTTCCCCCATGGCACGATAGCCTTCCGGGGAAGGATGCAGGGAATCGCCGACATCGAAACGCGGCCGTAAATGATCCGGGCGCGCAGGATCCCGCATGAGCCGATCGAAATCGATCACCGCGTCGAAATTCCCAGGCTGCCTGATCCACTGGTTGACCGCCTGCCTGTCCGCCTCGTTGCGGGCATCCGGATGATAATAGGCCGAACCCATGAAGGGCATGATGGTTGCGCCGATCACCTTGATGCCCTTGCCGCGGGCGCGCGCGATGATCTGGCGGTATGCGCCGATCATGCGGGACACCAGCCGGGCATGTTGCGCATCGCTGACGGGTGCTTCGCGCGTGAGGGTGCCGATATCGTTGATGCCTTCGAGGAGGATCAGATAGCGGACTCCCGGCTGCGCCAGAACATCCCGATCGAGCCGCGCCAAAGCGTTGGGACCCAGGCCGTCGTCCAGCAGGCGGTTGCCGCCTATGCCCTGGTTAATGATGGACAGATGGCGCGTCCTCGAATCCGCCTGAAGCCTGCGGGCCAGATTATCGGTCCATCGGTCGTTGCCGTCCGTCGTCGCTCCCCGGCCGTCAGTGATGGAATCGCCCAGGGCGACGATGGCGGCAGAGGGCTTGCAGGTTTCCACCTCCAGCGCGCTCAGGGAAAACCAATGTTCCACGGCGGTGGCGCCCGCCATGGCGGCATCGCCCAGATGATCGCCCTTGAGCAGCCAGCTGGTCGCTCGGGAACCTGGATGGGATGTCTGGCCGGAAGCTCCCTCGTCAAAGTGGATGCTGACCGTCAGATTGTCGAACGGCTGGACCGGCAGGCTTACCGGATCGGACAGATAATCCGCGCCGGGCGGGATCGTGACATCCGCCTGACCATCGAAACGGAGGGGAAGGAGGGACTTTGCATCGATCGCTGATCCTTTGGCAGCGAGCGCGCGGGACAGGGTGGCTCCGTGAAGATGCAGGGACCGGCTTCCCGCCACATTCGAAAGGCGCACCCGAACCCGGCCGCCGGCAATGGACGAACGGATGATCTGGCGCAGAGTGCTGTCCTCCAGCATGTCGGGCGGCAGCCGGTTTTCGCCCGTCGGCGCCATCTGCGCGGAGGCCCATCCGGCAACCCACTGCCGCGCGCAGGGCGCCGCAACTGCGGGCGCAGCAGCAGAGGCCGCCAGCGGAAGAAGGAGAAGAGCGATGCGCATATTCTGTTTCCAGGATCAAAAGAAGGAGGGCCGGTGTCGCGACCGGCCCTCAGGTTCCTCGGGGGAGGATCAGAGGTTCGCCCGGATGCGCACATGTCGGGGCGGAGAACATTATTTCTCTCCGTGAAAACGGGCGAGCGCGGCCAAGGCGCCCTGCGTTTCCAGAATGGCGAGCCAGTGAATGAGCGCCGCGCCGAACCGATCATCGGCGGCCAGCGAGGACGGGATGACGACATCGAAGCCCATGATGGCAGCGACCCGTTGCGCGGTTGTCCGGGCTTCGGCCAGGCAGGTCGCCAGAGCTGGCGCCAGCGGATCGTCGACGACATGGGTTCCGCCCCGATCATCCCGTCCCGCCTGCCAACGAATCCAGCCAGCGACGGCGAGCGACAACGCTTGGATGCCCTGTCCCGCCTCCAGCCTTGCGCTGATCGTCGCCAGCAGTCGCTGGGGCAGTTTCTGCGACCCGTCCATCGCGATCTGCCGTGTGCTGTGACGCAATGTCGGATTGTCGAAGCGGGCCATCAGGTCGCGGCGATAGGCGGCGATATCGAGTTCGGGTGGCGGCGTCAGCGTGGTCTGCGCCTCGTCCCACAGGGATTCCACGAACAGGCGGGCTTCGGGCAGGGCCAGCACTTCATGGACATGGCCGATGCCCGCCAGACCGCCGAGATAGGCGATGGCGCTGTGGGCGCCGTTCAGCAGGCGCAATTTGGCCTCTTCCCAGGGGGCGACGGCGGCGGTCAGTTGGACGCCTGCGCCAAAATCCGGACGGGGGCCGCAAAACCTGTCCTCTATCACCCATTGGATGAAGGGTTCGGTCTTGACCATCGCCCGGTCCTCGACCCCCAGCCTTTCGGCCAGGGCCGCGACATCATCTTCCGTGGTCGCGGGGACGATGCGGTCGACCATGGTTTCCGGGAAGGCCCCTTCCGCCTCGATCCACGCCGCCAGCGCCGGATCGTGCCTGTGGGCCAGCGCCAGCACCGCCTGGCGAAGCCGGGTTCCGTTATGCGGCAGATTGTCGCAGGAGATGGCGGTAAAGGGGGCCAGGCCTGCCGCGCGGCGGCGCCCCAGTGCGGCCACCAGAAAGCCGGGCGCGGTCCGGGGGCTTTCGAGCGACAGCAGATCGGCGGCGAGCTGGGGATCATCCTCGATCAGCGTGCCGGTGACCGGGTCCAGCCGATAGCCTTTTTCCGTGACGGTCAGCGTGACGATATGGGTGTCGGGCGAGGCCAGCGCGGCGAGCAGCGCCTGCGGTTCTTCCGGCGCGACGATGACTTTGCCGACCGCGCCGATGATCCGCCGCCGCTCCACCCCGCCATCGCGGACCAGCAGGGTGTAAAGCCCGTCCTGCGGCGCCATCTGGTCCCTCACCTGAGGCGAGCGCAGCGATGCCCCGACGATCCCCCAGCGCAGATCGCCCGCATGGAGCGCATCGTCGAACACCACCGCCTGATGCGCCCGGTGAAAGGCGCCGATGCCCAGATGCACCACGCCGGAGCGGACCGCCGCCCGGTCATAGGCGGGGCGGATCACATCGCCGGGCAATGTTTCCAATGTTCCCGACGAAAGGCGGTTCACAGTTTATAAGCCTTTTTTGCGAGTTGGTAGGCGAGGGCGTGGGCGAGTTCGAAGGCCTCATCCTCCTCGAGCCTGTGATCGGCGACCAGGGTTGCCAGAAAGGCGCAGTCCATGCGGCGGGCCACGTCGTGCCGGGCCGGGATCGACAGGAAGGCGCGCGTATCGTCGTTGAAGCCGACCATATTGTAGAAGCCGGCCGTCTCGGTCGTTCGCTCGCGGAAACGGCGCATTCCTTCCGGGCTGTCGTGGAACCACCAGGGCGGCCCCAGCCTGAGCGCGGGATAATGGCCCGCCAGCGGCGCCAGTTCGCGCGAATAGACGTCCTCGTCCAGGGTGAACAGGATGAGCGTGAGGCGCGGATCATTGCCATAAAGATCGAGCAGCGGCTTCAGCGCCTGGACAAATTCGCCCGCGACCGGAATGTCGCCGCCCTTGTCGCGGCCGAAGCGCGCCAGCACCGCTGCATTGTGGCTGCGATGAACGCCGGGATGCAGTTGCATGACCATGCCGTCCTCGATCGACATGCGCGCCATTTCGACCAGCATGTGACCGCGGAACAGTTCCGCCTCGCGGGCGGAGACCGGCCCGGACATCGCCCTGGCATAAAGCGCCTCGATCTCGGCGCGCGGCAAGTGGGCGGTAAAGGCGCTGGGATGGCCATGATCGGTCGAGGTGGCCCCGGCGGCGCGAAAATCGGCGCGGCGTCTTTCATGGGCGCGCAGATAAGCCGCATAGCTTTCCGCATCCTCGCCCGCCATCGCGCAAAAGGCGCGGACGTTGGACGCGAAGGTGGGGGCTTCGGGGTCCATCACCGGGTCGGGGCGATAGGCGGTGATGACCCGCCCGGACCAGCCGCTTTCCCGGATGGCGCGGTGATGGTCCAGGGGATCGCAGGGGCCTTCGGTGGTCGCGATCACCTCCATGTGATGGTGTTCGAACAGGGCGCGGGGGCGGAAGGCGGGCGTCCCGAGCGCGGCGTCGATGACATCGTAATAATGGTCCGCCGTCGCCGCCTCCAGCCGCACGTCGATACCGAAGGCCTCGGCAAAGACCCAGTCCAGCCACAGGCGCGAGGGCGTACCCCGGAACAGGTGATAATGGGCGGCAAAGCGGTGCCAGATCGCGCGGGGGTCTTGTTCCGTCGCGCTGCCGTCGGCTGTCGGGACGCCCAGTTCCTCCAGGCGAACCCCCTGGCTCATCAGCATCCGGAACACATAATGGTCCGGCACGATCAGCAGGTCGGACGGGTTGGCGAAAGCCTCGTCATAGGCGAACCAGCGCGGATCGGTATGTCCGTGGGGACTGATGATCGGCAGGTCCCGGACCGTGGCATGGAGCGCCCGCGCGATATCCCGGCTGCGTGGATCGGCCGGGAACAGGCGGTCGGGATGAAGGCGCAGGGGCTTGGTCATGGGCGGCTTTCGGCAAGGGCGCTGTCCACCGCCTGATAGCGGGGCAGGATGAGATGGATGGCGGCGAGGGCGACGAGATAGGCGCAGGACGCCACGGCGAAGATCGGTCCGTAGCTGCCGATGCTTTCCAGGATGGTTCCGGCGAACTTGGCCATCAGCATGCCGCCGATCGCGCCCGCCAGGCCGCCCAGCCCCACGACCGATCCCGCCATCCAGCGCGGGAAAACGTCGCCGGGCAGGGCGTAGAGATTGGCGGAGAAGCCCTGATGGCCAGCGCATGCCAGGCCGATCAGCCCGACCGCCACCCACAGCGAGGGCGCATGGGAGGCGAAGGCGATGGGCACGGCGCACAGGGCGGCCAGGAACAGCGCGCTCTTTCGCGCCCGGTTGAGGCTCCATCCGCGCCCCATGAAGCGCGAGGAGGCCCAGCCGCCCGCCACCGACCCGATGTCGGCCATGAGATAGACGGCGATCAGCGGCGGCCCGAAGTCGAGCATCTTCACGCCATATTGCTTGTTGAAGAAATCGGGCAGCCAGAAGAGGAAGGTCCACCAGACCGGATCGATCAGGAACCGCCCGAGCATATAGGCCCATGTCTGGCGATAGCCGAACAGGCTGCGCCAGCGGATGGGGCGTGGAGCATCGACGGGATCGGTCTCGATCCAGGCGAGTTCCTCCGGCGAAAGCCCCTTCTTCTCGCGCGGGCGGCGATAGAAGCCGAGCCAGGCGGCCAGCCAGACCAGGGTCAGCAGGCCTGTGAGGATGAAGGCCCAGCGCCATCCCAGCGTCACGGCAATGAGCGGTACGATCAGCGGGGTGAGGATCGCGCCGACATTGGACCCGGCATTGAAGATGCCGATCGCAAAGGCGCGTTCCTTCCTGGGGAACCATTCGTTGGTCGCGGCGATGGCGGCGGGGAAGGTCCCCGCCTCCCCGATCGCGAGCGGAATGCGCGCCAGCAGCATGCCCGCCGTGGAGGTGAAGAAGATGTGGGCGACATGGCCGATGGTCCACAATGTCACCGCCAGCGCATAGCCCGCCCGCGCGCCGATCCGGTCGATCAACCGGCCGAAGAAGACATAGGCGATGCCGTAGCCCGCCTGGAACCAGATGGCGAGGTCGGCATAGCCGCTCTCGCTCCAGCCGTAGCGCGCCTGCAGATCGGGTTTGAGCGTCGGCAGGACGAGCCGGTCGATATAGCTCAGCACCACCGCCGCGAAGAGCAGGCCGCAGACGATCCAGCGGAGCTTGCCCGAGGGTTTGGCCATCGCCCGGTCCATCCCCCTCACCCCTCCACCATCGCAACGCATTCGAGCCGGTCGACAGGCAGGAAGGCGCGCGGATCGTCATGAGGCGTCGCATCCTGCCGCCGGACGGGGCGGTGGCGGATGCCGGAAGCGGCATGTGGCGGATGTCGGTACCGGAACACGAAACGCCTCTCCCCCTTTTCGGTCGTTCAAAATATCGCTTGCGGCGCTGCGACTGATAACGTTACCATTGCTCCGACAATAGCAGCCTGTCAATGCCCTTCGGGCCGGGCGGGCGGGAGAGGAAAGGGACCGATGTTCGCGCGCCTGTTTTGCTGGACCATCGCCGCCGTCATGACGGCGGCCGCGCCCGCCATGGCGGAGGACGGCTATGCGCTCTGGCTGCATCATGCGCGGCCGAATGGCGGCAGCGCCGAGGCGATCGCCCGTCACGCGGCCGCCGTCATGGCGCCCGGAAGCGGCGCGACCGCCCTCATCGCCCGCGATGAACTGGTGCGCGGCCTGACCAGCGCGAGCGGTATCGCTCCCGTCGTGACGGACGGTTCGCAGGGGGCCAGCCCGCAGGGAGGCAGTCCGCAGGCGGGGGCGATCTGGCTGGCCACCCCGGCGTCCGCGCCCGGCCTGCCCGTCAAGCTCGACGGGCTGGGCGATGAAGGCTACGCCATCCGGTCGCTCATCCGGAACGGGCAGCCGGTGACGCTGATCGCCGCCAACAGCGATATCGGCCTGCTCCATGGCGCCTATGCCTATTTGCGGCTGGCGGACACGGGCGCGTCGCTCGACCGGCTCGATATCCGCAGCGCCCCGCGCATGAAATTGCGGCTGCTCAACCATTGGGACAATCTGGATGGCACGGTGGAGCGCGGCTATGCCGGGCAATCCATCTGGGACTGGTGGCGCCTGCCGGACTGGAAGGGACCGCGCTACACCGACTATGCCCGCGCCAATGCCTCGATCGGCATCAACGGCACGGTCCTCAACAATGTGAATGCCAGGTCCGACAGCCTGACCGCGCCCTATATCGCCAAGGCGGCGGCGCTGGCGGACCTGTTCCGCCCCTATGGCATCAAGGTCTATCTGTCCGTCAAATGGACGGCGCCGATGGAGCTTTCCGGCCTCAAGTCGGCCGATCCGCTCGACCCGCAGGTCGCCGCCTGGTGGAAGGCGAAGGCGGACGAAATCTACCGGGCCATTCCGGATTTCGGCGGTTTCCTGGTCAAGGCGAACAGCGAAGGCCAGCCGGGACCGCAGGATTACGGGCGCACCCATGCCGATGGGGCGAACATGCTGGCCGCGGCGGTGAAGCCCCATGGCGGCATCGTGATGTGGCGCGCCTTCGTCTATGCGCATGACAATCCCGACGATCGCGCCAAGCAGGCCTATAGCGACTTCAAGCCGCTCGACGGGCAGTTCGCCGACAATGTGCTGGTGCAGGTGAAAAATGGTCCGATCGACTTCCAGCCGCGCGAACCCTTCCACCCGCTGTTCGGCGCCATGCCCAGGACTCCGCTGATGATGGAGTTCCAGATCACCAAGGAATATCTGGGCCAGTCGACGCACCTCACCTATCTCGGCCCCCTGTTCGAGGAAGTGCTGAAAAGCGATACCTTCGCCCGTGGCAAGGGATCGACCGTCGCCAGGGTGATCGACGGATCGCTGGAAGGCCACAAGCTGACCGGCATGGCGGGCGTCGCCAATATCGGCGCGGACCGCGACTGGAGCGGATCGATCTTCAACCAGGCGGACTGGTATGCCTTCGGCCGTCTCGCCTGGGATCCCGACCTGCCGGCAGAGGCCATCGCGCGCGAATGGGTCGCGCAGACCTTCTCTCCCGATCCCAGGGTCACAGGGCCGGTCGTCGCCATGATGATGGGATCGCGCGAGGCGGCGGTCGACTATATGACGCCGCTGGGCCTTGCCCATCTGATGGGCACCGGCCACCATTATGGCCCGGCACCCTGGATTTCCGACCTTGCCCGGCCCGAATGGAACCCGGCCTATTATCACAAGGCGGACGCGCAGGGCATCGGCTTCGACCGCACGAGGACCGGCAGCAACGCCATCGGCCAATATGCACCCCGGCTGGCCAAAATCCTGGCGGACCCCCGGACGACGCCCGAACGCGACCTGCTGTGGTTCCATCATGTCGGCTGGGACGCGAAGCTGAAATCGGGAGAAACGCTGTGGGACGGCCTGGTCCATCATTATGATGACGGCGTGGCCTATGTCGCCAACATGCAGACGATATGGGATTCCTTGCGGCCCTATATCGATTCGGAACGTTTCACCCAGACGCAGGTCTTCCTGGGCATCCAGCGTCGCGAGGCCCAATGGTGGCGCGATGCCAGCATCGCCTATTTCCAGTCGATCGCGAGGCGCCCCCTGCCCCCCGGCGCGTCGGCACCGGAACATGATCTCGACTGGTACAAGGCCCGGCGCTTTCCCTACGCGCCGGGCCATCCATGAACGGTGGAAAATTACCGACGATAAGGGATGTCGCCGCCCGTGCCGGCGTGTCCGTGATGACGGTGTCCCGCGTCGCCAACAAGCAGAGCTGGGTCAGCCCGGCGACCCGCGCCAAGGTCGAGAAGGCGATAGCGGAACTGAACTACGCTCCCAATGCCACGGCCCGCGCGCTGGCGGGCGGCGACCGGCGCGTGGCGCTGCTCTACCGCAGCAGCACGACATCGGCCTATCTGGGCGAACTGCTGCTGGGCGGGATGGATGAGGCGGCGCGGCGCCATTTTCATCTGGTCGTCGAACAATGCGAAAGCGGCGTTCCGGTTGAGGAGGTGATGGCCCGGATCGTCCAGGCCCGCTTGTCCGGGGTCGTCATGCCCCCGCCCCTGTGCGACTGGGACGAATTGATCGAGGCGCTGGCAAGGCAGGGCGTTCCGGCCGTCATGATGGCGCCGGACCGCGTCCATACCGGGCTGCCAGTCGTCGCGATCGATGACGGCCAGGCGGCCAGCGACATGACCCGTCATCTGATCGAACTGGGCCATCGCCGCATCGCGTTCATTCGCGGCAATCCCCGGCATCGCTCCAGCGACCGCCGGTTGGAGGGCTATCGCCGCACCATGGCGGCGCAGGGGCTGGAGGTGAGCGAGGACTATATCGTGGAGGGCGATTTCAGCTATCGCTCCGGACTGGAGGCGGCGGAGCGCCTGCTCGATCTCGCGGTGCTGCCTACCGCCATCTTCGCCTGCAATGACGATATGGCGGCGGCCGCCATCACGATCGCGCACCAGCGGCAAATCAGCGTCCCGGCGGAGCTGAGCGTTTGCGGCTTTGACGATACGCCGCTGGCGGGCGCGATCTGGCCCGCATTGACCACCGTCAGGCAGCCGATCCGGGACATGAGCCGGGCCGCCATGACCCTGCTGGCCGGAGCGATACGCGGACCGGGCGGGGAATCGGAAGGGCAGGCGCTGGCCAGGCTGGATTACCAGATCATCCGGCGCCAGTCCGACGCGGTGCCTCCCCTGCATCAGGAGCGCGGATAGGCCGGTTTCGAGTCGAGTCCGCCCCTCCCGCGGCAGGGGCGGATATCGTCCTATAGGGTCACACCCGTTCCCAGATGGCCGCGATGCCCTGTCCGCCGCCGATGCACATCGTCACCAGGCCATAGCGGCCGCCGACGCGCTCCAGTTCATAGGCGAGCTTCGTCGTGATGATCGCGCCGGTCGCGCCGACCGGATGGCCGAGGGAAATGCCGCTGCCATTGGGATTGACCTTCGCGGGGTCGAAATCCAGTTCCCGCGCAACCGCGCAGGCCTGTGCGGCGAAGGCTTCATTGGCTTCGATGACATCCAGGTCGGCGACCTTCAGCCCCGCCCTTTCCAGCGCCTTGCGCGTGGCCGGAACCGGGCCGATGCCCATATAGGCGGGATCGACACCGGCATGGCCATAGGAGACCAGCCGCATCAGGGGCTTGAGGCCATGTGCCTTGACCGCAGCCTCGCCGGCCAGCACGGCGGCGGCCGCGCCGTCGTTGATGCCCGAGGCGTTGCCGGCCGTCACCGTGCCGTCCTTCTGGAATGCCGGTTTCAGCTTGCCGAAATCGTCGGCGGCCGCATTGGCGCGGACATATTCATCCGTGTCGAACGGAACGGGCTTGCGCCGCACCAGCACGTCCACCGGCACGATCTGGTCCTTGAAATAGCCCTGCGCGACGGCATGCGCCGCCCGCTTCTGGCTTTCGAAGGCCAGCGCGTCCTGATCCTCCCGCGTGATGCCGTAGCGGGCCGCGACATTCTCCGCCGTCACGCCCATATGATAGGCGTGGAAGGGGTCGGTCAGCGCGCCGGTGAGACCGTCGACCACCGCCGCGTCGCCCATCTTCTGCCCCCAGCGCAGGGCAGGCAGGAAATAAGGGGCGCGGCTCATGATTTCCGCGCCCGCGCCCAGGGCGATCTCGCAATCGCCGAGCATGATCGACTGTGCCGCGGTCAGGATCGCCTGGAGCCCCGATCCGCAGAGCCGGTTGACATTATGAGCCGGGGTCTCCTGCGGCACGCCGGCACCGATCGCGGCGATGCGGGCCGAGAAGGCGTCGCGCGGCTCGGTGATGATGACATTGCCCAGCACCACATTGCCGACCTGGGCCGCGTCGATCCCCGCCCGCTCGATCGCGGCCTTCGCCACATGGGCGCCGAGTTCACCGGGCGTCTGATCCTTGAGCGATCCGCCGAAGCTGCCGATGGCGGTCCGCGCCGCCGACACCAGAAAAATATCCGTCATGTCCCGTTCCCATCATCAAGGGGTCTTCGAACAGGCCCTGTCGCAGGCCGTCTTCCATTGGGCAGACTGGCTCGTTCGGCTTGTCCCTGCAAGTGCGAGGCGGCTATACCAAACATATGTTACAGTCAATGGCCAAAACCCGCGGCGGTCGTAGCGTGAAAGCGGCGAGCTCCACGCTATTCCTGTCGGAAGACGGCCACGATCTGGGCGGCGATCTCGGCCGGGCTGAGGCCGCCCGGCCGGTACCATTCGTGGGTGGAGTTGAGCTGTTTCAACAGCAGATTGCGGTAGACCGAGCGGTCGATCCGCGGCGGCAGGGGCAGCGCCGCCACCAATTCGCGGAACAGCCCTTCGAACCGGTCCCTCCGCGCGATCAGCTGCTCCCTCACCGCGTCGGGGACTTCCCGAAAGTCGTTCATCATCGGCGTCGTGATCGAATCCGGGGCAAGCTGAATGTCCAGCAGGGTCGCGCAGGCCGCTTCCAGCCTGACCCAGGGTTCCTTCCGCGCGCGGACCGCTTCCGCGATCCTGTCCTCCGCCACGTCGAGCGCGGCATTGTGCAGCTCGACGAACAGCGCGTCCTTGGACTTGATATGATGGTAGAGGGACCCGCCCAGCACCCCGGCCTGATCGCCGATATCCCGCATCGACGTGCCGCGATAGCCCTTCCGGGCGAACAGCCGCGCCGCGATCTCGACTATCTGTCGGCGGCGGCTCGATCCCTCATCGACCGGGCCGGCACATGCAACTTCATTCCTCATCGCCATGGCGCTAGCATATCGTCGTCCGGAAGATCACCCCTTTATCATGCGCTGCCGGAATGATCGGCGGCCCGTCATTCCGCGTCCGGCTGGTTTTGCGGCGCCGCCTTGGCGAAGGCCTCCAGCGCGAGGCAGGCCTGCTCGACCGCCGCCAGTCGCGGCCAGCGCAATGCGACGCCGAACCGCCGCGCATTCACCAGTTGCGGCACCAGGCAGATATCGGCCAGCGTCGCCTGCGCGCCGAAGCAATAAGGCCCCGCTTCATCCGCGATCAGCCGGTCGAAGGCATCCAGGCCTTCCTCGATCACCTGACGGGCCCAGCCCGTCACCTGATCCTCGGCCAGTCCCAGGCCGCGCAGCCGGTCGAGCACCCTGAGATTCTGGACCGGGTGAATGTCGCAGGCGATGAGCTGCGCCGCGGCCCGCACCCTCGCCCGCCGGATCGGGTCGCCGGGCAGCAGCCCGGGGTCCGGCACGGTTTCGTCCAGATATTCGCAGATGGCGAGGCTTTGCGTCAGCACCGCCCCGTCGATCGCCAGCGTGGGCACCAGACCCTGGGGATTGAGCGCCAGATAGTCCGGCGCCCGCTGTTCCCCCTTGCGCAGATGGCGAAAGGCGTCGGCATAGGCGACGCCCTTCAGATGGAGGGCGATCCTGACCCGGTAGGAGGCGGTGGAACGGAAATAGCCGTGGAGGACCGGTTCAGTCATGACCTTGGGTCCAGCCTGCATGGCGAATCCGCCGACGCCCTCGTTCGCCGATGCCCGCGTTCAAGCCGACTATCCATGCGTTTGCGTCCCTTCCCATATCCTCCCCTTGGTAAGACAAACATGTCGCGGGTTTAAAGCCCTATTTCCTTTTCCGACCATCGTCGGCAGGGGCAGGCCGCATGCGCTGTCGGGGGGCAGGCTTTCCGACCGGATTGCGAGCCCCAACCTGCTGCGCGAACTATTTTTACATTGTAACAAAAGCTTCTATACTGATGCTCATCGGTTTTCTCCGAAGGGGTCAGATGCCTGTGAGGTTCAAGGTCGATCCGCTGCGCCTCCACGCCCGCACGGTCCATGCCGGCGCGTGAGAGGGACGGCATGACGGATGAGGCCCAGCCATATGTCTTCAAGCCGCATGAACGGCCCACCCTGCCCGGTTCACCGGCCAATCCCGACCATCCGTCCCGCCGCCGGATCGGTTATTTCGCGATTGCCTGCCTGATCGGCATCACCGGTGGCCTGGGCAACGCGCTGGTCACGGTGAACCTCAATTTCGCGCAGGGCACGCTGGGCCTCAACAGCAATGAGAGCGCCTGGCTGACCGCCGCCTATTTCATGACCAATGTGACGGCGAACCTGCTGCTGGTGAAATATCGCCAGCAGTTCGGCTTGCAGCCTTTCATCCGCTACATATTGGCCGCCTATGCGCTGACCACGATCATGCATCTGTTCCTGCATGGGTTCTGGACCTCGGTCGCGGTGCGCGCGATGAGCGGGGTCGCCGCGTCGGGCCTTTCCACCCTCACCATCCTCTACATGATGCAGAGCATGTCCGCGCCCAAGCGGCTGGCGGGGGCGATGATCGGCATATCCATCCCGCAGCTCGCCACCCCGCTTGCCCGCGCGCTGTCGCCCCATTTGCTGGAATGGGGCGACTGGCACATGCTCTACTGGTTCGAAATGGGGCTGGCCTTCGCATCGCTGGCGGCGGTCATGGCCCTGCCGCTGCCGCCGAGCGAGCGGGAAAAGGTGTTCGAGCCGCTCGATTTCCTGACCTTCGGCCTGTTCGCACCGGGACTTTGCCTGCTGATCGCGGTCCTGTCCGAAGGACGGATCGAATGGTGGACCGAGCGCGCCTGGATCGGATATGCGCTGGCGGGCAGCGTCCTGCTGATCAGCGCGGCGCTGCTGGTCGAACATCATCGCGCCAATCCGCTCATCAACACGCGCTGGCTGGGGCGGCGGGAGATCGCGCGGCTGATGCTGGTGGCGGCATCCGTGCGCATATTGCTGTCCGAACAGGCGTTCGGATCGGTCGGCCTGCTCAATATCGTCGGCATGATCAACGACCAGATGATCACCCTCAACCTGATCGTGCTGGCGGGGTCGCTGGCGGGACTCGCGACGGCGGTGCTGACCTTCCGTCCCGACAATGTCAGCCGCCCGATCACCATCGCGGTCATCCTGATCGCGATCGGGTCCTTCATGGATGCCGATGCCACGAACCTGACCCGTCCCGCCAATTTCTACTTCAGCCAGGCGCTGATCGGCTTTGCCTCGCTGCTGTTCCTGGCGCAGGCGATGGTGATCGGCATCGCCCGCACCCTGCTGGCTGGGGGCAAGCATTTCATCAGCTTCGTCGTTCTCTTCAGCATGAGCCAGAGCGTGGGCGGCCTGATCGGCACCTCCCTGCTCGGCACCTTCCAGGCGGTGCGGGAAAAATATCATTCGCACGAACTGGTGCAGCATATCGTCATGACCGATCCGCTGGTGGCGGCGCGCATCGGGGCGGGCGGCAGGACCGTCTCCGGCGTGGTCGGCGATCCCGCGCTGCGCGGCGCGGAGGGCGCCGCCATCCTGGCGCAGCAGGTCGCGCGGGAGGCCAACATCCTCGCCTTCAACGACGTGTTCCTGCTGCTGGGCGGGCTGGCGGTGTTGACCGCGCTGTGGGGCTTTGCCATCCGTTGGTCGATCCGGCGGCGCGGGGAAATATCGCCCGTCATCCTGCTGCAGCAGAAGATGATGGCACAACAGGCAGCACAGGCTTCAGCCAGTCCATAGGGGGAACATGAACCAGCCGACAGCCACCGGCACGGAACCGGAGACGACGGACCCGCAGGTCGACCCGCCAGCGGGAGGGTGGCGCCCGCCCGCGCGCAGCCGGACCACGGTGATCGCCATCGTCCTGATCGCGATCCTCGCCATATCGGCCATATTATATGCCTGGCAGCTGCCGCCCTTCGCGGGCTTTTCGGAACAGACCGACAATGCCTATGTGCGGGGCAAGGTGACGATCATCAGCCCGCAGGTCAGCGGCTATGTCACGTCCGTCCCGGTGCAGGATTTCGCCGAGGTGAAGGCCGGCCAGATACTGGCCACCATCGACCAGCGCATCTACGCGGCGAAGGTCGAGCAGGCGAAGGCCAATCTCGCGGCGCAGATCGCCGCCCTTTCCAATTCACAGCAAAGCCAGCGATCGCGCGAGGCCGCCCTGACGGGACAGGCCGCCGGCATCGCCAGCGCCCGTGCGCAACTGGTGAAGGCGCAGGCCGACATGCGCCGCGCCGACGCGCTGGTGGCGGACGGTTCGATTTCCGAGCGGGAGCGCGACCAGACCCGCGCCGCCCTGCTGGCCGCGCAGGCCGCCGTCCAGCAGGCCAGCGCCGCCGAGCGCATCGGCACGCAGGATGTCCGGTCGGTGCTGGTCGGCCGCGCCGGGCTGGAAGCCGCGGTGGAGGGCGCCAGGGCCCAGCTTCATCTGGCGCGGATCGACCTCGACAACAGCGTGATACGCGCCCCCGTCGCCGGCCAATTGTCGGAGATCGGGGTGCGCAACGGCGCCTATGTGACGGCGGGCACGCAGCTCATGTTCCTGGTCCCGCACGATCATTGGGTGATCGCCAATTTCAAGGAAGCGCAGACCCGCCAGATGCGCGTGGGCCAGCGCGCCACCTTCCGCGTCGACGCGCTGGGCGGGGCGAAGCTGACCGGACGGGTGGAAAATCTGTCCCCGGCGGCGGGTTCCGAATTCGCGGTGCTGAAGGCGGACAATGCCACCGGCAATTTCGTGAAGGTCGCCCAGCGCATCGCGGTTCGGGTCCGGATCGATCCCGACCAGCCTCTGGCGAGGCGCCTGCGGCCCGGCATGTCGGTCGTCATCAAGATCCATACGAACGACTGATGCGCTACGCCCCTCTCCTGCTCCTGCCGCTTTCCGCCTGCGCCGGACCGGCGGTCGAGACGATGGACGTGCCGCCCGTGGCCGCGCCGCAGGCCTGGCGGACCGATGCCGGTCCCACCGCGCCGTTCGACCGGAACTGGTGGCAGGGCTTTGGCGATCCGGCCCTGACCGGCCTGGTCGAACGGGCGCTGGCGGGCAATATCGACATTGCCCTGGCGGGCGCGCGGATCAGGGAAGCGCGGGCGCAGGAAAGCCTGGCCAGAGCCGCCCTGCTGCCCACGCTGGACGCGGCGGGCGCGGCGGCCCGTTCGCGCAGCGTCAATCCCTTCGGCCGGGCGGTGGAGCAGACCGCCGCCCAGCCGCAGGTCCAGGCGGCATGGGAGGCCGACCTGTTCGGCCGCCTGTCCGACCGGGCATCGGCGGCGCGGTCGGGCTGGCTCGCCAGCCAGGCGGCGCGGGACGCCATTCGCCTGTCGGTCGCGAGCACGGCCGCCAGCGGCTACATCACCCTGCGCGCGCTCGATGCCCGTCTGGCCGTCGCCCGGCAGACGCTCGATGCGCGGGCGGCAGCGCTGAAACTGGCGCAGCGGCGCAGCGATGCGGGCTATTCGCCGCGATTGGAACTGGCCCAGGCGGAAGCGGAATATCAGGCGACGGCGCAGGTCATCCCTCCCCTGGAGCAGGCCATTGCGCGGCAGGAAAACGCCCTGCGCCTGCTGACCGGCGATCTGCCCGGCGCGGTTCCGCGCGGCGAGCCGCTCGACGGCCTTGCCAAACCCGCCATAGCCGACGGCCTGCCCTCCGAACTGCTGCGGCGCAGGCCGGATATCGCGCAGGCCGAATATCAGCTTGCGGCGAGCGACAAGCTGCTGGCGGCGGCCCGCAAGAATTTCCTGCCGCAGTTCCGCCTGACCGCATCGGGCGGCGCGGCCTTTTCCACGCTGCTGGCCGATCCCATCACCATCTGGTCCGTTGGCGGCAGCATCCTTGCCCCGCTGTTCGAGGGCGGCCGGCTCCGCGCCGGCGCCGAGGCGGCGGGCGCGCAGCGGGATCAGGCGGCGCTGGGCTACCGCAAGGCCGCGCTCACCGCCTTTCGCGAGGTCGAGGATGCGCTGGCGGCGGCGCGCCACGGCGACGAACAGGTGATGCTGCTGGAGCGGCAGCGTCAGGCAGCGGCGGAGGGGCTTCGGCTGGCGTCCAATCGCTATCGCGCGGGATATTCGCCCTATCTGGAGCAGCTCGATGCGCAGCGCAATCTGTTCGCGGTCGAACTCGCGCTCGTGCAGGCACGGGCGGACGCGCTCTCCGCCCGCGTCCTGCTGTATCAGGCGATGGGCGGCGGCTGGAGCCTGGCGCCGCAATGAGTTGAGCGCTTCCCGCCGGCCAACTGCGGTTCCTGTCGGGCTGCGCCGTCTCTCGCCCGCACGCAGGGACCGGACATGGAAATCGAAGTCAGCGCACAGGCAAAGGACAAGCGGCTCAACCGGATGGTCGCGATCACGGTCGTCATCCTTTCCGTCTTCACCGGGGTCTGCAACATCAAGGACGGCAATATCGTTCAGGCCATGGATCTGGCCCAGTCCAGTTCGGTCGATGCCTGGAACCAGTATCAGGCGACCCGAACCAAGCTGCATCTGGCGCAGGACAGCCGGGCGATGCTGGCCGTGGTGGCGGACGGGAACGCGACCGGAAAAGCCAGGGCCGCGCTCGCCGCGCTGGATGCGGAGATCGCCAAATATCGGGCCGAAGCGCCGGGTCTGGCGAAGCAGGCCAGGGATTTCCGGCAGGACTATGACGCGCTCAACATCCATGACGATCAGTTCGACGCGAGCGAGGCGTTGATCTCCACCGCCATCTCGCTCGCGGCGGTCGCGGCGCTGTGCGAAAGCATGGGGCTGCTGTTTGCGAGCTGGGCGTTCGGCGCCGTCGGGCTGTTCATGGGGGTATGCGGCTTTGCCGGATGGGGATTCCACCCCGATTTCCTCAGCAATTTCCTGGGGTAGAGGGGCCTTCCGGCAGGGCGGCCCCTCCCCCTGGCTGGATCAGGCGAGCTGCTTTTCCAGTTCGCCCAGCACGCGGTAGCAGTCGAACACCTTGGCGACCGAACTGTTCGGCTCGCGCCCTTCGCGGATGGCGCTGATGAACTCGCGGTCCTGAAGCTCGATGCCGTTCATCGACGCGGCGACCTTCGACACGTCGATCGCTTCCTCCCTGGCCGTAACCAGATCGTCGTAGCGCGCGATATAGGTGCCGGTGTCGCCGATATAGCGGAAGAAGGTGCCCAGCGGGCCGTCATTGTTGAACGACAGCGACAGGGTGCAGATCGCGCCGCTCTCGCTCTTCAACTGGATCGACATGTCCATGGCGATGCCGAGTTCGGGATGGATCGGCCCCTGCATGGCATGGGCCGCGACGATCCTGCCCGCCTGATAGGCGAACAGGTCGACCGTGTGCGCGGCATGATGCCAGAGCAGATGGTCGGTCCAGCTGCGCGCCTCGCCCTTCGCATTGATGTTCCTGCGGCGGAAGAAATAGGTCTGGACGTCCATCTGCTGGATGTTGAGCTCGCCCGCCCTGATGAGATTGTGGACATATTGGTGCGACGGGTTGAAGCGGCGGGTGTGGCCGACCATGCAGACGAGGCCGGTTTCCTCCTGCTTCGCCAGCACCGCCTGCGCGTCGGCCCAGCTGTCGGCGAGCGGGATTTCCACCTGCACATGCTTGCCCGCATTCATGCAGGCGATCGCCTGTCCCGCGTGCATCTGGGTCGGCGTGCAGAGGATGACCGCGTCGACATCGTCGCGGGCCAGCGTCTCGTCGAGGTCCGTGGTCGCATGGCCGATGCCGTATTTGTCGGCGATTGCCTGGGTCGCGTCCAGACGGCGGCCGACCAGAGAGGTCACGGTCACGCCGTCGATATTCTTCAGGCCGTCAAGATGCTTTTCGCCAAAGGCGCCGGCACCGGCCAGGGCTATACGCATGAGGATCGTCTCCTTGAATGAGGTCAGCTGACGGGTTCGAGCACCAGATGCCCGACCGCCGTGTTGGATGCAGGGACATGATAATGGCGGTGCAGGGGCTTCACCCGCTTGCCCAGCGCGCCGCGCATGATGAGCCACATCACCATCTCGATCCCCTCGGACCCGGTTTCCCGCAGATATTCGATATGCGGGATGGCCCGAAGCGCCTCGCCATCGTCATGGCTCATCAGGTCGAGGAAGCGGTTGTCCCACTCCGCATTGATGAGGCCCGCGCGCGGTCCCTGGAGCTGGTGGCTCATGCCGCCGGTGCCCCAGACCTGCACGTTCAGATCTTCGGGGAAGCTCTCCACCGCCCGCGCGATCGCTTCGCCCAGCAGCCAGCAGCGGTTGCCCGAGGGCGGCGGATAGGTGACGACATTGACGGCCAACGGGATGACCTTGCACGGCCATCGTCCGGGCTGGCCGAACATCAGGCTCATCGGCACGGTCAGGCCATGGTCGACATCCATCTCGTTGATGATGGTCATGTCGAACTCGTCGAGGATCAGGCTCTGCGCGATATGCCAGGCAAGATCGGCATGCCCCTCCACGTCCGGGACCGGGCGCGGACCCCAGCCTTCGTCGCAAATGCCGTAGCGGTCGGCGCAACCAATGGCGAAGGTCGGAATGATCTTCATGTCGAAGGCCGAGGCGTGGTCGTTATAGACCAGGATCACGACGTCGGGCTTTTCCCGCGCGATCCACTGCCGCGACCAGTCGTAACCGGCGAAAACGGGCTGCCAATAAGGCTCGGCGGTCTTTTTGAGGTCCATGGCGGCGCCGATGGCGGGCACATGGCTGGTCGCGACCCCGGCGGTGATGCGGGCCATCAATATTTCTCCCTGATCGAACGGACGCCTTTGGGAGAACGGCCGCCCGCGACCATCATCGCCTGATAATCCTCGGTGCTCATGCCGGTCATGGTGCCGACGGCCTGGAGGAAGCTGAGGCCGTCGGTCGAGAATATCTTGGCCAGAAAATAGATGTTGCCGCCCAGGTCGAGGCAGCGATTATAGTCGCGGTCGAGGATCGCCTGTTTCTGATCCTCGCTCATCGGCCATGCGTCGATATAGGCGCGCTCATCCGCCTTCCAGCGCTCGCGATTGTCCGCCTTCATCAATGTCATGGCAAACTGGTTCATCCAATATCCCTGCCGCGCGCGCCGGGCGGTGTAGACGCGGGTGCCGGGTATGTCGTCAAATTCGGCCAGATATGCATGGATGTCGGTCATAATCCCCTCGCCCTGAGCTGCGCGTCCAGGCGCGGGAAGACGCGGCGGGCATTGCCCTCGAAAATGGCGTGGCGCTCCGCGTCGCTTATGTCCAGCGCGTCGACATAGCGTTTGGTATCGTCGAAATAATGGCCGGTGGTGGGATCGATGCCGCGCACCGCGCCGACCATTTCCGATCCGAACAGGATATTCTTGTTGTCGATCACATCGGCCAGCAGGTCGATGCCCGGCTGGTGATAGACGCAGGTGTCGAAGAAGATGTTGTTCATCAGATGCGTGTCGAGGCTCGGCTTCTTCAGCATGTCCGCCAGGCCCCGATAGCGGCCCCAATGATAGGGCACCGCGCCGCCGCCATGCGGGATGATGAAGCGCAGCGTCGGGAAGTCCGCGAACAGATCGCCTTCGAGCAATTGCATGAAGGCGATGGTGTCGGCCGCGATATAATAGCCGCCGGTCGCGTGCATCGCCGGGTTGCAGCTGCCCGACACATGGATCATCGCGGGGACGTCCAGTTCGACCATCTTCTCGTAGAAGGGATACCAGTAGCGGTCGGTCAGCGGCGGGTGCCGGAAATGGCCGCCGCCCGGATCGGGATTGAGGTTGCAGCCGATGAAGCCCAGGCTGACGCAACGTTCCAGCTCGGCGATGCTGTTTGTCATGTCGGCTTGCGGAGACTGGGGCAGCATGCACACCCCGGCGAAGGTTTCGGAATAGAGGCCGACCACGCGGGCGATCAGGTCGTTGCAGCGGGTCGCCCACGCCTTCGCCACGTCCGCATCGCCCACATGCGGCGCCATGGCGGAGGCGCGTGGGCTGAAGATGGTGAGGTCCGCGCCGCGTTCCCGGATGAGGCGCAACTGGTTGGATTCGATCGTGTCGCGGATTTCGTCGTCGGAAATGTCGGGATAGGCCGGGGCCGCAACGCCTGCCTTGAACGCGGCCTTCTGTTCCTCCCGCCATGCGTCATGCCCTTTGGGGAGCACGGTATAATGGCCGTGGCAGTCGATGATCAGGCTCATGCGGCGTCGGCCTTTCGTTCGGTCGATTGGGTAATTTGGTCGATTTTTCCGGCCAGCCCCTGTGGCGGCTGCCGGATGGCGAGTTCACCGATCGCGCGCTGCCGCTCGACGGTCCCGCGCGTCATGGCGGCGCCGGTGCCTAGCCCCTCCAGCGTCTTCACCACCTCCTCCATTTCGGCGGCGCGGCGAAGGCCGTGGATCAGCATCCGGTCGAGATTATAGTCGGCCCGCTCTTCCCAGGGCCTGGCCCGCTCGCTGGCGTTGAGCGAGGCCAGCACTTCCTCCCGCACGCCCGCGGCATCGGCGGCCAGCACGCATTCGGCGGTCAGCGCCTCGATCCCCTTCACCATCACCGACCGGATCATCTTGATCGACGACGCACGGCCCACAGCATCCCCCGCGATCCGGACTTTGGCGAAGCCCAACGCCGCAAGTCGCGCCTGTGCTTGCCCGGCCTTGGCGCCGCTCACCAGCAAGGGGACCGACAGCCGGGCCGGATCGACGGGCGCCATCACCGCGACGTCGACATAATGACCACCCGCCGCGTCGATGATTTGCGCCGCCGCCTGCTTGGTCTGGGGGGCGACGCTGTTCATGTCGCAATAAATGGCTCCCGCGGGCAGGCATTCGGCAGCCGCTTCAGCCGCGGCCAGCGCCTGATCCGCAGTCACGAGGGACAGGATCAGGCCCACGCCCGACAGCGCCTGCTCCATCGAGAGGGCGCCCCGCACATGGGCCGCGCTATAAGCGTCCAGCATCGCCTGCGCATCAGGGCCGTGGACGGCCTTTCGGTCGAACACCTGCGCCTGCCCGCCCCATGCGCCGGCATGCGCAAAGGTGGACCCTGCCTCACCAAAACCGATCAGACCGACTATCTGCTCCATGGGAACGGGGCATGACCGATCGCCCGTGCCCCGGCCAATCGAATCCACGCGATCGATATAAGATTTTACGAATATAGTAGCGCGACCTCTGCCTCGACGGCCGCCATGAAGCGGCTTTGCAGGCGGGTCGGGCGCCAGTCGGCACGGGTGGTGATGCCGATGGTGCGGCTGACCGATCCGGGGGCCGGGCCGATGTCGATCACCATCCCCACATCCAGTTCCAGCGCGAGCTGGTCGACCGACAGCAGGGTCAGATAATCGCCGCCCAGCAGCAACTGGCGGATCGTCATCACCGATCCGCATTCGATCGGCACGGGCGGCAATGCGCCACCCAGCGCCTCGAACATCCGGCGCCAGAGCTGGCGCAGCGGCGTGCCTTCCGGCGGCAATATCCACGGATAGCGCCGCAGCGCATCGGCGCTCCAGCCGGATGCCAGCGGATGACCGGCCCGCGCGATGATGGTCGGCCGATCCTCGAACAACGGCCTTTGCGCCAGATCCTGCCCGATGGAGGGATCGCGGAGCGCGCCGATCATCATGTCGATTTCCCCCTCGCGCAGCGGCCCCACCAATTCCGTATGCGACCCTTCAAAGATATGGATGTCGACCTGCGGGAAGTCGGCACGGAATCGGGTGATGGCGCCGGGCAGCAGCCGCGCCCGCGACAGCGGCATCGCCCCGACCAGGACCCGCCCGCTTTCCTGCCCCTTGAGATCGGCGATATCCGCCAGCCCCGATCGCAGCTCCGCCAGCGCCAGCCGCAGCCGCCGGGCCAGCGCCGCGCCCTGCCGGGTGAGCACCAGTCCCCTCCCGCGCCGGTCGGCCAGCCGATAGCCCACCGCCAACCCCAGATCGCCCACCGCCCGGTGCAGCGATGGTTCGGTAACGCCCGCTTCCGCCGCCGCCGCCGGATAGCTGCCCGCGCGCGCCAGCGCGACGAAGGCACGAATCTGCGCCGCCGTCACCCGGCTGCTGCCGATCAGCCGCAGGGCCGCATTGACGCGCGGGGCGAGGCACAGGGCGGCCCCGGTCGGGACCATGCCGCCGGGTTGCCGGTCGAACAGGGGAAGGCCCAGTTGCGCCTCCAGCTTGGCGATGCCCTGGGTCACGGCGGGCTGGGTCAGATGCACCTGCCGCGCGCCGAGCGAGACGCTGCCCTGCTCGACCACGGCGGCCATGGCGGCGAGATGCCGGATATTGAACTGATCGGGGTCCATTTCCCATCATTAGCAAAAATTTATGGGCAGCACATAGAACGGATTTGTTCGGCGGCCCGCCCTTGGTCATGGGACGATCAGCTTTCCATGCGGCAGGAGAAGGATTGATGTCCGGCGTCGTTGTCCAGAATATCGAGCGGGCGGCCCTTTCCGTCATTGACGGCCTGGCGGCGTGCGGCGTTGCCACCGTGCATGAGGCGCAGGGCCGCACCGGTCTGCTTGCGCCCTATATGCGCCCCATCTACAGCGGCGCGCGGATCGCGGGGAGCGCCGTCACCATTTCGGCCCCGCCGGGCGACAATTGGATGGTCCATGTCGCGATCGAGCAATTGAAGGAGGGCGACGTCCTGCTGCTTGCGCCGACCAGCCCCTGCACCGACGGTTATTTCGGGGATCTGCTGGCGACCTCCGCGCAGGCGCGCGGGTGCCGGGGTCTCGTCATCGATGCGGGCGTGCGCGACGTGCGCGACCTTACGCAAATGAACTTCCCCGTCTGGTCCAGAGCGGTCCATGCGCAGGGGACGGTCAAGAACACGATCGGATCGGTCAACATCCCCGTCATCTGCGCCAATGCGCTGGTCCATCCGGGCGACGTGGTGATCGCGGACGACGATGGCGTATGCATCGTGCCGCGCGCCGAAGCTGCCGCCGTGCTGGCGAAGGCGCAGGCCCGCGAAGCCGCCGAGGAAGCCAAGCGCGTCCGTCTCGCCGCGGGCGAGCTGGGCCTCGACATTTACGATATGCGCCCGCGTCTGGAAGACATGGGCCTGAAATATGTCTGACGCGCAAAGCTGCGCCCGCGTCATGTGGATGCGCGGCGGCACGTCGAAGGGCGGCTATTTCCTGGCCGATGACCTGCCCGCCGACCCCGCCGCGCGCGACGCATTCCTGCTGCGGATCATGGGTTCGCCCGATCCCCGCCAGATCGACGGCATGGGCGGTGCCGATCCGCTGACCAGCAAGGTCGCCGTCGTGAGGAAATCGGAACGTAAGGGCGTCGATGTCGACTATCTCTTCCTTCAGGTCTTCGTCGATCAGGCCATCGTCAGCGACGCGCAGAATTGCGGCAATATCCTTGCCGGCATTGGTCCCTTCGCCATCGAGCGCGGCCTCGTTGCGGCGCGGGACGGCGAGACCCGCGTCGCCATCTTCATGGAGAATACGGGGCAGATCGCCATCGCTTGCGTCGAAACGCCGGGCGGCAGGGTCCGCTATGACGGCGAGGCGAAAATCGATGGCGTTCCCGGCAGCGCCGCGCCCATTCCGCTGGAATTCCGCGACACCGCCGGTTCTTCCTGCGGCGCGCTGCTTCCGACCGGCAATGCCTTTGACGAGGTGGAGGGGGTGCGCGTCACGCTGATCGACAATGGCATGCCCTGCGTCGTCATGAAGGCGCAGGATGTCGGCGTCACTGGATATGAGGATCGCGACACGCTGGACAATGATGCGGTGCTCAAGGCCCGGATCGAGACGATCCGCCTCGCGGTCGGCGAGCGGATGAACCTGGGCGACGTCAGGGAAAAGTCGGTGCCCAAGATGATGCTGGTCGCCGCGCCGCGCCAGGGCGGCGCGGTCACGGTGCGCAGCTTCATCCCGCACCGCGCCCATGCCTCGATCGGCGTGCTGGGCGCGGTCAGCGTCGCCACCGCCTGCCTGATCGAAGGCTCTCCTGCCGCCGAGGTCGCCTCCATTCCCGCGGGCAAGCGCAAGACGCTGTCGGTCGAGCATCCGACCGGCGAGACCACCTGCGTCATGGAACTGGACGACAGCGGCGCCGTCACCAGCGCGGCGATGCTGCGCACCGCGCGCAAGTTGATGGATGGAGAGGTTTTCGCATGACTGCCAGAGAGACCGGGCGCATCACCAGTTGGCACGGCCATCCCTCTCCGCCGCGTTACACCCCGCCGCCGGGCGCGATCGACGCGCATTGCCATGTTTTCGGACCGATGGCCGACTTCCCCTTTTCCGCCAAGGCCAAATATCTGCCGGAGGATGCCGGGCCGGACATGCTGTTCGCGCTGCGCGACCATCTGGGCTTTGCGCGCAACGTCATCGTCCAGGCGAGCTGCCACGGTACGGACAATGGCGCGACCCTGAACGGCATCGCCAGGTCGCAGGGCAAGGCGCGCGGCGTTGCCGTGGTCGATCCGGCGATTTCCGAAGCCGGTCTTGCCGCCCTGCATGACGGCGGGATTCGCGGCATCCGCTTCAACTTCCTGAAGCGCCTCGTCGACGATGCGCCCAAGGACCAGTTCCTCGAAGTGGCGCGGCGGCTGCCCGAGGGCTGGCATGTCGTCATCTATTTCGAGGCGGACATATTGGAGGAATTGCGCCCCTTCATGGACGCTATCCCCGTGCCGCTGGTGATCGACCATATGGGCCGCCCGGATGTCACGCAGGGGCCGGACGGCGCCGACATGAAGGCGTTTCGGGCTTTCCTGAACGGCCGGGACGATATCTGGTTCAAGGCGACCTGCCCCGACCGGCTCGACCCAGGCGGCGATCCTTGGGACGCCTTTGCCGGGGCGGTGGCGCCGCTGGTCGCGGACTATCCGGACCGGGTGCTGTGGGGCACGGACTGGCCGCACCCCAACATGCAGGACGCCATCCCGGACGACGGCCATCTGGTCGACATGATCCCGCGCATCGCGCCCACGGTCGAACTGCAACGAAAATTGCTGATCGACAATCCAATGCGGCTCTATTGGCCGGAAGAGATCGGCTGACGGAAGGCTTTTACCCCGCCCGGTTCCGCACCAGCTCCGTCACGATGGCCGGGTCCGCCAGCGTCGAGACGTCTCCGAGCGCTTGCGCCGAAGTCTCTCCCTCCGCAATCTTGCGCAGGATGCGGCGCATGATCTTGCCCGACCGGGTCTTGGGCAGGCCGGGCGAGAAGTGGATCACGTCGGGCGTGGCGATCGGGCCGATCTCCTGCCGGACCCAGGCCACCAGGGTCTTGCGCAGGCCCTCGCTGGGTTCCTCATGGGCGTTGAGCGTCACATAGGCGTAGATGCCCTGACCCTTGATATCGTGCGGGAAGCCGACCACGGCCGCCTCCGCCACGCATTCGTGCAGCACCAGCGCGCTTTCGACCTCGGCCGTGCCCATGCGGTGGCCGGACACGTTGATGACATCGTCTACCCGGCCGGTGATCCAATAATCCCCGTCCGCGTCCCGGCGGCAGCCATCCCCGGTGAAATAAAGCCCCGGATAGGTGGTGAAATAGGTCTGGAAGAAGCGTTCATGGTCGTTCCAGACCGTGCGCGCCTGTCCCGGCCATGAGCGGGCGATGCAGAGATTGCCCTCGCCGGCGCCCTCGATCACCCCGCCCTCGCCGTTCACCAGCAGCGGTTCCACGCCGAAAAAGGGCTTGGTCGCCGCGCCGGGCTTGAGGTCCGTCGCGCCCGGCAGGGGCGTGATCATGTGACCGCCCGTCTCGGTCTGCCACCAGGTGTCGACGATCGGGCAGCGCCCTTCCCCCACCACCTCATGATACCAGCGCCAGGCCTCCGGATTGATCGGCTCGCCCACCGTGCCCAGCAGCCGTAACGACGCGCGGCTGGTTCGGGTGACGAACGCATCCCCTTCCTTCATCAGCGAGCGCAGCGCGGTCGGGGCGGTGTAGAGCGTCGTCACCTGGTGCCGGTCGACAATGTCCCAGATGCGCGACGGGCTGGGCCAGTTGGGCACGCCCTCGAACATCAGGGTGGTCGCGCCGTTCGCCAGCGGGCCATAGACGATATAGCTGTGCCCCGTGACCCAGCCGACATCGGCGGAGGACCAGAAGACCTCTCCCGGCCGATAGTCGAAGGCGAGATCGAAGGTCATCGCCGCCCAGAGCAGATAGCCGCCGCTCGAGTGCACCATGCCCTTGGGTTTCCCGGTCGAGCCGGACGTATAGAGCAGGAACAGCGGATCTTCGGCGCCCATCGGTTCAGCCGGGCAGTCGGCCGAAACAGAGGCGGCCAGCTCGTCATAATAGGCGTCCCGCCCCTCCTGCATCGCGACGTCGCCGCCGGTCGCGCGGACGACGATCACCGTCTTCACCACCGGCGCCAGCGATGCCGCCGCATCGACATTGCGCTTCAGGGGAACGATCCTGCCGCCGCGCCGTCCTTCATCGGCAGTGACCACGACCTTGCTGTCGCAATCCGTGATGCGCCCGGCCAGCGCCTCCGGCGAGAAGCCGCCGAACACGACCGAATGGATGGCCCCGATCCGCGCGCAGGCAAGCATCGCGAAGGCTGCCTCCGGGATCATCGGCAGATAGAGCGTCACCCGGTCGCCCCGCCGCACGCCCGCACCCTTCAGCACATTGGCGAAGCGGCAGACCTCGGCATGGACATCGGCATAGGTGAAGCGCTGCGCGTCTTCATCCGGATCGTCGGGTTCCCAGAGGATGGCGACCTGTTCCCCCCGCTCCGCCAGATGCCGGTCGAGGCAATTGGCCGACACGTTGAGCGTCCCGTCGGCAAACCAGCTTATGCCGAAATCGCCTTCCGCAAAGCTGCTTTCGTCGGCCCGGCCGGGCGCCTCGATCCAGTCGAGCCGGCGCGCCTGTTCCAGCCAATAGGCCTGCGGCTCCTCCAGCGACCGGCGATAGCCGGCGGCATAGCCGGCCGCATCGACCTTCGCCCCCGCGGCCCATTGCGGCGGCACCGGATACACGTCGCCCGGCATCACTTCACCTGGGCGAGCGCGGCGTTCATCCGCCTGGCGGCGAAGGGGGGCAGCTTCACCGCCTTCGCCGCGGCAAGCGCCGCCGGGTCCACCTTGCCGACCTGCACCAGCGCGACCATGCCCATCGAGAAATGCGGCATGCACTTGATCCCGTAGAGGCCGGGCCTGGTCACGGTCATCACCGCTTCCTTGTTCATGCCGCCCTTCATCGGCACGGCGCCCGCGGGCAGCATGGCGGGCAGGCTTTCGGCATTGTGGCTGGGATCGCTCGGCTTGAAATGGATGGTGTCGCCCACCGCCGCCTTCACGAAGGACGGTTCGAACACCATCGCGCCTTCCGCGCCCTGGTTCTTCATATGGACGATGATGTCCCTGGCCTGCGCGGACAGCGGCGCCAGCGCCAGAAGGGCGGCGGCGCCGATCCGCAAGATGATGTGAATGTCGTTCAAGGCTCTCTCCCACGGCAGATTGGCGTTGCGGGAGGAATGACCGAGAGTGGCGGGCGACCGCAATGGGCCTTTGGTCCTACGATCGATCGACATTCAGCCCTGACGGCCTGCAAATGGCGCTCAAAAGCGGGTTTTCACGCCCGCATGGTAACGGCGCGGGGCGCCCGGTCCATAGGCGCGCGGATTGGATGCGTCGGGGGCCTCGGCCATGGCCACCTTGCCCACATCGGCAAAGGTGCCGAAGGTCGCATAGCGCCGGTCGAACGCATTGCGCACTTCCCCGAACAGCGTCACGCCCGGCATGATATCGACACCGGCTCGCAGATTGACGAGAACATAGCCCTTCAGCGGCGCATTATCATTGCCCTCGTCGCCCGCCAGATATTGACCCGACCGCGCCACCACGTCGCCGCCCACCGACCAGCCCCGCCCCGCATAGTCGAGTGACAGCGTGGCGCTGTGGCGGGGAATGCCGGGCAGCCGGTCGCCGGGTCTGACGAAGATCACCCCTGCCCCATTCGCGGCCGGATTGGCGGGGCTGGACAGCGCCAGATCATGCCGGAAGCTGGCATCGGTAAGGGCGTAGCTGAATATGCCGGTAAAGCCGCCCTTCACCCCCTTGAGGCTGAATTCCAGCCCCTGCCGCCGGGTCGCGCCGATGTTGCGGAAATAGGCCCGCCCGCGAATGGCCGAGGCGACATGCTGAATGTCGTTGTCGTTGCGCGTGCGATAGGCACTGAGCAGCCATTCGATCCGGAAGCCGTGCCATTGGCTCCGGCCGCTCGCCCCCGCTTCCCAGCTTCTGGCGACGACCTGTTTCAGCGGCGGATCGGCGATGAAGAAATTGGCGAGGCTGCACGGCGCATTTTCGTCCGCGCAGGAGAGTTCCGCGGGCGTCGGCGCGCGATTGCTCTCGGCATAGCCCGCGCGCAGGCTGACGCCCTCCGTCACGGCATAGTCGAACTCGATCCCCGGATTGACCCGGTCGAAGCGATGACGCCCGTTGAGCGCGGTCCCGATCAGGTCGCGCATGTCGATGCGCGCCCGGTTGTAGCGCAGCCCGATCTCGGCCGAGAGGCGTCCCGTCAGCGGCAGCCGGTCCTGCGCGAACAGCCCCCAATAACTGGCCGTCGCCACCAGGCCCACCGGTCCTGTCGATCCATCCGGCTGCGCGATCAGCGGTCCCAGCCCGGCGACGCCGCGGTCCTGCGTCAGGGCGCCGAGTTCGACCGAGGTGCCGAAGCGCGTGCGGCTCGCGTCATGGCTCATGCCGAGGGCCAGATGATTTTCGCCGCCGGGCAGGGCGCGCCGGTCGATGATCTGGATGAGCGCCCCCATGGCCCGGCTGTCCATCCGGCTGCGGTTGAGCACGCCATAGCCCCTCCCGCCCAGACTGTCGGCGATCGCATGGCCCTGCATATCCGTCAGGATCGAGTCTTCCTTACCATCCAGCGTTTCCAGACAGAGCAGCCCGTCGCCGCACCCCTCCATATCGGCGGCGTCGCCATTGACGCTGCGCAGCTTCAATTGCTGCGCGTAGAATGTGCCCTCGATCCGCGTGGCCTGTCCGATCGCGACCCAGGGATGCAGGCTGACCCGGCCATAATGGGCAATCGCATCGTCCAGCCAGGTGAAGACCGCGCGCCGGTTCACGGCCAGCAGGTCGACCGGGGCGACGCCATTGCCGGTCAGGTCGGTGTCCGCGCCGATCGCCTTCAGGCGCAGGCCGCCGCCAGCCGTGTCGAAGCCGAGGTCCAGGTAGCCATTGTAAAGGGTCGAGGGCGAATGGGCGCGCCAGCCATCCTCATGGCGATATTGGAACGCGCCGAAGGCACTGATATCGAAGATACTGGTATCGCCCCTGGCGAATCCGCCAGCGACGCTCGCCTCCCGCGTGCCGAAACGGCCGCCGCTGAGGCTGGCCTCCAGCCCCGGATCGCTGGCGCCGGTTTTCGTGTCCATCACCATCGCCCCGCCCAGCGCATTGAGGCCGTAGACGGCACTGCTGTCGAACAGGGTGACGCTGTGGATCGCAGCGTCGGGCAGCAGGTCGAACGCGACGGTGTCGCCGAAGGGCTGGTTGAAACGCGCGCCGTCCAGATAGACGGCCAGCCCCTGCGCCTGACCCTGCAGCGGCGAGGCGGTAAAGCCGCGATAGACGAGATTGGGCTGCCAGGAATTGCCCTGCGCATCCTGCAGGGTGATGCCCGCGATCGTGCGGGTCAGCGCGCCCAGCAGGTCGGGCCGCCCCGTCCGGACGACATCCTTGCCCGACAGGTGCAATGCGTCGTCGCTGTCCATCCCGCCGCCGGGAGCGGTGACGATGATCGGTTGGCGATCGGCCGACTCACCGGCATGGACCTGCCCCGCCCAAAGGGCGATGGCCGCGCCTGTCATCCACGCAGCCCTGTTCTGCATGTCCTCTCCCATTCATGCTTTTGTGACAGCGCTACGGCCAGAGTCCAGACGCCGCCATTGGACCTAGGGTCGGGCCCCTTTCACGGCGCAATGAATGGGTCCCGACCCCAGCGTCGGGCCCCTGGGACCAACAGGGAAAAAGCGGCCGCATCCCATTGAAATGCGGCCACTTCCCTTCGTGACATGCTGCCGGGCGGGATCAGAAGAACAGGATGGCGCCTGCCGCGACCGCATCGGAACTCGCCTGGTTGCCGTTATGCGCTTCCGACTTCGTATGGACATATTCGCTGAGAAGCGTGACCCAACTGGTGAGGCCATAGCGGACCTGCCCCACCCAACTGCTGTTCTTGTCGACCAGCGTGGGGTTGGCCAGCGCGTCGGCGGCATTGGCATAGTCCAGGCTGCTTTCGCCATAGCTGCCGCCGAACGAGAATTTGCCGAAGGTGGCGAGGCCCTGGAGATAGAAGCCGTGGCTGTCGCGCGTGTTGCCGAGGCCATCGGTGTCGAACAGGTTGAGCGCCGTGGTGCCCAGGCCCGACGCGTCATAATAGGTGCCGACCAGGGTCAGCGGCCCGGCCGTGACCTTCGCGCCCGCATCCCAGCCCCAGCCCGTATAATCGGGACCGGCAATGACATTATGCTTCTGGCGGATGCCCGCCGCCCACAGCCGCGTGCCGATGCCGCCCAGCTTGCCGTCATAGACGAGCTTGCCCTGGAAGCCCGGTTCCTTGTTCGATTCCGCCGGTCCGGTCAGCGAGGAGAGCGGCTCGAAAATGCCGATGCTGGCGGTGAAGCCGCGCAGATTGGGCGTGGTGTAGGTGATCTGCGGCTGGAAGTCGGTGTAGATATAGCCGACGCCGATCCGGCCCAGCGTGGTGTTGGACGGCGCGACATTGCCCGCGGGCGTGCCCGGCGACAGCAGGGTGATGTCGTTCAATATCTGCTCGGACGCGAACAGGCCGATATCGCGGCCGATCTTCACCTCGCCGAAACCGGGACGGGCGAAGGTCAGGTAGGTCTGGCGGAAGTCGATGCCTGCCGTTTGCAGCCCGCGCGGATTGCCGGGGCTGTTGGCGCCGCCGCCCGCCGCATAGTTCACCGAATTGATGCCCGGATACATGCCGAAATGGGCGCCGACGTCCCAGCCGCCCTGTCTGGTCGTGACGTCCACCTTCAGGAATCCGGGCAGCAGGCCGTTGCGGATTGCCGAACTGTCGCCGCCCACCGTCGCCACGCCGCCGATCACGCTGCTGGTGGCGCTGGGCGCATCGCCCTTGTCATGGACATAGAAGCCGTTGACCGAGCCGGAGAATTTGAGCGTGATGTCGCCCATTTCGAAGCCCACGCCGCTGTCGGTCATGCGAACGGTCCGGCCGCCGCCCGATGCATCGGGAGTCACCGCGGGCGCGGACGGAGCCGCGGCCTCGGCACTGTCGCCCTTCAGCAGCTGCTCATATTCATCGTCGGAGAGAATCCCCTTTTCATGCAGGCGCTTCAGCAGATCGGCCGTGGTTCCGGCCATGGCTGGCGTGGCAGTCGCGCAAAGCAGCCCCATGGCCGCGCTCGCGAGGAGCAGCGTCCTTTTCATATCCATCCTCCCTCTTATGTGCCGGTGAAAGCCCCCGGGCGAAGAGAGAGTGGGGCGGACGGGACGAAGCGGAAATTGGACTTAGGGCCTCCTCCCTTCGGAGGAAGCCGGGATGCCTCCCTTCCGCAGGCCGGGGAGATGAAGGGCGCTCAGGGAACCGCCACAATGCCCCAGGGCGCCGCCCCCACCGGCACTGTCCCTGTGACTTGCGCGCTGGCCAGATCGATCACGCTCACATTGTCCGAAAGGCCATTGGCGGCATAGGCATGGGTGCCGTCGCTGCTCACCGCGACATGCCATACGCGCTTGCCCACCGGCACATAGGCGCGCACCTTGCGGCTGGCCACATCGACCAGCGCCACATGATCCGCCCGTCCGAGCGCGACCACCGCCGTCCTGCCGTCGGGCGTGAAGCGGATGCCGCAGGGCAGGATGCGATGATCCGCCACGCCGGGAATCGCGAAGTGCAGCGTGTCCACCAGCTTGCGCGTCGCGGTATCGAGGATCTGTACCGTGCCACCGACCTCCGCCGCGACCCAGAGCCTGCTTCCGTCGGCGGTGAACTCGACATGGCGGGGCCGCGGATCGACGGGGGTGGCCTCGACCATGGCCTTCTTCGCCACGTCGATCCAGTTGACGACATTATCCTCCTCGGATGTGACGGCGACCCACTGACCGTCCGGACTTTGCGCCACCCCCTCCGGCTCGCCGCCGACATCGACCTGGAAGGCGACGCTTTTCGTCGCGAGATCGATGGCGGTCAGCGCCGCATTATCCTCATTGGCGACGAACAGGCTTTTCCCGTCGCGCGAGAGGAAGAATTGCTCCGGATCCTCGCCGGACGGGAGTTCGGCCACAACCCTGCCGGTCGCGCGCTCGATCACCTGCACGGCATGGTCGGTCGAGGCGCAGAGATAGAGGAAGCGCCCGTCCCTGGAGACGGTGATGCCGCGCGGCCGCCCGCCCACCGGCCATGTCGCGACCAGTTTCGCGCTCGCCGCGTCGATCACGCTGATGCTGTTGCCGCGTTCGTTGGAAACATAGAGCGTCTCCGCCTGCGCCGTTGCCGGGACCAGCATCAGTCCCGCCCATAGGATGCGCTTCATCGCCTTTGATCCTCTCTGTCCTGCTTTCATCCCCAGGGTCTACCGGGCGTGCAGGGTCACCGGGATTGTACCAACGGCCAATAGGGCCGCCACGGCCGCTGGCTTACAACCGGTGCCGATCAGAGGAACTGATGGGTGAGGATGGAACATGAATCTGGGACGCATTTCACTGCTGGGTGCCGCCGCCCTGCTGGGCGCGACCATGGCGACCGGGCTGATGGCACATGGCAATGTGACGCCGCAGGCCGTCGACACCTCCGCCCTGCCGGACATCGGCGCGGAATGGCTGCAGAAAAACCCCTATAGCGGCAATGCCAAGGCGATCGAGATCGGCCAGTCGGCCTATGGCCAGAATTGCGCGCGATGCCATGGTCTCGACGCGGAAAGCGGGGGTATCGCGCCCGATCTGCGCTATCTTGAACTGGGCGAGTCCGGCGATCAGTGGTTCGTGGAGCGCTTCCGCCACGGTTCCAGCCATGACGGGAAGGTCTATATGCCGCCCTTCGGCGACGTTCTGGGCCAGAAGGCCGGCTGGGCGATCCGCGCCTGGCTCGAAACCAGGCACGAAGGCTGAGATGATCAGCCGGCGAAGCCTGCTTGGCGCGAGCGCGGCACTGGCTCTTGGCCTGCTGCCGGGGATGGTCGCGGGTCCGCTTGGTGCCGCGCCCCTGGGGAAGGTCAGGGAATTGGGCGTGCTGCGGGTTGTGGTCTACAAGGACAATCGCCCCTGGTCCTGGGAGGAAGGCGGCAGGCTGACCGGCCTTGACGTCGATCTGGCCCGTGCCATCGCCGCGAAGCTGGGGGTACGTGCCGATATCGCCGAGCTGGCCGCGGACGAAAGCGTGGACGACGATCTGCGTCATGGCGTTTGGAAGGGCGGGCTGCTGGGCTTTGCGCCGGGCGACCTGATGCTGCACATCCCCTTCGACCGGACCTTCGCCGCGCGCAACGACCAGGTGGCGATCATCGCGCCCTATTATCGCGAGAGCTTCGGTTTTGTCGGGGCCGGCGGCGAAGTCGACCTGGAAGCGCCGCCGACCGGATGGCGCGGGCACCGTCTGGCGGCGGAACTGGACAGCATTCCCGATTTCTACCTGATCGGTTCCTTCGGAGGGATATTGGCGAGGGATGTGACCCATTATCCCAGCGGCGCGCAAGCGGTCGCGGCGGTGGCGTCGGGCAAGGCCGATGCCGTGCTCGCAAGCCGCGCGCAGATCGAGGAGGCCGTGCATGGCGGGGCGAAGCTCTCCCTGCGCAAGGGGCCGCTGCCCGCCTTCACCTCGCCCGGCTGGGATATCGGCATGGCCGTCAAGGAAAGCAGCCGCACGCTGGGCGATGCGGTGGAGGAGATCGTCGCGGCCATGGCGTCGAGCGGCGAGATGAAGGCGCTGTTCGCGCCCTATGGGGTCGAGTGGACGCCCGCGCTGGCAGGATAAGGGCCGACCCAAGGTCCAATTGCCGTGCCGGAAGGGCGCAATAATCTGGAGATGCAGGGGGCGTCCAGACGCACCCTTTCAACAGAGGGAGGATGGAATGAAAGGACGTTTGACGCGCGCATTGTCCGGAGCCGCGATAGTGACGCTGGCGATGGCCGCCGCGCCGCTGCTGGCCGAGGGGCCGACCGACGCGGACCTGATGAACGATGCGGCGACGCCCGGCGACGTGTTGACCTATGGCATGGGTCCGCAGGCGCAGCGCTTCAGCCCCCTGAAGGCCATCAATGCCTCCAACGTCGCGAAGCTGGTGCCCGCCTTCGCCGCCTCGCTGGGCGGTGAAAAGCAGCGCGGGCAGGAAGCCCAGCCCATCGTCTATGACGGCACCATCTACGTCACCGGCAGCTATTCGCGGGTCTTCGCCTTCGACGCGCGCACGGGCGAGGAAAAGTGGCAATATGACGCCCGCCTGCCCGAAGCGATCATGCCCTGCTGCGACGTGGTGAACCGGGGCGCGGCGATCTATGGCGACAAGATCATCTTCGCGACGCTGGATGCGCATATGGTGGCGCTCAACCGCCATACCGGCAAGGTCATCTGGAACAAGCAGACCGCCGATTATCAGGCGGGCTATTCCGCCACCGCCGCGCCGATGGTGGTGAAGGGCAAGGTGATCTACGGCAATAGCGGCGGCGAATTCGGCATCACCGGCGCGGTCGAGGCGCGCGACGTCAACACCGGCGAACTGGTCTGGCGCCGCCCGACGATCGAAGGGAATATGGGCACGCTCAATGGCAAGGATAACGGCATCACCGGCAAGGCCAATGCGAGCTGGACCGGCGACCTGTGGAAGACCGGCGGCGGCGCGACCTGGCTGGGCGGCACCTACGATCCGGAAACCAACCTGCTGTTCTTCGGCACCGGCAATCCCGCGCCCTGGAACAGTCATTTGCGCCCCGGCGACAATCTCTACACCAGTTCGACGCTGGCGATCGACCCGGACACCGGGGTCATCAAATGGCATTTCCAGACCACCCCGCATGACGGCTGGGATTTCGACGGGGTCAACGAGTTCATCCCCTTCGACGCGACGATCAACGGCAAGCCGATGAAGCTGGGCGCGAAGGCCGACCGCAACGGCTATTTCTTCGTCCTCGACCGCACCAACGGCAAGTTCATCAGCGCCAGCAAGTTCGTCATGCAGACGACATGGGCCAATGGCTTCAACAAGAATGGCCGCCCCAACTATAATGACGCCAACCGCCCCGGCGCGCCGGGCGAAGCGGCCAAGGGATCTTCGGTCTTCGCATCCCCCAGCTTCCTGGGGGGCAAGAACTGGATGCCCATGGCGTACAGCCAGGACACCGGCCTTTTCTACGTGCCCAGCAACGACTGGGGCATGGACATCTGGAACGAACCGATCGCCTACAAGAAAGGCGCGGCCTATCTGGGCGCGGGCTTCACCATCAAGCCGATCGCGGAGGATCATATCGGCGCGCTGCGCGCCATGGACCCCAGGACCGGCAAGATCGTCTGGGAATATAAGAACAAGGCGCCGCTCTGGGGCGGGGTGCTCTCGACCGCGGGCAATCTGGTCTTCACCGGCACGCCGGAGGGGTATCTCAAGGCCTTCGACGCCAGGACCGGGCAGGAATTGTGGAAGTTCCAGACCGGATCCGGCGTGGTCGGCAGCCCGGTGACCTGGGAACAGGATGGCGAGCAATATGTCGCCGTCATGTCGGGCTGGGGCGGCGCGGTGCCGCTGTGGGGCGGCGAGGTCGCCAAAAGCTTCAAGGACATCAACCAGGGCGGCTCGCTCTGGGTGTTCAAGCTGCCCAGGTAACCAGAGCATCGTGCGCAAAAGCGGGCACCGGTTTTGCGCGAAAACGATGCGACGACAAAAAGGAGAGGCAAGATGATCGTCATGGGACGCGGCAACCATGTGCACTCCAGCCCGGCGGTTCCGCCCGGTGCGATGCGGCTTGCCTCGTCCCGTGACTTGTCCGATTATCCGGGACGGGGGACGGGTATGGGCCAGTTTGCGAGTGGCGAGCCGATCATGGAGCGGGTGTTGATCGTCGACGATCATCCCCTGGTGCGCGACGGGCTGCGCAGCGTGATCGCGATCAGCTTCGACAATATCGAGGTGTTCGAGGCCGCCAGCATGGACGAGGCCGTCGCCACGCTGGAAAAGCAGGATAATTTCGACCTCATTCTGCTGGACCTCAACATTCCCGACGTTCGCCGCCTCGACGGGTTGAAGCTGCTGCGGGACCGTTTCCCGATCCTGCCGGTGGTGATGGTCTCAGGTGCTTTCGACCGCGCCATCGTCCAGGAAGCGCTCGCCGCGGGGGCGGCGGGCTTCATCCCCAAGTCGCTCAAGCGCAGCGCCATCGTCGATGCGCTGCACCGGGTCGTGTCGGGCGAGATCTACCTGCCCGAAGCCATGGGCGAAAGCGTCGCCCCGACCGCCGAGGAGGATGAGATCGCGCGCCGCATCGACAGCCTGACGCCGCAGCAGAAGACGGTGCTGGCCCATCTGGTGCGCGGGCGGCTCAACAAGCAGATCGCGCATGACCTGGGCGTGTCGATGACCACCATCAAGGCGCATGTGTCGGCGATCCTCCAGAAGCTGGGCGTGCTGAGCCGGACGCAGGCGGTCATCAAGGCCAACCAGGTGCATTTCCGGGCGGACTGACACCCCTTCTCCAACAACATCCGGGTGACATAAGTGACACGGTGACGGCATTGGAAAGCGCCGCCTTTCTTCATTTCCCGACAGGCGCGTCGCGCCGTTCAAAGAGCCGCAGGAGCCATAGCATCGGGGCCTGGCTGTAGGACAGCATAATCACCCGCATTGGGCCAGGGCGACCGGCAGTTCTTGGCGCAACAGGTCGAGCAGTCCGCTGATCTTGGGCAGCAGATGCCGCCGCTGCGGATAGACCGCCCAGATCGGTTCGTCCTCCGGCGTCAGGTCGGGCAACAGCTGTTCCAGCGCGCCCGAAGCGATATGCGGCAGCACGTAGAATTCGGGCAACTGGCAGATGCCCATCCCCGCCATCGCCGCCTCCACCACAGCCGCGCCGCTGTTGCAGCGCCAGCGCCCCTTGGGCCGGATGCTTTCCGTCCGTCCCCAGGAGCGGAAGCGCCATTGCGTGGCGGTGCCGATCAGGCATTCGTGCCGCGCCAGATCGGCGACCCTGCCCGGCCGTCCATGCCGGTCGAGATAGGCGGGCGCGGCGCAGGTATAGAGGGTGCGGGAGGCGATGCGCGTGCCGATCAGGCGGGAGTCCGCCAGATCGCCGGTGCGGATGGCGAGGTCGTAACCCTCCGCGATCAGATCCACCAGCCGATTGGTAAGCTCGATCGTCACGCTGATCTTGCTGTGGCGGGCGGCGAATTGCCGGACCAGCGGGGCGATGAACCGCTCCCCCATGGCGGTCGAGCAGGTGATGCGCAGGTCGCCCTGCGGCTCGGCGCCCTCGCTGATGAGCGCGATCGCCTCGTCCCGCTCCGTCACGATGCGGCTGCAATGGTCGAAGAACAGGCGGCCCGTGTCGGTCAGCCGGACGCTGCGCGTGGTGCGGTGGAACAGCGGGGTCTGGAGCCGCGCCTCCAGCCGGGCGACGGCGCGGCTCATATGGGTGGTGGAGAGGCCCAGCGCATCCGCGCCGCCCTTGAAGCTGCCCGCGCCGGCTATGGCCACAAATTCGTCGATCCCGTCCCAGCCGCGCATGATTGTCCCCGTGCAGGCATAATGAATTGCCGAAATGGCTTCTTATCGCGTTTGCGGGACATTGCTAGGAAAAGCGCGACAATCCATCGGAGACAGGAGCCGTGCCATGAAGACCCGCGCCGCCGTTGCTTTCGAGGCGAAACAGCCCCTCGAAATCGTCGAAGTCGATCTGGAAGGGCCGAAGGCCGGTGAGGTCCTGATCGAGATCATGGCGACGGGCATCTGCCACACCGACGCCTATACGCTGGACGGCTTCGACAGCGAGGGCATCTTCCCGTCCATCCTGGGCCATGAGGGCGCGGGCGTGGTGCGGGAGGTCGGACCGGGCGTGACGTCGGTCAAGCCGGGCGACCATGTGATCCCGCTCTACACCCCCGAATGCCGCCAGTGCAAAAGCTGCCTGTCGGGCAAGACGAACCTGTGCACCGCGATCCGCGCGACCCAGGGCAAGGGGCTGATGCCCGACGGGACGAGCCGCTTTTCCTACAAGGGGCAGACCATCTTCCATTATATGGGCTGCTCGACCTTCTCCAACTTCACCGTCCTGCCGGAAATCGCGGTGGCGAAGATCCGCGAGGACGCGCCCTTCGACAAGAGCTGCTATATCGGCTGCGGCGTCACCACCGGCGTCGGCGCGGTGGTGAAGACGGCGAAGGTCACGCCCGGTTCCAACGTCATCGTCTTCGGCCTGGGCGGCATCGGCCTCAACGTCATCCAGGGCGCGAAGATGGTGGGCGCGGACATGATCGTCGGCGTCGACATCAATGACGGCAAGGAGGAATGGGGCCGCAGGTTCGGCATGACGCATTTCGTCAATCCCAACAAGGTGGAGGGCGACATCGTCCAGCATCTGGTCGCGCTGACCGATGGCGGGGCCGACTACACCTTCGACTGCACCGGCAATACCGGGGTGATGCGCACGGCGCTGGAGGCCTGCCATCGCGGCTGGGGCGAGAGCATCGTCATCGGCGTGGCCGAGGCGGGCAAGGAAATCAGCACCCGCCCGTTCCAGCTGGTCACCGGCCGGGTGTGGAAGGGCAGCGCATTCGGCGGGGCCAAGGGCCGGACCGACGTGCCCAAGATCGTCGACTGGTACATGAACGGGAAGATCGCGATCGACCCGATGATCACCCATGTCCTCGGCCTGGAGGAGATCAACAGGGGTTTCGACCTGATGCATGCGGGCGAAAGCATCCGCAGCGTGGTGGTGTTCTGATTGGAAAGCAGGAGACGGATTGATGTTCACCCATGTCATGGTCGGTTCGAACGACATCGAAGCCTCGAAGGCCTTTTACGACGCGCTGTTCGCGGCGATCGGCGGCAGGCCCGCCGTGCGCGACGACAAGGGGCGCCTGATCTATATGCATGACGGCGCCATGTTCATGGTGACCAAACCGATCGACGGCCAGCCCGCCTGCCATGCCAATGGCGGCACCATCGGCTTCGCCATGGCGTCGGCGGAGCAGGCCGATGCCTGGCATGCGGCGGGCGTGGCGGCGGGCGGCACGAGCTGCGAAGACCCGCCGGGCGTCCGGGACAGCGCGATCGGCCCGCTCTACCTCGCCTATCTGCGCGATCCGGCGGGCAACAAGCTGTGCGGCCTGTATCGGGGAGGATGATGGAAACCGTTTCGGTCAACCGCGCCTTCGGCGGCGTCCAGAGCGTCCATAGACATGCCTCCACGGCGACGGGGACCGAGATGACCTTCTCCGTCTTCGTGCCGGAGCATGCCGATGGCGCGAAGCTGCCGGTCGTCTGGTATCTTTCCGGGCTGACCTGCACCCATGCCAATGTCACCGAAAAGGGCGAATATCGCCGTGCCTGCGCGGAACTGGGGCTGATCTTCGTCGCGCCCGACACTTCGCCGCGCGGACCGGATCTCAACGGCAACGCCGTGGCGGACGATCCCGACGGCGCCTATGATTTCGGCCTGGGCGCAGGCTTCTACGTCGACGCGACGCAGCCGCCCTTCGCCGCCCATTATCGCATGTGGTCCTATGTGACGGAGGAACTGCCCGCGCTGATCGCTGCGCATTTCCCGGTCGACATGGGGCGCCAGTCGATCATGGGCCACAGCATGGGCGGCCATGGCGCGCTGACCATCGGCCTCTCCTTCCCCGGCCGGTTCAGGGCGGTATCCGCCTTCGCGCCCATCGTCGCGCCGTCGCAGGTGCCCTGGGGCCAGAAGGCGCTGGGCGGCTATCTGGGCGAGGACCGGGCCGCCTGGCGCCGCCACGACGCGATCGCGCTGATCGAGGACGGCGCGCGGTTGCCGGGCCTGCTGGTGGATCAGGGGGACGCCGACCCATTCCTGTCCGGGCAGTTGCGCCCCGACCTGCTGGAGGCGGCCTGCAGGGCGGCGGGCCAGCCCCTCACCCTGCGGATGCAGCCGGGCTATGACCACAGCTATTATTTCATTTCCAGCTTCATGGCGGATCATCTGCGCTGGCATGCCGGGCGGTTGAAGGGGGACGGCGCATGAGCGTGGATTTGCTGGATCGCTATTATGCGGCGTTCAATCGCGGCGACGCCCCGGCCATGCTGGAGCTGCTGACGCCCGATGTGGTGCATGAGCCGTCCCAGGGCGCGGTGCGCCAGGGAAAGGCGGCCTTCGCCGAATTTCTGGACCATATGAACCGCTGCTACCGGGAGGCCGTGATCGACCCGGTCTTCCTGCTGTCCGCCGACGGTACGCGCGCGGCCGCGGAATTCATGCTGGAGGGCGAATATCTGGAGACGGACGGCGACCTGCCGCCCGCCGCCGGACAGCGTTACCGGCTGCGGGTCGGCGCCTTTTTCGAACTGCGCGAGGGCAGGATCGCGCGGGTGAGCAATCATTATAATCTGGCCGACTGGCTGGCTCAGGTCGGCTGATCCAGGCGTCATCATGCAGGTGACGGCCCGGGGCCTGGCGGTCAGTCCACCGCGCCACGAAAAGCGGCGCCATGCCAGCCCAGATGGCCCGCCGCGACCGCCACCTGCGTCCGGTTGCGCACGTTGAGCTTACGCATCAGCGCGGTCATGTGCACCTTCACCGTCGCTTCGGCCATGCCCAGTTCATAGGCGATCTGCTTGTTGAGCAGCCCTGAATATACGCAGCGCAGCACCTTCATCTGCGTGGGCGTGAGATGGGGCGGCGATTCGCCTCGCCGGGGTTCGCCATCATCCTGATAGTCCTGCCCAGGGCGATCGAGAATGTCGTGCAGAGCTGTGCCGAAATCCATCTTCCCTCTCCTGTTTGCGATTGATCGGGGTCACATCCCCAAGGATTCGCGTTAACGCTACCGTACGTGAACTAGTCAGACAGGTTCAAGAAAAAATTTTCCAAAATCGATAAATTTCATAGTGTTCACGCTTGGGACCTGTATAACCTGTCTAACAGATTCCATGGGCCGGCCCATGCGGATATCCGCAGTCCGGCCACCAAAAAGGGAGGGAGAGGATGAAGGTTTCGCTTCGCTGGCACATGTCATGCAGCCTTGCATCGCGCGGACCCGCGATCGGTACGGAGGGCGGCCGATGACGGCGGAAGATGTCCGGCTGCTGCTTTCGGCCCTTGCCGGCATTGCGCTGTCCATCGCCCTCATCATTCGCGGACGGCTCCATCCCTTTGTGGGGCTGCTCTGCGGCGCCTTCACCGTCGGCCTGCTGGCCGGACTGCCCATGGCGGAAACGGCAAAGGCAGTGGAAAAGGGCGCGGGCGCCATATTGGGCGGCACCGGGCTGGTGGTCGCGCTGGGGCTGGGCCTGGGCGCGATGCTGCAACTGTCCGACGGCGCGAGCGGTCTGGCGCGGGCCGCGCTGCGCCTGTCCGGCATCAGGGGCGCGCCCTGGGCCAGCCTGTTCACCGCCATCGTCATCGGCCTGCCGCTATTCTTCGAAACCGGCCTTGTCCTGCTGCTGCCCATCGTCGCGTCCGCGGCCGCTGCGCTGCCCAAGGGGCAGGATGACGACACCGCCAAGCTGCGCCTGATGCTGCCCGCCCTGTCCGGCCTGTCGGTCGTCCACGCGCTGGTGCCGCCGCATCCCGGACCCCTGCTGGCGGTCAATGCGCTGGGCGCCAATCTGGGGCTGACGCTGTTCTACGGCCTGATCGTGGGCATACCGACGGCGATCATCGCCGGGCCGGTGCTGGCGCGCTTCACCGCGCCGGGCGTCAAGCTGAGCGCGCCCCTGCTGGAACCGGTCAAGGTCGATGTCGCGACGCCCTCTGTCGCCCGCGCCCTGACAGCCGTGCTGTTGCCGGTGGTGCTGATCGCCGCGGGCCAGGCCGTCGCGCTCCTGCCCCCCGCCGTCGCCGCGCATTTCCACTGGCTCGACTGGGTCAGCGACCCGGTGGTCGCGTTGCTGGTCGCGGTGCTGGCTGCCCTCCCCCTCCTCTTCGGGCGCCGGATCACCGACCGTTCCATCCAGAACGCGATCTGGACCGAGGCGATGACGCCCGCTGGCGGCATATTGCTGGCCATCGGCGCGGGCGGCGCGTTAAAGCAGGTGCTGGTCACGGCGGGCCTGTCCGACATGCTGGTGCGGCTGGCCGACGGCGGCGCCATCTCTCCGCTGCTGCTGGCCTGGGGTGTGTCGGTGTGCATTCGCCTCGCCACCGGCTCCGCGACGGTCGCGACCATCACCACGGCGGGCGTGATGGAGGGGCTGGTCGCTGCTTCGGGCGTCCAGCCGGAATGGATGGTCCTGGCCATCGGCGCGGGGTCGCTGTTCTTCTCGCACGTCAACGATCCGGGTTTCTGGCTGGTGAAGAGCTATCTCGGCACCGACATGCCCGGTACGTTCAGGACATGGTCGATCATGGAAACGGTGGTCGCGGTGGTGGGTCTGCTGCTGGTACTGGCGGCGAGCAGCATCCTGTAGCATGGGGGCAGCGATGAACCAGACACGCCTTTCCGATCACGCCTATGCGGGCATCGTCGAGATGATCAGGTCCGAAGGGCTGGAGGTCGGCGCGCGCCTGCCGTCAGAGGCGCGGCTGGCGGAGATTTTCGGCATGTCCCGCGCCGTCGTGCGCGAGGCGCTGGTGCGGCTGGCCTCGGACGGCATTACCGAGGCGCGGCGCGGTGCCGGTTCCTTCGTGAAAAGCCGCCCGTCCGACCGGCTGGCGGCCTTCGTCCCCTCGACCGAACTGCCGACGACATTGGGCAGCTATGAAGTGCGCTTCGTGCTGGAGGCGGAGGCGGCGAGGCTGGCGGCGACGCGGCGTTCCCCCCACGAGATGGCGCATATCGAGGAGGGAATGGCGCTGCTGCGCGAGGCGCTGCTGTCGAGCGAGCCGGCCCATGCCGAGGACCGGGAATTACACCGCCGCATCGCCCTGGCGACGGGCAACAGCGCCTTCCTGATGGCGTTCGACGCGCTATGGGGCGATGTCGAGAAGATCATGCGCGCGGGCGTCGACATTTCCCGGTCCCGCCCGCCCGAAGTGATCGCGACCATGCTGCGCGAGCATGAGGTGATCGTCGATGCGATCCGCGCGCAGGATCCGGACGGCGCCGCGCTGGCGATGCGATGGCATCTGTGGGAGGGACGGCGACGGCTGATGCCCTGAAAAAGGCGAAGGATCAGCGCAGCCAGTCCAATGCCGCGTCGCGCAACAGGGCCGGCGCGTCATCCGTGCGCAAGATCAACGCCCCTTCTTCGGCCAGCGGGCGTTCCAGGGTCGCGAGCTGGCTTTCCAGCAGGCTGGCGGGCATATAATGGCCGGGCCTGCCGGCGAGACGGGCCAGCAGCCTGTCCCGGCTGTTTTCCAGCAGGATGAAACGCACGGGCGCGCCGATGGCGGCGCGCAGTCGGTCGCGATAGCCTTTCCTGAGCGCCGAGCAGGCCGCGACCGCGATCCCCTGTTCCGTCACCGCCCGATCCATGGCCGCGCCCAGCCGGTCCAGCCAGGGCCAGCGATCCTCGTCGGTGAGGGGGCAGCCGCCGCGCATCTTCTCGATCGCCTCGTTGGAATGGAAACCGTCGCCTTCCAGAAAGGCGCAGTCGAGCGCTTCCGCCATCAGCGCGCCCAGCGTCGATTTGCCGCAGCCGCTTACCCCCATGACGATGATGGCCAGCGGCAAATCGGGCGGAGGGTCGGTAGCGGCTGGCAAAGGCTTCTTCTCGCAAGGATGGATTTGCCACTCCTATAGGATTGGGAGCAAGCGCATGAAAACTACGACCTTTGTCGCAAGTGCCAAATGCGGCGGCGCGATCTAGCTGTTCGAGGGATGCAGACAGTCTTTGGAGAGGCCAGATGATCGGACGCGGCATGATGGCAGCCTTGCTGGCGGCTTCGGCTCTGGCTGGACCCGGCCGGGCCTGGGCGGCGGGGGAATCCGTCTTTCCGGTCGCGCCCGACGAACCCCATGCGGTGACGGTCAGGGCCAGGGGCGACGGGCGCGCCGACGATGGCGATGCGATCCAGCAGGCGCTCGACAAGGCACGCGACCCGACCGGCCATGGCATCGTCTTCCTGCCGTCCGGCCGCTATCGCATCACGCGGACGCTGGTGGTCCCGGCCGGGGTGCGCCTCTATGGCGTGGGGCCGACGCGGCCGGTCATCCTGCTGGGCGCCAGCACGCCCGGCTTCCAGCAGGGCGTCTCGACGATGATCGTTTTCGCCGGGGGCGACCAGTATCAGGTCGGCAAGGTGCCGGTGCCCGTCCCGACCGTGGTGCCCCGCGACAGGATCGTGCGGGACGCCAATTCCGGCACCTTCTATTCGGCGATGAGCAATGTCGACATAGAGATCGGCCCCGGCAATCCGGCGGCGGCGGGGGTGCGGTTCCGCATGGCCCAGCACGCCTTCCTCAGCCATATGGACTTCCGCCTGGGTTCGGCCTTTGCCGGAGTCTACCAGGCGGGCAACGTCATCGAGAATGTCCGGTTCGAGGGTGGCCGCTACGGCATCGTCACCGAAAAGACTTCGCCCGCCTGGCAGTTCACGCTGATCGATTCCAGCTTCGCGGGGCAGCGGGACGCCGCGATCCGGGAGCATGAGGTGGACCTGACCCTGGTCAACGTCGCCATCCGCGACACGCCGGTCGGGATAGAGATCGATCGCGGCTATGGCGATTCCCTCTGGGGCAAGGATGTCCGCTTCGAAAATGTGAGCCGCGCGGGCGTCGTCATCTCGAACGAGAAGAACGTCTTTACCCAGATCGGTTTTGACAATGCGCTGGCGGTGAACAGTCCGGTCTTCGCCCGTTTCCGCGACAGCGGCCGCACGGTGGAGGGCAAGGGCAAGGCCTATAGGGTCGCATCCTTCTCCTATGGGCTGGCCGTGCCCGAACTGGGACGGATGGGCGATTATGCGACCGAAGCGAAGATCGATCCGCTGCCCGCCCTGCCCGCGCCGCGAGCGCCCGCCATCCGCGACCTGCCCGCCATGGCGGACTGGGTGAATGTGCGGACGCTGGGCGCGGCCGGTGACGGAAAGGCGGACGACACCGCCGCCCTGCAACGGGCGATCGACGGCCACCGCGTCCTCTATTTCCCGGCCGGTTTCTACAAGGTGACGGACGGGTTGAAGCTGCGCCCCGACAGCGTGCTGATCGGGCTGCATCCGGCGATCACCCAGCTCTATATTCCCGACGACAATCCGCGCCACGCCGGATTGGGCACGGTGTTGCCGATCCTGCAAAGCCCGAAGGGGGGAGACAATATCCTGTCGGGCCTTGGCCTGTTCACCGGGCGAGTGAACCCCCGCGCCTCTGCCCTGCTCTGGCGGTCGGGCGAGACAAGCCTGGTCGAGGACGTCAAGATCATGGGCGGGGGCGGCACGCCGACCGCCGACGGCAAGATGCTGGGAACGCTGACCGCGCGCACCGGCGATCCGGTGACGGACGGGCGGATGGATGCGCAATATCCCAGCATCTGGGTGACGGACGGCGGCGGGGGAACCTTTGCCGATGTGTGGAGCCCCAACACGTTCGCGCAGGCCGGATTCTACGTCACCGACACCAGCACGCCGGGGCATGTCTATGAAATGTCGGTCGAACATCATGCCCGCAACGAGTTCGTGCTCGACAATGTGCAGAATTGGGAGTTTCTCGCCCCCCAGACCGAGCAGGAGGTGGGCGACGGCCCCAATGCCGTCTCGCTGGAGATCCGCAATTCGCGCAACCTGCTGTTCGCCAACTATCATGGCTATCGCGTGACGCGCAGCTATCATCCCGCCCGCAGCGCGGTGAAGCTGTTCAATTCCGGCGATATCCGTTTCCGCAACGTCCATGTGAATGCCGAGAGCGGCTATGCGACCTGCGACGACGAGGGCTGCGGCACCTTCCTGCGCGCCAGCAAATATCCGTTCGACAATGCGATCGAGGATCTGAGCCGCAAGCTGGTGGTGCGCGAACGCGAATTCGCGAAGCTCGACATCGGTGCGGTCGACCGCACCATCGCCCCGCCCTCCCCCGGCGGCGCGAAGGTGGAGAAGCTGGAGGACGGCTTCTGGTCGATCTCCGGCGCGGCGGTGGATGCCAGGGGCGCGCTCTATTTCATCGACCGGCGGTTCCAGCGCATCCATCGCTGGAGCGAGGGCAAGGGGCTGGAGGTGGTGCGCGACCATGCGCTCGACCCCGTCAACCTCGCGATCGACGCGTCCGGCCATCTGCTGGTGCTGTCGTCGCTGGGGGCGAAGGCGGGCGTCTATTCCTTCGATCCGGACGGACCGAAGGACCAGTTCACGCTCATCCAGCCTACGCCCGTGCGTGCCGGATCGGGGGCGAAGACCCTGTTGCCGGTCAACTGGTGGAACAATGGCGAGTTTTCCGACCAGCTCGATCACAAAAGCTATCGGTTCACCACCTTGGCGGAGATGTTCGCGCGCGACGCGGGAACGCCCAAGGCGCAGGAATATGTCTCCCCCGACGGCAGTGTTTCGCTGCCTGCCTTCCGCGTCTGGCAGCAGGGCCCGGCCGATCACACCGGCTGGCGCTGGTCCGACAGCCTGAACGCCAATGGTCTGGTGGGCGGCAAGCCGGGCGAGCGCCTGTTCGTCACCAACGGATCGGAGAATGTCACCTATAGCGGCAGGATCGGCGCGGGCGGCACATTGACCGACCTCAAGCCCTTCGCCCATCGTGGCGGCGAAAGCGTCGCCGTGGATGCGCAGGGCCGCGTCTTCGTCGCGAACGGGCAGATTTTCATCTATGGTGCCAACGGAAAGGAAGCCGGGCGGATCGACGTGCCCGACCGGCCCCTGCAGATCCTGTTCGGCGGTGCCGACCGGCGTACATTATATATTCTGACGCACCACGCCCTCTACGCCGCCCGGCCCTGAAAGCGCCACCTACGACCTATGTCGTAAGTGCGGCGTCGGGGGCGGCGCGATATTCTTGACAAGATCGCCCGCCATGGGCGCGGCCCGCTCCGGGAGGGGGGCCGGAGGACAAAAATAAGGGGAAGGATCGATGAAAACCGCTATCCAGCTTGCCAGCGCCAGCCTGGCCGTCATGGCGTTCGCCAGCGTGGCGCAGGCCCAGACGGATGCCGCGCCGCAGGCCGCGACGGTCGCGCCGCAGACCGGGACGACCGGCCAGGCGCCCGCCGGCAACGCCGATATCGTCGTCACCGGATCGCGTATCACCACCAGCGGTTTCAACGCGCCGACGCCGACGCAGGTGATCGGCGAGGAGCAGATCGCCAACAATGCGCAGCCCAATGTCTTCAACACCATCGCCCAGTTGCCCTCGCTGCAGGGATCGACCGGCGCGGCGACCGGCACTTTCAGCACGTCGAGCGGGCAGCAGGGCCTCAGTTCCTTCTCGCTGCGCGGGCTCCAGCCGATCCGCACCCTGACGCTGCTGGACGGCCAGCGCGTGGTCGGTGCCAACGTGACCGGCGTGCCCGACATCTCCATGTTCCCGCAACTGCTGGTGAAGCGGGTCGATGTGGTGACGGGCGGCGCGTCGGCCTCCTACGGCTCCGACGCGGTCGGCGGCGTGGTCAATTTCATCACCGACACCCGGTTCGAAGGGTTCAAGGGCAATATCCTGGGCAGCATCACCAAATATGGCGATGACGAAACCGGGCTGGTGCAGGCGGCCTGGGGCAAATCCTTCCTCGACAACCGCCTGCATGTCGTGGTGAGCGGCGAGTTCGACCATGAAGGCGGCGTGGGCGCCGGCGATTTCGGCACCGACCTGGCGGGCAGCCGCGACTGGTATCGCGCCACCACGCTGATGAACACCGGCCAGACGAACAACGGCCTGCCCCAGTTCAACTATCGCGACTATGCGCAGCCCTATCAATATGCGCGCTACGGCCTCATCAACAACGGCCCGTTGCAGGGCATCGCCTTCGACGCGAACGGCACGCCCTATAATTTCAACTATGGGTCGAACGGCCAGCCGCTGGGCAATGGCCAGGTCAGCAACTGCTTCCGCGGCAACAGCTTCTGCCAGGGCGGCGATCTGTCGGGCGCGCCGGGTTCGGGTGCCTCGCTGAAATCGGCGCTGGAACGCATCAACGGCTATACGCGCGTCGGTTACGACTTTGCCGACGACAACGAAGCCTATGTCACCGTCAATGTGGCGCAGGTGAAGACCAGCAACCAGCCCAGCCCCGGCTACAATCGCCCGAACCTGACCGTCCAGTGCGCCAATCCCTTCCTGCCGCAACTGGTGCGCGATCGCTGCGCCGCCGCCGGGATCACCCAGTTCAACTTCGGCACCAGCAACGGCGCCTTCCCCGACCCGCAGGTGCATACCGACCGCAAGCAATATCGTTTCGTCGGCGGCCTGAAGGGCAAGTTCGACATGGGCGGGACGGACTGGAACTACGATGCCTATTATGAGCATGGCATCACCATTTCCGATATCCGCGTCCGCGATATCGTGCTGCAGAACCGCTATGTGGCCGCGACCAATGCGATCACGCTGAACGGCGCGATCGTCTGCGCCGATCCGGTGGCGCGGGCGGCGGGGTGCCAGCCGATCAACATCTTCGGCGGCTTCACGCCGTCGGCGGCGGCGCTGGCCTATGTCGCGCCGCATGAGAATGGACCGTTCCAGCATACCAAGCTGACGCAGGACGTCGCCAGCCTCAACTTTTCGGGCAATCCGTTCGAACTGTGGGCAGGGCCGGTCTCCATTGCCTTCGGTGGCGAATATCGCCGCGAATTCTATCGCGTGAACGCCGATCCCTATGGCGCGGGCGTGTCGGCGTTCAGCCCGAACAGTCCCGAATATCCGGCGGACCCGCTGCTCAATGCGGCGCAAGGCAGCAACTGGGCGGCGGGAAACTACAAGAATGGCCGCGGCAAATATGAAGTCTATGAAGGCTATCTGGAAGTCGACTTGCCGCTGATCAACAGCGATTCGCTGGGCCGCGCCAACCTGAACGCCGCGGGTCGCGGAACCCATTACAGCACGTCGGGCACGGTGTGGACGTGGAAGGTCGGCGGCACCTGGGACACGCCGCTCGACGGTATCCGCCTGCGCGCGGTGACATCGCGCGACGTGCGTGCGCCGAACCTGTCCGAACTGTTCGCCGCGCCGACGGTGACGACGCTGCCCAACTTCAACGATCCGTTCCGCAACCAGGCGGTGCAGGTGTTCCAGAACACCATCGGCAACCCGAACCTGAAGCCCGAAGTGGCGCGGAACACCGAACTCGGCATCGTGCTGGCGCGGCCGTCCTGGCTGCCGGGCCTCAGCCTGTCGTTCGACTATTATAACATCAAGTTGAGCGGGGTCGTATCCAGCCTGTCGGCGGACCAGATCGTGCGCTTCTGTTCCGAAGGCAATCAGGCCTTCTGCGGCGGCTTCCAGCTCGACGGACCGCAGGGCACGAACTTCGTCAACGTCCAGCCCTTCAACCTCGCCTCGTGGAAGACCAGCGGGTTCGATATCGAGGCAAGCTACCAGTGGCAGCAGCCGCTGGGCCTGCCCGGCAATTTCACCGTCCGGGCGTTGGGTACGCATATCCGCGAATTCATCGTCAGTGCGGGCATCGCGGGCGTCGCTCCGGTCGATCAGGCAGGCGCGAACAATGGTGCGACCCCGGACTGGAAATGGCTGGCGATACAGACCTATGACAGCGGCCGGTTCAGCTTCACGGTGCAGGAACGCTGGATCAGCGACGGCACTTTCGGCAACCAATATGTCGTGTGCCAGTCGTCCTGCCCGGCATCGGACGCGAACCACCCGACCATCGACTATAACAAGATGAAGGGCGCCTTCTATGTCGACATCGGCGCCACCTTCAAGTTCGGCGACAATGTGTCGATCTATGGCAAGGTCGACAATCTGTTCGACAAGGACCCGGTCGCCGCGCCGCAGACCAATACCGGCCTGGACGTCAACCCGGCGCTCTACGACACGCTGGGCCGGATCTATCGCGCGGGGGTGCGCTTCAACTTCTAGCCTGCCTCCCCTACCATCCCCTCACCTTGTCCCGGCCTTTACCGGCCGGGACTTCTTGTAACCGGAGCATGTCGATGTATCGAGGATTGAGCCGAGCCTGTGCGCCGGTGCTGCTGTTTCTGGCGGCGGCACAGCCTGCTTCGGCCTCTTCCTCCGTCTATGCGACGGCGCCTGACGAACCGGGCGCGATCCGCGTCATGGGCGTGGGCGACGGTCGCGCGGACGACAGCGCCGCGATCCAGCAGGCGATCGACAAGGCGGCCGAAAAGGGCGGCGGCGGCATCGTCTTCCTGCATGCGGGCACCTATCGCATCAGCCGGACCATCTTCCTCTGGCCGGGCGTGCGCATCTTCGGCATCGGCGAAAAGCGGCCGGTGATCCTGCTGGGCGCCAGGACGCCCGGATTCCAGCGCGGCGTCGCGCATATGCTGATGTTCACCGGCAGCGCGCGGCAGACCGACAGGGACAGCCCGCCCGCGGCCTTCCCGCCCGCAGGCAGCGTACCGTTCAACAAGGCGGTCGCCGACGCCAATCCGGGCACCTTCTACTCGGCGCTGGGCAATATCGACTTCCGCATCATGGAGGGCAATCCCGCCGCCACCGCGATCCGTTTCCACTCCGCCCAGCACAGTTTCGTCAGCCATGTGGATTTCGACATCGGATCGGGTCTCGCGGGCCTCTATCATGTCGCCAACGAGGCCGAAGACCTGCACTTCAAGGGCGGCCGCTATGGTATCCTCGCGGAGAAAACCTCGCCCGCCTGGCCCTTCGCGCTGGTCGATGCCAGCTTCGACGGGCAGCGCGACGCGGCCATCCGCGAGCATGAGGCCGGGCTGACGCTGGTCAATGTCGCCATCCGCAACACGCCGGTCGGGATCGAGATCGACCGGGGCTATGGCGATTGGCTGTGGGGACAGGATGTGCGGTTCGAGAATGTCTCGAAGGCGGGCGTCATCATCTCCAACGAAAAGAATGTCTATACGCAGATCGGCTTCCAGAATGTGCTGGCGGCGAACATGCCCATCTTCGCCCGTTTTCGGGAGAGCGGGCGGACGGTGGCGGGCAAGGGCGCGGCCTACAAGGTCACGGCCTTCACCCATGGACTGACCCTGCCGGGCCTCGGCCGGATGGGCGACTACCGGACGGATATGCAGGCGGAAGGGATCGCCAGCCTGCCCGCGCCTCCCGGCCCTGCCATCCGGCCGCTGCCGCCGGTATCGGAATGGGTCAGCGTCCGGTCGCTGGGCGCGAAGGGCGACAATGACAGCGACGATACCGCCGCGCTGCAAAGGGCGATCGACGGCCATCCCGTGGTCTATCTCCCGGCCGGCTTCTACAAGGTCAGCGATACGCTGCGCCTGCGTCCCGACACGGTGCTGCTGGGCCTGCACCCCAGCCTGACGCAGATCGTGCTGCCGGACGGGACGCCGGCCTATCACGGGGTCGGCGCGCCCAAGGCGCTGGTCGAAAGCGCGCGGGGCGGCGACGCGATCGTCGCCGGGCTGGGCCTCAATAGCAACGGCGCCAATCCGCGAGCGACGGCTCTGCTGTGGATGGCGGGCGCCCGTTCGATGGTGAACGACGTCAAGTTTCAGGGCGGCCACGGCACCAATCTCTACGATGGCAGCCGCGTCAATCCCTACAATAACAATGCGACGGCCGATCCCGATGCCGCCCGGCGCTGGGACGGGCAATATGCCAGCCTCTGGGTAACACGCGGCGGCGGCGGAACCTTCGCCAATATCTGGAGCCCCAGCACCTTCGGCCATCCCGGCATACTGATATCGGATACGGACACCCCCGGCCGCCTGATCCAGGCGTCGGTGGAGCATCATGTCCGAACCGAAATCGGCCTCAACCGCGTTGCCAACTGGGAATTGCTGGCGCCCCAGACCGAGGGCGAAGCGGGCGAGAGCGGCGATGCCGTGGCGCTGGAAATCCGCGATTCCCGCAACATATTGATCGCCAATTTCCATGGCTATCGCGTCACCCGCACGCGCAAGGCGGCTCCCGCCGCGGTGACGCTCTATAATTCGCACGATATCCGTTTCCGCAACGTCCATGTGAACGGGGAAAGCGGGCTTGGCACCTGTGATGAGAATGGCTGCGCGACCTTCCTGCGGCTGACCAAATTTCCCTTCGAAAACGCCATCCGCGACGTGACCCATGGCATCGATGTGCGGGAACGGGAGTTCGCCGTGCTGGACGTGCCCGCCAGGCCCGAGCCGGTCACGCCCTCCACCTTCGCGGGGGCCAGGGTCGAGAAGCTGGCGGACGGATTCCACTCCATCGGCGGGGGCGCGACGGACGCGCAGGGCAGGCTTTATTTCATCGACCGCCAGTTCCAGCGCATCTGGGGCTGGTCCGATGCCCGCGGGCTGGAGATCGTCCGCGACGCGGCGCTCGATCCGGTCAATCTGGCCGTGGACCGGTCGGGCGACCTGCTGGTGCTGTCCTCCCATGGCCGGAATGGAACGGTCTACAGCTTCAGGCCCGGCACGCCCGACACCGACCTGACGCTGATCCAGCCGACCTCCGCCACGTCCCACGCCGGAGCGACAACCATATTGCCGGTCAACTGGTGGAATAATGGCGAGTTCAAGGATCAGATCGATCCCAAAAGCTATCGGTTCACCACCCTTGCCGAAATGTTCGCGCGCGACATGGCGCTGCCCAAGGCGCGGGAATATGTCTCGCCCGACGGCAGCATCGTGCTGCCTGCCTGGCGCGTCTTTGCGCAGGGGCCGGCGGACCATCGCGGGCTTCGCTTTTCGGATTCGCTCGACAGCTACGGCTTCATTCAGGGAAAGCCTGGCGAACGGGTTTACCTGACCAACGGATCGGAAAACCGCACCTATAGCGGCAAGGTCGGCGCAGGCGGCGCGATCACCGACCTTAAGGTCTTTGCCGAGCGCGGGGGAGAGGGCGTCACCACCGATGCCCAGGGCCGCGTCTATGTCGCCAACGGGCAGGTGTTCGTCCATGCGCCCGACGGCCGGGAAATCGGCCGGATCGATGTCCCGGAACGACCGCTGCAACTGTTGTTCGGCGGGCCGGACGGGAAAACGCTGTTCATGCTGGCGCACCACGCGCTCTACGCGGCGCATATCGAATGAGCGTAGGCGGCATGACCGGCATCGTCCGGCTTTTCTGTGCCTGTCTTGCCCTCATGACCGCATCGGCGGTCCGGGCGGAGGGCCAGTTCAGGCTGCTGGTGCTCGCCATCCCTAACACATATCATTATGAATATATTCCGATAGCGCGCGAGAGCCTGGAAAAGCTGGCGAAGCTGCATGATTTCGAGCTGGTCTGGACGAACAGGACGGAGACGTTCGACCGCGATCTCAGCCCCTATGCCGCGGTGATGTTCCTGAATACGCCGGGCGAGGAGTTGAGCGCCACGCAACGCAGCCGGTTCGAGGCCTATATGCGTGCGGGCGGCAATGCGATGGTCGTGCACCGCGCCGCGATCACGCCGCCCGGCGACTGGCCATGGTATGAAAAGATGGTCGGCCGCAGCTTCGTCATCCATCCGATGCTCCAGACCGGCGTGGTGACGGTGACGGACAGGCGCTTTCCCGCCACCTACGGCTTGCCCGAACGCTGGATCTGGAGCGACGAATATTATGTGACCGCCAATCCGCATCATATCCGCGTCAGCCCGGTCCTGAACGTGGATGAAGACAGTTACGACCCCACAAAAATCTGGCCCGGCCAGGTAGCAAGGCCGATGGGACGGGACCATCCGGTGGCCTGGTATCATTCCTGTGAAAAGGGTCGGGTCTTCGTCACCACCCTTGGCCATAAGGGAGAGATGTACCGCGATCCCCAATATCTCGCGCATCTGATGGGCGGAATCTACTGGACCGCGACCGGCCGGTCCGCGGCAAGATAGGCCCTTCCCGGCCATCCAGGAGGGATGGTCCCATTTTGCAGGTTTCGAACCGTCACCGGCGCGAAGAGCTTGCCGATGCGATGGAAGTGGATTTCGCGTGCCTTCGATATGCTGTCCCGGCGATCCGGGTCAGGACCTTTTCGGGTCGAGCATGGGATCGCGCCCCATGAACAGCTCCGCCACCAGCCTGCGCAGCCATATCGATCCGGGATCATTGTGGCTGCGCCGGTGCCAGATCTGCTGGAGCGGAATCTCCGGCGTCTCGAACGGCAACGGGAGAAAGCGCAGCGGGGCAAGCCGCGTGTAGATGCGGCCGACCCCCAGCGGAACGGTCGCGACCATGTCCGACCCGGCGACCAGCAACGGAACCGTGATGAAATGCGGGGACCGCAGAACGGTTCGCCGATGCAGGCCCAGCTTGCGCAAGTGCCGTTCCAGCACTTCCTGGCTGCGCCCCTGCTGTTCGACCACCACATGATCCGCGGCCAGGAAATGGTCGAGCGTCATGACGGTGGCGCCATTGCCCCACCCTTCGCGCACCAGGCAGCCGAAACCCTGCCGGAACAATGTCTGGGTGAACAGGCTCTCGCCATCCAGACCCAGGACGAAGCCCAGTGCAAGATCGACCGATCCGCCCGCCAGCCCCTGCCGTAATTCTGCGGGAGGCAGGTTGACCGAACGCACCTGCACCCCCGGCGCCCGTTCGCGCAGGGCGGCGATCAGATCGGGCAGGAAGGTCAGTTCGCCCAGGTCCGACAAGGCAAGGGTGAAGCAGCGGTTCGAGTGCGGCGGATCGAAGGGCGCGGCGATCATGATGTCCGACCGGACCGAGGCCATCACCTTCATCACCGGTTCGGCCAGCCTTTCGGCGACCAGGGTCGGGACCATCTCATTGCCCTGGCGGACGAACAGTTCATCCTCGAACTGCGCCCGCAAACGGCGTAGGGCGAGGCTGACGCCCGGCTGGGTCGTGCCCAGCGCCCGTGCGGCGCCCGACACGCTCCTGTGCGCGAACAGCGCGTCCAGCACGCGCAGCAGATTGAGGTCCATCATTTCCATTATCAGACGATATACAGACTATATGATTTATTTCCGATGAAAATATCCTGTCCGGCAGGTAGACCTCCGGTTCGCAGCCTCGATCAGCGGCGCGATGTCTGGAGAGATGAAGTGACCGATAAGCTGTCCGCCGAACGCCCCTGGCCCCGCAACGCCTGGTATGTGGCCTGCACATCGGCCGAACTGGCGGAAAAGCCGCTGGGCCGCACCATTTGCGGGGAAAGGATGGTCTTCTATCGCGGGCATGAGGGCCAGGTGGCCGCGCTGGAGGATTTCTGCCCCCATCGTGGCGCGCCCCTTTCGCTGGGATTCCTGCGCGATGGCCATCTGGTCTGCGGCTATCATGGGCTGGCCATGGCCTGCACGGGCCATGCCGAAAGCATGCCGGGCCAGCGCGTCCGGAATTTCCCGCCCATAGCTGCGTTTCCGGTGATCGAACGCTATGGCTTCATCTGGGTCTGGCCCGGCGACCGGGCGGCGGCCGATCCTGCGAAGCTGCATCATCTGCCATGGGCGGAAAGCGATGGATGGGCCTATGGCGGCGGCCTCTTCCACATCGCCTGCGATTATCGGCTGATGATCGACAATCTGATGGACCTGACCCACGAAACCTATGTCCATGCCTCCAGCATCGGTCAGCGCGAGATCGACGAGGCGCCGGTCAGCACGCGTGTCGAGGGAGAGGAGGTCGTCACCAGCCGGACGATGCCGGCCGTATCCGCGCCGCCCTTCTGGCGCATGGCGCTGCGCTGTGCGGGCTTGCCGGAGGACGAACCGGTGGATCGCTGGCAGATCTGCCGTTTCAGCCTGCCCAGCCATGTGATGATCGAAGTGGGCGTCGCGCTGCAGGGACAGGGCGGCCATGATGCCGATCCGGCGGTCAAGGCATCGAGCATCGTCGTCGACTTCATCACGCCGGAAACCGAGCATAGCCACTGGTATTTCTGGGGCATGGCGCGCCAGTTCGCGGTGGACGATCCGGCCGTCACCGATGCCATCCGGGAAGGACAGGGCAGGATTTTCAGCGAAGACCTCGCCATGCTGGAGGAGCAGCAGAGGAATTTGCTGCTTCGGCCCGACCGCCGGTTGCTCAAGCTCAATATCGATGCGGGCGGCGTGCGTTCGCGCATGATGATCGAGCGTGCCATCGCTGGCGAGCGCGGCCATGAAACTGTCGCCGCGCAATAGCCGGCTGCACTCCTCCGTGAACGGTCGGGAAAGGTAAAGATCATATTGACCTTTCACTTTGAGAAGGACTTTCATGCCCTGACCCTAAGTGACTGAATGAATTGTCTTTGTGATCCCCCCTTTGCAATGGTACAAAGTCCGCCGGTTCTGATGCGGAAGACTGTCCATGGACAAGAAGCTGGCGAGCGAACGGGATTCGGAACAAAAGGCGCTGGCGGCGCGATGGAGCATCGCCGCCGAGGCGATCGAAGCCCTGGCAGGGGCCCGTTCGCTGGACGCCGTCACCCATGTGCTGCGCGCCTTCGCCCGGCGGGCGGTGGGTGCGGACGGGATCGCCATCGTCCTGCGCGAGGACGATCATTGCCACTATATCGCGGAAGACGCGATGGAGCCGCTATGGGCGGGGCAGCGCTTCCCGATCGGAAACTGCGTGTCGGGCTGGGCCATGGAACATGAACGGACGGCCGTGATCGCGGATATTTTCGACGATCCGCGCGTGCCGGTCGATGCCTATCGCACCACCTTTGTCCGGTCCATGCTGATGGTGCCGATCGGCCGGGTCGAACCGATCGCCGCGATCGGCGCTTACTGGTCGGAAATCGGGAAACCCAGCGATAATGAGATCGCGCTGCTGGAGGCGCTGGCCCGGTCCGCTGCCATGGCGCTTGAACATGTCCGCCTGTCGGGCCGTGCCGAGCGCTGAAGGGCCGGGAAGGCGCGGGGCGATCGTGGCGCAGGTCCGGTCGCGCTTTTGACAGGCGGCGCTTATCGGCGCATGGGCACGCCATGCAGCTATCCCGTTTCAATGCCGACCTGTTCCTGCGCGACCATTGGCAGAAGCGCCCGCTGTTGATCCGCAGTCCCTGGACGCGTTGGCGCAACCCGCTGGAGCCGGACGAACTGGCCGGTCTGGCCTGCGAGGAAGGAGTGGAATCGCGCCTTATCCTTCGCGACGGCGATGCGCTGAGGCTGGAAAACGGCCCGCTGCCGGAATCGCGCTTCGGCGATCTGGGCAGCGGCCCCTGGACCCTGCTGGTGCAGGCGGTCGACCATCATGCGCCCGATGTCGCCGCCCTGATCGAACCGTTCCGTTTCGTGCCCGACTGGCGCATCGACGATGTGATGGTGAGCTACGCCACCGACGGCGGCGGCGTGGGGCCGCATTATGACCAGTATGACGTGTTCCTGGTGCAGGGGCTGGGCCGACGGCGCTGGCGGGTCGGGCCGAAATGCGATGCCGAAACGCCGCTGCTGCCGCATGAGGATTTACGCCTGATTGCCGATTTCGAAGCGACGGGCGACTGGATATTGGAACCGGGCGATATCCTCTATGTCCCGCCGGGCTATGCCCATGACGGTACGGCGGTGGGCACGGACTGCATGACCTATTCGATCGGTTTTCGCGCGCCCTCCCGCGCCGAGCTGGTCGAAGGCTGGGCCGAGCATCAGGCCGATGCCCTGGCGGAGGATGATCGCTATGCCGACCCCGACCTGAACGCTCAGCCGCATCCGGGAGAGATCACCGCCCCGGCCATCGACCGGCTGCATGCGATGGTGCTCGACGCGCTGGCCGACCGCGATGCCTTTGCCCGCTGGTTCGGATTGCATAACAGCCTGCCCAAATATGCCGAGGCGGACTGGCGGCCTGAACGGCCGGTCGGGCGGGATATGGTAAGCGCGCTGCTGGCGCAGGGCGTGCCGCTGTGCCGCAACCCCGCCAGCCGCTTCGCCTTCATCCGGGGCAAGGACGGCGCGCTCACGCTGTTCGCGGACGGCCATGGCTTCGATTGCGTGGGTGACAGCGCCGCGCTGGCCGAGTCGCTCTGCGCCGGACAGTCCGTTGCCGTCGATCCCGGGCTGGCCGGGTCGGCGCCGGTGCTGACGCTGATCGCGGCACTGATCGATCAGGGCAGCCTCGCCTTCGAGGAGGATGACGGATCGCGATGACGCTCATCCTGTTCAACAAGCCCTATGGCGTGCTGTGCCAGTTCACCGACGAAAGCACAGGGCCGGCGCGCCCGACCCTGGCGGGGTTCGTCGATGTCCCCGGCGTCTATCCGGCGGGGCGGCTCGACCTCGACAGCGAGGGGCTGCTGCTGCTGACGGACGACGGCCGCTTGCAGGCGCGGATCGCCGATCCCCGGTTCAAGACGCCGAAAACCTATCTGGTGCAGGTGGAGGGTGATCCGGACGAGGCGGCGCTGGAAGCCCTGCGGCGGGGCGTGCGCCTGAAGGACGGCCCTACCCTGCCCGCGCAGGTCGAACGGATCGACGATCCGGCGCTCTGGCCGCGCGATCCGCCGGTTCGTTTCCGCAAGAGCGTGCCCGATTGCTGGCTTCGGCTGACGATCCGCGAGGGGCGCAACCGGCAGGTGCGTCGGATGACCGCCGCCGTGGGGCATCCGACGCTGCGGCTGGTGCGGTGGCGCATCGGGGACTGGGCGCTCGACGGCCTTGCGCCGGGCCAGTGGCGCGACGCGGCGTTATCCGGTCAGTAGGTCAGGCCGAGGCAGAAATCCTTGAGCGCGCGCGCATCATGCAGCGCGTTGTGCGGCGTCCGGCTGTTCGCCGCGGAACTGAAGCCGGCGGCATTGACCCATTCCAGCCGCAGCCCGTTCAGCGTGATCATATTGGCCGGTCCCTTGACCAGCAGATGGCAGAAATAGCCCAGATCGTCGGGCCAGTCCGCCACGATGACCGGATCGGGGTCGTGCGCCAAATAGGCCTCGATATGATCCGCCGCCTCTTCGCGGCTCAGCTGATGGTCGATCCCCTCCGGCACGAAGCGCAGATAGGGGATGACATTCTGCTGCACCCAGGGATGGATATGGTCGGGAAGCGGCAGCGAGACGTAGAAATCCTGGTCGCCGAATTCGGGAACGAGCGCCAGGCTGATCAACTCTCCGCCAAAGCCGTTGAATTCGGTATCCAGGAAATATCGCAACTCGAAAAACGCTTTCTACTAGAGCGATTTCGAGGCGATCGGGATCGATCGCGGTTCGCAAATCGCGGCAAACAAACCCGAAGCGGTGGCCCGATCCGATCGGATCGAAAACCGCCCCAGGGACAGGACTCGCTGCCCGGCCGCTATGACGCCGCCCGGCCCGGTCGTAAACCCTTCATCGGACGTGGCGCATGCCGGCCGGATGGCATAAGGGGGCAGGCCAGCCCCCAAGCGGGTCGGACGGGATTTGAGGAAAGCCATGCAGCCACGTGAATTTATGGGAACAGCGCAGGTTCCCGGCGGTCAGACGCTGACGCTTTATCGGCGCGGCCGGGATTTCATGATCGTGCTCGACCGGAATGAGTTGATGAGCAGCCGCATGAGCGGGTCGGAGGAGGCGCTGGCCAACGTCACTTTCCAGCGTTTGCAGGGCCGCAAGGGCCAGCATTGGCTGATCGGCGGCTATGGCATGGGCTTTACCCTGCGCGCCGCGCTCGCCGCGCTGGATGGGACGGCGCGGCTGACCGTCGCCGAACTGGTGCCCGAGATCATCGAATGGGCCCGGGGACCGATGGCCGATCTGGCGGCGGGCTGTCTGGATGACCCGCGCGTGCGCCTGGTCGGCGACGACGTGGCGAATGTCATCGCCGCGGCCAAGGGGCAATATGACGCGATCCTGCTGGATGTGGACAATGGTCCGGACGGCCTGGTGCGGCAGGAGAATGACCGGCTCTATTCGGCAAGGGGCCTGTCGGCCGCCGTCGCCGCGCTGAAGCCGGGCGGCGTGCTGGCGATCTGGTCGGCGGCGCCGGACCCGGCCTTCACCCGCCGCCTTGCCCAGACCGGCCTGTCGGTCGATGAGGTCAAGGTGCGGGCGCGCAGCAACGGCAAGGGGCCGCAACATGTCATCTGGTTCGCCCAGAGCAAGGCGCGCCCGTAAAGGAAGCGCCGCGTGACCATCGCTTCAACGGATCGCCTTCGTCCGAAACGAGAAGAGCGATCGGATCAGGGTTCACGATCCAGGAGCGTCACCGGCCCGATCAGGCCGGACGGACGCAACGGGGCGTCGGGCCGGTAGGTCGGCGCGGCAGTGAACGTCACTTTCTGCGCGCCAGGCTGCTGATCGCCGATCAGGCGGTTCACCCAAAGGTTGGCGACCTTCACTTCCAGACTGTTGCTGCTGGCCCTGACCAGCTTGCCGATGTCCAGACGATGGGGTGCGAACCACGTCGTACCCGCCGGCGTTCCATTGACGCGCACCTCCGCGACATCGCCGACCTTGCCCAGGTCGATCCACAGCGGTGCGCCGCGCCTCATCCCCTTGGGCAAGGTAAAATGGCTGGCATAGGTCGCCGTGCCGGAGAAATAGCGGATGCCGCTATCCTTGCTCTCCTCCAGCGGGGCGAGCGCGGGCATGGTGACGCTTTCGGGGGCACCGCGGCCGGGCTGGAACGACAAGGTCCATGATGCTGAAAGCATGGCGACCGTCCGCAGCTTCCGTTCCCTCACCGTCATCGACGGGGCCGTCGCCGGCTTGCGGAACAATAGGAACAGTGCGTCCTCCGGACCCATGTCGAGCGGGACGATCGTTTCCTGCCCCTCGATGCGATAGGAAACGGGCTGGGCCGTGCCGGACATGGCGCGCCAGATTTCCGGCTGTCTGCCGGTAACGCGGAAGCGCGCCTCGATCCTTTCCGCGCGGGCCTTGCCGTTGACGATATAATAGAGGTCGCCGTCTGGCAGCCTGCGGTGGATGAAGCGATCATCGCCGTCGGCGGCCCCGCCGGAGCGGGCGAAGTCCGGCCCGATGCCAAGGCCAGCCATCGCGCCGTCCGCATCATCGCGGTCGATCACCCGCCCACGGCCAAGCCTTGTCACGGCCCCACCGCTCCAAAGCCGCGCGGTGAGCGCCTGAAAGGAGGCGGGATCGTCCTGAAGCCCCGGCGCGCGCTGCGGCGCCCTGCCGATCACAGTCGCTCCAGCCTCGACCAGGGCGGCGATCCGTTGCAGCGTCGCCAGCGTCATAACCCTTGCCGCGCCGCCCAGATAGAGCACCTTGTACCGCGCGCCGGAAGGTACCGTGAGGTCGCCGTCCTTCACGTCCAGCATCGTCTTCACTATTTCCGCGTTGACGAAATCATAGGCGTAGCCCCTGGGCAGATCCGCCGGTTCGCCCATCGCGAACTGCTGCGTGATCGGCGCGTCCTCGCCGTAAAAATAGGCGATGTCGGCATGGTTGCGCCCCTGCTGCAGCAGGAAGCCGGTACGCGCCATATAATCGACCCAGGGCTTGGCCATGTCCGCCCAGCTTTCATGCCGATTGAAATATTGGCCGAAGATCATGAGGCTGAGACCAGGCTGTTTGTCATCCACCGGCTGGTGGACCGACGTGTGGATGATCGGCCGGTTGATGCCGGAGACGAATTCCAGATCGATCACCCGCTTGAGGTCGGCCGGAGCGAAAGCCCAGGGCGCGAAGCTGGAGGTCATGGATTCCGCGGACACGATGTTCTGCCCGCAAATATGCGCGACCGACGCCGCGCCCTTCATGTCGCCGAGCAAGGTCGGCCGGGGCGCGGAACCACGCCGGAATGTCCAGAGCGCAGCCATCGGAACATCGGCATGCGACCGCATGGCCAGATCGTCGCCCAGCACCGGGCGGCCATTTTCCAGTGCCTCGCCATAGACATTCAGCCCATGCTCGTGCGCGACCGCCGCCACGGTGCCATAATGGGCGTCGGCCAGCAGATCGGCCAGGGTCTGACGGAAATCGTGGAGGAAAGCATCGCTGCGCGCCGTCGAACCGACCACTGTCCCGGTCAGCGCCGGGAGGAAGGGCAGCGGGTCATAGCCGCGCCGTTTCCTGAATTCATCCCGCATATGCGGCGTCCAGTTGGACGGGCCGACTTCGATACTGTCGGTCAGCAGCGCCCGGATGCCCTTCTGCCCAATCCATTCCGCGCCGACCGTATCGCGATACATGGCGAGATAGGTTTCCATATAGCGCCGCACCGCAGCCGCATCATATTTGTCGACCTCCAGCCCCGTCGCCTCCGGCGTGGCGGGATGATTCGTCGTGCCCATCAGCGAATAGCCGAGCCGCAGGATGCGCCAGTTGCCGCCCTTGGGCGCGGTCCAGTCAAGCGAACCGTCGGGACGAAGACGGGATGAGATATCGATCACCCTGGCGGGATCGATGGCGGGCGCATCGGGTGCCTGAGGCAGGCCGTCATATTCGGGATAGACGGCATAGCCCGCCTTGGCTTCGAACTGATCGACCCTGGCTTCGGCCGACAGGCGGAAATCGCCGATGGCCAGCGTATCGCTGGGCGGCCGGCCGAATATGTTGATGCTGATCGCGCCCGGCGCCCCTTCCCCAAGATCGGGCGCCCTGGCTGCATCGTTGGCCGCGAGTACCAGCCGGAAACGACGCGCGGCCACTGGCGCGAAAGCGATGGTGGCGGCCGCCTCCGTAAGCGCGAAGGCGCCCACATGTCGCCAGCCATTTGCTTCTTCCGCCTCCAGCACTGGCCGATATTCCGGATCGCCAAAGGGCGGACGCGCATGCGGTACGAACAGGCTGGCCGATCGAACCGTGACCGGTTTGCCATAATCGAGGATCATGGTGCCCGGATTCTTTCGGATAGCGACGCTGCTCTCGAGATCGGCGTCGCTCAACGCCGCCGCGTCGACGGCCTCGCCGTCGCCCTGCGTCACCATCGGCCGGGGAAGCGCCTGCACGGCCAGCGGATAAGCCAGGACCAGCGCGTCACGGTAGAAAGCGGGCTGCTCCGGCACTTCGCTTCCGGCCAGCGGATCGCTGAATTTCGCGCTCTGGAAAGCCCCCGTGACGGAAGGCGGTTTGGGCAGGCTTCCCCTGAACCGCTGCCCTCCGCCCAGGTCAGCCTCTGCCCAGACCAGCTTCTTCATGGCGTCCTCCGGCTTCACCCATGGACCGCCGGTCTCGCTCCAGCCCGGCGAGGCAGCGATGGCGAACTCCAGCCCCTTGCTGTCCGCGACCTGTACGGCGTGGCGGAAGGCATCCTTCCAGCCGTCCGTCATATAGATGAGCCGCTCCTTCACGATCTGTGGCGTTTGCAGATTGGCGTCGAAATTCTGCACCCCGCCGATGCCGATCCGCGACAGCCAGTCGAGATCCTTGTCGATTCCATCCTTCGTCACATTGCCGTTCATCCAGTGCCACCAGACGCGAGGACGCGCCGATTGCGGCGGATCGCGGAAGCCATCGGCCAACGGGTCCGCCAGTGCGGGCGACAGGAAAGCGGTGCAGGCCAGCATAGCCGCAACCAGACGGGTGCTTTTCATCGGCTTTCCCCCTTACGGCGCATTGCGGCGGGCGATCGCGCCATAGACTGCCGCGCTGGGCTTGGCCGTCCTCGTGAAGGTCACCGGATCGACGCTATGCAGGCCAAAATGCGGCTTGTAGCCGAAAATCCACTCGAAATTGTCCAGCAAAGACCAGTGGCAATAGCCCAGCACCGGCACGCCATCATCCATCGCCTGCTTGAGTTCCGTCAGCGCCTCCGGGATGAACCGCGCGCGAATGGCATCGTCGTCGGTGCCGACACCATGTTCGGACACCAGGATCGGCACGCCCGTCGCTTCATGGGCAAAGCGCACCGCACCCGCAAGCGAGGGCGCCCAGACTTCCGTCCCCGCCCAGTTCACCGTCGCCCCTTTGGGGGCGGGCAGGCGGCCTTTGGCGCTCCAGAGCGCCCGTTCATAATTCTGGACGCCGATGAAGTCGTCCGCCCTGGCGACGTCCAGCCACCCGCCGTACATCTCAGTCCGCATCCGGTCGCGGACCGAGTTCGCGCCCACTGCCTGATCGTCCATCATCGCCAGCGAAATGCCCACCGGCAGGTCGTCGCGCACTGCCTTGATCGCGGCCTTGCCCGCCTTGTGCGCGGCGAGCAGCCCCCGTTGCAGCGCCGGGAGATCCTCGACCCCCGCCACATTGGCGCAGACGAACCGGGGCACGCCGAGCCGCGCCGCCGCCGTTGCCAGCGTCAGCTTCTGAATGTCCCAGACCTGCGCCGGCAACATGGGCTTCAGCAGCAGCAGGATGTTGGGCTCATTGAAGGTGATGGCGCTGGCGATCCCATCCCCCAGGGCGCGGGTCGCCTTGTCGCAATAGCGGGCGAACAGCTGCGCGCTTTCCGGATTGGTCCAGCCACCCTGCGCACTGAACCAGCGCGGCGCGGTGAAATGGTTGAAGGTGACCACGGGCTTCAGGCCGCGCGCGAGACAACCGTCGACCAGTGCCTTGTAATGATCGAGCATCGCCTGGGAGAACAGCCCTTTTTCCGGTTCTATCCGCGCCCATTCGATGCCGAAGCGATAACAGTTCAGCCCCATCCCCCTAGCAAGATCGAGATCGGTTTCCCATAGTGCGAAGCTGTTGCAGGCATCGCCCGAAGGCTGGACGAAGGCGGTCGGCTGCTGGTTCTCCAGAAACCACAGATCGCTGGCGACATTATTGCCCTCGATCTGATGCGGCGCGGTCGAAGCGCCCCAGAGGAAACCCTTGGGGAAAGCCGGACCGGCCTTCCTCGCGCGCGTGGCCAGGGCCGGGGCTGCCATCAGTGCCGCCCCCGCACCCAGCAGCATCCTGCGGTCCAGCATAGTCTCTCCCATATTATCTCAGAGGGTGGTTTCGCGCACGAAGGCGCAGATCGCATCCGCCAGCCGCCGGTCGGCGGTTCCCAGATGCATGGGCATGGAATAATGATTGTGACCCTGGAGAACCGTCGCCCTGGGCATCGTGCCATGGCGCGCGACCCGATCCTGCATCAGTCCGAGAAATTCCCGCTGGAACCGTGCTGGATCATGCCCGGCACAGGCGATGAACAGCGGCAGATCGGTCCCGGCGACCGCCTCCAGCGGCATCCGCTGGGGATAGAGTGCCGGATCGCCATAATAGGCACTGTCCCGTTCATCGAGCGGCGTATATCCGTACAGCCCCGACAGCAGGACAGCCGCGCGAATATCGCGGGTTCCGGCTAGTTTCAGATAGCCGGCGACATGCACGGCGCCTGCCGACGTGCCCGCCAGCACGATCCGACCGGCATCGCCGCCATGGCTTGCCGCGTGATTCTTGAGCCATGCCACCACGGCGGCGACATCTTGCGACCCGGCGGGCCAGACATGACCGGGCGCAAGCCTGTAGTTGATGACGATGCCCAGAAAGCCTGCCTTCGCCGCCATGCGCCCGACATTGGCATTGGCCCAACTTCCCTGATCGCCCTTGTCCCCTTTCAGGAACCCGCCGCCATGAACGAAGACCAATATCGGCGCGGACGCGCTACAGTCGGGCCGATAGACGTCCAGCCGATGCCGCTCATGCGGGCCATAGGGCAGATCGACGGCAGAGGCCGGCCGCTCATCGGCCAGCCTCTCCTGTTCGGCGGAGAAAAGGTCGCGCACGGCCTGCAACACATCCGGCCCGAGCGACTGTCCCATCGCAGCGATCCGATTTTCCGTGTCCATGCGCCTGCCTCCCTCACCCGGTCAGAATTTGGCGTCGAAGCTCAGGCCAACCTGACGGAAGGACTGCGGCCCGTAAATGGCCCCGATATTTGCGGCGCCACCAAATGGGAAATCGCTCTGGATTAGCGAAGGTTCGTGCACATTGAACAGATTTCGGCCGAAGACCGAAAGGCTGTAGCGGTCATCCTCCGTGCGGACGCCGATGCGGCCGCCGACCAGCCAATGCGGCCGGAAAGTGGTTTCGCTGCGCGAGTTGGCTTCATAGCGGATGCGGGACTTCCATACCGTATCCACAGCCAGGAAACCATTGAAGCGGCTGGTGACCGGAACCTCATATTCGCCCGACAGAGTGAATTTATATTTCGGGGCATAGGCGAGTTGCGTCCCCCCGATAACGGTGCCGTCGGTGCCGACGAATCCGGTCGGATAGGTCGCCTTAGCGTAGATGAAGCCGGTATTCAGCGACAGGCCGTCAAAGACCTTGCCGAAGAAGTTGATTTCCGCGCCGCGCGACTTCACCCCGTCGATGTTGCGCTGGACGCAGGAGATGACGGAATTGCTGTCGACGGTGCACTGCTGCGCCTGGAAGTCTTTGATCTTCTGGTAGAAGAGGCTGAGGTCGGCCACCCAGCCGCCGAACAGCGTCGTCTTGAGGCCTGCTTCATAGGCGGTCGGAATCTCCGGCAGCACGACGAAGGGGACGGCCGGAGCGGACGGCGTGGCGATCTGGCCGCCCTTGAACCCGCGCGACGCAGTCGCATAGACCATGGCGTTGCGCGCCAGATCATATTGCGCTCCCAGCTTCCAGGAGAAGTTGCCAACGTTCAGCACCGTGTTGCTGGCCACCGCCGTCGCATAATTATAGCGGTCCAGCGACAACCGGTCGGTCGTGTAGCGCCCGCCGGCGATCAGGCGCAGGCCGGGTGAAAGGTGAAACGTACCCTGGCCGAAAAAGGCGAGCGATTCGTCGACGATCTTGTCGTTCGCACCGGCACCCGTCGTCGCAGGATCAACGAGTGGGATGGTCATTCCGGGAAACAGCGTCAGCATCACCGACAGCGTTTCCGGGTCGCGCGTCTGCTTCTGCCGCGAATAGAAGGCGCCGGCGGTATATTCGAAGAACTGGTCTGACGGCGAGGAAATGCGGAATTCCTGGGTGAACAGGCTAAGGTGCCGGTTGACCGGGCCATTAGCCACCTGAAGCGCCAGCGGATCAGCGCGGAAGACGTTGCTGGCGGCGCTATAGCCGGTTTCGGTCGAGCGGCGCAGCGCCGTGATCGAAGTCAGGGTGAAGGGTTCCGCCTGATAGTCGATCTGCAGCGAACCGCCGTAATTTTCAGTGTGGCCGACATAGGACTGGCTGGTGCAATAATTCTGGTTGCCTTCGCGCGCCACCAGGCCGCAATTGGCGATCTCGCTGCCGACCCCCGTGCTGGTCTTGATGAAAGTGAAGAAGTCGCCGCCATTTTCAGCGCGCGCCCTGGCATAGTCCCCGATCAGATTGACGGTCAGCTTGTCGGCCGGTTCCCACAACAGCCGTGCGCGCACGCCGTAGCGATCATTGTCGTTGAGGTCGCCGGTAGTCAGGTTGCGGTTCACGCCCTGACGCATGTTGGCGACGCCCGAAACCCGGATCGCGGCGTTGGATGCCAGCGGCAGGTTGACGACCCCCTGAAGCACCTGATTGCCGAATTTCGAGCCAGCCGTGCCCGCATCCGAAAGCTCGCCGCGCACACGGGCCGAGAAAGCATGGAAGTCGGGCGCGTTGGTGGTGATGTTGATGACGCCGGCCGAGGTCGTCAGGCCGAAGAGGGTGCCCTGTGGTCCTTTCAGCACCTCGATCCGGCTGACGTCGAACAGGTCGGAGATATTGGCATTGCCCTGGCTGACCTGGTCGACCACCACACCGACCGAAGCGACCGCGCCGGCCGAGAAGGTCTGGGTGCCGATGCCGCGGATCGAACCGCCGCCACCGGTATTCTGGCCCGGTGCCTGCTGGATTTCCAGGCTGGGTGCGATCCGGTTGAGGTCGTTCATCGTATTGACCTGCTGCCGCTCCAATTGCGCCTGATTAGCCACGGTGATGGAGATCGGTACCTCCGTCACCTTTTCCTGCTTGCGCTGGGCGGTGACGATGATGTCGCTGTTGGCCGCGTCCGGCGCCTGGGCGGCGGTATCCTGCGCCTGGACGGGTGCGGCAAGGGCGATGACGCTCGCACCCGCGAGCGCCGCGATGGACAGATGGAATTTGTGCATGTGTTTCCTCCCCTCTTTGTGAATCGGGTAAGTGCCCGAAATCACTGTTCGTCGATGATACGGTGGATGAGCGTGCCGATGGAGCCGATCTCGACCTCCACCTTGTCCCCGGCCTTCATGTAGAGCGGTGGGTTACGCTTGTCGCCGACGCCGCCGGGCGTCCCGGTGGCAATGACGTCGCCGGGCGCCAGCGGGGTGAAGGCAGAGACATATTCGATGACGGTGCCGATGTCCCAGATCATGTCGGCAATGGCCTGATCCTGCACGGTTTCTCCGTTGAGGCGGGTGACGACATGCAGCGAGTCCAGATCGTCGATCTCGTCGGTCGTCACCAGCGCCGGGCCAAAGCCTCCCGTACCCGGAAAGGTCTTGCCCGGCGTGAACTGGATATTGTGGCGCTGCCAGTCGCGTGCCGTGCCGTCGTTGAAGCAGGCATATCCCGCAACATAGGCCTGCGCATCGGCGCGGGCGACCTTGTGGGCGGGCTTGCCGATGACGACCGCCAGTTCGCCCTCATAATCGAAGCGGCTGGTGACCGACGGCTTCACCATGGGCTGGCCGTCCGCGATCAGGCTGTCGGCATAGCGCACGAAGATAGTCGGATGCTCCTTCTGCTCGCGTCCGGTTTCCTTGACATGTTCGGCATAATTGAGGCCGACGCAGAGGATCTTGGCCGGATCCGGGATCACCGGCAGCAGCACGACGTCGGCCTTGGCATAATGCACGCCATCGGCGAGCGTCGCGAGCGCGCCACCGGCGAGCGCGGCTTTAAGGCTGGGCACGCCTTCGCTCGCCAGTTCCACGATCATCTCGCCGTCGAGGCGGCCGAAGCTGGGGGTGCCGTCAGGGCGGCGAAAACTCACATATCGCATCAGGCTTGTTCCTCATTCAATGGCCGGGGTTGCCAGTCGCGGCGATGGCGAAAGCGCTCCTCGGCTTCGCGCAGCGCGTTGAAATCCTTGTCCGACATGCCCCATTGGTCGATCCGGCCTTCGGGCCAGGTCCAATCCTCAGGGGTGCCCGCCCGATAATCCTCCGGCACCTTTTCCACGGCAGTGGAAAATTCGACGACGGGGCCGAACGGTGCGATGAAATAGGCGAAGACATTCGCGCCCGGCCCATGACGGCCCGGGCCCCAGGCGGGAACCATGCCATGGTCGCGCAGGCGGCCGATGCCGCGCATCACCGCATCCATGTCCACCATCTCGAAGGCGATATGGTTGAGCGAGGCGAAGCCTGCGCGTGCAAAGGCGGTCGAATGATGCGAGTCATTGCAGCGCACGAACACCATGCCCCTGGTCCGGTCCGACACGCGGAAACCCAGCGTATCTTCCACGAGATGAGCGGTGACTTCGGCATCCACGGAGTTGAAGACGACATGGGTGAGTTTGACCGGCAGATCCTCGCCCTCGATCGGCGCGACCTCCCCGGCATCGGTCAGGAAACGCAGCAGTTCCCCTTCGGCCAGTTCGACGATGATGCCATGGCCGCCGCCCGGATCGTTCGAGATAACGGGCATGGCGGGCAGGCCGGCTGCCGATACACGCGCCTTGAGCTGCTCAAGCCGCTCGGCCGAACAGATGAACGTGGTCGAGCGCACATGGTTGTCCGGCGATTCCTCCAGCGCGACCAGATAGGGAAAGCCGCCCGATCCACGCAGATAATGAGTTCCATCCCGCACCTCGGCCGGAGCCATGCCCCATATGTCGGTCAGGAAAGCGGCCGCTTCCGCGGCGCCGGGCAGCGCCAGTTCGATGCTGCGCAACTTCATCTTGCATCTCCATGGAAAAGTCCGGCGGCACGGATGCCCGCCAGTCCGCAGGCTTCATCGACCTCACCCGTATCGCCGCTGATCCCGACGGCGCCGATCACCGCGCCTTCCACATCACGGATCAGGACGCCGCCGGGGGACAGGGCAAGCTGGCCGCCGGTGGCGGCCACCACGCTCTGGAAGAAAGCCGGATTCTTTGCCGCCCGTCCCGCAATGACGCGGGTGTCCGCGCCCATGCCGAGCGCCCCGGTCGCCTTGGCCCTGGCAATATCGAAGCGGAACAGGCTGGCGCCATCCTCACGTGCGAAAGCGACCGGATGCGCACCCGCGTCGAGAACCACCACCGAAAGCGGCTGGGCATGCTGCGCGCGCGCCTGCTCCAGCGCGGCGTCGATGACCGTGCGGGCCTGAAGAAGCGTCAGGGTCATGCTGCGATATCCCGATGGTGTTTGGTTCCGGCGATCAGCAAGTTGCGGAAGGCAAGAAGCTCCGGTCCTTCGCCAGTGCCGAACACATAATGATCGGGGCGGACCAGCACGGCTTCGGCGCCGCGTGCCTTCAGCCAGTCGCCGATCGCGCCGCCGTCCTTCAGTTGATCGAGCTGAATGACGGTTACGTCGCCGCCCTCGGTCGGCACAGCGGTGAAGAGCCGCCAGCCCCCGCCCGTCACATCGTCGAGCAGACGGTTACCCACGCGCGGCTGGATGAAGCGCTCCCCCGCCCCCGGGGTGCCGAGCGCCACGATGCCCGCTCCAATGGCCGGGATCAGGTCGGCGGCGGTGCCATGCTCCGCATCCCTGGCCGCTTCGCGCATTGCCGAATCCCGCTCGGCGGCAGCGTCGGGATCAAGCACGCAGATATAACGGCCCGCATTGACGGCCGCCGAAATGACTGCGCGAACATGCGGATCGCGCTCCGGCTGATAGCTGTCCAGCAGCGCATCAGGCGCCTTGCCGGCGATCACCAGTGTCAGCTTCCATGCCAGATTGGCGATATCGCGCAGCCCATGGCACATGCCCTGCCCGAAAAAGGGCGGCGTCTGGTGGGCGGCATCGCCCGCCAGAAAAACGCCGCCCAGCCGCCACCGCTCGGCGATCAGACCGTGGAAGCGATAGGTTGCCGCGCGCACTATCCTGTGGGGCACCTGCGCCAGATAGGGTTCGACGAGGGTCGCGACCGCCTGCGGCTCCATCATCGCCTGGTCGTCCTCGCCGGGGAGCAACATGAATTCCCAGCGGCGGTGATTGCCGCGCCCCGGCACGACCGTCGTGGGCCGCCTGGGGTCGCACATCATCACCGACAGTTTCTGAAGGTCTGCCACTTCCGGCACGCCCCAAAGGTCGGGGAAGCGCACCGGGCCATCGACCTCGGCATCGACCACCAGCCAGGGTTCTTCAAAATCCAGGTCGTCAAGCGCGATGCCCAAAGCCTTCCGCACGGCACTGCGCGATCCGTCACAGGCAATGACATAGCGGGCGCGAGCGGTCTCTCCGCCGGTCAGCGTCAATGTCACGCCTTCCGCATCCTGTTCCAGCCCCTCAAATGCCGAGCCCAGGCGCAGCGCGACATTCGAATAGACCTCCAGCGCATCGCGCAGATGGTCTTCCAGTTCGGGTTGGTAGAAGAAATAGTCGTTCGACCAGCTAAACGGCCGGGGGCGTCCCACGGTGCCCATATAGCGGATCACGCCATGATCCGCGCCGACATGCAGATGCCCCTCGGTATCGCGCATTCCGGGCGCGACCCGGTCGATGACCCCAGCGGACTGGAACAGGCGCATCATCTCATGATCGAGATGCACCGCGCGCGGCAGCGGATAGGGGTGCGCATCCTTCTCGACCACCAGGACCGACAAGCCGCTTTTCCCCAGGAGATTGGCCGCAAAGGCCCCTACCGGCCCGCAGCCGATAATTGCGACGTCGAACATATTATCTCTATTTTTTAGGCATTTATAGGTTGGTTCAGAGGCGATTTATGAAGCTGTCCGCCCAGCATGATCATCCGGATCCGGTCCTTGTCCTGCATGATGGCCACATCCTGCGTCGGATCGCCCTCGACCAGCAGCAGATCGGCCAGCCAGCCCTCGCGCACCAGCCCCACCTGCCTTCCCATCAACTGCCCGCCCAGCATGGTCGCAGCACTCAAAGCCTCAGCCGGGCTGTAGCCATAGTGACGGACGAAATGCTCCAGATCGCGCGCGTTGCGGCCATGGGGATTGAAGGGGAAACCATAGTCGCCGCCCGGCAGCACCCGTACGCCCCGCGCCTTCAATTTCGGCACCAGCGTCTTCTCCAGTTCCAGCCTCTGCGCCGCACTTGCCTTCATCGCGCCCATGTCGATATGGGGCGGGGGCGCAGCCTCCAGTGCAGCGACCGATACCCCCGGTCCCGGCGCGTAGAAGATCCTGTCCTTCCTCGCTGCCATCGCCTCTATCGCCGCATCATCGGCAAAGGAGCAATGGTAGAGGATGCGTGCGTCCGCTTCGAGCGCAAGATGGATCGCGCGCGGCGTGTAAACGTGGGTTGCGATCCAGAGGCCAGCCTCCTTGGCCGCCTCTCCCGCCGCCAGCATTTCCTCTTCGGTGTAGAGAATGTCCTGCGACGATCCGGGTTTCAGCGCGTCCTCCCCGGAAATGACGAGTTTCAGCGACTGAACGCCTGCGTTCGCGCAATAGGAGACGAAGGCGCGCATCGCCTCGGGTCCGCGCCCATTGAAAACATCGCCGGTTTCGATTCCCTCCCCGCCTTCCGGACTGCGTTCCAGCGTGGAGGGGACGAGGCGCGGACCCGGCGTTTCGCCCGCTGCAATCGCGCGGGCCAGTTCCGGTTCGATCCGGTCGCCCAGAGCGCCCGCCGAATAGAGGCTGGTGAAACCATGGTCCAGCAGCACCCGCGCGTTGCGCCAGGCGGCCGCCTTCAACTCCTCGGGCGGCAGGATGAACTGGTGATAGATTTTCTCGACCGACGAGCCCCAGGTAAGGTGGGTATGGGCATCGACCATGCCGGGCATCAGCGTGCCGCCCTGGCCATCCATCTCCACATCGGCGCACACCGCTTCGACGGCTGGCCCATCATCCAGAACGGCGGCGATGCGGTCCCCTTCGACGACGACGGCGCCGGGTCGACGTGCACTGCCTGTCCCGTCGAAAATCTCTACGTTGCGGATCAACTGCCGCACGGCGCTCTCTCCCGAAGGCTTTTGCTGTTGGAAGCGCTTATGAACCTCCAAGCTCCATAAGAAAAATAGTGATTTTTTGGAATGTCATAGCCTGGAGCTATGGATAAGAATATCCAGAAGCTGCTCCGCCAGACGCGAGAGCCGGGCGCCCTTCACCTTGCGAATGCCGATGCTGCGGTGAAAAACCGCTTCCCGGATGGCGATGGCGCGCAACACACCGATGGACAATTCCGCCGCCGCCACCTGCATCGGCAGGATTGTCGCCCGGCTGCTGCCCCGCACGATCGCCTTGGTCGTCAGCAGCGAGTCGCAGCGGATACAGTCCTGCGGCACGGACACGTCCGCCGCCATGAACAGCGCATCGATCTGCCGCCGGAAAGCACCCACCGCCTCCGGCAACACGAAACGCATCGTCATCACGTCCCGCAGGGAGATTTCCGAGGGAAGATGTTCGTTGGCGCGTCCGACGATCAGCGCGAAGGGATCTTGCGAGAAGGTCATTTCCTCCAGATCGTCCGGCGGCGTCTCGATACCCGTGGTGACGAAGGCCAGTTCGATCTCTCCCTGCCGCAGCAGGGTCGCCAGATCATGATCAGCCCGTTCCACCGCATGCAGCGCGAAACTGCCCGCCTGTGCCTCCAGCGTCCGCACCGCCGCGGGAAGCAGGCTTACCAGCGCGCCCGGAGTACCACCGACGCGCAAAGGCCCCACCACGCCTTGCCGGGTCAGCCGCAATTCCTCCTGCGCGCCGTTCAACAAGGCGTCCATCGCTTCCGCACGGCGCAGCAGCACTTCGCCTTCCGCCGTCAGGCTTATGCCGGCCCGCGACCGTTCGAACAGCGCCACGCCCACCGATTGCTCCAGTTGCGCGATCGCATTCGACACGGAAGGTTGCGAGATATGGAGCAGCCGTGCCCCGCCGCTGATGGAGTTGGCGCGGCACACGGCCAGGAAGGTGCGCAAGGCTCTGGGATCGATCATGCCGTATCTGTAGCGCGCCTGAGGCTCGCATCAAATGGACTGGCACGCCCTCCCAAGCCGGTGTAAGATGTCGTCATTGGCCATGAGGCGCTCCCTCATGCCGAGAGATGCCCGCTCCTTGAAGCGCGCATGTCCCGACAGAGGACAATAGCAGAGCAAGGCGTGTCATGGTGTTCGGCCAGGAGAGCGAACCATGGCAATTGCGCATCCTTCCCCAGCGGCATCCGCCCAGGACGATATCGGCATTCGCACCATCACTTTCGATGATCTGCGCATCGCGCTTCGACAGGGCTGGGACGATTTCCTCGACAAGCGGGGCGATCTGATCTTCCTGGGCTTCATCTATCCGGTCATCGTCGCCCTGGCGATCATGTCCGCCAGCCAGATGTCGATCCTGCCGCTCATCTTCCCGCTGGTGGCGGGCGCGATCCTGCTGGGACCGGCCTTTGCCAGCGGTTTCTACGAACTGGCGCGACGGCGCGAACATGGGCTGGACGCGCGCTGGCGCCATTTCCTGGACGTGATCCGCATGCCGGGCGGCTCCGCACTGTTCGACCTGACCTGCGTACTGGCCTTGCTGTTCATGGCATGGATGGCCGCCGCCTGGTTCATCTATCATGTCACGCTGGAAAATGTGCCGGGATCGACGTCCTCCCCCGGCTCTTTCCTGTCCGCCCTGTTCGGCACGTCCGAAGGCTGGCAGATGATCCTGGTCGGCAATCTGGCGGGCTTCTGCTTTGCCCTGCTGACGCTGGCGGTCGGCGTCGTCTCCTTCCCCATGGCGGTGGACAAGCCGGTCAGTTGGGGCGTGGCGATGCGCACATCCTTCCGCGTGGCATGGCATAATCCGGTGACGGTGGCGGCCTGGGGCCTGATGGTCGTGGCCATGCTGTTTCTGGGTTCGCTGCCGGCGCTGGTGGGTCTGGCGGTCGTGCTGCCGGTGCTGGGATATGCAACCTGGCATCTCTACACGCGCGCGGTGGTCCGGTAAGGGGCGATCAGCGCCCGGCCATGTCGAGGGCTATCCCCATCAACGCCCGCAGTGTCGGCGTGTCGTCGGCGCGGCGCCAGGCGAGCCCCGTTTCCAATATGGGCGCGGCGTCCGCCAGCGGGAGATAGCGCACGCCGGTGCGCGCCAGGTTCCGGAGCGAAGCGGGGACCAGCGCGATCCCCATTCCAGCCGAGACCAGACTGATGATGGTCTGCATCTGGATCGCGCGCTGGCGGATCAGCGGCTGGCGTCCCTTGGCCCGATAATGGTCGAGGACAAGGTCGTGAAAAGTCGGCGAGACATGGCGCGGAAAGAGCAGCAGCGGCTGATCGAGCCAGCCTTCGCCCACCAGCTTGCCCCGCGCGGTGGCAAGCCGTTCCTCCTCCACCCAGACCTGCGGCACGGCCGCCACCAAAGGTTCGCGCAGCAGGGGCCGGTAATCGATCGCGGCCGGAAGGCCCGAAGCAGGCGGGATGAGCAGGCCGGCATCGATCCGGCCTTCCGCCAGCGCCTCCACCTGCACATCGCTGGTCGCCTCCGCCAGCGTCATCTCCACATCGGGGAAGGCCGTCGCATAACGGCGCACCAGTTCGGGCAAGATGCTGTAGTCGGCGGAACTGACGAAAGAGAGCGCCAGTCGCCCAGCGGTTCCTTCCCGCAAGCGCTGCGCCATGGCGGGCAATTCGCCGATCGCGCCCACCGCGGGACGGACATGCTCCAGCCATTGCGCGCCGAACGGCGTCAGGGCGACCTGCCGTTTCGTCCGGGTGAAGAGCGGCGACCCGAGCTCCCGTTCCAGGGCCATGATCGACTGGCTGAGCGGTGGCTGGGTCATGCCGAGCCGCTCCGCCGCACGGCCGAAATGCAGTTCCTCCGCGACCGCGAGGAAGTGGTTCAATTGCCGCAAATCCATCCCGATCATTCATAGCACGACTTTATCGGACGCTTTCAATATATTTCACAACCCACACGCAAAGGCGTAAAGGCCGCGCCAGAGGAATCCCGAGGAAGAGAGCCATGCCCCATTATCGTTCACGCACCAGCACCCATGGCCGCAACATGGCGGGCGCGCGCGGCCTGTGGCGCGCCACCGGCATGAAGGACGAGGATTTCGGCAAGCCAATCATCGCCATCGCCAACAGCTTCACCCAGTTCGTGCCGGGCCATGTCCATTTGAAGGATCTGGGCCAGCTCGTCGCGCGGGAGATCGAGGCGGCGGGCGGCGTCGCCAAGGAATTCAACACCATCGCGGTCGACGACGGCATCGCCATGGGCCATGACGGCATGCTCTATTCGCTGCCCAGCCGCGACCTGATCGCCGACAGCGTCGAATATATGGTGAACGCCCATACCGCCGACGCGCTCGTCTGCATCTCCAATTGCGACAAGATCACGCCCGGCATGCTGATGGCCGCCATGCGCCTCAACATCCCGGCCATCTTCGTTTCGGGCGGCCCGATGGAGGCGGGCAAGGCGGATATCCATGGCCAGACGATCGCGCTCGATCTGGTCGATGCGATGGTCGCCGCCGCCGACGAAAGCTATAGCGACGAGGAAGTGAAGGTCATCGAACGTTCGGCCTGCCCGACCTGCGGAAGCTGCTCGGGCATGTTCACCGCCAATTCGATGAACTGCCTGACTGAAGCGCTGGGCCTGTCGCTGCCCGGCAACGGCTCCGTCCTCGCCACCCATGCCGACCGCGAAAAGCTGTTCCGCGAGGCGGGCCACACCATCGTCGACCTCGCGAGGCGCTGGTACGAGCAGGAGGACGCGTCCGTCCTGCCCCGCTCCATCGCCAGCTTCGCCGCGTTCGAGAACGCGATGAGCCTCGACATCGCCATGGGCGGGTCCACCAACACGGTGCTGCACCTGCTCGCCGCCGCCTATGAGGGCGGGGTCGAGTTCACCATGGCCGACATCGACCGGCTGTCGCGCCGCGTCCCCTGTCTCTGCAAGGTCGCGCCCGCCAAGCAGGACGTGCATATGGAAGATGTCCACCGCGCGGGCGGCATCATGGCGATCCTCGGCCAGCTCGACCGGGCGGGACTGATCGACAGCAGCCTGCCCACCGTCCACAGCGCCACCATGGGGGAGGCGCTCAATCGCTGGGACATCAGCCGCACCAACAGCCCGGCGGTGCAGGATTTCTACAAGGCGGCGCCTGGCGGCGTGCGCACCACGGTCGCCTTCAGCCAGTCGAACCGCTGGAAGGAGCTGGACATGGACCGGGAGTCCGGCGTCATCCGCAGCGCCGAGCATCCCTTCTCCAAGGATGGCGGCCTTGCGGTGCTGTTCGGCAATATCGCGCCGGAAGGCTGCATCGTGAAGACGGCGGGCGTGGACGAATCCATCCTGACCTTCCATGGCACGGCGCGGGTCTATGAAAGCCAGGACGCGGCGGTCGCGGGCATCTTGGGCAATGAGGTGAAGGCGGGCGACGTGGTCGTCATCCGCTATGAAGGGCCGAAGGGCGGGCCGGGCATGCAGGAAATGCTCTACCCGACCAGTTACCTCAAGTCGAAGGGGCTTGGAAAGGCCTGCGCGCTCATCACCGACGGGCGTTTTTCGGGTGGCACGTCGGGCCTGTCGATCGGCCATGTCTCGCCCGAGGCGGCCGAAGGCGGGCTGATCGCGCTGGTTGCCACGGGCGATCCTATCCTGATCGATATTCCCAACCGGGTCATCAAGCTCGACCTGAGCAAGGCCGTCATCGCCGAACGCAAGGCAGAGATGGAAGCGCGGGGCGCCAGGGCATGGAAGCCGTTCGGCCGCAAGCGCAACGTTTCGCCCGCGCTGCGTGCCTATGCCGCGCTCACCACCAACGCCGCCCGCGGCGCCGTGCGGGACGTCGGCCAGGTCGAAAAGGACTGACGGGCGAGCAGGCTGTAATCGGCGCATTGCCGATATTGGCAATGGCCATTTTAACCTTTTTGCAAGGCATCCCCGGCGAAATGCGGACGTTAGCCGGGGCCGCGCGAAAATGTTGAAAAGAATCCGAACCCAGGATGTCGAGCTGGGCATGTTTCTCCACAAGCTGGAAGGGTCATGGTTTTCCCATCCCTTCTGGAAGAGCAGGATATTGCTGGAGGATCCCGATCAGCTCGCCACGCTGAAGGCGAGCAACGTCGAATGGGTCCAGATCGATACGGAGCGCGGCGCCGACCTGACCCCCAAGGCGCCGCCCCAGCCCACGCGAACGCCTGTCCCGGAGATGCGCGACCGGACCTTCGGCCGTGCCGGTGCGACCATAGCCCGCCGCCAGGCCCCGCCTTCCGCCCCTCGCGCGTTCGATCCGCTGTCGAAGGAGAGACAGTCGGCAAAGGCGGAAATGGTCCACGCCAATCGGCTGGCACGCAAATCGGTCCGTGCCATGCAGAAGATCTTCGACGATGTCCGGCTGGGCAAGGCGATCAAGCTCACCAAGCTGGAACCGATGATCGAGGAGATTTCCAGTTCGATCCAGCGCAATCCCCACGCCTTCATGGCGGTGACGCGGCTCAAGAACAGCAGCGAATATCTCTATCTCCACGCGCTGACGGTCTGCGCACTGATGATCAGCCTGGCCCAACAGTTGCGCCTGTCGCCTGAGGACATACAGAAAGCGGGACTGGCCGGATTGCTGATGGATGTCGGCATGGGCCATGTGCCGCAGGAGACCTGGGACAAGGACGGCCCGCTGACGCCGGAAGAATGGGATGTGGTGAAAAGCCACACCACGCTGGCGCATGAATTTCTCGCGCTGGGCGGCGAAATGCCGGAAGAAGTGCTCGACGTCTGCCTGCATCATCATGAGCGGCTGGACGGCAGCGGCTATCCCCACGGCCTCAAGGCGGAAGAAATCGGGCTGTTCGCCCGCATGGCGGCGATCTGCGACACCTATGACGCGATGACTTCCAACCGCATCCACCGCCATGGCGAGGACCCGTCCCGCGCGCTGCTGATGCTGGACGAGGCGCAGACCCTCTATGATCCGGAGATTTTCCAGGCCTTCCAGCGCGCCGTCGGCATCTACCCGATCGGATCGCTGGTGCGCCTGCGCTCCCATCGTCTGGCCATCGTCGTCGAGCAGAATCCCGATGACCTGACCCTGCCCATGGTCCGCCCCTTCTATTCGCTGGCCGACCGCGCCTTCGAAAAGGGCGAGGATATCGACCTCGCCAACTGCTATGGCGCCGACCAGATCATGACCCGCGAAACGCCCGAAGGCTGGAACATGGCCGAATGGCCGGCGTTGAGCGCCAAATTGCTGGCAGCGGCGGGCTGACTTGCCACCCTGGCGCTGCCGGGGGATAAGAATGGCATGATCGTGCCGGACTTGCCCTCGACCGCGGCGGGTGTCGCGACCCATTATGACGAACTTGATCTCGCCTACCGGCGGATCTGGGGCGAACATGTGCATCATGGCTATTGGCGCACCGGCCGCGAAAGCCCAGCCGAGGCAGCCGACGCGCTGGCCGAGACGGTCGAGGCGCGGCTGGCCCTGGAACCGGGGCAAAGCCTGTGCGACATAGGCTGCGGCTATGGCGCGACCGCCGCCCATATCGTGGCGCGGCATGATGTCCGCGTCACCGGCGTCACCCTCTCCGCCGCGCAGCATCGGATCGCCAGCGCCCGGCCGTCGCCCCGCTTCACCTGCCTGCGGCAGGACTGGCTGCACAATGATTTCGCCGATGCGAGCTTCGACCGCGCCTATGCGATCGAAAGTTCCGAACATATGGTCGACAAGGCGCGCTTCTTCAGCGAGGCCGCACGGGTGCTGCGCCCGGGCGGCAGGCTGGTCGTCTGCGCCTGGCTGGAGGGCGAGACGGCCCGGCCCTGGGAAAAGCGCCATCTGTTGGAGCCTATCTGCCGCGAAGGGCAATTGCCCGGCATGGGCAGCCGCGCCGATTATCAGGCGCTCGCCGTCCAGGCGGGCTTTGCCCTGAGCGACTATGAGGATGCCAGCGCCCGCGTCCGGCGGACCTGGACCATCTGCCTGCGGCGGCTGGCCGGAGGATTGCTGACCGATCCGGCGCTGCGGCGGCTGGCCTTCAGCCGGGCGACGACCAACCGCAGTTTCATGCTCAGCCTCCCGCGCCTGATCGTCGCACTCCGCACCGGCGCCATGCGGTACGGCATTTTCGTGTGGGACAAGAGATAGGATGATCGCGGGGAGCGAACCACCGCCCTGTCCCTCCTGAGCTATCCTATTTTGGGCTTGTATCCTTTCTCCCTGTCTCGTTATGTTAACGCTAACGAATCCGACGCAGCGCTGCGGCGTGCAAGACAGAACGAAAACTCAATTCTGATCCGGGAGAGTCGCGTGGCAATGGGTTCCCGTCGTGAAATTCTGGCCGGCGTGGGCGCCGGAATGGTCCTGGCCGGCATCAGCGGCCGATCGGTCGCCGCGCCTTCGCGCAGGATCGGCTATGCGATTGTGGGCCTGGGTTCTTACGCCACGCGCCAGATCATGCCCAACTTCGCAGGCTGCGATCATGCCCGGCTGGTGGCGCTGGTCAGCGGCACGCCTGCCAAGCTGGAACAATATGGCGCGCAATATGGCATCCCGCCCACCCATCGCTACAGCTATGCCGATTTCGACGGGATCCGCGACAATCCGGATATCGACGCAGTGTATATCGTTCTGCCCAACAGTCTTCACGCCGAATATAGCATTCGCGCCGCACGCGCGGGCAAACATGTGATGTGCGAAAAGCCGATGGCGGTGTCGGTGGCCGAATGCAGCGCGATGATCGCCGCCTGCCAACAGGCGGGAAAGAAACTGATGATCGGCTATCGATCGCGTTTCGAACCCTATAACCGGCTCGCCATCGACCTGGCGCGGAGCGGCCATGTGGGGCCGACGCGGTTGATCACCGCCGAACATGGCTTTGCGATCAAACCGGATCAATGGCGGCTCGACCGGCCCCTGTCGGGCGGCGGGTCGATGATGGATATCGGCATCTACAGCCTCAACGCGGCCCGTTACCTGACCGGCGAAGAGCCGGTCGCGGTCAGCGCCGTCGAGTCCACCGACCGGTCCGACCCGCGTTTCCGGACGGTCGAGGACCGGATCAGCTTCATGCTGCGCTTTCCGTCCGGCATCATTGCCAATTGCATCTCCAGCTACAGTTCCAACCATAATGGCTATCGCGTCATCGGCACGCAGGGCTGGATCGACATGGAACCGGCCACGCCCTATGCGGGGCAGGCCATGTCGATCCGGAAGGATGGGGTCACGGCCCCGCGCACGCTGCCAACCACCGGCAAGAACCAGTTTGCCGGGCAGCTCGATCATCTCGCCGAATGCATCATCGATGGAACGACTCCGATCGTGGCGGGCGAAGAAGGCATGGCGGATCTGCGCGTCATCGAGGCGATCTATCGCTCGGCCACCGAAAGACGCGAAATCAGGATCGGCGCATGACGTCCCGCCGGATGTTCCTGACGGGCTTGGCCAGCCTGCCGGTCAGCACCGTGGCGCGCGCCGAAACCGCAGCGGCGAATATCGGCTCCATCACCCGGCTCTCTCCCGCGCTCGACGGGATCATCGCGCCGGCGGCATCGATCAGCCTGTTGGCAAAGGGCTTCCGATGGGCGGAAGGTCCGGTCTGGGTTCCGCGGGACAATGGACTGCTGTTCAACGATCCGCCTTCCAATGTCCTGTACCGGTGGCGCGCCGAGGGCGGCGCGCGCCCATTGCTGTCGCCTTCGGGCCTGCAAGGCGTCGTTCCGCCCGGCATCCGGGAAGCGGGCCTCAACGGCCTGGCGCTGGACGCAGCGGGTGCGCTGATCGCCGCCGACAGCGGAACGCGGGCCATCGTGCGGGTCGATCCGCGCACCGGCAAGCGGACGATCCTGGCCGATCGCTTCGAAGGCAAGCGCTTCAACAGCCCCAATGATCTGTGCGTCGCCCCATCCGGCATGATCTATTTCACCGATCCGCCCTATGGGCTGACCGATGGCGACACCTCGTCCCTGCGCGAGCTGGATTATTCTGGCCTCTATGCCTTGGGGCCGGACGGAAAGCTGACGTTGCTCGACCGGAGCCATCGCCGCCCCAATGGCGTGGCGGTTTCGCCGGACGGGCGGACGCTTTATCTGGCCCTATCCGACGAACGCCAGCCGGAGGTCCATGCCTATGCACTGGACGCGCACGGCCTGGCGACGGGCCAGCGCCTGTTCTACGACATGCGTGTCCATCGGGAGAAAGGCTTGCCCGGCCTGCCCGACGGGATCAAGGTGGCGCCCGACGGACATGTCTTCGCGACCGGTCCCGGCGGCGTCCATATCCTCACGGCCCAAGGGCAGGCGCTGGGCCTGGCCAGCACGGGAAAGACGGTGGCCAATTGCTGCTTCGACCTGGGCGGCCGGCGCCTGTTCATGACCTCATCCGACATGCTGGCGGTTCTCCCGCTCAATCCCGCCTGGCTCTCGGCATGAACGCGTCAATTCTCATGAGCGCGAGGGCAAGTCGTCACGCCGCCATTCCGAGCTGAGCCAATTCTCCTTCCGCCCTCGCCTGCCTGCCATAGAAGATCTCGAACAGGGGCCCCGCCATCATGGTGGTCACGATGGCCATCAGCACCAGCATCGAGAACAGGGCCGGTTCGATAATGCCCTTCTGTATCCCGATATTGATGATGATCAATTCCATCAGGCCCCGGGAATTCATGAGCGCCCCAATGCCCAGCGCGGTGCGATTGTCCTCGCCCGAAAGACGGGCGGCGGCATAGCAGGCGCCGAACTTGGCCGTAATGGAGGCGGCCAATATGCCCAGCGCGATCAGCAGAAACGGCAGCGAATTGACCATGTCGAGCCGTGTATTGAGGCCGGAATAGGTGAAGAACATCGGCAGCAGCATGACGACGGCAACCGGTTCGACCTTCTTCTTCAATTCCTCCACGAACAATCCGCGCGGCATGAACACGCCCAGGATGAACCCGCCGAATATGCCGTGGATGCCGATCGCATCCATGACGAACGCGGAGAGGCAGAATAGCGCCAGCGTCATCGCCAGCACCGTCATGCTCATCTCGCCCCGCGCCTCGACCGCGCGGCCCAGCGGTGCGAGCAACCGCCACCCGAACATCAGCAGGAAGCCGACATAAAGGAAGCCGCCGGCGATCGCCAGCACGGCCACGCTGCCGCCGCCGCCGAACAGGGCAAGGACCACGGCCAGCACGCACCAGGATGCCGCATCGTCAAAGGCTCCCGCAGTCAGGGACAGCGTGCCGAGCGGGCTGTCGGCAAGTCCGCGTTCATTGATGATGCGCGCCAGCATCGGGAAAGCCGTCAGGGCGATGCACGCGCCCATGAACAGCGTCGCGCTGCCCTGCCCGATGCCTTTCGCGAACAGGCCGGGCACGGCCACCAGGCCGGGCGTGATCAGCACCGCGATCAGGAAGGGCGCGAACAGGCCGGCGGCCGATACCATGGCCGCATTGCGTGCCTTCGACCGAAAATGATCGAGCCGCAGGGTCAAGCCGACAAGGAACATATAGAGCGAGACGCCGAACTGCGCGCCCGCATAGAGCAGGCCGTTCGTATCCCTGGGAAAGATGAGGGCCTGCAGATCGGGCGCGATCAGCCCGAACAGCGATGGTCCCAGCAGGACGCCGGCGATCATTTCACCCACCACCTGCGGCTGCGCGAGATATTTCCGGCCAAGCCAGCCCACGCCCCGGCACGCCGCCAGAATGAGCGCCAGTTGCAGAAAAAAGTGAATGCTGTAGTCGCCTGCGACGAAGCTGGACAGTTTCGCTCCCACAGGCGGCCCATGAGGCGCCAGAATGTTTGCCAGCATGGAAATAGCATCCCTAGCCATTCGACCCTCCCCCATCTTGTGTTGGGAGCGCTACCACGATCGAGGAAAAGGAGAAAGCCCTTCTTCCGGTATCGGAGCAGGCGCGCGCCTGGCATCGCGGGCCTGGCATTTGGCATTGCGCCATTGCCGATGCTATTTTCACCCTGCGGTTCGCTATCGTACCAAAGGAACGTTATCGTTAACGTTATCTCTTGATATTGCCATGGCAATCCATAATACTCATACAAAATATATTGGGAGGAGGAAGGCCCTGAACGCAACAGCATCACCGGCCGCTCTGAAATCGCGTTCGATGGTCCACCCGGAGCGGGCGGCGGCCATGCCCCTTGCCATGGACGATCATCAGGCCGGATCTCAGACATGGTCCGCCTAGGCATCGGCAAATTCCGCTGGACCATCATCGGCCTTCTCGTCGGCGCGATGGTCATCAATTATCTCGCGCGATCGGTCATGGGCGTGGCGGCTCCGGTCATCCTCACCGAACAGGGAATCAGCAATGCCGAATATGGCTGGATCACGAGCGCGTTCCAGCTCGGCGTGATGTTCCAGCCGATCGCGGGCTATTTCCTGGACAGCGCAGGATTGCGGATCGGCTTCGCCCTCTGCGTCGCCATATGGTCGCTCGTCACCATGGCCCATGCGCTGGTCAATGGCTGGTTCGGCTTCGCCGCGCTGCGCGGCCTGCTCGGCCTGGCGGAGGGGTCGGCGCAACCGGCTGGCCAGAAGCTGGTCGCCGAATGGTTCCCGTCCAGGGAACGCGGCCTCGCGGGCGGCGTCTACAATATCGGCGCATCGTTCGGCGCGGTGTTCGCCCCTCCGCTCGTCGCCTGGGCGGTCATGGTGCATAGCTGGCGGCTGGCCTTCCTTGTTGCCGGAGGCATCGGGCTGGTCTGGGCACTGCTCTGGCTGATAAATTATGACACGCCCGCCCGGCACCACCGGCTGGGCGAGGCGGAACGAGACTATATATTGAGCGGACAGGAGGCCCGGCTCGCTGCCCGTGCGGAGCGCCCGTCGCTTCTCTCCATGGCGCGGCGCCGCGATCTCTGGGGCATTGCCCTGCCCCGCATGCTGGCCGATCCGGTCTGGGGCATGCTGTCCTTCTGGATGCCGCTCTATCTGGCGCGGGCGCGCGGTTTCGACCTGGGGCAGATCGCGCTTTTCGCCTGGCTTCCCTTTCTCGCCGCGGATCTGGGATGCCTGTTCGGCCCAGCCGTCGTGACCTTCCTCCAGCGCCGCCATGTGGACCTGATCGACGCTCGCCGCTGGGCCTTCACCCTGGGCGCGGTCCTGATGACGGGCATGGCCTTCGTCGGCCTTGCCTCCCATCCCTTTGCAGCGATCGCGCTGCTCTGCCTTGGCGGCTTCGCCCATCAGACATTGTCGGTCACCGTCATCACCATGGCGTCCGATCTTTTCCCGAAGAATGAAGTCGCAACCGCCGCCGGAATGGCGGGGATGGCGGGCAATCTCGGCCTGCTCGTCTTTTCCCTGCTGCTGGGCCAGATGGTCGATCAGGTCGGTTACACACCCTTCTTCGTCCTGCTCGGCCTGCTCGATCTGGTGGGCGCCGCTCTCCTGTGGATATTGGTACGCAAGCCGCAATGAACCATTTTTCCAATCCCATCCTGCGCGGGTTCAATCCCGATCCCTCGATCCTGCGGGTCGGCGACGACTTCTTCATCGCCACATCCACCTTCGAATGGTATCCGGGCGTTCAGATCCATCATAGCCGCGACCTTGTGCACTGGCGGCTCGTGGCGCGTCCACTGGCCCGCGCATCGCAGCTCGACATGCGCGGCAATCCGGACTCCTGCGGGGTCTGGGCGCCTGACCTGAGTTTCGCCGACGGCCGCTTCTGGCTGATCTTCACTGACGTCAAGCGCTACGGCACCACGACGGTGAACGGGGCAAGAGGCGTGTCGCTGCGGGATTTCCACAATCATGTCGTGACCTGCGACCGTATCGATGGACAATGGTCGGACCCTGCCTATCTCAACAGCAGCGGCTTCGATCCTGCCCTGTTCCACGATGATGACGGCCGCAGCTGGATGCTCAACATGCTGTGGGACCATCGCCCCGGCCGGGGCCGTTTCGCGGGCATCCAGATACAGGGTTTCGACCGTGCCAGCCGCACCCTGACCGGCGAGCCGCATCTGATCTTTCAGGGCACGGATCGCGGCCTGACCGAAGGCCCCCATCTCTACAAGCGCGACGGCTATTATCATCTGCTCGTGGCGGAGGGCGGCACCGGATGGAACCATGCCGTCGTCATGGCACGGTCGCGCAACCTTCTGGGGCCTTATGAGGTGCATCCGGACGGCGCGGTGCTGACCTCCTTCGGTGAGCGGGATGCCCCCATCGCCCGGGCGGGGCATGGCGATCTGGTCGAGCTGCCCGACGGCACGCCCTGGCTCGCCTATCTGTGCGGCCGCCCTCTGCCGGGCCGCGAGCGCTGCATCATGGGCCGGGAAACCGCGATCCAGCCGATGCGATGGGGTGAAGATGGATGGCTGCGGACGCTGGATGGCGACGCCCGCCCGATGCCTGCGCCGCCAGTCCCACCGCTGGCGCCGTCGCCCTTTCCGGCGCCGGCCCGGGACGGCCACTTCAACGGCCCCGACCTCCCCGAGCCGTTCCAGTGGTTGCGGACTCCCTTCCCCGAACGCCTGTTCAGCCTCTCCGCCCGGCCCGGTTTCCTTCGTCTCTACGGGCGCGAGACGGTAGGCAGCCTGTTCGAACAGGCCCTGGTGGCGCGCCGCCAGGAGCATTTCCGCTTCACGGCGACCACTTGCCTCAGCTTCGATCCGAGCAGTTTCCAGCAGGCTGCCGGACTGATCTATTACTATAACAGCATGAAATTCCATTATCTCTGCATCAGCGCGGACGAGGGCGCGCGGGAATTGCAACTCATGTGCGCGTCACCGGATCAGGAGGAGGGCACCACGCTGGAAGTGATCACGACGCTTCCCGAAGGGCCGATCGAACTGCGCGCGGAGGTGGACGGGGACAGGCTGCGCTTCGCCTGGCGGCCCGAGGGCGCGGCATCCTGGAACATGCTGGACCGGACACTGGACGCCAGCATCCTGTCGGACGAGGTCACCTCTCCCGGACTGCCCAATTTCACCGGAGCCTTTGTCGGCATGGCATGTCAGGATAGTTCCGGAGGCGCGATGCCGGCGGATTTCGCCTGGTTCGTCTATGAGGGGCAGGACGGCGTCAGTCCGCCTTCGCCCTGACAGAGGTGGACTCGCGCTCCACGATCTCATGGCTCAATATCCGCTCGCGCGGCACATCCGCCTTGCCGCCCCCCGCGCCGATCTCGGCGATCAGCAGGCTGAGGGCCTCTGCCGCCAGTTCGCGCACGGGTTGCCGTACGGTGGTGAGCGGCGGCCAGAGCGTCACCGCAGCCGTCGTGTCGTCGAACCCCGCCACCGTCAATTCGCCCGGCACGTCGAGATGACGCCGGTGCGCGACGGAAACGACCGCCGCGGCCATATCGTCGTTGCTGGCGAATATGGCGGTGGGCGGCTGGGACGAGGACAGAAGCTGTTCGGCCGCCACCAGCCCGGATGCATAGGTGAAATCGCCCTGCACCACCTGGATGTCGACTCCGCCGGTTTCGCGGACGGCGGCATGGAAACCGGCCATGCGCTCGGCACTGGCGGCCTGGTCCGGATTGCCCAATATGAAGCCCAGCCTGCGGTGCCCCTGGTCCAGCAAAAGCCGCGTCATCTGATAGGATGCGGCCCGGTCGTCGATACGGACGCAAATCTTTTCCGGCGATGGGTAGGCGCCCACGGCCGCCATGGCACAGCCCGCCTCGCGCAATATGCGTAGAACTTCGGGCGCCTCCCCCAGAGGCGGGGCAAGCAGCACGCCGCTGACGTTGGAGGCCGCCAGATCCTCCAGCGCTGTGGTGGGGGGCGGGCGTCCCTCCTCCCCCTTCAACAATATCAGGCGGGCGCCGCGCGCCGATGCCTCTTCGAACACGCCGGTCAGGAAATCGCTCATGAACGCGGCCCGGGCGTTCGAATAAATGACCCCGATCCGTAATTCCGAGGAGGTGACGAGGCTGCGTGCCGCGACATTGGGTATGTAGGCCAGCGCCTTGATCGCTTCCTTGACCATCGCACGGGTTTCGTCGCTGACGCCGGTCCGGCCGTTGATGACCCTGGAAACGGTCATCGACGATACCCCCGCGCGCGCAGCCACATCGACGATCGTCACGCCCCGCCGCTCTGGTCTGGCCATTTCCTGCCCTTTTGCCCGCATATCCCGCCCCATGGCCTAAGCCATGGATCGGTCGAGGCAAAGGGAAAATTGGACCATTCCCATGATGCTGGCGATGGGCGCCGCTCCGTGATTGCAAATTTATTTGTGGGAGTTATTGACCAGACCAGACTATCCGATACGATCCCCGCCGCGGCCGCGCTCTGACCTTGCTATCGGGATTCCGGCGCGATTCGACTACCGCATATGTTAACGTAATCAACAATCGCCGCGCCTCACGCGCGTTGATGAAAGGAGAGAAGAGAATGAAGCGCCGGGCATCCACCATGACGATCCTGCCCCTGGCGCTCCTGTCACTCTCCACCATGGCCGCGCAGGCCGCTCCTGCCCGTTTCGAACGCTTCACCTATCAGGGTCATGCTGTCGAGCAGGCCCCCCTGCCCAGGGGCGACTATCGCAATCCGATCCTGTCGGGCTATTATCCCGATCCTTCCATCACCCGCGTGGGCGACGACTATTATCTGGTGAATTCCTCCTTCGCCCATTTCCCCGGCCTGCCGATTTTCCAGTCCAAAGACCTCGTCAACTGGACCCAGATCGGCAATGCGATCGACAGGCCCGAACAGCTCGACTTCACCGGACGCGGAACATCCCAGGCTGCATTCGCGCCGGACATCAGTTGGCATGACGGTACCTTCTACATCGTCAACACTTGTGTCGGGTGCCGGGGCAATTTCGTCATCACCGCGAAGGATCCCGCCGGACCATGGTCCAACCCTGTCTGGTTGCCCTTCGAAGGCATCGATCCCTCCATCTATTGGGAAGGCGACAAGGCCTATATCGTCAACAACCGCGCACCGGACGAGCCTGCCCGCTATGACGGGCATCGCGCCATCTGGATTCAGGAATTCGACTGGCGCACCGGCAAGATGGTGGGGCCCAGCACGCAACTCATCAACGGCGGCGTCGATATCGCGAAAAAGCCGGTCTGGATCGAAGGGCCGCATATCTTCAGGAAGGACGGCTTTTATTATCTGACGGCGGCGGAGGGCGGCACCAGCGTCAACCATTCCCAGGTGGTGTTCCGGTCGAAGGAACTACGCGGCCCCTATCTGCCCTTCCAGGACAATCCGATCCTCACCCAGCGTGATCTGGACCCCGCCCGGCCCGACCCCATCGGTTCGGCGGGGCACGCCAAGCTGGTGCAGACGCAGAATGGCGACTGGTGGGCGACCTTCCTGGCGGTTCGTCCTTATGCGAAGGATTTTTACAATATCGGGCGCGAGACCTTCCTGCTGCCCGTCACATGGAAGGATGGCTGGCCGGTCATCCTGCCGCACGGGCAAGCGATCCCGCATGTCGCCAAGGCCCCGCGCCTGCCGGTTCAGGCGAGGCCCGCCCTGCCCACCAGCGGCGATTTCTCCTATACGGACGAGTTCGACGGCAACCGCCTGTCGATGCAGTGGATCGGCATCCGCACGCCGCGCCAGCCCTTCTACCGCCTGAACGGCGGCGCGCTGGAACTGGACAGCGGCGCGCCCCTTGGCGACCTGAACGGCGTCCCGGCCTTTGTCGGGCGTCGCCAGCAGCATGCCAATGCCACCATCTCCACCACGCTGCGCTATAGTCCGGCCGTGGATGGCGACCGCGCCGGTCTTGCCGCGGTGCAGAGCGACCGGAACAACCTCTTCTTCGGCGTGGCGCGGATCGGCGGGAAACAGGTCGTAGCGCTCTACACGCGCGGCCAGGCGGATACCGATACGCTGGTGGCGTCCGCGCCGCTCGCCGCGACCGGTCCGGTGACGCTGACCATCCGGGCCACGGGCGGCACCATGGCGTTCGACTATGGCGTGAACGGCCGGACGCGGACGCTCAAGGCAGGGCTCGACGCGACGCTGCTCAGTACGAAGAAAGCGGGCGGTTTCGTCGGCACCGTCGTCGGCCCCTATCATTATACCCCTTTGCGCCGTCCTGCCGGAGCGGGACAGTGAGCATCAGCCGGCGCGAAGCCGCCGCCGGTCTTGCCGCGGGCACGTTGGCGCTGGCCGCCGGAAGGAGCCGCGCATCCACCCACACGCCCCCGCCCGTCCAGCCGCTCGCCCTCTGGTATCGCCAGCCTGCGAGCGAATGGACGCAGGCCTTGCCGGTCGGAAACGGCCGTCTGGGCGCGATGATATTCGGCGGCACGGCGCAGGAACGGTTGCAGCTCAACGAAAGCACGCTTTGGGCGGGGCAGCCCTATGATCCCGTCAATCCTCAGGCGAAGGAGATGCTGCCACAGGTCCGCGCGCTGATCTTCGCGGGCAGGATCGCGGAGGCCGAGGCCCTTGCCAACAAAATGCTGATGGCCAGGCCGCTGGCGCAGATGCCCTATCAGACGCTGGGCGACCTCACCCTCGATTTTCCTGGCCTGGGGCCGATCAGCCGCTATCGGCGCGACCTCGACCTCGACAGCGCCATGGCGACCACCCGTTTCGAATCCGGCGGCTCCATGCATGTCCGTCAGGTGACGGCCTCGCCCGGAGACCAGGTCATCGCCATTCGGCTCACCGCGACCGGGCCGGGCAAGCTCGACGTCGATGTCGGACTCCGGTCCCCGCAGCAGGCCGTCACGCTGGCGGCGGACGGCTCCTTCGGCCTGTTGATGAGCGGACGCAACAGCGCATCGAAGGGGATCGAAGGCGGTCTCCGGTTCGCGGCACGCCTGCTGGCGCAGGTCGAGGGCGGACGGGCCGTCCATGCGCCGGACGGCAGGCTCTCCATCCGCGGCGCGCGGGCGGCCACCCTGTTCATCGCGATGGCGACCAGCCATCGCCGGTTCGACGATGTCGGCGGCGATCCGCTGGCCGCCACGGCCGCCGTCATCGGCAAAGCGCGCACCCGTCCCTTCGCCCGCATCGCCACCGACACCGCCATCGCGCACCGGCGGCTGTTCCGCCGCGTCGCCATCGACTTTGGAACATCGGCCGCCGCCGGGCAGCCGACGGACGAACGGATCGCGGCATCCCAGACCAGCGACGATCCGGCGCTCGCCGCTCTCTATTTCCAATATGCCCGCTATCTGCTGATCTGCTCGTCGCGGCCGGGCGGACAACCCGCCAACCTCCAGGGCCTGTGGAACGATAGTCTGACCCCGCCTTGGGGGTCCAAATATACGATCAACATCAATACGGAGATGAACTACTGGCCCGCCGAGCCGACCGGCCTTGCCGAATGCGTGACGCCTCTGGTCGACATGGTCCGCGACCTGGCCGTCACCGGCGCCCGCACCGCCCGGACCATGTATGGCGCGCGCGGCTGGGTCGCGCATCACAATACCGACCTCTGGCGCGCGACGGCGCCGATCGACGGGGCGCAGTTCGGCCTGTGGCCGACCGGCGGCGCATGGCTCTGCACCCATTTATGGGACCATTATGATTATGGCCGCGACCACGCCTATCTCACCGGCATCTATCCGCTGATGGCGGGCGCGGCGCGTTTCTTCCTCGATACGCTGCAAAGCGATCCCACGACCGGCTTCCTGGTCACCAACCCGTCGATGAGCCCGGAAAATCCGCACGGCCATGGCGGGACGATCTGCGCGGGTCCGACGATGGACATGGCTATCATCCGGGACCTGTTCGGCCAGACGATCGAGGCCGCGACCATCCTGCGGACGGACCCCGCCCTGATCGGCGAGATGCGCGCCGCCCGCGAGCGGCTCGCCCCCTACCGGATCGGCCGCCAGGGCCAGCTTCAGGAATGGCAGCAGGATTGGGACGCCGATGCGCCGGAACAAAAGCACCGGCACGTGTCGCATCTTTACGGCCTCTATCCTTCCCGCCAGATCAGCCCGGACGGTACGCCGGACCTTGCCGCCGCGGCGCGCCGGACCCTGCAGATCCGGGGAGATCGGGCGACCGGCTGGGCGACGGCCTGGCGCATCAACCTGTGGGCGCGGCTGCGGGAGGGCGATCATGCCCATGCGATCCTGCGCTTCCTACTCGGCCCCGAACGCACCTATCCCAACATGTTCGATGCCCATCCTCCTTTCCAGATCGACGGCAATTTCGGCGGCGCGTCCGGGATCGTCGAAATGCTGATGACCAGCCATGGCGAGACCATCGACCTTCTGCCCGCGCTGCCCCGCGCCTGGCCCAGCGGCCAGATCAGCGGCCTGCGCGCCCGTGGCCGCTGCGCCGTCGACGTCCAATGGCGCGACGGCGGGCTTGACAGGGCGGTGCTTCGCCCTGAACTGGATGGCCAAAGGACCGTCCGCCTGGGTGACAAGGGCCGCGTCCTTTCCCTCAAGGCCGGAAGGCCGGTCACATTGACCATGAGAGATTTTGCATGATCCTTCGCCGCCTTCTCCTGCCGATCGCGGCGCTTTGCGCCAGCACCGCCCTCTCGGCGCAAGGCCCCGATCCGCTCGCCCCCACCGGCCGGTGGAGCGCCTATCGCGGCGGCCAGGCCGACCTGCCGCCGATGGGCTGGAACAGCTGGAACGCCTTTTTCACGGAGATCGATGAGGAAAAGCTGCTTGGATCGGCGCAGCGCATCCTCGACAGCGGCCTTGCGCAGAAGGGCTATCGCTACATCAACATCGACGATGGCTGGTGGCTCAAGCGCCGCACCAGCGACGGCAGGCTGATGATCCGGACGGAGCAATTCCCCTCGGCGCGCATGGCGCATGGCGATCCCTCCTTCCGGCCCCTGACCGACCGGCTGCACGCCATGGGGTTCAGGGCAGGCATCTATTCCGACCTGGGCCGCAATATCTGTTCGCAGGCCTATTCCACCGGCAAGGCGCAACTGCCCGAAGGAACGATGGCGGAGCGGGAAGTCGGCCTTTACGGCCATATCGATCAGGACATCCGCCTCTTCTTCGCCGACTGGGGCTTCGACGCGATCAAGGTCGACGGCTGCGGCATCCGCGCCTTCGCGGCCGATGCCGAACGGGTGCGCAACGGGCAATATCGCGCCCTGCCGCCATTGATCGACCAGGCGTCCACCAGCCGGTCCGACATCCCGGCCGTGAAGGCCCTGTTCGCCGACATCAACAAGGCGCTGGCGCGCCACAATCCGGACGGCGGCTATCTGCTCTCGCTCTGCATCTGGGGCAGTGCCAATGTGCGTGGCTGGGGCAAGGATGTCGGCAACATCTCTCGCACCAGCGACGATATCGCGCCCAACTGGAGCCGGATGCTCACCAATTACGACAGCGCCGTGCGCCGGGCGCTCTATGCCCATCCGGGGTCCTGGAACGATCCCGACATGCTGTTCATCGGCGCGGGCGACTTCGATGCGCAGCATCTGACGGAGGCCCGCTCCCATTTTGCGCTCTGGGCGATGATGAACGCGCCGCTGCTGATCGGCGCGGACCTGCGCCAGACGCCGCAGCCGCTGTTGGACATATTCGGCAATGCAGCGCTGATCGCGGTCGACCAGGACCCGGCCGGGAACCAGGCCGTCATCGCGTTCGACAGCGACGGCCTTCAGATATTGGTCAAGACGCTGTCCAATGGGGACAAGGCTGTCGCTCTCTTCAACCGGGGCATGGCGCCGGTGGACGCGGTGCTGACCGCCGACCATCTCAAATTCCGGGCCGATCGCGACATCGCCCTGTCGGACCTCTGGACCGGCGCGAAGAGCATTTTCTCGAAAGAGACGAAGCTGCATGTCGAACCGCGAGAGACTCTGGTTTTCCGCGCTTCCGGCCAGCGCCAGCTCGCCGACGGCGTCTATCTTTCCGAACGACCCGGCATCGTCAATCCCGCCGTCGATGGCGTCGTCCAGCCCCAGCCCGACCCAACCATCTATCGCTCCATCCCCGGTTGGCGAAGCACGCGCGGCATCGGCGAGCGCCCCATCTATGCGGGCTGGGGCGGCGCCATGCCGGACGCGACGCCCTATAACCAGCCGCTCACCGTCGCCGGCCGGACATTCGCGTCAGGCATCGGCATTCTCGCCAATTCCCGGCTGGAGGTGCGCAACGAGGGCTTCACCCGCTTCACCGCCCAGGTCGGGGTAGACGACAGCGCGGACGACGGCGGGCAGCCGGTGCGCTTCTTCCTCTATGGCGACGGCAAGCCGATGGCTAGCACGCCGCCCCTGCGCCGGGGCACAGCCGCCACAGCCCTGTCCGCCGATGTGAAGGGCGTCGCCATCATCGAACTGGTCGCCCGCGCGGATGGGGTCAGCGGCAATGCCGTTCCCGTAAGCTGGGGAGACGCGGCGCTGCACCGCTGATCCCAGCCCATTTCTCTTTGGTTTTCGATATTTTCCGCGCCAGCAGGCGATGCCACCCGCTTCGAAAATATTCTAACGGATCGGCATTTCGAACGATCCGACCGGCAAGGGCGCTTCGTCATAGAGGTTGACCACCGGGGATCCGGCCCAGGCATAGCGCACCCGCACCGCCGGTTGGCCATCCCCCGCCAGCAGCACCCGCGCCCCTTCGACCCGGCCGGGCACGAAGCGGCAACTGCCCGGTCCCTCCCCGCAGAGTTCGAAACCCACTGCCTGCGCGGCGCTGCGCAGGTGCAGGCCGCCAGTCAGGCCGGTAAATTCGACCGCAACGCCGCCATCGGGCATGGCAAGCGCGCGGGCCGCCTGCGGCCCGGTGCGCGACACCGCTTCGCCATAGGCCACCGCCCGCATCGCCCGCGCCAGGCGGCGGCCGACCTCCTGCTTTTCGCCGGGGTGGATATCGAACGGATCGCCCAGGTCGATGGCCGTCGCCAGCCCGGCATGCATATCCTGCGCCATCGCCTGATATTGCACATGACGCATCTGCGCCCACCCATCTTCCGCCGGCCGGGTCGCGGGCGCGCCATAAGCGGCGAGCTGGACCGCCACGAACGCGAGGTCGGGCGCGCCGAACTGGCGCCGCCAGTCCGCCATCATCGCCTTCATCCGGTCGGCATAGCCGGGCAGGCCGACATCCGATTCCCCCTGATACCAGGCCACGCCCTTCAGCCCGATCGGTCCCAGCGGTGCGATCATGCCGTTGTACAGCGTGCCCGATCCGGTGACATCGCCCCAGGGCACACGCGGCGCGCCCGATGGCGACTTCGCCACGACCGCATAGCGCCACCCGTCGCCCAACGGAATGTCCCCGCCCTGCTTCAGCCCCAATTTCATGACGTCGGCCGGACCCGACAGCCCGCCAGTGCCATAATTGTCCTGCACATTGACGACCAGAAGGTTGCGGCCCGCCTTCAAGACACCCGGCGGAACATCGAATGTGCTCGGCTGCCAGCTACGCGCGCTCATCGCCACCGGCTTGCCGTTGATCCATACCCGTCCGACATCGTCCAGGAGCCCGAGCGAGAGCGTGGCCGCGTCCTTCGCCTGCTCCGCGGTCAGGTCGATCTCGCGACGATACCAGACCATGCCGTCAAAGTCCGCCAGTTCGGGCACGCCCCATTCTTCCCACGGGCCGATGCGGGGAACGTCGCGCCAGGCAAGCTGGCTCGCCGCTTGCCACGGCTCCTTGCCCGCGACGTCGCCCGTTTCCTTGCGCCACCATTTTTCCCACTCGGCGCTGGCGGCCCGTTCCGCCGCGAAGGGATCGCGCCCATGGAGCGACAGCAGCGCCGACTGTGCGGCTTGCCCGACGGCCGCCTGCGCCCGCGCGCCCATCCACGGGCTGATCCGGGACCCGCCCCAACTGCTGGCGATGGCGCCGATCGGTACCGCTGCGGTCTTGCGCAACTCCCGCGCCATATAGAAGCAGGCCGCGGAAAAGCCGGATACGCTGTCCGGCCCGGCGCGCTGCCAGGAGGGCGCCTTTTTGAAGTCGCGCAGCGGCTCGTCCGCGGTCGCGCGGGGCACCAGCATCAACCGCAGTTGGTCGTCGCCGGATGTGCGGATCTGCGTCATGGCGTCCTGGGCGTTGCGCACCTCCAGCTCCATGTTGGACTGGCCCGAACACAGGAACACGTCCCCCGCCATGACATCCCGCGCGGCGGTGCTCCCAGACGGCGCGCGGGCCTCCATCGTCACCGGCCCGGCCCGGTCCAGGGCACCGAATTTCGCCTCGAACCGCCCCTCCTTGTCGGCGCGGACCTGAAGGCTTTGCCCGGCAAGCGTCACCGTCACCATTTCCCCCGGTTCGGAACGTCCTGTCACCGTTACCGGGTGATCACGCTGGATGACCGCATGGTCGCCGAACATCGGGTCGAACCGGGGTGCCGCCAGCGCCGGGGCCATGGCTTGCGCGCCAGCGCCGACCGCCACGGTCGCGGACCACAGAACAGAATTGCGTGGAAACATGCCTTCAGTTCCTCCACTCAGATACCTGTCCTCTTCCGGACCGTTGACGGCAGGAATAAGGGTTTATCCAGGCACCACAACCGATTTTTGGTATCGCTATCATAGTTTCATGTCCGACTTCTCGCGCCGGGGCTATTTCGCCGGCCCGAAATCGAGATTTCGGGAAAAGAAGGGGATCAATTCGTCCTGAAACCGCCATGCCACCCGACTGGTGTGATCGCCTTCATAAATCTGGAAACTGTTGCCGATGCCATAGCGGTCCAGCACCTCATGCAGGGTCTGCGCGTCGCCTTTCAGCCCGTCCCTGTCGCCGACATCGATCGCGATCGCCCGGTAACGGCGCAGATTGCCGACATATTGATCGACAAAGGCCAGCGGCGCGTTGGCGGCCCATCGGGCGAGTATCTGAGGCTGCACCACGCCATCCTTGACCGGCAGGTCGAGATAGAGCGGCGGACTTTTCGGATTGGGCGACCATGCGGCGGCCGTCGCGAGCTGCGCCCGCAGGATGAACGGCAGGCCGGCCGAATCGGCGGGCGTCCTGACCGCCTCCAGCGCCTTCATCGCGTCGGCGTCCATGCGCCCCGCATCCCGGGCGGACAGGCAACAGGGACTCATCATATAGAGCGCGCCGAACATGTCGGCATGTTTCATGCCGATGCGGGTGGTGCCGTATCCGCCCATGCTATGCCCCGCAAGACCTCGACTGTCCCGCTTTGCGATCGTGCGGTAATGACCGTCGATGTAGGCGACGAGATCGCGGGCGATGAAGGTCTCGAAATCGCCCGTCGTCACGGAGCTGGAATACATGGACCCATTATGGACTGTATTCGAATCGGGCAGCACCAGGATCATTTCGCGCGCGCCCCTGGCGAAGGCGTTTTGCACAGTCGTCGGAACATGGATTTCCCCCGTCCACTGCTCCGCGCCGATGGAATAGCCGTGCAGCGCATAGATGACCGGATATCGCCTGCGCGGTTCGCGGCCATAGCTGGGGGGCAGCACGACCAGCACGTCGCGATCCGCCGACTCCCCCTCCAGATTGCCTTCTATCGTCGGCGCATGGACCTTGATCCGCTCGATCGTCACCGGTCGCGCGCCTGCGACCGCCGCAGGTCCGCCGGTGGTCACCTGCGCCGGTGCGGGTGCCGCATGCATGGCCAGTGCGGCTCCGAAAACCGCCATGATGATGTTCTTCCGCTTCACGCCTGCCCCTCCTTGTCAGAACTGTTCATGGGCCGTCCTGATCCTCAACCGCCGCGCAGCAGCCGCATGACCAGCGTTCGGATACGGCCGTAATTGCCCTTCGCCAGCGGGCCCAGCACGCCATGCCGTTCTTCGGGCAGGTGGGCCAGCGGATGCCCGTCCGGGCGGAATACATAATGGTCGAAATAGGCACGCCATGCGGCCCGTTCCGGCTCCGGCCTTTCCGCCACCGCGATCATCGCCAGCAGCATGGCCGTATAGGGCGAATCCGGGCCGGCGGCGAAACCGTCCCACCAATAGTTGACCAAGATATTGACCGGATCGAGCGCTTCGACCTGATGCCACCACAGCTTGGGCAGATAGAGCGCGTCGCCCGGCTCCAGATCGATGACGATCGCCCTGGCCTGTGCCGCCGCGAAGCGGGGGTAGGCATTGGCGCCTTCCGATGCTCCCGACGCCATGGAAATGGGCTGGCCCGACAGCGTATGGTCGACCGGCCCGACATAGAGATCGCCTATCGCATCGGGCGGATAGAGGGTGAAGCGCCGCCGCCCCGCCACCACGCAGGCCAGATTGTCATAATTGTCGTAATGACACGCGACGGTGGACCGATTGCCCACCCACAGCCGCGGGCGAACCTCCGGGGCCAGCAGGCCGCAGGGATTCTCCTTCGCGAATCCGGGGAAATAGGCGTCCGTCGGCAGCGAGCCCAGATAGGCGGTTTCGCCAGCGCCACCCATATTGGCAGCGATCCGGTCCAGCGCGCTGCCCGTGCTGGCCGTCTGCCGCATGAAATTGAAGCCGCCCGGTCCCTCGCCATAATGATAATGTCCGTCCAGATCCGCGCCGCCGGAAAAATATTCTGCGCTAAGGCTCGCGTCGAAGCGTGCGACATAGGCAAGCGCCTCGGCGCCTCCCTGCCGTCCCGCCGCGACAGCGGACCAGTCCGCAAAACGTGCCCGTATGACCGCGGGGCGGCACGATTTCGCAAAGACGCGCAGTTGTTCGGCGCCCGCCATGTCCCGCGCCGCGAATGTCTCGATGGGGTGCAATTCGTCCGCCATGGTTCAGACCGGCGAGGCCAGCCGCTCGTTGCGGCGGCGTGCCATGAGCGCAATATGCTGGAGCGACCCGATCATCGCATAGGCCCATTGCATGTGCCCGGAACGAAAGAGGCTGATTGCCGCCGCATCGTCCAGTTCCCCCAGCGCATCGAGGCTGACGGTGTAGAGCCCGTCAAGCCGCAGCCGCTCCCCATCGTCGAAGTTCAGTGCGATGTCGATCGGCTCTATCAGGCGATGGGCCAGCAGGTCTGCAATGAAGGCGTCGGTCGCTTCCGCCCCGGCCATCAGGCGGCCCAGCGCCTTCTGCACGGCCTGGAGCGCGGCCGTCGGCGCGCCCTGCGCATCGAACAGCGCTTCGCCCTCCTCCGTGGCGAAGCGTCCGCTCGCCCGATCGATCGCAATATTCTCGCCTGAAGCGAAGAATCCCTCGCGGATCGCTTCCAGAGGCCGGAATGCGGGCAGGCCGTCAGGCGAATCCGTCAGTGATTCGCCGATTTTGAACCCTCTCAGTGCCCCCGCATAAAAGGCGCCCGTTTCCGGATGCTTGGAAAACAGCAAGGGACAGGCGACCGCCGCGGCAGGAAATTCGCTGATGACGAGGCGCACGAACGGCCCCGGATTCTGAGCGGAGGGGCGCATCCGTAACGTCGCGTGAACCTCGCTGTTCAGCAATTCCATCTGGTCCATACCCCCTCCGCTCCTGTTTGCGTGAACATCGCCGGCAATATGGCCTGTGCGGACTGTCGCAGCATTCCGTGCCGATCTTGATTACACCTACAATTTAGCTTGATCCATGATTTCGATAGCGCTACCATTTTCCATAGAAGAAAAGAAGACCTGGGTGAGGATGATGTAAGTCCGCAAGGATGGCGGAGAAAAAATCACTTCAGATCAGGAAAACATGATCGCCGGGGCGATAGTGTCCCGGCGTTCGGGCGAGATATTGTCTGAACAAGGGGAGGATCATGAAGTACAGATTGACAAAAGAGGGAAGCGTGCGCGGACGTGCCGCGCTTGCCGCCACGGCAAGTCTGCTGGTTCTGGCCGTCGCCGTTCCCGCCGGCGCGCAGGATGCGGCACAGGGCGTCGCCACCGATCCGGCCAGCAATGCCGATATCATCGTCACCGGCATTCGCGGTTCGCTGCAGCGCAATCTCGACATCAAACGCGAATCGTCCGGCGTAGTCGACGTCATTTCCTCGGAAGATATCGGCAAGTTTCCGGACTCCAACGTCGCGGCTTCGCTCCAGCGTCTGCCCGGTGTCTCCATCCAGCGTTCGGGTTCGCGTGGCGAACCGCAGGGAATATCGGTTCGCGGCTTCGGCGGCGACTTCAACGAAACGCTGGTCGACGGCCGCCGTATCTCGACGGCTTCGGGCGGCCGTTCGGTCGACTTCACCACGGTCGGCGCCGACTTTGTAGGGCAGCTGGCCGTATTCAAGACACCGGACGTTTCGCTTTCCAGCAGTTCGATCGGCGCGACGCTCAATATCTCCTATCCCAAGCCGTTCGACAAGCCGGGCACCCGCGTGGCGATGAGCGCTTCAGGCTCGATCCAGGATGAATCGGGCAAGATCGTTCCGACCGTCGGCGGCCTGTTCAGCACCACCTTCGCCGACGACACGATGGGCATATTGGTCGATGCCATCTATACCCGCCGCGACACGCAGACCAATCGCGTCTATGTCTCGGGCTGGCAGGGTGGCAAATTCGCGCCCTGCCAGATCGCTGGATCGACCGCGACGACGTGCAACCCGTCGGACGACGCCACGGCGGCACCGTCCGACCGGAAAAGCATCAACGGCTGGTATCAGCAGCAATATGGCGCCGACCAGCGCTATACCAAGGATGAGCGCATCGACGGCCGCATCGCTTTCCAGTGGCAGCCGTCCGACGACGTCGTGCTGACGATCGACGACAATTATTCGCGCCAGAAGGTCGTCACCGACATTGCCGGTTTCGGCATCTGGTTCAACCAGGGCGACTTGCGCAATGTCGAACTGGACAGCAACGGCACCACCGTGAACTTCCTCCAGGCGGGTTCACCGACCGATTTCACGGCGGGCACCGACAAGAATATCCTGGAAACCAACCAGGTCGGCGCGAACGTCAAGTGGGAAGCGACTGAAAATCTCACGATCGACGCGGACGCCAGCTATTCCAAGAGTCGCCTCAATCCGGACGGCCAGGTCAGCAGCGAAGGCGCCGACATCGGCTATGGCGGCCTGCTCGGCACCACGCTGGGCGTGCGGGTGACCGGCAACAGCAGCAACGCCTTCCCGGAACTCACCACCTATGGCCCCAACGGCAACCAGGCGCGCTGGACCGATCAGGCCATTCTCGGTTCGCATGTCACGGTGCGCATGGCGCAGAAGAACAGCGACGAGATCAAGCAGTTCCGCCTGGGCGCAACCTGGAAGCAGGACGATCTGACGGTGAAGATCGGCGGCCGCTACATGGAGGATGAATTCTCCCTGGAGAACCGCAACACCTTCGCCAACAATTACTGGCAGGCCTATGCCGGTTACGGCGCGCCCTCGGGCCGCACCAGCGGCGTCCCCATTCCGGCGAGCCTGATCCAGGGCACGATCGGCACCGGCAACTGGATTCCCGGCTTCAAGGGCAACCTGCCACCTGTGCTGCTCAACTATGACGCCCGCGCATACCAGCAGTATCTGGAAAGCCTCTGGAAGGGGCCGACCGCGACGCCGGGATATAATAATGGCTGTTGCACCGGCTTCAACGGGACCCTGGATCTCGCGCTGGATCCCGGTTCGGTGCAGAACATCCTGGAAAAGAGCTGGTCCGCCTGGATCAGCGCGAGTTTCAAAACCGAAATCGCGGGAATGCCCTTCCACTTCAACGCCGGTGCCCGCGAAGAAATCACCAAGGTCATCTCGACCGGCATCGGCCGCCTGCCCGTCTCCATCGTCGGCAGCCAGGCTGACCCGACCTTGCTGACGGTGGCCTTCACCGACGCCCAGCCGGTCTCTACCAGCAGTAGCTATTCCTACTTCCTGCCCGCGCTGGACATGAAGCTGGAACTGACGCCCAATCTCCACCTGCGCTTCGACGCCTCGCGCACGCTGACCCGTCCGGCGCTCAACACGTTGACCCCGGTCCTCAACGTGGGCAGCGGCCAGCGCGTCGGCGCGCTGACCGCCACTGGCGGCAACCCGGCGCTCAAACCCTATCTGGCGGACAATTTCGACCTGGCGGCGGAATGGTATTATCAGCGTAACTCCTATGCCGCGGTGAATTTCTTCATCAAGGATGTGTCCAACTTCATCGTCGCGGGCACGCAGCGCCAGACCATCAACAATGTGATCGATCCATCGACGGGGCAGCCCGCGGTCTTCACCGTGTCGCAGCGGGTCAACGGTCCGGAAGCCACGGTCAAGGGCGTCGAACTCGCATGGCAGCACGTGTTCGGGGACAGCGGCTTCGGCTTCAACGCCAACGCCACCTTCGTCGAAACCAACAAGCCCTATGACCGCAACGACCTGTCGACCAGCGGCTTTGCCGTGACCGGCCTCGCCAATTCCGCGAACCTCGTGGCCTTCTATGACAAGAACGGCTTCGAGTTCCGCACGGCGGTGAACTGGCGCGACAAATATCTGCTCCAGTTCGGTCAGGCGCAGAACAACTCGCTGTTCGGAGCGGAGCCGACATTCGTCAACTCCAGCCTCCAGATCGACCTCAGCACCAACATCAGGCTGACCGATCAGTTCAGCGTCTTCGGCGAAGCGCTCAACATCACCAATGAAACCTTGAGTACCCATGGCCGCTTCAGCAACCAGTTGCTGGATGTCTATGGCTATGGCCGGCGCTTTACCGCCGGTGTCCGTTACCGCTTCTGACGCTTCTCGCCCTGGAAGGGATGCCGATCGGCGTCCCTTCCCTTTTCACGCCCTTCCCTTTTCCTGGGTTCCGACATGGTGCATCCCGTCCGCAATATCGTGATCGTCGGCGGCGGAACCGCCGGATGGCTGACCGCGGGCATCATCGCCGCCCGTCATCGCAGCCGCATCGACAACGGCTTCACCGTGACGCTGGTCGAATCCCCCAACACTCCCATCATCGGCGTCGGTGAAGGCACCTGGCCGACGCTGCGCACGACCCTGTCGCGCATGGGCGTTTCCGAAACCGATCTTTTCCGCGAATGCGACGCCGCCTTCAAACAGGGCGCGCGCTTCGCCCGCTGGACGACGGGAGACCCCGGCGACGGCTATTATCATCCGCTGATGCTGCCGCAGAATTTCGGACAGGTGAACCTGGCGCCCCACTGGCTCGCCCGGGATGATGGCGAAAGCTTCTGCGACAGCGTCTGCGCGCAGGGCCGGATCTGCGACGAGGGCCTCGCGCCCAAGACGATCGCGACAGCCGAATATGATGCGCTTGCCAATTACGCCTATCATCTGGACGCGGGCAAGTTCGCGCCCTTCCTGCAACGCCATTGCTGTGAAAAGCTGGCCGTGCGCCACGTCCTTGCCGATGTGGAGCAGGTGCTGATGAAGGAGGATGGCGACATCCGCGCCGTCCGCACCACCCAGGCCGGCGAGATCCAGGGCGACCTGTTCGTCGATTGCACCGGGTTCAAGGCACTGCTGATCGAGGGCGCGATGCAGGTGCCTTTCCGCGATTGCGACGACGTGCTGTTCTGCGACACTGCGCTGGCGATGCAGGTGCCCTATGAGCGGCCCGACAGCCCGATGGCGTCGCACACCATCTCGACCGCGCAAAGCGCTGGCTGGGTCTGGGACATCGGCCTGCCGACCCGCCGGGGCATCGGCCATGTCTATTCCAGCAGCCATATTTCCGACGAAGAGGCGGAGCGCGAGCTGCGCGCCTATATCGGTCCCCTGGCGGATGGCCTCCATGCCCGGAAAATCTCCATCCGTTCCGGCCATCGCGAGACCTTCTGGAAGGGCAATTGCGTGGCCGTGGGCCTTGCCGCCGGTTTCCTAGAACCGCTCGAAGCCTCGGCCATCGTGCTCATCGAACTGTCGGCCAAGATCATCGCCGAACAGATGCCCGCCTGCCGCGAAGTGATGGACATCATCGCATCCCGTTTCAATGCCACGACCCATTATCGCTGGGGCCGGATCATCGATTTCCTGAAGCTCCATTATGTGCTGACCAGACGCACCGACAGCGACTTCTGGCGCGACAATATACGCAAGGAAAGCATCCCCGACCGGCTGAAGGAATTGATGCTGCTCTGGCGCTACCAGTCGCCCTGGTTCCTCGACGAGTTCGACCGGGTAGAGGAGGTGTTCCCGGCAGCGAGCTATCAATATGTGCTCTACGGCATGGGTTACCGGACGCAGGTCGACCGCCACGCTCTGGCGCGCGACGCCCATCTGGCCGAACGGGCAAGGCGGGAAAATGCGGCCCTGACGGCAAAGCTGCGCACGGGCCTGCCGCGGCACCGCGACCTGATCGACAGGATCGTGATGCATGGACTGCAACCGGTTTGACGGTTCGCAGCCCGGCTCACCGGCGATATTATTTGTCCTACAAGATTGCGTTGGCTAGATGGTAGCGCTATCTTCGACACAATAACGAGAGAGGAACAGCATGCCCATGAAGTTGCGCGCACTTGAAGCCCTGCCGCTTGCCATCGCATTGCTCGCGACCGGATGCCAGCAGTCCCAGCCGTCGAACGAAGCGCAACCGGCGAAGGGAGCGAAGCGCGACGCGTCCGAATATCTCTCGCAGCCGCTGGTCAGGGACATCTACACCGCCGACCCGTCGGCCCATGTCTGGAACGGGAAGATCTACGTCTATCCCAGCCACGACATTGACGGTCCCACGCCCGAAGACGATCTGGGCGGCCATTTCGAAATGCGCGACTATCGCATCCTGGCGATGGACAGGATCGGCGGCCCGGTGACGGTCGGCCCCGTCGCGCTCGACGTCAAGGACGTGCCCTGGGCGGACAAGCAGATGTGGGCGCCCGACGCCGCCCATAAGGACGGCACCTATTATCTCTATTTCCCGGCCAAGGACAAATCGGGCGCCTTCCGCATCGGCGTCGCGACGTCGAAGGACCCGATGGGCCCCTTCAAGGCGCAGCCGCAGCCGATCAAGGGCAGCTATTCGATCGACCCCGCCGTCTTCACCGATGACGACGGCGCCAGCTACATGTATTTCGGCGGCATCTGGGGTGGCCAGCTTCAGCGCAACATCGACGGCCAATATGATCCCAACGGATCGAAGACCGACCTTGGCCAGGACGACAAGCCCGCGCTCCAGCCCCGCGTCGCGAAAATGAGCGGCGACATGCTGCAATTCGCCGAAACGCCCCGGCCTATCCAGATCCTCGATGAGAAGGGCAAGCCGCTGCTGGGCGGCGACCATGACCGCCGTTTCTTCGAGGCGTCATGGATGCATAAATATAAGGGCAAATATTATTTCAGCTATTCGACCGGCGACACCCATTATCTGGTCTACGCCATCGGGGACTCGCCCTATGGTCCCTTCACCTACAAGGACCGCATCCTGGAGCCTGTGGAAGGATGGACGACGCATCATTCCATCGTCGAATGGAATGGACGCTGGTGGCTTTTCTACGCCGACAGCCAGTTGTCGGGACAGACGCGCCTGCGCAATGTGAAGGTGACGGAACTTCACTACCGTACTGACGGCACTATCCAGACGATCAATCCTTTCGTCACGAAAAAATCCAAGTCCACGGGTTCGCAATGACAATGGCCGTCGCGGATCGACGCCATGTCCGCGTGGCCATCATCGCAGGGTGACTTCAAACTGGAGCCTCTCCGCAGCAAAAAATAACTAAAAAACACGCCAATAACGACTGAACCAGGAGAGAAGGATGACGGCCTCTTTCGTCATGCGCGCGGCCTGCGCGATGCTGTTGATGACGACGTCCGCCACAGCCTATGCGCAGACGGCGGACATCCGGGCCGAAGCCGACGGCAAGGCGCGGGCCATCGTCGATCAACTCACGCTGGATGAAAAGGTCGCGCAGCTTCTGAATGTCGCGCCCGCGATCCCGCGGCTTGGCATCCCCGCCTATAATTGGTGGACCGAATCCCTGCATGGCGCGATCGGTGCCGTCCCCACCACCAATTTCCCCGAACCGATCGGTCTCGCGGCCACTTTCGACGCCCCCCTCGTCAAGCAGGTCGCCGCCACCATCAGCACGGAGGTGCGGGCGCTCCATACGCTGGGCCGCCAGACGGGCCATCTCGGCAGCATCGGTACCGGACTGGACACCTGGTCGCCCAACATCAACCTGTTCCGCGATCCGCGCTGGGGCCGGGGGCAGGAAACCTATGGCGAAGACCCCTATCTGACCGCGCATATCGGCGTCGCCTTCATCCAGGGGATACAGGGCGCAGATCCCGAACTGCCCCAGGTCGTCGCCACCCCCAAACATTTCGCGGTCCATAGCGGTCCCGAACCCAGCCGCCATGTCGACAATATCTTCCCGACGCCGCACGATCTGGAGGACAGCTATCTTCCCGCCTTCCGCGCCGCGATCGTGGAGGGCAAGGCCGGATCGATCATGTGCGCCTATAATCGCGTGGACGGGCAACCGGCCTGCGGCAGCCATATGCTGCTTCAGGACTATCTGCGCGGCGCCTGGGGCTTTACGGGCTATGTGGTGTCGGACTGCGATGCCGTGGTCGACATCTACGATCATCACAAATATGCGCCCGACGCCGCCACCGGCGTGGCGGTGGCGCTGAAATATGGCGTGGACAATGAATGCAACACCGCCACGCTGGGCGGCCGTAAGGATCTGGGCGATCGCTACAGGGAATCGCTGGCGCGCGGCCATATCAGCATGGGGGATATCGACACCGCGCTGGTCCGCCTCTTTTCCGCGCGCTACCGCAATGGCGACCTTCCGGGCCTGTCGGCGCGCAAGGCCGATGCCACTCCGCCCGGCGCGATCGGAACGCGCGACCATGGCACGCTGGCGCTCACCACCGCCGAAAAGAGCCTCGTCCTGCTCAAGAATGACGGCGTCCTGCCGCTGAAACCGGGCACGCGCATCGCGCTTGCCGGGCCGCTGGCCGATGCGACCCGCGTGCTGCGGGGCAATTATTCCTCGGCCAGGAGCGCCCCGCCCATATCCGTCGCCGATGGCCTGAAACAGGCCATGCCCGGAAGCGCGATCACCCTCATCCCCTTCAGCCCCTCGATCACCGATGGCGATCTGGTGCCGGGAAGCGCGCTGCGGACGCCCGACGGCAAGGCCGGGATCATGGCGCAATATTTCAACGCCACCGGCCAGAACGGGTTCGCGGCAAAGCCGGTGCTGACGCGCACCGAACCCAGCCTCCTTTCCAGCGCGGCCGAATATCGGCAGGTGTCCGACCGGCACAGCATCCTGTGGACCGGCTATCTGGTCGCGCCGGAAACCGGCCTTTATCGCCTCGCCCTGACCGGCGTGAAGGGAGAATTGTCGCTGAACGGCAAGCCAGTCCTTTCCGCGCGGGACTATTCGCGCTGGGCCGAACCGCTCCAGATGACACAGCTCCGCCTGACCAGGGGGGACCGTCTTGCGATCCGCCTGCAGGCCGAAAGCGGCGTCTCCACCAATCCCGCGATTTTCTGGAAACGCGTCACCGACGACCTCGACCGCGATCTGGCGGCGGGAACGAGGGATGCCGATGTCGTCGTCGCCGTCGTCGGCCTGACCTCCGATCTGGAGGGCGAGGAAATGCCGGTCAAGGTGGAGGGCTTTTCCGGCGGCGACAAGACGACGCTGGACCTGCCCGCCGACCAGCGCGCCTTCCTGGAAAAGGCCAGGGCGCTGGGCAAACCTTTGATCGTCGTGGCGATGAACGGCAGCGCCATCGACCTGTCCTGGGCGAAGGACAATGCCTCCGCCATCGTCGAGGCCTGGTATCCCGGCCAGTCGGGCGGCCTTGCGGTGGGCAACATCCTGTCGGGCAAGGCCGACCCCGGCGGCCGCCTGCCGGTCACTTTCTACAAGGGCGTCGAGGATCTCCCTCCCTTTACCGACTACAGCATGGATGGCCGCACCTACCGCTATTTCAAGGGGAAGCCGGTCTATCCCTTCGGCTACGGCCTCAGCTACACCAGCTTCCGCTATGCGCCGCTGTCGGTCGAACCGCTGAACGGCGCGGCCGAAAATGGCCTGCGCGTGCGCACGACGGTCACGAACACCGGCTCGCGGACAGGGGACGACGTCGCCCAGCTCTACATCACGCCGCCCCGTTTCGAGGGCGCGCCCCGAACCGCCCTGCGCGGGTTCCAGCTGGTCACGCTCAAACCCGGCGAGGAAAGGCCGGTCGAATTCATCCTCTCGCCCCGCGACCTCAGCTTCGTCAGCAGGGCGGGCGATCGCGGCCTGATACCGGGGACTTACCAACTCGACATAGGCAGCGGCCAGCCCGGCGAAACGACCCAGGGCCAGAAGGCGAGCTACAGCATCTCTCGGGCCGTTTCCCTGCCCAAATGACCGTTGGCGCCGGACGATCACCGCAACTTTATCGATGAGGAGGATGACATGAAGCACCGGCGTAGAGGCAGGAGATGGCGTTTCCCGGTCCCAAGCCTCATCGCGATCGGGCTTGCCGCCTGCACGCTCGCCGCGCCGGTGCAAGGCTGGTCGCAGGAAGACAGGATGGTGCCGATCGCCTCCCCGGTTCAGCCGGACGCCATCGATCTCGGCACAGGCCCGCTTCCCGGCGCGACGGCGAAGGAATCCTGGCATCGCCAATATGGCAGCCGCTTTGCCCGCAACGTCACGGTCGCGACACTGACGCCCGTCCTGCCTGATCCGTCCAAGGCATCGGGCGCGGCCATCATCGTGGCGCCGGGCGGCGGCTTCCGCACCCTCTCCATGGACAATGAGGGCTTCGACGTCGCGCGCGCACTGGCCGCAAAAGGCATCGCCGCCTTCGTGCTCAAATATCGCCTGCGTCAGACACCGGCCGACGTGGCGGACTTCGAACGGTCGATGCGGGAGATGTTCTCCGGCGCCGCCCGCGCGCCGCTACCCGCCCCCGCCAGCGCCTCCAACGACCTCGCCCCCCAGCTTGCCGATGCGACCGCCGCCTTCCGCCTGATCCGCGCCCGCGCGGCGCGATGGCATGTCGATCCCGACCGGATCGGCATGATCGGCTTTTCGGCGGGCGCGATGCTCACCATGGCGACGACCCTGACGGTCAAGGAAGCGAAGCCCGCCTTTATCGGCAATATCTACGGCCCCTTGGGTGGCATGACCGTGCCGCAGGATGCGCCGCCGATGTTCGCCGCAATCGCCGCCGACGATCCGCTGTTCGGCAAGCGCGATTTCAGGCTGATCGACGACTGGCGCACGGCGCGGCGGCCAGTGGAGTTCCACCTGTTCGAGCAGGGCGGCCATGGCTTTGGCATGTATCCCAAGGCGACCACCAGCACCGGCTGGTTCGATGCCTTCGTGCGGTGGATCGACATGCACGGCATGCTCGCCCGAAAGGGCTGAGCTAGACCTCGACGCGACGCTCCCGGTCCGCCCGCCGTCGGCCTCCGACAGCGCGCGGACGGGCGATGGATGAACGTCCACCGGCGAACCAGAAGGACCAGAGCGTCAGGCTCCCCAGCAGGGCGAGCGCCAGCCCCGAAAAGGTCATGACGATCCGGTAAGCCAGCCCGCCGACCTTCGCGGCATGCAGCGGATAGAGCATGTTGTAGGCCTTTACCGCGACCGGCAGTTGCGATGCGTCCCGCGCCGCGACCAGCCGCCCGCTGTCCGCCGCGAACCAGAGCGTGGTGCGCCCATTGGGCAGCCACTCCTCCGCCTTCTTCATCCGCAAGGTGATGAGGCCGCTCTGCTTTCGCGGCAGCGACAGGCTGCGTATCTCGGCGTTGGGGAAACGGCTTCGCGCCGTCCCGATCAGGCCGCGCCAATCCAGTCCCGGCGCAAGCGGGACGGGGGCCGATTGGGGCGCCTTCAGGCTCGCGTCGATCTGGGCAGGTGCCGACGGGCCGAGGATCACCGCCGCGACGGGACGAAAGACCAATGTCGCGCCCGTCAGCAGCGACAGGAACAGCAAGGGCGCGGCCACCACGCCCAGGTCGCGATGCTGCCGCACGATCGCCGGACGGCTCCATCGCCGGGGCCACAGGCGGAATTCGAATGTCTTGCGCGTCCGCGTCCACAGGATCACGCCAGAAATCACGAAGAACAACCCGCACAGCGCAGCGATGCCGATGACCGTTTCGCCCATATCGCCCGCGAAGAGATGATGATGCAGGTCGAACAGCCACAGTTCGGGCCGCTCCCACTGGCTGTCCCAGCGGGTCACCAGATCGCCCGCCTGGCTGACATAGGCGCCCGACCCATTGGCGAAGCGCAGCCGGTCCAGCCCGAAACCGGGACCGGCAAAGCTGATCATCTCCGGCCGGGCGGCGGGATCGGCCATGATCCGCTCGACCGCGCGGGCGATCGCCCCGCTGTCCTGCACCGGGGCGTCCGACGCATGGGGCAGCAGCACCCACGCATCCTTGTGCACGAGCAGCGCGCCGGACAGTCCCAGCACCGCCAGCACCAGCCCGATCAGTCCGCCGATCCAGCGATGCAGAAGGTCAAGCGTCTTCAAAAGCCATAATCCCAGCTCAAGGTGAAGCTGCGCCCCCGGCCCGCGAAATAGGCCAGGTTGTCGGTGGGCAGCCGTGTGTCGCTGCTATAGTCAATGTAGAATTTGTCGAACAGATTCTGGACGCTGAGGCGCACGCCGCCAAAACCGGTCTGGTATCGGATACTGGCATCGGTGACGGCATAGCCGCCGAAATTGTTGCGCTGGTCAGGCTGTGTGAAACCGGCATCAGCGTGGAAATTGCGCGACAGATAATATTGCGTCTGCACGATCGCCGAAACCGGCCCATGATTGTAGGTGGCGGACAGGTTGACCCGATCGGGCGAGATGTTGACGCCGTCCAGATCGGTGTCCACGACACCATCCGAATTGCTGTCGTAGCGCCCCTGGATATGGGCATAGCCGATGCCCAGTTTCAGGCCCTCGACCGGCGTTGCGGCGCGCAGGTTGACCTCCAGCCCCTCGATTTCGATGCGCTGGCGCTGCACGTCGAAATTGCGCCCGGTGCCGGGCACGAGCAACTGCCCCTTGTCGCTGGATGACCAGAAATAGGTGGCCGATCCGTAGAACGGCCCGCGCTTCACCTCGACGCCGATTTCCCGATTGTTGGAAACGATCGGCTCGATCGCGAGATAGCTGTCGATATCGACGCCGGTCTGGTTGATCGACCGGGTGATCCGCCCGATGTCCGGCGCGGTATAGCCCTCGGCATAGCTGGCATAGGCGCGGATGCCGTCCCAGGGTTCGATGATGACGCCGCCGTTCAGCAGCACATCGTCGAACTTCGGCTTGCCGCCCGCGACATCGACGCCGCCCCAATAGCGCTGCGCGGCGGGAAGCGTCTGCGTGGTCTGGGCGAGCGTGTGGAAATCGTCGATCCCGATCTGGACATTTTCCCACCGCGCCCCGCCCGCCAGGCGAACCAGCCCGTTCAGCAGCTTGAGATTGGCCTGCGCGAAGGGGGCCAGGCTGCGAAACTCGGCGGGCGGCACCCAGATGCGGTCGGTGGCGATCAGGCGTTGCTCGGTCCTGTCCCACAGCGCGTCGAAGCCCAGCGTGGCGGTCAGCGCCTCGAACCCCGGCACGGCTCGCTCATAGCTGAACTTGGCGCCCAGCTTGCGCGAGCGGTTCTGCGACTGGTCGAACAGCGTGCCCACCGGCGCGATCGACGGGTCCTGGAAGCTGGGGATGGGCATCAGCTCGCCGCCGAACGTATCGCGGGACCGGTTGAAGAAGATCTGGCTCACGAAATTGCCGCCGCCCAGCGCGCTGTCGGTATAGGACAGGGTGATGCTTTCGGTGCGGTTGGCGGCGGGGTCGCCCGGCGGATTGCCATGCACGGCGCTGGTCGGCGCTCCGGTCAGGCGATCGCCGGCCACCGCGACGAAATCGCCGTCGCCCTTCAGCTCGAAACGGCTGGCGATCAGGTCGATCCGCCCCGTCGCCGACACCGCATAGCCCAGCCGCGCAAAGATATTGGTCGCGCGAGAATCCTGCGTTTCGCCCTGCGTCAGGTTCAGGCCGACGCGACGATCCTGCCCGTCGTAGAAAACGCCACGCTTTTCATAGGTCGCGCCGATGGTCGCATCGAAATCGCCGACCTTATACTGGAACAGGCCGCCGACCTTTCCGCCCAACCCGTCGGAATGGAAATGCATGTCGGCCGTGCCCTGGATCAGCACCCGGCCACTCAGCCCCTCCTGCCGGGGGGCGCCCACCGTCACCTGATTGACGATGCCGCCCGTGCCGCCAATGCCCTGCAACGCGTTGGACCCGTAGATCAGCTCGACCCGGTCTACGAAGAAGCCGTCGATGGTGAAACCATCCCGCCCGCCGTCGCGCAGCGGCGTCGATTGCGGGATGCCGTTGATGGCATAGAGCGGCGAACGGCCGCGCAGCGTCTCGCCCGCGCCGGAAAGCTTCTGCCGCGTGGGCGAAAAGGACGGGGTCAGCGTCGCCACGGCGTCGGTCACAGAACCCGAAATCGCGATCTGCTGGTCCAGCGCATCCTTGTCGATCACGTCGATCGTCAGCGGCAGGGCGCTGGCGGGCAGGATGCTGCGGGCAGCCGTCACGACGATCGGGCCGTCGGCTTCCTCCCTGGTGGCGGGCGCGGCGGGCGACGATTGGCCGAACGCAGGGTCCGCGGCCAGCAATGCGGTGGTCGAAAACAGGATATGAATGGCTTTGTGCACGATGGTCCCCTTGTTCAGGGGCTGGCTAACGCCTTCGCGATACTAATGCAAGTCAGTCGCATTATATTATGCGCCTTATGCGCCCGATTCCACGGTAGCTTTCATCACCGTGATCCCGGATTTGATCCGGGATCACGCCATTATCAGTCCTTGTGGGACAGCGACCACACATAGGCCGCCACCGCATCCACCTCATCCGGCTTCAGTTGCGCGCCGCCATAGGGCGGCATCGGTGCGGGGTGGCGCCTGGGCTTCGGCACGCCCTTGACGATCAGGTCGCGAATCTCGGCCAGACTGCCGTTGCCCCACAGCCATTGCTGGTCCGAGAGCCGGGGCGCGATCTCGGATCCTTGCCCGCTGGGACCATGGCAGCCCGAACAGGTCGCGCCACCCTGCGCGCCCGAATAGATCAGGCGGCCTCGCTCCACCATCGCGGCGGAAACCCCCGGCGGCAACGCACCGGACGCCCCCTTTTGCGCCGGTGCCTCCCGCGCTTTTCCGGCCAGCACCGGCTTCGCCTCCGCCACCGCTGCGGCGGCATTCCCCATGTAGGTTATCTTCCAGATCCGCCCTGCCTTGTCGTCGCCGATATAGAGCGCGCCGTCAGGCCCGACGGCAAGGCCCGAGGGACGATGCGCGGCATTGCCCGACTCCTTGCCCGGACCGGCAAAGCCGTCGGCAAACAGCACATAGGCGCCCGACGCCCGCCCTTCCTTCATCGGCTGGAAGACGATGTTGAAGCCCCCCTGCGGTCCGGGCGCGCGATTCCAGGAACCGTGGAAGGCGATGAAAGCGCCGCCGCGATAGGCGGTGGGAAACTGATTGCCTTCATAGATGACGAGGGCGTTGGGCGCCCAATGGGCGGGGAAGGCCGCGACCGGCGCCTGGCGCTGGGCGCATGGTCCCAGCGCCCGGCCCCCGTCGCCGCCATATTCGGGCGCCAGGACCAGCGCCTTGCGGTTGGGGTCATAATAGCATTCGGGCCAGCCATAATCGCTGCCCCTGGTCACCTCGACCAGTTCCTCGGCAGGCAGGTTCTGGCCCTGCTCCGCGTCGTAAAGCGAACCCCAATTTTCATGAAGCTGGTCGCGTCCATGCTGGGTGGCGAACAGGCGGCCCTGCCCGTCGAGCGCCAGCCCCACGGCATTGCGGATGCCGCTGGCATAGCGCTCGCCCGGCGAGAAATTCTGGCCCTGCCGCTCCGCCTCATAACGCCAGATGCCCGCGCGCAGCGCCTTCTCCTCACAGGGGCTGTTGCCCGGCGAACCGGCCTGACGGTTGGATTTCTGGCAGGCATTGGTCGCGCTGCCGGAGTTCACATACAGGGCGCCATCCGGCGATATCGCGATCGAATGCGACCGGTGATCGCCATCGGTGGCAAGGCCCGACAGGATGGTCTCGCCCCTTCCGACCGGCAGATGGCTGCCGGGATCGATGGGATAACGCTGAACATGATCGCCATCCTCCAGATAGACATGGCCGCCATGCAGGGCGATGCCCGTGCCGCCCGTTTCCGACGGGTGCGGCCGCGTCACCTGATCCGCCCGGCCGTCGCTGTCGGTGTCGCGGAGCACGATCAGTCCCGACCGGCCCCCCTCCCCCTCCTCATTGCCAGGCTGGCTGTTGGCATAGACGGTCCCGTCTGCCGCCACCACGAGATGCCGGACATGCCCCAGTCCCTCGGCGAACAGCGACGCGCAGAATCCGGGCGGCAGCGACAGGCCGCCATTATCCCCCGTGCAGCTACGCGTAACCTGGTCCGGCTGCGTACTTTCGGCATGGCAACCGGCCAACAGGAAGCAGGCGGCGCTGAGCGCAAGGACGAGGGGAAACCGGACGGATGGCGAGAGAGGCATGGGCGGACTCCAGCAGCCGGAATGGCGGCTCCTCTTAAACTGGTATGAGAAATGATACAATATTTTCCAGGCGGCCGTTGGCCATTCCCGCTACAACATTCCCGCGTCCGCGGATGCGTTGCGGATCAGCGCCAGCATGGCGGCATGCGCCTTGTCCCCATCCCCGGCGACGATGGCATCGAACACCCCGTCATGATCCGGCATCGGATTGCGGGATTCGCCCCGCTCCTCGCGCGCGAAACGCGTGGTCCATGCAACGACCGCGGCAATGGACGAGGACAGCGACATCAGCGGTTCGTTGCGCGTCGCTTCCATGATCAGGTGGTGAAAGGCCTGGTCCGCCCCGCGCCCCTGTGGCGTCATCAACCCGTGCCGACGCATTTCCTCCAGCGCATGGCCCATGGCCGCGATATCCTGCGACGTGCGCCGCTGCGCCGCCAGTTCCGCCGCCGACGGTTCCACCGCCATCCGCAACTCGAAGATTCCACGCAGAAAATCCGGGGACGGACCGGTTTCGAACATCCAGGCGATGACGTCCAGGTCCAGCATGCTCCACCGCCGCCGCTCGCTGACCCTGGTTCCGCTCTTGGTCCGGCTGAACACCAGCCCCTTCGCCGAGAGCATGCGGATCGCCTCGCGATAGGCGGTGCGGGACACGCCCTGTTCGGCGCTATAACGCTCCTCCCCGACCAGCGCTTCGCCCGGCTGGAGCTGTCCGGACACGATCGCCTTGCCCAGTTGGTGCGCGATCTTGTCGTGCACGCTGCGCGGCGGCCGCACCAGGGGGAAGGTTTCGAAAGGACTCACGGGATCGACGTGGCGCGACAAGCTTCCCTCCGTCAAGCGGCAAGCCACCGGGACAAGGTGGGTTTACTTCAAGGCTCATCGCGCTAATCTAGTATGAGAAATCAATCGAACCAGAGGCTGACGGGATTCGTGAGTCGGGCAAGAAAGCCATGGCGATCGTGAATTGCGCCGCTTCGGCATCACGCCGGCCGGCAGCTTCATCGACCTGGATGACGCCCTCCCCGGCGTGGGATTGGATATCGACGAAGAGGCGCTTTCCCGATTTGAGGTGACAGGCTGATGAGCAAGAAGATCGCAATATTGGGCCTCGGCATCATGGGCATGGGCATGGCTCGCCGGTTGCTGCAGGCAGGCGATGCAGTGACGGTGTGGAACCGCAGCCCGGCACGCGCCGCCTCGCTGGTGGAGGCGGGCGCCCGTCAGGCCGAAAGCCCGGTCGACGCCGCAACCGGCGCCGACTATGTGATCGCCATGGTCGCCGACAATGACGCCTCGCGCAGCGTCTGGCTCGGCCCGCAGGGCGCGCTGGCAGCCATGGCGCGGGGCAAAGTTGCGATCGACAGCAGCACGCTCGATCCCGGCTGGGTCGAAACGCTGGCGGTGGAAATGAAGGCGGCGGGCGTTCATTTCGTGGAGGCGCCGGTGACGGGCAGCAAGGTCCAGGCGGAAGGCGGCACGTTGCGCTTCTTCGTCGGCAGCGATCCGGAAAGCCTGGCGCTCGCCCGCCCGGTGCTGGACAGCATGGGTAATGGCGTCACCCATCTCGGCCCGGCCGGCAGCGGGGCCGTGCTCAAACTGGCCAACAATGTCATGGCAGGCATCCAGGTCGCCGCCTTCGCCGAAGCGCTCGCGCTGGTGGAAGCGAAGGGTCTGGATCGCGAACAGGCCGCCAATCTGCTTCGCAACGGCGCGCCGGGCAGCCCGATGGTCGGCCTCATGGCGGACCGGATGCTGGCACGGAATTACGATCCCAATTTCCTGATCCCGCTGATGGCCAAGGATCTGGGTTATGGGGAGGCATTGCTGGCTTCGGCAGGCATCCGGTCCGGCCTTGCCGCCGCCGCCAGGGCGCGCTTCCTGGAGGCGGAGCAGGCGGGCCTGGGCGATCGCGACATTGCCGCCGTCGTGGAGCCTTTGCGCCAGTCCTGATGGCCCACCCAGCCGGATCGCTGGCGGTCGGCCGTCTTTTTCTCGGGAGAGAAAGATGCTGAAATTCGCCCTGACCGGCCTTGCCGCCGCCGCCATGGCCGCAGTCACGGGCGCGGCAGCGCAGGAAGCCAGCTTCCCCGTCAGGATCGCGGTCGATGCGGCGAAGGCGGAAGGGCCGGTCAAGCCCGTCTGGCGCTTCTTCGGCGCCGACGAACCCAATTATGCGACGATGAAGGACGGGCGCACGACATTGGCCACGCTCGGCGGCCTGGCACCGGATCGCGTCTATTTCCGCGCGCACAATCTGCTGACGTCGGGCGACGGCACCCCGGCGCTCAAATGGGGATCGACCAACATCTATACGGAGGATGCGCAGGGGCGTCCGGTCTATGATTTCACCATCGTCGATCATATTTTCGACACCTATCGCGAACGGCATGTGAAGCCCTATGTCGAACTGGGCTTCATGCCGGAGGCGCTGTCCACCCGACCCCGGCCCTATCAGCATGATTTCCGCCCCGGCAGCGGCAACATCCGCACCGGCTGGGCCTATCCGCCCAAGGATTATGCGAAGTGGGAGGAACTCATCTATCAATGGGTGCGTCACTGCGTCGAGCGCTATGGCCGGGAAGAGGTGGCAAGCTGGTATTTCGAGACGTGGAACGAGGCCAATCTCGAACAATATTATTGGGGCGGCAACCAGGCCGATTTCTTCCGCCTGCATGACGCGGCGGTGCGCGGCGTCCGCCGTGCGTTGCCGGATGCGCGGGTCGGTGGCCCGGATATCGCAGGGATGCGGGATACTTATCTGACCGACTTCATGAACCATGTGAAGCAGGCGGGAACGCCGACCGACTTCCTGTCCTTCCATGCGAAGGGCATGCCCCGCTTCATCGATGACGGTGATGGCAAGGGCCATGTGCGCATGGGCATCGCCACCCATCTGCAGGTCGCGGATCATGAGTTCGCGCAGATCGGCAAGCACCCTGCCTTCCGCGATACGCCGGTCATCATCGGGGAATCCGATCCCGAAGGCTGCGCCGCCTGCCAAGGACCGGCCAATGCCTATCGGAACGGGACCGTCTATTCCAGCTACACCGCCGCCTCCTTCCCCCGGCTCCAGGCGCTCGCCGCCCGGCGCGGCGTCAATCTGGAAGGCGTGTTGAGCTGGGCCTTCGAATTTGAGGACCAGCCCTATTTCGCCGGCTTCCGCCAGTTGACCTCCGCCGGGATCGACCTGCCGGTGATGAACGTCTTCAAGATGTTGGCGAAGATGGGCGGCCACCATGTCGCGGCCACGTCGGACCGGCAGATTCCGCTCGACCGCGTGATGGCGGACGGCGTGCGCGGCGATGCCGATGTGGGCACGGTGGCGACGATGGAGGCAAACAGGCTCGCTATCCTGGTCTGGCACTATCATGACGACGATGTGGCAGGCCCTGACGCCGCTGTGCGGATCAGCCTGACCGGCCTGCCTTCGGCCCTGCGCGGGCAAGCGAAGCTGACCCAGTATCGCGTCGATCGCGATCATTCGAACAGTTATGCGGCGTGGCTGAAGATGGGCTCTCCCATAGCGCCCAGCGACACCCAGCGCGCCAGCCTGCTGGAGGCGGCGCAGCTGGCGACGGTGGATCAGGGAATTTCGCTTTCCCCGATCGGAAAGAAGGGCGCGACGATCGACTTCCGCCTGCCCCGTCAGGGCGTTTCCTTGATCCTGCTCGAAATGCCGGGCAATAAGGCGCCCTGACCGGCCTCTCGAACGGGCCGAACTTCACCCCTGAACCGCATATAATGCTTCCTCACGGGGCTGTCGGCGCGCGCGCGGATCACAGGCCGATCGGCTTCCTTCAAAACAGTATTTGACAGCGCTTACCTCATTCTATAAGACGCCATCTCACAATATGAGATTCTATTGATTTTTCAGGAGGGGACGAATGAAATCTACCTTGCTATTCTCCGCGTCGCTCATGGGATTGGCCCTGGGCGTTTCCAGCGCCGCAGCCCAGGTGTCCACCGATTCCGGCGACTCCGGCGAGATCATCGTGACAGCCCAGAAGCGCGCCGAACGGTTGCAGGATGTTCCGGCGACCGTCGATGTCGTCCAGGGCGCCCTGATCCAGGACCTGAACCTCAAGACCTTCAGCGACGTGCAGCAGCTTTCGCCGGGCCTGTCGCTCAACTCCACCGAGCCGGGCTTCAACGCGGTAAAACTGCGCGGCGTCGACTTCAACCCCTCCTCGGCCTCCCTGCCGACGGTGGACATTTATTTCAACGAAATGCCGCTCGATGCGGGCACCGCCTTCCGTGCCATGTATGACGTGGGCCAGATCGAAGTGCTGCGCGGACCGCAGGGCACGCTACGCGGCCGCACATCGCCTTCGGGCGCGATCACGATCGCGGCGGCCAAGCCCAGCCTCGACAAGGTCGAGGGCTATTTCCAGCAGACCCTGACGACCCAGGACGGGATCAACTCGCAGGGCGCGGTCAGCATGCCGCTGGTGAACGATGTCCTGGCGATCCGCGTCGCGGGCCTGTTCGACCGGAACGATGGCCTGGGCGGCCATAACATCTCCAACGGGGAAGATGAGCGCGACCGGACGGAAAGCGTCCGCACCAGCATCGCCTTCCGTCCGAGCAGCGCGCTCGACATCAATCTGACCTATCAATATCTGAACAACCGCACCACTTATTCGCCGATCCTCTTCACCCTGCCGGGTGAGACGACCGATCCGATCCTGGAACCGTCGGATCGCACCGCCAAGGTGACGAAGGCGGGACAATATGCCTTCCACGGGCATATCGTCACCCTGGGTATCGATTATGACCTGGGCGGCGCGGCGATCAACTATATCGGCGGCTACAGCTACACCAGCACCAGCCGCGCGACCGACCTTGCCTATGGCGGTTCGATCCCAGGCTATTCCCAGCCCCAAGCCTTCACCGGCACTACCAAGCGTCTGACCCAGGAACTGCGCCTCACGTCGAAGGGCTCGCGGTTCTGGAACTATCTGTTCGGCGTCTATTATGAAGATTCCGACGCGGTGACCAATGTCGCCCAGAAGCAGCCGCTCTTCTTCGGCCCCGTCTCGACCAGCGCGCCGCGGCTGCCGGATCTGGTCCTCGACATCGGTGTGGGTATTCCCAACAAGAGCAAGAATTACGCGGCCTTCACCGATCACCGCTTCCAGCTGACCGACAAGCTGCAGTTCCAGGCCGGGCTGCGTTACCAGATTTCGAAGGTGAACCGCGATTTCCTCCTGTCGGTGAACGGCACGACGATCGGGTCGGGTTATTCGCCGGAAAATCGCGACGTCACCTATCGTCAGCTCACCGGCGGAACCAGCCTGCGCTATCAGTTCAGCCGCGACCTGACCGGCTATGTCAGCTATGGCCGTTCCTACCGTCCCGGCGGCGCGACCGCCACAGTGGCGGCGATCGACGAGGATCTGCTGCTGTTCAAGGCGGAGAAGTCGGACAATTATGAGGCCGGCCTTAAGGGAACCCTGTTCAACCGCCGGGTGAACTACTCGGTCGCCGTCTATCAGCAGGACTTCAAAAACTATCAGGCCTTCACCGGTGCCTATCTGGCGGTATCGACCGGCAAGGACGGCGTGGTCGATAACAACGTCGCCTTCACGTTCAACGCCGATGCCCGCGTGCGCGGTATCGAGGCGAATATCGACGGCGAAGTGTTCCGCGGCCTGACCCTGGGCCTCAGCGGAACCTACAACGACGCGGTGTTCCGCAATGCGCTGGCGCCGTGCAACGACTTCAACGGCGACGGCACTCCGGATTCCAATGGCACGCCGTCGGTGCCGGTGGGCCAGAATGTGGCGCTATGCCGCCTCAACGGTTCGATCAGCGACCAGGCAAAATGGGGTGCCAGCCTCAACTTCGAATATAGCGTGCCGGTCAGCGAAAATCGGGAATTCTTCCTGCGCGGCGTGGCGAGCTATGTGCCCAAACGGACCGATCCGTTCCAGAATATCCGCTATGATGATCTGCTGAACAACAGCGTGTTCGTCGGTTTCCGTGGCAAGGACGGCGCCTATGAATTTTCCGTCTTCGGAAAGAATCTGGCCAATGTTGCCACCCTGACGACCCGGAACGCGGCGCAGATCGACTATAGCGTCTACAATAGCGGTTATGCCTTCGGCACGCCGGTTCGCCCGCGCGAATTCGGCATCGTCGGCCGCGTCCGCTTCTGACAATCGTTCCCCGCCCGGCCGACGGCCAGGCGGGGATATTTTTCCGCAAGGACAGAATGAACCGGCCGCGACGGCGCTTACGCGTGCGCTGCTTCGCCGCCGATCGAGGGTGATGACATCATGAAACGACATTCCGCGCTCCTGCTCACCCTCGGCGCGAGCGTCGTCACAATGTCCGCAGCCGCGCAGAGCGGCCCCGAAACCAGGGCTGAAACGCCGGACATTCGCGCGGAGCGGACGCTGTCCGCCATGACGCCTGCCGAAAAGCTGCTGCTGCTGCACGGCCCGATGCACACCCTGCTGCCGCCCGAGCAGCGGCCGCAGGGCATTCCACTGGGCGCAGGCTATATCGAGGGCGTGGCGCGGCTCGGCATCCCCCGGCTGGTCGAAACCGATGCGAGCCTGGGCGTCTCGAACCTCATGGAAGCGCGCAAGGGCGATACCGCGACTGCGCTGCCTTCGGGCCTTTCCCTGGCATCGACCTGGGATCCTGCCATTGCCCATGCCGGCGGCGCGATGATCGGATCGGAGGCGCGCGCCAAGGGGTTCAACGTGATGCTCGTGGGCGGGGTCAATCTGGTCCGCGATCCGCGCGGGGGTCGGAATTTCGAATATCTGGGGGAAGATCCGCTGCTCGCCGGCACGCTGGTCGGCGCGCAGATCGACGGCGTGCAGTCCAACCACATCATCGCCACGATCAAGCATTTCGCGCTCAACGATCAGGAAACCGGCCGTAACGTCGCCTCGGTGGAGATGGATGAGGCGGCCATGCGCGAAAGCGATCTGCTGGCCTTCCAGATCGGCATCGAAAAGGGCGATCCCGGATCGGTCATGTGCGCCTATAACCGGGTGGGCGGCATCTATTCGTGCGAAAACCCTTTTCTGCTGACCGACGTGCTGCGCCGCGACTGGGGTTACAAGGGCTATGTGATGTCCGACTGGGGCGCGGTCCATTCGACCGCGGCGCTTGTGGCGGGCCTCGACCAGCAATCGGGCGAGCAGATCGACCGCAAGCCTTATCTTTCGACCCTGCTGGAACAGGCGCTGGCCGCAGGCCGGGTCCCGCAATCCGCCGTGGATCAGGCGGCGGGCCGGGTGCTGCATTCCATCTATGCGCACCAGCTTGACCGCTATCCGCTGGCAGTCGGGACGACGATCGACCTGAGCGCCAACGCCGCCGTTGCCCAGCGCGCCGCCGAAGCGGGCATCGTGCTGCTGAAGAATGAGGGCGGCCTGCTGCCGCTCGCCCATCAGGCACGCCGGATCGTGGTGATTGGCGGCAATGCCGATGCCGGAGTGCCTTCGGGCGGCGGATCGAGCCAGGTCCGTCCCGTGGGCGGCGCGAAGCGGGTGACGGCCGCGGCGACATCGGGCGTCGCTGCGATGTTCGCGCAGCGCTTCTATGGTGGCACGCCGCCGCTCGACGCGATCCGCGCCGAATTTCCCGCAGCGCAGGTCAGCTTCCTGGACGGCAAGGACGCGGCCGCCGCTGCCCGAGCCGCGCAGGCGGCGGATATCGCGATCGTCTTCGCCGACAAATATGCGACCGAGGCGCTCGACCAGCCCGACCTGTCGCTGGGCGAAGGGCAGGATGAACTGATCGACGCGGTGGCGAGCGCCAATGCCCGCACGGTGGTGGTGCTGGAAACCGGCAATCCGGTCCTGATGCCGTGGCAGGCGAAGGTGCCCGCAATCCTTGCCGCCTGGTATGGCGGGCAGCGCGGCGGCGACGCCATCGCCCGCATTCTCTCGGGCCAGGTCAACCCGTCCGGCCATCTTCCCGTGACCTTTCCGGTCTCGCTCGACCAGCTTCCCAACCGGGTGCTGCCGGGGTCGGATGCGCCTGCCGCGGATGGAGAAACCAAGGCAACCTATGGTCTGGCAGCGGACACCAAGCCGTTCGACATCCATTATCCCGAAGGATCGGACGCCGGTTATCGCTGGTATGATGCAAAGGGACTGAAACCGCTTTATGCGTTCGGCCATGGCCTCAGCTATACCAGCTTCCGCTATGACAGGCTCAAGATCGTCTCGGGCGAAAGCCTGACCGTGCGCTTCACCGTGACCAACAGCGGCGACCGCGCCGGAACCGATGTGCCGCAGGTCTATGTGAGGCGCCCCGGCAAGGCGAAGCGCCTGATCGGCTGGGGCAGGCCCGAACTCCAGCCGGGCGAAAGCCGCGAGGTGGTGGTGACGGCCGACCCCCGCGTGCTGGGCGATTATGATGTGAAGGCGCGGCGCTGGATGGTCCGGCCGGAACGGGTGACGGTGGAGATCGCCCGGTCGGCTACCGATCCGGTCCTCAGCGCTCCCGCTCGCCTACGCGCCGCCACCCGCAAGCCATGAATGCAGATGGGCAAGGATATAGGATGACCGATCGCCGCAAATTGGGGACGATGCTGGCAGCGGCGCTGCTCGCCGCGTCCAGCACGCTGCCCGCCATGGCGCAGACGCTGGAACAGCGGTTCGAAAACCCAGCCAAGGCGGATCGCCCCCGGCTGCGCTGGTGGTGGCCCGGCGCTGCGGTCGATCCGGCTGAGCTGGACCGCGAACTGGCCCTGATGGACGAAAACGGCTTTGCGGGCGGGGAAATCCAGCCCTTCGCCCTTGGCCTCGACAATCTGACGCCTGATCAGCGCGATGCGGTCAACGACTATGCCGAACCGCGCTTCTGGGAAATCCTCCGCGGCCTGGGCAAGACTGCCCAGGATCGTGGCATGACGCTGGACTATACGTTCGGGTCGGCCTGGCCGTCGGGCGGCGGCTTCACGGTCACGCCGGAACTGGCGATGGTCGAACTGGCCATGGCCCGCACGGAAATTCAGGGCGGTACAGGAAAATCGGTCAAGGTCGCCATTCCCGCCCGGACTAGACGGCTTGGCGCGCTCAACCCGCAAGATCCGCGTGTTCAGGACCCAAAGGTCGCGGACTGGGCGAAGCGGATGGACGACCGCGCCCATGTCGTCGCGGTCGTGGCGATGAAGGGCGATGCACCGGGCACCAAGGATTCCGGTGCGCCTGCCGGTTTCCGCCTCTTCCCATGGGATGATGTCGTCCAGCCCGGCCGCCTCGATCCGGTGAGCCATGTCGTCCTGACCGACAAATTGCGCCCTGACGGCACGCTGGATTGGGCGCCGCCGCCGGGCAAATGGCAGGTGCTGGTGTTCAAGCAATATGCCGCCGACATGGGCGTGATGGCGTCGGCAGGCAAAGGACCGCAACTGGTCATCGACCATATGCGTCCGGACGCTTTTGCCGTGCATGCCGCGCGCGTCGGCGATCGGCTGGGCGACCGGCCCGTCGGTATCCGGTCGACCTTCGTCGACAGCCTGGAACTGATGCAGGACATGCCCTGGACGCCCGATTTCCTGGATCAGTTCCGCAAGCGCCGGGGCTATGACCTGACGCCTTATCTGCCCTTCATTCTCCAGCCGGGCTGGATGCAGGCATGGGGCGAACATTATTCGCCGCCCTATTTCGACGCGACCGGCAGTGTGGCGGGGGAACGCGTGCGCGCCGATTACCGCCGCACCGTATCCGACCTGATGATCGAGGGCTTCGTGCAGCCCTTCGTCGCGTGGAACCATGCCCATGGCCTCAAGGCGCGATTCCAGGCCCATGGCGGCGCGTTCGACATCATTCGCGGCTATGGACTGGCCGACATACCGGAAACAGAGGATCTGGTGGACGGGGCCGATCCCTATTTCATGCGCCTGGCGCGATCAGCCGCGCATCTTTACGGCCACCCGCTGATCTCGGCGGAAAGCCTGGTGTGGAAGGACCGCCCGTTCGACGTCACGCCGCAGGAAATGCGCCAGCGCGTCGATCTCATCATCTCGGGCGGGGTCAACAGCCTGGTCCTGCACGGCATGAACTATCGCCGGGAGACGGACAAATGGCCGGGCTGGTATCCCTTCTCGCCCAGCGGCTTCGTCATGGGCTTTTCCGGCGCGCTCAACGAAAACAACCCGATCTGGCCCGCGATCAAATCGCTGGCGGGCTATATCGCGCGGTTGCAAGGCGTCATGCAGGCAGGCGAGGCGGTCGTGCCCGTCGCTTATTTCTACGGCGGCTATGGCTATTATCCGGGCATAGAGGATGAGGGCGCTGCCAGGTTCGCGGCGGAAAAGGGCTTTCTGGCCGCCGGGTACGACTATGACCGGATCAATCCTGACGCCATCGCCGATGCGCGCGTCGAAGGGGGGCAACTGGTCGCGAAGGGCGGGCAGCGCTATCCCGTGCTGGTGCTGCCGCCCATCGACGGCATCCGCGCCGACACGGCCGAAGCCATAGCCCGGTTCGCCCATGCAGGATTGCCGGTCATCTTCACCGACCGCGCACCGTCGCGGGACGAGGGGTTGGCCGATGCCGCAGCGCGCGACGGCCGCGTGACCCGCGCGGTCGCCGATGCGATCGCCGCCGGGGCGCGGATCGTTCCCGCCGCTCAGGTCGCCGCCGCTTTGCGAACTGCGAACATCGCACCCAACCTCCGTTTCGAGGGCGACCCGGCGGACATCGTCTATGTCCAGCGGCGGATCGATGGCCGCACCGCCACTTTCCTGTTCAATCATGGCGGCACGCGCCGCGACGTTACCCTGACGCTGCCCGGCAAGGGAAGCGTGTCGCGCTGGAACGGCATGGACGGATCGATTACGCCTCTCTCCGCTCAGGCGGTCGAGGCGGGCGCGCGCCTGCCGCTGACGCTGGAGGCGGGCGAAAGCGCGCTGCTCATGCTGGACCCGGCAGGCGCGCCGCAGACATCGGCCAATCCGCAGACGGCTGCCCGGCAAGCCTTGCCGGCCGACGGGTGGCGGCTTGAGGCCAAGGGCCATGTCCAGCGCCTGCCCTTCGCGCAGGATCTCGGCACGGTCACGCTCAAGGACTGGAAGAATGTCCCCGAACTGGCGCGCTTTGCCGGATCGGCGACCTACAGCCGGTCGGTACGGATCGATCCCGCCTGGCTGAAACGCGGCGGTCATGTCTGGCTGGACCTCGGCCAGGTGCACGACATGGCGACGGTCAGCGTCAATGGACGACAGCTTCCTCCCGTCATCGGTGCGCCGTTCCGGATGGACCTGACAAGCGCATTGAAATCCGGCGACAATGCCCTGGCGATCACCGTCGACAATGTCGCCCAGAACAGCATGATCGACCCGGCCGTCGCGGGCTATGACAAGTTGAAACCCGTCGCGGCGGGACTGGTCGGGCCTGTCGTTCTGGAATCGGTGCGATAATCGCGAATGCGCGCTATTCCGGGATGAAGACGGCATCCGGATCGGTGCTGCTGCGAATCTTCAGCGCCACCGGGCAGATCGTCTGCCCGGACGGTTCCGGCGACACAAGCCAGCCAACCGCCCGCTCCGCCATTTCGACGATGGGTTGATGCACGGTGGTAAGCGGGGGCCAGTTCAGCCTTGCCGTCTCACTATCGTCAAAGCCCGCCACCGCCAGGTCATGCGGGATGGAAAGGTTCATATCCCGCGCGTAGCCAATGAGCGCGGCTGCCAGTTCGTCATTATAGCAGAAGATGGCGGTGGGGCGCTCCCCGGTTCTTAACAGCCTTTCCGCCACATCGCGCCCTGCCATGGCGATGGAATTCCAGGATGCGGGGCGTTCGATGCGAATGTCGGACGACGAACAGCCAAGCCGGACGAGGGACTGCACGAAGCCGTCGCAACGGATGGTGCTCGCCAGATGGCCGACAGGCCCGGCCAGAACGCCGAACCGCCGATGGCCCAATCGCCAAAGATGTTCGGCAAGCTCGCTGACTCCCTGGCCGTCATCCGCATAGATGGAAGGCGAACGGTCCGGGTCGATCGCGGGTGAAATCCGCACATAGCGCTGGCCGTCTTCCTCCAGCGCGTCCAGCAACGCAGCGCTGTCGCAATAATGAGGCGGCAGGATCAGGCCGTGATAGCCGATATTGCGCATCTTTTCGTGATAATAGTCCGCGACGGATTCATCGGCGTCGATTTCCTCGAGCACCAGGTGAAAGCCATAGCGGCGAGACGCGCGAGCGGCACCCCGCACAAGTTCGGCATAATAGAAGTTATGGCTGTTGACGATGAAGCAGCCGATCAGGAAAGAACGGTCCGTGGCCAGAGACCGCGCCGCCATGTTGGGCTTGAAGCCGGTGGCGGCAATGGCCGCCTCGACGCGCTGACGGGTGGCCGGGGTGACCTCCGGATGGCGGTTGACCACGCGTGAAACGGTTTTGGCGGAAACCCCGGCTTTCGCGCCGACATCGGCAAGAGTAACGGGGCGTGGCGGCGTCTTCATGTTCCAAGCTATGCAGTGAACCAACCGTCAGGTGCAAGGCCGAACATGGGAGCGGCAATAGCGGAGGGCGGGCGAGGTTCAGGGTTGAGCGAACAGGGAACCGTCACTCGCCAGCACCGCATCGGGCCGTGCCAGCACCACCAGTGGCAGACCTGCCTCAGCCGCCCTTTCGGCCGCAAGTTTCGTCGGGGCGGAAATCGTCACAAGCAGCGGGCATTGCGCCAGCACTGCCTTCTCGACCAATTCATAGGAACAGCGCGACGACAGCAGGGCAAAGCCGCCGCCCCAGCCCAGCCCCTCCCGCCACATCGCGCCGATCAGCTTGTCGAAGGCATTGTGCCGCCCGACATCTTCCCGCGCCAGCAGGATCTTCCCATCGGACGCAACCAGAGCCGCCACATGCACGGCGCCCGTCCGGGCATTCAGGGGCTGGAATTGCTGAAGTCCCTCCAGCGCCCGGAAGATTGCCGACCGATCCGCTTGTGGTCTTGCCTTCACGAGCGGCAAGGGCCGGATGGCCTGCTCCAGATTTTCGACCCCGCAAATGCCGCAGGAGGATTCCGACGCGCGATGCCGCACCCGGTCCAGCAGGGCGTGCGTCCGTTCCGGGGGCAAGGTCGCGCGAGCGATGACGCCTTGCTGCGTTTGATGAATATCGACCGAAAAGACTTGATCTTCGCGGCTCATCAGCCGCTCCGCCAGCGCGAAGCCCAACACCAGTTCTTCGATATTGGCGGGCGTGGCCATCAGCACGGCATAGCCTATGCCATTATATTCGATGGCGATCGGGACTTCTTCCGCCAGTTCGCGCGTCACGTCCCTGCTCGTGCCGCCAGGCATCACCTGCGCGAAGCAGAAATTTGCGTCTGTCCGCTCGCGTTCCAGCGCCTCGCTCAAGGCGCCGATATCCGGTCGATGGCAGCCGCTGCGATCGGCAACAGCGCTTCGCGCCGCGATGCCGCCAGCGCAGCGATGCGCCGCTTCATCGCCGGATCCCAAAAGTCCCGAATATGGTTAGCCGTCATGACCACCGCTTCATCCTTCCCCAGCGCCGTGACATTGCGCGCGATCTGGTTTGCCATGTAGATCAGGCGGTCCTCGGTCGACATGACGTCATTTTCATCGCTCATCCGTCCGATCCTATTCGGCGGCTTCCAACGGCGCAATCCGGCGGCTGTGCCGCGCCTGCGCTGCATAGTCGCGCTGCCAGTCGCTTGGCCCGTTCGATCGCATGACCTGCACTGCCGTCACCTTATATTCGGGGCAGTTGGTGGCCCAGTCCGAATAGTCGGTCGTGATGACATTGGCCTGCGTATCGGGATGGTGGAAGGTCGTATAGACCACGCCGGGCGCAACCCTCTCCGTAATCAGCGCGCGCAGGCTGGTTTCCCCAGCCCGGCTTTTCAGGCTTACCCAGTCGCCGTCCGCAATTCCCCGATTCTCCGCGTCGGCGGGGTGGATCTCCAGCCGGTCCTCCCGATGCCATGCCTCATTCGCCGTCCGCCTGGTCTGCGCGCCGACATTATATTGGCTGAGGATTCGCCCGGTCGTCAGCAGCAGCGGGAAGCGCGGTCCGGTCTTCTCGTCGGTCGGCACATAGTCGGTGACGACGAACTTGCCCTTGCCCCGCACGAAGCCGTCGATGTGCATGGTCGGCGTGCCATGCGGCGCCGCGTCATTGGCGGGCCATTGGAGCGACCCTTCCGCATCCAGCCGGTCATAATGCACCCCCGCGAAGGTGGGCGTCAGCGCGGCGATCTCGTCCATGATCTGCGAAGGATGGCTGTAGGACCAGTCCAGCCCCATGGCCTGCGCCACCAGTTGCACGATCTCCCAATCGCCATAGCCATTCAGCGGCGCCATCACCTTGCGCACGCGCTGGATGCGCCGTTCGGCATTGGTGAAGGTGCCGTCCTTCTCCAGGAAGGTCGATCCCGGCAGGAAGACATGGGCGTAATTGGCGGTTTCATTGAGGAACAGATCCTGCACCACCACGCATTCCATCGCCGCCAGCCCCGCCGCGACATGATGGGTATTGGGGTCGGACTGCAGGATATCCTCGCCCTGGATGAAGATGGCCTTGAACGTCCCATCGGTCGCGGCATCCAGCATGTTGGGAATGCGCAGCCCCGGCTCGGCATCCAGCGCCACGCCCCATGCCTTTTCGAAAGACGCGCGCACCGCATCGTCCGACACATGGCGATAGCCGGAAAATTCATGCGGGAAGCTGCCCATGTCGCAGGCGCCCTGCACATTATTCTGCCCGCGCAGGGGATTCACGCCCACGCCCTCGCGCCCGATATTGCCGGTCGCCATCGCCAGATTGGCGATCGCCATCACGGTCGACGATCCCTGACTATGCTCGGTGACGCCAAGGCCATAATAGATCGCGGCATTTCCTCCCGTGGCATAGAGCCGGGCGGCCGCCCGCACCTCCTGCGCCATCACCCCGGTCAGCGGCTCGACCGCCTCTGGCGAACGGGAGGGTTCCGCGACGAAGGCGGCCCAGTCCATGAACTCTTCCCAGTCGCAACGTTCGCGAATGAAGGCCTCATCGAACAGATTTTCAGTGACGGTCACATGCGCCATCGCCGTCAGCATCGCGACATTGGTGCCGGGCCGCAGCGGCAGGTGATGCGCCGCCTCGACATGAGGCGATTGCACCAGATCGATCCGGCGCGGGTCGATGACGATCAGCTTCGCGCCTTCACGCAGCCGCTTCTTCATCCGGCTGGCGAAGACCGGATGCCCGTCGGTCGGATTGGCGCCGATCACCAGAATGACGTCCGCCTGGGCGATGCTGTCGAAATCCTGCGTCCCCGCCGACGTGCCGAAGGTCGTCTTCAATCCATAGCCGGTCGGCGAATGGCAGACCCGCGCGCAGGTATCGACATTATTATTGCCGAACCCCTGCCGGATCAGCTTCTGAACGAGGAAAGTCTCCTCATTGGTGCAGCGGCTGGAGGTGATCCCGCCAATGCTGCGCGTGCCATATTTCGCCTGGATGCGCCGGAATTCGCCGGCGGTATGGGCAATCGCCTCTTCCCACGACACCTCGCGCCATGGTTCCTCCACCGAAGACCGGATCATCGGCTGCAATATCCGGTCGCGATGCTGGGCATAGCCCCATGCGAAGCGGCCCTTGACGCAGCTATGCCCGTGATTGGCCTTGCCCTCCTTCCAGGGCACCATGCGCACCAGTTCCTCGCCGCGCATCTCGGCGCGGAAGGTGCAGCCGACGCCGCAATAGGCGCAGGTGGTCACGACCGCCCGGTCCGGCGTCCCGATTTCCACCACCTTCTTCTCGGTCAGCGTCGCGGTCGGGCAGGCCTGAACGCAGGCGCCGCAGGACACGCATTCGGACGACAGGAAATCCTGTCCCTGGCTGGGCGAAACCTTCGAATCGAAACCCCGCCCCTCGATGGTCAGCGCGAACGTCCCCTGCACCTCGTCGCAAGCCCGCACGCAGCGCGAACAGACGATGCACTTGCTGGGGTCGAAGTCGAAATAGGGGTTCGACTGGTCCTTGGCCTGCCCCATATTGGTCGCGCCATCATAGCCATAGCGCACCTCGCGCAGGCCCACCGCGCCGGCCTGCTCCTGCAATTCGCAATCGCCGTTGGCCGGGCAGGTCAGGCAATCGAGCGGATGGTCGGAGATATACAGCTCCATCACCCCGCGCCGCAGCTGCTTCAGCCGCTCGCTCTGCGTGCGCACCACCATGCCATCGGCAATCGGCGTGGTGCAGGATGCGGGATAGCCGCTGCGTCCCTCCACCTCGACCAGGCACAGGCGGCAGGAACCGAAGCTCTCGACATTGTCAGTCGCGCAAAGCTTGGGAATCGAACAGCCCGTCAGCGACGCCGCCCGCATGATCGACGTGCCCTCCGGCATCGTCACTGTTTCGCCATCGATGGTCAGCGTAACGCTCCTGCCCGTCGCGATGGCAGGCGGTGTCCCATGATCGGTTTCGCGCGTAAAAGTCATTCCGCCGCTTCCTTCGCCGGAGCCAATGCCCCGAAATCCTCTGAAAAATGGTCGAGCGCGCTCAACACCGGATAGGGCGTGAACCCGCCCAGCGCGCAGAGCGACCCATATTTCATTGTGTCGCACAGATCTCGCAGCAGCGCCGTCTGCGCCTCCAGCCCCGCGTCGATCCGGGCGGGCGAGCGCGAATGAAGCGCTCTGGCCAATCCGCCCTCCACGCCTTCCGCCACCACCGGCTGCGTGTCGCGCGCCGCGATGATCCGGTCCATGATCTCCACCCCGCGCGTCGATCCGATCCGGCAGGGCGTGCATTTGCCGCAGCTTTCGACCGAGCAGAATTCCATCGCGAACCGCGCCATATGCGCCATGTCCACCCTGTCGTCGAACACGGTGATCCCCGCATGGCCGATCAGCCCGCCCGCCTGCGCGAACGCCTCATAGTCGAAGGGCAGGTCGAACATGGCGGGCGGGAAATAGGCCCCCAAAGGCCCGCCCACCTGCACCGCGCGCACCGGCCGCCCGCTCGCCGTCCCGCCGCCAATGTCGTTCACCAACTCGCCCAGCGTGATGCCGAAGCCGATTTCATACAGCCCGCCATGCTTCACATTGCCCGCCAGCTGCACCGGCATGGTCCCGCGCGACCGCCCGAAGCCGACCGCCGCATAGGCCTCCGCCCCCTCCGCCAGGATGAAGGGAACCGCCGCCAGACTGAGCACATTGTTGATGACCGTTGGCTGCCCGAACAGCCCGGCCAGCGCGGGCAGAGGCGGCTTTGCCCGCACCTGTCCCCGCTTGCCCTCGATACTGTCGAGCAGCGCCGTCTCCTCCCCGCAGACATAGGCGCCGGCGCCCACCCGCACCTCCAGCGTGAAGGGCGCGATCCGTTCAGCCGACCGCTCGATCGCCTCGCGCATCGTCGCGATGGCAAAGGGATATTCGCTGCGGATATAGACATAGCCATGGCCAGCCCCCACGGCATGCCCGGCAATCGCCATGCCCTCGATCAGGCAATAGGGGTCGCCCTCCATCAGCATCCGGTCGGCAAAGGTGCCGCTGTCCCCCTCATCCGCGTTGCAGACGATGAACTTCGCGTCCGATGCCGCATCCAGCACCGTCTGCCATTTGATCCCGGTCGGAAAACCCGCCCCGCCGCGCCCGCGCAGGCCTGATGCCTTGACCGCATCGACCACCGCCTGCGGCGCCATGCCCCGCGCCGCATCCAGCCCGCGCCAGCCGCCATGGGCGGCATAATCCTCCGGATCGAGCGGATCGATCACCCCGCAGCGGGCAAAGGTGAAACGCTGCTGCCCGGCAAGGAAGGGCAGCGCCGCCACATCGCCCAGCCGCGCCCCGTGGCTACCGTCCAGCACCGCCGCCACATCATGCGGTCCCACCGGCCCGAAGCCGACGCGGGCGCCGTCCTGTTCCACCTCGACCAGCGGCTCGATGGAAAACAGGCCCCGGCTGCCCGTGCGCACGACCTCGCACCCCGCCGCCGCGAAGGCCTGCGCCACTTCGTCCGCGCCCAGCGCGACCGACGCCATGTCGCGGCTGACATAGATTTTGCTTTTCTGGCCCGGCTTCATGCCGCGACCTCCTGCGCGATCCGCTCGATCGCGGCGGCATCGATCCGCGCCACCGGGCGCCCGTCGACCAGCGCATTCGGCCCCACCGCGCACAGGCCCAGGCAATAGACCGGCTCCAGCGTCACTTGTCCATCACGCCGCGTCGCGCCCATGGGGACGCCCAGCCGCTGCGCCGCCGCCACTTCGATGGCCGCCCCGCCCCGCGCCTGACAGCTTTCCGCCCGACAGAGCTTCACCACATGCCGCCCGGCAGGCATGCGCCGGAAATCATGATAGAAGGTCACCACGCCATGCACATCGGCGCGGCTCAGGTTCAGCGCCTGCGCGATCAGCGGAACCGCCGCATCGTCGATGAAGCCGACCTCTTCCTGGATTGCATGAAGTAATGGTAACAACTGGTCGCGCGTCCGGCCGTGCAAATGAACCCAATCCTCGATCAACCGTTTCATATCAACGCTGGCTTCGTGCGACTGCATCGGGTCCATTCTTCCGGATAATTGTCCGGACGCCATGCTGCGCTTCGCGACGCGCCGCGTCAAATACGGAAACTCACCTCATCGCGCGGGCATGATCACCGCGCGGCATTCGCCAAAGCCGATCGACGCGAAACCCTCCGCCCGCGCCACCGCCTTCAGCGCCAGCTCGTCGCCATCCTCCAGGAAGGTCCGTTGCTCGCCCGTCGGCAGGGCGATGGAAACCTTCCCCCCTTCGCTCAGTTCCATCAGGCTGCCATAGCCATCCCGCGTCGCCGCCGAGAGCGTCCCTGTCCCCAGCAGATCGCCGGGGCGAAGGTCGCAGCCGTTGGAGGCATGGTGGGCGACGATCTGCTGCGCCGTCCAGTACATGGACGAAGCAGGCCCGCGCGACAGTCGCAGCGGCGCCAGCCCCTCCGCCCGCATCCGTGCGCTAGACAGATACACTTCCAGATCGATGGCCAGCGCGCCGCCTGCCTGATCCGCCTCATCCCATAAATAGGGCAGAGGTTGCGGGTCGCCCTCCGGACGTTGGGGCTGGGGAATGCGGAAGGGCGCCATCGCTTCGGCCGTCACCACCCAGGGCGAAATGGTCGTCTGGAAATTCTTGGCCAGGAACGGCCCCAACGGCACATATTCCCACGCTTGGAAATCCCGCGCCGACCAGTCGTTGAGCAGGCAGAAGCCTGCAATATGGTCTGTCGCCTCGGCGATCGGCACCGGATCGCCCAGCGGATTGCCCGGGCCGATCCAGATACCCAGTTCCAGCTCATAGTCCAGCCGCTGGCTCGGCCCGACCAGCGGCACATCGGCATCGGGCGCCTTGCGCTGCCCGCGCGGCCGCACCACCGGCACGCCCGAAGGCCGGATAGACGATGCACGCCCATGATAGCCGATCGGCACATATTTATAATTGGGGAGCAGCGGATTGTCGGGCCTGAAAAGCTTGCCGATATTGGTGGCGTGGTGAATGCCGACATAGAAGTCGCTATAATCGCCGATCGCCGCGGGCAGATGCAGCAGGCAATCGGCCGCCCGGTGCAGCAGGGGTTCGACCGCGCCGCTTTGCCTCTCGTCGCTGAACAGGGTGCTCAAGGCCTGCCGCAGCGCGATGCGATCCCTCCCCGGCAGCGCCAGCAGTGCGTTGAGCGTCGTTCCATCCAGCACGGCCGCCGCAGCGGCGGGCAGCAGACCTCCGCGCGCCGCGCCCTTGAGGTCGAAAATCCGATCGCCAATCGCTACGCCCGCCCGCGCGGTGCCGCCTGGAGGGGAGAATATCCCATAAGGCAGGTTCTGTACCGGAAAATCCGTATGTCCATCGGCTCCCTCGACCCAGCTCGACCTTGCGGGGTCGTGGGTTTCGTCGATCTGCGGGAAATTCACGCCCCATCCCCTTCCGGCAATCGCGCCTTTTCAAAGCCCGCCCAGCAATCGTCATAATCGAGCTGGCCCAGCGGCGTTTCCACAGCAAAGCGGGTGGGCCTGAACATGAAACGGCTTTCGAACATGAAGGCCATGGTGTCGGCAATCCGGTGCGGCTTCAGATCGGCCCGCACCGCGCCTTCATAGCTCGCCTTGTCCGGACCATGTCCCGCCATGCAATTGTGCAGCGAGGCCCCGCCCGGCGCGAAGCCGCCCGCCTTGGCATCATAGACGCCGTGGATCAGGCCCATAAACTCGCTCATCACATTGCGGTGAAACCATGGCGGGCGGAATGTATCCTCCGCCACCATCCAGCGCGGCGGAAAGATCACGAAATCGCAATTGGCCGTTCCCGTCCGCTCGCTGGGCGATGTCAGCACGGTGAAGATCGACGGATCGGGATGATCGAAGCTGACCGTGTTGATGGTGTTGAACCGCCGCAGGTCATAACGGCACGGCGCCAGATTTCCATGCCAGGCGACGACGTCGAAGGGCGAATGTCCTTGCACTGTAGTCCAGAGCCGCCCGCCAAATTTCTGGACGATCTCATAATGGCCGTCATCATCCTCGAACCGGGCGGCGGGTGTTTCGAAATCGCGCGGATTGGCAAGGCCGTTGGCGCCGATCGGCCCCAGATCGGGCAGGCGGAAGAGCGGCCCGTAATTTTCGCAGACATAGCCGCGAGCCTTGTCTTCCAGCAGATCGACCCGAAACCGCACCCCGCGCGGGATCAGCGCGATCTGCTCGGGCGCGACGTCCATGACGCCCATTTCCGTGACGATGCGGAGTGCGCCCTGCTGCGGCACGATCAGCATCTCGCCGTCGGCATTGGTGAAGGCCCGGCGTTCCATGGCCCGGTTCGCGGTGTAAAGATGGACGGCCAGCCCCTCCCCCGCCGCCGGATCGCCCGCCCCGCAATAGCTGACCAGGCCATCCACGAAATCCGTCGGCTCTGCCGATATCGGCATGGGATCCCAGCGCAGGCGATTGGGCGTCGGCGGCACCTCGTCGAAAGGCCCGCTTCGCAACAGGCCTTCCCGCTCATAGGGCCGATAGGCCGGATGATTGGCCGCGGGCCGCAGCCGGTACAGCCAACTCCGGCGGTTCTCTGCGCGCGGGGCGGTAAAGGCGGTGCCCGACAATTGCTCCGCATAAAGTCCGAACGGCACATGCTGCGGCGAATTACGCCCCTGGGGCAGGGCGCCCACAACCGCCTCCGTCGCGAAATGATTGCCGAAGCCGGGCATCATGGCGGGGCCATGCCAGCGATCGTCTTCCATCAAATGCCGCTCCCGAACCGGTATCATTTGATACCGGTATAGCGGCTTGCGGATAAGGTATCAAATGATACTATTACCCATGGCCGACAAAATGCTTCGACTGGACGATTTCCTGCCCTACCGCCTGTCCTTCACGACGGCGCTCCTCAGCGACAGCATAGCGCAAATCTATGAGGCGATGTTCGACATCACCATCCCCGAATGGCGGGTCATCGCCTGGGTCGCGGAAAAGGGCAGCATCACCCAGCAACAGATTTGCGTCCTGACCCGCATGGACAAGGTGACGGTCAGCCGCGCCGCCATCGCGCTGACGGATCGCGGCCTGCTCGTCCGCCGTCCGAATGTGGAGGATCGCCGGTCGCACCTTCTGGCATTGACGGCGGCGGGCGAGCGGCTCCACGCCGCGATCGCCCCCAAGGCGCTCGAACTGGAAAGCCGCATCTTTTCCCATTTCAGCGCAGCCGAGGTCGATGCCTTCCGCAAGATGCTCCGCCGGATCGACCGGATCGTCCTGGAGGGCGGCGATCCTGCCGGGCGACAGGGCCGGGAAAACGCCTGAAAGATAATCCCGCTTCCCTATGGACGCAGGGCCATCCGCACACTATGTACCGACCGGTATGGAAACGCAGGCACAAGCAGCACGGGGCCGCCCGCGGGAGTTTGATCCCGAGGAAGCGTTGAGCGCCGCCCTCACCGTCTTCTGGCGGCGCGGCTATGAAGGCGCCTCCATGGCCGAACTGACCGAGGCGATGGGCATCACCAAGCCCAGTCTCTATGCCTGTTTCGGCAACAAGGAATCGCTGTTCCGCAAGGCGCTCGACCTCTATGAGCGGGACAAGCTCTGTTACACGCGAACCGCGCTGGAAGCGCCCACGGCGAAGGGCGTGGCCGAACGGCTGCTGCGCGGGTCGCTGGCGATCCAGACCGGCACCACCGATCCGCATGGCTGCCTGGGCGTCATCAGCACCGTAGCCTGCGCCGTCCAGGCCGAATCGATCCGCGACGATGTCATCGCCCGGCGCGCGTCGTCGGATGCTGCGCTGCTGGCCCGGCTGGAGCGCGCGCGGGACGAGGGCGATTTTCCCGAAACCATCGATCCGCAGGCGCTTGCTACCTATCTTTCCGCCGTGATGCAGGGCATGGCCGTGCAGGCGGGGGCGGGTGTGCCGCCGGAGCGGCTGGAGCAGCTGGTGGAAACCACGCTCGCGATATGGCCCGGAAAGTAACGAAAATTCAGGGTTTTATGGATTAATGCCGAAAAATTACCGATCGGTATAAAAATATCGTTGACCCCATTGCTGCATCGCATTATATACCATTCAGTATTGAATAGGCCTGTTATCCAGAGAGGTCTGCGATGCGAACATTTCATCCACTCTGTCTTCACTGACGATCCCAAGCGGCTGTCCCGACAGGGTGGTCGCGACCTGATCAACATCTGATTGCCTGACGCGCGGGTTCATGATCCGCGCGGCCGGGACCGCTTTTTCACCCGAGGCCGGATGGCCCGCACCGGACGGCAAGCTGCCCGCCCGATCATCCGGACTTGTGCCTTTCACAGGGGAACAGCCATGGCATTTCTGCACCTTGCCGCCTCTGCCGAAGATGGCGGCGCAATCGCCACCAGAGTAGCGCCCGTCATCGGTTTCGCGCCGATCGAATGGCAGATCATCCAGCTTGCCCGCCATGACGGCCTGTCGTCGCTGCGCCCGCCGAACCGCTGGGACCGGCTGAAGGCATGGATTTTCGGCGAAGGCGCCAACCCTCGCCTGGCCGACTCCCGGCTGGAGAGCCTGCGCCGCCTGGCTGTCGAGGCGTGGCATCGCGGCTGGACCGCCCGCCCCTCCTATCTGAAGGCCTTCATCAAGGCCGGCTTCAACGAAGGCCAGCTCGAAACGCTGCTGGCCCGGATAAGCGCCGAACGGCGCGCATGATTTTCTTCGCGATTGCGAAGCGGCCGATGCCTGCCGCTTCGCAGTCGGCCAAGGTTCCCGGAGTTCCATTCTCATGAACATGCACACCCCGATCGACGCCGACAGCCGTTCGGCAATCCCCCTCTCCCGCTGGCGTAAGCGCCATATTTCCCTGGGCGTCCTCGCCCTCGCCGTCGCAGGCGGCATGAGCTGGAAGCTGGTCGACAGGCCCAGCGCCCAGGCGGCGGCCACCCCGCTGGTGACGGTGGGCATTTCCGCTCCCCTGTCCCGCGCGGTGACGCAGTGGGACGATTATGTAGGCCGCTTCGCGCCCAGCCAGACGGTCGAAATCCGTCCCCGCGTCTCCGGTTCGGTAACGGCGATCCACTTCAGGGACGGCGATTATGTGAAGGCGGGCCAGCTTCTTTTCACCATCGACCAGCGGCCTTTCCTAGCCGCGCTGGCAGAAGCGAAGGCCAGCACCGCCAGTGCACGCAGCGCCCTCCTCCTCGCCCACAACGACTATAGCCGAGTCCAGCGCCTGACCGGCGACGAGGCGGTTTCGGCGAGCGAGGTCGATGCCCTGCGCTCCCGCCTGCAAGCGGCGCAAGCCGCCCTTGCGGGTGCGCAAGCCCGCGAACGCCAGCGCGCACTGGATGTCGAGTTCACGCAGGTCCGCGCGCCCATTTCCGGCCGCGTCTCCGACCGCCGGGTCGATATCGGCAATCTGGTGTCCGCCGGCGAGGGCGCGGGTGCCACCCTGCTCACGACCGTCAACAAGCTTGATCCGATCTATTTCAACTTCGACGCCTCCGAAGCGCTTTATCTGAAATCGCAGCGTGACGGAGCAGCGGGCGGCGCGGTCGAAGTCCGCCTTCAGGACGAAGCCGATTATCGTCACAAGGGCCATCTCGACTTCACCGACAACGGACTCGATCCACGCTCCGGCACCATCCGCGCCCGTGCCCTGTTCGACAATCCCGGCATGTTCCTGACGCCGGGCATGTTCGGCAATATGCGGCTCGCCAATGGCGGCAAGGTCAACGCCCTGCTGGTGCCCGACGAAGCCATCCAGTCCGATCAGGCCCGCAAGACCGTTCTTGTCGTCGGGAAGGATGATAGCGTTATCGCCAAGCCGGTCGAACTCGGCCCGGTGGTCGACGGCCTGCGCATCATCCGCACGGGGCTGACGCCCGGCGATCGGGTGATCGTATCGAACATCCAGGCCGTCATGCCCGGCGCCAAGGTCGCGACCCGGCCGACGGCGATCAAGGCCAGCCCGGCCCCGATCACCCCGACGGACGGCGCCGCGCCGATCGCCGCACAGGCGACCTTCGCCCGCTAAACCGCCCGCACCAAAGATGCGAAAGCCCGTGGTCCGGCACCCCCGCCGGATCGCGCGCCGTCCCTTCGTCCAACGCAAAGGACATTCCGATGCGCCTCTCCCGCTTCTTCATCGACCGGCCGATCTTCGCCGCCGTCATCGCGGTGATCATCACCGTGGTCGGCGCCATCGCCTTCGTCGGCCTGCCCGTCTCCCAATATCCCGACATCGTGCCGCCCACGGTCACGGTGTCCGCCCAATATCCCGGCGCCTCCGCCGAAACCGTCGCGTCCACGGTTGCCGCGCCGATCGAACAGGAAATCAACGGCGTCGACGACATGCTCTATCAGAGCAGCCAGTCGACCGGCGACGGCAAGGTGACGATCACCGTCACCTTCAAGGTCGGCACCGACCTCGACGCCGCGCAGGTGCTCGTCCAGAACCGTGTCGCCATCGCCGTGCCCCGCCTGCCGGAGGAGGTGCAGCGCCTGGGCGTCGTCACCCGCAAGACGACCCCGGAATTCCTGATGGTGGTCAATCTCCAGTCGCCGGACGGCACGTTCGACCGCAACTATCTTTCCAACTATGCGCTGACCCAGGTCCGCGATCGGCTCGCCCGGCTCGACGGGGTGGGCGACGTGCAGCTCTTCGGCTCGCGCGACTATGCGATGCGCATCTGGATCGATCCGGATCGGGCGGCAGCGCTCAACCTGACGGCGGGCGAGATCGTCTCCGCCCTGCGCGCCCAGAATGTGCAGGTTTCGGCCGGCTCCATCGGCCAGCCTCCCTATGATCGGGGGGAAGCCTTCCAGCTCGGCGTCGAGATGCAGGGCCGCCTGACCGAACCGAAACAATTTTCCGACATCGTCATCCGCACCGACGCCGATGGCCGCCAGGTCCGGGTGGGCGACGTCGCCCGTGTCGAACTGGGCGCGCAGGATTATGGCATCAACACCTATCTTTCGGGCAAGCCCACGGTCGTCATCGCGGTGATGCAACGCCCCGGTTCCAACGCGCTGGACGCGGCGGAAAAGGTGAAGGCGGAGATGGACCAGCTCAAGACCCGCTTCCCCAAGGGGCTGGAATATAGCGTCATCTACAATCCCACCGAGTTCATCAGCCAGTCGATCGACGCGGTCTATCACACCCTGTTCGAAGCGGTAGTGCTGGTGGTCCTCGTGATCCTCGTCTTCCTCCAGAACTGGCGAGCGGCGATCATCCCGATCATCGCCATCCCGGTGTCGCTGATCGGCACGGCGGCGATCCTCGCGGGGCTGGGCTATTCGCTCAACAACCTGTCGCTCTTCGGCCTGGTCCTCGCCATCGGCATCGTCGTCGACGACGCCATCGTCGTGGTCGAGAATGTGGAGCGCAATATCGAACGGGGCATGTCCCCGCTGGAGGCCGCCCGCACCTCGATGGACGAGGTATCGACCGCGCTGGTCGCCATCGTCCTGGTCCTGTGCGCCGTGTTCGTGCCCACGCTGTTCATCACCGGCATTTCGGGCGCCTTCTACCAGCAGTTCGCCGTCACCATCTCGACCGCGACGATCATTTCGCTGATCCTCTCGCTCACCCTGTCTCCGGCGGCGGCGGCGCTGCTGCTGAAGGCGAAGCATGGCGCGCATGACCTGGACAACGCCCCTCGCTGGCGCCAGCTTGCGGGCCGGGCGGCCGACCGTTTCAACGCCGGCTTCGATCGCCTGAGCACGGGCTATGCCCGCCTCACCCGCTTCCTCGTCGCCCGGCCGAAGAAGATGCTGCTGACCTATTCGGGCCTGATCGTCGCCACCATCGCCCTGATCTGGGTGACGCCCGGCGGCTTCATCCCCGCGCAGGACCAGGGCTATTTCCTCGCTGTGGTGCAGCTTCCCTCCGGCGCCTCGCTCGAGCGCACCGACAAGGCGACGCGCGAGGTGGCGGAGAAGATCCTGCCGATCAAGGGCATACGCGGCGCGGTCATGTTCGCGGGCTTCCATGGGCCGTCGCAGACCCAGGCACCCAATAGTGCCGCCATCTATTTCCCGTTCGACAGCTTCGCCGAGCGCGCAAAGGAAGGCGCCACCTATAAGGGCATCATGGAACAGGCGAACAAGGCCGTCGCCGGTTATGACAAGGCCCGCATCCTGCTCATCCCGCCGCCGCTCATCCAGGGCATCGGTTCGGCCGGGGGCTACCGCCTGATGGTGCAGGACCGCGAGGATCGCGGCTATGCGGAGCTGAACAAGGTCGCCCAGGACTTCATCGGGAAGGCCAACCAGACCCCCGGCCTCAACATGGTCTACACCCTGTTCGACGTCGGCACCCCGCGCGTCTATGCCGATGTCGACCGGCGCAAGGCCGACCTGCTGGGCGTACCCCCCGAACGGGTGTTCGAGGCGATGCAGGTCTATCTGGGTTCGGCCTTCGTCAACGACTTCAACCTGTTGGGTCGCACCTATCGCGTGACCGCCCAGGCCGATGCCGACCATCGCGGCAGCGTCGCCGACATCGCCAACCTGAAAACCCGCTCCAACAGCGGGCAGATGGTTCCGATCGGTTCGGTCTCGACCTTCCAAGACAGGACCGGTCCCTATCGCGTGGTGCGCTACAATCTGCTCCCTGCGGTGGAAATCGACGGCGATACGGCTCCGGGCACCAGTTCGGGTCAGGCGCTGACCACCATGGAGAAGCTGTCGGCATCCACCCTTCCTGCCGGTTACGGCAGCGAATGGACGGGCGTCGCCTATCAGCAGAAGATCGCGGGCAATACCGCCGGCATCGTCTTCGCCATGGCCGTGTTCTTCGTCTTCCTGGTGCTGGCGGCGCAATATGAAAGCCTGACTTTGCCGCTCTCGATCATCCTGATCGTGCCGATGTGCCTGTTCGCGGCCATGCTGGGCGTGAACCTGCGGGGGATGGACAATAATATCCTCACGCAAATCGGCCTTGTCGTGCTGATCGCGCTGGCGGCGAAGAACGCCATCCTGGTGGTCGAATTCGCCAAGCAGGCGGAGGAAGAACAGGGCCTGTCGCCGGTCGAAGCCGCCGTTCAGGCTGCCCAGATCCGCCTGCGGCCGATCCTGATGACCAGCTTCGCCTTCATCCTGGGCGCCGTGCCCCTGGTGATCGCAAGCGGGGCAGGGGCGGAACTCCGTCAGGCGCTGGGTACCGCCGTCTTCTTCGGCATGACCGGCGTGACCGCCTTCGGCCTGCTCTTCACCCCCACCTTCTATGTCGTCTGCCGCGCCCTCGGCGACCGCTTTGCCCGCAAGGGCAAGGGTCAGGCCCCCGCCGCGCTGCAACCTGCGGAATAGGAACAAGAAGATGACAAGACACCTCCTCCCCCTGCTGCTCGGCGCATCGGCCTTGACCGCCTGCGCCGCTGGGCCGGACTATAAGGCACCGGCCACCCCCACCACGGCTGCGGGCGCCTTCATCGGCGCCGGCGGCCCGGCGGTCAGCACCGCTCAGGCCGACGACCATTGGTGGCGGCTCTATAACGACCCGCTGCTCGATAGCGTGGTGCAGGATGCGCTGAAGGCCAATACCGACATCCGCGTCGCCGTCGCCCGTCTGGAAGAGGCCCGCGCCCAGTTGCGCGGCGCGCGCTCCGACAGCATTCCCCAGACGACGCTCAACGCCCAGCCAAGCTATGGCCGTGCCTCCGCCGCCCAGACCCTTCCTGGCACGGACAGGGAAAACTGGACCGTCGATGCGGGCCTCAACGTCGCCTATGAGATCGACCTGTTCGGCCGCGTCAAGCGGAGCATCGAGGCGGCGAAGGGGGACGTCAACGCCGCTTCCGCCGATGCAGACGCGGTCCGCGTGGCGGTGGTCGCCGACACGGTGCGCGCCTATGTCGACGCCACCAGCTCCGCCGAGCGCATCGCGGTCGCCCGGCAGACGGTCGCCCTGCTCGACAACAGCATCCGCATCACCAATGCCCGGTTCGAGGTCGGCCGGTCCGACCGGCTCGACCTGATCCGGGTGACGGCGCTGCGCGACAGCCAGGCCGCCCTCATTCCCAGCCTGCTCGCCGACCGCGACGGCGCGCTGTTCCGCCTCGCCACATTGACGGGACGGACACCGCAGGAGCTGCCAGCTACCGTCCGCGACCTCAAGGACACACCCGACCTCAGCCAGCCGATCCCGGTCGGCGACGGCCGCGCCCTCCTCGCCCGCCGCCCGGATGTGCGTGCCGCCGAACAGCGTCTGGCCGCCGACACCGCGCGCATTGGCGTCGCGACGGCGGACCTCTATCCGCGCATCACGCTGGGCGGTGCGATCGGCACCACGGCGATCGGCGGCGGCGATATTTTCGGCGGTGGTCCGTTCCGCTGGCTGCTGGGACCGCTGATCAACTGGGCCTTCCCCAATCAGGAACCGATCCGCGCGCGCATCGCCGCTGCAAAGGCCGACAGCAACGCGTCACTTGCCGCCTTCGACGGCACGGTGCTGCGGGCGCTGGAGGAGACGGAGACGGCGCTGTCGGTCTATGCCCATGCGCTCGAACGCCGTGACACGCTCAGGGCCGCGAGGGAGGCCGCCGACCGGGCCGCCCGCATCAGCCTCGCCCGCCAGCGTGAAGGCCAGATCGACTTCCTGACGGTCCTCGATGCCCAGCGTACGCTGGCCGCCGCGCAAAGCGATCTCGCGAGCGCCGACCGCGCCGTCGCCTTCGCGCAGGTCGATCTGTTCCGGGCGCTGGGTGGCGGCTGGACGGCGGGGTGACACGTCTCGGGGCTGTTCTGCGCGGATGATTGCGCATAGGACAGCCCCATGACCCTTTCTCCCGACCTCGCCATCCGCCTCCGCCGCGCCGATTTCAATCGTGCCCTCGCCGAAGCGGACCTGAGCGCGATCGGCCCGATCCTGGCGCAGAATGCCGTGCTGGTCACTGGGTCGGACAGTGGGGTCATTGCCGGTCGAAAGGCACAGCTTCAGGCCTGGAAGCGTGAATTCGCCGCGCCCGACCGCACGATCTACGCCCGGACGCCGGAAACGATCCAGGCCTCGACTGTCGAACCGATCGCCATGGAACAGGGCCATTGGCAGGGTGCCGCCGCGACATCCGGCCAGGTGCTGGCGTCCGGCAGATATTCCGCCAAATGGCGCCAGATCGGCGCGGATTGGGTGATCGAAGCGGAAATCTACCTCACCCTCGCCTGACCGCCTCGCCAAATCCGCCCCCGCCCGGCGTCTCGATGACGAAGACGTCGCCCGCCTCCATTTCGGCCGAAGCGGTCGCGGGAAGCATCTCCTCTCGCCCGTCCGCGCGCCGGATCCGGTTGATCCCCGGCAGGGCCGCCTCCCCTCCACCAAGCCCCGCAGGCGCGATCGCGCGGCGATTGGACAGGATATTGGCGCGCATCGCCCGCCGGAAACGAATGTGCCGCTCGACCCCGTCCCCGCCGCGATGGGCGCCATCCCCGCCCGACCCCCGCCGGATGGCGAAGCGGTCGAGCAGCACGGGATAGCGGCTTTCCAATATTTCCGGATCAGTTAGCCGGCTGTTGGTCATATGGGTCTGCACCGCACTGGCGCCATCGAAGTCCGGACCCGCCCCCGCGCCCCCGGCGATCGTCTCATAATATTGGACCCGGTCGTCGCCGAAGGTGAAATTGTTCATCGTCCCCTGGCTCGGCGCCAGCGCCCCGCAGGCGGCGAACAGCGCATCGGTGATGACCTGGCTGGTCTCCACATTGCCCGCGACCACGGCGGCGGGGTAGCGGGGATTGAGCATGGATCCTTCGGGAACCCGCAAGGTGACCGGGCGCAGGCATCCGTCGTTCAGCGGAATGGCGTCGTCCACCAGCGTGCGCAGGACATAGAGGGTCGCCGCCCGGCAAATGCTGAAGGGGGCGTTGAAACCATTGGCCTGCTGGGCGCTGGTCCCGGCAAAATCGATCACTGCCGAACGGCGCACGGCATCCACCTCAACGGACACCGCAATCTCCGCGCCATTGTCCATCGCATAGGTGAAGCGGCCGTCCTGCAACCGCGCGATCAGCCGCCGGACCGCCTCCTCCGCATGGGCCATGACATGGCCCATATAGGCGTCGATCACCTCCCGCCCATAGTCGCCCGCCACGCGCCGCAATTCCTGCGCGCCGCGCGTGCAGGCGGCGACCTGCGCCTTGAGGTCCGCGATATTGCGATCCGGATCGCGCGCGGGCCATGGACCCGAAGCCAGCAGCGCCCGCATCTCCGCCTCGCAAAAGCGCCCGGCGTCTACCAGCAGCCGGTTATCGATCAGGACACCCTCTTCATCCACCGTCCGGCTGTCGGGCGGCATCGATCCGGGCGCGATCCCGCCAATATCGGCATGATGCCCCCGTGCGGCGACATACCAGGCGGGTTCGCCATCCCCGTCGACGAAGACCGGCATGATGACGGTGATGTCGGGCAGATGCGTGCCGCCGCGATAGGGCGCGTTCAGCACATAGGCATCGCCGGGCTTCATGCCTCGTCCGTCGCGCCCCTGGTCACAGGCCTCGATCACCGTACGGATGCTGTCGCCGATCGACCCCAGATGCACCGGAATGTGCGGCGCATTGGCGATCAGTGCGCCTTCTCCATCGAAGATCGCGCAGGAAAAATCGAGCCTTTCCTTGATGTTGACGGAGGATGCGGTGTTCTGGAGCGCGACCCCCATTTCCTCGGCCATGGCCATGAACAGGCTGTTGAAAATCTCCAGCATGACCGGATCGGCATGGGTTCCGATCGCGGCCGCCGCGCTGCGCGCCTTCGACCTGCGCAGGATCAGGTTGCCATGGACGTCCACCCCCGCCGACCATCCCTGTTCCACTATCGTAGTTGCCGAAGGATCGATGATCAGCGCCGGACCTGGCAGATCCACACCGCCCCCCAGCGACGCCCGGTCCCAGATCGGCCAGCCCGCCCCGTTGGTGCCCAGGCGGACCGGCTCAGCGCTCATCCGGGCAAAGGGATGGGCTTGCGGCATTCCCGACTGCCCGACGGCCTCGGCAATGGCCGTCTCGACCACCACCGGCGTCTCCGCCGCGACGAAGCCGAAGCGCGCCTTGTGCAGGGCCTCGAAATCCGCCCGCATCGCTTCGGGGGAGGCAAACGGCACTTCCATCGCGCTCTCGCTGCCCTGATAGCGGAGCGCCGCGCGCCGATGGATCATAATCGCCTTCGCCGCCACTCCCTGCGCCAGCACGGCGGCTTCCGCCTCCGCCCCAATCCGCCCGAGGCATTGCTCCAGCGCCGCCACATCATCCAGGGGCAGTCCCACCGTCTGCTGGCGCAGATCACTGATGTCGGCCAGACCCATGCCATAGGCGGACAGCACTCCGGCCAGCGGGTGGATCATGATCCGCGTCATGCCCAGCGCATCGGCCACCAGACAGGCATGCTGCCCGCCCGCCCCGCCAAAGCAGGCCAGCGCATAGCGGCTGACATCATGTCCGCGCGCGATGGAAATCCGCTTAATCGCATTGGCCATATTCTCGACTGCGATGCGGATGAAGCCTTCCGCGATCTGCACAGCCGTCATGCGCTCCCCGGTCGCGGCCTCGATCGTGCCGGCCAGCGCTTCAAAGGCGTCTTCTACTATCTGCCGGTCAATGGGCAGGTCGCCATCAGGCCCGAAGGCGGCCGGGAAATGCTCGGGGCAGATCTTGCCCAGCATGACGTTGCAATCGGTGACGGTCAGCGGCCCGCCCCGGCGATAGCAGGCAGGTCCCGGCACTGCCCCGGCGCTGTCCGGTCCCACCCGGAAGCGGGCGCCGTCGAAATGGCAGATGGAACCGCCGCCCGCCGCCACCGTATGGATTTCGAGCATCGGCGCCCGCACGCGAACGCCCGCGACCTGCCTTTCGCTGCTCCGCTCATAGGCCCCGGCATAGTGCGACACATCGGTCGAGGTGCCGCCCATGTCGAAGCCGATCACCCGGTCGAAACCGGCCTGCTCCGCTGTTCGCGCCATGCCGATGATGCCACCGGCGGGACCGGAAAGGATCGCATCCTTCCCCTGAAAGGCGGCCGCATCGGTCAGACCGCCGCTCGACTGCATGAAGAGCAGGCGCGTGCGCTTGCCAAGGACCGTCACCACCCGGTCGACATAGCGCCGCAGCACGGGGGAGAGATAGGCGTCGACCACGCAGGTATCGCCGCGCCCGACCAGCCTGATCAGCGGCGCCACGACATGGCTGACGGATATCTGTGTGAAGCCGATGTCCCGCGCCAGTTCCGCCACCGCTGCCTCATGCGCGGTCCAGCGCCAGCCATGCATCAGCACGATAGCGATGGCGCGATAGCCCGCCGCATGGGCCGCCCGCAAATCCCGGCGTGCCTTGTCGACATCGATCGGGCGCAACGTCTCGCCCTCGGCGCTCATGCGCTCGTCGATCTCGATCACCTGGCCGTACAGCGGCTCCGGCAGGACGATCCGGCGGGCGAAAATGTCCGGCCGCGACTGATAGCCGATGCGCAGCGCATCGCCGAAACCTTGCGTGATGGCGAGCACGACCGGCTCGCCCTTGCGCTCCAGCAGCGCATTGGTGGCGACGGTCGTTCCCATCTTCACCGCGTCTATGGGTGCCTCGCCATGCGCCGCCACGATTTCGGCAATGCCCGCCACCGCGGCGTCCCGATAGCGTTCGGGATGGTCGGACAGCAGCTTCCGGACGACGACCTCCCCGTCCGGCGACCGCGCGACGATATCGGTGAACGTGCCACCCCGGTCGATTGCAAAGCTCCAGCCTTTATTCATGCCGGATCGATAGCATCCCGTCATGATCGCTTGAAGAGCCGCCCGACATGACCCAATTAGGGGATATCCCTTCCCTGCGAGTGACCATGACGACCTCCGATCCCCTGCCAGCCGCCAAGCCTCTTCTGGCCGCCAACCCCCTTCTGGCCGACAGCGACCTTCCCGATTTTGCGGCCATTCAGGCAGCCCATGTCGTTCCCGCCATGGAGGAGGCGATTACCGCTCACCGCGCGGCCATCGAGGCCATCACCGCATCGCCCGGCCATGATTTCGACTCCGTCGTGCTGGCCGCGGAGCGCGCCGATTTCCTGCTGTCACGCACATGGTCCCCCGTCGGCCATCTCGCCTCGGTCGCCGACACGCCGGAACTGCGCGAGGCCCATGCCTCGGCGCAGGCGCTGATGACCGCCTATCTCATGGAAGCGGGCCAGAACCGCGCCCATCATGACGCCGTGGCCGCTGTGGCCGCCCGCCCCGATTTCGTGACCCTGCCCGCCGCCCGCAAACGCGCCGTGGAACTCGCCCTGCGCGGTTTCCGGCTTGCGGGCGTGGCGCTGGAGGGGGAGGCGCGCCAGCGTTTCCTGGAAATCGGCGTGACCTTGAGCGACCTCAGCACCAAATTCGGCAATGCCGTGCTCGACGCGACCGAGGCATGGAGCGAGCATGTCACCGACGAGGCCGCGCTCGCCGGCGTGCCGGACAGTGACAGGGCGATCCTGGCCGCCTATGCGCAGGAAAAGGGGCTGACCGGCTGGCTCATCACCCTGCGCCAGCCCAGCGTGCTGGCGATCCTCTACCATGCACAGGACCGGGCCCTGCGGGAGCGCGTCTACCGTGCCCACAACACCCGCGCCTCGGACCAGGCGGAGGACAAGAGCCACGACAATAGCGAACGGATCGACGCGATCATGGCGCTGCGGCATGAGGCGGCGCAGATATTGGGCTTTGCCGATTCCGCCGCCCATTCGCTGGAAACCAAGATGGCCGCCGACGCGGACGAGGCGCTGGCCTTCCTTGCCGACCTTGCCGGACGGGCACGGCCGGTGGGCGAGCGGGAACTGGCAGAAGCCAGGGCCTTCGCGGCCGAACATCTGGGTCTGGACGATATCCGGCCCTGGGACCTCAACTATGTGGCGGAGGCGATGCGCCGGACGCTCCATGGCGTCGATCAGGAGGCGCTGAAGGCCTATTTCCCGCTTCCGCGCGTGCTCGCCGGAACGCAGGCGCTGATCGAACAGCTTTTCGGCGTGCGTCTGCTCAGGCGGGCGGAGGTGTCGACCTGGCATCCCGACATACTCTTCTACGATGTGCAGGACGCCAGCGGCACCGTCGTGGCGGGAGTCTATCTCGACCTGTTCGCCCGCGCCGGCAAGCGCGGCGGCGCATGGATGGACGTCTGCCGCTCCCGCTTCCGCGATGCGGATCGCTTCCACCGCCCGATCGCCTATCTCACCACCAATTTCGCACCGCCCGCGGGCGACCGCCCTTCGCTGGTCACGCATAATGACGTGGTGACGCTGTTTCATGAATTCGGCCATGTGCTGCACCATCTGCTGACGGAGGTCGACCTGCCCTCCATCGGCGGCATTTCCGGCGTCGAATGGGATGCGGTGGAACTGCCCAGCCAGTTCATGGAAAATTTCGCCTGGGATCGCGACACGCTGATCGGCTTGTCGGGCCATGTGGACAGCGGCGAACCCCTGCCGGTGGAGATGTTCGACCGCCTGCTCGCCGCGCGCCAGTTCCAGGCGGGCCTGGCCCTGCTTCGCCAGATCGAGTTCGCGACCTTCGACCTGCTGCTCCACCGCGACTATGATCCGGCGAAGGGCGCCCGCGTCGATGAGATGCTGGCCCAGGTCCGTGCCGCCGTGTCCGTCATCCGCCCGCCGGAGTGGAACCGCTTTGCCCATGCCTTCAGCCATATTTTCGCGGGCGGCTATGCGGCGGGCTATTATTCCTATCTCTGGGCGGAACTGTTGTCGGCCGACGCTTTCGAGATTTTCGCGCATGGCGATGTGCCGGGCGGCGGGGCAACCGCCTTCCGCCGCGAAATCCTGGCTGCCGGAGCCAGCCGCCCGGCGGCCGAGAATTTCCAGGCCTTTGCCGGACGCGCGCCGCAGGTGGATGCGCTGCTCAGGATGAAGGGGCTGGCAGCCTAAAAATGCGCGGTATAGCCGCCGTCGACCGCCAGAACCTGCCCGGTGACATAGGAGGCCGCGTCCGAAGCGAGAAACAGGACGGGACCGACAATCTCCTCCGGGCGGCCCCACCGGCCCAGCGAGGTGCGCCGGGCGAGATGCTCGGCAATGGCGGGATCGGCGACCATCTCCTCATTGGCGAGGGTTGCGAAAAAGCCGGGAGCCACCGCATTGACCGTGATCCCGCGCTGGCCCAGTTCCGCCGCCAGCGCGCGGGTCAGCGCGTCCAGCCCGCCCTTGCTCATGGTATAGGCGGCATCGCCTGACCGGGCGATCTGTCCGGCGATCGAGGTGATGTTGATGATCCGGCCTCCGGCCCGCATGGCCGGAGCGATCCTCCGTGCCAGATCGAAAGGCGCGACAAGATTGATTTCGAGCATCTGGCGCACCGCTGCCCGCTCAAGCTGGTCGATCGGCCTGCGGTCGCGATAACCGGCATTGTTGACGAGGATGTCGATCGGGCCGCGCCCCGCCACCGCATCGGCCACGGCCTGCCCGTCGGTCAGGTCGAAGGCGAGGCTGTCGGCGCTGCCGCCCAGCGTCGCGATGTCCGCCGCCACCTTGTCGACCGCCGCCCGGTTGCGGCCATGCAGCAGCAGATGCGTGCCCTGCCTTGCCAGCCCCAGCGCGATTTCCCGCCCCAGGCCCCGCCCGGCCCCGGTCACAAGGGCTGTCTTTCCCTTCAGCATCACCCTCTCCCTTCAGGCGAGAGCCAGGCCCTTGCCACGTCCGCGATTGATCAGCAGCACCAGCGCCGCGCCGATCAGGCACAATATGCCCGCCGCGACGAAGGCGGGGATATAGCTTTGCCAGACCGTCCGGGAAAGACCACCTGCCAGCGCCGCGCTGGCCGCGCCGATCTGGTGCCCGGCGAAAATCCATCCGAAGACGATATTCGCCCGCTCCGCGCCGAAGCGCTGGGCCGTCAGCTTGACCGTCGGCGGCACGGTGGCGACCCAGTCCAGACCGTAGAACATGGCGAAGATCGACAGGCTGTAGAGCGAGAAATCGCTGAACGGCAGGTAGAGCAGCGACAATCCCCGCAGGCCATAATACCAGAATAGCAGCCAGCGATTGTCGAACCGGTCGGACAGCCAGCCCGAAGCCAGCGTGCCCGCGAAATCGAACAGTCCCATCATCGCCAGCATCGACGCCGCGCCCACCGCCGCCAGTCCATAGTCGCCGCAAAGCGATATGAAATGGGTCTGGACCAGCCCGTTGGTGCTGGCGCCGCAGATGTAGAAGGAAAAGAAGAGGATCCAGAAGCTCGGTACCCGCGCCGCGTCCCGCAACACATGGATCGGCGTCAGCATCAAGGCACCCAGGCTGCCGGGCTGGGCCGGCGCGGGGTGGATGTCCGTCTCGCCATAGGGCGGCAGGCCCAGATCCGACGGGCGATCCCGCATCAGCAGCAGCGCGGCCAGCGCCGCCAGCAGGATCGCGCCGCACACCAGCATGATCGCCGGGCGCCAGCCGAAATGCTCGGTCAGGCTGGCCAGCAGGGGCAGGAAAGCGAGTTGCCCGGTCGCCGTGCTGGCGGACAGCAGTCCCATGACCAGCCCCCGCCGCTGCGTGAACCAGCGGGTCGCGACCGTCGCGCCCAGCACCATCGCGGTCAGGCCCGTGCCGATCCCGATGACCACGCCCCACAGCAAAACAAGCTGCCACAAGCGGCTCATGCCCAGCGACAACAGCAGGCCGGTGATGACGATGCCCAGCGAGATCAGCATCATCCGCCGCACGCCAAACCGGTTCATGAAGGCCGCGGCAAAAGGCCCGATCCCGCCAAAGAGAAGAAATCGGATCGCGAGCGCGCCGGAAATATCGGCAGCACTCCAGCCGAATTCCTTCTGCAGCGGCACGATGAACACGCCCGGCGCGCCCACCGCGCCCGCGACCACCAACATGGTAAGGAAGGTCGTGCCCAGCACGGCCCAGCCATAATGAACATGGCGCGCGGCCAGCCGGCGCGCAATCTTGGTGGACAGCATGAAACCCCTTCCGGCGCAATTCGGACTGGTGTTAAATGATGAATATCATATATAAGTGCAAGAGGCCAATTGGAGGCATGTGGACATGAAGGTCAGCCGGGAACAGGCCGCGCGCAACCGGGACAAGGTGATTGACACGGCATCGCGCCTGTTTCGGGCGCATGGCGTGGACGGCGTCGGCATCCATGAAGTGATGCGCGAATCCGGCCTGACGCATGGCGGCTTCTACAATCAGTTCCCGTCCAAGGAGGCTCTGGCGGCTGAGGCCTGCGCTGCTTCGCTCGCCGGAAGCGCCGACAGATGGCGCGCCATCGCCGAGGCGGCGGGTCCGGACAGGGCGGCTGCGGCCATAGCGGACGATTATCTGAGCGCCCGCAATCGCGATGCGCCGGAAACAGGCTGCGCGCTCATCGCCCTCGGCCCCGATGCGGCGCGGCGGGGCGGCGCGCTGGCGCAAGCCTTCCGGGACGGTTTCGAAGCGCTGACCGGCGTCATCGAAACCATGTCGGCGGACATCTCTCGCGAGGAAGCGCTGGCCCGTATGGCGCAACTGGTCGGGGCGATGGTACTGGCGCGCGGAGTCGGCGACCCGGCCCTGTCCGAAGAGATCATGGCGGCGGCGCGGCGGGCCTCAGGGGCGGAACGAGCGGAGTAATGGCTTCGCGCCCGCGAAGCGCCGACCCTCCTGCCATGGCATGTCCCCTAGGAGGGACCGCATGGCGATCATGCGCAGGAAAGATCAGACCCCGTAGAGCAGGGTCGCGACGGCGCTGCGTTCACGCTCGCTGCTGATCTGGTCGAAATCGAGGTCGACCGGACTGGCGCCGTCTCCGCCCTTGGTGAAGCGGGACAGAAGGAACTGCCCGAAGGCCCAATCGCCCAGTCCCGAGTCGGCGTTGATGTGACCCGACTCACCTGCATCGGCGAACTGGCTGCCCCAGAATTGCGCCAGCAACCGCGCCCTGCCCATGGAAATATAGGGATCGTTGCGGCTGGCGACGACGATGGACGGGAAAGGCAGCAAAGCCTTGGGCGCCGGGCCGAAATCGCGCAGGCGGGGATCGGCCACGCCGGAATCGACTTCCGGCGGCGCCACCAGCAGGGCGCCGATCACCTTCTCGCTCCATTCCTGCAGTTCGAAGGCCGCCCACCAGGCGACGGCATGACATCCCAGGCTGTGCGCCGCCAGGATCACCGGCCCGTCTATCCCGCCGATGGCGTGCCCCAGATTGCTGATCCAGCTGTTGCGATGGGGCGCGTCCCAATTGCCCAGCTCGACCCGATGGCAATGGGGCAGTTCCGCTTCCCATATCGTCTGCCAATGACCGGGGCCGCTGTTCGACAGTCCGGGCACGGTGAGGATCGTGGCATGAGGGTCAATTTGGTCCGGCTTCAGGCGCATGAGGGCTCCTCCTGAGCGGATATTTATTCTCTATCGATAAGATTGACAATAGACCGTGTGAGGCCGCCATCACGATTTGCGGGGAGTCGATGCGATCTTCCGACAAATGGAATTTCTCCGCAGGCAGGACTGAGGCGAAACGCCTGCGCCGCCGTCAATCCGCTGATGCTCGCAGGAGAGAAAATCTTGTCCATTGCCGGTCATATGTTCCGGATGCTGGCCGCCGCGGCGCTGCTGGCCGTCGCGCCTTCCGCCGATACGCGCAGCACGCTCCTGCCAGAGGCGCCGTCCGCCTTCGACGGCACGCTGCCGGTGATGACCTATAATATCCATGGCCTGCCCTGGCCGGTCGCATGGGGCCGCGACGCCGACTTCACCCGCATCGCCGCCAGGCTGCGCCTGCTACGCGGCGAGGGGCGCAATCCGCACATCGTCGTGCTGCAGGAGGCCTTCACGCAGGAAGCGCAGGCGATCGGGCGCGAGGCGGGCTATCGCTATATCGCCACCGGCGCGGATCAGGATGCGGTGAACGGCCAGGTGCCAACGGCCAGCGACCGCGCCTTCGCCGCCGCCGAGAGCTGGAGCCATGGGGAGGGGCTGCCCAAATTCGTCGGCAGCGGCCTGCAGATATTGTCCGATTATCCCATCGTCGACACTCGCCGCATCGTCTTTCCCGCCTTCGCCTGCGCGGGGTTCGACTGTCTGGCGAACAAGGGCGCGCTGCTCGCCCGGATCAGGCTGCCGGGCCAGCCCGAGCCGGTGGATATCGTCACCACCCATCTCAACAGCCGCCGCGCCTCCGGCGTGGCCAACGACCGGTCGAACCATGCCTATGGCCTGCAACTGGCCTGCCTTGGCGACTTCATCCGCAGCAACCATGATCCGCGCAATGCGATGATCGTCGCGGGCGATTTCAACATGGGGCATGATCCCGCCCGGCGCAGCGACCTGCTGACCGGCGCCTTCAGGCAATGGCTGCCGGGCGCGGCCGTGGCGGACGCCTATGACGAAGCGGGCCGCAAGGCCATCCCTCTGAACGGCGATGCCCGCTATTCCCGCTATCGCGCGCGGGATTGGGAGTTTTTCACAGGCAGCCCGACCATGCGCCTGTCCCTCCGCGGCATCGACGTCCCCTTCGGCCATGCCGCCGACGGCAGCATGTTGTCGGACCATGTCGGCTATACCGCCATCTTCGACGTGAAGTCTCTTACCACCGCCGCGCCAGTGAAAGCGTGATGGCGCGCGGCCGCAGCGGCGTATATTGCGGCGCGACCCGGATCGAGAAGGGATTGCCGAAGGCGAAGCTGTCGCCCCGCACGTCGAACAGATTGTCGACGCGCAGGCCCGCCGTCCATGGCCCCCGTTCCAGCGTCGAATTGACCGCCACGCTGGTATAGGGCTGCATCGACCGGTCGAGATCGTCGTCGAAGCTCAACCGCGCCTTGCCGATATAATTGGCCTGGACCGCCGTCTGCCCGCTCCATCCGATCAGCCTGTAGCTGTAGGAGAGGGCAGCGCGCCCCGACAGGCCGGGCGTGATGGGTAGGCGGCGATCCCTCAATTTGGTGCCATCCGCCGTGTGGGTGAGCCGGGCATCCTGCGCCGACCCGCCGAGCTTCAGGGCGAAGCCCGCGCCGACCTGCCAGTCGGCCGCCGCCTCGATCCCGATGATGCGGGCACGCCCTGCATTGCGCGTGGTGATCAGGCCGTTGGCGAGCAGATAGTCGGACTGGATCTCCTGCCAGTCGGTATAATAGGCGCTGCCGGACAGCAGCAGCCGGTCGCCCCAGAAGCCGCGCCGCATCCCCAGGTCGAACGTGCCCAGTTCATCCGCGTCGAAATGGCCCGAGGCGGTCATGCCCGACGGCGCAAGCCCGCCCGGCCGCATCGCCCGCGCATAGCGCAGATAGAGGATGCCGCCGCCCGCCAGCCGGTAGGACAGGGCCATGCTGGGCGACAGGATGATCTTGCCGGTCGATTCATCGACCCGCCGCTTGCCCGCCTCCCGCGTTTCATCCTGCGCCAGGGAATAGAAGAGCCGCGCGCCCAGCGTTGCGTCGAGACGTGCCAGGAGAGGCGCGCTCGCCTCCCCGAAGAGCGCATATTCGGTGACGATGCGCTGGGTCTGCACGACCGTGCGGGTCTTTCCGCTTTCACCGGTCACGGTCCCCCGTTCGCTGGCCGAAGCCCGCAGATAGGATGCACCCGCGACCCAGCCGCTGTCTCGCCCGGAAGAGAGGCGCAATTCCTGATTGAACAACGAATAATGCCGGTCGTCGTCGAACCATGCCGCGCCGGACAGGCCGAAATGCGCGGCGGCCGCGCTGGCGTCCAGGCCATAGCCAAAGGCATTCCTGACATAGCTGGTCGCCGACAGCAATTGCACGCCGCCCAGATGCCCGGTGACGGTACCGTGGACCAGCATGAAGTCATTGTCGGTCGGTTCCGGCCGATGGCCGGCTCGTTCCAGATCCCTCCCGGCAGTGAGGAGATATTGGCTGTCGCGCGACCCGATATTCTGGACCGCATAGCCCGCATCGACCGACCAGTCCTGCGACGGCGCCCATTTCGCGCTCACCCGCAACCCGCTCGTCCGCGTCGAATTGCTGTCCTTCGCCACGCCTATATTGTCGATCCACCCGCCGTCGAGGAACCGGTATCCGACCGCCCGCACCGCCAGCCGCCCGGCGATCAGCGGCAGGTTGACCATCCCCTCGCCACCGCTGCCCGTACCGCCATGATCCACGGCCGATCCCGACAGCCGCGCCCAGGCGGACGCATCGTCCAGTTCCGGCTGGTGGGTCACGACATGGTAGATGCCACCCAGCACGCCCGAACCGTAGAGCGGCCCCTGCGGCCCCTTCAATATCTCCACCCGGTCGACATCGATCAGCCGCAGGTCGGGATCGGGCGCATTGAAGGTCACGCGGGCATCGTCGACCTGCACCGCCACGGTGGACTGGCTTTGCCCCAGGAAGGGACTGTCCGCCACGCCCCGGATGAACTGCCGGTTCCGGCCAGGCCCCAGATTGGTCATGGCCAGCCCCTCCATCGTCAGGCTCATGTCCCGGCTGGCCAGCGAGCGCGAGGCCGATCCCAGCCCCTCCGCCCCCAGGATGGAGACGGACAGCGCCACATCATCCAGCGATTGCGGCCGTTTGAGCGCGGTCACGACGATATCCGCTCCCGGCCCCGCGGGGGGCAGCGCCGCCGCCGGAGCCCGGGCGGCGTGCCGCGACGCCGCCTGCTCCAGCCGGTAGAGCCGCGGTCCCGCCTGCACCGCGCGCAGATGCGTGCCCTCCAGCAGCTTGTGCAGCGCCGTCTCCGCAGCCATGGTTCCGCTGACCCGCCGGACCGTCACCACCGGCAGGGCGCCGGGATAGCCGACGGAAACCCCCGTCAGCTCCGAAAAACGCGAAAGACTTTGGGCAAGCGGGCCTGCCGGAAGATCGAAGCTGAACTTTTCTTCCCTGGCGTGCGCCGGACTGGCGACCCCTGCCCCTTCAGCGATCAGCACCGCCAAGGCGAAGGGCGCCGCCATCCTGCGGATGCACGGCAAGGCCCATGACCGCCGCGAGATCGGGCAACAATCTCGATCCATCACCAATGACGAGCGTGCCCGAAAAATGTCTGGTCTCCAGCGACGAATCGACGATGATGCGACGGCCGGAATAACGGGAAATATCGGCGACGACGAGGGCCAGCGGCGCATCATTGTAGGAAAGCCGCCCATCGCGCCAGCTACCGACATCCGCGACCGCCACTGGCGCCAGCGCCAGATTTCCGTCGGCGCCGCCCGTCAGTTGCTGCCCGGCCTGCAGCCGCACCTGCCCGTTCGCCTTGTCGGAACTGACGGCGACGGCGCCTTCCGAAACGGCTATCCGGAAAGTCCCGCCGGAAAGATTGACCGAAAAGCGCGTGCCGATGTCCGTGATGCGATAGGGTCCGGCCTCGATGGTCAGCGTGCGCGAGGGATCATGCCGCACGGCGAAATAGGCCTCTCCGCTCGCCAGTTCGATGCGCGCGGCGTTCCTGCCATGAACCAGGATCCGGCTCGCCGGTGAGAGAATGACGTTCGCGCCGTCCGCCAGCGCCACGGTCCGGCTGCTTCCGGCATGGGCCGCATAGCCGGTCACGGCCTCCGGCGCCCACATCATCGGCAGGCCGACGGCGAGCGCCAGCGCCGCCGCCAAACCGCCGCCCATCACCCAGCGAAGCGGCCGCCGGGGCCGATAGGGCGACGTGGGGGACAGGGTATTTGCGGACGGGGAATCCGGCGCCTGCGCCTCCAGCAGCGCGCGAACCTCGTTCCTGTGCTCATCCACCATGGCTTCGGTCAGCGCCACGGAATCGAAGGCTTCGCGATGGCGCGGGTCGGCCTCCAGCCAGGCCATATAGCCTTCCCAGTCCGCATCGTCGCGGGCAAGCTCGACCTGCCAGGCCAGCGCTTCGTCGATCACCCGTTCGTCCAAGTCCGAACCGCTTCCTTCCCTTTACCTCGGCTCAGACGGCACGCCCGCTCCCTTACCTCAGTCCAATAACGCACGACGCAGATATTTCATCGCGACGGCCATGTGTTTTTCGACGCCGCTCTTGCTGATCCCCAGCCGCTGCGCCACTTCGGCATGGCTGAAGCCATCCAGCTTGTGCAGTTCGAACGCCCGCCGCGCACCCTCCGGGAGACTGGCGATCGCGGATAGCAGCGCCGCCACCTGCTCCCTGGCGATGATCTGGTCCTCGGCCGTCTCGCGCCGGTCCGACGGCTCCACGCCGGTGGGGGTGAAGTCGGTTTCCTGGTCCGACCAGCGCCTTTCCCGCGCCATGCGCCGCTGCCGCTCCCGCAGACGATCGACGACCAGATTCTGCGCCATGCGGAACAGATATGCCCGGCCATTTTCGACCGGCCCGGCCGGGCGCTGCCGCGCGCGCAGCCACAATTCCTGCAACAGATCCTCCGCCTCCGCCGGATCGCCCACTCGCGCCAGCAACAGCCTGCGCAGTTCGGCCCTATGCAGGCCGTACAGCGTTTCGACATCGGATTCCTGATCGGCGTTCACATGCATTGTTCTGTCCGCCCGCCGACTCCGGAACAAGCGGCTCCCTGGGCCATTGGGTAGCTAAAGCAGCGCCCCGATCAACAAGCTGGTCGCAGTCTGAAAAAAAATTCACATTTGGCCGAAGGGCGACTGAGGCAGCGTCAGGAGCGCAACGTCTGTACCGAATGCGCGTCGGATTTCTGTTCAACCACGACCAGATTCATCAGGTCGCCCACAGCCTGCCCATCGCCGTCGCGCTCGCGAAGCGTGGGTTCGACGGCGAGATCGTCGTCGCCACCACCAATGACCGGCTGGCAGCCGAAGTGGAACGGCTGGCCGGGCGATGGCTGGGGTCGGCCATCCAGCATGTCCGCCTGACGCTCGGCGCCCGGTCGGCGCGGATCGCGAGCCTGCTGGGCGGGCTGGTCCCGGCGGGCAAGCTGATGCTCTATCGCGACAATCTGGATTTTTTCCGCAGCCTCGACATGCTGGTGGTCGCGGAAAAGACGTCGTTGCTGCTCAAGACGCGCTATGGCCTAGACGATCTGTTCATGGTCCACACCCGTCACGGCGCTGGCGACCGTGCCATCGGCTTCGACAGGGCCAGCGCGCGCTTCGACCATGTGCTATGCTCGGGCGAGAAGATACGCCGCCGCCTGATCGTGGAGGCGGGGGTCGATCCCGACACGATCAGCATCGTGGGCTATCCCAAGTTCGACATGGTGCGGCAGGCGGGCCGGACCCATCATTTCGACCGCGACCGGCCGGTCGTGCTCTACAACCCGCATGTCTCGCCGCACCTCTCCTCCTGGTATCGCCATGGCCGCGAGGTGCTGGACTTTTTCGGCCGCAACGATAGCCGTGAGCTGATCTTCGCGCCCCACGTCATGCTGTTCGAGCGGCCCTTCGTCCTCACCATCGACCGGCTGACGATCAATCGCGCGGGCAAGATCGAGAATCGCTATCTGCATGGCGACAATATCCATTTCGACCTCGGCAGCCGGGCCTCCACCGACATGAGCTACACCATGGCCGCCGACATCTATCTGGGCGACGCCAGCAGCCAGGTCTACGAATTCCTGCTGCAACCGCGCCCCTGCATCTTCCTGAACAGCCACGGCATCGAATGGCGGGGCGATCCCAATTTCGCCCATTGGCAGGCAGGCGAGGTCATCACCCATCCCGACCAGCTCGGCGAAGCGCTGGATCGCGCGGAAGAGCTGCACCACAGCCATTATCGATCCGCCCAGGCCCAGCTGTTCAACGAGAGTTTCGACCTTGACGGCCGCCCGTCGTCCGACCGCGCCGCCGACGTCATCGCCGCGCTGGCGGAACGGCGCCGGGCGAGTGGCGCGGGCCGCCGGACGACCCGGGCGGCATGACGGAAAAGCTGACGATCATCCTGCCCTTTTTCAATGAACAGGGGTGGATCGGTCCCACCATCGACAGCCTTGCGGCCCAGAGCGACCGGCGCTTCCGCCTGCTGATGGTCGACAATGGATCGACCGACCAGGGTGCGGACGAAGCGGTGGCCCATGCGGCGCCCCTCGGCGGCCTTGCAAGCCTCGTCCCATGCCCGGTGCCCGGAAAGATCCATGCCATGGCGGAGGGACTGGCCCGCGTGGAAACGCCGCTGGTCGCGATCTGCGACGCCGACACCCATTATCCGACCGATTATGTGCAGCGCATCATCGCCCTGTTCGACGGCCATCCCCAAGCCTCGGCCGTCATGGCCATCGACCTTTACGCCCCCCCCTCCACCGCGGAATCGCGCCAGCGAACCGCCTTCATCCTGCGCAAGAGCCGCCGCTTTCCCGGCAAATGCCATGCCGGCGGCTATGCCCAGGCCTTCCGTACCGATGCGCTGCGGGCGGCCGGAGGCTTCGACACCGCGCGCTGGCCCTATGTGCTGGAGGATCATGAGATCGTCCATCGCGTGATGCGCCATGGTCCGGCGCTGTATCATGCCGATCATGTCTGCTTCCCGTCCGACCGCCGCGCCTGCCGCAAGGCGGTGAGCTGGACGCGCGCCGAAAGGCTGCTCTACCGCTATATCCCCGCCGCCGCGCTGGACTGGTATTTCTACCATTTTCTGAGCGCAAGGCTTGCCGCCCGCAGCTGCCATGGCACCGCCCTGCGCGCAAAGGACTGGTCTTCTTCGCCATCATGACGCAAAGCGCGGGCATGACGCACAGCGCGGGAACTGCCGGACGTATCTTCAAGGGGCTGGGGCTGGTGCTCGGCGGAAAGGCCGGGGCCGGGCTTATCAGCCTTGTCTATCTGGTCATCGCCGCGCGGGCGCTGGGTCCGCGCGACTATGGCATATTGGTGTTGGTTCACGGCTATGTGACGGCGGTCTGCGGCATCGTCGAATTTCCGGCCTGGCAGGCCATCGTCCGGTACGGCGCGGAAGCGCGGGAGGAGGACGCTCCCCACCGGCTGGCGCGGCTGCTGCGTTTCGGCACGGCGGTCGAACTGGCGGGCGGCGGGGCGGCGATCGTGGCGGCCATGGCGCTCGCGCCCTTCGTCGGCCCGCGCCTCGGCTGGCCGCCGGAAACCGTGGCCTTCGCCATCCCCTACAGCTTTGCCGTACTGGGATCGGTGCGCTCCGCCCCAGCGGGCTATCTGCAACTGATCGACCGGTTCGACCTCATCGGCCTGCACAATATGGTGCAGCCCCTGGTGCGGCTGATCGGCGCTTCGCTCGCGCTGCTGATGGGCTGGGGTCTGAAGGGCTTCCTCGCCGCCTGGCTCGCCGCCGCGCTGGCCGAATTCGCCGTGCTCTGGGGCATGGGCCTCTGGTGCGCGCATCGCCGCCTCGGCGCGATATTGCTCCACCCCGAACGCGGCAGCGCCAGCGCCGACAATCCGGGCATCTGGCGCTTCCTCGTCGCCAGCAATGCCGACGTCACCCTGAGCGAACTGGCGGGCCGCGTGGCACCGCTGATCGTCGGCTGGGTGCTCGGTCCAGCGATGGCAGGCCTGTTCGCGGTCGCCCAGCGCGCCACCGTCATCATCGCCCAGCCCGCGCAGATATTGGGCAACACCGCCTATGCCGAACTCGCCCGCATGGTCGCGGCGGGGCAAGGCGGCGCGCCGCTGCGCCGGACGCTGCGCCGTGTGATCGGCATCGCCCTGGCCGCCGCCGCCCCGGTCACCATCGTCGCCGCCCTGTTCCCGACCCCCATCGTCACCCTGCTGGCAGGCCCTGCCTTCCAGGCGGCGGGCAGCGTCATGGTCGTGCTGATCGCCGCGCGCATGATCGCCGTGATCGGCCCGCCATGCAGCTCGGCCCTCTCCGCCATGGGCTATCCCGCCCTGTCGATGAGCGCCAATCTCTTCGCCAGCCTGATCTTCCTGCCGGTGCTGCCCTGGCTGCTGCAAAGCGTGGGCCTGATGGGCGCGGGGATCCAGGCGGTGGGGCAGGCGCTGCTGGCGAGCGGGCTGCTCGCCGCCCTGGTCTGGCGCCGCAGCCTCGCGCAATGACGCCCCCGCGCTCCCAGCCCCTGCACCCAAAGCCCCTGCGCCCGGAGGCCATCCGCATTGCCTATGTCATCAATTCGGTCGAGGGCGGTGGCGCATCCCAACCCGTCCCCGCCATCACCCGCGTCCTGCGCGATGCGGGGGCGCAGGTCCGGGTCTTCGCCCTCACCCCCCGCGACCGCCGGGGCCTGCCCGCGATCGAAGCGGCCGGTCTCGACCCGCTGGTCCGGGAAGGCGGCCTTGCCGATCATCCTGCCGCCGCCCTGTGGTTGAAACGCGCCATCACCGGCTGGGGCGCGACCCATATCTGGACGTCCCTCAGCCGCGCGACGATCCTCGGCCTCATCCTCGGCCCGCACCTCGGCCTGCCGGTCATCAGCTGGCAACATGCCGCTTTCCTCAAGCCCTGGAACCGGCGGCTGATGCGGCTGCTGCAAAGCCGCGCCCTGCTCTGGGTGGGCGACTCCCGATCGGTCACCGCGCTGACCGGGGACCGGCTCGGCGTGCCGCAAGAGCGCCTGCGATGCTGGCCGATCTTCGCCGCCGACCCGGCGCTGCCGCAGGCGCGGCCCTGGCAGCCCGGCGAAACGCTCCGCATCGGCAGCCTCGGGCGGCTGCACCCCGTCAAGGGCTATGACGTGCTGATCGCAGCCTTTGCGCGCCTGCGCGCCGAAGGCTTCACCGCACCCGTCCCGCTCGACATCCGCGTCGCGGGCGACGGAACGCAGCGCGATCAACTGGAGGAACTGAGGCGTCAGGCAGGCCTTGACGATCTGCATTTCACCGGCTTCGAACCGGCCCCGCATCATCTTCTCTCCACCCTGCACCTCTATGTGCAGCCCTCCCGTTCCGAAGGCTTCTGCATTGCCGCGCATGAAGCGCTGACGGCGGGCCTTCCCGTCATCGCCTCGGCCGTGGGCGAACTGCCCTGGTCCATCCGCCAGAATGTCACCGGCCTCACCGCGCCCCCCGCCGATGTCGACGCGCTGGCCAGCGCGCTGGCGGCGCTTCTTTCAGACCCCGCCCGGCTCTCGCAAATGGGTCAGGCCGCCCGCGCCGACATGCTGGACCGCTTTTCCTGGGAGCATTTCGCCGCGACGGGCAGCGCGATCATCGATCATATCCGCCAAGCCGCCGCCTGACATCCAGCGCCAGCCCGCGAAGCGACGTATCGATCCGCTTCACGTCGAACAGAGTGACATCGCCGCAGGCCGCCAGCGTGTGCATTCCCGCGCCATATTTCCCCGCCGAAGGCGGCAGAGCCAGCGGATCGCCCGCCACGGCGTGGAAATGTCCGTCATCCAGCCGGTCGATCCACAGCGGGCGGATGCCGCCGCCATAGGTCGCGCTGCAATCCTGCACCGGCAGCATGATCCGTCCCCCGATCGCGAGCGGCACGCCGCCGGGCCGGGCCGACGCCCGGTCCACCCGTACCGGATTGCCCGGATGCGGCGTCCATGGTCCTGTCAGCGTCTCCGCCCATGCGACATGCAGATGCGCCTGTTTGGACAGCTTGCTGCTGGCGGGCGAATAGAATAGCCACCAGCGCCCCTCATGCCGCAGGATGCTGGCGTCGACCGGCACGCAATCCAGCGCGATCGGGCATTCCGCCCGCCAATCGTCCAGCGCGCCATGATCGCGATAGAGCGTCAGCGCGCCCGAACGATGCGCTTCGGGCAGCATCCAGACCGCGCCTTCGCCCGCAAAGACCTGCGGATAGGAAAGATGCCAGTCTTCGGCGAGACAGGGCTTCCGCTCGACCAGCCGTAGTTCCGCATCCAGGATCAGCGCCTCTATGACGCCGTGGCGCGTGCGATAGTCATAATGTTCGGCAAAGATGTGCAGCCGCCCCGCCTCGTCCCGCCAGCCGAAAGGATCGGCGAGGAAGGCGAAGTCGGATTCCTCCGGCAGCCAGTGGACGTCGTCCCCGATGCCGCCTGCGGACATGATGTCCGCGACCGGCGCGCGGGCGATCCCGCATCTCCATATGTCCTTGCGCCGGGGCATGATCCAGGGTCGTTAAGCCGGGACGCGCGGCAGGGCAAGCGCCCCCATGACCCGCGCCGCTCACTCGTCGTCGATCAGGATGCGGTTGGCCGCCCCGTCGGCATCGTCGAACTGCCCGTCGCGCAGCGCCCAGAAGAAGGCGGCGAGGCCCAGCAGCCCCAGACCCAGCGCGATCGGGATGAGCAGGCCGATTCCGGTCATTTCACGGCTCCTTTCAGGCGCAGCGCGTTGGCGATCACGATCAGCGAGGATGTCGACATGGCGACCGCGGCGACCAGCGGCGTGACCTTGCCCGCAATGGCCAGCGGCACCGCCAGCGCATTATAGCCGATGGCCAGCGCGAAATTCTGCTTCACGATCCTGACCGTGCGCCGTGCGACATGGACGGTCAGCGCCACCGGCGCCAGCCTGTCGCCCAGGAACACGGCGTCGGCGGTCAACTGGCTGGCGTCGCTGGCCGATGCGGGCGCCATGCTGGCATGCCCCGCCGCCAGCGCCGGGCCATCGTTCAGCCCGTCGCCGACCATCAGCACCTTCTCCCTCATGGCGCGCAGCCGCCCGATCAGCGCCAGCTTGTCCGCCGGACGCAGATGGCCGATCGCGGTCGCGCGCGTCATGCGGGCGATATCCTCCAGCGCATCGGGCCGGTCGCCGCTGGCGATCAATATCTTGACGCCCATGCCGCGCAGCGCATCCAGCGTCTCCGGCGCATCCGGCCGCAGGGCATCGGTGAACTGCAGCAGCATCGCCTGCTTCCCGCGCCGATATTCGCTCGCCAGGCCGAACAGGTCGATCAGGCCGCGCGGCCGCGCCAGCGACACCGCCACGCCCTCGAATTCCGCGAACAGGCCCTCTCCCGGCACTTCGCGGATGCCGGAAAGCGGGGCAGGCACGATTCCCTCCGTCTCCAGCGCCTGCCGCAGCGCGATGCTCAGGGGATGGCGGCTCGCCTGCGCCAGCGCCAGCAGGATCGCCCGATCCTCCCGCCACAGGCGCCGCAGGTTCACGGGCACAGGCCGCCCCAGCGTCAGCGTACCGGTCTTGTCGAACACCGCCTCGCTGACTTCCGCCAGCCGTTCCAGCGCCGACCCGTCCTTGACCAGCACGCCCCGCCGCATCAGCGTGCCGCAGGCGACGATCTGCGCCGCCGGGACCGCCAGCCCCAGCGCGCAGGGACAGGTGATCAGCAACACCGCCACCGCGATCAGCAGCGCCTGATGCACGCCCGCCCCCGCGATCATCCACCCGGCAAAGGACAGCGCCGCCAGCAGATGCACGCAGGGCGCATAATAGCGCGCCGCCCGGTCGGCGAGCCGGACATGGCGCGACTTGCCCTGCCCCGCTTGCTCCATCAGCCGGGCGATGTCGGCGATCACCGTATCCGCGCCTGCCGCCGTCACCTCGACCGTTATCGGCCCCTCGACATTCAGCGCCCCTGCCTGCACCGCGTCGCCCGGACAGACGCGCACCGGCGCGCTTTCCCCGGTGAGGAAGGCGATGTCCAGCCCGCTTTCCCCCTCCACGATCCGTCCGTCCGCCGCCAGCCGCTCGCCCGCCGCCACCAGCATCCGCATCCCCGGCCGCAGGGCGCCCGCCTCGGTCCACCGGCTCGCGCCGCCGCTTTCCAGCACCAGCGCGCCCGGCGCGGTCTGCCGCAGCAGCGCCGCCACGCCCGCCCGCGCCCGGCCTCGCATCATGCTGTCCAGCACCCGCCCCGCCAGCAGGAAGAACAGCAGCATGACCGCACCGTCGAACCAGGCATGGGCGCCACCCACCGCCGTCTCATACAGGCTCATGCCCGTCGTCAGCAGCACGCCGATGCTGATCGGCACATCCATGTTGGTGCGCCCCTGCCGCAGCGCCGCCCAGGCCGACCGGAAGAAGGGTTGCCCCGCATAGGCCACGGTCGGCAGGGCGATCAGTGCCGAGAGCCAGTGGAACAGTGTCCGCGTCGCCCCCTCCGCCCCCGACCAGATCGACACCGACAGCAGCATGATGTTCATCGCCGCGAAGCCCGCGACCGCCAGTGCGCGCAGCAGTGCCCTATTCTCCGCCGCCGCGATATCGACGCCCGGATCGGCCAGCGGCTCCGCGTCGAAACCGATGGCGGCGATGGCCGCCTTCAGCTCCGGCGGGGTCATGACCGGATCGTGCAGGATCGCCACCCGCTTCGCGCTCATGTTGACGCGCGCGGACTGGATGCTATCGGCCAGGGGAAGTTCCCGCTCGATCTTCGCGATGCAGCTCACGCAATGGATGCCCGGCACGGCGAACAGGCTTTCCTTCACCTCGACCGGAAGATCATGGGGCATCAGGGGCTGGGTAGCCATCAGTCGACCTCCCGCAACAGATGCATCGCCTGACCGCCATGGCGCAGATCGAACCGGACCTGCCAGCGCCCCGCCGGAAGGGCATGGTCGCTGACATACAGGCCGGGTCGCACTTCCCGGAAGCGGAGCGGAATGTCGGCCGCCCGCCCCAGCGGATGCTGCGCCACCGCACCGACGCTCGCGCCCGTCCGGTTCAGCGTCAGGCGCACATGCCGCCCGTCATCCAGCGCCACGGCATCGCGCCAGCCCAGCTTCTTCTGCGCCCGCGCCTGCGCCAGCCAGCCGTTGAACTTCTGGCTCGCGACATAGCTGTTCTCCACCACGGTCCCGCCGAAGGACCGCACCGCGACCGTCGCCATCAGCACATTCACCGCGATCACCACGGCAAAGAAGGCGACCAGGATCGCCGTCATGTGCCAGCCGGTGAAGCGGCGGCGGGGATAAGAGATGCCATTCATCCTCAGGGCCTTTCAAATCGGGCGGGTTCGCTGTCGCCGCCGCCTTCGCTATCGAGTCCGCGCACCGTGAAGCGGAAATCCTGCCGTGCCGTTCCGCCTGCGGGCTGCACCAGAAAGACGCGCAGCTTCGCGACGCTGTCGGCGGGCACGGTCGTGCGCAGCGTGGCGCGGGCCGCCTCGCGCGATCCCGCATCGGTCCACAGTGCCGCGCCCTTCAGGCCTTCGACGCCGATCTCCATGGCACGAGGCCGCGTCTCCATATTGCGCAGCTTCACCGTATAGGCGTTGCGGATCGCGCCGTCGGACAGGCGCACGAAAATCGGGTTGCGGTCCTGCTGCGCGCTGATGTCGATCCGCGTCCGCGCACCCAGCGCGAACAGCATGGCCGCGCCGATCCCCGCCCAGACGGCGAAATAGGCCATGGTCCGGGGCCGCAGCAGTGTCTTCAGCACCGGCCGGGGCGCCCTGCCCTTCTGCTCGGCCTCCGCATCCTCCTGCGTGCAATAGTCGATCAGGCCCCTCGGCCGCCCGACCTGCGCCATCACCTTGTCGCACGCGTCGATGCACAGCGCGCAGGTGATGCAGCCGATCTGCGGCCCTTCGCGAATGTCGATGCCGGTGGGACAGACGGCGACGCACTGGTTGCAGTCGATGCAATCCCCGAACGTGCCCGGATGCGCCTCCGCCTTCTTGAGGCTCCCGCGCTTCTCGCCGCGCCACTCCTTGTAGGTGACGATCAGCGATTTCTCGTCCAGCATCGCCGTCTGGATGCGCGGCCAGGGGCACATGTAGATGCAGACCTGTTCGCGCATGAAGCCCCCCAGCACGAACGTCGTCGCCGTCAGCACTGCCACTGTCGCATAGGCCACGGGCGCGGCGGTCCCGCTCCAGAACTGCGCCTGAAGCGTCGGCGCATCGGCGAAATAGAAGATCCATGCGCCGCCGGTTATGAAAGCGATCGCCAGCCAGACCGCCCATTTGAAGAGCCTGCGGCCGATCTTCGCCACGCCCCAGGGCGCCTTGGCCAGCCGCATCTGCGCATTGCGGTCGCCGTCGATGAACCGCTCGACATGCTGGTAGAGGTCGGTCCACACCGTCTGCGGACAGGCATAGCCGCACCAGGCCCGCCCCACCGCCGAGGTGACGAGGAACAGCCCGACCCCGGCCATCACCAGCAGCCCGGCGACATAATAAAATTCATGCGGCCAGATTTCGAGCGCGAACATGTAGAAGCGCCGGTGCGCCAGATCGACCAGCACCGCCTGGTCCGGCGCATAGGGCCCGCGATCCCAGCGCAGCCAGGGCGTGCCCCAATAGACGGCCAGCGTCACCGCCATCACCGCCCATTTCAGGCGGCGATAGAAGCCGTCCACCGCCTTGGGATAGACGCCCTTGCGCTTTTCATACAGCGCCCCGGCTCCGGCCATCAGCATGGTTCAATGCCCCGCATCGGCCCTGGCCGCGGGCGCCGCCTCGCCGCCGCCCAGACTGTGCACATAGGCCGCCAACATCCGGATGGTGGCCTTGTCCAGCTTGTCGTCCCACCGCGGCATCACGCCATGGCGGCTGTTCCAGACGGTTTCGTGGATCGTCTCCCGGTCGCCGCCATAAAGCCAGATCGCATCGGTCAGGTTGGGCGCGCCGACCGTCCGGTTGCCCTTCCCCGCAGGGCCGTGGCACACCGCGCAATTGTCGGCAAAGACCGTGGCCCCGCGCCGCGACGCCGCGCTCGCCTTGTCCTGCCCGCTGATGACGCGGACATGCGCGACCACATCATCGACCTGCGCGGCGCTCAACAACTGATCCTTGCCGAAGGCGGGCATCTGCGACTGCCGGGTGGCGGCATGATCGGGATTGCGGACGCCGTCGGTGATCGTCTTCTCGATCGTCGCCAGATCACCGCCCCACAGCCAGTCGTCGTCATTCAGGTTGGGATAGCCCTTCGATCCCGCCGCGCCCGATCCATGGCATTGCACGCAATGCACGCGAAAGGCCGCACGGCCGCCCTCGATCGCCTGCTGCATAAGCTGGCGCTGCCCGGGCAGCGCCGTGATCGGCGTCGCGGCGATCGCCTGCCGGACCGGCGCGATCTGCCTCTCCCGCGCGGCGAGTTCCTTTTCCAGCGTCCCCCGGCTCGACCAGCCCAGCACGCCGCCTGTCGCCCGGTCGATCAACGGCCAGGCCGGATAGGCGATCATATAACCGATCGCGAACAGGATCGTCGCGTAGAAGGTCCAGAGCCACCAGCGCGGCAGCGGCGTGTCCAGTTCCTGGATGCCGTCCCATTCATGATGCTTGATCTCGGTGCCGGTGGCGGCGTCGATGCGCTTTTCGTCAGCCATGATCGGCTTCCTCTTGTTCGAAAATGGCGCGCGCCGCCTCGTCGCTCCGCTCGCGCCCCCTGGGCAGGAAATGCCAGCCGACGAAGGTCAGGTAACTCACCCCCATCAACACCAGCCCCCAACTGTCGGCAAATTGGCGCAATTCGTCATAGCTCATTGCCCGGACTCCTTGGAAAGCGTCTCCTGCGGCCTGGCGCTCTCCACATCGACCAGCGTGCCCAGCATCTGGAGATAGGCGACCAGCGCATCCATCTCCGTCACCTTCCCCGGATTGCCGTCGAAATCGCGCGCCTGCGCCTTGGGGTAGCGCTTGATGAGATCGCTGGAGTCCGCATCCGGATCGGCCTGCGCCTTAAGATCGTCATTGGCCTTGGCGATGTCGTCCTTCGTATAGGGCACGCCGACATCGTTGAGTGCGGTCAGATCCTTGCGCATGTCGGCCGGCTTCAGCTCGCGCTCCGACAGGAAGGCATAGGTCGGCATGATCGATTCCGGCACCACGGCGCGCGGGTCCTTCAGGTGCTGGACATGCCATTCATCCGAATATTTGCCGCCCACCCGCGCCAGGTCCGGCCCGGTGCGCTTCGATCCCCATTGGAAGGGGTGATCGAACATGCTCTCTGCGGCCAGGCTGTAATGGCCATAGCGTTCCGTCTCGTCCCGGAACGGACGGATCATCTGGCTATGGCAATTATAGCAGCCCTCACGGATGTAGATATTGCGTCCCGCCAGCTCCAGCGGCGTATAGGGCCGCATCCCCTCCACCTTCTCGATCGTATTGTCGATCCAGAACAGTGGCGCGATCTCCACGATGCCGCCGATGGCGACGACGATCAGCGCGGCAATACCCAGCAGGGAGACATTGCGCTCCAGCCTGCCATGGTCGAACAACTTGCCCTTGGCCTTGGTTTCCATGGGTCGATACTCCTTCAGGCGGGCTGGGCGATCAGCGGCCGGTCGGCGGCGGCGTCATAGGCGGCATCGTTCATCGGCTTTTCCTCGCGCAGCGGGCTGCCCGCGATGGTCCTGCCGATATTCCAGGCCATGATGACCGCGCCCGTCAGGTAGAGCAGGCCGCCCGCCGCCCGGATCAGATAGAGCGGGAAGGTCGCCTTCACGACTTCGGAAAAGGCGTAGACCAGATAGCCGTCAGCCCCATATTCGCGCCACATCAGCCCTTCCATGATGCCCGCGACCCACATCGACGCGGCGTAGAGCACGATCCCCACAGTCGCGAGCCAGAAGTGCCAGTTCACCAGCCGCAGCGAATAGAGCCGTTCCCGCTTCCACAGGCGCGGCGTCAGATAATAGAGGCAGGCGAAGGTGATGAGCCCGTTCCACCCCAGCGCGCCCGAATGCACATGGCCGATGGTCCAGTCCGTATAGTGGGACAGGCTGTTCACCGTCTTCACCGACATCATCGGCCCTTCGAAAGTGCTCATGCCGTAGAAGGCCAGCGCCATCACCATCATGCGGATGATCGGATCGGTGCGAATACGGTCCCACGCACCGTTCAGCGTCATCAGACCATTGATCATCCCGCCCCAGCTCGGCATCCACAACATGATCGAAAAGACCATGCCGAATGTCTGCGCCCAGTCCGGCAGCGCGGTATAGTGCAGATGGTGCGGACCCGCCCAGATATAGAGGAAGATCAGCGACCAGAAGTGGATGATCGACAGGCGGTAACTGTAGACCGGCCGTTCCGCCTGCTTGGGCACGAAATAATACATCATGGCCAGGAAGCCGGCGGTCAGGAAGAAGCCCACCGCATTATGCCCGTACCACCACTGCGTCAGCGCATCCTGCACGCCCGCAAAGGCGCTGTAGCTCTTGGACCCCAGCCAGCTCACCGGCATGGACAGGTTGTTGACGATATGCAGCATCGCGATCGTCAGGATGAAACTCAGGTAAAACCAGTTCGCCACATAGATGTGCGGCTCCCTGCGCCGCAGCACCGTGCCGCCGAACACCAGCAGATAGGCGACCCAGACGATGGTCAGCCACAGGTCGACATACCATTCGGGCTCGGCATATTCGCGGCCCTCGGTAATCCCCAGCAGATAGCCGGTCGCCGCCAGCACGATGAAGAGCTGATATCCCCAGAAGACGAACCGCGCGAGGGCCGGGAAGGCCAGCCGCGCCCGGCAGGTGCGCTGCACGACGTAGAAGCTGGTGGCGATCAGCGCATTGCCACCGAAGGCGAAGATCACGGCCGACGTGTGCAAGGGCCGCAACCGCCCGAAACTGGTATATTCCAGGCCCAGGTTCAGGGCCGGGAAGGCAAGCTGAAGCGCGATGTAAAGCCCGGCCAGAAGGCCCGCCAGGCCCCAGAAGACGGTCGCGATGACGCCCCAGCGGATGGGATCGTCATCATATACGCCCTGATCGGCGGGCATTTTCAGCCAGCCCCGCGCGATCCCCTCATAGTCGGCGCGCCGCATCGTCAGCACGGCCACCGCCAGCGCCGCCGCGCAGACGATCGCCATATGCACGGCAAAGCCGAAATCCGCCGCCCCCAGCATCGCCAGAAAGGCGAGCGTGGCGAGCGCGAACCAGCCGCCCGTCTTCCAAACCAGTTGCTCCATCGGATGTCCCCGTCAAAGGCTTCACGGCGCCCTTCGCGCGGGCGCCCCTTTCATGCATTGACCTCTGTCAAAGGCGGCGGGACGGGTCTGTAGGGGAATGTCCCTAGTGGGTGGGAAGGGGACACCAATAACCCCTCTCACTTGAGGGAGAGGGATGCGCAGACTTGGCAGCTTGCTGCCTAGTCGTAGCTGGGTGAGAGGGATGCGATCCACAGGATCGCGCGGGCGTCCAGCCCGCTCCCCCTAGAGCGGTCGATCTGATTCCATCAGATCGACCGCTCTATTCTTTTGATTTGCCGCGATTTCTGAACCGTCAGATGATGCCATCAGATCGAAACCGCTTGTCTTATGACATTGCCGTCCGTTTGGGTCATGCTGGATTGCCCGGACCGGGGTGGCCACCCCGGTCCGGGCGGAAGGGGACGGATCGCGAAACCGCCGGTCGTTAAGGGACCGGATTAGAGTAGGATCGCCCCTTTCTTTTCCATCAGGCCCGAACGGATACCGGGGTTTTGGACCCGGATGACAAGCATGGGACAGCGGAAAAGATGAGTGACAATCTACCAGAGACGATCGGCATCGACATCTCCAAAGCGAGCCTCGATTGCCATGCCTACCCCGTCGGCGCCGAGCGCCAATTTGCCAATACCGCCAAGGGCCACAAGGCGCTGATCGCCTGGCTGCGACAATGGCCGATCGAACGGATCGCCTATGAGGCAACCGGCACCTATCATCGCGCACTGGAGGCGGCGCTGACCAACTGGCCCTGTGTGAAGCTCAACCCTGAACGGGTCCGGCGCTTCGCCCAGGCGACTGGCACGCTGGCCAAGACTGATCGCATTGACGCCATCCTGCTGGCTCGTATGGCCGCAACCTTGCAGCCACCCGTCAGACCCGCTCGAAGCGCACAGCAGACCCAAATGGCGGAACTCATCAATGCCCGAGACGGCCTGGTTCGTGATCGCACCGCGCTCAAAAATCGTGAGAAAAATCTCACCATCGCCTTTCTCAAGCGCCAGTGTCGCCAGCGGCTCGAACAGATCGATCGACATATCGAGGCCCTCGATGCCGAGATCTCCAACCTGATCACCGCCGATGCCGTACTCGCTCGCCGACACCAGATCCTGACCAGCATCGCGGGTGTGGGAACGCTGACCGCCAACCAGCTCATCGCCACCATGCCCGAACTCGGCAGCCTTGAGAACAAGCAGGCCGCATCCCTTGCCGGCCTTGCACCGATCCCGCGCCAATCCGGACAAGGGAAAGGCAAAAGCTTCATCCGCGGCGGACGTGCCAACGTGAGGCAGGCCCTCTATATGCCGGCCCTCGTCGCCGCCCGATACAACCCTGACCTCAAGGCAAAGTACCAACAACTCGTCACCGCAGGAAAGCCCGCAAAAATCGCCATCACCGCCGTCATGCGAAAGATCGTCGTCACCGCAAACGCTCTGCTCAAAGCCGATAGATGCTGGCCCCAATCTCAGGCTTGATCATCACGGATACTCTAATCCAGCACCGCCTAACCTCATTCCCCCTCGGCCAGACTCTCCAGCCACGCAGCGTCGCAGATCCGCACCCCGCGCCGTCCCACCAGCGCGATCACGCCCAGCCGCTTCATCTCGCTGATCTGCCGCGACACGGTCTCGATCGTCAGCCCCAGCACGTCGGCGATCTGCTGGCGCGACAGGGGCAGTTCGATCACCCCATCGCGACCGCCCCGCAGCCGCCGCCCCATGTCGAGCAGCAGCGTCGCGACCTTCTCCTGTGCATTCTTCCGCCCCAGCAGCAGCATCCAGGCCCGCGTCCGGTCCAGATCGTCCAGCGTCCGCTGCAACAGCCGATGCTCCAGTTGCGGATGCGTGCGCGCGAAGCCGTCGAACGCCCCGCGCGGATAAAGGCACAGCCGCGCATCGGTCAGCGCCGTCACGCTATGCGGCGTGCGCGCGCCAAAGGGCCGCCCGATGAAATCCGACGCGTAGACGACGCCGACAATCTGCTCCCGCCCGTCCCCGGTGGAGGTGGAAAGCTTGAGCGTCCCCTCGATCACATTGGCGACCAGGGTGGAGCTGTCGCCCTCCCACATCACGGTCTGCCCGGCCTTGAGCGTGACGCGCCGCCCGATCCGGTTCAGCGCCTCGCGCTCCCTCGCGTCGAGATCGGCACAGACCGCCTGATCGCGCACTTCGCACCGGTCGCAACAGCCCGCGCCGCAACCGCTCGCCGCCGGTGTCATCATCAGCGCCATCTCGGCATCGCGCGGCGCCTTTTGCGCCAGATCAAATCGCATATCCATGTCCGCTGCATGACTCCGCAGCGGGATCGGACCTATCCGTAATTGTCCCTATCGGGGCTAACCCGATCGAAGGCGGCAACGGGTCGAGCGCGGCGCGCTCGAGTTGAAACGCGGTTGGCCGATCCCCGCCAAAAGCGCCGCCATCGGATTTTATCAGCGTCGAGCGACCCCGATCAGCGCGGTTGAGGGAATGGGCAAGATCGAACGCTCACCCGCCATTTTCCGTACCTGCGCAACAACGCTTGCCCTTTCCTCCTCGCCAAGGCTGGTCCAGTCAGGGGACATGCCGAATAACGTGTCGGGATCGTCGAGCGCCGTGACGTCGAGCGCATAGTCATGGGTGACACGCTCGATCTGCGGGTCTTGAAAGCCAGCGATCATCATCTCGCGGCCGAGATCGTTCGGATCACTCAGGGCGCCTATGGCCTCCGGCATTGTCACGTCATCGCGGCCGGGGAAGAGCTTACGGCGAATATTGCCGAGCAGCAGGAAAGTGGCTGCACCACGTTCCTGCCAGGTTGCGACAATGCCGTAACCGCCGGGGCGCGTGACCCGCGCCATTTCGGCCAGTCCTTTTCGCCAGTCGGGAAACATGATGACCCCAAAGATCGAGAAGACGGCATCGAACGCTCCGTCAGCCAGTGCAAGGGCCTGCCCATCCATCACACGCGCCTCGACATTGGGAAGCCGTGCCGCGGCGATGCGCGCGACCATTCCGGGCGAGAAGTCTGTCGCAAGCACGTGAGCGCCTGTCCGGGCGGCGGCCAGCGCCAGCGCGCCGGTGCCTGCCGCAATGTCAAGTACATGGCTACCCGGCCCCAGGGCTACGCGAGCCATAGCCGCCTGGGCGAAGTGCGCGGTGAAAGGATGGGCCGTCTTCTCATAGTGTTGAGCGGCCGCGTCCCAATGGTTCGGATTTTCAAACTCTCGCATTTCACCTGCTCCACGAATCACGTAACATTATAAGTATCGTGAAATATCATGCTTGCCAATGCCGACTGGAATGCGAAGGATCGAGAGATGCGTAATGACAGCCGCCTTTCGCGAATGCTCCATGTGTTGCTTCATATGGCGCGGCATGAAGGGGCGATGACGTCCGAAGCCATTGCAGCGATGCTGGGCACCAACCCGGTCGTCATCCGACGCACGATGGCTGGCTTGCGGGACGCAGGATATGTGAGCTCGGAAAAGGGCCATGGCGGTGGCTGGGTCATTGCGGCGGATTTGGAGACAGTGTCACTCCTCGACGTGCATCGGGCGGTAGGGGGATCGCGCATCTTTGCGATCGGCAATGAACATTCCAATCCCGATTGCGCGGTTGAGGGGGCTGTCAACCAAGCACTGGAGGAAGCGCTTGCGGAGGCGGAGGCTTTGCTGGTCGCCCGGCTGGGTGCAGTGAAACTCTCCGACTTGGCTCGAAGCTTCGATGCGCGCTGCGCCTCGGGGAAGGACAGAGCTTCCAGCCCGGTCAGATTTCCCTCACAAGAGTAAATTGTTCGTTCCAAAGGACAAGCAAATGGCTGCCGAACGGCTGCGCGGGGTCTAAACCCCTCACCCAGCCTTGTCCGCCTCGCTCCCCGCATGAAATGCAATCCGCAGCGCTTCGGCAAGGCTCTTCACCTCCAGCTTCTGCATCAGATTGGCGCGATGGATTTCCACCGTCCTGGGGCTGATCCCCAGATCATAGGCGATGGTCTTGTTGGGCAGCCCCTCGACCAGCCCGTCCAGCACCTCGCGCTCCCGTTCCGTCAGCGCGTTGAGCCGCGCCCGCGCCTCCTCCGCCCGCGCATTGGCGCTGCGGTCGGCGACGGACAGTTTCCGCGCCGCCTCGATGCACCCCAGCAGCGCCACCTTCTCGAACGGCTTTTCGATGAAGTCGCTCGCCCCCGCCTTCATCGCGCCCACCGCCATGTCGATGTCGCCATGGCCGGTCATGATCACCACCGGCAGCATCACGCCCCGCGCCCGCAATTCCCGCTGTACCTCCAGCCCGTCGATATCGGGCATGCGCACGTCCAGCAGCACGCAGCCCGGTTCCAGATCGGCGGCCGCCTTCAGAAAGGCCGTCCCGCCCTCGAACAGCCGGACCGCATAGCCGCTGGTCTTGAGCATGAAGGACAGGGATCGCCGGATCGCCTCGTCATCGTCCACGACATAGATGGTATAGGGTTCGCTCATGCTTCGTCCGCCGCGTCCAGGGTGAAATGAAATTCGGTGCCGCCCCAGGGCGAAGGCCGCGCCCAGATGCGCCCGCCATGCCCCTCGATGATCGTCTGGCTGATCGACAGGCCCACACCCATGCCCGACGCCTTGGTGGTGGTGAAGGGCGTGAACAGCGTGCGCGACATGTCGGGGTCAAGCCCGGTGCCGCTGTCGGCCACCACCACCTCCACCCGCCCGCTGTCGATCGGCACAGCGGACAGGCGCAGGATGCGCGCCGGGCTGCCCGCCATCGCCTCGACCGCATTCTTGACGAGGTTGATGATGACCTGCTGCAACTGCACGCGGTTCACCAGCACCTTGTCGATGCGCCGGTCGACCTGGATGTCCATGTCGATGCCCCGGCTGTCCGCGCCGATGAAGGCCAGCGCCGCGCCTTCCGCCAGCAGCGCGCGCAACGGTTCGGGCTGGCGCATGGTCTCGCCGCGCTTGATGAACTCGCGCAGCGACCGGATGATCTCGCCCGCGCGCAGCGCCTGCCTCGCGCTTTCGTCCATCGCCTCGCGCAGCATCTCGCGGTCCACCGGCCCCCCGGCGTCCAGCAGGTCGCGCCCCGCCTCCAGATAATTGGCGATGGCGGTCAGTGGCTGGTTCAGCTCATGCGCCAGCGCCGACGCCAGCGTCCCCATCGCCGTCACCCGGCTGGCATGGGCCAGTTCCGCCTGCAGGTCGGCCACGCGCCGTTCGGCCTGCTGCCGCTCGGTCAGGTCGCGGATGAAGCCGGTGAACAGCCGCCGCCCTTGATCCTGCACCTCCCCCACCGACAGTTCGATGGGAAAGGTCGACCCGTCCCGCCGCCTGGCGCTGGTCAGCCGCCCGATGCCGATGATCCGCTTCTCGCCGGTATGGAGATAATGGTCGATATAGCCGTCATGCCGCTCCCGGTCCGGGGAGGGCATCAGCATCGAGATATTCTCGCCCAGCACGTCGCTTTCGGCATATTGGAACATGCGCTGCGCCGCCGCGCTGAACGACACGATGGCCCCACGCATGTCGATCACGATCAGCGCATCGGGCACGGTCGCCAGGATCGACCCCAGCAGCGCCTGCTCCAGGCTATGCTCGCGTTGGCTCAAGCCCTCGGTATCGTCGTCCGCTACCCCCATCACCGCACCATGGCGCGTCTTCAGTGCGCCAGCAAGACCGGCACGCGCACTTCCTGCAGGACCGTGCGGGTCACGCCGCCGAACACATATTCGCGCAAGCGGCTGTGGCCATAGGCGCCCATCGCCAGCCAGTCCGGCTTCAGCACCCGGATCGCCGCCATCAGCGCGTCCGCCACCGCGCGGCCATCCTGCGGCCAGGTGTGGAGCTGCGTCATGACGCCGTGCCGGGCGAGATATTCGGGCGCATCGGTCGCGGGGAAGGGATATTTGCCCGCTTCCTCCACCGTCACCACATGCACCTCCTGCGCCAGCTTCAGCAGCGGCACCGCCCCCCGCAGCGCCGCCGCCGCCTCCTGCGATCCGTCCCAGGCGACCAGCGCGCGCCCCGCCACCATCATCGCCCTGGCCGACTGCGGCACCGCCATCACCGGCGTCCGCCCCGCCAGCGCCAGATCGGCGCAGAGCGGCAACGGATCATGATAATCCCTGCGCATCCCTTCGGGCAGGGTGGCGACGATCGCATCGCTCAGCTTGGCCGCCGACAGCAGCCCGCGAACGATATCCCCGTCGGCCTGCCGCCAGTCCCAGCTCACGCCCTCGCGCCGCAACCGCTCCTCGGTCCGCGCGCGCAGCTTCTCGTCCATGGCATGAAGCTCATCGACCATCGCGGGTGCCAGCGAAGCACCGCCATACATGTCGGCCGCCACGAAATCGGGCAGCGTCGTCACCTGCACGCAATGGATATGACCGTCCGTCGCGCGAACCATGTCGCACGCCGCCTGCAGGCGGCTTTCCGCGCCCCGGTCGTCATGGATATGCAGCAGCACCGATTTCATGGCCCGTCTCCGTCAATGGCTTGCTTCGCCATGGCTAGGGCAGTCGGCCCCGCCCCCGCCATCCGGGATAGTCCTTATATCCTTTCGGCCCGCGAAATCGGATTGCAGGGCCATGACATGGACGACGATACGCCTGGAACTCGCCCGCACGCCCGCCTTTCCCAACGGATCGGCGGCGCGCAGCTATGTGATGCGCCTGCCGCTGGGGCATGACGGGCTGATCGACGAGCAGGAATATCGCCATCATCCCGAACTGGCGACGGTGCGGCGCTTCTGGCCCAACGAGCCGGACCGCCACGGCTGCCTGCTGCGCACGTCCGAAGGCTGGGCGCTATCCTATGAACCGGGCGAGGAGGATGACGAAAATATCTTCCGCCTGGACGCCCATGCGATCCTGCCGGGCAGCTATCTGACCCTGACCGAACCGGACGGCGAACGCCTGCCCTTCGTGGTAAAGGCCCTCGCGGCTTAGAGAGTTAGGGCGTCAAGAGGCGCAGAGGACGGCGCGGGTCTTCTCCGCGTCCTCCGCGCCTCTGCGCGAACCATTCCAACCCCATTGCGGGAAGGGGCGGCAGCCGCTCCGGCCACCGCCCCCGTCCAACCGGGTCAGAATTTCATTCCCACCCCGACACCGAAGACCAACGGGTCCAGCGCCAGCTTCACCCGCTGCACCCCCGCCGCCGTGGTCGTCAGCCGCGCGGTGGTGTCGATGTCGATATATTTGACGTCCAGGTTCAGGAACAGCTTGTCGTTCAGGTCGATATCGACCCCCGCCTGCCCGGCCCAGCCGAAGCTGTCGGACATGTGCACGCTGGTCGCCCCCGCTGCGCTTTCCAGCGCGCCGGACGCCTTCTCATTGTAGAACAGCGTGTAATTCACCCCCGCGCCGACATAGGGCCGGACCTTGCCCTCGGGCAGAAAATGATATTGCACGGTCAGCGTCGGCGGCAGCACCCAGGTGGAGGCGAGCCGGCCGATCGCGCCGGTCGTCCCGCTCCGCCCGCTGGCGCTGTGCTTGGTGGTCGCGGCGATCAGCTCGAAGCCGACATGGTCGGTCGCCATATAGGTGACGTCGATTTCCGGCATCACGCTGTTGTCGACCTTCACCTTCTCGCCGGGAAAGGCGGGCAGCACGCTGCCGCTCTTCTCGTTGGGCGCCACCATGATGCCGCGCAGCCGCACCAGCACGTCGCCCTTGGCCAGGCCTGTCGTCGCGGCCTGGGCCGGAGCGGCGATGATGGCGCAACCGGCGGCGGCCAGCAGGATCGTCTTGATTGTCATGGGCCTGTCTCCATCCCTGTTGTCGGTGATGTCCCTCTGCCCTGCCCGCGCCTCCCCGGCATTGATCCTGCGCAAGCGGAAATTTGACCTCCCTCAATGCGGCCTGCCGCCCCGGCTGCCATCAGACGCGCATGTGGACCTATCATCCCGATCTGCTTGCCCGGCCCGTGCCGCGCTACACCAGCTATCCCACCGCGGCGCAGTTCGGCGGCGAGGTGGGCGCGGCGGACCTTTCCGCCCGGCTGGAGGGGGTGGAAAGGGATGCGGCGCTCTCGCTCTATGTCCACATCCCCTATTGCCACGACATCTGCTGGTATTGCGGCTGCAACACCGGCGCTGCCAACCGCTCCCAGCGCCTCGCCGCCTATGTCGAGGCGCTGGAACGGGAAATCGCGCTGGTCGCGGGGCGGCTGAAGGGGCGCGGCCGGGTCCGGCGGATCGCCTTTGGCGGCGGCAGTCCCAATTCGCTGCCACTGGTCGATTTCGTCCGGCTGCTCCAGCAACTGCTGCTCTGCTTCGACGCGCATCATGCGGAAATCTCGGTCGAGCTGGACCCCCGCCGCCTCGACCGGCAATGGATTTCGACCATGGCGGCCATGGGCGTCGACCGGGTCAATCTGGGCGTCCAGACCTTCACGCCGCATGTGCAGACCGCCATCGGCCGCATCCAGCCGCTCGAAACGGTGGCACGCGCCGTCGACCAGCTTGGCCTGTCGGGCATCGCGACCGGCTTCGACCTGATGTACGGCCTGCCGGGCCAGAGCATCGACGATCTCGCCGCCACGCTGGAGGCAAGCGTCCGGCTGCGCCCCGCGCGCATCGCCCTGTTCGGCTATGCGCACATGCCCCAGCTTCTGCCCCGCCAGCGCCGCATCGACGCCAGCGCGCTGCCGGACCTTCCCACCCGCTTCGCCATGGCGGCGCAGGGCTATCGAACGCTCACCGCCGCGGGCTATGACGCGATCGGCTTCGACCATTTCGCCCAGCCGCGCGACAGCATCGCCAGGGCCGCCGCGGAGGGGCGGCTGCGCCGCAATTTCCAGGGCTTCACCGACGATCCCGCGGACATATTGCTGGGCCTGGGCGCCAGCGCGATCAGCCAGTTTCCCGACCTCATCGTCCAGAATGAAAAGCAGGCCGGACCCTGGCGCGAACGGGTGGAGGCGGGCGAAATCTCCGCCACGCGCGGCACGCTGCGCACCGTGGAGGACCAGCGCCGGGGCCGCATCATCGAAGCGTTGCTGTGCCAGGGCCACGCCCGGATCGACCCAGCCATCCCCCTTCCCGACCTGTCGCATTTCGATCGGCTGGGCCTGATCCGCCTGAGCGGCGACCAGCTCGTCCTGCTGCCGGAGGCCCTGCCCTATGCCCGCAGCATCGCCGCCTGTTTCGACGCCTATCTGCAACCGGCCGAGCGGCGGTTCAGCCATGCGGTATAGCGCGCTCGCCCTCGCCGCTCTCGCCTGCGCGCAGACATCGGCCGCCGCGATGCCGGACGCCAATCCCTCCTCGCCCTATTTCTGCGGCTCCGCCCCTCCCGGCTGGACCCCGCCATGGCAGCGCAAGCCCGCCATTCCCCCCGGCAAGGACGCGGCCTGCCATCTCATGCCCTGCGACCGGCAAAGGCGGCCCTCGCCGCAGGTCTAGGACATGGAACTCAGTCCAGTCTCACGGCCGTCATCCCGGGCTTGACCCGGGAACCCGGCTTCTTTCACGCCGCGCGCAAGATGAAGCCCGACCCCGGATCAAACATCCGGAACGACGGAATCCATATGGCGAAATCCGGTTCCATCCCATTATAATGCTCCCCGTCCATGTTGAGCACGGCCGCGAAAATCGTCTCTCTCGCGCTGCTGGCGGCTGCATCCATTTCAGCCGCCAGCGCCGAAACCTATTATGTCAGTTCCCTGACGGGCGACGATGGTTTCGACGGCAGGGCGCCCGACCGCCCCTGGCGCACGCTGGGCAAGGTCGGCCATTTCCCTCTGAAACCGGGCGACCAGGTGCTGCTGTTGGCGGGATCGGTCTGGCGTGAAGCCCTGACGCTGACGCGATCGGGCCGGAAGGGCACCCCCATCACCATCGCCGCGACCGGCAGCGGAGCGCGCCCCCGCATCGACGCCGGCGGCCTGTCCCCCCATGCCGTCGCGATCGTCGACGCCGGCCATGTGAGCGTCAGCGGACTGGAACTGACCAATGACGGCCCCACGCCCGCGCAGCGCTTCGGCCTGCTGGTGTCGGCGCAGGACCGGGGCGTGACCCGCGGCATCCGGATCAGCGATCTCTATATCCATGACGTGCGCGGCACCAACGATCGCAAGGACAATGGCGGCATCGTCTTCCGCGCCACCGGGCAGAGGGTGCCGACGCGCTTTGAGGACCTGGTGATCGAACGCAACATCGTCTGGCGGACGGACCGGTCGGGCATCGCCGGGATCAGCGACCGGGTGACGGCGCAGGACTGGTTTCCCAGCACCCAGGTCGTCATCCGCGACAATTTCCTGGAGGATATCGGCGGCGACGGCATCGTGCCCAGGGGTACGGACGGGGCGCTGATCGAGCATAATATCGTGCGCCAGGCGGGCAGCCGGGCGCCGGGCTATACCGCCGCCATCTGGCAATGGAGCACCGACGACAGCCTGATCCAGCTCAACGAAGCGGCCTTCACCCGCACCCGCTATGACGGCCAGGGCTTCGATTCCGACTTCAATTCGCGCCGGACGACCTTTCTCTACAATTACAGCCATGACAATGCGGGCGGCTTCCTGCTGGTCTGTTCACCCCGGCACGGCCCGGACAATCTCGGCAATCGGGGAACCCGCGCCCGCTTCAATGTCAGTCGCAATGACGGGACGCGTATCTTCCAGCTTGCGGGCAATGTGTCGGGCGTCCGGATCGACCATAATGTCATCCATGTGCCCGAGGCGCAGGACGTGCAGATGGTGGTGGCGACGCAATGGGACGGCTGGGCGCGCGACGTCCGGTTCAGGCGCAATGTCTTCAAGGTCGCGGGCCATGCGCGCTATGGCAGCGAGACGGGACGCAGCGGGCCGGACTATCTGATCCAGGCCGGATTTGGCCCGGCCCGCTCGATCCGCTTCAAACGCAACAGCTATGCGGGCCGCCATGTCGACCTGCCGGAGGATGGCGCCGGACAGACCATCCTCCCCTATCTGGAGCAGCCGGCGGACTGGGACATACCGGTCTTCGATCCCGCCCGGCCGGACGGCTTCGCCGACTATCTCGCCCGCCACCGGGCCTGGATGCTCGCCATGCTGCAACGCGAACTGGGCCGCCCGGTCGAACTGCAACGCCCCCGGCGCACTTCCCTCTTCGACGGGCGGCGATGAGGGCGGGCTGTTTTTCCTGTCCTACAGCGGACCTCTCAGGCTAGGGTCGTGACCGGCTCTTTGACTTTGTAGGAAATGCAGGAAAAACAGGGCTTTCCGGCGCCTCTGTCGTGTCACCTATGTCACCCGGTCCCCGTCACAGCCGGTCGCGCATCGCCCTCATCACCTCGTCCAGAAAATCCACCGCCGCCCGGACTCGCGGCAGGCGCTGCAGGTCGGCATGCATGACCAGCCAATAGCTGCGCCACACCTCCATCTGGCCCGGCATGATCTGCACCAGCCGCTCATCCTGCGCCGCGGCGAAGACATGCAGCACGCCGATCCCCATGCCCGCCGCCACCGCCGCATGCTGCGCCGCGCTGGAACTCGCCCGGAAGGCGATGGTGGCGCCGGGCCATATCTGGTCGAGGGCGATCATCTCCGGGAAACCCGCCAGTTCCTCGATATAGGAAACGAAGATATGCCGGTTGAGGTCGCCGCGCGCCACGGGCAGCCCCTCCCGCTCCAGATAATCCTTCGCGGCATAGAGGCCGAGCCGGTAATCCGCCAGCTTGCGCGTCACCAACCGGCCCTTGGGCGGGGGTTTGAGCATCACGGCGATATCGGCCTCCCGCTTCGACAGGCTGGCGGCGCGGCTTTCCGAAGCCAGTTCCAGCGTCAGCCGGGGATGCCGCGCCCGCAGCGCGGCGACATGGGGCGCGACCATATGGCTGGCGAAGGCCTCCGGCGTCGCCAGCCGGACAATCCCCTCAATCTCCCGGTCACGCCCCGCCACGCTAGCGGCCGCGGCGAGCAGTTCGCTCTCGATCCGCTCGGCATGGGCGACCAGCGCGAAGGCGGCGGGCGTCGGCGTGACCCCGCGCGGCGACCGGTCGAACAGCCGCGCGCCCAGCGCCGTCTCCAGGCTGGTGATGCGCCGCGCGACGGTGCTATGATCGACCCCCAAGCGCCGGGCGGCGGCAAGCATGTTGCCCTCCCGCATGACGGCAAGGAAAAGGCGCAGTTCATCGGAATTGAGCATGGGCATTTCCGCACAACCAATGTGTCATCCTATAGGTATCGCTGCAAAGCCGACCCGTCTATAGATTCGCCATATTTCGTCAGGAGAGGAAGCCGGACAATGCGTTCCATCACCCATTTCATCCACGGCAAGCCAGCCCCGCTCGCCGGCGCGCGCCTGTCGGACGTGCTCGATCCCGCGACCGGCACCGTGCAGGCGCAGGTCGAACTGGCCAATCCCGCCCATCTGCAGAAGGCGATCGACAGCGCCCGCGAAGCGCAGCCCGAATGGGCCGCGACCAACCCGCAGCGCCGCGCCCGCGTGATGTTCCGCTACAAGGAACTGATCGAACAGAATATGGACGAACTCGCCCATCTGCTCTCGTCCGAACATGGCAAGGTGATCGCCGACGCCAGGGGCGATATTCAGCGCGGGCTGGAGGTCGTGGAATTCGCCTGCGGCATCCCGCACCTGCTGAAGGGTGAATATACCGAGGGCGCCGGTCCCGGCATCGACGTCTATTCGATGCGCCAGCCGCTGGGCATCGTGGCGGGCATCACCCCCTTCAACTTCCCGGCGATGATCCCGCTGTGGATGAGCGCGATGGCGATCGCCTGCGGCAACGCCTTCATCCTCAAGCCCTCCGAACGCGATCCGTCGGTGCCGGTGCGCCTTGCCGAACTGGCGCTGGAAGCGGGCCTGCCCGCGGGCATATTGAACGTCGTCCATGGCGACAAGGAGATCGTCGACGCCATTCTCGACCATCCGGATATCAAGGCGGTCAGCTTCGTCGGATCGTCCGATATCGCCAACTATGTCTATCAGCGCGCCGCCGCCAACGGCAAGCGCGCCCAGTGCATGGGCGGGGCGAAGAATCACGGCATCATCCTGCCCGACGCCGACATGGACCAGGCGGTCGCCGATATCGTCGGCGCGGCCTATGGCTCGGCGGGCGAACGCTGCATGGCGCTTCCGGTGGTCGTGCCGGTGGGCGAAGCGACGGCGGACGCGTTCCGCGAAAAGCTGGTGAGCGCCATCGAAACGCTGCGCCCCGGCATCCCGACCGACCCCGACGCCCAATATGGCCCGCTCGTCACGGGCCAGCACAAGGCGCGGGTGGAAAGCTATATCCAGATGGCGGCCGACGAAGGCGCGGAAATCGTCGTCGACGGGCGGGGTTTCTCGCTGCAGGGTTATGAGGAGGGCTATTATCTCGCCCCGACCCTGATCGACCGGGTGACGCCGGACATGAAAAGCTATCAGGACGAAATCTTCGGTCCCGTGCTTCAGATCATGCGCGCCCAGACCTTCGAGGAAGCGTTAAGCTATCCGACGAAGCATCAATATGGCAATGGCGTCGCCATCTTCACCCGCAATGGCGATGCCGCCCGCAAATTCGCCGCGCAGGTCGAGGTCGGCATGGTCGGCATCAATGTGCCGATCCCGGTGCCTGTCGCCTATCACAGCTTCGGCGGCTGGAAGCGCTCGGGCTTCGGCGATCTCGACCAATATGGCATGGACGGCGTGCGCTTCTACACCCGGACCAAGAAGATCACGCAGCGCTGGCCCACCGGCGGCGCGGTGATCGACCAGAGCTTCGTCATTCCGACGATGAAGTAATTTCCCTCAGGGTCAGGAAGGGCCGTGATCGTCGCGGCCCTTCCTTTTCCGCCCGTCGCGGCGTGCCCGGCCCAGCCTGTCACAGCTTCGTCACGGGACTGACTTGTTCCGGTCAACCCGCGCTCATCGCAATGCAACATCGCCGGACTATCGCCCCCCGATCCAAGTCTTGAAAAGGGGGACTTCCCGGCCATGCGTACCATAACGACCCTGCTGATGACGTCGGCATCCGTCATCGCCGTTCCAGCCTTCGCGCAGGACAGTCAGCCCGCCGACTCCACCGCGGTCGAGGGCGCGAACATCATCGTCTTCGGCCGGGGCGAAACCCGCCAGGTGCAGGAAATCACCAACCAGGATATCTTGACGCTGACGCCCGGGACCAACCCGCTCAAGGCGATCGAAAAGCTGCCCAGCGTCAATTTCCAGGCGTCCGATCCGTTCGGCAATTATGAATGGTCGCAGCGCGTCACCATCCGCAGCTTCAACCAGAACCAGCTCGGCTTCACCTTCGATGGCATTCCGCTGGGCGACATGAGCTACGGCAACCATAACGGGCTGCACATCACCCGTGCGATCAGTTCCGAAAATATCGGCAGCGTCCGCGTCTCCCAGGGCGCAGGGTCGATCGGCACGCAGGCCACCAATGCGCTGGGCGGCACGATCGAGACATTCTCCGCCGACCCCGCCGATTATCTGAGCGGCGGATCCTTCGGCGCGCAGGGCAACCTGACCTATGGCAGCAACGAGACATGGCGCGGCTTCGCCCGGCTGGCGCTCGGCAGCCGGGACGGCATTCGCGGCTATCTGTCCTACGGCTATGGCTCGACCGACAAGTTCAAGGGCAACGGCACGCAGGACCAGCATATGGGCAATGCGAAGGTCGTGATCCCCGTCGGCGCCGCAACGGTCGACGGCTGGCTCAGCTATTCCGACCGGCGGGAACAGGATTATCAGGACATGTCGATGTCGATGATCCGCCGCCTCGGCTGGAACTGGGACAACACATATCCCGACTATGCCCGCGCGATCCAATATGCCGACATCGCCAACAATATCGACCGGGTGAACAATTCGAGCGGCCTGCCCGTCCCGGACGGGCGATCGGACATCACTGGGCTGCCTCCATCCAACCGGGCGGCCGGATCGGTATTCCCCGGCAATGTCATCAGCCTGGACGACGCCTATTATGACGCGGCGGGCCTGCGCAAGGACTGGCTGGGCGCGCTGGGCGTCAGCGCGCCGTTGGGCGAACATGCCAGCTTCAAGCTGAAGGGCTATTATCACAACAACAAGGGCATGGGCCTGTGGGCCACCCCTTATGTGCCCAGTCCCAACGGCGTGCCGATCTCGGTGCGCACCACCGAATATCGGATGGACCGGATCGGCGTGTTCGGCAGCATCGACTTTTCGCTCGGCATCCAGAATTTCACCGTCGGCGGCTGGTATGAGAATAACAAGTTCAACCAGGCCCGCCGCTTCTATGCCCTCGCCAGCCGGACCGAGCCGGGCCTCAGCTTCCGCGACTATCCGCAAGATCCTTTCGCGACCCAGTGGGAGTTCGATTTCACGACCGACACGATCCAATATCATGTGCAGGATCAGATCGATCTGGGCATGGTGAAGATCAATCTGGGCTGGAAGGGCTTCAAGGCCACGAATGAGGCCGACGCCGTCGTTAAGGCCAGTTTCCCCGAAGGCCGGATCAAGGCGGAGGACTGGTTCCAGCCCCATGCCGGTTTCACCGTCGAATTTTCGCCGGAGGCCGAATTGTTCGGCGGCTTCACCCAGGCGACCCGCGCCTTCGCCAGCGCGACGACAACCGGCCCCTTCTCAACCAGCCAGACCGGATTCGATGCGATCAAGGACAGCCTGAAGCCGGAAGCATCCGACACCTACGAACTCGGCCTTCGCTATCATAATTCGGTCTTCAACGGCGTGATCGGCGCCTATCTGGTCAATTTCCGCAACCGCCTGCTGGCGGTGACGGTGGGCAGCCCGATCCAGGGCCTTGCATCCGCCTTGCAGAATGTCGGCAATGTCCGCGCCCTGGGTGTGGAGGCAGCGGGCGACCTGAAGCTGGGCGGCGGCTTTGGCCTCTACGCCTCCTACAGCTATACCGATTCCACCTATCGCGATGACGTCTACAGCAACACGACGGACGCCAGCGGCAATCCGGTCAGAACGCTGGTGGCCGCGATCAAGGGCAAGACCGTGGTCGACAGCCCCAGGCATATGGCGCGGGGCGAGATCAATTATGAACATGACGGCGCCTATGGCCGGATCGGCGCCAACTATATGTCGCGCCGCTATTATACCTATACCAACGACCAGTCGGTGCCGGGCCGCGTCATCGTCGACGCGACCGTCGGCTATCATTTCAACCCGCACCTCGAACTGCAACTCAACGCCACCAACCTGCTGAACAAGAAATATGTCGGCACCATCGGTTCGGGCGGCTTCGGCAACAGCGGCGACGCGCAAACCTTGCTGGTCGGCGCGCCCGCCCAGTTCTTCGCCACGATCAGGGCGGGGTTCTGAACCGATGAACAGGCTCGCGCTGCTGGCAGCCATGCTTGCCGCCACGGCTCCCGGCGTTGCGCTGGCGGAACCGGTGCTGCTCATTTCCATCGACGGTCTCCGGCCCGGCGATGTGCTGGAGGCGGAGCAGCGCGGCCTTGCCATCCCCCATCTGCGCCGCTTCGTGAAGGAGGGCGCCTGGGCCTCCGGCGTGACGGGCGTGCTCCCGACGCTCACCTATCCCAGCCACACGACGCTGATCACCGGCGTTTCGCCCGCGCGACACGGCATCGTCGCCAATAACAGCTTCGACCCCATGCAGATGAACCAGGGCGGCTGGTTCTGGTATGCCTCCTCCATCAAGGCGCCGACCTTGTGGGAAGCGGCGTCGAAGGCTGGCCTTTCGACCGGCAATGTCCACTGGCCGGTCTCGGTCGCGGCGAAGGGCGTGACATGGAACCTGCCCCAGATCTGGCGCACCGGCCATGCGGATGATGCGCTGCTGCTCGATGCGCTGGCGACGCCGGGCCTAAAGACGGAACTGGAGCAGACCGTCGGCGAGCCCTATGCGACGGGCATCGACGAAAGCCTGCCGGGCGATGAAAATCGCGGCCGGTTCGCCACGGCGCTGATCGCCGCGCACAAGCCGGATTTCCTGACCGTTTACCTGACCGCCCTCGATCATGAACAACATGCCAGGGGTCCGGGCACGCCCGAAGCGAAGGCGGTGCTGGAAAAGATCGACGCGATCGTCGGCCGGCTGGTCGATGCCGAACAGGCAGCCCGTCCCGATGCCGTCATCGCGCTCGTCAGCGACCATGGTTTCGAAGCGACGAGCATGGGGCTGAACCTGTTTCGTCCCTTCATCGATGAGAAACTCATCACACTGGACGCGGACGGGAAAGTCGCCTCCTGGCTCGCCATGCCGTGGATTTCGGGCGGATCGGCCGCGATCATGCTGGCGCGGCCGGACGATGCCGCTCTGACGGCGCGGGTCAAAAAGCTGCTCGACCGGCTCGCGGCGTACCCCGCCAACGGTATCGCCGAAATAGCCGACCGGCTGAAGATCGCGCACATGGGCGGCAATCCGCAGGCCAGCTTCTATGTCAATCTCAAGCCCGGTTTCGTCACCGACATCTTCCGCGGCGCCAGCGCTCCGGTCGTCGCGCCCACGCCGGTCAAGGGCATGCACGGCTATTTCCCTGGACCGGCCAATTTGCGATCGACCTTTCTCATCATGGGCAAGGGCATCCCGGCGGGGAGAAAACTCGGCGAGATCGACATGCTGTCCATCGCGCCGACCCTGGCCCGGATCATGGGCTTCGCGCTTCCCGATGCGGAGGTGAAATCCATCGACCTGGCGCCCTAGAAGCGGAAGCTGATCCACGTTCCCAGAAAAGCGGAATCGGCATAACCTGCGCGACGCAGCACCGTTCCCGCCCGGAGATATTCCGCGCGGGTCGTCAGCGTCAGCCGCGGAGCGATGCTGTAGACCAGTTGCGCGCGAGCGAGCTGGGCGACCGCTTTCCCCGCGACCGACTGCGTCCCGACATAGGGGGTGTAGTTCGCGCGATAGACGGCATCGCGCTCATCGTCGCGCCAGGTGAACTGATATTCCACCGACGCGCGCAGCTTGCTGGCCGGACTGAAGCTGATGTTGGGCGCCACCGCGATCATGTTGGTCGCGGTCAGGAACAGGCCGTAGCTGAAATAGATATTGTTGCCATAGGGCGCATAGGCGTTGCGCAGCGTTCCCTGGCTATAGCCCCCCCCGCCGCTGCCATAATCGGCATGCAGACCGACGCGGGGTGCGGTCTTTCCTTCCCCGATCCGCCAGTTCTGCGCGAAAAAGGCCTGCCAGGCATTGATCGGCCGGTCCTGAAACTCGCCATATTGGTGCACCAGCGTCCAATCGATCGCCAGGCGGCCGACATCGCCCCACAGATGCGCCCCGGCATAATAGCGTACCGCAGGCGCCACGATCCCGCCCCAGGTGCCGACGCGGTTGCGCCTCCGCCAGAAGAAGGGGTCGAAAAAGAGCTTCGATCCGCCCAGCCAGTTCTGCGGCACCACCAAGCCAGCCGAAACGCCGCTGAAGCGCCGGTTCCTGTCGGGAACATCGTCGCCCAGCCCCCCATTGCCGAGATCCGTCGTCTCGAAGTCGAACAGCGTCGCGCGCATCGTGGGCGTGCGCGCCCAGACCCGCGTGCCGTTCAGCACGAAGCGGATCGTGTTGTTGTCCCGCTGGGAGATCAGCAGGTTCGGACCATCGATGAATTCCTGCCTGCCATAGCGCACGCCCAGATCGACATTGGCGATCCGGCCCGTCGCTTCGGCGAAATATTGCTGATAGACGAAGCGGTTGTTGAAGGTGCCAGACGGGGTTCCGATATTCCTGCCGCTGATCTGGCCGTGCGCCACTTCGCCATAGAAGCGCAGATGATCGCCCACATGCAGGTCCGCGCCCGCCACCAGCCGCAAAATGTCCTGCCGCTGTTCCGGTCCCTCGATCAGTTGCGGGTTGCCGGTCAGGTTCATGCGCAGCCGCGCTTCGCCACTCAACGTCAGGTAGATGTCGCCATCATCGTCCAAGGGGATATATTTGAGCCGGTCGAGCGGGTCGTCGCGCTTCGCCGGGTCGCGATAGACCCGCCAGTCCTCGGCCCAGCGGGACAGATTATAGCCGTTGACCGTGGCGCCGTCGCCCTGCGCGGCGGCGGGATAGGCGGGCGTTTCGGCGAAAGCGGGCGTCGCGCAGGCAAGCGCCGCCACCCAGCAGAGCGGGCGTAGGGTCATATATCCTCTCCAGTCGGAGGGCGCTGCCTCGGGCGGCGCGCCCTTCTTATTCTATGATCAGGCGGCGGCCCGCTCGGCGACCATTTCGATCGCGGGAGCGGCGGGCAATCGGCCGGCCAGGGCGTCGTCCAGCTTGCGCCGGTCCAGCGCGCCTTCCCAGCGGGCGACGACGATGGTCGCCACCGCATTGCCGATGAAGTTGGTCAGGCTGCGGCATTCGCTCATGAAGCGATCGACGCCCAGGATCAGGGCCATGCCCGCCACCGGCACCGTCGGCACGATCGAAAGCGTCGCCGCCAGGGTGATGAACCCGGCTCCGGTCACGCCCGCCGCGCCCTTGGACGAGAGCATCGCCACGCCCAGCAGCAGGATTTCCTGCCCCAGCGTCAGTTCCACGCCGGTGGCCTGCGCGATGAACAGCGCGGCCAGCGTCATGTAGATGTTGGTGCCGTCCAGGTTGAAGCTGTAGCCGGTCGGCACCACCAGCCCGACGACAGACTTCTCGCACCCGGCCCGCTCCATCTTGTCGATCAGACTGGGCAGCGCCGCTTCGGAGGAGGATGTGCCCAGCACCAGCAGCAGTTCCGCCTTCAGATAGCGCAGCAGCCGGAAGATCGAAAAGCCGCTGAGGCGCGCGACCGTGCCCAGCACCACGACCACGAACAGCGCCGACGTCAGGTAGAAGGTCGCGACCAGCGCCCCCAGGCTCGCCAGGCTGCCGATGCCATATTTGCCGATGGTGAAGGCGATGGCGCCGAACGCACCAATCGGGGCGGCGCGCATGAGGATGGCAACCAGCTTGAAGACGATCAGGCTGAGACGCTCCAGGAAACGGACGACCGGCTGCGCGGGCTCGCCGACCAGGCTGATGGCGATGCCGAACAGGATGGCGATCAGCAGGATCTGCAGGATATTGCCGCCGGTGAAAGCCCCCAGCAGGGTCGAGGGGATGACGTCCAGCAGGAATCCGGTCAGCGTGGTTTCATGCGCCTTGGCGGCATAATCTGCGACGGCCGCGCCGTCGAGCGTCGCCGGGTCGATGTTCATGCCGGCGCCGGGCCGCACGAGATTGGCGACGATCAGGCCGACGATCAGCGCCAGGGTGGAAAAGGTCAGGAAATAGGCGAAGGCCTTGGCCGCGACGCGGCCCACCGATCCCAGTTCCTTCATGCCCGCGATCCCCGTGACGATCGTCAGGAAGATGACGGGGGCGATGACCATTTTCACCAGCTTGATGAACGCGTCGCCCAGCGGCTTGAGCGCTTCGCCATAGGCTGGCCAGAAATGGCCCAGCAGGGCGCCCGCCATGATCGCGACCAAAACCTGCACGTAAAGCTGCGAGCCGAAGCCCCGCTTTTGCGGCGGACCATCGCTGGGGGTGAAATTCGGGCTGATCATGTGCAGGCGCTCCATCTCCAGGGTCGCCGGCTTTGCCCGCCGACGATTGACCGCGATGGTCGCGCTTTGATCCGGCCGATGCAATCAGGGCGGAAATTTCCATTATCATATTGATTATATGATATTTTATGTGGAATTTCGGATATTGGACGGCGCCATTAGTTTCATTTTCGACATCGCCAGATATACAATTGTGTGATAATCCACACAAATGCGCCTCACGCGATTCTCCGCCTGGATGCCCCTGCTGTTGCTGATCGCCGCGATCGGCGCCTGCTGGCTCTTCGCCGCCCGCTACGAACAAAGCGCCCGGACCGAATTTCTCGCCGACCAGCGCGAAGACGCGATCACGCAGACCCGTGCAAGACTGCGGCTGCTGGAGTCGGAATTGCAGAAATTCCGCCTCATTCCGGTCGTGCTGGGCGAATATCCCGACCTTCATGAAGCACTGCGCTCGGGTCATGTCGGCATGGCGCTCAACGACAAGCTGGCGCTGCTGGCGGACAAGACGGGTGCGGCCGCGATCTTCATCCTGAACGCATCCGGCCGCACCATCGCGGCATCGAACGCGCGCAAACCCGACAGCTTCGTCGGACAGGATTATAGCTTCCGGCCCTATTATCAGTTGGGATGGCGCAAGGGAGGCGGCGAATATTTTGCGCTGGGCACGGTCAGCCGGCGTCCAGGCCTCTATCTCTCGCGCCGTGTCGAAAATGCCGAGGGACCGATCGGCGTCATCGTGGTCAAGGTGGAATTCGACGCCATCGAACGCGCCTGGGCCGATCGGCGGGCCTGGACGTTCGTGGCGGACCAGAACGGCATATTATTGCTGAGCAGCGATCCTGTCCGGCGCTTCTTCGCGCTGCGGCCGGTGCCCGGCGCGCTGCGCGGCCGCATCCAGCGCGCCTTGCAGTTCGGCGGCGCGCCCCTGACCCCGATCGGCATGCAGATGCGGCCCGACGGCAGCGCCCGCATGCGTGACGGCAGCGAAGCGATGAGCGCCAGCCTGTCCGTGCCGGTGGCCGGATGGCGGCTTTACTATGTGACCCCCATTGGCGAGGGCCTGGCATCCGTCCGGCAACGCGCGCGCATCGCGACCATCCTCTTCGCCGCCCTCCTGGCCTTGCTGGGCGTCGCCGTCGGCTGGACGATCGTGCGCCGCCGCCGGGCCGCGCGATACCGCGAACGGCTGGAACGGGAGGTGGCGCTGAGGACGGAAGCGCTGGGGCATGAGATGGAGGCGCGGACCCTTGCCGACCGGCGCTACCGCCAGGCGCGGGAAGAGCTGGCCCATGCCAACCGGCTCGGCACGCTGGGTACGGTGTCGGCGGGCGTCGCGCATGAAATCAACCAGCCCGTCGCCACCATCCGGACCTTCGCTGAAAATGCGGAACTGTTCCTGCAACGGGACAGGCCGGACAAGGCCAGCGCCAACCTGCGCGAAATCATTGCCATGACCGACCGGATCGGCAGCATCACCGCGCAGTTGCGCCGTTACGCGCGGCGCGGCGTGGGGGAAGTCGGCCCCGTGCCTCTCATCCAGGCGATGGAGGGCGTGCGCGTGCTGGTCGCCGACCGGTTCCGCAACGCGGGCGTCCGGCTGACACTGCCTGACCCAGACCCGGCCTTGACCGTGCGAGCGGGCCGGATCAGGCTCGAACAGGTGTTGGTCAACCTGCTCCACAATGCCCTCGATGCGGTGGCGGGCCGGGAAGACGCCTGGGTCGCGGTGGATCTGGCCGATCATGGCGACCGCCTGTGCATCGACGTGCGGGACAGCGGGCCGGGCATCGATCCCGCCCTGCGCGACGAGCTTTTCGTCCCTTTCGCGACATCCAAACCGGGTGGGCTGGGTCTCGGCCTCCATATAGCGCGCGACATCATGGTGGAATTTGGCGGCACGCTCGATCTTGTCGCTGACGCCCCCCACACCGTCTTTCGCATGACATTGGTGAAGGCATGACCGATATTCCGCATCTCCTGCTCATCGACGATGACGATGCCCTGCGCAGCGCGCTGGCGCAGTCGTTCGATCTGGCGGACATACCGGTGACATGCTTTGCCGATGCCGCCGAAGCCCTTGCGCAACTCGACGCGAAGTTCACCGGTGCCGTCATCTCCGACATCCGCATGCCGCGCATGGACGGGCTGGAACTGTTCCGCCGCATATCGGCCGTCGACCACCAGATCCCCGTGATCCTGATGACTGGGCATGGCGACGTGGCGATGGCGGTATCCGCGCTCAAGCAGGGGGCATTCGATTTCATCGCCAAGCCCTTCGCCACCGACCATCTGATCGCGGCCGCCCGCCGTGCGCTGGAGATGCGGGCGCTGGTGCTCGACAATCGACGCCTGCGCGCCGCCGCCGCCGAAAGCGCGGGGGGCGAACCGCTCATCGGCGAAAGCCCGGCCATGGTGCGGCTGCGCGAACATATGCGCCAGATCGCCGATGCCGATGTCGATATCCTGATCGAAGGGGAAACCGGGACGGGCAAGGAACTGGTCGCGACGCTGCTGCACCGCTGGAGCCGCCGCCGCGGCCGCCCCTTCGTCGCCATCAACTGCGCCGCCTTGCCCGATACCATCGCGGAGGCGGACCTTTTCGGCCAGGAGGGTCGCGCCCAGCTCACCCAGTCCGGACGCATCGCCCGCGCCCATCGCGGCACCCTGTTCCTCGACGAGATCGAAAGCAGCCCCGCCCGGCTTCAGGGATCATTGCTGCGCGTGCTGGAGGAACGGGAAATCCATCCCGTGGGCGCTGAACAGCCGCAGCCGCTGGACATGCGCGTGATCGCCGCGACAAAGCCCGGCATCGACAGCAGCGTGGCGGAGGGACGGTTTCGCGCGGACCTGCTCTATCGCCTCGACATGGTGCGCCTGCGCATTCCGCCCTTACGCGACCGGCGGGAGGATGTGCCCCTGCTGTTCGGCTATCTGCTGCATCAGGCGGCGGATCAGCTGGGACGGCAGGTGCCTGACGTCGGTGCCGAGGTGCGGGCGCGGTTGAGCGAGCATGACTGGCCCGGCAATGTGCGGGAGCTGGCCAATTACGCCAAGCGAGTCCTGCTGGGCATGGAAAGGGAAGAGGTGAAGCAGGATACCGGCCTGCCGCTCAGCCAACGGGTCGATCAATATGAGGCATCCGTCATCCGACAGGTGCTGGAGCGGGTGAGAGGCGATGCCCGATCAGCGATGGCGGCACTGCACCTGCCCCGCAAGACCTTCTACGACAAGCTCAATCGCCATGGCATAGAGATTGGCGAATATAGATGATGGGATGTGGAAAGTCGGGGGCGGGCATGGCCCGCCCCGCGCAGCTCACAGCCCGTCGACGGCCTTGCTGACCAGGATATTCACCGCGACGCGGCGGTTCTGCGCCTTGCCCTCGGGCGTATCGTTGCTCGCCAGGGGGTCCGCTTCGGCCATGCCGGTGGGCGTCAGCATGCGATAGGGCTTCCAGCCGCAGGCCTGCTGAAGATAATTGACGACGCGACCGGCGCGCTTTTCGCTGAGCACCTGATTATATTCTTCGTCGCCGGTGGAATCGGTGTAGCCGACGACCAGCAGCAGGGCATTGCTCATGCCCTGGGCAGCGGTTGCCGCGGCACAGAGATCATTCTTCGCTTGGGGCGACAGCACTGCCTTGCCCGTGTCGAAATTGACGTTCGTCGTGCTCTTGACATTATATTGGTCGATCTCGCCCATGCGCCCACGCAGCGCCTCGGTTGCCGCCGTCTGTTCGGCAAAGCCCTGCTCGGTGCCGTTGCGGATCATCGAGGCGGTCTTGAGATCCTTGTTCTGAAGATTGATCTGGCTCGCGACCAGTCCTTCACCCGACTGCAACGTCTTGACCGTCACCGGCAGGCCGTTCAGCAGCGAGGTCGCGGCGAGCCTGCTGCGGTTGAGACCGAAAAAGCCCTTGCTGGCGCTGATCTTGGTGGCGTCGTTGATGACGATGACGGATTTGGTGCCGTCGGCGGCCGTCACCTGCATCTTGTCGCCGCTGCGCGCGGAAATGATGCCCTTGATCTCCGGCCCCGCGGTCGTCTCCGCCGCAGGCATGGCGACGCTCGCCGAAACGTCGGCGGCGGGTGGTTCCTGCGCCTGTTGCGCCTGAGCGGACAGGCTCGTCGATGCCGCACCGGAAAGCAGGGCAAGCATCAGGAGATATTTGGGCTTTGTGGAAATGATACGCATCACGCTACTCCTTCAAAATTCGACCGTCGGGCCTGCATGACCGCAGCTTCCGTCCGACTGCCGTCCGCGTGATTGGCGTTTTCGGCTGTCAGAACCCCCTCCATTAACCTTCATAAAACGTGCGCCACGGCGCCGCGAAAGGGCGCCATGGTTCATTCCTGCCTGTTCAGATTAACCTTTCTCACGCATGAACAGAAGGGGGTCAGCGATACTTGGGCAGGCCATTGGAGTAGTTCGCGCGACGAACCGAGGCTTATCCCGCCGCGAACCGCACATCCATGACTGGAAGCGGCGAGCAACAGATTTGAGAGCTATTGCCTTGAGGGGCGGCCATTTGTTGCAAAGGGATGAGCATTGAATCTATTGGGAGAAATTCATCGGAAGAATTTTTATCCTTCCAAAACATTCATTTGCTTCCGTCTTCAGGCCACGCGAACCCGACATCGACCGTCAGGGCGTCCCCCTCCGGATCAAAGCTGCGCGCAACCCCGGCACCAATATACACTATGGCCGCCCAAAGACGGTCAGGCTGGAGACGTGGATATGACGCCGACCGGCGGGCTAACGCGCACGTTGAAGACGCCCCCATTCCGAGCGCCTTCAGCCCGCACTTCCCCTGTCAACGGCCTGATGATGCGCCCGTTGCCGGCCCCAGATAGTCCAAGGGCGGCGGTCCACTGAACAATGCGAGTTTCTGCACCGCCATATTGTCATCGATGCGCCACAGGCTCACCTTGTGATGGCCCGCCGCCAATTTCCCCACCGCGACATCAAGGGGAAAGCCATTGTCCCGGACCGCCCGCGACCAGTCAGGGCCATCGACCTTCAGATTCATGGTCGCGACCTTGACCGGCCCGCCATCGACCGACACGCCGATCCGCAGTCCGCCGCCGCCATCGGTGTCGAGCGCCGGGATCATGTAAAGGCGCAGCGTCGCCTCCCCTGCGCTGGCCAGCCTCATCCGATAGTCGATGCGAACACCGTCCGCCGGGCTGGTAGCGGGACGCCCCTGCGGCAATGCGACGACGGCGCCCGCCGTTCGGCCAAGGCGCGGGATGAATTGCCATTCCAGACCACCACCACCGGCCTTCTGGAGGAATTCGGATGCCTCCACGCCAGACACAATCCCCGGCGCTCGACCCACTTTGGCGAAATGGATCGCAGGACTCTTCGTCCCGACGGTCCCGATGCGGACCAAAGCAGGCATCACTTCCGTCTTGGGATCGTTCCATGACGTGTAGCCGAACTTGGTCTGAAGCATCATGCCGTCCCATTTGCCGCCATTGAGCGCATGATAGGCATCAGCGAGGGCGCGATCCTTGCGGAAGGCCGCCTCCGCCTCGTCGGCAAACGCGTTGGCGCGTCTATCCTGGGCGGCGGCCAGTCGCCGGTTCCACGCCACCGCATAATGGAGATGGTAGAGATTGGTCATGGCAGCGACCGGATATTCGACAAGCTGGAACCAGGCATCCTTCTGGTCCGGAGATAATCGGCGCCCGATCGCGGCCGTCCGCCGCGCCAGATCATCCCATTCATCGACCATGGCCGCGAATTCGCCACCGTCCAGGGACCGGGGCGAAACCGCTCCCAGCGCGAAGCTTCCGGCATCGACCAATTCCGGCTTGCGGCGCGCGGCAAGGCGGGAATAGTCGCTGACAAGATCGCCGATCGCCGGGGCCAGCCCGTCTCCGAATATCGCCCTCGCCCACTCGCGCGGGAATGTGGCCAGCGCCTCGGGCGTCATGGCCTCGGGGTTCCAGGCCATCTTCAGGAAGAAGTCGATCGGAAATTCCATCGGCTTCAGATCGCCGACATTGACCACCCACAGCGCCTTCGCCCCCCGCCGATAGGACAGGTCCATCTGCTGCCAGGTTTTTTCGATCTGGTTGGTATTGATCCATTTATAGCTGCGCGGGCCGCCGACATAGTCGAAATGATAATAGACGCCGTAGCCGCCGGAGCGATGGAGATCGCTGGTGGGAAGACGGCGCACCTGTCCCCAATTGTCGTCGGCGAAGAGCAGCGTGACGTCGTCCGGAACCTTCAGCCCCTTGTCGTAATAATCCTGCACCTCCTTGTAGAGCGCCCAGACCTGCGGCGTATCGGCGGCCGGCCGCTTCGTGACCTCGGCGATGATGCGGCGCTGATCGGTGACGATGCGCTCCAGCAGGCCGATGGCCGTGCCTTCGCCCATCGGCTCGTCGCCGTCGCCGCGCATGCCGATCGTGACGAGCTGCTCCATCGGCCGGGCACGGCTGCCGTCCGATATCATCCGTTCGATGCCGCCGCGCCAGAATCTGCGCAGATTGTCCGCGTTGGTCGTATAATCCCACGCCCCGCCCGTGACGCCCCTTTCCCTGTCGCGATGCCATTCGGATTGCGCCCGCGTCATCGGCTCGTGATGGGAGGTGCCCAGGACGATGCCTCTGGCGTCGGCCAGCCTCATCGTTTCAGGATCGTCCGCGCCGATCGCTTTGCCCCACATGGCGGGCCAGAGATAATTGCCCTTCAGCCTCAGAATCAGGTCGAAGACATGGGCGTAGAGTTTCGCATTCACGCCGCCGAATTTCGTGCGCGCCCAGGTGCCGAAGGAAGGCTCCTCATCATTGATGAAGATGCCTCTGTATCTGACCCTGGGGGCATCGGTACGGGTGCCCGCCGTCACGAAGAGGTCGGACCGACGGCGCACCGGGACATCCGCCCACCAGTTCCAGGGCGACACCCCGATCTTTTCCGACAGGTCGTAGGCGCCAAAGGCGGTGCCCCGCCGATCCGCGCCCATGATGACCAGCGCCCTTGCGATGCCGGGATAAGGCCGGTCCACAATGATCTGGCGATAGGCTTCCCATCGCCCGGCAAGGTCCGAAGACGAAATCCGGCCGGCGGCGACCAGCTGGTCGATCATCGGGCTGCGGCCCAGCTCCCCGATCAGCACGACCGCATCCGCCGCTGTCGACGGCCGGTCCAGCACCGCGGCGGCGCTCCCCGCGACGCGGCCGATGTCCCCGGCAAAGCCCTGCGCGGCCGCCAGCACCGCCGGATCGGCCCCGGCATCCACGACGACGGATATCGGACGCCCCTTGGCGATCAAGGGGATGCCGCCCGCCGTCGCCCTGTCGCAAATGCTGACCGGCGCGGAACAGGCATGGGCCACGCTCGGAACGGAAAGGGCAAGCAACCCGCCTGCCAGCCACGATGCCCCAGCTCCCATGGGGCGCCAACCGACCGGCACCGTGCTCACCAGTTCCACATGGTGCCGTCTTCGAGCCGGTTGATAGGCAGGAAAGCGCGCTGATACTCATATTGGGCGGCGAGTTGCTCGTCGATATCGACGCCCAGGCCCGGCTTGTCGCCCGGATGCATCATGCCATCGGCGAAGCTGTAGGCATGGGGGAAGACCGCATCGGTCTCCGCGGTATGGCGCATATATTCCTGGATGCCGAAATTGGGCACCGACAGGTCGAAATGCAGCGCGGCGGCCATGCAGACGGGCGACAAGTCGGTCGCGCCATGACAGCCGGTGCGGACCTGGTAGAGATCGGCCAGGGCAGCGATGCGGCGCAGATGGGTGATGCCGCCCGCATGCACCACCGTCGCGCGGATATAGTCGATCAGCTGGTTCTGGATCAGGTCCTTGGCATCCCAGATCGAATTGAAGATCTCGCCCACCGCCAGCGGCGCGGTGGTGTGCTGGCGGATCAGCCGGAAGGCTTCCTGATTTTCCGCAGGCGTCGCATCCTCCAGCCAGAAGGGGCGATAGGGTTCCAGGTCCCTGCCCAGCCGCCCCGCCTCGATCGGGGTCAGCCGATGGTGGATGTCGTGCAGCAAGTGCACGTCCCAGCCCAGCGCCTCGCGGGCCGCCTTGAAGAGTTCGGGCACCACGCGAAGGTAGCGGGACGTATTCCAGACATTCTCGGTCGGCAGGTCGGCGTCGGCAGGCTCATAGAAATATTTGTCCTTGCTGACCCCATAGGTGGACGCCATGCCCGGCACGCCGCACTGGATGCGGATCGCCTTGTAGCCCTGACGCTGATAGTCGAGCGCGGCCTCGATCGTATCCTCGATCGTCTTGCCGTTGGCATGGCCATAGACCATCACCCCCTCCCGGCTGGCCCCGCCGAGCAGCTGATAGACGGGCAGGCCCGCAATCTTGCCCTTGATGTCCCACAGCGCCATGTCGACCGCGGCAATGGCGGTCATGGTGACGGGACCCCGCCGCCAATAGGCGCCCTTGTAGAGATATTGCCAGATATCCTCGATCCGGTGCGCGTCCCTCCCGATCAGGCAGGGGATGACATGATCCTGAAGATAGCTCACCACGGACAGCTCCCGGCCGTTCAGCGTCGCATCGCCAAGGCCGTATACCCCCTCCTCCGTGACGATCTTCAGCGTCACGAAATTGCGCCCGGGACAGGTCACGATCACCTTCGCATCCATGATCCTGGCGCTTCGCATTCCGTGTGGCGACGCTGGGGCTGGACCGCTCTGATCCCGATCATTCTCCGATGGCCAACCTTTATTCGCCGACATCTATCACCAATCCTCTTCCGATATGACTGACCACAGGTGGCATATTTGCCTGACCAATTCAATAAAAATAGCCCGACCGTTGACACCGACGCGGCTCGGGTTAAGCGGCAAGCATGTCTTCATCCGGCACCAGTCGCCTGTACGCCCGCATTGCAGCCGCCCTGCGGGAGAGGATTTGCAGCGGAGAATTCTCCATCGGACAGCGCCTGCCGGCAGAGCGCCTGCTGGCGGCCGAATATGGCGTTTCGCGGCCCACCGTCCGCGAGGCGCTGTTTGCGCTTGAAACCGAAGGACTGGTCGAAGTGCGGGTGGGGGCGGGCGTGTATATCCTCTCCTCCTCTACCCCGGCCGAAACCGGAGAGGCGGGAATGGGGCCTTTCGAGATTCTGGAAGCCCGCAGGCTGATCGAAGGCGAGGTATGCGCACTGGCCGCCAGCCGCATTACCGAAGAGCAGCTCGGTTCGCTCGCAAAGCTTCTTGATGACATAGAGTTAGGCGCAACGGGCAATATCTCGCGATCCGAAGCGGCCGACCGGGAATTTCATCTGCTGATCGCTGAAGCAACCCAGAACAGTGCGCTCGTCAATGCGGTCGAGGCGCTCTGGACGGCACGCGAACATTCTCCCGAATACAGGCTGATGGCCAGCAAGGCCCATGCCGCCGGCGTGATCCCCCGGATCGAGGAGCACGCCCGGATCCATGCCGCCCTTGCCAGAAGGGATGCGTCCGCCGCCCGAAATGCCATGCGCCAGCACCTGACCCGCGTGCTGGATTCGATTTTGCTGGCAACCGAAGTTCATGAGGTCGAACTGGCCAAGCAGCGCGTCGCCGCGCAACGGAGAAAGTTCAGCACACAGGCCTGAACGGACCTTTCCATTATCCCCGTGAATTTTCTTGTTGAAATCTATCTGACCAATATTTAGTCATTGGTCAGACTCGTGACGCGCAAGACGTCAACGTTCGCGAAAAATTGGTAACGCTAACTACACCATTACCCCGGTGATCGGGGCTGTGGGGCCGGGTTCGTGCGACCAGGCGAAAAATATGCTCGCGATGTGGAGCGATAACAGGGAGAGGGATCATGAAGGCCAGGGTAGCCCGGTTGCGTCTGGCGCAACATCTGACGACGGCGGGGTTGGCTGTCGCCACGCTTTACTCAGCGCCGTCGCGGTCGCAGGAAGCGCCGCACACCAAGCAGACCGCAACTCCAAGTTCGACAAGCCAGTCCCAGGGAAGCGCAGGCGACAGGCAGAATTCGCTTCCTCCGGATGCTGCCAGCGCACCGGCAACCGGCGGCTCCCTACAAGATGGCGCGGAGAGCGGCAGGCAGGGAGAAGGCTCGTCCACCGGTATCGGAGACGTTCGACCCTCCGACATCATCGTCACCGGCTATCGTCAGTCGCTCGCCGAATCGGCGAACGCCAAGAAGAGCGCGACCAATTTCATCGATTCCATCTATGCCGAAGATGTCGGCAAGTTTCCCGACCTCAATCTGGCGGAATCGCTGCAGCGCCTGCCCGGCGTGCAAATCGACCGCGACCGCGCCGGGGAAGGAACCACGATCAATGTCCGCGGCCTCAGCGCCGGCTTCACCGTCACCACGATCAACGGGTTTGCGACCACCACTTCGGCATTTTCCGGCAATGAAGGACGCGGATCGGGGCTGGATGTCCTGCCGAACGAACTGTTCCGCCGCCTCACGCTCAGCAAATCCCCCACCGCGGACATGGTCGAGGGCGGCACCGCAGGCGTCGTGGACCTCCAGCCTCTGCGGGCTTTCGACCGCAAAGGGTTCAACATCAGCCTTCAGGCGCAAGGGCAATATCAGGACGCGAACGGTTCCACGACTCCGCGCGCGGCCATGATCGTCAGCGATACGTTCGACACGGGCATCGGCGAGTTCGGGATATTGGGCGCGCTCGCCTATGCCCAACGGAATTACCGCAGCGAAAGCTTCGATACGATCGGCTGGACGACGCTCAACGTCTCGCAGGTCTGCCCGCGTCCGACGACCGCCAATCCCAGCACCGGCTGCAATTCGAACAATCTCCTCACCGGCGGCTATGGCGGCGGCGCCGGCGCCACATTGAGGACCGTCCCGGCCAATGTTCCGGGCGAGCTGGGCCTTGGCCCCGCAGGAAGCCCCCTCGTCATGTGCCTCAACAATGCGCCCGGGGGTACGTCGGGCCTCAGTTGCCAGGACCTGAGCTACGCGCTGGTTCCGCGCCTGATGCGTGCGGAACAAACGGTGGGCAAGCGCAGTCGCCTGGGGGGATCGTTCAACTTCGAATATCGTCCCAATCCGGATTTGCGCTTCCACGTCGATACCTTGTTCAGCGACGTGAAGAACAGATTCCGCCAGCATCAGTTGATGATGGTCGTGCGGAGCTACAATAACCAGATTCCGATTGATTTTCAGTTGAACGACCAGAAAGTTCTGACATCGGGTACTTTCGCCAACACCTATTTCCTGAACCAGTCGGACGGCGGCAACACCCCCTCCAGCCTCTTCTACCGTTCGGCGGGCATGGATTGGGATATTGGGCCCAATCTGCGCTTCTCCATGTCGGGGATGATGAACAGCGGGCGCCTGACAAACGAAGCCTTGCAATATACGATGCAGTCGGCGCCCGGCCGCGTTCCCCTGAATTTCAGTCCGGCCGGCATTCCACAGCAGACCTTGCCGCCGGTCGACCTGACCCCGGTCGCCACCGGGCAATATGCGACCTACACCTATCGGCCCGGCGATCTCACCCCGTCCATCGACAGCAATATCGACCTGGCGTCGTTCAACAATTATTCGTGGAACAGCGCCTCGATCAGCATCACGCGCCAGAAGCTGGAACAGAAGGCCTATCGTTTCGACCTGGTCGCCGGCGATGCCAAGGATATCCAGTTTTCCGTCGGTTATATGAGAAACCGGTTCGATCGTCGCATCACCCAATATGGCGGCGGCCTGACGGCCGGGTGCTTCATGCGCGGCCAGTGCGGCACGACCTTCACATCGACCGAGAAGTCGTTGCTGGAAGCGATTCCGGACTCGCAGCTCTCCAATTACATGGTACCCTTGCCCTCCATGTCGCTGTTCAAGGGCGCGCCCTTCGACGCCGGATTCAACAATGGCTGGCTGGTGCCGGACTTCGACAAGATCGCCGATACCGTCGACATCAACTATTTCCGCGAAAGTATCAATCCGGGGACCGATCCGACCAGCTATCTCAGTTCCTTCGCGCGGCGCGACCTGCTGGAAGACACCCATGCCGCTTATCTGATGGTTGACGGCACCAAGGAGATTTTTGGCCGGGAACTGCGCTTCAACGCTGGCGTGCGCTATGCCAATACCTTTCAACGCGCCAATGGCCGGGTGAACGATATCATCCTGATCGGCGGCACGGGCGTTACGATCCGCAGCTTCTCCAACAAATATGACAGTTGGCTGCCCAGCGCCAACTTTGCCTATATGCTGCAACGCAATCTCGTGCTGCGCGGAGCGGCCGCGCGCACAGTGACAGGCGTCAATCCAGCAGACCTGCAACCCAATTTCAGCCTCGATCTGGATGCCACCACCTTCAGCAGCGGCAACCCCAAGTTGCAACCTTTCTATGCCGATAATTATGATCTGGGCATAGAATGGTATCCACGGTCGCGCACCGTCCTGACTTTCAATGCCTGGTGGAAAAACATCTACAACTATCCCTTTATACTGAACACCCAGCGCCCCTTCCGCGAACTGGGTATCAATTTCGATGCCCTGACGGATCGCCAGCGGGCCGCCATTACAGCTGGTGGCGGACCGAATAATTATGTCATTCAGGTGGCACAACGCCTCAATACCGATCTCATCATCAAACTGGCCGGTCAGGAGTTTCAGTGGGTACAGCCCACCGATTTCCTCGTGAAGGGAACGGGGTTCAACATCAACGTCACGCACATCAAGCAGAAGCTTCAGGGCAATGTGCCCCCGACACTCAATCCCAACGCTCTTCTCGCCGGTCTGGCGCCGTGGACTTACAATGCTACAGCCTATTATGAGAGCAAGGCGATTCAGTTGCGCCTTTCCTATGTGCATCGGGACGAAAATCTCAACCGCGTCTGTCCATGCGACAATGTCAACGGCGACCTCTATACCATCGCCACTGACTATCTGGACGCGCAAGTCTCTTTCCCGCTGCCATTCTATGATCGGTTCATCTTCACCATCCAGGCGCAGAATCTGTTGAAGCAGGTGAATCTGACGCGTTTCGACAAGCAGGAGGCTCGCCCCTATAACGGCCAATATGCCGGACGAAATTTCGTGATCGGCCTGCGCGCGAACTGGTAAATCCTCCCAACTGGGGCACGGTATCAGCGATGCCGTGCCCATTTTTTGCAGGAGACCAGATTGATACGGCTCAAAATTGGATGAGTCGGTACCAAGTCGAGATATGGAGCAGGAATTTCCATTCTCATCTTGTCACCCGCCGTGACTGAATATTTCAACGGTCAACCACGGGATAATTATCCCGTCGAATGGAAAGAACAGCATGATACGGGTCAGGAACAGGTTGACATCTGCCGCGGCCATTTCCCCGATACGGAAAAAATGGCATCAAGGACGAATAGCGCAGCGTTTCGGCCTGGCTGCCCTCTCGATACTGGCAAGCATGATCGGCACCAGCACGGTGGACGCACAGGCGTGGCGCTCCGACCAGGGCGACGGCACATATCGCAATCCGGTACTGTTCGCGGACTATCCCGATCCCGACATCATCCGTGTGGGCGAGGATTTCTATTTCGTGTCCACCACCTTCGCCAATTCGCCTGGCATCACCCTGCTTCATTCGAAGGATCTGGTGAGCTGGCGGCTGGCGGGGCATGTGCTGCCCCGGCTCGACGGCAGTCCGAAGTTCGATCTGCAGGACGGCGGCTCCTATCGCCATGGATTTTTCGCCGCCAGCCTGCGCCATCATGCGGGAACCTTCTACATCGCGGTGACGCCGGTCGGCATGAAGACACGCATCTATCGCTCAAGATCGGCCGACGGACCATGGACCTACAGCGAACTCGATCGGCAGGCGTTCGACCCCGGCCTGTTCATCGATGATGACGGCACAGGCTATATCGCCACTTCGGTCGGATCGAACGGCACGGTAACGCTGCTGACGCTGAACAGGGATTTCACGGCGGTCGAAAAGTCGCAGATCGTCTATTTCAACAAGGGCGCGGAAGGATCGAAGATCGTCAAGCGCGGCGGCTGGTACTATCTCTTCAACGCCATTCCGGGAAAGCTCGCCCTCACCGTCTCCCGCGCGCGCAGCCCGACCGGTCCCTGGGAAACGCGACCCCAGATCGACGACAGGACGGGCGGCCATCAGGGCGCGCTCGTCGATCTGCCGAACGGCGACTATTATGGCTTCGTCATGGTCGATGCTGGACCGATCGGCCGCATGACCAACATCAGCCCGGTCTTCTGGCAGGACGACTGGCCGGTCTGGGGAACGCCGCAGGCGCCCGGCCGCGTGCCCGATCGTGCGACCAAGCCCATCCAGGGCAAGGCTTTTGTCGAACCGGCCGCCTCCGACGATTTCTCCAGCCCGGCGCTGGGCAAGCAATGGCAGTGGAATCACAATCCCCAGGATGACCGCTGGTCGCTGAACCAGCGCCCCGGTTTCCTGCGATTGCGCCCGACCCAGGCCGACGGCATCTGGACCGCGCGCAACACGCTGTTGCAGAAGGGACAGGGGCCGCGCAGCCGGGCAGTCGCAAAGCTCGACATCGCCCATATTCGCGCAGGGGATATTTGCGGCTTCGGCACCTTCGGCAAGATCAGCGCCCAGCTTTCGGTTACACGCGGCGCCGGCGGACGCCGCGCGCTGACCATGCAGGTCACGGATTCGACGCGCGACGGCCCAAGGACGGAGATTCGCGTCCCGTCCGTCCCGATCAGCGGCGACCGGCTGTGGCTGCGCACCGACATGGATTTCGTCGAGGCTGCGGGCCGCGTCGCCTACAGCCTCGACGGGCGCCGATGGACCGAGGTCGGCGGCGATTTCCCGCTGGTCTATGATTGGCGGACCGGCACCTTCCAGGGGCAGCAATTCGCCCTCTCCTGCTATAATCAGGAACCGAGCCGGGGATGGCTGGACATAGACAGTTTCACCCTCTCCGCCTTGCCGGAGCCCCGGCCATGATCTTCTCGGGCATCGCGAGGGACGCCGGAATGCACGGCAAGATCCGATCATCCGCCCGTGCGGCGATCAGCCGCCTCCTCGGCCTTATCGCCTGCGCCGTCATCTGCGCCGCATCCCTTCCCGCCTCGGCCGAGTCCGCGCGCGGAGCGGCGGAAACCGGCCTATATCGCAACATGTTCCGCGAATGGCGGCCAAGCCTGCGCAAACGCGATATCGACCGCAAGCTCCAGAGCTACTGGGCATCGCTGTTCGAGGGGGATGCCGATCACCGCGTCTATTATCCCGCGCCCGCCACGCCTGACGGCCCGGCGGCTTATATTCTCGACACGGGAAATGACGATATACGCAGCGAGGGCATGTCCTATGGGATGATGATCGCCGTGCAGATGAACCGCAAGGCCGCCTTCGACGCCTTGTGGAACTGGGCCGCCACGCACATGCGCTACAGGCAGGGGCCACGCGCCGGTTATTTCCGCTGGACCTGCCAGCCGTCCGGCTGCGCGCGGGACGCCGTGCCCGCATCGGACGGTGAGGAATATTTCGCCACCGCGCTCATCATGGCGTCGGCCCGCTGGGGCAATGGCCGGGGCATCTACGATTATGCCGCGCAGGCGGACGCCCTGCTCACCACGATGCTGCACAAGGAAGCCATGAACGGCGGTGTCGTCGACGGCGTGCGGTCCCTGTTCTCGGCGGAGCATGGGCAGGTGGTATTCGTGCCGGTCGGCGGCGCTGCCACCTTCACCGATCCATCCTATCACCTGCCCGCCTTCTACGAACTATGGGCGCGGTTCGCGCCCGAACCGAAGGATCGCGCCCGCTGGCGGGAAATCGCCGAGACAAGCCGCCGCTTCTTCGACAAGGCCGCCCATCCGCAAACCGCGCTGACTCCCGATTATGCCGAATTTGACGGGCAGCCGCGGCACAACCATGGGCATGGCGACTTCCGGTTCGATGCCTTCCGGACGGCGGCGAACTGGTCGGTCGATCAGGCGTGGTGGGGACGCAATCCCAACGCCGCGGCATTGAGCAACCGCTTGCTCGGCTTTTTCCAGGCACGCGGCAATGAGGGTTATTCCGCGCTGTACCGCATCGATGGCACGCCCGTCAGCACCGAAGCCGCTGGGGGACTGGTCGCCTGCAACGCCGTCGCCACCCTCGCTGTCGAGGGGATGCCCTGGCCTCGCTTCGTGGCCGATCTGTGGGCTCTGTCGCCCCCTTCGGGGAAGTGGCGCTACTATAGCGGACTGCTCCAGTTTCTGGCGACGCTGCATGTGTCGGGCCGGTTCCGCGCCTATGGTGCCGATGCGCCGCCCCATAGCCGCGCCCGCCATGGATGAGGAGCATTCCCTCGTCACCTGATAGCCTGCTTCACGGATTCAGGCGACATGCCCCCGCAGCGCAGGCATAATCCCTCCGCTTTTTGAGAAACCGGATCACAGGTGGGTCATGGACAATCGAGCCGGCGAGATGATGGTATTCGTTCGGGTCGTGGAGGCTGGCAGCTTTTCCGAAGCGGCGCGGCTGATGCTGATGACGCCCTCCACCGTGTCCAAGCTGATCGCACGGCTGGAGGCGCGGCTGGGCGTGCGCCTGATCGAGCGATCGACCCGGCGGCTGGCGCTGACCGGCGAAGGGCAATATTATTATGAGCGCAGCCAGGCCCTGCTCGCCCGGATCGAGGAGACGGAACGACAGATCGCGCAGGGCGGCGCCGCTGCCGAAGGCGTGGTCCGCGTCACCTCCTCGGTGACGTTTGGAGCCACGGCACTCGAACCGATCCTGCCCGCCTTCTTCGAGGCTTACCCCAGGATCGTCGTCGACCTGTCCCTGTCGGACGATGTCGTCGACCTGTATCTCGACCGCACCGATGTCGCCATCCGCGTCGGCAAGCTCCAGGATTCGAGCCTGATGGCGCGCAGGATCGGCCAGACACGACGGCGGATCGTCGCTTCCCCCGCCTATCTCGCGCGCCACGGCACGCCGCGAACGGCGGAGGAACTGGCGGGTCACAATTGCCTGGGTTTCAATTTCCGGCGCGCCATGCCGGTCTGGCCGATGCGCGAAGGCGGGCGGATCGTGGAGCGGATGTTGAGCGGTTCGCTTCTGGCCAATAATGGCGAGACGCTTCGACGGATGGCCATTGCGGGCGTCGGCATCGTCAGGACCGCCGACTATCATCTGCGCGGCGCCCTGGCGCGTGGCGAACTGATCGAACTGTTCGCCGACGGCGAAATTGACGAAGCAGATGATATTCACGCCCTGTTTCGCGGTTCGCAATTCCTGCCGGCCCGCGTGCGGGCCTTTCTCGACTTCACCGTGCCGCGCATGCAGGCCTTCCTCGCCGAAGGATGAGGCGGCCGGGCCATGACCCGGCCACCTCCGGCCTTGCGGGTCAGTCGGCGATGGGCAGCGGGGCGGCTGGATTGACGAGCCGGGCGGCCCGCAGTTCGCGCCAGAAATCGGCGGGCACGTTTTCCTGGAGCGCGGCGCGGTCCTCGGCGATGCGGCCCGGATGGCTGGCGCCCGGTATGACCGCCGCGACCGCGGGGTTGGCGAGCGCAAATTGCAGCCCTGCCGCCTTCATGCTCACGCCATGGCGGTCGGCGATCGCCTTGATGCGCGCAACCTTGTCGAGGATCGCGGGGGTTGCGGGCGCATATTCGAAATTGGGTCCGCCCACGAGGGCGCCCGAACTATAGGGACCGCCAACCACAATCCCAAGACCGCGCTCGGCGACCATCGGCATGACACGCTGGAGCGCATGGTCGTGATCGAGCAGCGTGTAGCGCCCCGCCAGCAGGAAACCGTCCGGACGGGGTGCCTCAAGGGCGAGCAGCAGTTCGATCGGCTCGACCCTGTTCACGCCAAGGCCCCAGGCCTTGATCACGCCTTCATCGCGCATCCGGTCGAGCGCCCTGAACGCGCCGCGCCGGGCGCTCTCGAACATGGCGAGCCATTCGTCGCCATAGAAATCCTGCGCGATGTCATGGACCCAGGCAATGTCCACATGGTCGGTCTTGAGACGCTTCAGGCTGTCCTCGATCGACCGGTAGGTCGCATCTTCCGAATAATCGTTCACGATCCTGTTGGGGCGGCCATGTTGGAAGACGCCGCCCTTTTCGCCCAGGTCGCGCGCGCCCACATCCTCAATCTCGTCGAGGATCAACCGGCCGACCTTGGTGCTGATGACATAATCGGCGCGCGGCTTGTCCTTCAACGCCTCGCCCATGCGGATCTCGGCCAGACCCGCGCCGTAGAAAGGGGCATTGTCATAATAGCGGACGCCGTCCTGCCATGCCGCCTCGACCGTCGCAAGCGCTTCCGCCTCCGGAATGTCGCGGAACATATTGCCAAGCGGCGCCGCGCCGAAGCCGAGTTCACCCGGCAGAATATCCTTGAGGGCCATTGTCTCAACCTTTCAATTCCGTGCCGGACCCGATGTCCGGCGTCGGGAATGGAATATGCTCTGATGACATCCGGCAGTAGCCAGGCGGCGATCTCAAAACCTTGGAAGCCGGTTCACAAACCGGCACAGCCTATGAAGCTCCGGCGCCAACCCGTCGAACAGGCCGCCATGAGGTCATCTATCAGATTTCAGGCGGATGGGCTACACCAGGCGATCTCCGCGCCCTGCCCGATCGGGCCGTGTCCGATGTTCTGGAAATGAACAGCGGGGGTCAGAACCCGCAGGATGATGCGCGAAAGATCATCGCCCATCATATCCTGCTCGTGAAAGCAGCGGAGAAGTAGGCGCGTTCGGTGCGGAACAGGTCTGTCGCACCGAACCCGCCTCCTTCCATCAAATCACATCTTATAGGCTATGCGGGCATAGCCGAACTGTCCCGGAATGTCGTAGGTTGTGGGATCGAAATTGGGTCCCGTGCAGGTGTTGCAGGCGGGCGGATCCTGATTGAAGACATTGTTGACGCCGATGGTGAAGGTGGTGCGCTTGTCCAGGAAGCCCGGCGTGAACACCAGCTGGATGTCGCCGTAGAAAGTATTGCTCAGCTTGTGCCCGTCGCTTTCAACCACGCCGCTGATGTAACGGCCGGTAAAGGAAGCGCTGAAATCCTTCAGGTTCCAGTCCAGTACGGCATTACCCTTGAACTTGGGATAGGATTGGTCAGGGAAGCCGCGCGTCGTTCCCAGATAGTCCGTCGTGTCGAACCCGGTCGCGCTGGGGAAGGTCTCCGTATATTTCAGCAGGAAATTGCCATTGGCCGACAAACCGAAGCTGCCGACCGTGGTTTCCGGCGTGCGATAGTTGAACGTGACGTCGATGCCGCGGGTCTTGATGTTGCCGATATTCTGCAGCACGCCGTTGATGCGCGAAATCAGACCATTGGAGGTGCGCGTCACCGATGCGCAACTCAGCGCATCCGCCAGGAAGGCGCAACGTTCCAGCGTCGTTTGCGGCGCGATGTTGGAAATCGCATTGTCGACGGTGATGTCGTAATAATTGACCTCCAGGCTCAGCAGGCTGGCAAAGCCGGTGCGGCGCGCCCAGCCGGGGCTATAGACGCCGCCGAACAGCCAGGTTTTCGACGTTTCCGGCTTCAGGCTGGAATTGCCGCCCGTCAGCACGCCCAGCTGGCCGCCCGTCGGCTCCTGATAGCTGCCATTGGCGGGAACGCCGTTGGCGATGCAGTTGGCGCGAACGGTGCTGTTGGTCTGGAACGGCGATCCTGCCACATTGGTGCACGGATCGTCTATCGGTGCGTCGCTGCGCGATGCCGCGCCGAACAGTTCCCCGATGCTGGGCGCGCGGAATCCTTCGGCATAGGAGGCGCGCAGGAGAAGATCGGAAACCGGTTTCCACTGCGCGCTTCCGGTGAAGGTCGTGCTGCTGCCGCTGGTCGAGTAATGGGCGTGCCGCACCGCCCCGTCCAGATCGAGCGCATAGAAGAAGGGTGTGTCCTTGAGCAGCGGGACGCGGATTTCGGCGTAGACTTCGTCCGCATTATAGTGTCCGCGAGCTGGTTGGGCCGGAATGTCGGCGCCAAGTCCGGCCGTGATGACCGGATCGGGGGTAAAGCTGCCCAGCTGATAGCGATGCTCGTAACCGACGGCGACACCGACCGGGCCCGCCGGCAGATCGAACAGGTCGCCCGACAGGTTCGCGGTATAATCCTGCAATTCCTGCGAACTGCGGTCATGTTCGTCGAACCCTACATAGGCCAGCATCGCCGGCGTGATCGATCCGGCGCCGCCAAAGATATTGAAGGGCACGCAGGGCGATACGCAATTGGCAACCGGACCCAGCGCCTGCTGCAACCGGGCGGCATTGATGTTGCCGGTGAACAATTGCTTCGCGTCATTGAAGCCGATGATCGCGTTGACGTCCCAATACCATTTATGCGACCCCACATGGAACGACCCGTCGAAGCTGCCGGTCATCGTCATGGTATCGACCGTCTGGCTGTATGTGCGCTGACCCGCTTCGATCAGGCGGCGGCGAACCGTCGAATAGGTGGGCGTGGAACCGTCCGCTCCCGATGACAGGGTGTAGCCGAACGGATTGTAGGGATTGGTCACGTCGATCGAGATGGTGTCGAGCAGATTGCCATTGCCCGCGTCGGGACCGATGAACAACGGCAGGAAGGCCGCCTGGTTCTGGCTGTTGCGGCGATTATAGACGAGCTTCGCCCGGAAATTGACCGCGTCGCTCAATTCCTGCTTCACGCTGATGAAGCCGCCATAGCGTTCCGAAGGCGTCAGGAAATAGTTATAAGGCGCGAAGTTGAAGCGATCCGCCGTGGTCAGTGCGCGGAAGTCGCTGTTCGGGCCTGTGGGGTCCAGCGGATCGTAACGGCCACGGGTTGTGAGCGGCGGATTCTTGGGCGTCAGCACCGGCCCGGAACCCAGGTCGATAAAGCCATTGAGCGTCGCGCTGGAACAGCCACCGACGGGATCGGTGCAACTGGTCTGACCGGGATTGGGAAACTGCGAAATCGCGCGGTCACGCGTACGAACCGCCTCCTGCTTCACATAGCTGGCGCCAAAGACAAGATTGGTGGTCGGCCCTTTGATGCCGTAGCTGACCTGATAGTCCTGGGTATGGCCGTCGCCCTGGCGGAAGGTGCCGAACTGGGCGGATGCCTGCAATCCTTCCTGGGTCGCCTTGGTGATGATGTTGACGACGCCCGCCAGCGCGTCCGAACCGTAGAGCGGCGACTGGCCCGACTGCAGCACCTCGATCCGCTCGATCATGTTGGCGGGAATGGTGTTGAGGTCGACCGTCGCCGGAATGCCGCTCGCCGACGCTCCGGCTACGTAACGCATGCCGTCCACCAGCACCAGCGTGCGCTTGGCTCCCAGATAGCGCAGGTCGATTTCGGCCGAACCGGCACCCACGCCGCCGCCATCGGGCGGATTGCCGATATTGCCGCTATTGTTGACCTTGCTGTTGAGGCCGCCGCTAGCACTTGGCAGGCGTTGCAGAACATCGGCGACCGCGGACAGGCCTGTCCGGGCGATCGCAGTCTGATCGACCGTCACGACGGGCGACGGCTGTTCCAGCGGATTGATGCGGATGCGCGAGCCGGTGACGATGATGGCGGCGCCATCGTCCGCTGGCGCTTGCTCCGACTGCGCTGCAGCGGGCAGCGACCACATGGCTGCGGAAAAAACAACGCTACCCAGCAGAATATGCTTCATATGCATGATTTCTTTCCCCATTTCACACCCTGAATGGGGAAAGTGTCGCCGTTATGCTGTTGCACCGCAACGCAGATTGCAACAATATGACTAAATATTGCAAATCGTTGCATTGTGGCAACAGCCTGCCTGCCGACCGGTCGACGACCGTGATGTCACGCAAACCCGGCAAAGACCGCGGACATGCATCCACGCCATCGTGACAGGACATCTCTAATTTTTGCAACGATCCGTGCCAGTCATTCTATTGGATCGGCAGGTCTCATGCCTGCATAAGGCGGACATGGCCCGGCCGCTGAAATTCCCTGCCCTTATCGACCCCTTTCTTCTATGCCTCGTCGCAGTGGTCGGCGGGGCGTCGCTCTTTCCCGTGCGCGGAGAGGCGGCGGCGGCAACCGGCGTTCTCGCCGATATCGCCATCGGGCTGCTCTTCTTCCTGCATGGGGCGAAACTGTCGCGCGCGTCCATCCTCCAGGGCGCGGGCAACTGGCGCCTGCACCTGCTGGTCCTTGCATCCACCTATATCCTGTTTCCCGTCATCGGCCTTGCGCTTTCGGCGCTGTTGCGCGGATCGGCGGACCCGTTGCTGCTGTCGGGCCTCCTCTACCTCACCCTGCTGCCATCCACCGTGCAGTCCTCGATCGCCTTTACCGCCATGGCGGGCGGCAATGTCGCGGCGGCCGTGTGCAGCGCCTCCCTGTCCAATCTGCTCGGCATCGCGCTTACCCCCCTGCTGGTCGGCCTCTTCATGCACCTGCCCTCCGGCCAGTCGCTCTCATCCTGGCATTCGGTGCAGGCGATTGCGCTCCAGCTGCTGGCGCCATTTATCGCGGGCCATTTGCTGCGCCCGGTGATCGGCGGTTTCATCGACCGTCACAGGGGCCTGCTGATGCCGGTGGATCGGGGATCGATCCTGCTCGTCGTCTATTCGGCCTTCAGCGCGGCGGTGGTGAACGGCATCTGGTCGCAGGTCGGGCCGGGCGACCTGCTCCTGCTGCTGGCGTCCAGCATGGCCATATTGGCGATCGTGATGGGCGCCAACGCGCTGGCGGCGCGGCTGGCGGGGTTGCCCCGCGACGACGCCATCGTGCTGTTCTTCTGCGGCTCCAAAAAGAGCCTCGTGTCCGGCGTGCCGATGGCAGGCGCGCTGTTCCCGGCGGCACAGGTGGGAATGGTGATCCTGCCGCTCATGATCTTCCACCAGCTTCAGCTTTTCCTGTGCGCGGCCATGGCGGGCCGTTTCGCGCGCGGGACCGGCGGGGCGGACCCGGTCCGTCCCGCCCTTCCCCTCGATGATGACGCCATCGGTCGGGTCGCGCTGGCCAAGGGCCTGCCCATTCCCGAAAGCTGCATGCCCGGAGTGCGCGCCAATCTCGCGCTTCTGGACAGGCATGCAGGCATATTGCTGGCGCCCCAGCCATGAAGCAGGCCATCGGAATCGCCGCCGACGTCCGCGCCGGGCGGACAAGCGCGATGGCCGTGCTGGACGAATGCCTGGCCCGGCTGACGGCGGAAAGCCCCCCGCTCCTGGCCGTCACCCGCCTCCTGGCCGACCGCGCGCGGCGGGAGGCTGCCGCCGTCGATGCCATGATGGCGGCCGGGCAGGATCCCGGGCCGCTCGCGGGCGTGCCCTATGGCGTCAAGGATCTGTTCGACATTGAAGGCCTTTCCACCACCGCCGGATCGGCCCTTTATGCCGGGGCGCCACCCGCCGCGCAGGATGCGGAGGCGATCCGGCGCCTGCGCGCCGCCGGGGCGGTACTCGTCGCCACGCTGAACATGGACGAGTTCGCCTATGGCTTCGCGACGATCAACGCGCGCCACGGCACGACCCGCAATCCCCACGATCTCGACCGGCTGGCAGGCGGGTCGTCGGGCGGGTCGGCCGCCGTCGTGGCGGCGGGACTGCTGCCCTTTTCGCTGGGATCGGACACCAACGGATCGGTACGGGTGCCCGCCAGCCTGACGGGCATTTACGGCCTCAAACCCACACATGAAGGGCTGCCGATGGAGGGGGTCTTCCCCTTCGCGGAGAGTTTCGACGATGTCGGCCCCTTCACCCTGTCCGTGCGGGACATGCAGCTGGTCTGGGGGATATTGTCCGGCAAGGCCGCGCCCGAACCCGGCATCCGTTCCTTTCGCGTCGCGCGGCTGGGCGGACGTTTCGGCGAAAATGTCGATCCCGATCAGGCAGACGCCATGGATCGCATCGCGCCCGGCGCGCCGGTCGTCGACCTCCCCGATATCGCGCGGGCGCGCTCGGCGGCTTTCCTGATCACCGCGGCGCAGGGCGGCGCGCTCCATCGGGAAGCGCTGGCACGCGACGCGCTGGCCTTCGACCCCGCAACCCGCGACCGGCTGCTGGCGGGCGCGCTGCTGCCGGAGGCGATCCACGACCAGGCGCAGGACTTCCGGGCACGGTTCAAAACGGCGATCCTCGACCTGATCGCGGATTTCGACATCCTCCTTGCTCCCGCCACGCCCTGCGTCGCGCCGCGCGTCGATGATCCGCGCATCTGGATAGACGGCGCGCTGACGCCCGCGCGGGCGGACCTCGGCATCCACAGCCAGCCGATCAGCTTTACCGGACTCCCTTCGCTCGCCGTGCCATTATATCGTCCCGGACGCCTGCCGATCGGATTGCAACTGATCGGCAGGCCGGGAACCGAGCCGGTGCTGTTCCGGTTCGCCGCCATGCTGGAAGAAAAAGGGCTGGTCGGGGTCTCTCCGCCGCCTGAAGGGTTTCGGGGGAAAGAGACATGAGACAGATCAGGGCGGACCGGCTGGACCGCTATTTCGCACTGACCGAACGGGGCACGTCGACCCGGACGGAGATATTGGCGGGCTTCACCACCTTCCTGACGATGGCCTATATCGTGCTGGTCAACCCGGCGATATTGGGCCAGGCGGGCATGCCGGTCGCATCGGTCGCCGCCGCGACCTGCTTCGCCGCCGCCTTCGCCTCCATATTGATGGGGCTGGTCGCCAATACGCCGCTGGCGCTGGCGCCGGGCATGGGCCTCAACGCCTATTTCAGCTTCACCGTGGTGCAGCAGATGGGCGTGCCCTGGCCCATCGCATTGGGCTGCGTCTTCATTTCCGGCGTGGCGTTCATGATCCTGACGGTGACGGGCATACGCCAACTGATCGTGACCGCCATCCCGACTTATCTGTTCGCGGCCGTGGCCGGCGGCATCGGCCTCTTCATCGGCTTCATCGGCCTCAAGAATGCCGGCATCATCGTCGCCAACCCGGCGACTTTCGTGGCATTGGGCGACCTCAAGGCGCCCGGCGCGGCGCTGGCGCTGTTCGGCCTGCTGCTGATCGGCGCGCTGTCGGTGTGGAACGTGCGCGGCGCCATGCTGATCGGCATCCTCGCCACCACCGCGCTCGGCTGGCTGATGGGCATGGTGACGGTGAAGCCCGAACCCTACAGCCTGGCGGCGCTGACCGGCACCGCCTTCAAGCTCGATCTGCCCGGCGTCTTCGGCCTGACCGGCAGCCATGGGCTTGGCCTCGTCGAAATCCTGTTCGTCTTCCTGTTCGTCGACCTGTTCGACAATATCGGAACGCTGGTCGCGGTCACCAAGCGCGCGGGCCTGATGGACGCGGCCGGGCGGATACCGGGGCTGAACCGCATCCTCATCACCGACGCCACGGCGACCATCGTCGGGTCGATGGCGGGCACCAGCACCGTCACCAGCTATGTCGAAAGCGCGGCGGGCGTGCAGGCCGGGGGGCGCACCGGCCTGACCGCCATCGTCACCGGCATCCTGTTCCTGGCGACGATGTTCGTGGCGCCCTATGCGCAGATCGTGCCGATCGCCGCCACGGCCCCCGCGCTCATCATCGTCGGCGGGCTGATGATCCTGCCGCTGACGGAGGTGGAGTGGGAAGACCCGATGTCGGCCATCCCCGCCTTCCTGACCGTGGCGATGATCCCCCTCACCTTCTCCATCGCGAACGGCCTGGCCTTCGGCATCACCGCCCACGCCGCGCTGAAGGCGCTGCGCGGGACGGCGACGCGCAAGGACTGGTTCCTGTTCCTGCTGGCGGGACTGTTCATCGTGCGCTTCATCTGGATGGGCGCGGCTTGACGCTCCGGACGATCCGGTCCTCGCGGGGCATGGTGACCTCGCCCCATCATCTGGCGTCGCGCGCCGGGCGCGATGTGCTGCGCGACGGCGGCAATGCGGTGGAGGCCTGCGTCGCCGTGGCGGCCACGCTGGCGGTCGTCTATCCGCACATGACCGGCATTGGCGGCGATGGTTTCTGGCTGATCGCGGAGCCGGACGGCCGGGTCCATGCCGTGCACGGCTGCGGCGGCGCGGCGGCGAAGGCCGACCTCTCCCTCTATGCGGGGCTGGACGCCGTGCCCACGCGCGGGCCGCTGGCGGCCAATACGGTGGCGGGCACCATTTCCGGCTGGGCGATGGCACTGGAAAGCGCGGGCGGCACATTGCCGCTGCCGCGCCTGCTGCGCGATGCCTGCGACCATGCCGCCCAGGGCGTGACCGTGACTGCGGGCGGCGCGGCCATCGCCGCGGCCAAGGGCGGCGAGCTGCGCGGCCAGCCGGGGGCCTGGGCAGCGATTTTCGAGCCGGAAGGGCATCCGTTGCGCGCGGGCGAAACGCTGCGCCAACCCGCTCTGGCGGCCACGCTGCGCACATTGGCGCAGGATGGCCTCGACAGCTTCTATCGCGGCGATCTTTCGCACGGCATCGCGGCGGACCTTGAGGCGCTGGGCAGCCCCGTCGCACGGGCCGATCTGGCGTCGCACGAGGCGACCAGCCCGGCGCCGCTGCACGCCTCGATCCACGGCGCCACCCTTTACAACAGCGCGCCGCCGACCCAGGGCTTCGCCTCGCTGCTGATCCTCGCCCTGTTCGACCGGCTGCGGGCGCAGGCGGCGGATGGGTTCGATCATGTGCATGGCCTGGTCGAGGCCACCAAACAGGCCTTCCTGCTGCGCGACCGGCATGTGGGCGACCCCGCCTTCCACGATTTCGATCATCAGGGCCTGCTCGATGACGAAGCCGCGCTGGACGCGCTGGCGGCGCGGATCGACCCCGCGGCCGCGCTGCCATGGCCGCAGCCCTCGGCGCAGGGCGACACCTGCTGGTTCGCGGCAGCGGACGGCGAAGGCCGGGTGGTGAGCTGCATCCAGTCGACCTATTTCGAATTCGGATCGGGCATCGTCCTGCCCCGCACCGGCATCACCTGGCAGAACCGGGGGTCCAGCTTCCGCCTGACGCGTGAAGGCTGGAACGCGCTGATGCCCGGCCGCAAGCCGTTCCACACGCTCAACCCCGCGCTGGCCCGGTTCGACGACGGGCGGGTCATGGCCTATGGCACCATGGGCGGCGAGGGACAGCCCCAGACGCAGGCCGCGATCTTCACCCGCTATGCCCGCTTCGGGGTCGATCTGCAGGACGCCATCGCCCGCCCCCGCTGGCTGCTGGGCCGCACCTGGGGCGAGGAAAGCACGACGCTGAAGCTGGAGGACGGCTTCGATGAGGGCCTTTATCCGGCGCTGGCGCAGGCAGGCCATGACGTCGAACGGGCGGGGCCGCTGACCGCGACGATGGGCCATGCGGGCGCGATCGTCCGTCATGGCGACGGCCGCGTGGAAGGCGCGACCGACCCCCGCAGCGACGGCGAGGTGGCGGCATGGTGACCGGCGGCGAAAGGGCGGTGGCGCGCTGCGACATTCTGGGCGTCGCGCCCTATAGCGACATGGAAGGCGGCCTTTATCGTGGCTATCTGGCCCCGGCGCATCGCGCCGCGCTCGACCGGACGAGCCACTGGATGACGGAGGCCGGGATGGCGGTAAGGCTCGATCCCGCCGCCAATCTGATCGGCCGTTATGAGGGCGGCGTCCCCGGCGCCCCCGCGCTGCTGATCGGCAGCCATATCGACAGCGTGCGTGATGCTGGGCGCTATGACGGGCCGCTGGGCATCATGCTGGGTATCGAGGCGGTCGATGCACTGCATTGCGCCGGACGGCGCCTGCCCTTCCCGATCGAGGTCGTCGCCTTCGGCGATGAGGAAGGTTCCCGCTTCCCCGCCGCCATGCTGACCAGCCGGGCGATGGCCGGGACGCTGGACGCCGCCGCGCTGGACATGGCCGATGGCGAGGGCGTCGCCCTTGCCGATGCGGGCGTCGATATCGCGGCCTATCTGTCCGCCGCCCGCGCGCCCGGCGCGACGCTCGCCTATCTGGAGGCGCATATCGAACAAGGCCCGGTGCTGGAGGCGCAGGGGCTGGCGGTCGGCACCGTCACCGGCATCGCCGCCCAGCTCCGCTACCGGATCAGCCTCACCGGCATGGCCGGTCATGCGGGAACCACATCCATGCCGCTGCGCCGGGACGCGCTGGCGGGCGCGGCCGAGGCGATGCTGGCCATCGAAGGCATCGCGCGGGAGGACGGTTCCGATCTGGTCGCCACGGTCGGCCGGATCGAGGCGCTGCCCGGCGCCGCCAACGTCATCCCCGGCGAGGCGCGCTTCACCCTGGACGTGCGCTCCGGCGACGAGGCACGGCGCAACCGCGCGGCCAAGGCGATGCTGGATGCCGTGGCCGCCATTGCCGACCGGCGCGAACTGGATTTCGCGATGGAAAGGATCCACGACCTCCCCGCCAGCCCCTGCGACGCCGCCCTCATGAACCTGATGGACGCCGCCATCGCCGATGCGGGCCATCCCCCCTTCCGCCTTGTCTCCGGCGCCGGGCATGATGCGATGGTGATGGCATCTCTCTGCCCCACCGCCATGCTCTTCATCCGCTGCAAGCTTGGCATCAGCCACAATCCGGCCGAGCATGTCGACCCCGCCGACGCCGATATCGCGCTGCGGGCGATGCTGGGCTTCATGGAAAAACTGGGAGAGAATTTTGACCGCGCCTGATCCTTCCCTTTTCGGCGAGATCGACCCGCCCCAGCGGCTGCTGATGGGCCCGGGGCCGGTCAACGCCCATCCCCGCGTGCTGCGGGCCATGTCGGCCGACCTGCTGGGCCAGTTCGACCCGGAAATGACCGGCTATATGAACCAGGTGATGGCGCTCTACCGCCCGATCTTCGGCACGCAGAATCGCTGGACGATGCTGGTCGACGGCACCGCCCGCGCCGGGATCGAGGCCGCTCTGGTCAGCATGGTCGCGCCCGGCGACAGGGTGCTGGTGGTCAATTTCGGCCGCTTCGGCCTGCTGCTCCAGGAAATATTGGGCCGCATCGGCGCCGTGATCGAGACGGTCGATGCCCCCTGGGGCGAGGTGGTGCCGATGGACGCCATCGCCGCCGCCATCGAACGCACCGGCCCGAAACTGGTCGCCTGCGTCCATGGCGACACCTCCACCACCATGGCCCAGCCGCTCGACGGACTCGGCGCCTTGTGCCGCAAGACGGGCGCCCTCAGCTATGTGGACGCCACCGCCACCATTGGCGGCATGGAAATCGCCGCCGACCGCTGGGGCGTCGACATCGTCACCGGCGGCCTGCAGAAATGCCTGGGCGGCCCGTCCGGCTCCGCGCCGATCACCATTTCCGATCGCGCTGCCGACCATATCTTCAACCGCCGCCATGTCGAGGCAGGCATCCGCCGCGACGATATCGGCGACGGCGCGGGCCCCCGCATCGGCTCCAACTATTTCGACCTCGCCATGGTGATGGACTATTGGTCGGAAAAGCGCCTCAACCACCATACGGAGGCGACGTCCATGCTCTATGCCGCGCGCGAATGCGCCCGCATCATGCTGGGGGAGGGGCCGGAGGCGCGCTATGCCCGCCATGCCGCCGCCGGCCGGGCGATGACCGCCGGATTGCGCGCCATGGGCCTCACCGTCTTCGGCGACGACGCCCACCGCATGACCAACGTCACCGGCGTCTTCATCCCGGGCGGCGTGGACGGCGAACGCGTCCGCACCATGATGCGCGAAGCCTTCGAGATCGAGATCGGCACCGCCTTCGGCCCCTTGCAGGGCCGCATCTGGCGCATCGGCGCGATGGGCTACAATGCCATGAAGCACAAGGTGCTGATTACGCTGGGCGCCCTTGAGGCCTGCCTGCGCCGCGAAGGCTTCGCCCTGCCCGCCGGAGAGGGCGTCGCCGCCGCGATGGAGGCGTGGGACGCATGACCCCCGCCCGCGACCTCGCCGGCTATGGCGCCACCCCGCCCAATCCGCGCTGGCCCGGCGGGGCGCGCGTCGCCGTGCAGTTCGTCGTCAATTATGAGGAAGGCGCCGAAAACAGCGTCCTCAACGGCGACAAGGGCTCCGAAGCCTTCCTCTCCGAAATGGTCGGCGCGCAAAGCCATCCCGGCCGGGCGATGGCGATGGAAAGCCTCTATGAATATGGCAGCCGCGCGGGTTTCTGGCGCCTCCACCGCCTGTTTGCCGAACGCGGCCTGCCGGTCACGGTGTTCGGCGTCGCCAGGGCGATGGAGATGAACCCGCAAGTGGTGGACGCGATGCTCAAGGCCGATTGGGAAATCGCCAGCCACGGCCTGCGCTGGATCGACTATCAATATGTACCCGAAGAGGTGGAGCGGCAGCATGTGGCGGAGGCCATCGCCCTCCACGCCCGCCTCACCGGGGAACGCCCGCTCGGCTGGTATCAGGGCCGCACCTCGCCCAACACGGCCCGCATCGTCGCGGAGGAAGGCGGCTTCCTCTACGATGCCGACAGCTATGCCGACGACCTGCCCTATTGGGACCGCCGCCATGGCCGCGCGCAACTGATCGTCCCCTATACGCTCGACGCCAACGACATGAAGATCGTCGCCTATAACGGCTTTACCGAGGGCGAGCAGTTCTTCCGCCATCTGCGCGACACGTTCGACCAGCTGCGGGAGGAAGGCGGGCGGATGATGTCCGTCGGTCTCCACGGCCGCATCGCCGGGCGCCCCGGCCGCGCCCGCGCCCTCGCCCGCTTCCTCGACCATGTCACGGCATCGGGCGATGCCTGGGTCGCGCGCCGCATCGACATCGCCCGCCACTGGATGAAGGAATATCCCGCATGACGATCGACGATCCGGTCCTGCTCAAGGAAGTGACGGACGCCTTCCACGAATATGAGCGCGCGCTGATGGAGGACGATATTCCGGCCATGGACGCGCTGTTCCACGACGCCCCCACCACCAACCGCTACGGCGTGGGCGAGGTGCTCTACGGCATCGAGGCGATACGCGAATTCCGCAAGGGGCGCGGCGGCTCTCCCCAGCGCAGGCTCGGCCGGGTCGCCATCACCGTCTATGGCGACAGCTTCGCCACCGCCGACGCCGAATTCTTCCGCGAGAACAGCGACCGCCGCGGCCGCCAGACGCAAAGCTGGGTCAAGTTCGCGGATGGCTGGAAGGTCGTCTCCGCCCATGTCTCCCTCGAAGGAAGCACGCATTGACCGCGCCCCACCCTGCCCTGTTCGAACACAGCCCCTGGGTGGAGGAGCGCGCCGATGCCCGCCCCTCCTCCGGCGACCGCTGGACCGACCTAATGGCCGTCGTCCGCAGCGCAAGCGGCGAGGAACAGCTCGCCCTGATCCGCGCCCATCCCGAACTGGCCGGAAAGGCCGCCATCGACCGCACCCTGACGGAGGCGTCCGCCGCCGAACAGGCCTCCGCCGGGCTCGACCGCCTGACGCCGGAGGAATATGCGCGCTTCCACCAGCTCAATGCCGCCTATCGGGACCGCTTCGGCTTTCCCTTCATCATCTGCGTGCGGCTGACCGACAAGGCGGGAATCCTCTCCGCGATGGAAGGGCGCCTCGCCAACAGCCGCGACATGGAAATCGCAACCGCCATCGGCCAGATCGGGGAGATCGTCCGCCTGCGCCTGAAGGACATGGCATGACGCAGGAAACCCCCATCGGCCTCCCCGCGCTGGAAGCGGAACTGGCGCGGCAACTGGCGCTGACCGGCCATGGCGGTCCGGACTGGACACAGCCGCGCGCCCATGGGCAGAGCCATGTCTTCGACGTCGTCATCGTCGGCGGCGGGCAGAGCGGCCTTGCCGCCGCCTTCGGCCTGCTGCGCGAGCGCGTTTCCAACATCCTCGTCATCGATGAAAATCCGCCAGGGCATGAAGGACCGTGGGTCACCTATGCGCGCATGGTGACGCTGCGCACGCCCAAGGAACTCAACCCCATCGATTTCGGCCTGCCAGCCCTCAGCTACCGCGCCTGGTGGGAGGCGCAGCATGGCGCGGCGGGATGGGAGGCCCTCGACAAGATCGCGCGCGGCGACTGGATGGACTATCTGCGCTGGTATCGCCGCGTGCTCGACCTGCCGGTGCGCAACGACGCGCGGCTGGAACGGATCGAGCCGCTGGCGGGCGAAGGGCTGCACCGCCTGCACCTGAAGGACGGCACCAGCCTGCTGACCCGCAAGGTGGTGCTGGCCACGGGCATACAGGGCGGCGGCGAATGGCATGTGCCGCCGATGATCGGCGATAAACTGCACCGCCACCTCTATGCCCATACCAGCGAAGCCATCGATTATGCCGCGCTGGCGGGCAAGCGCATCGGCATATTGGGCGGCGGCGCTTCGGCCTTCGACAATGCCAACTGGGCGCTGGGCCTGGGCGCGTCCGCCGTCGAGGTGTTCATGCGGCGCCGGCAACTGCCGCGCATCAACCCGATCCGCTTCATGGAGAAGGTCGGATTCACCGCCCGCTATCCGGCGACCGACGACGCCACCAAATATCGGGTGATGGCCAGCTTCCTCAGCCATAACCAGCCGCCCACCAACGACACCTTCCAGCGCGCCGCCGCATGGCCGGGCTTCGCGTTGCATCTGGCTTCCCCCTGGATCGATGTCGCCGAAGAGGATGGCAAGGTCCGGGTGACAACGCCCGGGGGAGAGCATAGCTTCGATTTCGTGGTGCTCTCGACCGGCCTTGTCAGCGATCCGGCGCTGCGGCCCGAATTGCGCGACGTGGCCGACGGCATCGCGCTCTGGCGTGACCGGGTGCCGCCGCCTGCGGGCTGCGCCAACGCCCTCATCGACGCGCACCCCTATCTGGGGCCGGGTTTCGAACTGCTGCCGCGCACGCCGCAGGACACCGCGCGCGTGCACGGCCTCTTCGCCTTCAACTATTCCGCCCTGCTCAGCCTGGGCCTGTCCGCATCCGCCTTGTCGGGCCTGCGCCATGCCCTGCCGCGCCTTGTCACCGGGATCGCGGACCAGCTTTTCCTGGACGACCGGGACACGCTGGTCGGTGCGCTGCTCGCCTATGACGAGGCGGAGTTCCTCGGCGAATGGCCACGGGAGGCCGTCGAATGACCAGCCTGTCCACCCATATTCTCGACACCGCCCATGGCTGCCCCGCGGCCGGCGTGGCCGTGCATCTCCACACGGCGGAGGGCGCAACGCTGTTTTCCGGCGTCACCGACGGCGATGGCCGCTGCCCCGGCATGCCGCCGCTCACCCCCGGCCGCTATCGGCTGAGCTTCGCCGTCGCCGATTATTTCCGGGGGCGGGCCGCCGATCTTCCCGATCCACCCTTCCTTGACGTCGTCACCATCGATTTCGGCGTGGCGGAGGCGGACGGCCACTATCATGTGCCGCTGCTCGTCTCGCCCTTTGGATATTCGACCTACAGGGGCAGTTGAACATGACCGTGCGTTTCCTGCTCGATGGCGAGGTCGTGGCCATCGACGCCGTCGATCCGACCGCGACGCTGCTCGACCATCTGCGCACCCGCATGCGGCGCACCGGCACCAAGGAAGGCTGCGCCGAGGGGGATTGCGGCGCCTGCACGGTGCTGCTGGGCGAAATGGATGCCGGCGGACGGGCCGTTGCCTGGCGATCGGTCAATGCCTGCATCCTCTTCCTCCCGATGCTCGACGGGAAGGCGCTGCTGACGGTCGAGAGCCTGGCGCGGGACGGCGCGCTCAACCCGCTTCAGGCCTGCATGGCGGCCAATGGCAGTTCGCAATGCGGCTTCTGCACGCCGGGTTTCGTCATGTCGCTCTATGGCCGCAGCATTGGTGCCAGCGGCCATGAATTGCCGGTCGCGGACGTTCTGGCGGGCAATCTCTGCCGCTGCACCGGCTATGGCCCGATCCTCGCGGCCGGCGAGACATGCGCCACCCTCCGCCGCGACGACGAAGCGACGCTGGAGGGGCTGAGGCAGCTGGCCCGGACGCCCTGCACGTCGGGCATTCATGAAGGCCGGACATGGTATGCGCCGCGCACGGCGGATGAACTGGCGGAGATATTGGCCGCCAATCCCGACACGCACATGGTGGCGGGCGCCACCGATGTCGGCCTGTGGGTGACGAAGGGCCTTCAGACCATGGAGAAGCTCGTCTTCGTCGGCGACATCGCCGAATTGCGCGGGATCGACGAGACACCGGACGCCCTGCGCATCGGCGCCGCCGTCCGCTATGCCGACGTGCATGCCGCCTTTGCCCGGCTCCATCCGGACCTGGGCGAACTGACGCGCCGGATCGGCGGGCTTCAGGTCCGCAATGCGGGCACGGTCGGCGGCAATATCGCCAACGGATCGCCGATCGGCGACGGCCCGCCTGCCCTGATCGCGCTGGGCGCCGAACTGACGCTGCGCAGCACGGCCGGGCGGCGCACCATGCCGCTGGAGGATTATTTCCTCGGCTATGGCCAGCAGGACCGCCGCCCCTGGGAATTTGTCGAGAGCATCCGCGTGCCGCGCCCCGGCCCCGGCGACATCGTCCATATCTCCAAATTGTCGCGGCGCTTCGACAGCGACATATCGGCGGTCTGCGGCGCCTTCGCGCTCAAGGTGAAGGATGGACGGATCGTGGCGGCCCGCATCGCCTTCGGCGGCATGGCCGCCACGCCGCGCCGCGCGTCCGCCTGCGAGGCCGCGCTCACCGGAAATGCTTTCACCTTCGAAACGATCGAGCGCGCGGCGCAGGCACTGGCCGGGGATTATGCGCCCCTGACCGACGTGCGCGGCTCGGCCGCCTATCGGACCGAAGCAGCCGCCAATCTGCTCCGCCGCCTGTGGCACCGGGCGCGGGGCGGACAGGCCGACCTGTTCGCGCTGGAGGCAAGCCATGGCTGAACGCGATCCCGTCTGGCCCGTGCTGGTGAAGCCCGCCCTTCCCCATGACAGCGCGCATCTGCATGTCGCCGGTGCAGCCCATTATGCCGACGACATGCCGGAGCCTGCCGACATGCTCCACCTCGCCTTCGGGCAGAGCAGCGAGGCGCATGCCGATATCCTTGCCATCGACCTCGACGCCGTGCGCGCCTTCCCCGGCGTCGTCGCCGTCCTCACCGCCGCCGACATCCCCGGCACCAACGATGTCAGCCCGGTCGCGGGCGACGACCGGCTGCTGGCGGAGGGGCAGGTCATCCATGTCGGGCAGCCCGTCTTCCTGGTCGCCGCGACCAGCCGCCAGGCGGCGCGGCAGGCGGCGCGGCTCGGCAGGATCGACTATGCGCCCCGGCCCGCGCTGCTGACCATAGAAGCGGCACGGGAGGCCGGATCGCTGATCGAACCGACCCAGCGCATGGCGCGCGGCGACGCCGCAGCCGCGCTCGCAGCAGCGCCGCATCGCCTGCCGGGCAGCTTCGACATGGGCGGGCAGGATCATTTCTATCTGGAGGGACAGGTCAGCGTCGCCACCCCTCTGGAGGATGGCCAGATCCATCTGCTCTGCTCCACCCAGCATCCCAGCGAGGTCCAGCATCTGGTCGCCCATATGCTCGGCCGCTCCTCCGCCGACGTGACGGTGGAGGTACGGCGCATGGGCGGCGCCTTCGGGGGCAAGGAGACGCAGGCCGCGCTGTTCGCCGCCGCAGCCGCGCTCGTCGCGCACCATAGCGGGCGCCCAGCCAAGTTCCGCTGCGACCGCGACGACGACATGGTGATGACCGGAAAGCGCCACGCCTTCCACATCGCCTATGATGCGGGCTTCGACGATGACGGCCATGTGCTGGGGCTGCAACTCCGCCTCGCCTCGCGCTGCGGCGCCACGGTCGATCTGTCCCCGGCGATCAACGACCGGGCGATGTTCCACAGCGACAATTGCTACTGGCTGCCCGATGTCGAGATCGTCTCGGAAAGGCTGAAGACCAACACCGTGTCCGACACCGCCTTTCGCGGCTTTGGCGGGCCGCAGGGCATGATCGCGATCGAGCGGGTGATGGATGCCGTCGCGGCGCATCTGGGGATCGATCCGATCACGGTGCGGACGGCCAATCTCTATGGGCCGGGGCGGGACGTGACGCCCTATGGCATGACGATCACCGACAATATCGCGCCCCAGATGATCGCCCGGCTGCGCAGCGAAGCCCGCTACGACGCCCGCAGCGCGCAGATCGACGCCTTCAACGCCTCCAGTCCCATCCTCAAGAAAGGTATCGCGCTGACGCCGGTCAAGTTCGGCATCAGCTTCACCACCACCCATCTCAACCAGGCGGGCGCGCTGGTGCTGGTCTATGCCGACGGCAGCATCCAGATCAATCATGGCGGCACCGAAATGGGGCAGGGCCTCTACATCAAGGTGGCTCAGGTCGTCGCCGACGTGTTCCAGGTGCCGGTAACGCAGGTGCGGATCACCGCCACCCGGACCGACAAGGTGCCCAACACCTCGGCCACCGCCGCCTCATCCGGCGCTGACCTCAACGGCATGGCCGCCTGTCAGGGCGCGATGGCGATACGCGACCGGCTGACCGCCTTCGCCGCGCGCAGCTTCGGCTGCGCCGAGGATGAGGTGCATTTCACGCCCGAGGGCGTGACCGTAGGGCAGCAGCGCCTGGGCTTCGGCGAACTGTGCCGCAAGGCGCATCTGGCGCGCGTCCCGCTTTCCTCCACCGGCTTTTACGCGACCCCCGACATCGCCTATGACCGCGACACGCACCAGGGGCGGCCCTTCTATTATTTCGCCTATGGCGCGGCGGTCTGCGAAGTGGCGATCGACACGCTGACCGGCGAGCATCGGGTGCTGGCGGTCGATATCCTCCACGATGTAGGCCGCTCGCTGAACCCGGCCATCGACATCGGCCAGATCGAGGGCGGCTTCATCCAGGGCCAGGGCTGGCTGACCACAGAGGAACTGGTGTTCGACGACAAGGGCCGCCTGCTCACCCATTCGCCCGCCACCTACAAGATCCCGACCGCCTCCGACCGGCCGCGCCAGTTCACCATTTCATTATGGGACGGAGAGAATGTGGAACCCACGATCAACCGCTCCAAGGCCGTGGGCGAGCCTCCCTTCATGCTCGCCATCTCGGTTTTTTCAGCGTTAAGCCGGGCCATCGCCGCAACGGCGCCCGATATCCGCTCACTCCCCCCCCTCGATGCGCCCGCAACGCCGGAGAAGATATTGCGCGCCATCGCCGGGCATCGCGCCGCATGAGCGAGTGGCTCGACTGGTTGCGTGACATTCCAGGCCGGAAACCCGCAGCGCTGGTGAGCGTGCTCGCCAGCGAAGGCTCCGCGCCGCGCGGTGCGGGCACGCGGATGCTGGTGACGGACGACGCGCTTTTCGGCACCATCGGCGGCGGCCAGCTCGAATTTCGGGCCATCGAACAGGCCCGCGCAATCCTGTCCCTGCCGCCCGGAAGCTGGCGGGTTCAGGATTATCCGCTGGGGCCTCTGCTCGGCCAATGCTGCGGCGGCCGCGTGCGGCTGCTGGTGGAACATGTCGATGCCGGTGCCCTGGACTGGCTGAACGAGGCGGGGGAGGAACGGGTGCTGGTCTCCCGCCTTCTTCCCGAACGCATCGATCGGCACATCAGCGGAGACGCCGTGCCCACCCCCCTTTCCGCCCGCGGGGACCGCCCGCGCGAAGGTGCCTGCCTGACCGAGATCATCGGCCAGCACCGCCGCCCCGTCTATCTGTTCGGTGCCGGTCATGTGGGGCAGGCCATTGCCCGCCATGCCCATGGCTTGCCCTTCCGCCTCGCCTGGTTCGACACGCGGCCGGTCTTCGAGACGATCGAGGGCGTCGCCGTCGTGCCCGAAACCGCCATCGAACAATGCGTCGCCGAAGCGCCGGACGACAGCGCCGTTGTCATCCTGACCCATGACCATGCGCTCGATTACCGGCTGACGCGGGCGGCGCTCACCCGGCCGCCCCTCGACTTCGTCGGGCTGATCGGTTCCGCGACCAAAAAAGCCCGTTTCCACGCCCGGCTGGAACGGGACGGCATCCCAGCACAATCCCGTGCCCGGCTGACAACGCCGATCGGGGTCGAAGGCATAGTCGGCAAGGAACCCGACGTGATCGCCATTGCCACGCTGGCGCAACTTCTCCAGTTGAGGACGATATGACGATCAGGGGTTTTCGCGGCGAATTGCTGTCCGTCCCGCGCGATCCGCGCGGCGATGCCGAAGCCGTGCGGCACGAGCGAGACGGCCTGCTGGTCGTCGAAGATGGAATCGTCATCGCGCGCGGCGATCATGATGCGCTGATCGGCCGCTATCCGAAGCTGGCGGTGGAAAAGCTGCCCGGTCTCATCGTGCCGGGCTTCATCGATGCGCATGTCCATTATCCGCAGATGGACAGGATCGCCTCCTATGGCGAACAGTTGCTCGACTGGCTCGACCGCCACGTCTTTCCGGCGGAAAAGGGCTTTGCCGACCGTGTTCATGCGGCCTCCGTCGCCGGGGCCTTCCTGGACGAACTGCTGCGCAACGGGACCACCAGCGCGCTCGTCTTTCCCACCGTTCACGAACATTCGGTCGACGTCCTGTTTGATGCCGCGCTCGACCGCAACATGCGGCTTTTGTCGGGCAAGGTGCTGATGGACCTTGGTCCCGAAGGGCTGCGCGACACGGTGGACAGTGCCCGCAGCGAAAGCGAGGCGCTGATCCGGCGCTGGCGCGGCCGGGGGCGGCTGGGCTATGCGGTAACGCCGCGTTTCGCGCTGACCTCGACCGACGCGCAGCTTGCCCTTGCCGGGGAGCTGCTTGCCGGGCATTCGGACGTCCTGCTCCACACCCATCTGGCGGAAAATGAACGGGAATGCGCGGCCGTCGCGGCCCGCTTTCCCGATGCGGCCGATTATCTGGACGTCTATGACCGGTTCGGCCTTGTCGGTGCGCGTTCCGTCTTCGCACATGGCATCCATCTCAACGACCGGTCCTGCACGCGGCTGGCGGAAAGCGGCGCGGGCATCGCCGTCTGTCCCAGTTCCAACCTGTTCCTGGGGTCCGGCTTCTTCGACTTCGGCCAGGCCTGCCGCCATGGCGTGCGCACCGGCCTTGCCACCGATATCGGCGCGGGAACCAGCTTTTCCATGCTGCATACGGCGGGCCTTGCCTATCAGGCCGCGCTGGCGCGTGGCCATGCGCTCGATCCGTTCCGCGCGCTCTGGCTGGCGACAGCGGGAAGCGCGGCGCTGCTCCATATCGACCATCGGGTGGGCGGACTGGAGCCGGGGCAGGAGGCGGATTTCGTGATGCTGGACGATGCGGCCACGCTGCTGCTCGCCCGGCGAACGCGCGATGCAACGCTTGCCGAACGCCTCTTCGCGTTGCAGATATTGGGGGACGACCGGGCCATCGCCCGGACCTACATCATGGGCGAATGCGCCTGGAGCCGCGACGCGAAGCGAATATCATGACGATCAAGCTGATCTGCCTCGATGCCGACGATACGCTCTGGCACAATATGCGCCATTTCAACGCCACCGAAGATGCGCTCGTGGACATGCTCCAGCCCTTCGCCGACGCCAATGTGGCGCGCGAAACGCTGATCGCCTGCGAAACGCGCAACCTCAAACTCTATGGCTATGGCGCCAAGGGTTTCACCCTGTCGATGATCGAGACCGCCGTCGAACTGGCCGGGGAATCCCTGTCGAGATCGCTGGTAGAGGGCATATTGGACGCGGGGCGCACCCTTCTGGCGCATCCCGTCGAGCTGTTCGACAATGTGATGGAAACGCTGGAGCGGCTCGCGGATCGGGGCCGGCTCGTGCTGGTGACCAAGGGTGACCTGCTCCATCAGGAAAGCAAGCTTGCGGCATCGGGCCTCGGCGACCTGTTCAGCGGGATCGAGATCGTCAGCGACAAGACGCCCGACACCTTCCGCCGCATCTTCGCCCAATATGCGGTCCAGGGCGAAGAAACGGTGATGGCGGGGGATTCGCTGCGGTCCGATATCCACCCCGCACTGACCGCTGGCGCGTGGGCGGCCTATATCCCGCAGGACGGGGCGTGGGCGCATGAACAGGCCGCCATGCCGTCCGCTCATCCCCGCTTCGGTCAGTTGCATCGGCTGGCGCAACTGCCGGACTGGATCGACGGCATCGGCTGATCCCTTTTCCGCATGCAACCGGGCAACGCCCCATGGCGAATATTGCATTTGCCGCCCGGCTGACGGCTCCCTAGATCAGGATGATGACCGATCTCGACGCCTTCATCACCGGCCTGCCCAAGGCCGAACTCCACTTGCATATCGAGGGAAGCCTGGAACCTGAACAGATGTTCGCCTTTGCCCGGCGCAATGGCATATCCATTCCCTATGCATCGGTGGAGGAAGTGCGGGCAGCCTATGCCTTCGGCAATCTTCAGGATTTCCTCGACATCTATTATGCGGGCGCGGACGTGTTGCGGACTAGGGCGGATTTCCACGACCTCGCCGCCGCCTATTTCGACCGGGCGGCCGCGGACGGGGTGGTGCATGCCGAAATCATGTTCGACCCGCAGACCCATAGCGATCGCGGAATCCCCTTTGCCGAGGTGATCGAAGGCCTGCTTTCCGCCATGGAAGAGGCCGAGACGCGGCATGGCATCAGCAGCAACCTGATCATGAGCTTCCTGCGCCATCTGAGCGAGGAAACCGCTTTCGAAACGCTGGCCATGGCCGAGCCCTGGCTCGACCGTATCATGGCGGTCGGGCTCGATTCCTCCGAACTGGGACATCCGCCGGAAAAATTCGCCCGAGTCTTCACCGCCGCCGCCGCCAGGGGATTGCGCCTTGTCGCCCATGCGGGGGAGGAAGGCCCGCCCGACTATGTGAAGCAGGCGCTGGACCTGCTGAAGGTCGAACGCATCGACCATGGCAACCGGGCACTGGAGGATAACGCGCTGGTCGATCGCCTCGTGCAATCCGGCATGACGCTGACCGTCTGCCCGCTTTCCAACCTCAAGCTCTGCGTCGTAGACCGGATCGAGGATCATCCGATCGACCGGATGTTGGCGCTGGGCCTGAAGGCAACGGTCAATTCCGACGATCCCGCCTATTTTGGCGGCTATGTCGCCGACAATTATCGCGCCATCGCCGCCGGACGGGGATTGGGCAAGGCGGAACTGGCCGAGCTTGCCCGCAACAGCTTCACCGGCTCTTTCCTGCCCGCCGACATCGCCCGCAAGCATGTGGAGCAGGTCGATGCCTGGCTCGCGGCGCACTGAGGCGGAATCGGCGCTCGTATGCGCTACCGGGGCGATCTGACGGCCTTGATCCTGGCCGACGCGGCGCGATTGTCGGCGCTTCGGGCGGTGCGCTCACTCGGCCTCACTGATTGCTGGATCGCCGCAGGTTTTGTGCGCGACGCCGTCTGGGACCATCTTCATGGTTATGCGCCGCGACCACCCTATGGCGATGTCGACACGGTCTGGTTCAATCCCGATAGACGGGATGCAGCATGGGACGTCGCAATCGGAACCGGTCTTTCGCGCCGATTGCCTCAGTTCGACTGGTCCGTCAAGAATCAGGCCCGGATGCACACACGCAATGGAGACCGGCCCTACCGGTCGGTCGCCGACGCCATGACCTTCTGGCCGGAAACGGCCACCGCGGTGGCAATCAGGCTGACGGATGACGGGCTGCTGGAGGTTAACGCACCGCTGGGACTGGAGGATCTGTTCTCCCTGAAGCTGGCGCCGACGTCTGCCTTCTCCGGCGCCAAATATGCGCAATTCGAAGCCCGGATCGCGGCGAAAGGCTGGCTCCGCCGCTATCCGATGCTACGGCGCTCTATTCTTCAGAGTTGAAGGATCAGGCCAGACGCTCGGGAACGGACAGCGCTTCCGCCACGATAGTCTCATTCTTGCCTACCGCTTCCCAGGGAAAGACGAACCAGCGCTTGTCGACATCGCGATCGATCATGTCCGACCAGTAATCGACCGAAGCGCGGGAGCGGCTGTTGTTCAGCAGCACGGCAAAGCGCAGATTGCCAGCCTCACAGCCATTGTCGCCCAGCAGCCGCCGGATATAATCGATGGTGCCGCCGCTGTCGTTGATGTCGTCGACGAACAGCAGGCGGACGCCCGCCGCGCTCTTGGCCGCAACCTTGCCCAGCAGTTCGTCGGCAAATCCCGGAACCTTGGAGCTGTGATCGACCGAGAGCATCGGCAGCTTGAGTTGATGCGAAATATAGACGGCCGGCACCAACCCGCCCCGGCCCACGCCGATGATGAAGTCGGGTTTCCACTCGTCCTGCTCGATCTTGCGCGCCAGCGTCTGCACATCAGCCAGAAATGCCTCATAGCTGATGGGATGGAGAATAGGGTCGGCAGAACTGCTCATCAAGGCGAATCCAGTTGAAGGGTCAAGTTGATCTCCTCGCTTATCGGCTCTGCACCGCGCAAGCAATCAGTTGTCCATATCCGCGCCGGCCTCAATCGACACCGGATAGCTGAGCTCGGCAAAACCGTTCTCAATCTCCCCCAGAACAATATTGGCCGCATAGGATGGAGTACGCGCCGTCGCCGTGCACAGCGCAAGGGTCATGGGACGCAATATCGGGTCGGAAATCTTGGTGAAGGATAGAAGGCCACGGCGCACTTCGGTAATCACGTCGAGCGAGGTCAGAATACCGATGCCTGCCCCCTGGAGCACCAGAGACGTAATCATCTGGATATTGTCCGAACTGACCGCCCGGTCGAGGACCACGCCATTCACCCCTTCGAGCACCGCAACCTGCTGGCACACCGCCAATGGTTCGGCCGGGACGATCAGGGGTGAACCGAAGCTGTCGGAAAAGCGGGCCTCGCGCTGGGCACCGAACGGATGCCCCGCCGGGGTCAGGAATCCCAGCACTACCTCCACAAATGCCCTGACGGTCAGGTCGCGGAACGTTCGCGGTTCGAACAATATGCCGAAATCCACCTCGCCCCGGGCGATGGACGCGCGTACCGCGTCATTTTCCTGCACCCTGACGCCAATGCTGATGCCCGGATAACGGCTCTGAATGGAGCGTATCGCCGATGGAATATATCCCTTGGCCAATGCGTCGATGATGGCAATGTCCACATGGCCGCGCTTCAAACCCCGCAGATCCGCGATCTGGGCACGCACGTCGACCAGATTCTTCTGCCATTTCATGCCCGCCGCCATCATGATTTCACCGGCCGCCGTCAGTCGCAGGCCGGTGGGCAAGCGTTCGAACAGCGGCATGCCGATGTCGGCTTCGACATTCAGAATCTGCCGATCGATGGCCGAGGCGGAGATATTCAGTTCCTCCGCCGCCTTGCGTATCGACCCCAATCGGCCGACGGCCATGAAATAACGCAGGAAACGGGAAAAGGCCGGCATCGAACCCACTCTAATTATGGCAACGCTCTGTCGAGTTCATTGCGTTTGAACGCATCAGGTCAAGCGTTTAATTTCTGCTGCAACATTTGGGGGTGATAGCAAGGGTGACCAGACCGGCCATATTCCGGCTTCAATCGGTGCGCATATATGCGCTCGTCCGGCGACGCTGATGCCGCCGCTGCCCCCATTCTCCGCAACTGGACCGTCAGTTCCTCCTGCTGTCAATCATGACAGGGCGGGGTCCGCGCGCCTTTTCCGGACGGGAATGCGGGCCGCAGGTGCGATTCAGGAAATCCACGGGGGAGGCAATGACCCTTCCTGTGCCAGGGGTAACTGGATGCGATTCCAGTGTTTCGAAATCAAAACAGGAAAACAGGTCGGCCAACTGAAATTTCGATGCTGCTGAAAGCGGCATAATGACCAAGAGCCGCGGATTTTCAAATATGTGGGAGGGATGTGGGACCGGGTAAAATGGCCGGATGAGCTGCGCATAATCGATGGCTCGGCGGACAAAAAAAGGGGACATTTCGATGGCGATACATAAAGTTGCTGTAAGCAAGGATGCGAAATTCCGGCGAGGCTATCTGCGCAGATCCATGGCTCTGAGCGCGGCGGGCCTGCTTTCCTGCACCGCGCTGACCCAGGCGGCTTGGGCACAGGCACCTGACCCCGCCGGGACGGAAAACGCGGCCGACACGATCGTCGTCACCGGCGCCCTCAACGCCCTGCCCACCGACGATATCGGTTCGGTCTTCGGCTTCGGCAAGACGCTTCTCGAAACCCCGCGCTCTGCTTCCAGCATCAGCGGCGAGCAGATGGAACGGTTCGGCATTACCGATATCTACGACCTGGTCGCCCAGGCGCCGGGCACCTTCACAAACTCCTTCTTCGGGGTGGGCGGCGCGCTCGACATTCGCGGCACGCCGGGCGAAGTCTATTTCCGCGGCATGCGCCGCCTCGACAATCCGGGCAACTATCCGACGCCGATCGGAGCCTCCGACCGCATCGACATCGTCCGCGGCCCGGCTTCGCCGATCTTCGGCCCGTCCAAGACCGGCGGCTACATGAATTTCGTGCCGAAATCGGCGCGCGGCAAGGGCGGGTCGCTGCTGACCGAACCTGAAGGCGATATCAGTTTCGTCACCGGCAGCTGGGGCAAGAAGGATCTGAGCGCCAGCGTCCGCGGCCCGGCCAAGCTGGGCAGCCAAGAGTTCGGATACAGCCTCTATGGCGAGGTGGAAGATTCAGGCAGCTACTACCGCAACATGTCGACGCGGCAGACCATCCTCCAGTCCTCCTTCGACGCGGATCTCAGCAGTTCGCTGCGGATCGAATTCGGCGGCATGTATCATGATTACAAGGGTCAGCAGAATGGCGGCTGGAACCGCCTGACGCAGGCGCTGGTCGATCATGGCACCTATATCACCGGCACGGCGAAACCGCTGGATACCAACGGCGACGGCCAGTTGTCACAGAGCGAATTCCAGGCAGTCGGCAGTTTCAATCCCTTCTTCTTCGCTGGTCCGGCAACAGTGACCAATGCCAGCTTCACTGCCTATCCCTGGTTGGCGTTGCAGAATACGGGCACAACCACATTGAGCCGCCGGGACGTACTGACCGGCCCCAATGACAAGCTGAACAACACGGCCAAGACCGCTTATTTCGACATTATCTATGATGCAGGCAATGATTGGGAGATCAAGAACCAGTTCTTCTACGACGGATATAAAAATCTGAACGAGAATGCCTATGGTTTTTCCCAGTTCCATAACTCCTACGTCATGGAAAACAAGATCACCATTTCGAAGAAGATCGAAAGCGATCTGGGCAAATTCTCCTTCCAGGCATCGCCATCGATCCGCTACACGCATTTCCGGCATGGCGACGACTTCAATTTCGAATATTTCCATCGCGTCGACCTGACGCAGGGCTATACGCCACTTTCCGATCGCCTGCTCTCGACCGAATGCAACTGTAAATATACGACCTATCTGACGGGCTATTATACCGATCTCTCCATGGCCGGCCTGATGGACCTCGATTTCAATTTCGGCCTGGATGTAACCGCAGGCGCGCGGTATGATTCCATCCACGTCAAATCGACGACCGACCCGACGAAATTACAGACCGTACCCAGCGTCCTGACCGCCAGCGACACCGATGGCGACTGGTCCTGGACCGGCAGCATTTCCTACAAGCTGCCCTTCGGCCTGATCCCCTATGGCACCATCTCGCGCCAGTCGACCGTCATCGCCGGTCAGGGCGCGGAGGTCGCCATCAGCAACATCACCGGCGGCAATTTCATCAGCGCGTCCAAGCTCTATGAAGGCGGTGTCAAGGGCAGCTGGCTGAATGGCAGGCTCTATGCCGCCCTGTCCGTCTACAAGCAGAAGCGCACCGACTATAGTTCCCAGTCGGTGACCGTAAACCAGGCCGTCGAGACCAAGGGGGTCGAAGCCGAAGCCCGCTGGTCGGTCGATCGTCACCTTCTGCTGACCGGCGCCTATACCAATACCAAGGTCTATAACCTGACCTTCTACAATGCAGGACGCGCATTCAGCTTCTTCGGTATCGAGGATATGGTGAACGTCACCGACCCGACGCTGTTCCTGGGCGGGCAGCCCGGTGGTTTCATCCCGATCACCAGCAAGGAAGCATCGCGGCGGCAGGGCATCCCGACCAACACCTATTCCGCCACCGCCACCTACGCGTTCGACAATGGCATTGCGCTGAGTGCCAGCACGGTGAAGGTGGACTCGGTCTATTCGGGCCAGTCGCGGGCGGTGAAGCTGCCGGGATATACGCTGCTCGATCTGGGCGCATCCTATGAAACCGGCCCCTGGCTGTTCCGCCTGGTGGTGAAGAATGTCACGGACAAGGAATATTTCCGCGCCAACTTCACCGAACTGTTCGGCAGCACCATCGTCCTGCCCGAAAAGCCGCGCAGCTTCCAGGCTACCATCCGCTATAAATTCTGACGACATGCGCGGGGGGCGCCGGTGCGAACCGGCGCCCCCTGCACCTACTTCCTGTCCCATTCGAAAGCATGACTTCATGAAGTTTCCGTCACGCGCTGCGATCCTCCCGGCCGCACTCTTGTTTTTCGGCTGGCAGAATATGGCCAGCGCCGCCACGGAGCAGAAAGCCGCGCCCGCGGCAGTGGAAAGCTGCGCCCCCGGCGGCCCTTGCGCTCATGCATTGCCGGTGCGCGTCGTCATCGTCACCATGTTCGAAATCGGCAAGGACAGCGGTGACGCCCCCGGCGAATTTCAACTTTGGAAGGAGCGCCGCCATCTCGACATGCGAATCCCCTTCCCCCAATCCTATCACGACCTTTATTATAATCCGGACAGCCAGATATTGGCCATGGTCACGGGCGTCGGCAACATCAAGTCGGCAGCCGCCACCATGGCGCTGGGCCTCGACCAGCGTTTCGACCTCAGCCACGCCTATTGGTTGGTCGCGGGCATTGCCGGGATTGATCCGCAAGACGCGTCGATCGGATCGGCGGCCTGGGCGCGCTATCTGGTCGATGGAGACCTGGCGCATGAAATCGATCCGCGCGAAATCCCCAAGGATTGGAAATATGGCTATTTCCCCCGCGATAAGCAGGGTCCGAACGACAACAGCCCGCCCCATCCCAATGGCGAGATATTCGAAGTCAATCGCAGCCTGACCGATTGGGCCTATGGCCTGACCAAGAACATGAAGCTGCCCGACGATCCGGGCATCCAGGCAGAACGCGCCAAATATCAGGGCTATCCCAATGCGCAGCGGCCGCCCTTCGTCCTGGAAGGGGATCAACTGGCGGCGCTCACCTTCTGGCACGGCAAGCTGATGAACGACTGGGCCAATGACTGGGTGCGTTACTGGACCCAGGGCAAGGGCAATTTCGTGACATCCGCCATGGAGGAAACCGGCACCTGGCAGGCGATCGACTATCTCGACCGGATCAAGCGGGCGGACAAGAACCGCTTCATGGTGCTGCGCGCGGGCAGCAACTATACCATGCCGCCGCCGGGCGTCACCGCCGCCGACAATCTTCTCCATGAAAATGAGGGCTATTCGGGCATGCGTGCCTCGCTCGAAAGCCTTTATGCCGTCGGATCGAAGGTCATCGACGAACTGCTGGCCCATTGGGACCATTATGAGGACACGATCCCGCAATGACGGTCCCGGCGGTCGAAGGCCTGTCTCCGTCGGCAAGGCCAGGCCGTGCCTTGATGACGGCGGCGGAGGCCCGCGACCCGGACCATTTTCCCGGGCTGGCGATCGCCATTCCGCTGGGCATCCAGCATGTGCTGGCCATGTTCGTCAGCAACATCACCCCCGCCATCATCGTGGCGGGGGCGGCCGGTTTCGGCTTCGGCTCCCCCGACCCGCGCGAACTGATCTATCTGATCCAGATGTCGATGCTGTTCGCGGGCATCGCCACGCTGTTGCAGACGGTAGGCATCGGCCGGATCGGTGCGCGCCTCCCCCTTGTCCAGGGGACCAGCTTCGCCTTCCTGCCGGTGATGCTGCCGATCGTCACGGGACATGGACCGTCCGCCATGGCGCCGCTGGCCACCGCCGCCATTTTCGGTGGGCTGTTCCATGCCGTCCTCAGCAGCTTTGTCGGCCGCATCCGCTTCGCCCTGCCACCCATGGTCACGGGCCTTGTCGTCCTGATGATCGCCCTCACGCTGATGCGCGTGGGGGTACAATATGCGGCAGGCGGTGTTCCCGCGCGCGGCACGGCAGCCTATGGCGCGGCTGAAAGCTGGCTGCTGGCCATCGTCGTGATCGCGACCACGCTCGGCCTCAGCTTTTTCGCGCGGGGCATCTGGTCGACCGCATCGGTCCTTTTGGGTCTTGCCGCCGGGTATGCCGTGGCGGTGGCGATGGGGCGGGTTTCCTTCGCGACGGTCGGCTCCGCGGGCTGGGTGATGCTCCCCTCCCCCTTCCATTTCGGCTTTTCCCTGTCGGCATCGGCCATTCTCGGCTTCTGCCTGATGGGCTTCATTTCAGCGATCGAGTCCATCGGCGACGTGTCCGCCATCTGCGAAGGCGGGGCGGGCCGCCCAGCCACCGATCGCGAACTGATCGGCGCGACCTGTGCGGACGGCGTGGGCACCGCGCTGTCGGCACTGTTTGGCGCGATGCCCAACACATCCTTCAGCCAGAATGTCGGGCTGATCGCCATGACCGGCATCATGAGCCGCCACGTCGTGTCCATCGGCGCCCTGTTCCTGATCCTGTGCGGCCTGGTGCCCAAGATCGGCGCGCTCATCACCACCATCCCCATAGAAGTATTGGGCGGCGGCGTTATCCTGATGTTCGGGATGGTGGCATCAGCCGCCGTTGCCATGCTGTCCGGCGTCACCTGGACGCAGAGGAACATGCTGATCTTCGGCATCGCCTTGTCCATCGGCATGGGACTGGAACTGGAGCCCGAAGCCGTCGGCCAGCTTCCGCAAACCTTGCGCATCCTGCTGGGATCGGGCGTGTTGCCCGCCGCCGTGACCGCCGTGGGCCTGAACCTGCTCCTCCCCGGCCGGGGAGAAAGGGTTAGCGCGGCATAGCCTCGAACGCGGCGAGATCATGTTCCAGTTGCCATTCCTTCGCCGCCTTCGGATTGGCGGCACGATAGGCAGTGCAGCCGGGCGCAGCCATGACCGTGCAGGCCGCGACACGCGTGCCGCCTGCGCGGTCCTGCCACAGGCTGGCGCCCGGCAGGAAACTGTAATGCAGCCCGTCCCGCGCGATCTGCTTCAAATCCCGGTAGCCCAGCCCCTGTTCGGTGACGGCACGCCGATATTCGTTGGTCATGTCGCTGCGCGACACGCCTTCGTCATCGGTGGAGAGCACCACCGGCACCCCCGCCTGCCGGTAGAGCGCGAGCGGATGATCCTTGCCCTTCACCCCCAGGATCACGGCATTGCTGGTGAGGTTGATCTCCACCGCCACCCGGTCCCGCGCCATTTGCCGGAGCAGCGAGGGCGCGTCGGTTTCATAGGAAATGTCGATCCCGTGGCCGATGCGGCGGGCACCGGCGACCTCCACGGCGTCGCGGATATGAAAGGCCAGATCGCGCGAAGGCACCAGTCCCAGCGTCAGTTCACCGGCATGCAGGGACATGGGCACCTGGGGATGCCGTGCTTTCAAAAAGGCGATCATCCGCATGTGCAGCGCATAGTCGCGCACGGCAACGGGGTCATGTTCGGGCGCGGCAATGTTGATCCCGACGAAGCGGGGGTCGGCCTCCGCAAGCGCGAATCCGAACGCCAATTGCGCGAAGACCTGCGCGGCGGGCTTGGTCCGGATGGCGGTGTAGAGGTAGCGCATCTCCACGCCGCAGGCAGGGCGCGCCGCCGCCGTCCCGCAGCCGTCGATCGTCGCCCGCTCCGTTTCATAGCGATCATAATCGGCCCGCGCGCTCGCCACCGCCTCCGGCAGCAGCGGGGCGACCTTGGCATAGAGTGCGGGTAGGTCGCCCGCATCGGCGTCGGCCATCTTCATGCCCACCGCCCAGCCTGCCCGCGCCCCGGTGCTGAGTTCCACATAGGACAGGTGATCGGCCGCCGCCTGCTCGCGGGCCAGCGCCATGGCCTCGCCGACATGACGCCCATAAGCAGGCCCGAAGGCATCGAATGTCGCGAAGAAACGGTCATAGCCCGACACGGTGGGATCACCCACACCCGCCTCGAAACCGCGTGTGGACAGGGCGTCGATGGCGCGTGAATAATCCGGATATTTCTGCTCCAGCCCCGCCGCCGGCATCCGGCCGGGCGCGTCGCAGGGGGGATCGACGATATGATGGCCCTCGGCCGTGATGCACAGCCCGTCCGCCGCCGCCCAGCGCAGATAATCCTCGGCGAAGTTCGCGCCGCCCGCATGATTGTGCAGATCGCCACCCTTGGGCATGGCCTGCAGGAACACGCGCAGGCGCGGCCCGCTGTCCTTGATGCTGTCAAGATAGGCAGCGGTCCGCGCCTCGTTGGAAGGCGGCTGCGCAGGGGTGCGGGCCATGACCGGTGCCGCACTCAGCAAATATGCCATCAACAACGCAGACCGGCGCATTTTCCTAACCCCCAAGCCCCAGAAGCCATAGTGCCGCCCTTCTGATGGCGGCCGAGATCATGTTCAATGAGGATATTGCGGACGTCGCGTTGCCTAAATCAGAGCGGCGGCAAGCCGCCCTAATTTTGCGATTCCGTCGTCCCATTAACGTCGATGGACGCGCTTCCGGTTCCACAATAGGCCGACGGGCACGGGGAACAGGCGGGCAAACGGCGGAAGCCCGGCCGTGGTCCGTTATGACCGAATGAGCGGCACATGCCGTTCGTGCAATGGACGGGGCATTGATGAGCCTGAAGTGGCGCCCGGCCTGGCCGGGAAGCATATTGGCGTTGAGCGCCCTTGTTGCTGCGGCATCCGTCCTGGCCCGGCCGGAAGCGACGCCGCCCCTGCCCGCCGCCACCGCATCCGTCGCGCCCGATGCTCCGCCCGATCTGTTCGGCGACTATTGCTCGCGCTGCCATAATGACAGCGACCGGATTGCCAATCTGTCGCTGGACGATCTGCAGAATGCGGACCTTCAGCACGGCGCCCATATCGACATCTGGGAAAAAGTGCTACGCCGCGTCCGGCAGGGGGAGATGCCGCCCCTGAACAAGCCGCAGCCCACCCCCGCCGCCAGGGCCGCCTTCGTCCAGTGGCTGGAAGGCTCGCTCGATGCCTATGCCGCTGCCCATCCCGATCCGGGCCGGGCCACCATCCGCCGCCTCAACCGCGTCGAATATGCCAATGCCGTGCGCGACCTGCTGGCGCTCGACATTGATGTCAGCCGCGACCTGCCGCAGGACAATTCAGGCTATGGCTTCGACAATATCGCCGATGTGCTGAGTGTCTCGCCGACCCTGATGGACCGCTATGTCGCCGTCGCGGGCAAGGTCGGCCGCATGGCGACGGGTCTCACCTCCGCGAGGGAGTTCGTCACTTCCTATGAAGTGCCCAAGGACGGTTCGGTCATGAACAGCGGCCGCCCCGCCTATAATGAGCGCGCCAGCGACGATCTGCCGCTCGGATCGCGGGGAGGCGGCGCCTTCACCTATTATGCGCGCTATGACGCCGACTACGAGATCAGCGGCTGGCTGAACGCGAACACCAACAATGAAACGGACCGGTTGAAGGAGGACAAGATCAGCGTCCGGGTGCCGCTGAAGGCCGGAACGCATGTCATCGGCCTCTCCTTCCGCCGCCAGCTTGCCCCCGACGAAAGCGTGCAGACGGTGCGCAACGATCTGGACAAGGTGCCGATCCCCACCGATGCGCCGGTGATGCTGCCGATGGACGTGTCCGTCGATGGCGTCCGGGTGAAATCCGTCGATGTGCCATCCTATCGCATGTCGCCGCGCTATTCGCAGCGGAATTTCCCGCGCGACGTGCTTCAGATTGACGTGGCCGGACCCTTTTCACCGCACGGCATCGCCAGGACGCCCAGCCGCCAGCGCATCTTCCTGTGCACGCCCTCCCGCGCCTCGGCCGAACCGGCCTGCGCCCGTCGCATCATCGCCACGCTCGCCCGGCGCGCCTATCGCCGTCCGGTAAACGCCGGCGACATGGCCCCGCTGATGCGCGTCTATGCCAGCGAACGCGCACAATCCGATTTCGAGCATGGCGTCGAGGCGGCGGTGGAGGCGATCCTCGTCTCGCCCCACTTCCTCTTCCTGGTCGAACGGGATCCCGCGGGCAGCACGCCCGGTTCGGTGCGCCATCTCACCGATCTGGAACTGGCGTCGCGCCTTTCCTTCTTCCTGTGGAGCAGCATTCCCGACGACACCCTGCTCCGTCTCGCGGAAAGCGGCCAGTTGCAGAAGCCCGGCGTCATCGATGCGCAGGTCACGCGCATGCTGGCCGATCCGAAGTCCGCAGCCCTCACCAGGAATTTCGCCGGCCAGTGGCTCTACCTCCGCAATCTGGACCAGCAGCGCCCCGACATCAGCGTCTTTCCCAAATTCGACGCGCGGCTGCGCAGCGCCATGGCGCGCGAGACCGAAATGTTCTTCAGCTATGTGTTGCAGACCAACCGCAGCCTGCTCGATTTCATCGCGGCGGATTATACCTTCCTCAACCAGCGGCTGGCCGAACATTATGGCATCGGCGGCGTCAACGGCACCGCGATGCGCCGCGTCAGCCTGGACCCGGCCTCCCATCGCGGCGGCCTGCTGGGGCAGGCCAGCATCCTCACCGTCACATCCTATGGCAACCACACATCGGTGGTGAAGCGGGGCAAGTGGATCCTCGACAATCTGCTCGCAGCGCCGCCCCCTCCCCCTCCGCCCGACGTCCCCGCCCTTCAGGACAAGCATGACGGCCGCCTGCTGACCGCGCGCGAACAGCTCGAACTGCACCGCAAGAATCCCAGTTGCGCGGCATGCCATGTGAAGATGGACCCGCTTGGCTTCGCGCTGGAGAATTTCGACGCGGTCGGCGGCTTCCGCCAGACCGATGCGGGCCAGACGATCGACGTATCGGCGCGGATGCCGGACGGAACGCAATTTGCCGGGCTTGCCGGGCTCCAGCACATATTGCTGGCACGCAAGGACGAATTCGCCAGCGCCTTTACGGAGCGGCTGCTGACCTATGCGCTGGCCCGTGGCATCGATGCGCGCGACATGCCGGCGGTCCGGGCGATCAGCCGCAGCGCCGCGGCGGACGGATACCGCATCCAGACGGTCATCAGGGGCATCGTGCACAGCGATCCCTTTACCTTGCGCCGGACGAGCGGGGGCGGAACAGGCGGGGGCGGAACAGGCGGGGGCGGAACAGGCGGGAAATGAGGTGGGGAATATGAGGATCATGCGCAAGCCACTCAGCCGCCGGACCATGTTGCGCGGCGCGGGCACGATGATGGCTTTGCCCTTTCTGGAAGCGATGATGCCGTCGGCCAGTGCGGCCGACATCGCGTCGCGGCCCAAGCGGCTCCAGATATTCTATTCGCCCAACGGCATGATGATGGAGCAATTCCTGCCCGCGACGCAGGGAAGCGGCTTCGCCCTGCCCCCGACTCTAGAGCCGCTGGCGCCGCATCGCGACCGGATCAGCGTCATTACCGGCCTTGGCCATCCCAGCGCCGCCGCAATGGGGGATCGTCCTGCCGGGCACGGGCGATCCTGCCCGGCCTTCATCACCGGCGTCCATGTCAAGCAGACAGAGGGCACGGACATACGCTGCGGCATTTCGGCCGATCAGGTCTATGCCAATCATCTGGGCGATGCGACGCAACTCAGTTCGCTGGAACTGGGCATCGACCAGGCCAGCCTGCTGGGGAGCTGCGACATCGGCTATAGCTGCGCCTACACCAACGGCATCAGTTGGCGGAACGCGACCGTGCCGCTGCCCGTCACCGCCAACCCGCGCGACGTGTTCGAACGGCTGTTCGGCGATGGCGACGCGCTGGACGACAAGAGCCGCCTCGCCCAGTTGCGGCGGCAGACCAGCATCCTGGATTTCGTGATGGACGACAGCGCCCGGCTGTCGACCTCGCTCGGCATGGAGGATCGCCGCAAGCTGGACGAATATCTGGAAGCGACCCGGGACATAGAGCGGCGGATACAGCGGGCGATGACATCCGGCAGCGTCCACCAATCGGAAGATCTGCAACGTCCGGCCGGCATCCCCGATTCCTTCGACGAACATGTCCGCATGATGATCGACCTTCAGGTGCTGGCGATGCAGGCCGACATCACCCGCATCGGCAGCTTCATGATCGGGCGCGAACTCAGCAACCGCACCTATCCCGAAATCGGCGTGCCGGATTCGCATCACATGCTCAGTCATCATGGCAACAATCCCGACAAGAAGGCCCGGCTGGCGCGGATCAACCGGCATCATATGGAATATTTCGCTTATTATCTCGACCGGATGCAGGCGGTGAAGGATGGGGAGGGATCGTTGCTGGACCGCACGCTGGTGCTGCGCGGTTGCGCCTTCGGCGATTCCAACGAACATGACTTCATGGATTTGCCGATCATCGTGGCGGGGGGACTGGTTCCGGGCGATCGGCATATCGTCGCCGAAAAGGGCACGACCATGTCGAACCTGCTGCTCAGTTCACTGCATCTGCTGGACGTTCCCGCGGCATCCTTCGGCGACAGCACCGGCCCGTTCGCGGCGCTTACCCATGCCTGACCGTCTCCGCACCGCCATCGCCCTGCTGGCGCTGTTCGCGGGCGGCGGAAATGTTCAGGCGCGCGTCACGGCTGCCGACGATGATCTGGCGCGCGCCATCCAGGCGAACGATAGGGCTGGCGTAGAGACCGCGCTGGCGCAACATGCCGATCCCAACCGCAAACTTGCCTTTGGCAGCACCCCGCTCGCCTGGGCGGTGAATACGCAAAACCCGGAACTGGTTGGGGTCTTGCTGGCGCACGGGGCACGGCCCGACAATGCCGATCAGGACGGCGTTACGCCCCTGTCGCTTGCCTGCGAACTGGGGGACGCAAGCATCGCCGCCCAATTGCTCGACGCCCACGCCAATGTCCGCAGCGCCCGAAACGACGGTTCGACACCGCTCGCCATCTGCGCGCGCTTTGGCCCGCCAGAAGCCGTCGCACATATGCTGGCCATGGGCGCTGCTGCCGACGCCCCAGACGGTCGCGGCCAGACTCCGCTGATGTGGGCGGCCGCATCGGGCCGGACCGAAGCGATGGCCATGCTGTTGAAAGCTGGCGCGGATGTGAACCGGCTGTCGAAGAGCGGCTTCACCCCCCTCTTCTTCGCCATCAAGAGCGGCATCGTGCCCGCCACCCAGATGCTGCTCGATGCAGGCGCGAACAGCGCCTGGCGCGGGCCGGAGGGGACCAGCGCGGTCCAGCTTGCGCTTTACCAGAAAAATTACGGCGCCGCCGCCCTGCTGGTGCCGCGCGGCGTGGATGTGGCGGAAAGAGACCGGACCGGCGAACAATTGCTTCACGGCGCGGCCGCTGGCGGAGACGCTGGACTGGTCAGCCTCCTGCTCGCCAGGGGAGCCGATCCCAACGGCCTGACCGGTCCCTCGCGGATCACATGGGTGACGGAGGCGAATTTCGGACGCCCGCCCCCACCGGTTCCGCCGACACCGCCGCTGCTGATCGCGGCCGCCCATGGACATGAGGAGGTGATGAAGCTGCTGCTCGCCGCTGGGGCCGACCCCAAATTCGTCGCAGCGGACCGAACGACCGTCCTGCATGCAGCGGCACGCGGCGGTAGCGCGGCCACGCTCGACTTCGCGTTCACCCTCGTGCCCGACGCCAATATCACCGACGCGAACGGCATGACTCCGCTCCACCTTCTGGTCATCGGTGGCATCCAGCCGGAGCTTGAGGCCATGCTCCGCATCCTCGCGCGCCATGGCGCCCGTCCCGATGTCAAGAGCAAGTCCGGCGCCACCGCCGCCCAGATGGCGGACAACAGCCTGACCGAAATCAAGCAGGCCTTTCGCGCAGTCTTCCCGGACGTCGCGTCACCTCAATTGGCGGCAACATTAGCGGACGCCGCACGCCCAATCGTTCCACAGAAGTGACAATAGCATTGCCAGGATGGATATCGCATGACCATATCACCCGCTACCCGGATTTCGAAGCTCGCATTGCTGACACTCTCGCTGGCCGCCGTCGGTCCGTTGATGGCGGCTCCGGCAGCAGCGCCCTCGCCCCAGGCCGCGATTGCGGCGCGTCAGGCCGGTTTCAAAAAGATGGGCGCGGCCATGAAGGCGCTGAATGACCAGCTCAAGACCGACGCGCCTGCCAAAGCCGCGTTGGCCAGCGCAGCCCAAACACTGACTATGACGGCCCGTGCGCAACCGGCCCTGTTCCCCGCGGGCAGCGGCCCTGCGGCAGGGGTCAGGACCGACGCATTGCCGGATATCTGGACCCAGCGCACCGTCTTCGACGGACAGATGGCCCGCATGATCGCCGAAACCGGCAAGCTGGTGAACGTGGTCAATAGCGGGGATGTCGACGCGATCCGCGTGCAGGCAAAGGCAACCGGCGCAACTTGCGGCGCGTGCCATCGCCAGTTTCGCGCCGACAATTGACGGATTGAAGCATGGCAACCCTTGCTTCCGCCCCGACCGAACCGATACACATGCGGATATGGGATATCTATATCCGGCTGTTCCACTGGCTGCTGGTAGGCCTGCTCGCCTTCTCCTGGTGGAGCGGCAGACAGCATGAGATGGAATGGCACCGCCTGTCGGGCTATGCCATACTGACCCTGCTGATCTTTCGTCTCTATTGGGGGTTTTTCGGCGGACGAACAGCACGTTTCAGCCAATTCGTGCGGGGCCCGCGTGCGGCAATAGCCTATCTCCGTTCGCTCCGCCAACGCCCCTACAAGGCGGCTGCCGGACATAATCCAGTCGGCGGGTGGAGCGTTTTGCTGATGCTGTCCACCTTAACGGCGATGGTGACTGCGGGCCTGTTCGCGGTGGACGTGGACGGGATCGAATCCGGCCCGCTCGCCGATTATGTCAGCTTCGATCAGGGGCGCGCGGCGGCGGAACTGCACGGCCTGTTGCTCAACCTCGTGCTCGCGCTGGTGGGACTGCATCTGTTCGCGATCCTCTTCTATCGGCTGGGTTTGCGACACGATCTGATCGGCCCGATGATCCATGGCCGCCGCGCCAAAGGTGCCGGGGAGACGGCTGATCATCTGGGCGCGTCGCCATGGAAAGCGCTGGTCGGCCTGCTTTTCGCGGCAACATGCACCTACGCCATCGCCCAAGGGTTTCGGCTCTGACGCGACGACACATCCCTTCGCATCGAGCAGACTATCCCCGGACCGCTACTGATCGCGCGGACCATGGTAGAAAGTGACATAGAGCCACGCCCTCATCCGAATGCGTCTGGTTCCATCGCCGCCAGCGATTGCAGAGCATCTTATACGAACCATGATCCTTTCGACGCGTCCCGCCAACGCAACCAGCCTGGTTGACGAGGAGGATCCTGCTCAACATCCGTTGGTCGTCCGCGCGAGTTTCGCCGTGACTCCAGGAATATAGTTCAAGCCAATCATCTGCTCGTCCCTTCAGCCCATATGGGCCGCTCAAATCCTCTATTCGTGCCGGGGGCGAATCAGATCGGACGGGCACATCATTGATCTTGCTCCCTCTGGGTTGCCAGCTTGCTCGGGCCTTGGACACGATAAATCCTCTTAATCCGCTTAATATATTGACCCCTTGGAATTCCTCCCTTAATTAGTTTAATAAATATAATTATTGAAGGGGATGTTATGAAGCCAGTTAACAAGGGTGCTCGTGGCTTTTCATGGAGCGCGCTGGTCATTGCGCTTGGCGCGAGTGCATCGGGGCACGCACAGGAAGCCCCTAGTCCCGTGCGGCCCGGCCAAGCCACCAACCCGGCGACCGTCACCAATGAAACCCTCCAGGACATCGTCGTCGTCGCACGCCGCATTGCCGAAAATCAGCAGCGCGTGCCCGTTGCCGTGACCGCCCAGTCCGGCGAAGCATTACAGCAGCAAAATGCGGTGCGGGTCCCCGACATCGCGCGACTCAGCCCCGGCATTTCCTTCGCGGCGGCGGCGGCGACTCCCACGGCGCTGGCCATCACGGTGCGCGGTCAGGTGCAGACGGACGTGCTCGCGACCCTGGACCCTTCGGTCGGCACCTATGTCGACGGATTCTACTGGGCGCGTGCCTACGGCCTCAACGCCGACCTGCTCGACGTCCAGTCGGCCCAGGTGCTGCGCGGGCCGCAAGGCACGCTGTTCGGCCGCAACACCACGGGCGGCGCGTTGCTGCTCCAGACCAACGATCCCGATTTCAACGGCGTGTCGGGTTCCCTGTCCGCGACCTATGGCCGCTTCAACGAGCGCATCGGGACCGCCATCCTCAACCTCCCGCTCGTAGAGGACAAGGTAGCGCTCCGCGGCGCTTTCTCCGTCAACAAACGTGACGGTTTCTTCACCAACGACGTGAACGGCCACAAGCTTGGCGAGCGCAACAGCTATGCCGGCCGCGTGAAGCTGCTGCTCAAGCCGACCGAAACCCTCTCCTTGTTGCTGTCGGGCGAATATTTCCGCACCAACGCCATCACCCGGCCGTTCCAGCTCGTCTATGCATCCCCGACTTCACCCGCCAATATCGAGGCGGCGCTGGAGGCCAATCCGGCGAACGCCGCGCTGTTGGCGACCCCCGCGGGGCTGGGGCAGCTCATCGGCATCGGCGGCGGCATTTTCAGCCAATATATCGCGAATACGCGCGCCACCGACCACGCCGGCGTGAACGAGGATCCCCGCAGTTTCGCAAAGGCGCAGACCTACATGGCGACCGCGACGCTCGACACCTTCTTTGGATCGGTCAAGCTGATCGGCGGTTATCGCCGGATCAGGGCGGACGCCAACCTGGATCTCGACGGTTCGCCCGTGAACATCGTCCGGACGGAGGGCCAGCAATCGCTCGAAAGCTATTCCGGCGAATTCCAGGTCAACGGGCAGGTGTTCGACGACCGGCTGAACTTCACGACCGGCCTCTTCGCATTCCACGAAGGTGGCACGGATCAGTCCACATCCATCGCGCTGCCGGTCCTGACCCGCATCTCTTCGGGCGGCATCCTGCCGCGCACCATCTATTTCGGTGATATCAAGACCAACTCGATGGGGCTTTACGCGCAGGGCACCTTCCGTCTCGACGACCGATTCTCCGTGGTCGGCGGCCTGCGCTATTCGATCGACGACAAGGGCATCACGTCGTTCAACCGCACGGTCGACGACGACACCGGCGCGCTGCTGCAATGCCTGATCGTCGGATCGCAGCCCGGCACCTGCCGGATCCACCGCAGCGACGAATTCAAGGGCTGGTCCTATACGGCCGGCCTCAACTATCAGATCACGCCCGACATGCTGCTCTATATCAAGACCAGCAAGGGTTTCCGTTCGGGCGGACAGAATCTGCGCGCCTCGGGCCTGGGTGGAACGGCCTTCGTCCCCTTCCAGCCGGAAATCGCGCGCGAGCATGAAGTGGGCTTCAAGGGAGAGTTCCTCGATCACCGCCTGCGCTTCAATATCGCCGCCTTCTACAACAAGGTGAGCGATATCCAGCGCACCACGGTGGTGACGACCGTCATCAACGGTGTCACCTCCACCTCCGCGATCGTCAGCAATGCTGGCAAGGCGCGCTTCTGGGGCGGCGAGGCGGAACTGGCGGCGCGCCTCTTCTCCGGCTTCACCCTTTCGGCGACGGGCGCCATGGTCCAGCCGAAATATCTCAAATTCGCCGACGATAGCGGCGACCGCAGGGATGAAGCGTTCCAGTTCGTCACCAAATATAATTTCAGCCTTGCCGCCGACTATGAACATGAGCTGGGCTTCGGCCGCGGCACCCTCCATGTGGACTATGCGTGGCGGGGACGTACGCCGCTCAACAATTTCCGCACCATCGTGACGCCCGGCCAGTCGGCCGCCGACGTGGAGGGAATCAAGAAGGCTTTGACGGCCACCGCCGGCGGAGAGCTCAATGCTCGAGCGGGAGTATCGCTGATGGACGATAGTCTCGAACTCGCCGTGTTCGGCCGAAACATCCTCAACCGGCGCTTCTACAATACCGGGCTGCTGTTCAGCGCGCCGCTCAATGTCGGGTCGGCACAGCGCAATGATCCCGTGACCTATGGCGTCACCGCGACGTTCCGCTTCGGACATTGATCGGACCCCGGGGCGGGGCGGCCGCCAGGCCCCGCGGGAAATCGCAGGAGGCAGGCAGAAGTTGGAAAGACATGACATATGCCATATTCATCGCAGCGACCCCTGGGCGGGAGCCGAAGGGCCGGACCGCACCACGGGGGCATGGGATGAGGATCGACAGTCAGTGACAGCCAATTATGCATATGAAGAGTTTATCCGCCTGATGCAGGTCGAGCGGGACGGCACGGACAGGTTCATCGGCGGGACACCCAGGGAAACATGGCCAAGGCTCTACGGCGGCAGCCTGCTGGCGCAGTCGCTCTCGGCCGCAGGGCAAACCGTCGATTTGGATCGCGACCCCCATGCCCTTCATGCCTGGTTCCTGCGGCCCGGAGATCCACGGCAGCCGATAACATTCGAGGTCGAGCCGCTCCGCGATGGCCGATCGATGTCGCTGCGCCGCGTGGTGGCGTCCCAGCAGGGCAGGACTATCTTCACCTTGTCGGCGTCCTTCCAGATCGCACAGGATGGCCCGGTCCATCAGGTGCCGCCACGCTCCTCCCCCCCGCCCGAGACGCTGATCGACGAGGGCGAGGTCAGGCGCGCCGAAGCGGCCGCGCTGGGGCTGGATCTGGGACATTTGACGATGCAGAACCTTCCCATCGAGATGCGTCCCGTCACGCCGCTGCGCTTTTCGCAGTTGAAGCCCGAACCCCCCGTCGCGGATTATTGGGTGAGGCCGCTGGGTCCGCTTCCCGCGGACCGGCGCATCCTGTTCTGTCTTCTGGCCTATATCAGCGACATGCCCCTGCTGCTCACGGCGCTGCGGCCGCACGCAATCCATTATGCCGTGACCCCGATGGACACGGGCAGCCTGGACCACGCGCTTTGGCTCCATCGTCCGCCGGCCGTCGACGACTGGATGTTCTGGTCGACGCATTCGCCCTGGGGTGGGTCCGGGCGCGGCCTGGCTGGCGGCCACCTGTATGACCGCGCCGGCAATCTGCTGGCCACAGCCATGCAGGAAGGATTGATGCGGCCCCACTGACAGGGGCGGCATCGACAGGAAAAGGACAGGCATGACCGGGCAGGTACATCGCAACGGGCGTGACGACATCGGGAAAGATCGAACAGGGTCATGAATCATCTGCAAGACCGCCTCCAGGTGCTGGCCCAACTTCCCGGCCGTCCCGCCATCGGCTATCGGGGCGAGTGGTTGGACTGGGGCGATTTCGGCGGCTTCATCGCCCGGATCGAGCGCATCCTCGACGAACTCGGCCAGCCGAAGGGGGCAGCGATAGGTTGCGTGCTCCGCAATTCTCCCGCCCATGCGGGCGCTGTACTCGCAGTCCTGGGCAGCGGGCGTTGCCTCGTGACCTTCAATGGGCATCTGCCCGACGGCGCGCTGTCCGACGATCTGCGGGAGCAGAAACCTGCGGTCATCCTGGCGACGGCGCAGGACTGGGAAAGGCCCGAACTGCGGCAAGCGGCCGCCGCGATCGGTGCCGCCGGCCTGTGTTTGGGCGAACCCGCGCAACCGCGCGCGACGGTGATGGCCGACCTGCCCCTGAACACCGCAGTCGCGCCGGGAACGACGCTGGACGGCATTGCGATCCTGATGCTCACGTCCGGCACAACCGGCAAGCCGAAGCGGGTGCCACTGAAACGATCGAGTCTGGAACGGCAGGTAATCGGTTCGGTAAGCGGAGCATCGGAGGAACGCGACGAGATCGGCATCGTCACCGGATCGATGGTGCATATCGGCGGCATATGGGGCCTGCTGGGTCCGATCATGCTGGGTCGGCCGATCTGCCTGCTCGACAAGTTCACGGTCGAGGAATGGCGCCAGTTGATCGCCCGTCATCGTCCGCGATCGGCGTCCGTGCCCGCTCCCGCTCTGCGGATGATCCTCGACGCCGACGTCGCGCCGGAGGATCTGAGCAGCCTCGAAAGCCTGAGCGCGGGGGCGGCGGCGGTATCGGCGGATACTGTCGAGGCCTTCTTGCAACGGTATGATCTCCCCGTCCTGTCCAATTATGGAGCCACCGAATTCGCCGGGGCCGTCGCCAGTTGGTCGATGCGCACCTTCCGGAAATATTGGGCGCAAAAGCGGGGAGCGGTCGGTCGCGTGCACAAGGATGTGGAAGCCCGCATCGTCGATCCGGAGACGGGAGACGTGCTCCCGGCGGGTCGCGAAGGCTTGCTGGAGCTGCGCGGGGCGGCGCTGGGCGGGGAGGTGTGGACGCGCACGACCGACCGGGCAATCCTTGATGAGGACCATTTCCTCTGGATCGTCGGACGCGCGGACAACGCCATCGTCCGGGGCGGGTTTAAGGTTCATCCCGACGAGGTGGTGCGCGTGCTCCAGTCCCACCCCGCCGTCCTGGAAGCCAGCGTCGTCGGCATTCCGCACGAGCGCCTCGGCGCGGTGCCGGCGGCGGCGCTGATCGTGCGCGAAGGTCATCCCACGCCCGGCGCGGACGAACTGGGCGCATGGGTACGCGCGCGGATGACGGCCTATAGCGTGCCGGTGGAGTTCCGCATCCTGGACGATCTGCCCAGGACGCCTTCGATGAAGATCAGCATGCCGGCGGTGAAGGCACTGTTCCTAGGGTCATGACATATCGGGAGACGCGGCGTTGGATTTGAACCTCGGCATCGAATATGAAGCCTTTCGCGAGGAGGTCGCCGCGTTTCTGGCGGAATCCTGGCGGCCGCGCACGCCCGGCGGCGATCGCCTTCGCCAAGAGAGGGCATTCCGGACGCTGGCGACCCAGCGGGGCTATCTCTACCGCCGCTATCCGCGCCGCTATGGCGGCGGCGAGCAGCCGGACGACGCGCTCAAGGAACAGATCATCCGCGAGGAACTGGCGAAGGCCGGCGCGCCCGGCGAGATCAACAGCGGCGGATCGAAGCTTCTTGCGCCGACGCTCCTGTCCTGGGGGCAGGACTGGCAAAAGGAACGATTCCTGCGCGCGGCACTCCATGGCGAAGAGATCTGGTGCCAGGGATATAGCGAACCCGGCGCCGGGTCCGATCTGGCCTCGATACGCACGCGAGCGGAACTGGACGGCGACGCCTGGGTCATCAACGGGCAGAAGATCTGGACATCGAACGCCGCTCAGGCGGATTTCATGTTCGCCCTGGTCCGCACCGAACCGGATGCGCCCAAGCATCGCGGCATTTCCTACATTCTGCTCGACATGCGTGCGGAGGGCGTCACTGTCCGGCCGCTCCGGCAAATGACGGGAGAGAGCGAATTCAACGAGGTCTTCCTCGACAATGTCCGGACGCCTGCCGACTGGATTGTCGGGGAAAGGGGCCAGGGCTGGCAGGTGTCGCGCACCACGCTGTCCTTCGAACGCGCCGCCGTCAACCCGCCCCCCTTCATCGACGCGCTGCTGCAACGACTGAAGGACGTCGCGCGCCGCCGGACCCGCGATGGGCGCCCACTGATCGAATGCACCGACATCCAGCAGAGGATCGCGGAGATCGAGGGATATGCCATGGCGCACCGCTATTCGGTCATGCGGCAGGTCTCCATGGATTCGGTCGGTCAGGACCCCGGTGCCGCGGCGTTGTGCAACAAGCTGGTGGGAACCGATATCGGCCAGATGATCGCGCGGCTGTCGCAGGAAATGATCGGCGAGGAAGGACTGCTGATGCCGGCGCCGGGCACATCGCGCGAAAATATGGACGATGTCTTCTGGGTCATGCGGTCGAGCTCGGTGGCGATCGCCGGGGGCACCTCCAACATCCAGCGCAACATCATCGCCGAACGCGCCCTCGACCTGCCGCGGGAAGGAAAACCGGCATGAACTTCCATCTGTCCGACGATCAGATCGCGCTGCAGGATGCGGTGCGAAGCTGCGTGCGGGGGATCGGCAAAGGGCAGTTGCACCGCGCCGCCTTCGATTCCGCCGATGGACATGCGCCGGAATTTCGGGACGGGCTGGTCGCGCTCGGTGCGCTGGGCGTGGGCATCGATCAGGATTATGGCGGCCTCGGCCTCAAGCTCGTCGACCTCGCGCTGGTGTGCGAGGTGCTGGGGCAGGAAGCCGCGCCCGGCGGCTATACGGGACATGTTCTCGCGGCGCTGGCCGTGCAGGTCGCCGGCAGCCCGGAGCAGAAGCAGCGCTGGCTACCGCGGCTGGCCGACGGATCAAGCATCGCCACCGTCGCGCTGGGCGGCGCGCAGGGATGGGAGCCGGAGGACTGGACGCTGCGTGTGGAGGACAGCAAGCTGAACGGCGCAGGCGGCTTCGCGGTGGGCGCCGATGCCGCCGACCTGGTGGTCGTCGGCCTGGCGGGCGGCGGTCTGACGATCGTCGAAATGGCGCCACCTTCCGTGACGATCACCCCGCTCGATGGGTCCGACCGCAGCCGACGCCTGTTCGACCTGCACTTCACCGATGCCGTGGCCGATCCGTTGCCGATCGCGGCGGGTCCACGGATTTACGACGCACTGCTGGTGCTGCTTTGCGCGGACGCCTTTGGCGGGGCAAGCCGGGTCATGGAGTTGACCGCCGACTATGCCCGCACGCGCGTCCAGTTCGGCCGCCCGATCGGCGGCTTTCAGGGCGTGAAGCACCAGCTTGCCAATCTGCTGTGCGAGGTGGAGCCGTGCCGGGGCCTGCTCTGGTATGCGGCCTTGTGCTTCGACCTCGATCTCGCGGATCGCAGCCGTACGATCGCCCTGGCCAAGGCCCATCTTGCCGACCGCTACATGCACATGGCGCGCAGCGCCATCGAGCTGCACGGCGGCATAGGCTATACGTGGGAATATGACCTGCAGATCTGGGTCAAACGGGCGATGTTCGACTTCGCCTATGGCGGTACGCCGGGCGTCCTTCGGCAGCGGGCCGTGCGGCTGGGCTGCCTGGACTGATAAAGACACCTTTGGTCGCGCCATACGGCGGCGCGACACCATCCCACAAATGCCGCATCGTGCCGACAGCCCGCGCCTGCCGTCGACGGCACCGGCGGGATCGCGATGCCCCCGGATCAGGCGCGGATCACGTCTTCGCCCGGCGGATCGGCATAGAGACGGGTGACGAAGTCCGCCCGCCGCCTCAGCACGGCCCGCTGATTGATATAGCCCTTGTCCGCGATTTCTTCCGTGGTTGGCGGTTCGGTCAGGATGATCAGACGTTCCACGCGGGTCGAGGAGCCCTTGTTGGCCCGGTTCCACTCCGCCATTTTCTCTTCGAGCCGCGCGCGCAGTTCCGGCGCCAAACCCTCTCCCTGACCGGCCCGCAGCCAGACGAGCAGCGCGATATATTCGCGATCATGGCCGGCGATGACGATATCCTGGACGAGGGGCGCGAACGCCTCCACCAACGCCACGCGAAGATTGCCGACCGACACCCAGGTGCCGCTGGTCAGCTTGAAATTCTCCGTAATCCTGCCGTCGAAGATCAGCCCCAGTTCCGGCCGTTCGGGGTCGGCCAGCCGGGCAGCGTCGCCCGTGCGGTAAAACCCCTCCTCGTCGAAAGCGGCGGCGGTCCCTTCCGGATCGCCCAGATAGCCGGGCATGACCGCCGCGCCCCGGACCCGGATCTCCAGCTTGTCCTCGACCGGCGCCAGTTTCAGCTCCACGCCGGGGAATGGCGTGCCGATCGCCCCGGTGATGATGACCGGCCGCGTGGGGGTCGAGATTCCCTGTGTCTCCGTCGTGCCATAGGTGGAACTGATCGGCACGCCCTGACCCGTCTCGGCAACAGCCATCGCCTGGAGCCTGTCGAATATATCCTGCGACAGGCTCGCCGTGCCATATTTGAGGAACCGCAGCCTGCGAAAGAAGGAGCGGCGCAGCGTCTCATCCTTCTCCATCGCCTTGACCAGTTCGCCCAGCAGGATCGGCACGCCGGAATAGTCGCGCGGAGAGATCTCGCGCAGATTGCGCACGCTTTCCTCAAATTGTCCAGGAAGCGGGCGGCCATCGTCGATATAGAGGGTCGCACCCTCGTTGATGACGTCGCTGACCAGAATGACGCCGCCGATATGACTCCACGGCAACCAGGAGACATAGGATTTCAGCGAAGGATCCGCATCGGGCAGGTAATAGGCGTCATGCTGCGCGACCACCGCCGTCATCATCCGCTGGGTCACCACGACCGCCTTGGGCATGCCCGTGGAACCGGAGGTGAAGACATAGCGCGCAACGGTGTCCGGCTCGATTCCCGACATGGCCTTGTCGATGCCAGGGCCAGGATTGGTGGCCAGCAGGTCCGCCAGCGGCACCGAGGCCGGACCGGAGGGCGGCGGCGGGGTTGCTGTAACGATGGTGGCGCCGGAGTCACGGATGGCGGCAAGCGCGGGAGCGAAGCGTTCGCCATCGTCGGCGAAGATGACGGCAGGACGGCATATGTCGACGCAATGCCGCAGCTTCACGAAATCCTTCGACAACAGGGAATAGCCGCTGGAGATCGACACCACCGGCACGGCTGCCAGCATCGCGCCCATCATCATGATGGCATGTTCCAGGCCGTTGCCCGACAGGATCATCAGGGGCGTGTCCTGGCCCGCGCCCCGATCCACGAACCATTGGCCAACGGAGCGCGCCCGCGCCAGCGCTTCGACAAAGGAAAGCCTCTCCCAATCGCCCAGCGAACCATCGGGCAGGACCTTGCGCCGTGCCATGAACGTGCGGTCGCCATATTCCCCAACCCGATCAATGAAGAGCTGGGCGATCGAACGGTGCAGCGGCGGCAGAACGAATCCGGAATCCATCAGCATGGAGCCGTCTTCCCGGCGTTCGAATGTCACCTTTGGAGGGTGAATAGGCAGATCCGCATACTCTATCGGCTTGACCGCGTAATTCACCTAGCCTCCTCCGTATTTCGTTATATTATTTATCTCATAACAAGGTTTATATGGGAGGACAAGCCGCGCTCGCGCCGGGGAGAGAGCATGGATAGGAGGTTGTAGCAGCCGCGGCCTTGAGGCACTTAAGATGATCCCGGTAAGGTCAACCGGGCCGAGGGGACACCAGTGAAGATGAGCAGTTCCATTTCCGCAAAAACCGTCCGCGTTCCCAAGGCGGCCGAACTTATCGCCGCCCATTTTCGCGAAGCCATCATACGCGGACAAATCGCGGCGGGTGAAAGATTGCCCCAGGAAGCCAGTCTGATTGCCCAGTTCGAAGTGTCCCGCCCTACGGTGCGGGAGGCGATCCGCATTCTCGAAGTGGAAGGGCTCATCACCGTGGTCCGCGGCGCGAACGGGGGAGCCCGCGTCAATGCGTTGAATGGCGAGGCGGTCACGCGGGCGGCGGGCCTTGCCCTGCAGGCGCTTGGCGCGACGATCGAGGAAATCTACGCCGCGCGCACATTGATCGAACCGCCGTCGGCCCGGCTGGCGGCGGAATCGCGGCCCCGGGAAGCGGCCGAGGCTTTGTGGGTCCAGTACAAGGCCGAACGCGAGGCCACGACCGATGCGGAACGCGCCCGTTCGATCGCCATGTTCCACAGCGTGCTGCTCGCGCAGAGCGGGAATGTTGCGCTGATGGTGGTCGGGCAGGCACTTTATGGCGTAACCGAACGGCACATAGAGGTGTCCTATCGCCACGGTCCCGTGCCGGGCCAAAGCGCGAAATCGATCGAGGCAGGATATCGGTCTCATGCCCGGCTGATCGAGATCATCGAAGCAGGCAATGGCCCTGAGGCCGAGGAGCATTGGCACCGGCACATGACCACGGCGGGGCCCTTCTGGCTCTCCAAGGTGGGGAAAACGGCGGTGGTGGACGTCTTCCATTGAGCTTTTGCCGGTCTCCGGGGCAGCGCGCTCCCAGCCCTGGCATCGTCAAAACCGGCATCGTACGAGTTCGACTTTATAACGTTGCTTCAGTTATATTATTAAGCTAATTAACGGCCATAGCGACAGACCGGAACGGCGAGCGGGGGCGAAATATGGGGAGTGCAGAGATGCCCATAAGCCGACAAGGGGCGCATCCTTCGATCGACCGGGCCTGCCGTTTCTCCCAGCGCCCCGTCAAATCCCGGGGAACGGGAGCATGAGGCCTGGCCGGAGCCGGAAGTGAAGAAATAACTGTTTTGCATAGGGGATACGAGGATGGATGAAGTCATCACCAGAATAGAGGATCATGTCGGCATCATCACCATGAATCGGCCCGATCGCCTGAACGCCATGAACATCCCCCTCATGGCCAGGCTCCGCGAAGCGGTTGCCGACGCATATTATAACGATGAAATCCGCTGCGTGGTTCTCACCGGTGCAGGTCGGGGCTTTTGTGCGGGAGGAGACATGAAGGGCGATCAGCCATCCTCCGCGAGCCTTCCGATCGACCAGCGCATCTATCACGGCCGCCGCACCATCGACACGGGCCGGATGCTCCACGACATGGGCAAGCCGACCATTGCGATGATCAACGGCCCGGTCGCGGGCGCCGGAATCGGACTGGCGGGTGCGTGCGACCTGCGCTTCGCCAGCACCACCGCAACCTTCACGCCCGCCTTCGATCAGCGCGGCTATTCGGGCGATTATGGATCGACCTATTTCTGGACCAAGATCGTCGGCGCCGGCGCAGTCAGGAAGATGTTCATTCTGGGCCGTCAACTGGACGCCGAGACGGCCTATCGGCAAGGCATCTATTCGGAACTTTTCGCACCGGAAGATCTGGAACGGGAGACCATGGCGATCGCGAAGACATTGGCGGCGAACCATGTGTCCGCCTGGCGCCTGATGAAATCGAGCCTCAACACCGCCGAGGATTCGGTAATGGAGACGGCACTCGACATGGAAGTGAACAACATGGTTTTGTCGATGCAACTCATACGAGAGAAACGCGCGGCCCAATCATCCTAGGGTCAGGACCCATTTCATCCTGCCGTCGAGGCGCCCAAATGGCGAATGTATCGGGCCGGACTGCTGCGCGCGCTCCCTTGCGTTGGGCTTTTGTCTCAAGCCTCAACGGCGGAATGAATAGTTTCTGACCCGGGAACCAGTTCCGCGCATTCCTTGCCGTGTTGAGCGACAAGGCGCATCGGACGACCGCCGGCCCAGATGCGATTGACGGAGATGCTCTTCCAGCCGGAGGGCAGTACCACCCGGCGTCGGCCCCATGTGGCGGGATCTGCCGCAGATATCTCCAGCCCCGGCAACCCCATCAGCATCGTCATCAGCATGCCGCCGATATTGGCCATGAACGGACCCGCCGGCACCTTGGAATCGGGATGATCCTCCCGATATTCCAGACATTGGTGGAAACGGCCCTTGTCATAGGCGGCATAGCCCTGCTCGAACAGCGCGAGAGCAAGGCCCCTGTCGCCTGCCATGGCGGCCCAGACAGGATAGAAAGCCGAAAGCATGGGCGAACCCACATAGTCGCGCCAGCGCTTGAGGAAGAAATCCAACGTCGCCTTACTCTCTCGGTCCGAAGCGGGATAATGCATGGGGAAAAGCCCGGCCAGCGGCGATGGCGTAGCGCCCTTCTCCTCATTGACACGGAAATTCTCGTGAGAGGCAATCACGCCGTCGCTCCGCACGGGCAGGCGAATGCGATCAAGCAGCCCATGCCATGAGACCGGAACCTCGGCATCGATGGACCTGGCCAGGCGGATCGTGCGGCGCAGCAAATCGCAGGCGGTCATCAACGTAAAGCTGTCATTATCGGGTGGATCGGGAACCTCCGCCGGACCGTTCGCACGCAACAGCTTCATACTGTTTTCCGTCGTCGACATGCGATCCACCAGCCAGTCGGCCACCCCGGACAAGATCGGCCAGCCATGATCCCGCAAATAGCGGCGGTCGCCGGTAGCATCGGCATGCAGAGCAAAGGCGCGGGCCACATGCAGCGACACATGCGCAGCATTGGCGGCAGCCGGGCCTGGACCGGGGCTCGCCTCTTCCCCCGAACGCGGTGCCGCCTGCCATGGAAAACGCAGGCCCCCATGACCGTCGAGCTTCGCATAGGCCTTTGCCGCGCCCACATGCCTGGCGCGAAAGTCGAGCAGGCTCCGCGCTGCCCCAGGTTGGATCAACAGGAGCGGCGGGACGCAGAAAGCGTCGATATCCCACATCACATGGCCATAATAATAATTATATCCGGGCCAGCTTGCGAGGCCGAACATGGATGTCGCGGCTGGGGACGATCTGTGCGCTGAACTGTTGAGGTAGAAGAAGCCGGCATCGATCAGCCGCTGATGATGGCTGTTGGCCCCTTCGACGACTATCCTCCCCTGCCAAATCTCGTCCCATTGTTCGCGATTGCACGCCCGCAGCCTGTCGAAGCCCAGAGCGAGCCCCTTCGCCAAGCGACGGACCGCCTCTTCGTCCGGCCGATGGTGCACGATGGACGGAATCATTGCAGTGACCTGCTGCAGGCGGACCGGCTTGCCGGGCTTCAGCGTCACCCGATATTCCTTGATAAGCGGCCCAGACCCGTGTTTCTGTTGGATTACCGGCTCCTCCCTCGTGTTTGTGCACTGGCTCGCAAAGGCAATGCCGCAGCAGCTCATTTCGCCTTCGGGGATCCAGAGCAAGGCGCCGTCCCCCGGCTGGGCTTCCGCGCCGATCATCCGTCTGCCCACATGCCCCCGCGCATGGGCGGTTCCGATCATTGCGCGGAGCCTGACCTCGCAGGCGGCCTCAGAGCTCAATTCGAGCTGCTGCAGGACGAGCGCCGGATCGCTGCGGCTTGCAAAAGTGATTATCCGCGCGAGAACAGCTTTCTCTCCAACCCGGAACAGGAAGCTGCTGTTCAGTTCGCCAGCGGAGAAGTCGTAGCTCTGCTCCAGTTCGCTGACCGCCCATGGCTGTTCGGACATCCAGGCTTCGCCGATGCCGATGTCGCCGCAGAGCGGATAGGGTACCGGGATCGCGGCTTCCAGGGGCTCTTCAGGATAAAGGCCGACAACGCCGTTCAGGATCGCGGAACCCGGCACAAGCGGCACTTCGCACACGCGCAGGCCAATAAGGCCGTTGCTGACATAGGCCGGCAGGTCATTGCCCCGTATACCGCGCACCGCAAGAGGACTGGATGGTGAAGCCATGCTGCACAAAGGCGCGGCGAAATATTTGGTTCCGCGGCTGCATGCGTGCTGGCCTCGCCGCCCAGAAGAGCCGCCCATGTCCAGGGCTGGCCCTCGCGACTTGCCGGTCGAGCGCGTGATTTGTGAAGAGGATCAGCGACCTATTCATTGCGCCCCCATCCTATCCCGCGCTAGCCCCTGTTTCATGGCAGAGACGATCATGGATTGGGCACGGGGCGATATATTCGGACTCGATTTCCCCGCGCATCTTGAAGCGCTGAAAATGGGTGGGCCTGAATTTCTGACTCGCGCCTTTCGCGCCAGCGGTGTGCTTGGGCGGGATAACAGGGTCACACGCATCACCGATCTTCAGCAATGGATGCTGGGCGGCACTGGCGTCAAGGCGCTGCTTTCGGTCGCCTATGAACGCGACTCGCCGCACTTGACGCGCGAACTGTTCGTGAAATTCTCACGCAACTTCCAGGACAGGGTGCGCGATGGCGGCCGCCATCACATGCCTCCTGAAGTGCGGCTCGCAAACCTGTCGCGCGATCCGGATTTTCCCATTGCCGTGCCAAGATGCTTCTATGCGGATATTCAGCAGGACACGCTCACCGGCATATTGATCACCGAGCGTATCGCCTATGGTCAAGATGTCATCGAGCCACATCACCCCAAATGCATGGATCAGATCCTGCCGGAGCCGGTCGCGCATTACAGTACATTGATCTCCAATCTGGCGCGACTCCCGGGCGCACACAAATCAGGCAGGCTCGGCAGCGCGGTGGAGCATCTGTTCCCGTTCGAGCTGGACATGCTGATCGCCCGCCGCCCCCGTCTGGAGGCGCCGCTGCTGGGCAAGAGGATCGACCGCCTGGCGGAATTCATCCTGCGATATCCGCATCTGGTACCAGCGCATATCGCCGATCGCGTCTTCCTGAGGGATTTTTGTGCCGCGGCGCCGCTGGTGGTCGAACAGCAGGAGGATGTCTGGCGGTTCCTCCATTCACGGCCGGAAATGATCGCGCTCTGCCACATGAACGCCAATATCGACAATGCCTGGTTCTGGCGGGATCCGGACGGCGTGCTACGGGCCGGCCTGATCGATTGGGGCAGCGTCGGGCAAATGCCGGTGGCCGCTTCGATCTGGGGCTGCATCGGGGCGGCAGAGCCGGAAATGCACGATCGGCATCTCGACGAGTTGCTGGAGCTCTTCATCGCTGAATATGCGTGCGCCGGGGGGCCATTGCTCGACCGGCACCAACTCGCGCGCCATCTGGAACTGCATGTGATGATGTCGGCGCTGCATATGACGACCGCCCCGCCCGCAATTCTGAGGGAAGTACCTGATCCGGGCGCTGCCGCGGATCGCTACGATCCGGTCTTCACCACCAATGAGACAGCGCGGGTGCAGTTGAAGGTCACGATTTCGCTCTTGAACATGTGGGCATCCCGCGATCTGGGCAGGCATTTGCGAGCGGACGCGGCCTGGCGGCGATAGCCTTTGATATCGCCGCCCGCCCAATGTGTCGGCGACACCAGATCCAATGAGCTTGGACTCATCAGGCTTTGGTGAAGCCATGCGGCCCTTGCGCAACTCCAAGGCGTGATACGTCGGCATCTCAGCGTCTTCGCATGAGTTCCGCGGAAGCCTGCCTTGAAATGCATCTTGCGGCGCATCGCGGCAGACGGAGGAAGGGTTCGTGCAGAAACCCTTCCTCCCGTTTCGGCAACCGTTTAGCTACCGAAACTATAGCGTAGCGTGGCGCCGAAATTGCGACCGTTCACAAAGTGCTGACGTTCGATCCCCGTCGCCAGGCCGGGTTCGCCGATGAAACGGTCGGCGCCCTTGTTCGTGATGTTCGATGCGGTCAGGGCCAGCGAGAAATTGTGCGGCAGCTTGAAGTTCAACGACGCGTCGAGCAGCCCGAACGAACCGATATAACGGCCATCGATCGGGTTTGGTGTCACTCCGAACAGCACCGCCTTCGAACGCCAGGTGTAGACGAGACGGGCCGAGATCAGATCGTCTTCATAGAGGCCGGCGATCGAATAGGCATATTTGGACGTCAGCGGCTGCATCGTGTTCACACGCTGGCCATTCAGGGTCAGGGGATTTTTGGTTTCGACATAGGTGAGCGACCCGACGACCCCGAAATGATACAGGAATTTGGGCATAAAATCATAGTCGAAGAAGGTCTGTCCCGCCAGTTCGACCCCCTTGGCCGTACCTTTTTCGGCATTGACCGTCTGCGTCAGGAAATATTGGCTGCCGGTACAGTTGAGGTTGGTTGTGGGTGTAGACGCTCCCGCAATGGTCTGGCACGAAGTGATGTTGCTGAAGAAACCGTCGATCTTCTTGTAGAACAGCGCGGCCGACACATAGTTGACCGGCGAGAAATAATGTTCGAGTGAAAGATCGAAGCTGTCGGCCTTTTGCGGCCGCAGATTGGGATTGCCGATCGATCCCGTCCCCGAATTCACATCGACGACCAGCGCCGGATTGAGCGCGCCCAGGTCAGGCCGGGTGATCCCCTTGCCATAGCCGAAGCGCAGCAACGTGTTCTGGGTCAGATAGCCCGTCAGATTGAAGCTGGGCAGCACGTCGGTGTAGGAGGAATTGCTGCCGGTCGGGATGATGGTGGTCGTGCCAGGCTGACGGTTCATGGCGCGGACGAAGGTGTCGGTCTTTACCACGCGGACGCCCGCATTGCCCTTTATCCGGTCGTTCAGGAAAGCGAAGTCGGCCACCGCATAGCCGGCATAGGTCTTTTCACTGAAATAGCGCCGGCTGAGGACATTCTCGCTGAGGGAATCTTCCGCCTGGATGCCCGCGAGCGGAAAGCGGTTCCTGACATTGTCGCCGAGCAGAGCGGTCGGCGAAAAGACCAGATAGCCTCCGTTATAGCCCGCATCGCCGTTCATGAAGTTGGTCGGCGATCCCTCGATCAGATCGGCCATGGAATTCACCGAAATGGCGTTTGACCTGTCGGCGGCAAGGGCAAGACCGTTGGTGGTCAGATTCTTCCCGCCAAAATTATAATTATAATAATGGTCGCGCTGCGTCGCGTAGCGGCCGCCGACCTTGATGTCCTTCAGGAAGTAATCGTCGAAGGAATATTTGAGGTCGATCGCGGCGGACACGCCGTTATCGTCCCAGACCTGGTTCGTGCCATTGCCATAATTGTTGAACACCCAGGTGCTGGGTGAGGCCAGGTCGGGACCGGTGATCGTCACCTTTTCCGGCGTGCCTAGCGAACGCGCGATATTCCAGGTCAGTCCGGCCGCGGGCGAGAGCACCACAGACCGGTTGTCCTGATACTGGTCCGCCTTGATATAGGCAAAATCGAAATTCGCGTCGAAATGATCGCTGGGCTTCCACTTCACGCCGCCCGCCAGGATCATCGTCTTGTACCGGCGATGTTCGTCGCCGCCGGTGGTGGTGAAGGTCGAGTTCAGGAATGTGCCGCCCGTCACCCGCTGCCCGGACAGAAGATCGTTCGTCCCGCCATTGGAATTGCGGTTCGCCAGCGCCTCATCAATGGTGAAGGCCGTCGTCTGAAGGCCTTGCGCATAGCGGCTGTCAGTGGCGTTCAGGAAACGATAATGCTGGTTGTACAGATAATAATTGTAAGTACCCTCGGCGTAGAATTCGAGCGTCGGGTTCGGCTTCCACTGTACGGCCGCGGTCAGCCCCTTGCGCGTGCGCCGGTAATCTTCCTGCGAGATGTTGTTCTGGACGCCGGTCGAGGACAACAGGCTCTGGCGGTTCGCGAGCGGAATGGTGGTCGGATTGACGTCCGCCAGATAGGTGACATCGGAACGGCCGACATAGGCGGGGTTCAGGTTCAGGCCCGTGCCCACATTGGCGGCATATTCCGCGCTGTCGCCGCGGATGGCGCGCCGGAACTGCGTGCCGCCGACTGACGGCGTGTTATCGCCGCGGTTGAAGCTCTGCGCATAGCTGCCCGAGATCAGGACGCCCAGTTCGCCGCCGTCGCCGACATTCCAGCGCTTGGAAACCATGCCGAAATATTCGGGCGTCAGTTCCTTGCCCAGATCATTATAACGGCTACCCACCGCCGCCGAAACCGCCAGATCCTTGAAGTCGAAGGGCTTGCGCGTGCGCAGGTTGACCAGGCCGCCAATCGCGCCCTCAATATGTTCGGCCGAGGGGTTCTTGTAGACATCGATGCCCGCGACCATGCCGGGGCTGGCGCTTTCCACGTTGAATTCGCGGTTGCCCGCGGTGAAATAGGCACGGCCATCGACCCGCGACCCGGTCTGGCCCGTCAGGCCGCGGATCGTGAGGCCCGAACCGTTGCCGACCGGCGAGGATGCCTCACCGCCGAAACGGTAGGCCTGCACGCCCGGCACGCGGGAGAGGGTCTCGCCGACATTGGGATCGGGAAGCTTGCCAATATCGGCGGCGGTGATCGAATCCACCACTTCCATGGTGTTCTTCTTGATTTGCGCGCTGTTCCGAAGGCTGGCCCTGAGGCCGGTGACAACAATATCCGCGACTGAGGCATCTCCGGCCTCCCGTGAGTCTGCGCCTTGGGCAAATGCGGGTATCGCTGTGCTTGTAGCCAGCAATATGGCTGTGATTTGGCTGAACTTTCTCATTATCCCCTCCACGTCAAAACCCTCAGGCTGGCTGTTACCGATGCGGCACTCTTACCCGAGTCCATTCTGTTATCGATAGCAGTATGATATCGATATCATACGGTGTGTGCAATCGCTTTTTGTCGCCAGGATTCAGCCCTCAATCAAATGTCGCCCCTATTCCGGCGCCCCGCCATCCCTGTCAGAGAGGGAAGAAAAGCCCGCTTGGGAGCCTGCGGACATGCACGCGGCGCTTCTATACTTGAAGCGCACCGGTCGAGTCGCGCTCGACCAAGGTGAGCATTTCCCGCACATGACGGACCTCCGGCTGGCGCCCTGTGCGTGCCTCGCGAACCTGGTCACTGAGCAGGGCGACAGCGCGGGATGCCATGTCGGAAATGGGCTGCCGGATGGTCGTCAGCGCGGGCCAGATCGTCGCCGCGATCTGGGCATCGTCAAAGCCGGCTATACTGATATCGCGGGGAATCAGCAGTTCCATGCCATGAGCCACGGCCACGACCGCAGCCGCCATATCATCGTTGCTTGCGAAGATCGCCGTAGGCCGCGAAGCAGCGTTCAGAAGGCGGCGGGCGGCATCAAGTCCGGACCGATAGGTGAACAGGCCTGGAGCGATCCACTCGTCGTCGATCATGAGCGATGCTCCGGCCATGGCGGCGCGATAGCCCTGCTCACGTCTTTGCGACGGGGAATGCTTCGGGTCGCCTTGAACAAAGCCGATTTTCCGGTGGCCAAGGCCGATGAGATAGCGCGTCATGTCATAAGCGCCCTTATAATCATCGACGATGATCGCGGAGACACCCTCCCGCGGGATCGCCGTCGCAAAGGCGAGCGGCAATACGTCGGACCGGGCCGCAAACTCCAATATGGCTTCTGAATCGCAGAGCGGCGGCGGCAGGATCACACCCCCGATCCTGGCTTCGACCAGCCGCCCAAGGCTTTCGAGAGCCTCCTTTTCATTCCGCCCCGGCTCGATCAGGAACTGGCATCCGCTTTCGCCGCTCTGGCGGAAGGCGCCCATCAGGAAACTGCCCAGGTTGGACGATGCCGGATTGGAATAGATAGCACCGACCCGGACAGCGCTGGAAAAGCTGCGTGCGGTGATATTGGGCGAATATTCCAGTTCGGCGATGGCCGCATTGACGCGCTCTCGCATTGCTTCGCTGACATGGCGCTTGCCGGTCATGACCCGCGAGACCGTCATGGAAGAGACACCGGCATGGCGCGCGACGTCATGGATGGTCACGACGGGGCGGTGAGCGCTCTTCGCGCCTGTGTCGTTGTACCCATTATCGTCCGCCATGAACGCTGATCTCTCCGGAAATCCGCCATTGTCGCTGCGCTGCTGGAGATATCGATAACCGGTGCAAGCCGCGAGTCAACCGATAGCGCTTGCAAGATCACGTTGAGTCCGGCATATTTGATATCGATAACAGATCATGAGGATGACGTGGCCTCTTTCCGCCAGCGCAATTATGCCGCGCTCAGTGCCTTTCTTTTCTGCTTCTTTTTCGCCCAGGCCATGGCGATTTCGCTGCTGTCGATCTGGCTGACCCGCTCGCTGCATCTGAACGGCGGCGAGGCGGGGACCGTGTTCGCGGTGAATTCGGTGGGCGCGATGCTTGCCCAGCCAGCCTATGGCTTCCTGTCGGATCGGATGGGGTTCCGGAAGGTCATACCCGTCTGCATCGCCATTCTCGTCATATTGGCAGGCCCCTTCTTCCTCTATGCCTATGCACCCTTACTGCACTGGAGCCTGCCCGTGGGAGCGGTCGTGGGGGGCCTGTATCTGGGCTTCACCTTCATGGCAGGCAGCTATGCGCTAGAAAGTTATGTCGACCGGATCGGGCGTAAATATGGTTTCGAATATAGCCGCGTGCGGCTCTGGGGTTCGATCGGATTTGCGTCGGCAGCGGCCTTTTCGGGACGGCTTTACAATGTCGATCCATCGATCAACTTCTTTCTGGCGAGCGCGGCCGGCCTGCTCCTCTTGCCGTTGCTCAGCTGGGCCAAAGTGGAACCGGACCCCGACGCGCAAGCACAGGCTGACCGGCTGACATTGCGAGACTCTCTTTCGCTACTGTCGCAACCTCAGTTCTGGCGGTTCATGATCCTGATCCTGGGCGTGACCAATCTCTATCTGGTCTACGATCAGCAATTCCCCTTCTATTTCTCATCCCTGTTTCCAACACCGGAAAAGGGCAATGCGATGTTCGGCTATCTGAACTCGGCCCAGATCTTCGTGGAGGCGAGCGGCATGTTCGTCGCGCCCTTGGTCGTCCGACGCATCGGCGCGACGCGCGGCCTGTTGCTGGCGGCAATGATCATGATCCTGCGGATCGCCGGATCGGGCCTTGCCATCGGCCCGATCACCATTTCGATCTGCAAGATGGCCCATGCGATCGAGCTGCCGATCCTGAGCGTATCGATCTTCCGCTACATCGCCTTTCATTTCGAAGCGCGCTTTGCATCGACCGTCTATATGGTTGGCGTCAGTTTCGGCCATTCTCTGGGGCTGGCGATATTGTCCCCGCTTGTCGGCATCAGCTACGACCTGATCGGCTTCCAGCACAGTTACTTCCTGATCGCCGGGTTCGCCCTGATCTTCTGGACATGGTCGTTTTTCGCCCTTGCGCACACCCCGCCAGAATATGTGCCGCGGCGCACGCCACGCATCGACCCGGATACGGCAAATGCCGGAGCGCCCGGCCTCCTGCCTCTTGAGGAACAAAAAAGATGAATTCTATCGTCCATGAACCTTTGGCGGCAAGAGCCCTGGACTCTCTCAATGCGACCGATCTGAACGGACGGATCCAGGCCGCCCTGGCCCGGATCGACCGGACTCTGTCCCAGTTCGCGGAATATTTCCCTTCGCCTTCCAGCGAGAGCGGCATCTATTCGCCCATCGACAATGTCGAATGGACCAATGGTTTCTGGACAGGCATGCTGTGGCTGGCTTGGCAGTTGACCGGCGAGGACCGTTACCGGTCCGTGGCGGAAGGCAACATCCAGTCCTTCGCCACGCGGGTCGAGCGGCGGATCAACGTGGATCATCATGATTTGGGCTTCCTCTACACGCTTTCGGCCTGCGCGGGATATCAGCTGACCGGGGACTCGCTGGCGCGCTCCGCCGGGCTGGAGGCGGCCCGCCTGCTGCTCAAGCGCTTCGATCCGGTGGCACAGGTAATCCAGGCCTGGGGCGACATGAAAGATCCCAAGCAGCGCGGGCGCATGATCATCGACTGCAACCTCAACGTACCCCTGCTCTACTGGGCATCGCGGGAGACGGGGAACAAGGATTTCGCCGCCGCCGCCGATAGGCATCTGGCGCAAGCCGCGAAACTATTGGTGCGTCCCGATGCCTCGACTTTCCATACCTTCTACGTTGACACCAAGACTGGCAAATCTCGTCACGGCAGTACGCATCAAGGTCATTCGGATGATAGCAGTTGGGCACGTGGACAGGCGTGGGGCATCTATGGCTTTGCGCTCGCCTGGCGGCACACATCGGATCCCGCCTATCTTGAAATCGCCTCCAAACTCGCAAATTATTTTCTCAATCGGCTGCCAACCGACGGCATCTGCTGCTGGGATCTGATCTTTACCGATGATGACGTGACCCCGCGCGACAGTTCGGCGGCGGCCATCGCCGCCTGCGGCCTGATCGAACTGTCGCAGGCACTGCCGCTGTCGGCGGAGATGCGGGAAACCTACGAGGCCTGGGCGGTCGCGATCGTGAAGACGCTGGGCGACAGCTATCTGGCGCCGATCGAAGGCTCCAACGCGCTGCTGCTGCACGCGGTCTATCACATGCCGAACAAGGCCGGCGTGGATGAAGCCTGCATCTGGGGCGATTATTTCTACCTCGAGGCCTTGATGCGCCTGCGCCACCCCTGGCGGCCCTATTGGGCCTGACCAAGGCCCCTCCCTTTTCACAGATGGTTCAGGAATCACGATAATGTTCGAGAAGACCTATCACGCGACGCATCCCGACATGATGGAATGCGTGGACAATGAGTCCCTGCGCGACCGCTATCTGGTCGGCGGCATGTTCCTGGATGGCAGGGTAGTGCTCAATTATTCGCACAATGAGCGTTTCGTGATCGGGGGCGCAGTACCAGCAGGCGGCAGCCTCAAGCTTCCCGACCAGAGTGAACCCGCCTCGGCAGCGGGGCACCCCTTCCTGGAGCGCCGTGAAATGGGCGTTGTGAATATCGGCGGCAACGGTGCGGTCATCGTCGACGGCACCCGCTATGAGCTGGGCAACAAGGAATGCCTCTATGTCCCCATGGGGTCGAGGGATGTGATCTTCCAGGGCACCGAGGCGCGCTTCTACATCGCCTCCCTGCCCGCGCACAAAGCCTGCCCGATCAGGAAGATCACCCGGGCCGAGGCCAATCCGCTCGAGCGCGGCGACCTTGCCAACTCCAACCACCGTACGATCTACCAGCTCGTCATCCCCGGCCTGTGTGAAAGCGCCCAGTTGCTGATGGGCCTCACGGTCCTTGAGACCGGCAGCGTGTGGAACACCATGCCGCCGCACCTCCACGACCGCCGCAGCGAGATCTACCTCTATTTCGACCTTCAGGGCGGCGACCGGGTGTTCCACTATATGGGCGAGCCGGATGCCATGCGTCATATCGTCATCGGGAATGAGGAGGCAGTGATCTCTCCGCCCTGGTCGGTGCATATGGGGTCAGGCACGAAAAGCTATGCCTTCATCTGGGCGATGGGCGGCGAGAATCTCGACTATACCGACATGAACGTCCTCGACATCTGCCAGTTGCGGTAAGACCGATGCCCACACTCTTTGATCTTGCAGGCAAGGTGGCGATCGTCACCGGCGCCAACACCGGAATCGGTCAGGCGATTGCCGTGTCGCTGGCTGAAGCTGGCGCGGACATCGCCGCCGTGGGCCGCACGCCCGCCGAGGACACCGTCGCCAGGGTCCGCGCGCTGGGGTGCAGGGCGGAGATCATCTCCGCCGACCTGTCCAGCATCGCGCCGGTCCAGCGCATCGTGGACGAGGTGCTGGAGAAATTCGGGGGCCTGGACATTCTCGTCAACAATGCCGGGATCATCCGCCGCGCTGACAGCATCGACTTCACCGAGGCAGACTGGGACGCTGTGATCGACACCAATTTGAAGGTGCTGTTCTTCCTGTGTCAGGCGGCGGGACGACACATGCTGGCCCAGGGCAGCGGCAAGATCATCAACATCGCCTCGCTTCTCTCCTTCCAGGGTGGCGTCCGCGTGCCGAGCTATACCGCCGCCAAGAGCGGCGTTGCGGGCCTCACCAAGCTGCTCGCCAATGAATGGGCGGCGAAGGGTGTCAACGTCAACGCGATCGCACCGGGCTATATCGCGACCAACAACACCGCCGCGCTTCAGGCCGACGAAACCCGTAACCGGGAGATTCAGGAGCGCATCCCGGCGAGCCGCTGGGGCCAGGCCAGCGATATCGGTGGGGCGGCCGTGTTCCTCGCGAGCGCGGCAGCCAACTATATTCACGGCCACACCCTCGCCGTCGATGGCGGCTGGCTCGCGCGCTAGTCACTCCGGACAAAACCGCGCGCGGCTGCGATCAGGCGTTGTATATCATTCCACCCCCGTTGCGCTGGCGGGGGACGCCTTTCCGGGGCTGGTGCCTTCGCCCGCAAAGGGACTGAGGCGCAGTTTGATCGTCGCGGGCGCCAGGCTGGTGCGATATTCCGGCAGCGGCTTGCCCGGTTCGCTCCATTGCGTGGTCCCTCCCACCCCCCATTGTTCAGCATCGACCAGCAGCGTGCCGTCACCATGCGGGCGGATGTCACTCGATTTCCAGCTGCCCGGCAGGCGTCGGTCCAGATCGGCATAGGGGAACGCAAGCGCATTCATCATCAGCGGCCGGCTGCCCTCAACGCGCAGCCCCCTGCCCGACCCCGAAAGCTCCATCCAGCGCACGTCCACCTTGTTGCCGGTTTCCTGTGGGCGGATATAATCGTGGTTCTGCGCCGCCAGCGCACCCCGCCACAGACCGATCGCGGCCGATGTCCTGCGGTCGACATAGCTTTCATGGGGGCCGCGCCCATACCATTCAACCGTGTCGAGATCGGACGGCAGGCTGAAGACCAGCCCCACACGGAAAGGCGAAGGCAGATCGGTCGTGAGTGGCACGAACGCGCCAGAAACGGCAACCGATCCGTCACCCGCCATCCGGAAATGCGTGGTGAAGCGAACCGCACCCTTACCCAGCGTGAAGGCTACGGCTATGTCCCGCGATCCGTCCGGCAGGGCGCGCAGAATAATCCCGTCAACCTTGCGCACCTCGCTCATCCCCTTCCAGACGGCCAGTTGTTGCCCGGTGCCGATCCCGACATCATTGTCGGTCAAGGCGCGCCAGAAATTCGGCGACCCATCCTTTGCGAGCAGCCTGCCATCCTTGCTATAGGAACGGATAAGGCCGGTGGAGCGGTCGAGGATCAGGCTAGCACCCGCCGCCGACAGAGTGATGACGCCATTTCGGTCCACTGCCTCGACCGGACCCGTCCGCGCCAGGGCCGGGGCGGTGGCGACCTTATCCAGTGCGAACTGGTCCCAGGCCACCACCGTCCCCGCATCGACCGCCGGGATGACATCGGCCTTCGCACGGGCGCGGACGGTGACGAAATATTCCAACCCGGCCTTAAGTGGGAATGTCGCTATCGGAAGATCCATTTGGGCCGAGGCGCGCGCAGCCGCCAGCGGCCCCGGCAGCGATCCTCCGGCGACCGAGACGCCATTTTCCTGCAATTCCCAGTCGAAGGTAAAACCCGACAGATCGAGGAAATCATGCCTGTTGCGAACCGTCAGCCTGCCTGTCGCCGGATCGAAACCGTCGAACTGGATCGGCGCATAGACCTTGCGCACTTCATAAAGGGCAGGATTGGGGGTGCGGTCGGACTGGAGCAGCCCGTCGCCAAATTCGATGTCTCCTCCAGCATTGGGTCCATATTCGCCGCCGTCGCCCCAATAACGACGGCCGTCCTTCGTATAGCGATACATGGATTGGTCCACCCAGTCCCAGATGAAGCCGCCCTGCAACTTGTCGGGATGGGCGTGAATGACGTCCCAATAGTCCTTCAGATTGCCACCTGAATTGCCCATCATATGCGCATATTCGCACAGGATCAGTGGCTGTTTGAAATTCCAGTTGGTCGCATAGTCCGCCAGCTGGGCGACGGTGTCGTACATGGGTGCGTAGATGTCGGCATACCAGTTCGGATAATGGCTGGTCTCGCCATGGTCGAACGTTCCCCAGCCCAGATAGCTGATGAGCCGTCCGGGATCACGCGCTCTGGCGGCAGCGGCGGCGGCCGCGAAATTGGGACCGATGCCGGCTTCATTGCCCAGCGACCAGAAGATGACGGAGGGATGGTTCTTGTCGCGTTCTACCATGTTGGCGACGCGGCTGACATGCGCGTCCTTCCAGGCGGGATCGAAGCCGATCTGATAGGCGGCGCGCTGGTTCGGATGCTGGTTGGCATAGTCCATATAGCCGTGGCTCTCGATATTCGCCTCGTCCATGACATAGAGGCCATAGCGATCCGCCAGTTCGTAAAGGCGCGGGTCATTGGGATAGTGGGATGTACGCAGCGCATTGATATTGTTCCGCTTCATCAGTTGGATGTCGCGTTCCATCGTTTCCATCGACATCACATGGAAAGTTACCGGATCATGTTCGTGCCGATTGACGCCCCGGATCGTGATCGGACGGCCGTTCACGGTGACAAGGCCGTTCAGGACCGCGATCGTCCGAAAACCGATGCGGACCGGAGTCGACTGAATAAGGCCCCCCTGACCGTCATAGAGTTCGACCAGCAGCGTGTAGAGATTGGGCGTTTCCGCGGTCCAAGGCTTCACCCCCGGCAATCGCCCATCCAGCGTCACGTTGCGTTCCGCCTGTCCCTCCGCCAGCGCCCGACGGCCTTCCAGCAGGATGCGATCGCCGTCCATCAGCACGTAGCGCGCACTGACGGCGGCGCCGGGTGTTATCGCCATGTCGATCGCCAGCATGCCCGTGCTATAGTCGTCGTCCAGCCCGGCGTGGACGAAAAAATCCCGGACTCGCGTGCCGGGCACAGCCATCAGAAAAACATCACGCTCGATCCCGGAAACGCGCCAGAAATCCTGGTCCTCCAGATAGGACCCGTCCGACCAGCGAAAGACCTGGATGGCGACGCTGTTGCGTCCGGGATGCAAATGGCTGGTCACATCGAATTCGGACGGCAGCTTGCTGTCCTCCGAATAGCCGACCTTCTGCCCGTTGACCCAGACATGATAGGCAGACCCCGCCGCCCCGATATGCAGGATGACGGTCCGCCCCTTCCAGCCTGCGGGCAGGTCCACGTCGCGGCGGTAGGAACCCACTGGATTGGTCCTATGGGGGATCAACGGCCGATTGGCGGGGAAGGGATAGGTGATGTTGTTGTAGCGCGCCTGATCATAACCTTCCGCCTGCCAGTCGGCGGGAACCTTGATCGATTTCCAGCCGGATATGTCGAAATCCGGTTTCTCGAAACCGGTGGGAAGATGATCCGCATCCGGAGAGAAAGAGAATTTCCACGCACCGTTCAGCGACAGGAAACGCGATGATCGGGCGGGGTCGCCGGAGAGAGCCTGGTCCCGGCTTTCATAGGGAAAACCGGTCGCGCTGGCGGGCAATTTGCCAATGGCATTGATCGCGGGATTTTCCCACTCCGGGCGGGACGGATCGACCTGGACCGGCTGAACCTGTGGCGCGGAACCCTGCGCCGTTGCCGCGGCCGCCAGCGCAAGTCCGCCCGCCGCCGCCAGAGCCTTTATCATGCCTGTCGCCTCTCTCCTTGGATGCATATCAGATATCGATAACAGACATTCCGGTCAAGGCGCCGCGCCCGGCCATGCAGAGCCGGGCGCGACCAGTTTCATCAGAAGCGAGCCCGAGCGCCGAACAGGAAACGCCGCCCGGTCAACGAATAGTCGAAGGTTTGCTCAGGAACGGCCGCATAGCTGAACTCCTTGGCATTGTTCAGGTTGATCGCATTGGCCATGAGGGTGAAATGCGGCGTCACGTCATAGCTGATGCTCGCGTCCAACTGGCCATAGGCGGCGGCGTAGAGCGGCAACCCGTTGCGCCCGTTCGCCTGCACCAAATAGCGGTCGCGCCATGTATAGGCTGCGCGGGCCTGAATGCCGAACTTTTCGTAGAAGGCAACAAGGCTGTAGGAATTTTTCGACAGCCCCTCCAGCCCATAGCTGGTGCCGGTAACCTGGTTCGCATAATGCGCATTGCTGGCGACATAGGTGTAGCTGGCCTGCACACCCAAGCCGTCAAGCAATCCCGGCAGATTGCGGAAAGCCTGGCGATAGCTGAGTTCGAAGCCTTTGACCGTCGCACCTTCGCCATTGACCGGCGTCGTCACCTGGAAGGTCACCTGATCGACCACCTGCGGCGTGGTGGAACGCGCCACGAAACTGTCGATGCTCTTGTAGAAGGCGGCGGCGGACAGCAGCGAATAGCTGTCCATGTACCATTCGATCGACGTTTCCGCCTGCGACGCGCGGAACGGTTTCAGATCGGGATTGCCGCGCGTGATCTGCTCGTTGCCGGGATTCGAAAGGATCGTCTGCGCCGGCGACAGGTCGGTCAGCGTCGGTCGGCTCATCACACGGGAGGCCGCGAAGCGCAGCAGCAGCTTGTCGGTCAGGTCGAGCCGAGCGTTCATCGACGGCAGCAAGTCGGTGTAATGGCCGGCAAAGCCGATGGGCACGACGGGGGAAAGGGTGATGATATTCTGCCCCTGCCCATTGGGAACCGCGCTGATGATCGTCTGGGCAGCGCCATTGGAGGTGAAGCGCGTATCCTCGATCCGAACGCCGGTATTGAGGGCAAGCGGTAAGCCGCCAATCTCGGTCTTAAGGTCGAACACTACATAACCGGTCCAGACCCTTTCCTTCACGACCGAGCTTTGCGACGGGCTGTAGACCGGTGGCTGATAGCCGACAAAGTTCGGGTCGTTGCGCGCGGCGGTATAGTCCGCCAGCGCCTGCGTCAGCGCACGCTCGTCATATTGGATCCACTGGCGCACCGTATCGCCGCCATAGCCGGGAAACCAGTTGGACGGGGTCACCGAGAATAGGGAGGAAGGCATTGGCACATAGGTGGTGCCGCCGCAGAAGGCACATTGCGACGCGCCGGGCTGGGCAATGGTGTCGGCGATCTTATCGCGATTCTGGCGCGCGACGCCCGCTGACAGTTTCGCGCCGCTGTCGCTCTTCCATTCGCCGCCCAGCTTGGCTTCGAATGTCTTGTCTGTCGTATTGGTACCGCCAACGTTCATATAATGGGCACCGATATGGTTCAAGTCGGTGGGCGCATTGGCATAGTTGGGATTGCTGAACTGCGCATCGAATATGGGGCTGCCTGTCCGGCTGTCCCATTCCAGCGTCGAATTGGTACGCCGGATAGTCGTGAAATAGGTGTCGTCATTGCCCTTGCGCTTGGCCCGTGAAACGGAAACATCCCCGAACAGCGTCAGCCCGTCATGTTGCCAAGTGACATTTTCGCCCAGCAGGATGGTGGTAGCATCGCGATGGGTGCGCGCCAGGATCTGATCGACGAAACCGCCGGTAAAGCGCTGATATACGGCGCGGTTTCCAGTACCAATCACCTGATCCGTCAGCGTGCCACCAGAAAAGTCGTAGGCGATGGCGTTGTAACGGTCGATCTGGTTGAGGTGGGAGAAGAAGCCGTCGGTGGTGAAGGTCAGTTCATCCATGGGACGTATCTGCACCGTGCCACTCAGGCCATAGCGTTCGCGGTCGGAAAAGGTGAAAGCCGGAGACAGGTTTGACGGCATCCACACATCGGTGAAGCTTCCGACCGAAGGGGCGACGCGTCCGGCAAGGTAGGAGTCGGTGCTGCTGCGCTTCAGCCAGCCCGCCCCAATATCGAAGGAATCGACCCGCACCTGACGCTTCTGGTAGGATGCGACAAGCGACACGCCCAGCGTCTCGTCCTGATTATGCCAGCTGAACACGCCGGATGCGCGCGGATTCCATTTCCCGGGCAGCTGGTCATATTGCATGTCGAAAGAACCAGCGAGAACCAGGGCCTTCTGTTCCAGCGGCCGCAGAGTACGGATGTTGACGGTTGCGCCGATGCTGGCGCCGTTCAGACTGGCGAGCGGGCTCTTGTAAACGTCCGCGCCACCAATCAGTTCGGACGGGAGGATATCGAAGCTGAATTCACGGCCGATATTGTCCGTGGCGAGGGTGCGGCCGTTGAGTGTGACTACGTTGAATTGCGGCCCCAGCCCGCGCACCGATATGAACTGCCCGTCGCCTGCATTTCTGCTGATCGTCAGACCGGGAACGCGCTGGAGCGATTCGGCAACATTCTGTTCGGGAAGGCGGCCGATGTCCTGGGTCGTAATCGAATCGACCACGTTGACGGCTTCGCGCTTCAACCCGATCGATGCCTGCTGGCTGGCACGAAGTCCGGTGACGACGATCTCATTTTCGTTTTTGGCGGCGCCTGCTGCCGGCGCGGTCTGGGCATTCGCCGGCATGGCCGCGATGACCAGAAGTGGCAACAGAGAAGCTCTTACCAGCAAATGATTACGCATTTTCTTCCCCTCCTGATATATCAGTTTTCAGTATTAACATATATATATGGCGATTCGCGGGTTCATGAAAGCCCAATTTTGCACAAAAGTGTACGGATTTAAGTTTTCATACCTCATAATCAGGTGTTGCCTCCCCCAATTTTAGCGTTCATATAGATTAAATCATAATATTGATATTTCAGTAGGAGATGTTCGTGACCACCAGGATAGCCGGTTTCCGCGTGACGCGTTTCCAGTTCGCGCGGGATCGGACGGTCGGCGATTCGCAGGTCCGCTCCGCATTCGTGAGCGTCGCTGCGATTGAATTGCTCGACGAAGCGGGGAATTGCGGCCTCGGTTTCTGCCAGACGCTGTTCACATCTCTGCCGGACGAGGACGAGATAGCGCGTATATTCGAGGAGGAGGCTTGGCCGAAGCTGGCGGGTAAGTTCCCTGCCTCCCTAGCCCTGGGATTGAGCCGCCCGCGCGGCGGCAATCTGCGCCGGATGACGCTGCCGTTCGAAGAGTCGATCCAGCAGGCTGTTTGGGATCTGTTCGCTCAACAATCGGACCTGCCGCTCTGGCGCATGCTGGGAGCTGAGCGGGAACAGGTCGGCGTCTATGCGAGCGGGCTGGACTTTCATCTGTCGGATCATGATTTCTGCGAACTGTTCGGCCGTGCTGCGGAGCAGGGATTTCTGGGATACAAGATCAAGGTGGGCCACCCAGACCGAGAGCGCGACCTGCACCGGCTGAACCTGCTGCGCGATGCCACTGGCGGAGGGCGCCCCGTCATGATCGACGCCAACGAGGCGTGGACCGCCCAGGAAACGGTGGACGCGCTGCGGACGTTCGAACACGCCGGTCATGCCATATACTGGATGGAAGACCCATTGCCGCGTGACGATCTGGATGGCCTGAAGATGCTGCGCGCCATGGGCATTACGCGGATCAATGCGGGCGAATATCTGGATGTCTCGGGCAAGCGCAAGCTGCTCGAAGCGGGGGCGTGCGACATGCTCAACGTCCACGGCCAGGTCAGCGATGTGATGCGCGCGGGCTGGCTCGCGGGCGAACGCAATGTCGAGGTGACGCTGGGCAACAGCTTCCTGGAAATCGGCGTCAACATGGCACTCGCGCTGCCGGGTGTGCGCTGGCTGGAATATAGTTTCCAGAATTTCGACCATCTGGTCGAACAGCCCTTCAGCATAGCCCAAGGCGCGATCCGCGGGCATGACGTTCCCGGACATGGCCTGAAACTGAGCGCCGCCGCGCGGGAAAACAGCCAGCCCCACCTGCTGCCCGAATCCGCGACCGTCCTACCCACAGGGGGCGCCTCATGATCAGCCCGGCGGCTGCGCTGACGAACGATGTGCGGGGGCGTCCATGGCGCCTGCTGCTGTCGCTGGGCATCGTCTTCTTCATCCTGCTAACGCTCTATGCCGCTGTGCTGGGAGTGCTACTGCCCAACCAGATCCAGAATATCGATCCGGCCCGCAAGACAGCGGTATTGGGAACGATCTTCGCGATCACATCCGTCTTCAGCACATTGACGACACCGATTGCAGGTGCCTTGTCCGACCGGACGCGGACCAGGTTCGGCCGTCGCACCCCGTGGATCCTGCTGGGTTCAGCCATTGGTGGCGGCGCGCTGATGCTGGTGCCGCTCGTCAGCGGCCTGGTTGCCGTGACTTTATTATGGTTGGTCGCCACCGTCAGCCTCAATTCGATGCAGCCCGCCATTACTGCGATCGTCGCTGACCGGTTCGAACCGGCAGCACGCGGCGTCGCGTCTGGCGTGGTCGGCGCGGCAATGACTGCGGGCGTTTCGGCAGGCACGATATTGGGCGGGCTGTTTGCGCAGCAACTGGGCCTCGCCTATTTCGCACTGGGCGCGGCGATCGCCGCCGTCAGCACCGCCTTCGTCCTCCTCAATCCCGAAACACCCTTCACCGGCCCACGTCCCGTCCCCTTTCGGTTGGCCTCCTTTGCCCGGAGCTTCTGGGTCAGCCCACGCCACCATCCCGACTTCGCTTGGGCTTTTGCCGGACGGTTCACCATTTATATGGGCTATCAGGCCGTTCTGACCTACCTGCTCTACATCCTGCAGGACCATGTCGGATTGAGCCAGCACGAGGCTAACATCACGATCGCCAGGCTGTCCTCGATCACCTTCGTGGCGCTGATTATCTCCGGCCTGACGTCCGGATGGCTGTCTGACCGGATCAGGCGCCGCAAGCCGCTGGTGTTTGCCGCAAGCGTCATCATGGCGGCAGCCGTAGCGGCGCCACTGATCGCACCGACCATGGGGGGCATGATCTGCTATGCGATCCTGATCGGCATTGGCTATGGCGCATTCATGTCGGTGGACCTCGCCCTGATGACCGAAGTTCTGCCGCGCAATGACGGGGGGGAAGACGCAACCGGCAAGGATTTGGGCATATTGACCACTGCGGTCAACGTACCCCAGATATTGAGCCCGGCGCTCGCGGCATTGCTGCTGTCCTTGACAGGCGGCAACTATCCGTTGCTGTTCATCGCCGCAGGCTTGTTCGTGCTTGCGGGCGCCTTTCTGGTCCTTCCGATACGGTCGGTGAAATGACTCGGCCCGCCCCAGCATATCACGTCCGATTGATCCGGACGGGTCAAAACAACTATCAGGTCGAATATGGCAAGCAATCGAATCCGGCCGCCAGCGGCGGCAACCAAGGCAAAGCAGAACAAGCCGACTGGCGTTCCACTGGCCGACAAGGCGTATCAGGCGATCCTGCAGGGCTTGTTCGACCGTACCATACCGGCCGGAGCGGAGCTGTCGCAGGCGGAATTGATGGACATGCTGGGGCTAACCGTCCAGCCGCTGCGCGATGCATTGCTGAAACTGGAGGCAGAAGGGTTGGTGACGATCCAGGCGCGGTCATGCATCCGCTTCGTCAAGGCCGACCTGGAACTGTCGCGGGCGACCTATCAGTTTCGCTCGTTGATCGAACGGGCGGGGGCACGCAGCCTGGCGGAGACCGGAGCAACGGAGGAAATCGACGCGCTGATCGCGGGGCATCTCGATCTGATCGCGCAGATCGAGGCCGAAGGCCTGGGCGCCGAACAGGAAGAGAGGGTGGGCGCGCTGGAAAATCAATTCCATGGCGCTCTACTGGGCGCCTTGCGCAATCCGCTTATCGAAACAACGGCGCGGCGACTGAAAAATTATGTGACGCTGCTGCGTTTGGACCGGCTGGTCACGGCACCGCTGGCACTGCGGACGTTGCGCGAGCATCTGGACGTGCTGTACGCCTGTGCGCGGCGCGACGCGGATGCCGCGGAAGCCGCGCTGACGGTACATTTCCAGCAGGCGCTGCAACGGCTTCTCGGCATGGCGTAACGAAATGCGGATAGTCGACGCGCACCAGCATTACTGGGCGCTGTCGACGCCCGGTCACCAATGGCCGACCCCGGCCGAGGCAAGGATTCATCGCGACTTCGGCCCGGATGACCTGTCCGCCGCTGCCGGCGGGATGACGCTGGACCGCACCATATTAGTCCAGTCGCAGCCGACAGATGCGGATACGGACTGGATGCTGGCGCTTGCAGACCGCACTCCCATGACGGGCGCGGTGGTGGGTTGGGTCGACCTCGCCAGCCCGGGCGCCCCGGCGCGGATCGCGCAGCTGGCGGCTTACCCTCAGCTGCGTGGCCTGCGGCCGATGCTCCAGTCGATGGCCGATAGCGACTGGCTGCTGGATGCATCGCTGGAGCCCGCGATCGCGGCCATGATCGCGCACGGGCTGCGGCTCGATGCGCTGGTCCAGCCGCGTCACCTACCAATGCTGACCCGATTCACCGAACGCTGGCCCGACCTGCCAGTGGTGATCGACCATGCCGCCAAGCCCTTTGCCGCGCGAGGTGAGCTCGATCCCTGGCGCGAACAGATCGCGGCGCTTGCCGAGGCAGGCCTGTGGTGCAAATTGTCCGGGCTGCGCACCGAACAGGCGCAGGGGCAGCACGCCGATGCGCTTCGCCCCTACGTCGAACATCTGGTGGCCTGTTTCGGCGACCGGCTGATGTGGGGCAGCGACTGGCCGGTGCTGCTGCTCTCAGGCGACAGCTATGCCGATTGGGTGGCCGATGCGGTGCGCCTGTCGGGCCTGTCGGACGAACCGCTCGAGCGGCTGCTGGCTGGAGCGGCCGAAGATTTCTATCATCTGGAGGGGTAATATGCGGATGCGACGATTTATCGGCTGGCCCGTCCTGCTCGCGGCGACGACCCCGGGGGCAGCGCAGATCGGGTCGCTGCCTGCCGTGCCCCGTATGGAGGCCTATCGCGCGCCTGAACATCCGCAGATCGCCATTCCCAATCCCCCCGCCCCTGAACCGCTGGTGCTGCACCTCTCACCGGAGGGATCGGACAAGGGCGATGGGTCGGCCGCGCATCCCTTCGCAACGTTTGAGCGGGCGCAGGCGGCCGTGCGGCAGCTGAACCACGACCATGACGTGACCGTGCTTGTTTCGGTCGGGACATATCGCCTCTCTGCCCCGCTGGTCTTCCATGCGAAAGATGGCGGTCAGAACGGGTTCACGGTACGCTGGAAGGGTGCCGACGGAGCCTATCCGGTGCTGTCGGGCGGAGTTGTGGTTTCAGGATGGCGGCTCGCCGACCGGGAACGCGGCATCTGGACGGCCAGCGTGCCGAAGGGCGCGGACCCCCGCCAACTGACGGTGAACGGCAGACTCGCGCCCCGGGCCAGCGTGGAGATTCCCCGCACCGCAGTCGAATTTCATCCCTGGGGCATGACGATCAAGGATCCTGCCTGGCGCGTACTCGCCCGTTTGCCCGGCCAGAGCCGCATCGAAGTGGAGGGCATGAGCTTCTTCACCCACCGTCACGCCATGGTGGAGCGTATCGAGGGCGACCGGATCATGATGCAACAGCCCGGCTGGCGCAATAATCTGATCGGCTATGACACGCTGGCCCGTCCGGTCGCGCCGGAACTGGCGCGGATGTTCCTGGTCAATTCGCTGGCCTTCCTGCGCGAACCAGGCCAATGGTTCGTCGACCCCGAGGCAGGCACGCTCTATTACAAACCACGCGTGGGCGAAGACATGAGCCGCATCGAGGTCGTGCTGCCCCGGCTGGAACGATTGGTTTCGATCAGCGGCACCTACGACCGCCCAGTGCGCGACTTGATATTCCAGGGGCTCGGTTTCCGGCATAGCAGTTGGTTGCAGGCATCGGGACCCGAAGGTTATGCCAGCCAGCAAAACGGCGCCTACCTGGCGGGCGATGTGCCCGGCTATCCCGCCGATCCAATCCGGGATTGCAGTTGGGGTTGCCGCGCGTTCGAGGCGACGCGCAACCACTGGCACCAGCAGCCCGCCGCAATCCAGGTCGCGGCCGCGACACGCGTGATATTCGACGACAACCGATTCAGCCAGTTGGGTCAGGTGGCGCTGGGCATCGGCAACAATCCCGACGCCCATGACGGCGGCATCGGCCTGGGCGCCTCCTCCATCGAGGTGACGCGCAACGAATTTGCCGATCTCGCGGGCGGTGCGATCCGGGCGGGTGGGATCGAGGCGGACGCGCATCACCCGTCCCGCCCCGAAATGGGGCTGCGCGACATTCAAATCCGGGACAACCGGATTACCGGTGTGGCGCAGGACTATAAGGAACAATCGGGAATCCTTGTTACCTATGCGTCGGGCACGGTCATCGCGAACAATGATGTGTCGGACACACCTTATGATGGTATCGACGTGGGCTGGGGATGGGGCACCAACGATCCGGGCGGCAGCCCCGAATATATGCGGCGGCAGCGCGGCTACTATGACGTGCCCGGCAACATTGTCTACGATACGCCCACAACGCTGCGCGACACGGTGATCTTCGGCAATCGCGTCGTGAAGGTGAAGCAATGGTTCCCCGACGGCGGCGCCATCTACCATCTGTCGGCCGATCCTGGTGCGCTGATCGCCGAAAATTACGTATCGGACATCCCCGGCCCTGGCGGCATCGCCATCTATCTTGACGAGGGGTCGCGCTATGTCACCATCCGCGACAATGTGCTGGACAATGTCGGGGTGTGGCTGAACCTCAATTCGCAGCGATCCCTGGCACCCCGCCGCACCGCGCTGGACAATATGGCGACGGGGAACTGGTATAATTCCGGCCGCGTGAACGGGGAATGGAGCGACTATCTGAACAATCGGATGACCGGCAACATGAAGGTCGAAGGCAATGCCTGGCCCGAGGGTGCGCGAGAGGTGATTGCGCGAAGCGGCGCCCAGCCCGAAAAGGCGAAATGATGAGCGAGACGAAGAGCAAGCGGCCGAGACGGATCGTCCGGGTCATGGACCTGGCCGACGACCCGGCGGTCTGGGCCGAATATGACGCCGCGCACCGGCCCGGCGGCGTGACGCAGGCGGTGCTGGACGCACAGCGCCGCCATGGCATCATCGACATGGAAATCTTTCGTGCGGGCAACCGGCTGGTGATGTTGATGCAGGTCGATCCGCTGTTCGACGGCGATGCAATGGACGCCGAAAAGGCTGCAGATCCGGCCATGGCGGAATGGGAGCGGCGCATGGGCACGCTGCAGCGCGCGCCGCTCGCGGATGGAACGGGCTGGCCCGAAGCGGCGCTGGTGTTCCGTCAGTCGGATCACCCCTGAAAACATTTGGTAGAGAAAATGAAAGCACAGGAACGCAATGGGAAGGCTTGAGGGAAAACGAGCGATCGTCACAGGCGCCGGTCAAGGCATTGGACGGGCATCGGCGGAATTGTTCGCGCGCGAGGGCGCTGAGGTCATTGCGCTGGACCGCAACGCGGCAACGCTTGCAACGCTGGAAGGCTGCGCTACCCAGACGATCGACCTGACTGACGCCAGCGCGATCGCGGCGCTGGGAGCATCGATCGGCGGTGCAGACATATTGTTCAATTGCGCGGGCTATGTCGATGCTGGCATGCTGCTCGACGCTGACGATGCGTGCTATCGCCTGTCATTCGACCTCAATGTCCATGCCGTCACACACATGATCGCCGCGCTGTTGCCCGCGATGATCGCACGCGGCGGCGGATCGATCATTAACATGGCCTCTGTTGCAGGTCCGGTGATCGGCGTCGCCAACCGCTATGCCTATTGCGCGTCCAAGGCGGCGGTGGCGGGGATCACCCGGTCCGTGGCGGTCGACTATGTCGCGGACAGAATCCGTTGCAACGCCATCTGCCCAGGCACCGTCCAGTCGCCATCACTCGATGAAAGGCTGGCGGCGACCGGCGATGCGGACGCGGCACGGCGGGCCTTCGTCGCCCGCCAGCCGCTGGGCCGGATCGGTACGGCGCAGGAAGTGGCGGCGCTCGCTCTCTATCTCGCCTCGGACGAAAGCGCCTATACAACCGGGCAGCTTCACGTCATCGACGGCGGCTGGTGCATGGCTTGACGATGACGGCCATCGCATCGACCCTCGATTTCCACCGCGCCGCACAGAAGCGGTTGCCACGTTTCCTGTTCGACTATGCGGACGGCGGCGCCTATGCGGAGGTGACACTGCGCCGCAACGTCACCGACCTGGCCGATGTGGCACTGCGCCAGCGGGTGTTGAGCGACGTCGCGGAAGTCGACATGTCGACAACCTTGTTCGGGCGGAAACAAGCGCTGCCGGTGGCGCTGGCGCCGATCGGCATTGGCGGCATGTATCGCAGGCGCGGCGAAACATTGGCCGCGCGCGCAGCTCACATGCGGGGCCTGCCCTTCACTCTTTCGACGGTCGCCCTGTGCGGGATAGAGGAAGTCGCACGCGCCAGCGATGGCCCGCTCTGGTTCCAACTTTACGTGTTGCGCGACCGGGGCTTCATGCGCGAGTTGATCGCCCGGGCGCGCGAAGCCGGAGCCGAAGCCCTGGTCTTCACCGTCGACATGCCTGTTCCCGGGGCGCGCTATCGGGACGCCCATTCGGGCATGTCGGGTCCATGGGCACCAGCCCGGCGCCTGCTCCAGGCGATGGGCAAGCCGGGTTGGGCCTGGGACGTCGGCTTCCACGGACGGCCGCACCGGCTGGGCAATCTGGAACCAGTGCTGGGGGATGCCAGCGGCATGAACGATTATATGGCCTGGCTGGGGGCGAATTTCGATCCTTCGATCCAATGGAAGGATCTGGAATGGATCCGCGACGCCTGGGGTGGCCCGCTCATCATCAAGGGCATTCTCGATCCTGAGGACGCGTGCGCCGCCGCCGACGTCGGCGCGGCGGGAATCGTCGTTTCCAACCATGGCGGCCGGCAGTTGGACGGCGTGCTGTCGAGCGCCCGCGCCCTGCCCGCCATCGCCGATGCGGTGGGCGACCGGCTGACGGTACTAGCGGATTCCGGCGTCCGGTCGGGCCTGGACGTGGTGCGGATGCTGGCGCTAGGCGCCAAAGGCGTGCTGCTCGGGCGGGCCTGGCTCTTTGCCCTCGCAGCGCGGGGCGAAGCGGGCGTTCGCCAGTTGCTCGACCTGATCGAGAAGGAAATGCGGGTCGCGATGACGCTGACCGGAGTCAATCGGGTCGATGCCATCGACCGTTCCATTCTTGCCGATATGAAGGACATGCGATGAAATTATGCCGTTACGGAGCCGCCGGACAGGAAAAGCCGGGGATGGTCGATGCCGAAGGCCGCGTTCGCGACCTGTCGGACGTTGTCACCGACATCGATGGGGCGTTGCTGGCCTGCAATTTCGAAGCGCTGCATGGGGTCGACCCCGCCAGCCTGCCACTCGTCGCGCCGGGCGAGCGCTATGGGGTTCCGGTTGCGGGCACGCGCAAGTTCATTGCCATCGGCCTCAATTATGCCGACCATGCCGCCGAATCCAATCTGCCGATCCCGGAAGAGCCGGTGGTGTTCAACAAATGGGTCAGCTGCCTTCAGGGGCCGAACGATCCCGTCATCATCCCGCGCGACAGCCGGAAAACCGACTGGGAAGTTGAGCTGGGCGTCGTCATCGGCCGTGCCGCCGAATATGTCGCGGAAGCCGACGCGCTGTCCCATGTCGCGGGCTATTGCGTAGTAAACGACGTGTCCGAACGCCATTGGCAGCAGGAACGTGGCATGACCTGGGACAAGGGCAAGGGCTTTCCCACTTTCGGCCCGGTCGGCCCATGGCTGGTCACCGCCGACGAGGTGGGCGATCCGCAAATGCTGTCGATGTGGCTGGAGGTGAATGGCAAGCGCGTGCAGGATGGATCGACCCGCACGATGATTTTCACCGTGGCTCAGATCGTCAGCTATTGCTCGCAATTCATGACGCTGGAGCCAGGCGACATCATCACCACGGGTACGCCGCCCGGCGTCGGGCTGGGACAAAAACCGGAACCATGGTATTTGAAGGCGGGCGACATCGTGACGCTGGGCATCGAGAAGCTGGGCCAGCAGCGCCAGCTGTTCATACCCTGGGCGGCGGCGGGCTGACGCCTCCCCGCGACCATCGCCCGTGCGGCGTCGATGGAACGACCAGGATATCCATCATGCCAGGATCTTCATCGTGAACGACATCTCCCTCCGCCGTGTCGGCCTGACCGCCCTCCATGTCCCGGAACTGGGATTCGGCGCCGCGTCGCTGGGCAATCTCTATCGGCCGGTCAGTGATGCGCAGACGCGAACGACCTTGAACGCCGCCCTGCAGATGGGGCTGCGCTATATCGATACCGCGCCGCATTATGGCCGAGGCCTGTCGGAACGACGGGTCGGCGACGCCGTCCGACTTGTGCCTGGCGTCACAATATCGACCAAGGTGGGGCGCCTGATGCAGCCGGACCGCACGGTAAGCGACGACCGAGAACGGGACGGCTTCCGATCGCCAATGCCATTCCGGGTGCATTACGACTATAGCCACGATGGGATATTGCGCAGCCATGAGGACAGCCTGCAGCGACTGGGCCTCAGCCATGTGGATATCCTGTATGTGCATGATATCGGCAGCTTCAATCACGGGGCAAAGGCAGCGCATTACTGGGAGCAGCTGACCGCCGGCGGCGGCCTGAAGGCGCTGGAGCGGCTGCGCGACGAGGGCCTGATTACGGCCTTCGGCCTGGGTGTGAACGAGATCGCGGTCTGCCAGGATGCGATGCGCGAGGCGCATCTGGACGTGATCCTGCTGGCGGGGCGCTATACGCTGCTCGAGCAGGAGGCGCTCGACAGCCTGCTGCCCTCATGCGCGGCGGCGGGAACGTCGGTCGTGGTCGGCGGCCCCTATAACAGCGGTATATTGGCGACAGGTACCCGCACCGGCAGCCAAGCACTCTATGATTATCAGCCAGCGCCCGCCGCCGTCATCGAACGCGTCCGCAGGATCGAGGCCGTTGCAGATCGGTATGATGTCACCCTGGCCGCTGCGGCATTGCAATTCGTGCTGGCTCATCCCCAGATCGCCAGCGTGATTCCCGGACTGGAAAGCGCCGCGCGCGTGGAGCAGACCGTGAACCTCTATCGTGAGGTCATAGCCCGGGATTTCTGGGCGGAACTGCGCCATCAGGGCTTGTTGCGCAGCGACGCACCCATTCCCTGACCTAAAGATGTGACGATGTGATAAATAAGTCTGGCCCCGGCGGGCAGACATATGTTATCGATATCCTGATGCATGAGAATGGCGGGGAGGGGTATGCGCATTTCGTTCGCGGCAGTTTTGATCATGGCCTTGTCAACGGCTGCGCCAGTCTGGGGCCAGACACTTCAGACCTATGACGTTCCACCAGCGCTGCAATATACGGCCCATAATGACGACTTCACTGTTCAGGTCCGTTCCGAAAACGGCGAGTGGAAAGATCTGTATGAATGGAATGTTCGCGTCGATCATGACCGACCGCAGGATGCATCCATGGTTTATTTCGATTTCACCGGCAAGGTCGAATTGCGTATCCAGAAGAATAACGGGAATTTCTCCAAGGTGAACATAGGTCCGAGGAACGATGCTCCTCGCCCCATCATACGCGACGACAAAGTCTATATCTCGCTGGATCATCCCCAGAATTTCGCGGTCTTTTTCGACGACGACCGCCTGCACAATCTTCACGTCTTTGCTGGAGCACCTATCCCCGCACCCCAAGGCGAAAATGTCCGCCGCTTCGGACCCGGCTTGCATGTACCCGAAGGCGGCGGCGGCGTTTTCAACGTCAAGTCGGACGAAACGGTCTATCTGGAGGGTGGAGCCGTGCTGAGGGGCACGTTCCGCGTCGACAATGCGCATAATGTGCGCATTGTCGGGCACGGCCTGATTCTGCCGCCTGCCGGCGAAGACGGCGCGCAGTTTCTGGTCGTCAAATCGCAGAATGTCTCTATCCAAGGGCTGATCGTGACACAGGCCGATGCCGGTGTCGGCCGATCGGTCATGTCGAAGGATATTCGTTTCTCCGACATCAAAGGTATTACCGGTGGCCGGTGGACCGACGGGATCAACATCTACAGTTCGGAACGGGTGTCGCTGGATCGTCTGTTCCTTCGGACTTCGGACGATTGCGTCACCGTTTATACGCATCGGGATGAAATCTATGGAGACTCACGCGACATCAGCGTGACCAATTCGACATTATGGGCCGATGTCGCGCATGCGATGTTCATCGGCGTCCATGGAAATACCATCAAGCCCGAAATCATCGAAAATGTCCGCTTCGACAACATCGACGTTGTAAATGTGGATGAAGACGACCCCGACTATGAAGGCGTCATGTCGATCATGGCCGGAGATTCGAACCTGGTGCAGGACATCAGCTTCAGCAACATCCGGGTAGACCGGATAGAGGAAGCCAAGCTGTTCCAGTTCCGCGTCATGCTCAACCAGAAATATAACACCAGTCCGGGACGCGGCATCAAACGCGTGACGTTGCGCAACGTGAGCTATACAGGCGAAGGTATGCCCAGCGCCTCGCTGATCTCTGGCTATGACGAGTTGCGCGGCATCGACGACATTCGCCTGGAAAATGTGACGATCGGCGGGCGCAAGATCGACATCGATAATCCAACGGTGCTCAAGATCGGCCCCTTCGCCCGAAATATCAGGACACAGTAGAAGCCTGACCTTGCCCAGCAAGCCGGCCGGTGGCACCCATGGTCTCGCCATCCGGCTTTTTCTTGGGACGAATCTTTCAAAGCATCATAGTCAGCTATCGTCGAGACTGGCCGTTGCCAGACCTTCTCCGGACAAGACCAGCGCCGCACCGATGCCATTTCGCAATGTGTCGGGCAATGGTACTTCCAGGGCTTCTTCCGTTCGGCGGAACGCAACCGGCGCGGACACCCCCGGCACTGTGACGCGCTGGATCTCACCGCGCCCGACCGGGTTGCCTTTCCCCCAGGATTTAAGGCGGACAACGCCGTCTTCCGGCCACCCCAGAACAAGGGCATGGACATTTGGTCCCTTGCGGACGTAGCGCACATCACTCGCTGTGTACGGCGACTTGGATCCCCCCTCGGCAAACATACCACTGTTGGGCTTGACGGGTCCCTCCCCATGGATACGCCAAGGTCGGGTGCCGTAAATTGCCTCGCCAAAGCGTGTCATCCAGCGGGCGAGTTGCTCGAGGATCATCTCTTCCTTCTCGTCGATGGTCCCGTCACCCCGCATCGGAATGTTCAGCAGCAGATTTCCATTTTTCGAAACGACATCGCACAGCATATGGATGATAGTCGCAGCGGTCTTATATCCATTGCGCTCATAAAGCGCCCGGTCATAATGCCAGTTGCCGATGCAGGTATCCGTCTGCCACGGAAAAGTCTCGATAAAGGACTTGCCGCCTCGCTCGACATCTTCCACCAATCCCATTCGCCGCTCGGCAGGCATCATTTTCGCGTTTAGAACAGCCTCCAGCCTGCCATCATGCCAGGAGAGGTTCGCGTTGTAAAAATAGGCCGCCATGTCGAGGCCTATCTGCTGGAAAGGTAGACCAAAATTGTCAAAATACAAAAGATCAGGCCGATATTTGTCGATCAGTTCACGGCAACGTAACGCCCAATCCTGGGCAAATTGTGGAGCGGCCTCAGGGAATGCCTCGGTCCAGATGCCATCAGTGCGTTCGTGGAGCGCGTCGGCTTCGGCAATGGTTTGAACCCCGTCGGGCAGCGGCATGGTACGTTTTCCATAAAGCAGCCCGGGATCCAGCCCATCCCACCACTTTCCGCGTCCATCCGCAGTTCCCAGGCGCGCGGCGTCATAGCGCTGGCCCCGCATCGGTCCCTCAGGGTCATAACCATAGGCGGTCTGAAACCAGTGCCACGAATGAGCGCTGTGATTGGACACCCCAAATCGCATACCGCGTGCACGCGCATGCCCGGCCCAGATTCCCACGATATCCTTGCATGGCCCGACCCGCGTTGAATTCCAGGGATGATAAGTGGACGCATAGGCGTCGAAATTGTCATGATGGTTTGCCAACGCAACGAAATAGCGCGCGCCCGCACGCTTATACAGGTCGATGAGACGTTCCGGCTGCCATCGTTCTGCCTTCCAGAGATTTGCGATCTCCATGAAGCCGAATTGCGACGGGTGACCGTATTTGGAGAGATGAGCCCGGTTGGCGCGGCTTCCCTGGCGGTACATGTCCCGCGCGTACCAATCACCTTCCTCCGGCACGCATTGTGCGCTCCAATGCGCCCAGATCCCGAACTTTGCGTCCCGAAACCAGTCCGGAGCCCTGTAACCTGCAGTCAAGGATGCCCAATCGGGAGTGTATGGCAGACCTGCCTGGCCATGAACGGCCTTTGCATTTTTGCTCAAGGCATCAGCAGCAGCAACCGCGCCGAATACTCCAAGCGTCTCACGCCGATTGAACATCAAGCTCCCTCTTCTGCTTTATACTACGCACGCCCATCAAGAACCGGCTGAAGCGGCACAGGAGCTAGGGCGCAAACTCACCGTCCGAGAAACGGCCAATGGCCTTGATGACTTTGCTTTGATTGGCAATCAACTCAGGTATCTGCGTTGCGGCCTCTTCCAGAAGAAAGCTGTGCGTGTGCATGGCCGCTGCCGGCACCATTCCATCCCTGATCGCGGAAATGACGCGGCGAAAGTCCGCTGCGGTCGCGTTGCGGCTTCCAACAAGCTGCATTTCACGCTTGTGAAATTCAGCGTCTGAGAATTTGATTTCTCCCTTCACCACGCTGATTAGGACGTAAGTTCCGCCATGCGCAACATAAGCAAAGCCAGCCTCGATCGCGTGGGGGCTGCCGGTGGCATCGAAAACCACATCGAAGAACTCACCACCGGTCTGGCCGCCCAGTCGTTCAGCGATGTCGCCCTCAACCCTCTCCACCCTATCGAATCCCAGATGATCACGAGCATATTGAAGCCGTTCGATCGAGGTGTCGATCAGCGTCACTTCGCCCCCTTCTGCCTTGGCGAAAATGGCGGCGGCTATGCCGATCGGTCCAGCCCCTACTACGAGGACCCTGTCCGCCGGTTGCACCTTGCCGCGGCGAACCGCATGAGCTCCGACAGACAGAAATTCGACCATCGCCGCTTGATCGAGCGTGAGGCCATCTACCTCGACGAGCGCCTCTTCCGGAACCGCTATCAGCTCGGCCATGCCGCCGTCGGCATGGACTCCCAACACCCTTATGCCCACACAGCAGTTCGGTTTACCCTTTCGGCAGGCGACACATTGTCCGCAGGCCAGATAGGGGTTGATGGTAACGATCTGTCCGGGTTTGAAGACGGATGCAGCATCTGCTTCCACTATCGAACCTGCCAGTTCATGTCCCATTACGCGCGGATAACTCAGAAATGGCTGGTTCCCTGCGAAGATATGATAGTCGGTTCCGCAAATTCCGACACGATTCACTTGAATCAGCACCTCGCCTTTGCCACGCCTTGGCCGGGGGCGCTGCTCGATATTAAGGGTGAACGGCTCGGAGCAGACAACCGTTTTCAATGAAATGACTCCCTGTAAAAAGAAATGGAGCTGCGAATACCATCCACAGGTTCGATTTTATCAATGACCACCGCATCACCATGCCATGCTCATTGATGAGCATCAGGCCGCGTTGGGCATGCAAGACGGTCCTGAAGGAGCGGAAGACTTGTAGGTGAGGACGAACTCTTGATGACCCAACTCTTCCGACCTGGTCGCCTGCCCCTGTGCGACCGCTTCGATCAGGGCCACGATTTCCTTTCCGACCTCATCCAACGTAGCCCTCCCCTCCAGGATACGGCCGGCATCGATATCCATGTCTCCCTCCATGCGACGGAAGGTCTCCGGATTCGCACAAATCTTGACGACCGGGGAAATTGCCGATCCGACGACCGAGCCGCGTCCGGTCACAAAGAGATTGATGTGAGCGCCACAGGCGATCAGTTCTCCGATCTCGGCATTATCCACGATATTGGGGAAGCCGAATTTCGGATCTCCGGGAGGCACTACATCCAGCAGATAGAGGCCGGGCCCGGGTGCACGCTCGGCTGGCAGTATGACGCCGTCTATCGGTCGGCTGCCCGACTTGGCATAGGCTCCGGCCGATTTCTCCTCCTGGCTGGTGAGGCCGCCTTCGGCATTGCCCGGAGAGAAGCTGCCATAGCCCATCGCACGATAATAACGCTCGGCCTTGTGCACCGAGGCGACGAGCGCCTCTGCTATCTGTGGCGTCGCCGCGCGCTCGGCCATATGCCCTTCGCAACCGATCATTTCGCCGGTTTCCTCGAAGATACATATCGCACCAGCATCAATAAGGGTATCAAAGGCGCGACCGACCGCGGGATTGCCCGTTATACCGCTGGTACCGTCCGATCCTCCGCAGATTGTGCCTATGACCAGTTCCGATATATTCAGGGGCACCCTGACCGCCTGTTCGTCCACAAGGTTGCGCACGCGTGCAACAGCCGCAATTCCCGCTTCAATCGCCTTGCGGGTTCCGCCAGCCTCCTGAATGACAACCGTTTCCACCGGACGGTCATTCTGTTGCGCGTTTGCGGCCAATGCCTCCCGATTGAAACTTTCGCAGCCAAGCGAAAGGAGAACCACGCCGCCGACATTGGGATGGGTGGTCAGGGCCTTCATCATGCCCAGCGCATAATCATTGGGATAGCAACCCGGAAAGCCGATGAGTTGTACTCTAGGATCGGCGGCCGCATCGACGATGCGCCGTGCCACGTGATGGGCGCATTCGACAAGATACACGACCACGATCGCATTTCTGATGCCTTTGCGTCCATCCGAACGCAGCCAACCGCTCATCATGCCTGATCTCCAGCCGCGTCGCGCATGTGCGCCGGCAAATAGTCGCTTTTCATATTGTGCAGGTGGACCCAGGAGCCCGCGGGCGCATCAACGGTCACCGAACCAATAGGCATGCCGTATTTGCGAACCTTGTCGCCCTTTTTCAGATCGACGAACGCTACCTTGTGACCGATCGGTACGGCTACATCTATCACGAGTTCCCGTTCTTCCACGAGGATGCGTTCACCCGCTTCGATTGGGCGGCAGCAAACTGCTACATTGTCCAAGGGCGACAGCCGGATCGCTGTGGGATTCATGCTGAACCTCCCGGCATGGGCGCGTCGCTTCGCACGAGGCGCCGATCATACAGTTCCGCCCAGAATGCCTCGGGGATGACTTGGCGGTAAAGGCGGATCGTCGCCTCCACGCGTTCGGCACTCCCCAGTCCGGGGAGCACGCATACGACCTGAGGATGTGCCAAGACGAATTGCAGCGCAGCAGCTGGCAAGGGGACGCCGTACCGTTCGGCGACATCCTCGATGAGCCGAACACGGTTCACCACTTCCTCGGATGCTGTCTCATAGTCATAATGTAACATTCCGCCGCCTCGCGTGCCTGTCGCCAGAATGCCGCTGTTATAAGGGCCACCGACAATGATTGACGTTCCCGCCAAGGCGCAGGCAGGCAGCAATTCATCCATGGCGCTCTGCTCAAGTAGAGTATAGCGCCCGGCGAGCAGGATCGCGTCGAGATCGATTTCCCGCATGACATCCATGCAGACGGCAATTTCGTTGACACCGATGCCCACGGCCGCCACCGTCCCTTCGGCACGCAGCCGTTCCAGTGCCTTCAGGCCGCCTCCTTTGGTCAGCTGTTCCCAATAAAAGGCGTGCCGTTCGCCATGAGTCAGGCTGCCGATATCATGGACGTAAAGAATATCGACATGATCCAGCCCCAGCCGCTGCAGACTGTCCTCATGACTGCGCAAAATGCCGTCATGACTGTAATCATAATGCTTGCGGAAGGGCATCGGAGATCGGAATCCGTCGCGCTCCCGATCGTCCGTGATGCTTCCGTCCGGCAACATCAAGCGCCCAACCTTGGTCGAGACGATCACGTCCGGCCTGAGGCGCACACTATCACCGACACGCCTTTCGGACAGGCCGCGGCCATAATGCGGCGCCGTATCGATATAACGCATGCCCGCGCCTAACGCAGCTTCCAGCGCGGCACGCGCCGCTTCATCCGATACGGGACGATATAAATTCCCGAGCGTCCCGGCGCCGAAACCCAGTTCCTCAACCTGGAGCCGCGTTTTGCCGATCGGCCGGCGGGCTATCTCGTTCACAGCTTCAAATCCAATCGATAGATGCGGTTCGCGTTACGACCCCACAGATCAGCCCGATCTTCACCTGAAAAGCCGCTGAACAGTGCCTCATAGGCACGCAGCGTGCAGTCCAGTGAGGCGAACAGCCGGTCTGTGGGGAAGTTGGAAGCCACCATCGCACGACGGCAGCCAAAGGCTTCGACAAGCTCGTACATCAGGTCGCCAAATGTCAGAGGGTCAAAAGGGCTATGGACAAAGCCGGCCCCGGATAGCTTGATCGATACCTGCGGCATCGCAGCCAAAGCCCGGATTCCCGCGCGCCATTGTTCCAGGCCATCCGTCCGAATCGGCATTCCAAGATGATTGACAACCACCTGTACGTCCGGATGAGCGGCAGCGACCTCCGCCAATCCAGCAAGCTGCGGCGGGAAACCATGAAAATCGTAGCTCAAGCCATGTCGCGCCAGCGCGGCAAAGCCTCGCCGCCAGGCCGGATCCAGAGTGAGATCGGCGGGATAGACCTGCCTCGCCGGATCGGAGTGCCAGTTGATGAGATGACGCACCCCCTTGACCCGAGGACGAGCTGCCTGCCGTTCCAGCACGCCCTCTATATCCGGATCGTTGAGCGCAACCTGCACCACCAACCCCGCAAGCAAGCCTTCTTGATCGGCGGCAGCGTTCAGCCAGTCGGTCTCGGCTTCAGCATCGCCCGCATGCGCGCCGGCTTCGACGTGCACAGCTGCGGCAACGTTCCAAGCTGCAGTCTCCTCGCGGTAGTCGGCGATCAGATATGTAGACGCGATCGCCGCCTTGTCCTCGCCCTTCAGCCAAGGATAGCGCAGTCGCGCCCTGTCCCACAGATGCAGGTGCGCATCGACGAACGTTGGCCGCATCACTGGCGGGCCCTGCAGTCGATGGGATGAGGGCTACCCATGGAATGACCATCACCGTCCGAGACCGTGGACAGCGTCAGCCCAGCCCCTGAGATGACCGAGCCCTTCCTGACCAACCGGGTCATGACAATTCCCTGAATTGATCGGCTTCACGGGTGCGTATGCACCAGATCGCGAAGGCCATGACGACCGCGAAGCCGAAGGCCGGGACCAGCATTGCCGTCGCAATACCCGCCAGATCGGACACCAGTCCCATGAGTGCGGTAAGTGCCGCACCGCCAATGATCGTCATGATGATCAGCGAAGAACCCACCCGGCGAAGAGATCCCAAACCTTCCACTCCTAATGCGAAGATAGTCGGAAACTGGATCGACATGAAGAAACTCGCCGAAACCATTGCATACAGTCCAATCCTGCCGCCAATAGTTCCGGCCACTATTGCCAAGGCCAGGGACACGGCGGCGAAGATAGCCAGCAACCGGACAGGAGGCACGCGCGCCATCAGAGCCGTGCCGAGAAAACGGCCAGTGGAAAAAAGCAATAAGGAAACGAAAAGCGCATCCGCGCCACTGCGTTCGGCCATGCCGACATTCGCCTGCGCGTAGCGGATTGTAAAGCTCCAAAGTCCGACCTGCGCACCAACATAGAAGAATTGCGCCGCCATGGCACCGACCACCCTTGGACGGCGCAAAATGTCCCTGAAGCTGCCCGTCTGCCCATCATGACCACCATGGGTGGAGCTGCCGGGAAAGGAGACCAGCGCAGCCGCGGCAGCGAACAGCAGGACGACAATGGCGATCACCACATAGGGAGTCGCCACCGCCTGCACTTCCGCCTTGTAGAAGGCCGAACGGGCTGCTTCCCCCATGGTCGCAAGTGTCCGTTCGTCATGCTCAATGCCCGAAAGGATGAAATTGCGGCCGATCAGGATCCCAGTAATCGCCCCGAGAGGATTGGCCGCCTGCGCCCAGTTCAGCCGGCGCGCCGCAGTCGCCGGATCACCAAATTCCGTCATGAGCGGATTGGCTGAGGTTTCAAGAAATGCAAGTCCTGCGGCAATCACGAATAAAGCCGCCAGAAAGAGCTGATAGGCACTTGCAAGAGCAGCCGGATAGAACAGCAACGCCCCACCCCCATAAAGAAGCAATCCCGTAACAATTCCCGCCTTGTAGCCATAGCGCCGCAACATCATCGAAGCCGGGATGGCGAACAGGAAATAGCCGAGATAGAAGACCTGCTGGACAAAACTCGTCCCGAAATCCGATAGCGTGAAGGCCTTGCGAAACTGGGCGATCAGAATATCGTTCAGGTTGTTGGCCATTCCCCAAAGGAAGAAAAGCGCAACCGTAATGACGAGCGCAGGATGCAGGCGCCGTTCTGTCACACTCGAAGCGGCATTCGCCGGCATTCCGGCCGGGGCCATTTCAAGCGGCATCACAGCCATGGCCCGAGACCCAAGAAAAATCCGGCTTCACATGCGTAACCGGATTCCACCCGGTTACAATCGCTTAGGAAAACACGCCATGCTAGGTTCATTCATCCCTCCAACACGTTTTCATATGTGAGAAATTATCTCAAGGAGCCGCGAATGGCAACGACAATCTGAAGTCCGTTCCACCAATCGGCTGAACTTCGCGAGCGAATCCGCGTCTGCCGACAGAACGCCATGCTTCGATCACTCATTTAACGAAAATAGCCTCGTCATCGGCACCCACTTCTCGCCGGGCAGCGCGAAAGGCAGTCGCTTCTGATAGTGATCCATGGCACTTTCCCAGCGCTCATCGATCATCCGCTCGGAGGCTTCGAGCGGGCGCGGCCAATCATCCTGCACTTCGGCAACCATAACCATGCGGTCTCCGACCCTCCAGATCTCCATCGCCAGGAATCCCGTTTTGCGAATATTCGCAATCACCCCCGGCCATACAGCTCCGGGGCGATGACGCGCTTCATATTCCCGGATCAGTTCGGCGTCGTCCATGAGATCAAGCGCAAAGCATATTCTGCGGGCCATATGATCGCTCCATGATGAGAGGCCAGGGGATTGACGCGGAATTCACGGATCGAACAGGGATCTTCAAGCCGATGCCTGCCGATACCCAGCGAGAGTGGCCAGCGCGCCATTTGCTTCAAGCGCTCCGAGCTTTTCAACGAGCGCCTCACGAAAACGCGCATCCTGCCTGAGTTCCACCGGAATTATCGCATCCATGGCGAGGATTGCGTCAACCCGCTCGGCAGGGGTCGAAGCTCCTGCCAGGGCTTCGGCAAGCGGCGCGGCAAGTGGATCGTCAATAGCAAAGGGTTCACCCAGATCGTTCCGGCCATGTTGCCATCGGATCCAGGCCGCAACCGCCAGGACAAGCGAATGGCTTGCCTGATCTTTTGCCAAACGCGCCCGGATCGTGGCGAGCAGACGCTGCGGAAGTTTCTGCGAACCGTCCATGGCGATCTGTCTTGTCTGATGCCGGAGAGTCGGATTTTCGAACCGCGCCATGAGATCACGGCGATAGGCCGCGATATTCAGTCCGTTCGGCGGCGACAATGTGGCCTCCGCTTCATCCCAGAGCGCTTCGACGAATGTTCGTGCATCAGGCAGCGCCAGCACTTCGTGGATATAATCGATGCCTGCCAAACCGCCAAGATAGGCGAGAGCGCTATGGGCACCGTTGAGGAGCCTCAATTTCGCCTCTTCCCAGGGACCTACAGCGGCCGTGAGCTGGACGCCAGACCCGAATGCAGGGCGCGCACTGCTGAATCGATCTTCGATGACCCACTGTGTGAACGGCTCGGTTTTGACCATCCCCCGGTCCTCAACGCCCAGGTGATCGGCCAGAGCGGCAATATCCCCGGCCGTGGTGGCAGGAACAATGCGGTCCACCATCGTTTCCGGAAATGCGCAGGTTATGGCGATCCAGTCCGCCAGCGCCGGATCATGGCGCCGGGCAAGCTCCAGCACGGCATTGCGCAGGCGCTGTCCATTTCGAGGCAGATTGTCACAGGAGATTGCCGTAAAAGGGCGCAGACCGGCTGCGCGGCGGCGGCTCAAGGCCGCCACGAGATAGCCCGGCGCGGTTTGCGGCCGTTCCAGCGAAGCAATATCGCGGGCGACCTGCGGATCGTCTTCAATCAACGCGCCCGTCAACGAATCCAGCTTGTAGCCCTTTTCGGTAATGGTCAGGGTCACGATGTGGGTGTACTCGGCAGACAGAGCGGCCAGCAACTGTTCCGGTTGCTCGGTGGCAACGATGACCTGTTGGACGGCTCCGATGATCCGGCGCCGCTCGATCGCACCGTCGCGCACGACCATCGTATAGAGCCCGTCTTGCGGTTCCAGTTGATCACGCACCGAGGCGGATCGTAACGAAGCTGCGCAGATTCCCCAACGGAGATCCCCACTCTCAAGCGCATCTTCGAATATCTCTGCCTGGTGAGCGCGATGAAAAGCACCGATCCCCAGATGGACCACTCCACAGGTCACCGACGCACGGTCATAGCTTGGACGCAATACGGTATCCGGTAGAACATCGCAGTTAGAGGAGGAAAGCCGGTTCATAATCAATCTTTTCCAAGATCCGAAATTGATTTTAATAGGATTTTATTCCATATTATTCATGATAATTTCGATTATATTCCATTGAATATCATAATGAAAACCACCACAATTATAAGATTTTTCAGATAAAAACTTAGGTAATTTTCAATTATAAATAATATGATCATCGTAATTTTATAGAGGAGCGCGGCACGCTGCACCGCGCTCCTCTGCGACCTTCCGGCTAAACCTTAGAAGCTTCCCCGAACTCCGAAGAAAAACTGGCGCCCAGGCCTACGATAGACAGCCAGCCGGTTTTCAACGCCGAAATAGGAATATTCATCCGAGTTGGTAAGGTTGATGGCTTCGAACGTCAGCGAAAGTTCCTTCAGGAACGGCAGCTTATAGCTTGATGACAGATCAAGCTGGCCGCGGCCTCGCGTGATGATGGAGTCAGGAAGTCCATCCTGGACGGGACCGATCTGTAAAGCATATTTCGAACGATAATTATAGGAGATTCTGAAGTTGACGTCGTCACGCTCGTAATAACCCGTGACATTGAAAGCGTAGCGCGACAATCCATTGATCCGCGTATTCTTGTTGGCTTCGACATATGTTGCATTACCGACGAAGCCAAGGCCGCGAACAACGAAAGACAAGGGCTGCTGGAACCCGATTTCGACCCCCTTGAGCGTTTGACGGTCTTGCACATTCTCGGCCGTCGAGAAAGTTACCAAAGTGTCGAGTCCGTTCACCAAGCCGCGGACGATCTGAGGGTCAAGCGCCGAGAGCGGAACGCCTGCATTGCGGAAGGGCGCTTGAAAGGAAACCGGCGCAACAAAGTTCTGGATATTTTTGTAGAACCCGGCCAGCGTCAAAGCCGCACCCTGTGCATAATACCATTCAAGGCCAAGGTCGACTGCATTGGAGAAATATGGCTGAAGATCAGGATTGCCCCTACTGACATCGCCCGTCAGGCTGACATTAGTTACAGGTTCGATGGAAGAAGGATCAGGACGCGTCATCGTCCGACTGGCCGAGAACCGCGCGAGAAGATTGCCGCCGAGATCATAGGAAGCATTCAGGGACGGCAACAGTTCAAAGTAGCTGTGGTCGTTTACTATGGGGGTGCCATTGAAGACATAGCTCACCTTCTGCTTCGTATTGACGCCACGAACGCCCAAATTCACCTTGAGATCGCGGCCCGCAAGTTGGGCCACGCCATTAGCCTCCAGGAAACCGGCGAAGTTCGTCTCGGACGTGCGGGTCGGCCCAGGATCGGACGCGAGCGCCGCTTTCTGCATCGCATCGAAATCGAACCGCTGATCAAGCGCGTCCAAATTGCCGCCCAGCCAAGAGCGATAACCAATCTG
>NZ_JAKUJY010000029.1 GCF_022664535.1 Sphingobium trunci | reverse complement strand
CCAAGTCCGAGGAGCGCGTCGAGAATGCGCTGGCTTGGCGCGACGGCATGTTGAGCTTCGACCAGGCGCCGCTCACCGACGTTGTTGCGGAGTTCAATCGCTACAACCGAACCCGGCTCGTCGTAACTGACGTGCAGGCCGGCAAGATCCCGATCGGCGGGAGCTTCCAGGCGTCCAGCGTCGATTCCTTCACTCGACTTCTGCGCGATGCCTATGGCCTGAAAATCGAGCGCGATGACGAGACCGTGAAGATTTCGAGTCAGTAGCGTTACCAAAACGACGCCTCTGGATTGTCGTGCGCTCCCAATGGGGCAGACAGTCTGCCCGGATAAGGGGGGTAAATGATCCGGACACTCGCAGCGGCACTCGCGACCAGCACCTGCATCGTGGCACTCGCCACACCAGCGGCAGCGCAGACACGCGAATACAATATTCCAGCCGGATCACTGAAGTCTGCTCTCGACGCATACGTCCGCCAGTCCGGTCGCCAAGTCGTCTATCGCGCCGACCAGGTGCGCTCGGCGCGATCGCTTGGCACTCGTGGTCAGCAGTCCGCAGAAGCCGCGCTCGCGGCCATTCTCGCCGGCAGCGGCTTCACCACCCGCATCGACGGCAATCTCGTTGCGATCGTCCGGGAGGGAAACGGCCAAACCGCCGGTGATGAAACTGCACTAACCGGGGAAGACTTTTCGACCAGCATCGCTGAAATCATAGTGACAGCCCAGAAACGAGAGGAAAGGCTGCAAGACGTACCGATTCCAGTCAGCGTGGTAGCTGCAGAAAAACTGATTCAAAATAATCAGCTGCGATTGGAGGATTACTACCGGCAGATCCCTGGTCTCAGCCTCACCATGCTTGGCGATGTGGGGAGTCCCCTTATTGCCATCCGCGGGATCACGCCGGGCGGATATGTGACGCCGACGGTCGGGACCGTACTCGATGACATCCCGATTGGTTCGTCGACATCGCTGGGCAACGGTGTTCTCGCGCCTGATCTCGATCCAAGCGAACTCGCGCGAATCGAAGTGCTGCGCGGCCCGCAAGGAACGCTCTACGGCGCCAACAGCCTCGGCGGCTTGATCAAATATATAACCGCCGCTCCATCGACCGACAAACTGAGCGGGCGCCTGCAAGTCGGTGGCACGGCCGTCCGTGGCGGAAGCGACCTTGGGTACAATGTCCGCGGTTCGGTAAACGTCCCGCTACTGGATACATTCGCGATCCGAGCCAGCGCTACACACAGGGTCGAGCCCGGATATATTGATAATCTGGCAACGGGAGAGCGTGACGTAAACCGCTCGGAGGCGACGAATTTCAGGATAGCTACGCTGTGGCGTCCGTCCTCCGACCTCACCATCCAGCTCAGTGCTTTGCATCAAGACGTTCGGCGCGACGGTTCGCCCGACGTGCATGTTCTTTCAGGTTTGGGCGACCTGCAACAGCGCGCGGTGCGCAATACCGGCTGGTATGATCAAAGGATCGACGCATTTGGCGCTACGGTCGTCGCCCAAGTGGGCAATGCGGAGTTGACGTCGCTGTCGGGCTACAGTGTCAACAAATTCGCTTCGCTCGTCGATCTCACCCCAAGCACGTTTCTGGCAAACGTGACCCAAACCCGATTTGGCGTGTCGGGAATAGGCACAAACGCGAACTTGAAAACGAAGAAATTTAGCCAGGAACTGCGCGTTGCGGTCCCGCTGTCGGACAACATAGATTTTCTGGGTGGTGGCTTTTACACCCGCGAAAGCTATTCCTCCCGAACCGACATCCTCCCGATCGACCCCGCGACAGGTCGGTCGGTCGGGCTGTGGCTGCGCACCTTAGCGGGCGGCGGCTACGACGAATACGCGATCTTCGGAAATGTCACTTTCAAGTTCAGCGATCGGTTCGATGTGCAGGTCGGCGGTCGATATACCGCGAACAAGTTCGACGTCGATGAGCAAACCGCCACCGGTCCCTTCCCGAGCGCCACTGGCCCTTCGGTCACGACCGTCACGCCTGCCTTCCAATCGAAGGACCAGCCGTTCACCTACCTTCTGACACCGCGCTTTCGTGTGTCAGATGAGCTTATGATCTATGCCCGTCTCGCATCCGGATACCGGCCGGGAGGTCCGAACCTCAACACCGCCGCGATAACCGCAGGTTATCCGGCATCGTACGACGCCGATACGACGCGAACCTATGAGGTCGGCCTCAAGGGCGAGCTCGCCAGCGGCGTTATCAAATACGATTTGTCAGCCTACTACATCGACTGGCGCGACGTCCAATTGCAGGTCCGCGATCCCAACAACGCAGCGCTCCAATATACCATTAATGGCGGCTCGGCCGAGAGCAAAGGCATCGAGTTTTCGCTCGATGTAAAGCCGTGGCGCGGATTCGTGGTGAGCGGCTGGGTCGCGTACAACGAAGCCCAACTCTCGCAGGTTCCGGCCAATCTCGTGATCACCGCGCGCGCTGGCGACCGGCTCCCATATAGCCCCAAATGGTCGGGCAATGTGTCGGTCGAACAGTCGTTCCCGCTCGGTTCGATAGGCGATGCCTTTGTTGGCGGCACGCTCAGCTATGTCGATGACCGCAAAGGTCGCTTTTTCACGGGCGTCCCGCAGGAAACCTTTCCAGAATATACCCAGATCGATCTGCGAGCTGGCCTGAATATCGGCGGTTGGGAGATCGCCGCTTACCTCAACAACCTCACCGACAAGCGCGGCGTGCTTCGTTCGGGCCGGGACACGCCGTTTAGCTTCGGTTTCGCCAGAACCCACACTCAGCCCCGGACCTTCGGCTTGTCTGTCGCGCGCGAATTCTGACGCGGGCTAGGCACAGATGCTTGCCCTGGATCCTTATGCCGCGAGGGCATCCGCAGCGGTCGAGCCGGCCGCTGCGGAGCGGTTCGAACGCGCGCTGGTGACCCCGTCGCCGCTCCCCGAATTGGGCTTCGGCAGCGTCAGGCTCGGCGGTCTCCATTACGTGTGGCTGGCGTTTCAAACCGAAGCCGGTGCAGCCTGTTATCGGGTCAATCGCCAGAGCCGGCGCTTCGTCCCGCTGTTCGAAAAGTTGCCGCCAGGCGACGCGCTTGGGTCCGGCGCTGGCGACGTCGTTGATGCTTGCCGCCAGATTGGGGCCTCGCAGTTCCTGGTGCGCCAAGGCGATAGACACCTTCTGGTCGATCTAGCCACAGGGCAAACCGAAGATGTCATCGAAGGCGACCTCAGGTTGCCCCAGCCTATATCGCGACCGGCATGGCTCACCTATGGCCAGTCGGCAGCCGAAATCCGATCTCCCGACGCGGCTCTGTTCGCCGGCCTCAGCGGATCCAACCTTTATGTTCGCGATCTGACGGGTCGTTGCCGTTTCACCACGGCGGAAGCCGGGTCGGGCTACCGCTGGGACGTTGAAACGCGGCCTGACGGCAGGTTCAGCGGAGAGGCCTGGAGCAGCGACAGCGCTCGCCTTTTCGCCTGCCGCCTCGATCAGCGATTGGTGGCCCAAGAAGCGATCGTCCGCTTCGCCGGGGACACCCCCGACGTGACGAGCCTGCCGGTTCAGGCGGTTGGCGGCGCGATCGACCGTCCCATCCCGCATATCATCGACATCGAGTCGGGCCGCGCCATCGCGCTCGACCTTGGCGAGCCATACGAGGCCGTGGTGACGCTGGTCGGATGGATGTCGCCCAGCGAGGTCGTCTTCACGCGCCATTCGCGCGACTTCACACAAATGGACGTTCTGGCGGCCAATGCTGTCGATGGCTCAGTCCGAACGATCCTGACCGAGATTGATCCCGCCTTCGCCAGCATCCCGACCGATCTGCTTTACAATCGTCGAACTCCGGTGACGATCCTGCCCTGCTGCGCAGGCTATGTCTTGCGGTCCGCAAGATCGGGTCATGACCACCTCTATCATTACGCGCCGGATGGAACGCTGCTTCGGCCGCTGACCTCGGGCGATTGTATCTCTCTCGATCTTGTCGGCGCCTTCCGCGACCAAGTCTATTTCACGGCGCACAGCGATCCGCTACGGCCCTATGACACCCAGTTCTGCCGGGTTTCGCTCAGCGATCCACAGCTCGAGCGGCTCAGCAGCCTCGACGGCCAGAACGCCGTCGTCATCGACCCGGATGGCGAGAACGCCTGCCTGATCAATTCCAGGGTCGATCGCAAGCCGCGGATCCAGCTGCTCTCGCTCGGCACTTGCGCAAAGACCGACATCGCTTGGCCGGTACCCGCGGCAGCCAAGACGGCTGGCTGCCGGGTCGAGGAGTTCAGCGTGCGCTCAGTTGACGGCCAAGAGGCGCTATGGGGTGTGATCTATATCCCGCGCCTCGTCGAACCCGGGCGGCGCTATCCGCTCATCGAGCATATCTATGCTGGCCCGCAAACGGCATTCTGCCGCCGCGATTCCGGGACAGGTCTGCGCAAGTTCGACCGTGTTGATCGCGCGCTGACCGAACTGGGTTACGTGGTCTTCACGCTCGATGGCCGCGGCACGCCGGGACGATCGCGGTCCTTCCACACAGCTTTCCATGGCAGGTTCGGCGACTACGAAATCGCCGACCATGCTGCGGCGGTGCCGCAGCTTTGCAAGCTATTCCCGTTCATCGATCCTGACCGCGTCGGCATCTGGGGCCATTCGCTCGGGGGCTATTTCGCGATCCGCGCACTGATCGACGCGTCCGACGTCTTTCAAGTCGCCGTATCCTGCGCGCCAAGCGCGGCGCCGTCGCGGGCTGGCCTCCTCGAAGCCTTCTACGGTCCTGCCGCCAGGGACGCGGCCGAACGCCGGCGCGCTGATCTTTACGACAAGGCTGGCCGAATTGCCGGCCGGTTGCTGCTGATCGTCGGCAGCGCCGATCCCGTCGTCTTCGCCTCGACCATGAAACTCGTGCGATCGCTCGTCGACGCGCAAGTCGCTCATGACCTCGTGGTCCTGCCCGACGCGCGGCACAGTGTCACCGGCGCCGACGAGGACTATCTAATCGCGCGGCTGACCGCGCACTTCCTGAGATTCCTTAGTCCCCAACCGAGCAGCAGGAGCGCGACGTGACCGGCCGCCCTACCTACCGCGCTTACATGATGTTCGTCCTGATGCTGATCCTGGCATTCAACAACAAAGACCGCCATCTGTTCGGATTGCTCCTGCAGGAGATCAAGGTCGATCTTCGGCTCACCGACACCGAGCTCGGCCTGCTGACCGGCATCGCTTTCAGCCTGTTCTACGCGCTGATGGGCGTTCCGATCGCGCGGTGGGCCGATCGCGGCAACCGCGTCCGGATCATCTCGGTCTGTACGGCGCTTTGGAGTGCGGCCGTGGCAGCCTGCGGAACCGCGATGGGGTTTTTCCAGCTGCTCGCCTTTCGCATTGCCGTGGGCGTCGGCGAGGCAGGCTGCGTCCCGCCCGCCCATTCGCTGATCGCGAGTTACTACTCCCGCGATGAGCGGCCAAAAGCGATGTCCTATTTCATGCTCGGCGGTCCCCTGAGCCTCGTCGTCGGCTACCTTCTCGCCGGGCAACTCAATGAAATCTATGGCTGGCGCTTCACGTTCATGCTCCTGGGTGTTCCCGGTGTGGCCTTGGCGGTGCTGGCCTGGTTCACGCTGCGCGAACCCCGCACGCTTGGCGGCGGGTGCGATGCCAAAGGGGTTTCGCCGACCGGCCCCAGCGAGGCGAGCCCGGGGCTCGGCGAAGTCGCCTTATACCTGCGTCGCAACGCCGCCTTTCGCAACTTGCTAATCGCTTTTGCCGTTTCGTCCTTTTTCAGCGCCGGTATCGGCCAATGGCAGGCCGCGTTCTTCATTCGCAGCTTCGGCATCTCGACGAGCGATCTCGGCGTTTATCTGACGGTCACCTTCGGGCTCAGCAGTCTGGTTGGCGTGATGCTCGGCGGCTACCTCGCGTCGCGCTATGCCGCACGCAACGAGAAGTTGCAGCTGCGCCTGATGGCCACCGTCATCGTCGGCTTCGGTGCCCTGTCGGCGGGCGTCTATCTCTCGCGCGATCCGATAACCGCCTTCGCGCTGCTCGCACTGGCGACGCTCGGAACAACCCTGCTTAACGCGCCGCTCTTCGCGATGATTCAGACGCTCGTTCCCGAGTCCATGCGCGCGCTTTCCGTCGCGGCGATCTACTTCGTCGCCAACCTGATCGGCGGGGGACTGGGACCACTCGCCGCCGGTGTGATGAGCGATGCGCTGCACGCGACCTTGCATCAGGAGTCGCTTCGTTTCGCGCTTCTTGCCCTGTGCCCAGGATATCTGTGGTCCGCTTGGCACCTCATCCGGGCAGCCAAGACCGTCGAGCGCGACATTGCTGCCGCCGAACTAGGCGCGTCCGATAGCCATTCTGATGCGGCGGATAGCGTGGCGGACCGATTCCGCGCCGAGGAGGCGCAAGGGTGATGAGCAACGCCTTGCGCTTCCCCTTCATCTGGGACAACCATGCCTGCCTGCCCCTGTCGGACATGGCGGTGCAGCTCGATCGCCTCGCGGTCTACCGAGATGCCGGGGTGCGCATCGTTTCGGTCAATGTCGGCTACGGCGCGATGTCCGCGCAAACCGTTCTCGCGAACCTTCATGGCGCGCGCCGCTGGCTCGCCGACCACGCCGAGCACTATCGACTGATCTCTACGGCCGACGAGGCGGGCTCGCCGGACGACCGGCGGCTCGGGGTGGTCTTCGACATCGAAGGTCTAGATAGCCTTGCCAGCCAAGTCGAACTCATCGATGCATTTCATGACCTTGGCGTGCGCTGGCTTTCGCTGGCTTACAATGCGAGCAATGCGCTGGCCGGTGGATGCCTCGACGAGGATAACGGTCTGACGCGGGCCGGCCGCCTGGTGATCGAGAAGCTGAACGCCGCCGGCGTCGTCCTATGCCTCTCGCACGTTGGCGAAAGATCCTCGCTCGAGGCAATCGAGGCGAGCGCCAAGCCGGTAATTTTCTCGCATTCGAACCCAGCGCGCTGCCACCCGCATCCGCGCAACATCTCGGATCGTCAGATTGGGGCCTGCGCGGCGCGCGGCGGCGTCATCGGCATCAATGGCATCTCGGTCTTCCTTGGCACCCGGCAAGAGATGGTCGAGGCCTGCGTCGATCAGCTCATCACACTCGTCGACTTGGTCGGACCCGAGTATGTTGGGCTTGGCCTCGATCATGTCCTCGATCCATCGGACCTCGGCCCGGTGCTCAAGTCCTTTCCGGGCCTAATGGTGGACGATGCAGCGGTCGAAACCGTGCCGCCGACGGCGATCGCGGACATCGCCGAGCGGCTGAGCCAGCGTGGGCTAAGCGACAAAGCCATCACTGGCATTCTGGGCGAAAACTGGCTCAGGATCGCGCGCGCCTGCTGGCATGCGCCACAGCGGCAGGAGCTCTTGGTCCCATGACAATCGTGTCCCGACAGACCATCTCCGTCGCATCGATCCATGGCCCGCTCGCGATCGAGCTGGCGATCGAGCAATGGCCCCTCAAGCGCGCCCTGCGGATCAGCGGCGCTTGCTGGACCCTTTGCGAGGTCTTGACCGTGACAGTCTCAGCGGGGGCCGCCACTGGCCGCGGTGAAGCGGCCGGGGTCGGCTATCGCGGCGAGACCTGCGAGACCATGCAGCGCGAGGCGCTCGTCGCCTTGCTGGCGTGCAGCCAACCGGTCAGCCGCGCGCTGTTGCAAACTATCCTGCCGCCCGGCGGCGCGCGCAACGCTCTGGACTGCGCGCTTTGGGATCTCGAGGCGGCGATCCTTGCGCGGCCGGTCTGGGACCTGGCGGGCTTCGAACCGCCGGCGGCGGTTCTGACGACCTTTACTTGCGGCATCGATACGCCGGAAGACATGGCGCGCACCGCCGCGGGGTATGGCGGCGCGCGTGCGATCAAGCTCAAGCTTGCGGGGGACCTAGCGGATGCTGAAAGGATAGCCGCCGTGCGGGATGCACTGCCCGATGCTTGGCTGGCGGTCGATGCCAACCAGGCGCTGGACCGGTCGTCGTTGGAGGCGCTGCTTCCGACCTTGCGCGTGGCCGAGGTCGCCTTGCTGGAGCAGCCCTTTTCCGCTGCCCACGACGACTGGCTGGATGGCCTCGAGTGCCCGGTGCCGCTCGCCGCCGACGAAAGCGCGCAAACCGCGACCGATGTACCGGGTCTCGTCGGCCGGGTCGAGGTGGTCAATATCAAGCTCGACAAATGCGGTGGATTCACGGCCGCTCTGGACATGCTCGCTGCCTGCCGCGCGCATGGTCTGCGGCCGATGGTGGGTACCATGCTTTCGACCTCGCTGGGGCTGGCGCCGGCATGGCTGCTCGGCCAGTACTGTGAGATCGCCGATCTCGATGGGCCGATCTTTCTCAACGAGGATCGCTCGCCCGGCGCGCTCTACGAGCAGGGCCGCGTCTCGGTGTCGGCGGCATGCTGGGGCTCATGATCGGCCCCGATAGCGCGGAAGCTCTGAGAAGCTTGCTCGAACCTCATCTGGCGGCGGCGCGCGTTCCTGGCTGCGGCATCGCCATAGTTCAGCCGGGTCAGCCGCCGATCACGCTCTGCTACGGTATCGCCGATCTCGCGAGCGGCGAGGCCTTCGCCCCGACCACCTCGTTTCCGATCGCGTCGACCAGCAAAGCGGTCAACGCCACGATGATCGCGACGCTCGTGGCCGGAGGGCTCCTCGACTGGGACAAGCCGGTCCGCGACTATCTCCCCTATTTCCGCCTCGCGGATGAGGCCGCGGCCGCGAGAGCGACGCTGCGCGATCTGATCGTGATGCGCGCGGGATTGCCTCGGCACGACTGGGCCTGGCTGGCCAATCCGCAATCGCGCGCTGAACTCACCCGCAGCGCCGCCCATCTTCAGATGTCGGCCGCGTTTCGCGAGCGATTCCAGTACAGCAACGTGTCGGTGACCATCGCCGGGCATGTCGCCGAGTATGTCACGGGCGAGACCTGGGAAAGCCTCGTCGCCACACGCATTCTCGATCCGCTTGGCATGACCCAGACCCATTTCGGCTGCGCTGCGGACATGATCTCGGTGGCTGGCTATCACGAGGACGCCGCCCGAACGCTTGTCGCGGGCGAACGGTTCGCGACCGAATGCACAGGCCCTTCGGGCGGCTCGATCCACTCGACCCTGCTCGACATGGCAAAATGGCTTGCGTTCAATCTGACCGGGCAAGCGGATATTCTGGGTGCCGGCCAGCTCGCCGCCTTGCACGCGCCGCACGTCGTGATCGGACATCGCGCGCTGGCGGCCTTCGCCCCCGACGCCGCCTACGGCCTGGGATGGGCAATCGACCATGTCAGCGGCGCGCGCCGGGTACATCATAGCGGGCTGCTCCACGACGTCAGCACCTCGGTGATGCTCGTGCCAGAACGCAGTGTCGGCTCGGTTTGCGTCACTAATCTCATCGGCCCGCTGCCGGCCGAATTCCTCAATGGATGCGTCCTCGACTATCTCGTTCACGGCCGTGACCCGGGCCTCGCGCTGCAGGAGCGTCAGGTGCGCTATGAGCAGCTGATTGACGACAATCAGCGTCGGCTCGCAAGGCTTCCGCGGGTGCCCGATACCCATCCATCGCACGAGCTGACGGCCTATGCCGGCCGATACAGTCATCCCGGCTATGGCGAGCTCGAAATTCAGCTCGGCGGCATCGGTCTCGTTCTCCAACGCGGACAATTGCGGCTCGCGCTCGAGCACTGGCACTACGACGCTTGGATCGCCGCTGAGCGCTATCGCTGGGCGGCGCATGCCTCCAATCCCTTTGACCGATCTGGCCAGGTCCGCTTCGCGATGGGCGACGATGGCGCGATCGACGCGGTCAGCCTGAGCCTCGAGCCCGGCATCGACCCCATCCGCTTCGCTCGAACGCGAGCGGCCGATGGCGCGATGTCCGCGCCGGCCCGTTCCCCGACCACCGTCTAAATCATGGGATCTTTTGTGGAATATTACGCCCAGTCCTTCGACACGATCAGCGAGCTCATCCTGCGCCACTCGCCCAGCGGTTTCGAACACGACGTCGACGAGCTGATTGCGCGGCGATTTCGCGAGCTGGGCGTGCCCTTCACGATCGACGCGGCGGGCAATCTAATCGGTCATATAAAGGGGAGCGGCCCAGGCAGCATCGCGATCACAGCGCACAAGGACGAGATCGGCGCCACAGTTACTCATGTCGAAGACAATGGCCGACTCAAGATCCAGAATTTGGGCGGTTCCTTCCCTTGGGTTTACGGCGAGGGTATTGTCGATATTCTCGGTGATCATCAGACTATCAGCGGTGTCCTCTGCTTCGGCTCGCGCCACGTTTCACATGCATCGCCCCAGTTCGAGTTCAAAGATGTCGCACCGCTTCGTTGGAAAGACGTCTGGATCGAAACTAAACTTTCTCGGGAGCAACTTGACCACGCGGGTGTCCGACCCGGGGCCCGGATGGTTGTTGGCAAACATCGAAAGCAACCCTATCGGCTGAACGATCACATCGCCGGGTATACCCTCGATAACAAGGCTTCGCTGGCGATATTGATTGAGCTGGCGGCGCGGATTCATTCACCAATTCCCGACGTCTTTCTTGTCGCGACGGCAAAGGAGGAAGTGGGAGGTATAGGGGTGCTCCATTTCGTCCGGCATCATAGCGTCGATGCCCTCGTCGCGCTGGAGATTGCGCCTATTGCGCCCGAATATCCGATCCTGACCGGAGCGGACCCGGTTCTCGTCGTGGAGGATAGCTATGGGATTTATGACGATCCTCTGAATCGGGAACTACGAAAAAGCGCAGCAGCGGTCGGGGTTTCATTGCAACTAGCGGTTCTCAATGGGTTTGGCAGTGATGGCTCGATCGCGATGAAATCTGGCGGCGTGGCGCGGGCTGCCTGCCTTGGCTTCCCGACCGAAAACACACATGGCTTCGAAATTGCCCATCTGGGCGCTCTCCGGAACATGACTAATATTCTGGTCGCGCTGTGCGACGGCAACGGCATTTCCAAGCTTGCCGTCGAAAACGTCGGCCAGGAAGGCACGAAGCATGGCTGAAACAGCCGACATCATTGTCGTCGGTGCCGGAATAATCGGCCTGAACACGGCCTTCCAGATTGCGCTTCGGACCCAAGCGCGGATCGTGGTTCTCGACAAGGGAAAGGGGCCGGGGGAAGGCTCGACCGGCGCGTCATCGGCGGTTTGCCGATTCAAATACTCCTACGATGAGATGGTGTTGCTCGCCAAACACGGGGTGGGCGCGTACCAGCAATGGGCCGACTATACGAAGCTGAAGGACCCGCGAGCGCAATTCCACAAGCACGGGATGCTATGGCTCGCCAATGCGTCTGCCGTGCAGACCGAAAGCGAAGCGGAGCGGCTCGCGGGGCTCGGAATCCGTGCTACTGTGCTTGACGATCAAGAGCTTCGAACGCGCTTTCCGAGCTTGAATCCTTGTTTGTTGCCGCCCGACCTGGAAACCGGGGAGCCGCATGATTGCTCGGGCGGTGGTCGTCATTTGTTGGAACTCGACGCTGGCTATGTCGATCCAATGGACGCGCTTCAGGATATGATCGATGCTTGCCGTAAGCGGGGGATCTCTGTGCGGTTCAATACTGCTGTCGTCGATGTGGAGATCCGATCCAACCGAGTCGTGAGCGTGAGCCTCGCTGATGGTTCCGTCATCGCTTGCGATGCCTTGATCAACGCTGCTGGCCCTTGGTGCAATCGTCTGGCCGAAATGGCAGGCTATGCGCTCAACTGGTCTCTAAAGCCCACGCGTATTCAGGTCGTTCACCTCGATCGCCCGGCTGAGGTTGTCGGCGACATCCCGATAACCTGCGACGTTCCCGGCGGCATATATTTTCGCACGCAGAATCGAGGTCAGCAGCTCATCGTCGGATCCATCCTTGAGGAAGACGAGCAAGAAGAGGTTGCCGACCCGGACAACTTTGCCCGTTATGTGGACGATGATTACGCCAGGCTGAAACTCCATGCGCTGCAGCACCGTATACCCTCACTCACATATCGTGGTGTGCAGGGATATAGTGGTTTGTACACAGTCAACCGCGAGGATGTGCATCCTGTGATAGGTGAAAGCGAGATCGAGCGCTTATTTGTTGTCAACGGCTGCAGCGGTCACGGATTCAAGCTTGCGCCAGCGTTGGGAGCGGTTTTGGCCGCGCTCGTGACCAAGGCCGGAAGGGAGGACGACCCACTGGTCTCTCCGCAGTTTCTTGCTTTGACTCGCAAGTCTATCACTTTGTCAGAAAAGTCCGTTTTAGCGTAAGGCGCTCAGTTTCTTGCACACTCCGTCGGCTGCAGGGATAGCGATCGGAGGGTGGCGTCGCCACAGCCAATCAGTTGGCCGCTATCCGCCTGAGACTGCCAGAAGCTTCGACTTCACTGCGCCCGCTGGCCGCATCATGGAAAAACTTGGTTGTGCTTCGACAGAGAAACGCCGGATCCAAGTTGCGGTCGATTGATCCGCATCTATCGAACATAGTTTGATGCACCCAACTCGCCGCATCTAAATCGGCAGCTTCCAAATACAGGGCCGTGACGCCGATTACGAGCGCTGCCCAGATTGCTAGTTGCAAAGCATCAGGTCGGCGAGCCAGGCCGGCGGCGACTTCTTTGAGTTTTCAGTGTAAACAAGGGCCTGGATCAGGCCCGCGACCTCGGCGCGGGCTGGATCGAAGACTACAACACCAAGCGCCCGCACTCCGCGCTCGGCTACGCCACACCGGCGGCATTCGCGGCAGGTCTCGCGCAACAACAGCCCCCGGTCTCTGGTCGCGGCTGTATGAAAGCGGGGCGTCACGTCAGTGACCCCAATAAGACCGCCTGTGACCCCAGTGGGTATCTGATCCGTCAAACCGGAATAGGCGACTTTCGAGCCGGCCCGCGAGTGAGTCACTCGGAAGCGGGCGGAGGCCCGCATGACCCCGACTAAGCTGCTTATCGGCCAGATTCTGGTGGTGCTCGCGATCATCATCGCGAGCGTCTGGATCGCGACGCAGTGGGCTGCCGCGCAGCTCGCGTACCAGCCCGAACTAGGGGCACCATGGTTTGTCGCTTTCGGCCAGCCGATCTACCATCCCTGGTCGATCTTTCCGTGGTGGTTCTCTTTCGACGCCTATGCGCCGATTATTTTCGACGAAGCCGGAGCGATCGCGGCAGCGGGCGGATTTGTAGGCTGTGGCGCCGCGATCTTCGGCTCGGTGTGGCGCGCGCGTCAGTGCAACAACCTCACGACCTACGGCTCGGCACGCTGGGCAAGCCACCGCGATATCAGGGCCGCCAAGCTGCTCGTCCAGCGCGGCGTCGCGCTCGGCTGCCTTCACGGCGAAGACCTCCGCCACGACGGCCCCGAGCATGTCATGGCGTTCGCGCCGACCCGCTCTGGCAAGGGTGTCGGCCTCGTCGTTCCGACACTGCTCAGCTGGACCGGCTCGACCGTTGTCCATGACATCAAGGGTGAGAATTGGCAGCTGACCGCCGGCTGGCGCGCGCGCTTCTCGCACTGCCTGCTGTTCAACCCGACCGATGCCCGCTCGGCGCGTTACAATCCGCTGCTCGAAGTCCGGCGCGGCGTGAACGAAGTCCGCGACGTCCAAAACATCGCCGACATCCTGGTCGATCCTGAAGGGGCGCTAGAGCGTCGGAACCACTGGGAAAAGACCAGCCATTCGCTGCTGGTCGGCGCGATCCTCCACGTCCTTTACGCCGAGGAAGAGAAGACGCTCGCCCGCGTCGCGACCTTCCTCTCCGACCCGCAACGCAGCTTCGCCGCGACCCTTCGCCAGATGATGGCGACCAACCACCTCGGCACCGAAGATGTCCCCCTTATCCATCCGGTCGTCGCCTCGGCCGCGCGCGAACTGCTCAACAAGAGCGAGAACGAACGCTCGGGCGTCCTGTCGACCGCAATGTCGTTCCTCGGTCTTTACCGCGATCCGACCGTTGCTGCGGTCACCTCCGCGTCGGACTGGCGCATTGCCGACCTCGTCGAGGCGTCGCATCCGATCTCACTCTACCTCGTCGTGCCGCCGTCGGACATCAGCCGCACCAAGCCACTGGTTCGCCTGATCCTCAACCAGATCGGCCGCCGACTGACCGAGGAACTGCACAGCAAAGACGGCGAAGCTGCGCAGGGTCGCCATCGCCTGCTGATGATGCTCGACGAATTCCCGGCGCTGGGGCGGCTCGACTTCTTCGAGACGAGCCTCGCCTTTCTCGCGGGCTACGGCGTGCGCTGCTTCCTGATCGCGCAGAGCCTCAACCAGATCGAGAAGGCCTATGGAGAGCATAACGCCATCCTCGACAACTGCCATGTCCGCATCGCCTTCGCGACCAACGACGAGCGGACCGCCAAGCGAATCTCCGATGCGCTCGGCACGGCGACCGAGCAGCGCGCGATGCGCAACTATGCCGGGCACCGGCTCGCGCCCTGGCTCGCGCACGTCATGGTCAGCCGGCAGGAGACCGCGCGTGCGCTGCTGACGCCGGGCGAGGTGATGCAGCTCGCACCGACCGACGAGCTGGTGCTGATCTCGGGCATGCCGCCGATCCGCGCGAAGAAGCTGCGCTACTACGAGGATCGCCGCTACACTGCGCGCGTCCTTCCTGCCCCGGCTCTCGACGTCGGGGACGCCACCGCCGGTTATCGCGACCTCCCGGCCGCCCGTCCCGACGACTGGGCCGGACAGGTCCGCGGAGCGGACATGCGGCTCGCCAGTGGCGCAGACGCGGACGAAGGTGCCGACAGCGGGGGCCTCGAACAGGCCCGCCATCCGGTCCACGAGATCGAGCAGGTGGCCGCGCCCGAACCCGAGATCACCGATCCGCTCGGACTCGGCGAGGACGATACCGACCAGGCGGCAGAACGCCGCGCGATGGATCGGGTCCAACAACTCGGCGCCGTGCGCACTTTCTACGGCCTCGACGCCGCCTCTGGTCGCCCCGACGACCTGCAGCTGGGGTTCTGAGCGATGGAAAAGGTCCGCCACCAGCTGTTCCTGCCCAGGCCGCTCTCCGACCGGCTCGAAGCGCTCGCCGCCAAGCCCGGCGCCAGCAAGTCGGCGATCCTCGTCGACGCCATCACTGCGTGGCTCAACCGCCGCGGCGCATCGGAGCTGGAGGATCGGTTCGCGATCCGGCTCGACCGGCTGACGCAGGCGATCGGGCGGGTCGACCGCGACACCTATGTCGTGCTCGAGACGCTGGCGCTGTTCATCCGGTTCGAACTCGCGATCCAGACCCCGCTCGCCGAAAACGACAGTGCCGGCCGTGCGCTCGGCGCGAAGCGGTTCGAGGCGTTCGTCACCCAGGTCGGCCGACAGGTGTCGACCGGGCGGCGCTCCCTCGGCGCGGCTACGTCGGAGGCCGACCCGGCTGCCTCCGGCCAGGGAGGCGGCGAATGAGCGCCACACTCTCCGCCGAGCGCCGCCGCCGCATGCTTATCACCGCGCTCGGCGAGGACATCGCCGCCGCCATGCGCATGCCCGACGTGCTCGAGATCATGGTCAACCCAGACGGGGCGCTAAGGCTCGACCGTCTTGGCGAGGGCCGGATCGATACCGAGGTGCGGCTCGCGCCCGACCAGGTCGAGCGGATCATCCGGCTGGTCGCGAGCCATGCCCGCGCCGAGGTCCATGCCGAGCACCCGATCATCTCGGCGGAACTGCCGCCGCATATCGAGGGCCGGGCCGGCGAGAGGTTCGAAGGCGTGCTGCCGCCGGTCGCGACCGCGCCCTGCTTTTCAATCCGCAAGCCCGCGCAGAAGCTGCACACGCTCGACGACTATATCGCCGACGGACTGATGTCGGAGCGCCAGGCGCACGAACTGCGCGCGGCGGTGACCCAGCGCTACAACATCCTCGTCGCGGGCGGGACCAGTTCCGGCAAGACGACGCTCGCCAACGCGCTGCTCGCCGAGATGGCGTGGGTCGATGCCCGGGTCATCCTGATCGAGGACACGCGCGAACTGCAATGCCCGCTGCCCGACGCGGTGGCGCTGCGCACGCGCCCGCCGCACATCACGATGACCGACCTGGTGCGCTCGACCATGCGTCTGCGCCCGGACCGCATCGTCGTCGGCGAGGTCCGTGGTCCCGAAGCGCTCGATATGCTCAAGGCCTGGAACACCGGGCATCCCGGCGGGATCGCCACGGTCCACGCCAACTCCGCCGCCGCCGCGCTCACCCGCATCGAGCAGCTGGTGCAGGAGGCCGTCATCACGGTGCCCCGCCAGCTGATCGCGGAGGCCATCGACGTCGTCGTGTTCATCGCCGGCCGCGGCGCCGACCGGCGGATCGCGACGATCGCCCGCGTCGCCGGACTCGATTCCGACACCGGCGCCTACGCGCTCATCGACTTTCCCAAAGCAAAGGAGACCTCCAGATGACCACAGCCAAACTTCGTTCGTGTTGGCCTTCACGCCGCGCGACCTTTCTGATCGGCGCCGCGTTCGGCCTCGCGCTCACCATCGCGACCAGCGTCCAGGCCGCCGGATCTGGCATGCCGTGGGAGGAGCCGCTCCAGCAGGTGCTGGAGTCCGTACAGGGGCCGGTCGCCAAGATCGTCGCCGTCATCATTATCATCGTCACCGGTCTGACGCTGGCGTTCGGCGAGACCGCTGGTGGCTTCCGGCGGCTGATCCAGATCGTGTTCGGCCTGTCGATCGCGTTCGCGGCGTCATCTTTCTTCCTCAGCTTCTTCAGCTTCGGCGGCGGGGCGCTGATCTCGTGATCGGCAGCGGGCAGCACATCGACGGATTCGAGGTGCCGATCCACGGCTCGCTCGGATCGCCGCTGCTCCTCGGCGGCGCGCCGCGCGGGCTCGCGATCGTCAACGGGACGCTCGCTGCCGCGGTCGGGCTTGGCCTCCAGCAATGGCTGGCCGGGCTCGCGCTCTGGGGGGCCGGGCACAGCCTCGCTGTGATGGCGGCCCGGCGCGACCCGAGCTTCGCACCGGTGCTGCTCCGCCACATCCGCCAGAAAGGATATCTCGGATGCTGAGCCTGCGCGAATACCGCCCGGCCGCCGACCGGTTGGCCGACCATCTGCCCTGGGCGGCGCTGGTCGCGCCGGGCGTGGTCCTCAACAAGGATGGCAGCTTCCTGCGGGTGCTGCGTTTCCGTGGCCCCGACCTAGAATCCGCGACCGAGGCCGAACTGGTCGGCGCCTGCGCGCGTGCCAACAATGCGCTCAAGCGGTTCGGCAGCGGCTGGGCGCTGTTCTTCGAGGCGGAGCGGCGCGAGGCGCACAGCTATCCCCAAAGCGATTTTCCGGATGCGGCGAGCTGGCTGGTCGATGGCGAACGGCGCGCGGCGTTCGAGGCCGAGGGCACGCATTTCGAGAGCCGCTACCATCTCACGTTGACCTGGCTTCCGCCGGTCGACGCCAGCGATCGCGCCGGGCGATCGCTGGTTGAGCGTCCCGACGCAGAGAAGGGCCGTGACTGGCGCGGCGCGCTCGCGTCGTTCGTCGCCGAGACCAACCGGGTGCTCGACCTGCTGTCCGGCTTCATGGCCGAGGCCCGCGCGCTCGACGACGATGAGACGCTGACCTTCCTCCACGGCACGATCTCCGACCGTCGTCATCCGGTGATCGCGCCCGAAACGCCGATGTATCTCGACGGCGTGCTCGCCGACACGCCACTGGTCGGCGGCCTCGAACCGATGCTGGGTGACCTCCACGTCCGCACGCTCACCATCCTCGGTTTCCCGAACCTCAGCCGTCCCGGAATCCTCGACGCGCTCAACCACCAGGACTTCGGCTATCGCTGGGTCACGCGCTTCATCGCGCTCGACAAGGCACTGGCGACGAAGACGCTGACTTCGCTGCGGCGACAGTGGTTCAACAAGCGCAAGTCGGTCACCGCGATGCTGCGCGAGGTGCTCTACAACAGCCCGGCGCAGCTGCTCGACAGCGATGCCGACAACAAGGTAGTCGATGCCGACCAGGCGCTCCAGGCGCTCGGCGGCGACCATGTCGCGTTCGGCTATCTCACCACGACGATCACTGTGACTGACACCGACCGCGCCATGGTCGAGGACAAGGTCCGCGCCGTCGAGCGGATCGTCAACGGGCTTGGGTTCACCGCCAAGCGCGAGACTATTAATGCGGTCGAGGCATGGCTCTCGTCGCTGCCCGGCCACGTCTACGCCAATGTCCGGCAGCCGCTGGTCCATACGCTAAACCTCGCGCACCTCATGCCGCTGTCGTCGGTCTGGGCCGGCCCGGTGCGAAACGCTTATCTCGACGGACCGCCGCTGCTCATCGCGAAGACCGCCGGCTCGACGCCGTTCCGGCTGGCCACCCATGTCGGCGACGTCGGGCACATGCTGGTGGTCGGTCCGACCGGCGCGGGCAAGTCGGTGCTGCTCAGCCTGATCGCGCTCCAGTTCCGCCGCTACCCGCAAGCGCAGGTCTACATCTTCGACAAGGGCAACTCGGCCCGTGCCGCGGTTCTGGCGATGGGCGGCGCGCATCATGCGCTTGGCGATACGGATGCCGATGGCGCGAGCCTCGCGTTCCAGCCGCTCGCAAACATAGACCAGGCCGCCGAGCGGAGCTGGGCATCTGACTGGGTCGCCGCGCTGCTTGCGCACGAAGGCATGATCGTCACGCCCGAGGTGAAGGATGCGGTGTGGACCGCGCTCGGCAGCCTTGCGTCGGCACCACGCGAGGAGCGAACCATGACCGGCCTCGCGCTGCTGCTCCAGTCGAACGCGCTGCGCATCGCGCTCCAGCCATACACGCTCGAAGGACCACACGGCCGATTGCTCGACGCTGCCGAACAGCAACTCGCGCTGGCCGATGTCCAGTGCTTCGAGACCGAGGCCCTGATGGGCCAGGCCGGCGTGGTCGCGCCGGTGCTGACCTACCTGTTCCACCGGTTGGAAGAGCGGTTCGACGGGCGACCGACGCTGCTCATCCTCGACGAGGCGTGGATTTTCCTCGACCATCCGCTGTTCGCCGCGCGCATCCGAGAGTGGCTGAAGGTGTTGCGCAAGAAGAATGTCGCGGTGCTGTTCGCGACGCAGAGCATCGCCGACATCGCCGGGTCGCCGATCGCGCCCGCCATCATCGAGAGCTGCCCGCAGCGCATCCTGCTGCCCAACGATCGCGCGATCGAGCCGCAGGGCCATGACATCTACGCGCGCTTCGGCCTCAACGACCGGCAGATCGAGTTGATCTCCCGCGCCACGCCCAAGCGGCACTATTACCTCCAGTCCGCGCGGGGCAACCGGCTCTTCGAGCTGGGCCTCGGCCCCGTCGCACTGGCGCTGTGCGGGTCATCCGACCCGGCCGCGCAGGCGCGGATCGACGCCGTTCTCACCGAATACGGCCCCGACGGCTTCGCGCCGGCCTTCCTGCGCTCCGCCGATCTTGGCTGGGCGGCCGACCTCGCCGCCGATTTCCCGATTCCCACCGCCCCCCAAGAAGGAGAAGAATGATGCGTATCCCCAACCGCAAGCACCTGATCGCCGCGGCTCTCGGCCTCGGCGCCGTCGGCTCGATCGGTATCGGTCTCAGCCTGACGAGCACCCCCGCTCATGCCCAGTTCGGCGGCGTGGTGTTCGACCCGAGCAACTATGCCCAGAACATCCTGACGGCCGCGCGCACGCTCCAGACCGTCAACCAGCAGATCCAGCAGCTCCAGAACGAGGCGCAGATGCTGGTCAACATGGGCAAGCACCTGACGAAGATCGACTTCCCGCAGCTCGATGCGCTTAAGCAGAAGCTCGCCGAGATCGATCGGCTGATGGGCCGCGCGCAGGCGATCGACTTCAAGGTCGACCAGCTCGACGACAAGTTCACGTCGCTTTTCCCGAAGGACTTCTCCTCGGCGCTACGCACCGATGCCCGCGTGCGCGACGCGCGGGCGCGGCTCGACGCCAGCATGGGTGCATTCCGCCAGACGATGACGGTGCAGGCGCAAGTGGTCGAGAACATCCAGTCCGACACGCAGGCGCTCGCCGACATCGTCGCGCGCAGCCAGGGCGCGGAAGGATCGCTCCAAGCGCAGCAGGCGACCAACCAGCTCCTCGCGCTGACCGCCAAGCAGCAATTCCAGCTCCAGCACATGATGGCAGCGCAGTTCCGCAGCGAGGCGGTCGAACAGGCGCGGCGCGCTACGCAGGCCGCCGAGGCGCGGGCAGCGACGAAGAAGTTCCTCGGCACCGGATCGGCCTACACGCCCCGATAGCCCCCCAGGGGCCGAAAGGCCCGATCCGGCCAGCGGCCGGTGATGCCCCTCTCATCATCGGTCGCCGTCGCGGGGCGCGGTCCCGCTCCCCCAACTGCGCCCCGCGACACCCACGCAACGCCGACAGGAAGGCAGTCACTTGAACGACCTCAATGTCATCGACCGCTTCCTGCAAGCGTTCATCACCTACATCGACAGCGGGTTCGGACTGCTCGGACCCGACGTCGGGTTCCTGACCGCGACGCTGATCGGCATCGACATCACGCTGGCCGGCCTGTTCTGGGCGCTGGGCGGCGAGGACAATGTAATCGGCCGGTTCCTACGGAAGATCCTCTACGTCGGCGCCTTCGCGTTCATCCTGAACAGCTTCTCGACGCTGGCCGACATCATTTTCAGGTCATTCGCGCAGGCAGGGCTGACCGCGGGCGGCGGCACGCTGTCCGCCGATGACCTGCTCAAGCCGGGACGGCTCGCCGGCACCGGCTTCTCGGCCGCGTGGCCGCTGCTCGAACAGGCGAGCGAGATGGTCGGATTCACGACCTTTTTCGACAACTTCCTGACGATCATGATCCTGCTGTTCGCTTGGGCGCTGGTGATCGTCGCCTTTTTCATTCTCGCCGTGCAGATGTTCGTCTGCATCCTCGAGTTCAAGCTGACCACGCTCGCCGGATTCATCCTCGTTCCGTTCGCGCTGTGGAACCGGACCAGCTTCCTCGCCGAGCGCGTGCTGGGCAACGTGGTCTCTTCCGGCATCAAGGTGATGGTGCTCGCCGTCATCGTCGGCATTGGCTCCAATTTCTTCACCGAATTCACCGAAGCGCTCCAAGGCCAGGAGCCGGACATCGGCCAAGCCATGAGCCTGGTGCTCGCCAGCCTGTCGCTGTTCGGCCTCGGCATCTTCGGTCCGTCGATCGCTTCCGGGCTGGTCTCGGGTGCCCCCCAACTCGGTGCCGGGGCGGCGCTCGGCACGACGCTCGGTGCTGCGGGGGTCACGATGCTCGCCGGCGGCGCGGCGGTGGGCGGTGCCCGTCTGGCAGGCGGTGCCGCGCTCGGTGCGGTCCGCTCGGGCACCTCGATGGGGTCGGCCGCCTCGGCCGCCTACGGCCTCGGCAAGGAAACCGCCGCCAAGCCTTCCGTCGGTGCAGGCCTGGCCGGAGTCGCGCGCGCGGCCGGCAATGCCGCCAAGGCGCGTGCCGGCGGTGCGCTCGGCCTCGGCGAGGCGGCGGCCAGCGGGCGGCAGGCGGTATGGAACGCCCTCAACCAGAACTCTCCGTCGCCGGCACCGAGTGGACCGGGCGGCGGCGGGGAGACGGGCGGTGCGCCTGCCTGGGCGCGCTCGATGCGCGCCGAACAGACCATGCGGCATCGCCGCCAGCTCGCCGTTCACGCGATCAGCCAGGGCGATCGTGGCGGCGGATCCGCCACTCCCGACATCAAGGAAAGGAACGACTGAGCTATGTTCTTCAAGCGAAGCGTGCAGCGCTACGGGCGCACGCCACTTCCCGAGACGCCGTACCAACGGGCGGGCCAGCTATGGGACGACCGGATCGGCTCGGCGCGCGTGCAGGCGCGAAACTGGCGCCTGATGGCCTTCGGCTGCCTGCTGCTGACTGCCGGGACTTCGGCCGGTCTCGCGTGGCAGTCGATGCAGAGCCGCGTGACGCCGTATGTGGTCGAGGTCGACCGGCTCGGCGAGGCGCGTGCCGTGCAGGCGGTCGATGTCGAGTATCGGCCGACCGATCCACAGGTCGCGTGGCACCTGTCGCACTTCATCATCAATGTCCGCTCGGTATCGCTCGATTCGGTGCTGATGCGTCGAGACTGGCTCCAGGCTTATGACTTCGCGACCAAGCGCGGCGCACAGTTCCTCGGAGACTATGCCCGGTCTGCATCACCGTTCGCCAATGTCGGCGAGCGCACCGTGTCGGTGCAGGTGACCAGCGTCGTGCGCGCCTCGGACAAGTCGTTCCAGGTCAAATGGACCGAAACCGCGTTCGAACGCGGCAGCCAGGCGGGCGTCCAGCGCTGGACGGCGATCCTCACCACAGTGACCCGGCCGCCGACATCGGCCGACGTCCTGCGCAAGAATCCGCTCGGCATCTACGTCGACGCGATCGACTGGAGCCGCGAACTGGACGGCGACGCGCCCGCCCGGCCTGCGCCGGCGACGTTACCCGTAAACCCACCCTCGACTGTCGCAGGCTCGATCCCCGCAGGGTCGCCGCTCGACCCCACGCTCGCCGAACCGGCCGCCAACACCCAGGAGACGCAACCATGAAGTCCGCCATCTTGTCCGCGCTTGTCGGCATTCTCGCCGCTGTGCCTGCGATCGCGCAGCCTGAGACGACTGCGGGATCGGTCCGTCATGTCGCGGCCGCCAATCGCGCGGCGACGTTCCGCCCGGCACCGTCCGGGTTCATCGGCGGTGCGCAGGTCTACCCGTGGAGCGAGGGCACGATCTACATCGCCTACACGGCGCCCGGACTGGTGACCGACATCGTCCTCCAGCCCGGTGAATCGCTGGTCGCCGTGGCGAGCGGCGACACCGCACGCTGGGTGATCGGAGATACCACCAGCGGCTCGGGCGACACGAAGCAGACTCACCTGCTCGTGAAGCCCTTTTCCGCCGGTCTGGTGACCAATCTCGTCGTGACGACCGACCGTCGAACCTACCACGTCCGGCTGGTCAGCACGTCGGCGACCGCGCTGTCGTCGATGCGTTGGACCTATCCGCAGGATGAGCTGCTCGCACTCCGGCGTAAGGCGGATGCCGAGCGGGCCGCCACGCCGATCGCCTCGGGACTGTCGCTCGAGACGCTTCACTTCAACTATGCGATCAGCGGCGACAGGCCCGGATGGCGTCCGCTGCGCGCCTTCGATGACGGACAGCGGACCTATGTCGAATTCCCAGCATCGCTGGCGAGCAACGAAGCTCCGCCGCTGTTCCTGGTCGATCGCGAGGGCAAGGCCGAGCTGGTCAACTACCGGCTGAGCGGCCGCTTCTACGTCGTCGACCGGATCTTCGATGCAGCTGAACTTCGGCTTGGCCTAAAAAAGCAGCAGGTCGTGCGGATCGACCGCATCGCGCCGGCAGCCAAGCGGAGGGGCGCATGACCGAGGTCGCCGCACGCACGCCGCCCGCATCGGCTCTGCCGCCGAAAGTCGATCCTGAGACCCTCGCCATACGTTCACGCCCCGCGCGTGCGATCCGCTTCCGCAAGGGCGCGATCATCGGCATCGCGGCGTTCGGATCGGTCAGCCTAATGGGGATCGCCTGGATGGCGCTCAAGCCGCAGGTTTTCCGACAGGTGGCGCAGGACAGCGAACTGTCGCAGCCGTTGTCGAAGCCGGCGTCCGATGCGCTCTCCGGCCTGCCGTCCAGCTATGGCGACGCGCCGAAGCTCGGACCGCCACTTCCCGGCGATCTCGGTCGGCCGATCCTGCGGGCACAGCAGCAAGCTGAGGGCGTCGTCCCGTCCGCGCGGGTCGATACCGCCGAAGCCGAGCGCCAGCAGCGGCTTGCCGATCTCAAGGCCGCGCGGGAATCGGGATTGATGGCGCAGGTGCAATCGAGCCGCGCAGCTCCCGTTTCGCTGGGCGTCGATCCGGCCGTGAGCGGTTCGGGCGCGCCGCCGGCCCCAGCCGCGACCGGCACACGCAAGGAGCAATTCGCTTCCGCACGCGACAGGGATGGTGACCTGAACTCCGGCAGCCTCGTCGCGCCGGTCTCGCCGAACAGCCTGCTGGCCGGCAGCGTGATCGCGGCAAGCCTCATCACCGGGCTGAACTCCGATCTGCCCGGAATGGTCACTGCGCAGGTGACGCAAAACGTCTTCGACACGGTGACAGGCAATATTCTGCTCGTGCCGCAAGGCGCCCGCTTGATCGGCAAATATGATTCCGTCGTGGCGTTCGGCCAGCGTCGCGCACTGGTCGTCTGGCAGCGTCTCATCCTGCCCGATGGCAGCTCGATCCGGCTCGACAACATGCCCGCGACCGATCCGGCGGGTTATGCGGGGCTCACCGACAAGGTCGATTTCCACACATGGACGCTTCTGAAAGGCGTCGCGATCGCCACGTTGCTCGGCGTCGGTTCAGAGCTGTCGATCTCCGGCGAGAGCGATCTGGTCCAGGCTATCCGCGAATCCGCGCAATCGAACACGGCACGCGCCGGCGATCAGATCACGCAGCGCAACCTCGACATCCAGCCGACCATCACGATCAGGCCGGGCGCACCCGTCCGTGTTCTGGTGACCCGTGACCTCATCCTCGCGCCGTGGCGCGGCACGGCGGGAGCGTGACCATGGTCGACCTTAGACTCGGCAAGCTGCCCGATCGCACGCCGGTGAAGCTCGCCATCACCATAACGCCCGATCTGCAAAGCGCCCTCAACGATTATGGTGCGCTCTACGCGCAGGTCTATGGTCGCGAGGAGCCGGTTACCGAGCTGATCCCTGCGATGCTGGCAGCATTTCTCGAGAGCGATCGCGGTTTCGCGAAAGCGCGAGATGACGCGAAGCGAGGCCGCACATGATAGAGCGGCCTTGGGAGCAGAAGATCGAGCCGCTCACGGTGCGTATTTCGACCGCAGTCCGAATTACCGGTCTTAGCCGATCGCGGATCTACGAGCTGATCCAGTCCGGTGACATCGACACGGTGAAAGTAGGCCGCTGCACGCTGGTGCAGTTCGCCAGTCTCAAGGCGCTAACCGCCAGCCGCATTTCGCCCGATCCGTGAGTGGTGCCGCCTTGATCGACGGGAACGATGCCAGCACCCGCCTGGTTCTTTGGAGGACGGAAAGTCACACTGTCCAAAGGAGATGATCATGAGCATCGAAGGCAAGGCCAAGGAAGCCGCCGGCTATGTTAAGGAAGAGATGAACGAGCACGGCAAGTCGCCCGAGGCGCAAAAGAAGGCGCAGGAAGGGCGCGACCTTCGCAACGAAGGTCGGGTCGAGGACGGCAAGGCCCCGAAGACCACCTCGGTCGGCAGCGGCGCTGAATAACTTCGCGATGTATCGCTCTAGAAGGCGCTGTCCCTTTGGGACGGCGCCTTTGTGCTGCCTGCGACCGACCATCTACCTCGGTCCGCAAGTCCTGATTCAGTTCTCGCCGGGCTGCGCACGCGCATAGAGTTCAGGCCGCGTAGTCGCGAAATGCAGGCGCATGGCCCGGGCCTCGGTGAGGCCGGGCGCTGTAACCTCCCAAGCCGCGACCGCTGCTACCAGCATGCCTGATCTGCGGAGCAGTTCGTCCGCAAGGGCGACGACGACCAGGTTCGGCGTTACCTCCGGTCTGACCGCCAGCAGTCGCTCCAGCGCCTGAGCCTCGTTCCCGGGACCAAGCCGGTCGGCGAGGATAGCGAGTGCAATCCCGGCGGAGCGACCAACACCGTGAAAGCAATGCACCAACAGCGAGCGATCGGTCCAGGATCGCGCAAAGGCGACGGCCCGCTCCACGTCTGCTTGCGTCGCCACGCGGATTCCAAGGCTATCCGTGTCGACGTCCTCGAACTGGAGCACCAGATGTTCCCGGCCCGGATCGGGCGCGAATCTCAGTCGCAGGTTCGGTCGGGCACCCGGCTCCTCGATCGTGATCACCGCGTCGAATTTGCGCTTGTGCCGCTTCGCCTGCGGCAGGTTTCCAACGGAGACCCCGCCTGGCGAGGGCAATGCGAAGGGGGTGGGTTTGACGTATTTCGACATGGTTCGTGCTCACGAAATCGGGTGAGAGGCTATGACAATGGCCGCATCGCTTTTGGGAACGTGCCGACGCCTTTTCGAAATCGACACGTTCCCTGCCAGCGATCAGGCGCGCCGCGCCGCCGGGAAGGCGGGCCGCAGGATTTTCCCGCCATCGCGCAATCGGTCGAGATAGTCCGACCACCGCTGCATCATTTCGACGCGCTCGTCCCAATATTCGCCGCGGGCATAGGCGCGCCGGACCTGGTTGGTATCGACGTGCGCAAGCTGGCGCTCGATCGCGTCGGGGTTCCATTCACCCATCTCGTTGAGCAGCGTCGCAGCCATCGCCCGGAATCCGTGCGCGGTCATCTGGTCGGTCGTATAGCCGAGCTTGCGAAGGCCTTGGTTGACGGCATTCTCCGACATCGCCTTGCGCGGCTTGCCGAGGCACGGGAACAGGTATTTCCACCAGTGCGTGTGCTCGTGCAGTTCCTTGAGCATTTCGATGACCTGTCGTGAGAGCGGGACGCGATGGGGGCGCCGCATCTTCATCCGCTCGGCCGGGATGAACCAGATGGCCTCGTCGAAGTCGATATCCGTCCACTCGGCTTGTCGGAGTTCGCCGGGGCGTAGCAGCACATGCGGCGAGAGGCGCATGGCCATGACCGTCACCTTGTGCCCGGTGTAGCCGTCGATCGCCCGGAGCAGCGTACCGACATCGGATGGCCGGGTAATGGCAGCGAAATGCTTGACCTTGGGTACGGCGATCGCGCCGCGAAGGTCGGCGGCGACGTCCTTGTCGCACCGAACCGTCGCCACGCCATAGCGGAACACGCGGCTGAGGACGCTGCGCATGCGCCGTGCGCTTTCGTAGGCGCCGGTCGCCTCGACCTTGCGAAGCACGGCAAGCGCCTCATGCGGCGTGATCTGTGCGATCGGGATGGTGCCGAGCAACGGATAGGCCTTGGCGAGAAGCCAACGAATCTTATCGACTGTCACCGGCGCGAGACCGTCCCGCTCGCATTTGACGAGCCATTCCTCGGCGACCGCCTGGAAGGTGTTAGCCGCGGCATACTTGGCGGCGATCCGCGCGCGCTTCTTGTCGAGCGCCGGATCGATCCCGTTGGCGATCTTCTTCTTGGCCTCGTCGCGCCGGGTGCGCGCCTCTGCGAGGCTTATGGTCGGCCAGCCACCGAGGTGAAGCTTCTTCTGCTTGTCGAGGAAGCGGTAGTTGAAGCGCCACAGCTTCGAGCCATTGGGCTGGATGACAAGATAGAGGCTTTGAGAATCACTCAGGGTCCAAGCCTTTTCCCTCGGCTTGGCGGCATTGATCTGGATGTAGGTCAGCATGGTCGTTTTCCCAGCAAAGCCGGGTCGATCCGAGGGCAACAATAAGGGCAACTTTTGTTGCCGCTGCTGTTGCCCTTAGCCGGATTTCGCCGGACGGTGTCTGGCGATTCTCGGTCTAAAAATGCTGTGAAACCAGCCGCTTACTGGATGCTGCTGGACGTCTCCAGAGCCAGTATTGGTGCCCAGAAGAGGACTCGAACCTCCACGACCTTGCGATCGCCAGCACCTGAAGCTGGTGCGTCTACCAATTCCGCCATCTGGGCACGGGGTAGGAGCGCGCAACTAGCCGCTGCCCTGGGGGCTGTCAATCGGCCCTGGTGCATTATTTTTATTTTTCTGGTTTCCGGGCCAAGAGCTTCCTACGGCGCTTTCATGACCTGCCGGCCAGCGCCGGCAACCCACTGGAGACTTGTCATGAATGACCTCGCCCCGCCACGGATGTTCGCCCGGCCGGACGGATTGCGGCTTGCCTATCGGCAGCGCGAGGGGGCCGGGCCTGTGATCGTCTTCCTGCCCGGCTACATGTCCGACATGGAGGGGGGCAAGGCGGTCGCGCTCGATGGCTGGGCTGTGGCGCAGGGGCGGGCGATGCTGCGGCTCGACTATGCGGGTTGCGGTGCGAGCGAGGGGCGGTTCGATGAAGGCACGCTGGCCAGTTGGCGCGACGATGCCTTGCTGCTGATCGATGCCCTGACGGAGGGACCGGTGGTGCTGGTGGGCTCCTCCATGGGGGGATGGCTCGCACTGCTGATCGCGCTCGCCCGGCCGGATCGGGTGGCAGGACTGGTCGGCATCGCGGCGGCGCCCGATTTCACCCAATGGGGCTTTACCGACGCGGACAAGGCGCTGCTGGCGACTGAAGGGCGGATCGTCGAGCCGACCCCCTATGGCGATGACCCTTATGTCACCACGCTGGCCTTCTGGGAATCGGGGCAGGCGAACCGGCTGCTGGAGGGGGAGATTGCGATCGATTGCCCGGTGCGGCTGCTGCAGGGACAGGATGACCCGGACGTGCCCTGGGCGACCGCTCTGCGCCTTGCCGAACGGCTGCGTTCATCCGATGTGCAGACGCTGCTGATTAAGGATGGCGACCACCGTCTTTCCCGCGAACCGGACATTGCCTTGCTGATCCGGACCGTCGCCAGCCTGTTGGATAGCCTCTGATGCCCTTTCTGCTTCCCTTGTTGCTGCTCGCTCCCCAAGCCTATGATCCGGAGATCGAGGCGGTCATGCGCAACCGGCAGAAGGAAAAGGCGCAGGCGGCTGCGGCCCCTGCTCCCGCCGCCCCCGCTCCCGCCGCCCCCACTCCCGCCGCGACGAGCAGCGATGGCCACATACCGGTGCCGGACAAATATGCGGCCAAGTTCCAGGCCTGCCTGGATCAGGCGATAGAGGCGCCGGAGCAGGGCGTCGCCTTTGCCCAGAAATGGCGCGTCGAGGGCGGCAGCTTCTATGCGCGCAACTGCATGGGTTTTGCCTATGCCCGCGCCGAACGCTGGGCGCCCGCGATCGTCGCCTTCGAACAGGGGGCGGACGAAGCGGAGCGAAACGGCGAGATGGTGCAGAGCGGCCGGCTCTGGGCGCAGGCGGGCAATGCCGCGCTGGCGGGCGGAGACGTGGCGAAAGCACGCGACGATTTCGACGCGGCTTTGGCGCGCGGCCTGCCGGACGGGGTCGAGAAGGGCGAGGTCCATCTTGACCGCGCCAGGGCGCTGGTCGCGCTGAACGACCTTCAGGGCGCGCGGGAATCGCTCGATATTGCGCTGGCACAGGTGCCGCGGGACCCGCTTGGCTGGTTGCTGTCAGCTACGCTCGCCCGCCGCGCAGGCGAGATGAAGCTGGCGCAGGCGCATATCGCGCGGGCGGTCCAGCTTGCGGCCGACGATGCCTCGGTCGCGCTGGAGGAAGGGAATATCGCCGTCCTCACCGATCATGAGGATATGGCCCGTTCGGCATGGCAACGCGCGGTGAAGCTGGCGCCGGATACGCCGGCAGGCAAAGCGGCGGCGGACAATCTGTCCCGCCTGCCGTCGCCCAAGCCGAACTGAGCCTGCTCCGTCAGGTCGGGCGCCTGTCGTTCAGCCCCTGCCCAATATTTCCCGCGCGCGGGGCGCCAGCCGCTCGGCGGCGGCGGCATGGATGCCCGGTGCCGCACAGAGCAGCCCGAAGGCGGTCGGCTGCGGCCGGTTGAAGGAAAAGGGGTTGCTCAGCGCATCGGTGACGATGGCGCCCGCTTCCTCGGCGATCAGCGCTGCTGCGGCGACGTCCCATTCATTGCCCCAGCGCACGGTCGCCACCAGGTCGGCCTCGTCCGCCGCGACCATCGCCATGCGCAGCGCAATACTGTTGGGCTTGTCCACCGTCACGAGGTCGCGGTCATGGCGCGGCAATTGGTCGGCGGGCACCCGCGCTCCGGCCAGGCTGGACCGCCCGCCTGCCCGCAATATCCGCCCGTTGCGGGTCGCCCCTTCCCCCGCCTGCGCGATCCACAGTTCGTTGCGGGCGGGCGCGGCCAATATCCCGATGCGCGCCTCGCCATGCTCGACCAGGGCCACCGACACCGCCCAGCCGGGCTTTCCGCGCAGATAGTCGCGCGTCCCGTCGATCGGATCGACCACCCAGACGCGGGGCAGGTTCAGCCGGTGCACGGTGTCGGCAGTCTCCTCCGACAGCCAGCCCGCGGACGGATCGATGGCATAAAGGCGCTCGCGCAGCATCGCGTCCAGTTCCAGATCGGCCTCGCACACCGGATGGCCGGGCACCTTTTCCCACTGGCGCACGCGCGTCTCCCCGCCCGCCCAGAGCGTCAGCGCCCGGTCGGCCGCATCCGACACCACCGACACCAGATCGCGTAGAAAGGGATCAGCCACCGGCAATGGTCATCCCGTCGATGCGGATCGTCGGCACGTTCATGCCATAGCGGAAGGCGAGGTCATTGGCGGGTACCAGCGCGCGGAACATGTCCTTGAGGTTCCCGGCGATGGTGATTTCCGACACCGCCTGCGCCACCGCGCCATTTTCGATCAGGAAGCCCGCCGCGCCCCGGCTATAGTCGCCGGTGACGCCATTGACGCCCATGCCGATCAGTTCGGTGACATAGAGACCGCGCTTGACATCGGCCATCAGGTCGCCGGGCGACAGCGTGCCCGGTTCCATATGGACGTTGGTGACGCCCGCGCCCGGCGCGCCGCTGCCGCCACGGCTGGCATGGCCGGTCGGCTCCAGCCCCAGCTGCCGCGCCGAGGCGCTGTCCATCAGCCAGCCGGTCAGCACGCCCCCATCGATCAGCGCGCGGCGCTCCACCGGCAATCCCTCCCCGTCGAAGGGCCGCGAGCGCAGCCCGCGCAGCCGCAGCGGATCGTCGATGATCGTGACGCCGGAATCGAACAATGCCTCGCCCAGCGAATCCAGCAGGAAACTCGACCGGCGCGCGATCGCCGGACCGACCATCCCGCCGATCAGATGCCCGACCAGGCTGGAACCGATGCGCGGGTCGAAGATCACCGGCATCACGCCGCTTTCCACCTTCACCGGATGCAGCCGCGCCACCGCCCGGTGCCCGGCGCGGGTGCCGACCGCCTCCGCATCGTCCAGATCCCCGATATGACGGACGCTGTGGCTGGCATGGTCGCGCTGCATGTCCGCGCCCGCGCCCGCCAGCACGCTGGCCCAGGTCGAATGGCTGGTCCCGGCATAGGCACCGGCAAAGCCATGGCTGGTCGCCAGCGCGACCTGGCTGCGTCCGGTCGCCGCGCCGCCGCCCTCGCTGTTGGTGATGCCCGGCACGGCGCGCGCCGCTTCCTCGGCAATCAGGGCGCGTTCCCTGAGCTGCGCGGGCTCCGGTTCGAACGGATCGGTCAGATCCAGCGCGGGCAGCTTCTTCTTCAGCAGCCGGTCCTCGGGCGCGAGACCGGCATAGGGGTCTTCGGGCGCCTGCCCGGCCATGGCGATGCAGCGATCGACCAGCGTCGCCAGCGTCGCGGGGCTCATGTCCGATGCCGAAATGCTGGCCGATCGCTGGCCGATGAAGACCCGCAGGCCGATTTCCTCGCCTTCCGACCGCTCGACATCCTCCAGCGCGCCCAAACGCACCGAAACATTGGTCGATGCGTTGCAGGCATAGATGGCGTCGGCCGCGTCCGCCCCCGCCTTGCGCGCCGCCGTCACCAGATCCTGGGCGCGGGACTGGGCTTCTTCAAGACTGAGCATGGGACAGAGATAATCCTGAAAGGGACGGAACCAAGGGTGGGGCCTTACGCGCTTGGGGTGGTGCCCGCAACCTGCCCGTCCAGCCAGTGCTGCAGTAGATGCCGGGCGACCGCCATCACCGGCGGCGCGACGAAGGGCGCGCCCTCTTCCTCTGCCAGCGCCGCTCGTACCCCTTCGGCGTCGCACCAGAAGGCGTGCTGCAATTCATTTTCGTCGATCTTCAGCGCATCGTCATCGGCCTGCGCGGTGCAGGCGATCATCAGCGACGAGGGGTAGGGCCAGGGCTGGTTCATCACATAGCGCACGTCACGCGTGGTGACGCCCGCCTCCTCCTTGATCTCGCGCATGACCGCTTCCTCCAGCGTCTCGCCCGGTTCGACGAAACCGGCCAGCGCCGAATAGCGCCCGTCCGGCCAGCCATGCTGCCGCCCCAGCAGCACCCTTCCGCGATGCTCGGCCAGCATGATGACAACCGGATCGACGCGCGGGAAATGCTCCGCGCGGCAGGACTGGCACTGGCGCGACCAGCCCGCCTTCACCGGCCCGGTGCGCTGCCCGCATACCGAGCAGAAGCGATGCCGCACATGCCAGGACAGCAGGCTGCGCGCCGTGCCGTAGAGCGCGACCTCATGCCCCGGAATCTCGTGCACCAGCCCCCGGCTGCGCGGGGTGGGAAGCGAATTGTCCGGCGCATCCGCCAGCAGTTCCACGAAAATCGGCCGCTGCTGCTCATCCAGCCCCAGCAGCGCGAAATGCTCGATCCAGGCGTCCTTCGGCAGCGGCTCCATCAGCAGGCGGCCGTCCCGCACCACCGGCTCCAACCCGTCCAGCACCACCCGAAGTGCGATTGGCGAGGCAAAGACCTCCGCCAGCAGATCGGGGTTGGTGCGGATATGATCCACCCGGTCGAGCCGTCCCCCCGCAAAGGCCACGGTTTGCAATGGCCGGACTTCAGAACCGTGCATTTTCCACCCTCTCCTTGATTCCGGCCTCGCCGATCACAGCCTGCGCGGCACGCGCGAACAGCGTGGGCAGCCCAGCCTTCCCGATTTCGGCCACCGGCCACCATTCTCCCTCGCCGGGCGGGGCCGCATCCTCCCCCACATGGGCATGATGCATCGTCAATGCGAGGGAGAAATGGGTAAAGACATGAGATACCGGCTCGCTCACCCGCCGCCACTGGGCCGCCAGCGGCGGCGTCGCGTCCGGCGCCTCGTTCCATTCGGAGGAGGGCAGGGCGCGCATGCCGCCCAGCATCCCCTTGCCCGGCCGCCGCACCAGCCAGACATGCCCGTCCGGCCGCTCGATCCACCAGCCATGGCCCAGGCGATGCGGCCTGGCCTTTTTCGCCGCCTTGACCGGGAAAGCGGCCGGATCGGCAGTCAGGAAAGCCGCGCAGTCCTCCCGCAACGGACAAATGCCGCAGGCCGGATTGCGAGGGGTGCAGATGGTCGCGCCCAGGTCCATCATCGCCTGCGCAAAGTCGCCGGCGCGCGCGTCCGGCGTGATGGCGTCGGTCGCTGCGCGAATCTCCGCCCGCCCGGCGGGGAGAGGCGTGGGAATCGCAAAGAGCCGCGCCACCACCCGCTCGACATTGGCGTCGACCACCACGGCCCGGCGTCCGAAGGCGATCGCCGCCACCGCCGCCGCCGTATAGGCGCCCACGCCCGGCAGCGCGCGCAGCCCCTCCTCGGTATCGGGAAAGACGCCGCCATGCTCGCCCGCCACCGCCCGCGCGCAGGCCAGCAGGTTGCGGGCACGCGCATAATAGCCAAGCCCCGCCCAGGCGGCCATCACCTCGGCATCCTCCTCCGCCGCCAGCGCCGTGACATCGGGCCAGCGCCCGGTGAATTTCGCGAAATAGGGGCCTACCGCCGCCGCCGTCGTCTGCTGGAGCATCACTTCCGACAGCCACACCCGATAGGGGTCGGCGCCATTGGCGCCCGGCGGCACGCGCCAGGGCAGCCGACGCGCATGGACGTCATAATGGGCGAGCAGATCCGCCGCGATTTTCTTCTCGTTACCCTCGACGCGCATAGCTGCCCTATGCCATTAAGAAGCGGATGACGGAACGCCCAGCGCCCCCAAAAATGAAAAGCCGCAAGGGACAGGCGGAGGAACGCCCGCGCGTCGGCGCGCCCCGGCGGATCGCGGACCTGATGCCCGCCATCGGCGCAGCCGCCTTCCGCAAGTTCGGCTTCGTGCAATCCAGCATCGTCACCCGCTGGGCGGAGATCGTCGGCCCGCATTATGCCGAAATCAGCGAACCCGAATCGATCCGTTTCCCCGCCGGCAAGAAGGCGGGCGGTACGCTGCAACTGACGGTGATGAGCGGCCATGCGCCGATGATCCAGCATGTGCTGCCCGACATCATCGACCGGGTGAACCGTTTTTTCGGCTATGCCGCCGTCGCCAGGGTCGCGATGAAGCAGGGCATGATCCGCGCCACCGAGCCGGAACGCCGCCCGCCGCCCCGCAATCTCAAGCCGATCCCGGTCGAGCTGGGCGATTCGCTGCGCGACATCGGCGACCCCGAACTGCGCGCCGTCCTCGAATCGCTGGCGCAGGGGCTTGCCAATTCCAGCGGTTTGCCCAAGATCGGCTGATCATTTCGGAAAGCCGTGACAGGGGCGGCGCATCACTGGACCACCGCATGAAGAAACTCCGCCTGGCCTTCCTCGCCCTGCTCGCCATCCCCGCGAGCGTCATCGCCGCTCCCGCCGCCAATTGGGTGGCGCAGGTCGCCCTTTCGCCGATCGGCGGCCATGTGCTGGGCAATCCGGCCGCCCCGTCGAAGCTGGTCGAATATGTGAGCTATACCTGCTCCCACTGCGCCCATTTCGTCGGAGAGGCGAGCGCGCCGCTCAAGGCCAATTATGTCAGGACCGGCAAGGTCAGCGTCGAGGTGCGCAACGCCGTGCGCGACAAATATGACCTGACCGCCGCGTTGCTGGCCCGTTGCGGCGGGCCGAGGCGCTTCTTCGGCAATCATGAGGCGCTGTTCGCCAATCAGGACGACTGGATGGAAAAGCTCCAGGCCTATGAAAAGGATGCGGTCAAGCCGACGGACCAGAAGGCCGCGCTGCGCGATATCGGGCAGAAGACCGGCCTCTACGCGTTGATGGCCAGGCGCGGCTTCACCCCGGCCCAGCTCGACGCCTGCATCAACAACCCTGTAGCCATGAAGCAGATCCTCGCCATGACCGACGAGGCGTGGAACAAGGTGCAGATTTCCGGCACGCCGGGCTTCACCCTGAACGGCACGCTGGTCCGCAGGTCGGACTGGACGCATCTCCAGGCCGCATTGCCCGATGTGACGCAGTAATCTAAACCCCTGACCTACCTATCGCCCGACAAGCGGAGCCAGAACAACGTGAAAGCCCTTTCCGGACTTGCCCTGATCGCCCTTTCCCTCACCGTCGCCGCCTGCGGCAAGAAGGATGAAGCCAGCACCACCTCCGCCGCGCCCGTCGCCGCCGTCGCGGCGCCCGCGGGCACCAAATGGTCGGAAACCATCGCCGCCACGCCCGACGGCCATTTCGTCATGGGCAACCCCGATGCCAAGGTGAAGCTGGTCGAATATGGCAGCTACACCTGCTCGCACTGCCGCGATTTCGCCCATGAATCGGCCGATGAGATCAAGCAGATCGTCGACAGCGGCAAGATGAGCTTCGAATTCCGCAACTATATCCGTGATCCGATCGACATGGCGACGGCGCTGCTGGCGCACTGCGGCGGCAAGGATATCTACTATCCCATCTCCGAACAGTTCTTCGCCAACCAGAACGCCATGTTCGAAAAGGCGCAGGCGCTGGGCGACGAGAAATACAAGGCGTTGATGAGCGCCCCTGCGGCACAGCGCTTCGGCCAGCTCGCCGCCGCCGTCGGCCTGGTGGACTTCGCCAAGCAGCGCGGCATATCGGAGGATCAGGCGAAGCAATGCCTGGCCGACACCGGCGCCGCCGACAGGCTGGCCAAGGGCGTCGAGCAGGCCAATCAGCAATATAAGATCGAAGGTACGCCGACCTTCATCCTGAATGGCGTGATGGTCGAAAACACTGCCGCCTGGCCGGCGCTGCGCACCAAGCTCAAGGAAGCAGGCATCTGATTGGAGAATAGGGGGCTGACATCGTCGATCCGGCTTCCCGCTGAAGGCGGGGCGGCGTGTCGCTGCCCCGACCGGTTCCCATGCAGATAAAGCGCCTCAAGCTTTCCGGCTTCAAGAGCTTCGTCGATCCGACGGAACTGCGCATCGAACCCGGCCTCACCGGCATTGTCGGGCCGAACGGTTGCGGCAAGTCCAACCTGCTGGAGGCGATCCGCTGGGTGATGGGCGAATCCAGCGCCAAGTCGATGCGCGGCGGCGGCATGGAGGATGTGATCTTCGCGGGCACCTCCACCCGTCCGCAAAGGGATTTCGCCGAAGTCTCGCTGCTCACCATCCAGGAACAGGGCGAACTGTTCAACGCGGTGGAGGTGGGCGCCGACGGCGAGCTGGAAGTCACCCGCCGCATCGAACGCGGCGCCGGCAGCGCCTATCGCGCCAATGGCCGCGACGTCCGCGCCAAGGACGTCTCGCTGATCTTCGCCGACGCCGCCACAGGCCCGCACAGTCCGGCGCTGGTCAGCCAGGGCCGCATCGCCGCCGTCATCGCCGCCCGGCCGCAGGAACGCCGCGCCATGCTGGAGGAGGCGGCGGGCATTTCGGGCCTGCATGTCCGCCGCAAGGATGCGGAACAGAAGCTGCGTGCCGCCGAGGCGAACCTCATGCGGCTCGATGAAATCCTGTCGGACATGGACGCCCGCGCCAACAGCCTGCGCCGCCAGGCCAAGGCGGCGGAACGCTATATCCGCCTGTCCGAACAGATCCGCGTCGCCGAAGCGCGCACCATCTTCGCCCGCTGGCGCGAAGCCGCCGCCAGCGCCGACGCCGCCCGTGGCGAAGCCAAACAGGCCGAAAGCGCCGTCATCGCCGCGCAGGAAGCGCAACAGGCGGCCGCCGTCCACGCCAATGCCGCGGTCGAGGCTTTGGCGCAAAAGCGCGCCGCAGCCCAGAGCGCCCGCGACGCCGCCAGCGAGGCGGGACACAGGCTCACGGCTCTGCGCACCGAGCGCGACGGCGTGGTGCGCCGCCTCCATGACCTTGCGCAACAGGCCGACCGGCTGGAGGAAGACCGGGAACGCGAAGGCACGCTCGCCAATGACGCGGCGGAGGCGATCGCGCGCCTCACTGGCGAAATCGCCGCGCTCAAGGCGCGGATCGCCGAAACCGAAGCGATGCGCCCCGATTTCGCGGGCCGCATCGCCCGCGCCGAGGACGCTGCCCGCGACGCCGAACTTGATCTTGCCAAAGCCATGGCGAAACAGGCGGGCGAGCAGGCCGAACTGCGCGTGGCCGAAGCCGCCCTGGCTGCGGCGCGCAGCCGCCTGGACCGGGCGAGCCGCGAAGCCCAGCGCCTTGAAGCCGAAGCCGCCGCCTTGCCCGACGCCGCCCCGCTCGAAGCCCGGCGCGCCGAAGCGCTCGCCGCGCAACAGCAGGCCAGCGCCGACCGCGACGCCGCCGAAGCCACGATCCGCGCTGCCGAAACCAGCCGCGCCGAAGCCGCCGAGGCCCGCGCCGGTGCCGAAGCCGGGCTCGCTTCCGCCCGCGCCGCACTGGCTGCGCTCGACAGCGAAGCCGCCGCCCTCCAGCGCGCCGTCGAGAGCGGCACCGGCAACCGCAGCCGCGCTCTCGACCGGTTGAAGGCCGCGCCCGGCTTCGAACGGGCGCTGGCCGCCGCGCTGGGCGACGATCTGGAGGCTCCCATCGCCGCAGAAGGCAAGCGCCGCTGGGCCGGTGCGGCGCCGCTCGACAGCGACCCCGCTTTGCCTGCAGGCTGCGCCGCCCTTTCCGCCCATGTCACCGCGCCGGCCGAACTGGCCCGCCGTCTGGCGCAAGTCGCCGTGGCGGAGAGCGATGAAGGCCAGCCCCTTGCCGTCGGCCAGCGGCTCGTCACCAAGGACGGCCAACTCCGCCGCTGGGACGGCTATCTGGCGGCCGAGGGCGGCGCGGCGGCGGCCGAACGGCTGATCCGGTTCAATCGCCTCGAAGCCATTGCCGCCGCCCGGCCCGCTGCCGAGGAGGAAGTCGGGAGCGCCCGCGCCGCGCAGGATGCCGCCTCGACACGCGAGCGTGACGCCGCGCAAACCCTCGCCACCGGCCGCGCGCAGCTTTCTGATGCCGACCAGCGCCTGCGCACCGCGCTCCGCGCCGCCGACGAGGCCGCCACCGCGCTCGAACGGCTGACCGGCCGCCGCGAAGCCATCGAGGAACGGCTGACCGAAGCCCGCGCCGATCGTCATGCCGCGCAGGCCGAACAGGACAAGGCCGAGGCCAGCCGCGCCGCCATGCCGGACGGCGAGGAAACCCGCAGCCTCGTTACCACGCTGCAACAGGCGAGCGAAAAGGCCCGTCTCGCCGTCAGCCAGTTGCAGGCCGATCAGGCGCTCGCCGACCGCGCGCTGGCGAGCGACCGCGAACGCATGGCCGCCGCCGATGCCGAGGCCAGGGGCTGGCGCGCCCGCGCGGGCGAGGCGGCCAAGCGCATCGCCGCCATGGTCGAGCGCGGCGAAACCATCGCCCGGGAGCGCGCGTCGATCGCCGACCAGCCCGACAGCCTTGCCGCCACCATCGCGGCCCTCGCCGAGCAAGGCGACAGCCTCACCCAGGCCGCCGACGCCGCCCGCCGTGAAGAGAGCGAAGCCGAAGCCCTGCTGCGCGCCGCCGAACAGCGCGCCTCCCAGGCGGGCGAAAGCCTCGCCAGCGCGCGGGAAGCCCGCGCCACCGCCGTCGCCCGGGCCGAGGCGGCCGACGAAAGGCGCGTCGAGACCAACCGCCTGTCCGGCGAACGCTTCGAATGCCCGCCGCCGGTCCTGCCGGAAAAGCTCGGCTTCGCCAGCGCCGACATTCGCATCGCCCAGAATGAGCAGGCCGAGCATGACCGCCTGTCCACCGAGCGCGAGCGGATCGGCCCAGTCAATCTCGTCGCGGCGCAGGAACTGGAGGAACTGGAAACCACCCAGGCCACCAGCCGCGCCGAAAGCGATGAACTGACCCAGGCGATCAACCGCCTGCGCGGCTCGATCGGCAGCCTGAACCGGGAGGGCCGCCAGCGCCTGCTCGCCGCGTTCGAGGCGGTGGACGGCCATTTCCGCCGCCTCTTCACCACTTTGTTCAACGGCGGCCAGGCGCATCTGGAACTGATCGACAGCGACGATCCCCTGGAAGCGGGCCTGGAGATCATGGCCCAGCCGCCGGGCAAGAAACTGGCAGCATTGACCCTGCTGTCGGGCGGCGAACAGGCGCTGACCGCCGTGGCGCTGATCTTCGGGCTTTTCCTGACGAACCCCGCCCCGATCTGCGTGCTGGACGAAGTCGACGCGCCGCTGGACGACGCCAATGTCGAGCGCTTCTGCGACCTGCTCGACGCGATGGTGGGGCAGACCGACACTCGCTACCTGATCGTCAGCCACAATGCGGTGACGATGGCGCGCATGCACCGGCTGTTCGGCGTCACCATGGTCGAACGCGGGGTCAGTCGCCTTGTTTCGGTCAACCTCGGCGGCGCGGAGGCCCTGCTCGCCGCCGAATAGGCTTCATCCCCGCTCCATCCACCCGCGCATGCGGCGGAACAGCCCGCGATGCTCGACCGGCTCGAACATCTCGCCCGGCCCTTCGGGATCGAGCACTTCATGGTCCGCCAGCCATGCCTGCACGCCGTTCAGGTCCGGCGTCGCATAGGGGCGCAGGGTCCGGCCCGGCTTGTCCCGCAACTGCTCTATGGCGGCGATCAGCCCGCGCTCGGCGATCACCGCCGCCACCCGCTCGACCGGCAGGTCCAGATGCTCGGCGATCAGATCGTCGCGTATTCCCCGAATGACGGCTTCCTGCCCTTTGTTGGCAGGCAGCGCCGCATCGATCGTGACGTCGCATTCCGTGTCGAGCCGCATCGACCGGTTGTTCATATTGGATGATCCCACCCGCAAAACCCGGTCATCGGCGATCAGCACCTTGGCATGGACGTAGATCGGCTCCCCGCGCGCGGTGAAGGGATGGTAGAGCCGCAGCCGCCCATGGACGTCCCGCGCCTTCAGCGCCTCGAACAGCCGGGCACGGGCGGTGTCCATGGCCTGCTGCTCCAGCCAGCCATCGGCTTGCTCCGGATTGATGATGACGATCTCCGGCCCGTCCGCTTCGCCGAGGCGCGCTGCGATCGCCTCGGCAATGCGGCGGGAGGCGAAATATTGGCTCTCGGCATAGATGGAATGCCGGGCCGAAGCGATCTGGTTCACATAAAGCCGCTCGATCTCGATCAGCGGCGTCTGATCCTCCATTTCCGGCGCGGAGCGGGCGATGGCGACATCCACGTCCCTGAACTGCACCGGCAGCGTCTCGGGCCAGCAATCCGCCACGCCCTCTACCGGCGCCAGCTCGCCGCCCCCCGCGCCCCTCCACCGGTTGCGCGCATGTTCGCCCAGCGCCGCCGCCACCGGCCCCTGCAAGGCGGTGGTCGCGTCATGCCAAGGACCATAGGGCGAGCCGTCCGGACGCCGCCGCGCCGGATCGTCATCACGATGATGCCGCGTGTCCCAGCGATCCGCCGTCATGTCGATCCCGCCGCAAAAGGCGAAACAATCGTCGATCACGACGATCTTCTGATGATGCGAGGCGGCGGGCGGATGATGGCTGTCGAGCTTCACCGTGATGCGCGGATGCGCCATCCACCTGACCGTGGTGATCAGGTTCGACGGCCGCACCATCGACTTCATCGCGCCCACATCCCAGCGCAGCAGGTAGATTTCCAGATCGGGACTGCGATCCACAAGCCAGCTGATGAAATCGCCGATGATGACCGGCCCGTCATCCTCCGCCTCATCCTTGCGGATCAGGCTGATGCGCGAATCGAAGTCCCAGCCGATCAGCATGATCCGCCGCCTTGCCTTCATCATCGCCGTGCGGGCGTGACGGAAATAGGCATCCGCATCGACGATCACGCTCGCCTGGGCAGCGCGCTCGATACGCCAGCAATCCTCGCCCTGTCGCGGACCGCTCATGCGGCACTCCCGACGACCAGACATCCCAGGAACATCAGCAATCCTGCAAAGCGATTGGACCGGAATTTGGTGAGCGGATCGATGCCATCCTCCTTCAGCGTCCCCACCTGCCAGACCAGATGCACCGCCATCGGCAGCAGAGCCAGCAACGCCAGTTCCTGCGGCCGCACCTGCCAGATCGCCGCCGCCCACAGTCCCAGCGCCAGCGCATAGCAAAGCGCCACCCCGGCCCGCACATGGCGCCCCATGGACAGCGCGCTCGACCCGATGCCGATCAGCGCGTCATCCTCGCGGTCCTGCAACGCATAGATGGTGTCATAGCCCACTACCCAGAACAGGCAGCCGCCATAGAGCAGCAGCCCCGGCAGGGTGATCGATCCCATGACCTCGCACCACCCGACCAGCGCCGCCCAGGAAAAGACGAGGCCAAGCCAGACTTGCGGCCAGCCGGTGATCCGCTTCATGAACGGATAGGCCGCCACCAGAGCCAGCGACCCCAGGGCGACGGCCTGCGCAGCGAGGTGGAGCTGCAACAGCACCGCCAGTCCAACGAGGCAGAGCGACACCAGCCACATCCAGGCGGTTTTCAGGGACACCGCCCCGCTCGCCAGCGGCCGGGACGCCGTGCGCGCCACCTGCCGGTCCAGGTCGCGATCGACGATATCGTTGAACACGCATCCCGCCCCGCGCATCGCGACGCTGCCCAGCAGCAGCCAGGCGATCAGCGGCCAGTGCATCCGCGCCCCGCCCGCCAGCGCCACCGCCCAGGCCCCCGGCCAGAACAGCAGCCACCAGCCGATCGGCCGGTCGAACCGCGCCAGCAGCGCCAGCGCGCGCGGGGTATCCGGCAGGCGGGCGAGCAAACCACGCGCTTCGCTGTCGGGAACTATCGTCTGATTCACCACGACTCCCTCAGCCCTGGGTTCGCGGCACGTGACTCGTACCAGCTTGTCGAAGGGCCGCCCTTCTCTTTAGGGAAGAAAGGCGCTTCGACAAGCAGGGCGCAAATGGAAGAGACAAAATGACCGCAACTCCCGCCTGGCCGCCGCAAAGCGCCCCGCGCCTTCATGTCGAAACGCCGCTGGGCGAGGGCGTGGCCGTTCCGGTGGACGGCAATCCCGCCCATTATCTCATCAGCGTCATGCGGGTGAAGCCGGACGATATCGTGCTGCTGTTCGATGGCCGGTCGGGCGAATGGGCGGCCCGCGCCCGCGATATCCGCAAGCGCGACCTGGTCCTCGACATCGTCCGCCAGACAAGGCCGCCCGAGGATGTTCCCGATTTCTGGCTTTGCTGCGCCCCGATCCGGAAGGGCCGCATCGACCTGATCGCAGAAAAGGCCTGCGAACTCGGGGTGGCGAGGCTGCAGCCCGTGCTTACCCGGCGCGCGGTGGTGGACAGGCTGAATCTCGACCGCCTGCACAGCCATCTGGTCGAGGCGGCCGAACAATGCGGCCGCACCGCCCTGCCCGACCTGGGCGAAATGGTGAAGCTGGACGCGCTGCTGCGGGACTGGCCGGATGACCGCTGGCTCTTCTTCGCGGACGAAACCGGCGGCGGGGCGCTGGCCGATACGCTCAAGGCCCATCCCGGCCCGGCGGCCTTCCTGATCGGTCCCGAAGGCGGCTTCGACCCCGCGGAGCGCGAGGCGATCCGCGCGCTGGCCAAGGCCGTGCCGGTCTCGCTGGGTCCCCGTATCCTGCGCGCCGAAACCGCCGCCATCGCCGCGACCACCGCCTGGATGACGCTCAATGGCGACTGGCGCTAATCGTTTTCTTCCGCAACCGGATTGAAGCTGTCATCAACGCAGCTTATCTGGACGCCGCGCGTTCTCAGTTTGACGCGGCAGGGGCAAAGATTAAGGCGGGGCATGAGCACCAGAACCGACTCAGGGGGGATCGATCCCATCATCGAGGGGCGCGACCAGTTGATCGCGGCCTTTTCCAAGGGCGCCAAGCCCAAGGATCGCTGGCGGATCGGCACCGAGCATGAAAAATTCGTCTACAGCCGCAAGGATCATCACGCCCCTTCCTATGAGGAGATGGGCGGCATCCACACGCTGCTGATCGGCCTCACCCGCTATGGCTGGAATCCGGTGTTCGAGGGCGAGAATATCATCGCCCTGTCCGGCACCGACGGCACGATCAGCCTGGAACCGGCGGGCCAGCTCGAACTTTCCGGCGCGCCGCTCGACAATCTGCACCAGACCTGCGCGGAAACCAGCCGGCACCTTGAACAGGTGAAATATGTCGGCGACATGCTGGGCCTGGGTTTCCTGGGCCTGGGCATGTGGCCGGACAAGACGCGCGAAGACCTGCCCATCATGCCCAAGGGCCGCTACGACATCATGCTGCGCCACATGCCGCGCGTGGGGTCGATGGGTCTCGACATGATGTTGCGCACCTGCACCATCCAGACCAACCTCGACTATGGCAGCGAGGCGGACATGGTGAAAAAGTTCCGCGTCTCCCTCGCTTTGCAACCGCTGGCGACGGCGCTCTTCGCCAACTCGCCCTTCACCGAAGGCAAGCCCAACGGCTATCTTTCCTACCGCAGCCATATCTGGTCGGACACCGACCCCGGCCGCACCGGCATGCTGCCCTTCGTGTTCGAGGACGGCTTCGGCTATGAACGCTATGCCGACTATGCGCTCGATGTGCCGATGTATTTCGTCTATCGCGACGGCCGCTATATCGACGCCGCGGGCCAGAATTTCCGCGATTTCCTGGAAGGCAGGCTGCCCGCCCTGCCCGGCGAGAAGCCGACGGAAAAGGATTGGGAGGATCATCTCTCGACCGCCTTCCCCGAAGTGCGCCTCAAAAGCTTCCTGGAAATGCGCGGCGCCGATGGCGGGCCGTGGAGCCGCATCTGCGCGCTGCCGGCGCTGTGGGTCGGCCTGCTCTATGACGATGGCGCGCTGGATGCGGCGTGGGATCTGGTCAAGGACTGGAGCATGGAGGAACGGCAGGTACTGCGCGATTCCGTGCCCAAACTGGCCCTCGACGCGCCCCTGCCGGGCAACCGCAAACTGCGCGACATCGCCGCCGAAGTCCTTGCCATCGCCCGTAGCGGCCTTTCGGCGCGCGCGCGGCTCAATGCTTCGGGCGACAATGAAACCGGCTATCTCGCCCCGCTGGATGAGATCGTGGCGTCGGGCCAGACCCATGCCGAACGGCTGCTGGCCCGCTATCATGGCGAGTGGCAGGGCGACCTCGGCAAAATCTACGCCGAGGAAAGCTTTTAAAGGTTATCCTTCTCCCTCGATGGGAGAAGGATAGGCAGCCTTACCGGCTCTGCCGGTTAGGCGAAGTTGGATGAGGGTGCTGCGCAACGCTCACTCAGCAGGCTGCACCACCCCGTCAACCTTCCGCCCCGCCATCCAGGCAAAGAATCGCGGCACCACCCCGTTGCGCGCCATCCACGCGCTATAGGCGGCATAATCCGGGTCAGCGCCCAGATGCGCTTCCTCGGTCTTCGCGCGCCAATAATAGACCGCATTGGTGATCGCCAGCATCGCGCTATTGCGCACCATGTCGGTCAGGCTGCCCGACAGGCTGAGGAACGGCAGCGAGGAAAACCACCAGAAGAGGTTCTTCGACAGATAGGCCGGATGCCGCGTCCAGCGATAGGGTCCATGGGTCAATATGCCCCGATGCGTCAGGTTGGAAAAGCGCAGGCCAAAGGCCACCGTCGCCCAGGCATAGATGCCGGTCAGCAGCACCAGCACCACGCCGAGCAGCCATTGCAGTGGCACCATGCCTTGCGTCCAGACGTCCCATTCCGCCCCGCCCGCATGATAGTCGAGCGGCCCGCCATTCCCCATCAGCACGAAGGGCGGATAGCAGATCAGGGCCGCGACCCACCCGGACAGAAGCGGATTGGCCGTCCGGATATGCGAATCCAGCGGCTTCAAAGTCAGGATATAGCCCACCGTCGCCATGCAGACGTCGATCATGAACATGACCGCGATCAGGAACCCCGCCATCGCCACCGGGTTGCGAAAGGCATCTTCGATCTGCCAGTCGACGACGCTGGCGAAATTGCCCGGCACGATCGATATCATGAAGGCCAGGAAAAAGCCCTTCACCGCCCAGGCCCGCGCATGATGCGCCACCTGCGCCTTGTCAGGCACCCCCGCCGCGCCGCCGATCACCCACTGCCCGAAGGCATGGGTTGCGTCCTTCGGCTCGACCAGCCGCCGGTCCAGCCAGATCACATAGGGCACCGACGCCGCCAGCAGCCAGGGTATGGCGGCCATGAACAGGTCCATGGAAAAGCGGTAATTGCCGCTCCAATACCAGCGCGCGATGCAATAGAAGACCGCGATGCCCAGCCATGTCGCCCAAAGCCCGGCGATCTTGACCAGGCTGACGTCCAGTACCGCCCGCCATGGCCGCGCCGGTGCAGCCCAGTCGATCCCGGTCGATGCGTTGCGATGCACCCGGTCGACGATCAGCGACCACAAGACCATCGGCACGCCGCAGGCGACCACGGCGGCAAAGCCCGCATTCGGCCCGTTCATCCCATAATGCCGCGCCACCAGCGTCCAGAGGCCCAGCCCCAGCAGACCGGCGATGCCCACGCCATGGCTGACGGCGGATTTCGGGCAGGGGTCGGCATATTTGCTCATGCCGCCCGGCCTAGCGAAAAATGGTAAGCAAGCCGTGAAGGCGCGATTTT
>NZ_JAKUJY010000028.1 GCF_022664535.1 Sphingobium trunci | reverse complement strand
TTGAGTGTCGCGCCCAGGCCATGGGTGAAACGGTCATTGCCTTCGCCCAGAGTCACATTGCCGTTGATGGTGCCGTAATTGGCCATGCTGTCGTCCAGCGCACCCAGGTCGACCGAGCCGGTGATAACACCCGTGGCGAGGTTGGTGACGCTGTCGGCGGAGTTGATCGTCTGGATCGCGCCGGCGAGGAACTGGCCTGCAAAATTCTGGTCGCTGGCGGTCGCATCGACCAGCAGGTTTGCGGGTATGATCCCGCCTTCAAGACCACGGATCGTCCCGGCATTGACCAGCGTGATCAGGTTTGCGCTGCCAACAAAAGCGGTCGAACCGACATTCTCCAGGCCCGCGAGCACAGGATTTTGTACATTGGCGGCATTGCGGGTCGCACCGGTGGCGGAGATGACCCCGCCTGCCTCATTGGTCACGGTGATGCTGGACTGGCCGCCGCTCGAGGCATCGATGCTGAGTGCGGCGGCGAGGGTGAGGCTTTCCGGAAATGAAGGATACCAAGGGTAGGGCGGCGTGGTCGCAGGACGATAACTGGCACCGCCGTCGGCGCTCAGCGTGCCGCTGTTGGTGACGTTGATCGTCGTGGTGGGTTCGCCGACGATCGGGCCCTCGGCCGGGTCAAAGCCGTTCATTTGCTGCTCGGCCGATCGCGCATCGCTCTCGATGGAAACGGCCGAAGCGCCCAGACGGCTGGTGCTGATCTGCCCGCTATTGCTGAAGGCGACGGTCTGGCTGGCCTGGCTGCTGCCTTCGATTCTGAGAGCCGGGTCATCCAGCTGGACAAGGCTGCTGATTGGAGCCTCGATTGTCCCGCTATTGGCGACGACAATGGCGGTCGCGCTCGAATAGAGATAGGCGCTGCCGTTCACCGTGCCACTATTGGCGAAGGACAGGCTTTCCTGATCGATCGCCCCATAGAGGCCTTCCGTTGTGTCGCGGGTCTGGTGCGCCGTCTGGATCAGCGATACGGCCGTGCCGTAAAGGCCCGAACCGATGGTGCCGCTATTGCTGAAATTCAGCGCCCGGGCGGCGATGGCGGCGTCGATACCCTTCGCCAGGCTTCCGCTATTGCTGATGGCTGCGCTATCGGCATTGGTGTCGATAGCGCTATAATAATAGCTCTGACCGAGGGAGAGCGAGACCGAAGAAGCATAGCCGTTGACGCCCTGTTCGATCGTGCCGTCATTGCTGAAGCTGAAGTCCAAGGCCTGAAGCGCGGCCGACAGGCCGCCTTGGATGGTGCCGCTATTGTCGATCTCGACGCCGCTGACGATCTGGCCGTCCGACGCGCCAGAGATGGTGACGCCCGTGGCGCCGTAAACAAAGAAGGCGCCATCGGGCGAGGCGATGGTGCCGCTATTGCGGAAGCTGAAGCCTTCTTCGCTATTGGCAATCAGCGCGACGGCGGTCATGCCGTTGACGCTGCTGCTGATCGTGCCTTCATTGTCGAAGCTGGCGGCATAGCCTCCGACCGCGCCGCTGATCTGGCCCTGATTGACGAAATTCAGGGTCGATCCGGCACCTGATAGATTGAGCGGGTCGATCGAGGAACCGAGCATCAGCACCGGTTCCCATGCATTGGCCGCGCTGAAATCCGCCTGATTGACGATGGTGCCGTCCCCGGTCAGCGTGAGAGGATTGTTGATCGGCCCATCGGATGCAGTCAGCGTAACGGCCGTCTCCTCGGCCAGGGCGCCGACGCCGAACCGCTCGAAACCGATCGGGAGCGAGGGGAGGGCATTGAGGTCAACGGTCCTGCTGACATCATAGGCACGGATGAAGCTATCGACGCCATCACCTGCGTCGATGCTGCCCAGCACACCCAGCCTGTCGCTGGTGGCCACGAAAATGTCGTTGCCGGCACCGAACAACAGGTCGCCGTTCAATGTGCCGCCGCGATCCACATAGGCGCCGCTCGCATAGCTGGAGCCGCCATAAGGTGAATAGCCAAGGTTCACATCACCATTGATTGTCCCGGCGTTGCTGATCGCGCCGCCGCCGGAAAGGGCAATGGCTTCAAGGCCCCCACCACCGGTAATGGCGCCGCCGGTGATGGTTCCGCTGGCCTGGTTGACGATCACCGTGGGCGAATAGCCACCGATGATCGCCTGCGCGCCGGTGCTTTCTATCGTGCCGCTGTTGCGGATCGTCGAGGCGCTATAATCGCTGGCATAAACCGCACTGCCCGATGTTCGGATCGTCCCGCTGTTGGTGAGATTGCGGAAGCTCGATACGCCGACTGCCGCAGCGCCGCCGCTGGCCTCGATTATTGTGCCGCTGTTGGTCACACTGAGCGCGCCTGCAATGGCGCCGCCGCCGTTGAGCAGAATCTCGCCATTGTTGACGACCTCCTTGCCGCCGTTGATCGCGGATGCGCGGACGCCATAGGGGTTGGCGGCCTGGCTCAGGGTGATGCTGCCCTCATTGGTGAACCGGTCGAGCTGATCCAGCTGGACGGCGCTGCCGCCATAATAGCCGGGACTGAAAGTTGCGTTGAGCGAGCCCCGGCTGACGATCATCGTACCGGTCTGGCCATAGCTGTTGTCGCCGGGGAAGTTGAAGCCGTAGCCCGAGGCGTTGATCAGCGTGATATTCTGGCCGGCGATATCGAGCGACAGGTCGACGCTGCCCTTGCCGTAGAGGCTGATCTGCGCGCCGCCAGTGGCGCCGGTCACGCTGATCTGCTTGCCCTCGGCGATATCCAGCCCCACCGTTTCGAAATTGATATAGTTGCCGAGCGTGATTGCTCCGTCATCCCTGATCCGCGCCAGCAGTTGGTCGGTTCCAGCGCCGCCGTCAAGAACCCCCGAAATGCCGGTTAGCAGGCCGTTGGCGCCCACGTTGCGGTCAAACATATAAATGTCATCGCCAGCGCCTAGACGAATGTCGCCCGTTACTGCGCCGCCCTCCTGCATGATGAAGCGGTCGTTGCTGCCGTCTCCGCTGAGATCGACATGGCCGATGATCGAGCCGGCATTGGTGATGCTGGTAGATCTGTAGAAATAGAGGCTGCTGTCGGGCAGCGTGGCGATGGCGGTGGTATCGCTGCGGATGATCCCGCCGGCCTTGTTTTCCAGTGTCGCACTGCTGGCATAGCTGCCGCCGAAGAGGATCGCCGGGCCGCCGATCGCGCTGATGGTTCCGTTGTTGGTAAGGGCGGTGCCATAGCCCGATTTCAACAGGACGCCCGCACCGCCGGTCGCTTCAATGCTGCTGTTGTTGGTAAAGGCCACGCCGTCGATCGAGACGGCGGCATCGGTCGGACTCGACAAGGTCGCCTTGACGATCCCGTCATTTTGCACGTTGAGCGGCGAAGGATAGCCGAAGCCGAAAGCCTCTATAGCCCGACCTTGTGTATCAAGCATACCCTGGTTGATCAGCGAACCCGCCCCGGAAACATAGAGTCTCGACGTCCCGACGAAATTGGCGTCGAGCGTGAACTGCGCCTGGTTGGAGAGGCTCGCGCGCAGCAGGGAGAAGCCGGTTGGCAGAACTGGCGTGCCGGTCAGCGTGGCATTGGTGCCAATGGACAGGGCAATGGCGTTGACGCCCGCGCCGCCGTCGATCTGGCCGGTGATCCCGGTTTTCAACCGGCTATTCTCATCCAGCGCGGCGATGATGATGTCGTCGCCGTCGCCGAGCAGCACGTCACCCTCGATGGTGCCTGCCGTGCTGTCGATCGTGCTGGCGCCACGGGCCACGATATTGCCCTGGATCGTGCCTGAATTGGTCAGATACAGGTTTGATCCGGCATAGATGGACTGGCCGCCATTGCTGTTGCCGATCAGGCCGCTGTTGGTGACGGACAGCGGGTTCTGCTGGCTGATGATCGTAGCACTTGCAGCAGAGGTGATCGTCCCGCTGTTGCTGATGGTGGAGAGGCTATAGCTGGCGAAGAAACCGTCATAGCGCACGCCAAGGTCGATGGCCGCATTGCCGCGCCCGTCGATCAGGCCGGCATTGCTGATCATCCCGACGGGTGCTGCGATGCCGTGGATCGTGCCGCTTTCCTGATTGGTGATCGATGTATAGCTGACGCCGGAAAGGCCGGAGGGGCCACGGATCGCGCTTCCTGACGTCGCTGTGATCAGACCGCTATTGTCGATCGAGGCCGTGGAACCGCCCAGATAGTTGCTGCTCGACCGTTCGATCCAGATGCCGGTATCGCCACTGATGACGCCCTGTTCTCCGACCAGAATCGTGGCCTGGCCGGTGGGATAGAGATAGGGGTAGGAATAGGAATAGGAATAGGAACCGCTCGGCAATCCCGCCCCGGCATAGGGATCATAGGTGAGGATGCGGTCGCCATTCTGGATGGTAAGCCCAGCAGCGCCAGTAGCGCTGACCGTCCCGTTAACGACGAGATTCGCACGCGCGCTGTTCAGGCGGATCGCGGACAGACCGGACCCGATGACGGTCGCGCCCTGCGCAATGATGGTCTGGGCGTCAGAGGTTATGGTGAATGGCTGGTTGTCGCCCGTGCAGGTGACGAGGCCGTTGATCGTGGTGCAGCCCGCCTGCGCGGACGAAGCGGTAGCGAGCGCGGCGATGAGACTGGCGCCAGCAAGCAGCGCCCATTTGGACGCGCTGTTCTTCAGATTCATATTGTACCCCTGTAAACCCCGCCAATGGGTTACACGGAGAATTCGGAAGGTTGCAAGCCGCTAAATCATTCCAATTTGAAGATAAATTCCGTTCCTTGCTCAATGCTCCGACCTTGGTCCCGAACATGGAGATGGCATCCCATCGCAGTTCGACGTCAAAAGATCGGAAAGGCAAAGCTGCCCGGCAATCTTCCTTGCTGGCGATCACCGCGCAAAAGGCTGGAGAAGCAGCCAGCGCGGAACTCGCGGCAACGTCGCAGGTTGTGCCAGCGGTACACGTGCCAGAGAGGTCGGCGCCCGATCAGGATCTCGATCCAAGCGGGCAGGCAAGGAAGCGGCGTTTCATGATGTCGTCTCAGGCGGAGGGCGACATCAATTCGCACAGTCTGGAGCCGCCCAGGTCGCCGAACATAGTGTCAGCCGGTAGCGTGATTGCCGCCAGCCTGATCACAGGCCTGCGATCCGATCTCCCGGGCCTTGTGACCGCTCAGGTCTCGGAACGTGTTTACGGCAGCCCCAGGTGCCGAACCTTGTTCATTCCCCAGGGAGCGCGGCTGATCGGGCGCTATGATAGCGCCATCAGCTATGGACAGAACCGCGCCCTGGTCATCTGGCAGCGCATCATCATGCCCGATGGCAGTGCAATCCGGCTGGACAATGCGCCGGCGACCGACACATCCGGTTATGCGGGGCTGGCGCACAAGGTCGATTATCATAGCCTGCGATTGCTGCAGGGCGTGGCGATATCGACCTTGCTGGGTATTGGCGCCAATCTCTCCATTTCCGGTGAGAGTGATCTGGTGCGAGCCGTTCGCGAGGCGGCGCAGCAGAATGTGTCCCGGGCAGGTGATCAGATCACGTCGCGCAATCTTCAGGTACAGCCGACGATCATCATTCGTCCGGGAACGCCGATACGATTGCTGGTCCACCGTGATCTCGTTCTTCCGCCATGGAAAGAATAGGAGTAGCATATGGCTGATCTGAAACTGCCGCGCATTCCTGATCGAAACGCCGGTGAAATTCACAATTTCGATTCTTCCTGACCTGCATCAGGCAATTGTCGAATATGCAGCGTTGTACAGCCGGACTTACGGGAGAGAGGAGCCCATCACGGAGTTGATACCGGCAATGCTGGAGGCCTTTCTTCAAGGCGATCGAGTGTTTGCAGCCAAGCGCAGGAACGGGCTCAAGTCTGGCTGAAATGCACAATTGTTGCCAATTTTTCTGGTAGGCGGTCCGCAAGCATGTTGGCGAAACTGCCTCGTAATCTGGCACATGATTCGGTCTCTATCTTTCAGTAGAAGGCCATCGGCCTTCTCGATGGCGACCGCATCCGTTGGACCGACAATGATCGCGAGCGCGGACTGCTCAAGGGCGATATTGCCTGCGTGGTGAGCATCGATCGCCACGCCGTTACGATCGTGACAACGGATGGCCATCGGCATGAACTTGGCCGCGATGATTGAATGTTGGAGCGGCTTGGCGTCGCCTGTGCGATCAACGGCCACATCGCGCAGGGCATGAGGGCTGAAAACGGAATAGTGCTGATGAACGAGCGCGAAAAAGCGCTCAACATGGCCCAGTCGTTCCTCGCGGTCGCCACCCGGATTGTAGATCAGACGGCGCTGAAGGTCGACAACGTCAAGGCGCTCGAACGCGACGTCACCCGCAATCCTGGCGGCAAGACACGGGCAATCGAAGCTGCGCCATCGCCGTCAAAAGACAAGCCGGATCTGCCTGTCCCCGAGATTGGACCTCAGTTCCATCTGGAACAGGCTGGATTTCCGGCCCGTATTTTTTTATGCCCTCAAAACGAATACGGTTCTGCTATTTAATTAAGGGGTGCTGTAGCGTCGAGCCATGACGGAATTGGGATCAAGCGATATTCATTCCGTTGCCAACCGGCATTGGTTCCAAGGGCTGCATTATCGGGTTGGGCATACCCATAAGGTGTGGCTCACCGTCCGTTCATTTGACAAATCACATCTTTTAGCTGCGGCGCTCCTTCTGCTTGGAACTATACTCACGAGAGTAACATTAATAGGTGATCCCGCTGTTCATATGGACGAGGAGTTTTACCTGCTCGTCGCCGACCGCATTTGGCATGGTGCCCTGCCTTATGTTGACATATGGGACCGCAAGCCGGTCGGGCTCTTCCTAATTTATGCCTTGTTGCGTCCGTTAAGTCCAACTGGGATAGTTGCCTATCAGATCGGCGCATTTTTCAGCGCCTTCATGACCGCAATCGTCATTCGCCAAATTTGCTTGCGCTTTTGCAACAATGGCTGCGCTATCCTCGGCGGGCTTCTGTATCTTCTTTTTTTGCCGTTGCTTGGAGGCATGGGGGGACAGGCCCCGGTGTTCTACAATCTGCCGATGGCGGTAGCCGCTTTGCTGGTCCTGCAAGCACAAGGATCCGCCTCCAGTCGATCAGTTCATCGTTACCCATACATAGCAATGGCGCTTTGCGGCATTGCCATACAAATCAAATATTCGGTAGTCTTCGAAGGAATGGTTTTCGGATTATCGTTGTTGCAGATCAAATGGCGCGATGGCGCTTCGATCTTTGATCTGATCCGTTTCGGTTCGATCCTTATTATGATCGCGTTGGCCCCGACTGTCGCAGTCGCACTCGCATATGCGCTAGCCGGGCATTTCAACGAATTCTTCGACGCCAACTTCCTGTCGATCATGAGAGTTGTCCCACCGCAACCTGCAAGGAGATTGGATTTCCTGGCGGGCACGGTGTATTCTATTCTGCCCTTGCTGTTCATGTCCATGGCAGCAACCCCGCTGCTCTTGCGACGTCCGTTCCAGGCCAAAAACCTTTTCCTTGTGTCCTGGGCAGCGGCGGCAATCGGAGGATTTTTTGCTCTAGGGAATAATTACCCGCACTATGCACTCCCGGCCGTCGCGCCACTGAGCATTCTGAGCGCGACCCTATTCCCGCGTATGGGCATCGGCTTGGTGGCCGGAGGAGTATGGTACACGATATTGTTTGCAATGCCGGCTTGGGGCGTACCGACCATCCGCAAGCATTATATCAATTCCATGGTCACCGCCCTGCGTCCCTACGCAGCACACGGATGTATTTATGTGAACGATGGCCCACCCATCCTTTATCTGTTAACGTCATCCTGCCTCCCTACGCCTTATATTTTCCCAGAGCATTTGAACAATGCCGGTGAAAGCAGGGCTGTCGATGCGCCCCGTGAAATGAAGCTTCTGCTGCGAACGCTCCCTTCGGCTATCATGGTAGCGGATAAGGTTTTGGATCACCCGCGCAATCGGAACACGGCCGCCATGATCGATTCCGCAATCGCCGCACATTATCACGAGGTTGCCCGCCTGCCCGATGTGTTTGGAGGCCGGCAGCAAATCATATACGCAAGGAATGATTTTCAGTGAGCAACAGAACGCAAATTATCTTGTTGTTGCTCGTTGCATTTCTTGTGAGAATTTTTGCCGTTTTGCCTTTTTCAATACATCATCCGGATGAAATATTCCAATATTTGGAGCCAGCCCATCGCTTAACATTTGGATACGGAACGATACCTTGGGAATATCGATACGGGATGCGTAGCTGGCTTGTTCCTTTGCTTGCTACACCTTTGATGGCATTAGGTTATTTCATCGCACCGTCGACGGTCCTGTACGCCAAACTACCGATCCTCCTATCAATTGCATCCGGCCTTTCTATCACTTGGTCGGCTTGGACCATCGGTCGGCGCATGGGTCCTATCCACGGTCTAATCGCTGGATTTGTAGCGGCGACCTGGTTTGAACAGATATACTTTTCCCTTCATCTGCTGACCGAAACATTGGCCACCGGCTGCCTGTTACCGGCGGCCGCTCTTTTGACGGGCAGGGATGTGTCGCACCGGAAATGGCTGTGGGCTGGCTTCCTGCTCGGGTTGGCGTTCATACTCCGCTTCCAATATGCGCCTGCAATTATGCTTTTGCTTCTCATAAGCAGCGCCCCCAACATCCGTCGCTGTTGGCTTCCCATTCTTGCCGGCGGCCTCGCCGCTCTGATCCTTTCAACGGTGGTAGATTTGGCGATGGGCCAGGTCCCTTTCAGTTGGATCGTTGAAAATTTCAGGCAAAATCTGATCTTGAACCGCTCGGCCAATTATGGCGTTGACAGCCCGGTCGCATACCTCGCTTTGATTTGGCAATATTGGGGTTGGGCAGCAGCACCGCTATTCCTTCTTATCCTTCCAGCGATAGAGAAAAATAGAGCGATATTTTGGGTCGCCATTCTCAATCTCGCGCTTCACATGTCCATAGGACACAAGGAATATCGCTTCATATTCTTGACTGTCACGATCCTTATTATCCTGGCTGCCATAGGATCGGCCGAGTTGGCGGTACGATTTTCTGCTCGGTTCAACGTCAGGGCATCTTACATGATACCCACTCTGCTGCTCCTTTGGCTCGGCAGTTCAACGAGCCTGGCGGTGGCTGAACCGATGCAATCGCGCTGGACTGCCTTTGGCCCCGGCATGCAACTGGCCAGGGAATATGGCGCCACTCCGGGAAGCTGCGGACTCGCACTGCATCATCTGCGGTTCTGGCAAACGGGGGGATACAGTTATCTCCATCAGGACATTCCGACCTATCTCACCGGATGGAGTGACGCTGATCAAATGAACCGTCAGGATTTCCTGAACGCGGCTGCGGGATTCAATGGAATTATAGCACCCCAAGGCTCGATAACCGCCAGTTTGGGTTATCGTCGCGCGGAATGCGCGGGATTTGAAACCGATGCAAACGCGGCCAATGCTCGCCTGTGCCTATATGTCCGACCGGGCGGTTGCAATCAGCGCGCAGCGGAGCATTGGACAGTACAGAATGTCCTGCTCAGACACGACCAGTAACATCGGCACTCTATGCTTTTTCTTTCGTTAATCAGTTCGATATAAAGGCAGTAAAGCGACCTCTGGGGGATTCCATGCAGCAAGCTTTACATCGGACCGAAATCGGCTCTGCCATGCGCCCATTGGAGCTATGCGTGGTTGTGCCTGTACTCAATGAGCGGGCCAATATCGCCGAACTGATCGACCGTGTCGGCAATGTCCTGAGCGAGATTGAATGGGAAATCATGTTCATCGACGACGGCTCTCGTGATGGCACCCCTGAACTGATCAGCCAACTCGCTGCCACAGATCGTCGTATCCGGCTCATCCGGCGCTTCAATCGGCGCGGGCTTTCTTCTGCGGTGATCGAAGGCATGATGGCGTCCACCGCGCCCGTCGTTGCCGTGATCGACGGCGACTTGCAACATGACGAGACACTGCTACCGACACTCTATCAATCCATTGCCGAAGATCGCAACGATGTTGCCGTTGGCACCCGCTACACAGCCGAAGGCTCGATCGGAGAATGGGACCGCAAACGCGCGCGGATCAGTGCATTTGCGACGCGCCTTGCCGAAGCCATCGCACGGACGCCGCTTAGCGATCCCATGAGCGGATTTTTTGCGGTCCGTCGCGAGACAATTGCGGAACTGGCACCACGCCTTTCCGGTATCGGTTATAAAATTCTTCTCGACATCATGGCATCGGCGCCGCGGCCATTGGAGGTGGCGGAATTTCCATACACGTTCCGCACGCGGAAGCATGGAGAAAGCAAGCTCGACAACATAATTGCGCTTCAATATCTGGAAATGCTGGCTGAGAAGCGGATCGGTCATTTGGTGCCGATCAAATTCCTTAAGTTTAGTTGCGTAGGCGCCTTGGGCCTAGGCGTTCACATGATAGTCTTGTTGACTCTCATCTCAGCTCATGCCGCCTTCGGTACGGCCCAGACGGTGGCTGTATTGACTGCGATGACATTCAACTTCCTGTTAAACAACAGCTTCACCTATCGGGATCGGCGATTGAAGGGGCTGCGAATGCTGACAGGCCTCCTCAGCTTCTATGCGATCTGCGGCCTGGGGGCGATTGCCAACGTCGGGGTAGGCGAAATGCTATTCGGTTCCCATTATGATTGGTGGCTGGCGGGCCTGGCAGGCGCGGCGGTGGGATCGGTCTGGAATTACGTGATGGGCAGCTTATTCACGTGGGGAAAGTCCAGCTGACTGCGCAGAGAAGACTTTTGCGCCTGTCGATAAAGTAAGAGGCGTATAAATTTCGCCGGTCTGGGCGGCATTCGGGGAGGGGGCAAGATGGACCAAGCTGAGACGGTTTCTGCTGACTGGCCTGTTTCGATGGGCGATATGGCGGCCCAGGCCCCGATTGACGCTCGAATGCGAGAGAATGGGAGTGTTGCAGCCCGGCTGGTCGTGGCTAGCTCTCTTATGCTGTTCCTAGAATTGGCATTGATCCGTTGGCTCGGAGCCAACGTGGTGCACCTGTCTTATTTCTCCAATTTCGTGCTGCTCGGATCATTTTTAGGGGTCGGTGCCGGTTTTCTTATCAGCCGCAAAAGCTGGTCGATTATACCCGTATCGCTGCCTCTCCTCACCATTCTGGTGATCGGCGTCTTGAAATTTCCAGTCAGCATTGAGCGTAGCGGATCCGATGTAATTTATTTCACGTCGCTGACCATTAGTGGTCCCCCCGCATGGCTCGCGCTACCCGTTGTGTTCGCGCTGGTTGCGGTGATCCTTGCTGGGCCGGCCGAGGTAGTCGGCCGATGCTTCGGTAGGATACCGCCTCTATGGGCCTATCGCTACGATCTCATTGGATCGCTGATCGGAATTGTTGCCTTTTCCGCATTGAGTTTCATGCAGGCGCCCCCAATATGCTGGGGGTTTATTGTTGTCTCCGTTTATCTGTGGCTGACTGATCGGCGGCGACGGATGGTCGCCTGCGCCTGGTCGTTCGCGCTAATCCTGATGCTTGGGGCAGAGACGTTGTCTCCCGGGGTGAGTTGGTCGCCCTATTACAAGATTGCCACTCAGGAGGTTCCCGATATTGGTGCCGCTGAGAAAGGCTTCCTGTTGATTAAGGCTAATGGCGTTCCTCATCAACTGATGGCTCCAGCCCAATGGAAAATCAGGCAGGGCGAGCGGATTTACGAAACGCCTTATCTGCGCCTTCCCGGCAACAGTCTGGAAAGTCTGTTGATTGTCGGCGCTGGTTCAGGTTCCGATGTGGCGATCGCACTCAAGGAAGGCGCGAAGCATGTCGATGCGGTGGATATCGACCCGCGCATTCTACAGATCGGTGCTGAGAAAAACATCGACCGTCCCTACGCAAGTTCAAGAGTGACCAGACACGTCAATGATGGCCGCGCCTTCTTGGAAAGCACGGACAGGAAATACGATCTGATTCTGTTTGCCTTGCCGGATTCCCTGACACTGGTTAGCGGAGCTTCCCAAATTCGTCTGGAATCCTTTCTATTCACGAAAGAGGCGATGGAATCAGTACGTCGTCATCTCAAGCCGAACGGCGCTTTCGCGATGTACAATTATTATCGCGAGAAATGGCTCATTGATCGGTTGGCCGGTACAGCGGCGTCGACCTTCGGTCACGCTCCATGTGTCGACACCTTTGACGACGCGCAGGCAGTGATCGCCGTCGCGATGAGGCAGACGGACCAGCGTTGTAAGCAGGCATGGGGTGTGAGTGCGGACCAGCGCGTCGCTCCGGCCACTGACAATGCTCCGTTCCTTTATTTCAAGGGCGGCTCATTCCCGCCGCTCTACTCCGTTACTTTGTTTGCTATCCTAGGGGCATCGCTCTTGGCAGTGCGGGGTCTGGGCGGACCTATCCGTCAGATGCGACCTTATGCCGACCTGTTTTTCATGGGCGCGGCGTTCCTGCTCCTGGAAACGAAAAATGTCGCGACCTTCGCCCTGCTGTTCGGAACAACGTGGTTCGTTAATGCCCTGGTCTTCGCCGGCGTTCTGGTCGTCGTGCTCGCTGCGGTCGAAACGACACGCAAGCTGCGCACTCCACCGCTTCCGGTGGTGTTTGCCGGGATTGCTGCGTCATTGGCGATCGCCTGGTATGTACGGCCAGAGTGGCTTCTGCCGTTGCCATTCTACCCGCGGCTGATCACCGCGACTGTTTTGGCGTTTCTGCCGATTTTCCTGGCCAATATCGCGTTCGCAAAGAGATTCCAGGAATCCTCCGACTCGCAATCGGCCTTTGCCATCAATTTGCTTGGGACGATTGTCGGTGGCTGTCTGGAATATGCTGCACTTTTCACAGGTTATTCCAATTTGCTGATCATCACTGGGCTAATCTATCTCGTCGCATTCCTGCTGGTCCCTCGTGCTAGCTCGCGGTTTGCTTGAACATGCGCAAATATGAGCTGCACCCCGATCCGGGACCATCTGGCCGGAGCCGATCCAGCGTCGCGACGTCAGGGCGGCCCATGTGCCACCGACGCGGAGAGCAGCGATATCGGCGGTTTGTTGCCGATCGCGCTGTGCGGTCGTACCTCGTTGTAGTCTCGACGCCAATCCTCGCATTTGCGCACCGCGTCATCGGGGCTCATGAACCGGTGGGCGTTCAAGCCTTCCGACCGGAACTTGCCGTTGAAGCTTTCGATGAACGCATTATCGGTCGGCTTCCCCAGGCCGCGAGAAGCCGAGCGTCACACCCTTCATGTAGGCCTATAGATCGAGCTCGCGGGAAATGAACTCGCTGCCCTGGTCAACCCTGTTCGAGGCCGGATAGCAACCTTCGCGCAGACCTTTTCCAGCACCTCGATCATGTCGGGCGTCCGGAAGCGGAACCGCGGCACGCTCGCCGGTGAGAACCGGCTGAAGGTATCGACCACCGTTAGCATACGCAGCTTTGGCCGCGTCGCGAGCTGGTCATGGACGAAGTTCATGGCCCGGACATCGTTGACTCGGGAGGCCGCGCAGCGGCCTTCCCTCAACTTCGCCTTCACCCTTCGTCCGGGCGCTTTCTTACGCAGTTGCAGGCCTAACTCCTTGTAAAGCCGATACCCGTTTGTCGTTGATTGCCCAGCCTTCGCGCCGAAGCAGGACGTGGATACGCTGGTAGCCGTAGCGCACGCGTGTCTCGGCGATCTCCCGGACCGGAGCAGCATGCCCTGAGACAGGAAGGTCCTCCGTAAGGGGGGGCGGGTTCGTGGCAATGCGCGGATGCGTCTGCGGGCAACTGCCGTGATGGGTGAGCAGCGCTTGGACGGCTCCTGCGTGGCCGCGGGATCGACTCTGCTGGCGACTGGCGCACGCGCATCGCCTGTCGTCCGAGATAGCTTCAGCGGCGTGCGAGACTCGGGATTTCGCTCCCATCGCCCGGCATTTGCATGCCCAGAATTTGCCCGGAATCTGGCGGGCACGGGCCGGCTTCACGGCCTTCGCCAAGCAAACAAAAACCCCGCCAACCCATTTGATTGACGGGGTTTTCGATGGTGGGCGTGGCAAGGATTGAACTTGCGACCCCTGCGATGTCAACACAGTGCTCTACCACTGAGCTACACGCCCACTGTGGAGGGGGCCAATAGCTGCGCCTGTCCGGTCGCGCAAGCGGTAAATTTCGACTTTTCGCTATTCTTCTGGACAGGGGGCGTGCAGCCCATATGCTGCGCCGCGAGAAGGGGACGCCACACATCATGCTGCCAGCGACCATGCCGCCGGATCGGACCGTTCAGCGCTCGCCCGTCTACGGTCAGCTTTATGTCCAGGTGCTCGTCGCCATCGCCCTGGGCGTTGCAATAGGGCATTTCTTCCCGGCAACCGGCATCGCGCTTCAGCCTCTGGGGGAGGCGTTCATCAAGCTGGTCAAGATGATCATCGCGCCGGTCATCTTCCTGACCATCGTCACCGGCGTCGCGGGCATGAAGGAGCTGGGCGCGATCGGACGGGTGGCGGCCAAGGCCTTCGCCTATTTCCTGACCTTTTCCACCATGGCGCTGATCGTCGGGTTGATCGTGGCCAATGTCGTGCATCCGGGCGCGGGCCTCAATATCGATCCGGCCACGTTGGACGCGGGCAGGGTCGCCGAATATCAGCAGCAGGCGCATGCCCGCACGCTGACCGGTTTCCTGCTGGACATCATTCCCGGCACGCTGATCTCCGCAGTGGCGGACGGCCATAACATCCTCCAGGTGCTGTTCGTGGCGATCCTGTTCGGCATTGCGCTCACCATGATCGGGGAGAAGGCGCGGCCGCTGATGACCGTGCTGGAATCGGCCAGCCACGCCATTTTCAAGCTGGTGTCCTTCCTGATGAAAGCCGCACCCATCGGGGCCTTTGGCGCCATGGCCTTCACCATCGGCAAATATGGCGTGGGAACGCTCGCCAACCTGGCGGGGCTGGTCGCGACATTCTATCTTACGTCGCTGCTGTTCGTGCTGGTCGTGCTGGGCGCGGTCGCGCGGCTGGCGGGCTTCAACATACTGCACCTGATCCGCTATCTGAAGGCGGAGCTGCTGCTGGTCCTTGGAACCTCCTCGTCCGAGGCCGCGCTGCCCAGCCTGATCGAGAAGATGGAACGCGCGGGTTGCCGCAAGTCGGTGGTCGGGCTGGTCGTGCCGACCGGCTACAGCTTCAATCTCGACGGCACCAACATCTATATGACGCTCGCGGCGCTGTTCATTGCGCAGGCGACCAATGTGCATCTGAGCCTGGAGCAGCAATTGCTGCTGCTGTTCGTCGCCATGCTGTCGAGCAAGGGCGCCGCGGGGGTGACGGGGGCGGGGTTCATCACGCTGGCGGCGACGCTCTCCATCGTGCCGTCGGTGCCGGTCGCGGGCATGACGCTGATCCTGGGCGTCGACCGCTTCATGAGCGAGTGCCGCAGCCTTACCAATTTCGTCGGCAATGCGGTGGCCACCGTGGTCGTGTCGGTCTGGGAGAAGGGACTCGATCGGGAGCGATTTGCCGCCGCCATGGCGGGGCAGCCGCTTCCCCTCCCGTCCGACAGGGGGGAAGTCGCCGCCGCCTAGGGCATTTTCCTGGGGCCAATGCGCTTGGGCGCAAAAATCAGGTTATGATATGTTGTAACTTCGATGGGCTTGGCCTATGTAGCGTCCACCATGCCGATCAGCCTTCGCCAGCATCTGTCAAACGGCCGCATCGATCGCCTCGCGATCGCGTTGTCGGGCATGTGCGTCGCCCATTGTCTGGTGACGGCGGTGCTGCTGGGCATGCTCGCTTCGGCCGGGGGGATTTTCGAAAGCCCGATCTTCCACGAGACGGGACTGGTGCTGGCCATTCTGCTGGGTGCGGTGGCGCTGGGCCATGGCGCGGTGGCGCATGGCTATATGATGCCGGCCGCGATCGGATCGCTGGGGCTGGGGATCATGGCGGGGGCGCTCACCATGGATCATGGCTTGCAGGAAAGCGCCTACACGCTGCTGGGCGTGGCGATCCTGGCGCTGGGACATGATCTCAACCATCGCGCTGGCCGATAGGCATCTTCGTGTGGCATGAAAAAAGGGGCCGTTCAGGCCCCTTTTTCTGATCTGCTGAGCGTGCTCAGACCGGTTTGCGGTCAAGCCGATGCTCGCCCTTCACCCAGCGCACCGTGCCGGTGCTGGCGCGCATCACGACGCTGTCGGTGGTGAGCTTGCTGCCCGGCAGCCGTTTGACCCCGGCCAGCAGCGAGCCGTCGGTCACCCCGGTGGCGGCAAAGATGCAGTCGCCCTTGGCCAGTTCCTTCAGGTCATAGACCTTGTCGAGATCGGTAATGCCCCATTTGCGGGCGCGGGCGCGTTCATCATCATTACGGAACAGCAGCTTGCCCTTGAACTGGCCGCCGACGCAACGCAGCGCGGCGCAGGCCAGGACCCCTTCGGGCGCGCCGCCGGACCCCATATACATGTCGATATTGGTTTCCGGATTGGTGGTGGCGATCACGCCCGCCACGTCGCCGTCCGGGATCAGCATGATGCCGCAGCCGATCGCGCGCAGCTCGGCGATCAGCTTTTCATGGCGCGGGCGGTCGAGCACGCAGACGATGATCTCATGCGCATCGACGCCCTTGGCACGGGCGACCGCCTCCACATTCTCCTTCACCGACCGGTTGAGGTCGATGATGCCGTCGGGCAGGCCGGGACCGACCGCCAGCTTCTCCATATAAACGTCGGGGGCGTTCAGCAGGCCACCTTCTTCCGAGATCGCAAGCACGGCGAGCGCATTGGGACCGGCCTTGGCGGTGATGGTCGTGCCCTCCAGCGGATCGAGCGCGATGTCGATCCGCGGCCCGGTGCCGATCGCACTGCCGACCTTCTCGCCGATATAGAGCATCGGCGCTTCGTCGCGCTCGCCTTCGCCGATGACCACGGTGCCGTCCATATAGAGGTCGTTGAACGCCAGACGCATGGCTTCGACGGCGGCGGCATCGGCGGCCTTTTCATCGCCGCGGCCGATCAGCTTCGATGCGGCGATGGCGGCGGCTTCCGTCACGCGCACCATCTCCAGCACCAGCACACGATCGAGTATCGAGCTTGCCTGCACCATGTTCATTCCTCTTCCGTCGCTATTGGCGAGCGCGATAGGATGTCGGCCGATCCTTGTCGAGGGTCCGCTTGCCATCGGCGCCCGGCTTCCCGCCGGATCGCAGGCGTCGGCCTGTTCCGGTCAGTCCAGTATATGCATGACCATCGGCGTCTGCAGCAGGCTGTCGGACCCGGCCAGCCGTTCCAGCGTATCCAGGACGCAGCGTTCCTCGCCCGCATGGGTGACGATGGCGACCAGCACGCCGTCGGCCTGATTCGCGCCGCGCTGGATCATGCTCTCGATCGAGACGCCCGCATCGCGGGTGGCGGCCGCGATTTCGGCCAGCACGCCGGGACGGTCCTGCACCTTGAAGCGGAGATAGGCGCGGCCGACACGCTTGCCGGCATCGGCGGGCTTCTGCTGGGCGAGGGCGGCGACCGGCATGGCGAGCGCATCGCCATATTCGTCGCGTGCCACGTCGATCAGGTCGGCGACCACGGCCGAGGCGGTCGGCCCGTCGCCCGCGCCGCGTCCCTGGAAGAACAGGCGGCCGACGAAATTGCCCTCCGCCACCACGGCATTGAGCGAGCCGTCGACATGGGCCAGCGGATGGTCGAGCGGCACCAGCATCGGGTGGACGCGCTGGAACAGGCCGTCGGGCCCATTCTCCGCCATGCCGACCAGGCGGATGCGATAACCGAGCGCGGCCGCTTCGGCGATGTCGGCAGCGATGACATGGCGGATGCCGGTCGTCGCCACCGCGTCAAAGTTGAGTTCGGTGCCGAAGGCGAGGCTGGCGAGGATGGTCAGCTTGTGCGCGGCGTCGACGCCGTCGATATCGAAGCTCGGATCAGCCTCGGCATAGCCCAGCTCCTGCGCTTCCTTCAGCACCTCGTCGAAGCCCCGGCCTTCCTTCTCCATGGTGGTCAGGATATAGTTGCAGGTGCCGTTGAGGATGCCGTAGACGCGGCTGATCTCATTCGCGGCGGCGCCTTCGCGCATGCCCTTGATCACCGGGATGCCGCCCGCGACCGCCGCTTCATATTTGAGTGCGACGCCTGCCTTCTCCGCCAGCGCGGCGAGATCGAGGCCATGATGCGCCAGCATCGCCTTGTTCGCGGTGACGAAGGGCTTGCCGACCGACAGGCACTGCCGGGCGAGGGTGAGGGCAGGGCCGTCCGCTCCGCCGATCAGTTCCACCACCACGTCGATATCGTCACGGGCCGCCAGCGTCGTCATGTCGTCCACCCATTCATAGGGGGCGAGATCGACGCCGCGATCCTTATTCCGGTCGCGCGCGGAAATCGCCACGACCTGGATAGGGCAGCCAGCCCGGCGGGCGATCAGGTCGCCATTGGTCTGGAGCAGCCGAATGACCCCGCCGCCCACCGTGCCGAGGCCGACGAGCGCGACGCGCAGCGGGGCATGGCGGTGCAGATTGGTCATGGCTTCTCTTACGTCCTTCCGGCTGATGAAGCGGCGCTGATAGCCGCCTGTGCGCATCTGTCCAAGGAAAAGCGCGCTCAACGCCCCGAGCGCGTCCGTCCGCAAGGCCCCAGGGCGTGCAGCACCACCTGATAATCGGCCCTGGCCGCTTCCGCATCCTGCGGCGACAGAGCGCGTACCGAGCGGGCGGGCAGGGCTTCGGGCAGGCCGCAGGCGAGGCGATACCACAGCAGGCTGCCAGGCGCGGGCGGGCGCGCGGCTTCATCGACAATCTCGCCCAGCGCCACCGCCCAGCGTGGGTCCTGGCCGGGACGCCGCAGGATGGACAGCGAAACCGGGGCGCCATTTTCCGTGCGCAGGAAGACCTGGGTCTCGCCCTCGCCGGCAACCGTCCCGGCGACATGGAAGGCGTCGCCCAGGCCGATGATGCGCGGCGGGGCGTCGGCCGCGACCAGTTCGGAAAGAATCGCCTTCACCCGTTCCAGTTCGGCCGGCGAAGCGGCGATCTGGGCGTCGCGCGCGACGAGCTGGATTTCGCCCGGACGCGCGCCGGGACGGGCGAACAGGATGACCGGCATTTTCTTCAGCCTGGGTATCTTGCCGCGCGCGTCGATCGGCGCGTCATAAAGATAGGTGACCGTCGGGCTGATTCCCCCTTCGCCGCGAATCAGGCTGACGATGTTGGCCTCCACATAGACCCTCTGATGACCCGCGGGGACGCTTCCCGCCTGCTCGGGTTTCAATTTTATGATGTTGCCGATACGCGCCTGTGCCACCAGGGGAGACGCGTCCGAAAGATCGGCGATGTCGGCATAGGACAGACCGGCCGCGTTGGAAGATGATTGCGCTACCACCTTGTTCGGCGCCGTCTGAGCCGCAGAAATCTGCGATTGTGCGGCGAAAATGAGGCAGGGCAGGGCGAGTGCGCGAAAGGGCATGGTGGATTTCTTTTTCATCTTCGTCCTAGTGGTGGCAGTCCGTGACATCTTTGTCACATGCAAGTCTTTCCGGTATATAATGGCGGTCGCAAATGATCATATCGATAAAGCGTTTGCGTGCCACGATGCGCCGCGATAGGAGTTCGCACGGTAGCAAATGGACGGATAGGGGCCAAGATGACCGGGGTGACCCGGCCAGCTCGGCCGTTTTTGGCTTATTTGCCGATAATCAACTGGTAAGCTGAGTTAAGGAGTGTCGTTGCCGAATGGCCTATGCTGACCACTCGCAAGGATCGAGTCGCACGATCTCGATCATTATCGTCGCCCTGATTCACGCTGTTCTGGGTTATGCCTTCGTCACCGGTCTTGGCATGAAATATGTCAAAAAGGCGGCGGAACAGCTGAACGTGATCGACGTCAAGGAGGAACCGCCGCCACCGGATGAGGAGCCGCCGCCGCCCCCGCCGGACAAGCAGATCGAACCGCCGCCGGTCGTGGCGCCGCCGCCGATCGTCCAGACCCCGGCACCTGCGCCGCCGATCCAGACGGTGCGGACCCCGCCGCCGGTCTTCAATCCGGTTCCGGTCGCCGCTCCGCCGCCGCCTGCTCCCCCGCCGCCCGAGGTGCCCGCATCGCGTGCGACTCCGCGCGGCAGCCCCAGCAGCTGGCTGAGCGATGCCGACTATCCGAGCCGCGCGCAGCGTGAAGAACGTTCGGGTACGGCCGGGTTCCGGCTGGAAATCGGTCCGGATGGTCGCGTGACCAACTGCACCATCACCTCTTCGACCGGCCATGCCGACCTCGACGAGGCGACCTGCCGCCTGTTGCCCAAGCGTGCGAGATTCAAGCCCGCTACCGCAGCCGGAGGTGGCCCGATGTCGGACACGTACAACGGTCGTATCACCTGGCGTCTGCCGGAATAATTTGAAGGGCGGGTGGGCGAGCCGGACTTTCCGGCCGCGGCCCTCCCCCTTGTTATTGATCCTTTGAGAGGGAAGTCTTGAACATGTTGATGTCTATCGCAGCGGCCGCCGCTCCCAAGTCGGCCAATCCCTACGGCCTCATGGAGGCGCTCGAGCAGGGCGGCCTCATCGCCCAGACCGTTTTCGGCATTCTCTGCCTCATGTCGGTCGGTACCTTCTATATCCTGTTCACCAAGCTGATCGAACAGCAGAAGGTCATCAACCAGGGCAAGAAGGTCCGCGCAACTTTCTGGCGTTCGGCCAACCTGAAGGAAGCTTCGGCCAAGCTGGAGAAGAACTCGGCCTACAAGCAGATCGTCGACGACGGCATCAAGGCCCAGGACGAGCATGGCAAGCTGACCGATCCGGTCGAGGCGCATGACTGGCTGCACGGCTCGCTGGCCCGCTCGGAAGCCGCGATCAACTCGTCGCTCGGTGGCGGTCTCGCCTTCCTCGCGACCGTCGGTTCGACTTCGCCGTTCATCGGTCTGTTCGGTACGGTTATCGGTATCTACCGCGCGCTCATCAAGATCGGCGCTGCCGGTCAGGCCTCGATCGACGCCGTCGCCGGCCCGGTCGGTGAAGCTCTGATCATGACCGCCCTGGGTCTGGCCGTGGCCGTTCCCGCGGTGCTCGCCTACAACTTCCTGCAGCGCCGCAACAAGTCGATCGCCGAGCAGCTTAACGGCTTCACCGTCGACCTGCTGGCCTATCTGGTGTCGAACGGCGCCGTGAAGCCGTCGGTTGCCGCTGCTCCGGCCGCTGCGACCGCCAAGCCGGCCGCTGCCCCGACCAAGGCCTGATAGGCTGAGATGCCGGTGCGGGACCGGGCGGCGGCTGCGACTGCCCGGCTCCCCGCCGGACGTGGGCCCCGGCAAACGGGGCACCATCGAAAAGCATGTTAGGAAATAATCAATGGCAATGAGTGTTGGCTCTGACGGCGGTGAAGACAAGCCGATGTCCGACATCAACACGACGCCGCTCGTCGACGTCATGCTGGTGTTGCTCATCATCTTCCTCATCGCGGTCCCGGTCGTCGTCCAGACGGTTCAGCTGCAGCTCCCCAAGGTCGCGTTCGAGCCGACGACGACGAAACCGGAAAATGTCTCGCTGTCGGTCACCCGTGCGTCCGACGGCAGCTGCGCAGTCTACTGGAACCTGACCAAGGTGTCCTCCGACGAGCTGCTCGACCGCGCGGTCGCGAAGCTGGAAGCGGACATCAAGAAAGCGGGCGGCGTTGAAAATCTGACGCCCGAGGATCTGCCCGAAGTGCATATCCGCGGCGACATCAACGTTCCCTACCGGTGCATCGGCGGCACCATCTATACGATGCAGCGCGCCGGTTTCCCGAAGGTCGGCTTCATCTCCGAGCCCGAACCGGGCACGCAGACGCAGCGGCTCTAAGTTTAGGAGTATCGCCATGGCAATGAGTGCCGGAAGAGACGATGGCGAACCGATGGTGGAAATGAACACGACGCCGTTGATCGACGTCATGCTCGTTCTCCTCATCATGTTCATCATCACCATCCCGATCCAAACCCACGCGGTGAAGATCGATCTGCCGCAGAACGCGCCGCCGACCGACAGCGTCATCGACCCTGTCAAGAACAAGGTGGCGATCGATCCCAGCGGCGTCATCACCTGGAACGGTGCGGCCATCGACCTGCTGACCCTGCGTCAGTATCTGCAGCAGTCGCTGCGGTTGCCGGTCGAACCCGAACTGCAGTTCCAGCCCGATGCCGAAACCCGCTATGTCGTCGTCGACGAGGTGCTGGCGGAAATCAAGCGTGCGGGCGTGACGAAGCTGGGCTTCGTCGGCAATGAACAATATGGCAAGTTCTAGAGCATTTTCGCAGCAGGTGGCATCACCCGCTGGCTCGGAGCTGCTCTAAGATAATGGGGAGGCGGCCTGGGCTCGCCCGAAGGGCTGGCTCCCCACTGCGAATGTAATGGACAGGGAGTGTGGCGCCAGCTTTTCCCAAGCAGGTGCCAAGGCTCCCGCAGCCGGATACGCCGCCGCCGTCTGGCCGGGAATGTTTGACTTCCCGTTTCCGGGCGCGGGCAGGGGTGACGCAAACGGCCTTGCGATCCAATACGGACTTGAGAAGGGGCTGCTTCGGCGGCCCCTTATTTTATGTACGCTGGCGGCCGCCTTAACGGTTCCTTCACCCTGAAGGCGGATGATGGGCACGGTCAAACGGGCATTGGATCATGGGCGCCACACTTCTGCCAGAACCCTATCGCAGCTCAGCGCGCCTGGGCGAACGCTGGCCGGTGCTGATCAATGTTCGGATAAGGCGACCGGGCGAAACCTGGTTCAAGAGCCAGATCACCGATGTCACCACCGCCGGTTTCCGCCTCAAAAGCTTCATGAAACTAGCCGCTGAAGACGATCTGTGGATCATGCTCCCCGGCTTTGAAGGACGCCGTGCCCGCGTATTGTGGAGCCGCGCGCACGAATCGGGCTGCGTGTTCGAGCGCCCGCTGCATCCCGCCATTCTCGATCATATCATCAAGAGGGCGCTATAAGCCCTCGCGGCGGAACTGCGCGATGATGGCTGGCCCGGCTTTTCCGTAACCTGTGGCCGGGCACGCGATTTGCTTCCCGGATTTTTTCGAAGCCTGAGGGCCGATGCCATCATGGCGCTCAGCCCACGGCAACGTCCTGAAACTGGAGATTGGCCAACCGGGCATATAGCCCTTTCTGCGCCATCAGCTCGGCATGGTCCCCCTGTTCGACCAGCCGTCCGTCATCGAGCACGATGATCCGGTCCGCCGCCCGCACCGTCGCCAGCCGATGAGCGATCACGATCGTCGTGCGCCCCTCCATCAGGCGGCCGAGGGCATCCTGCACCAGCCTCTCGGACTCGGCGTCCAGCGCGGAAGTGGCCTCGTCCAGCAGAAGGATCGGCGCATCGCGAAGCAGCGCGCGGGCGATCGAGAGGCGCTGCCGCTGGCCGCCCGAAAGCCGTGCCCCGCCTTCGCCCAAGAAGCTGTCCAGTCCTTCGGGAAGCGCGCGCAAGAAGCCTTCCGCGTTGGCGGCGCGGGCCGCCGCCCATATCTCTTCGTCGCTCGCATTCCATTTGCCGTAGCGCAGATTGTCGCGGGCTGAGGCGGCGAAGATGACGCTGTCCTGCGGCACCATCGCCATCATCGCCCGCACCGCCGCCGGATCGGCCTGATCCAGCGGAACGCCGTTCAGGCGGATTTCCCCCTTGTCCGGATCGTAGAAACGCAGCGCCAACTGGATCAGCGTGGATTTCCCGGCACCCGACGGGCCGACGATGGCCACCGTTTCGCCCGGCAATATGTCGAGCGAAATACCGTGAAGCGCCGCCTGATCGGGGCGCGTGGGGTAACGGAAATGCACATCCTCGAACTGAAGATGCGCACCATGGTCCGTTTGGGGAATCGGCACCGGGCCGACCGGCGCCATGATGTGCGGCTCTGCACGCATCAGTTCATGCAGCCGTCCGGCGGCACCCGCACCGCGCAGCAGATCGCCCCAGGTTTCGGACAGCGCGCCAAAGGCCCCCGCGACCAGGCCGCCCGTCAGCACGAAGGCCGCTATGCTGCCGCCCGACAAGCGCCCGGCGGCCACGTCCAGCGCGCCCTGCCACATGACCGCGGTGATCGATCCGAACACCAGGCCGATGACGATGGCGGTCATCGCCGCGCGCAGGGCGATGCGGCGACGGGCGGTGGCGAAGCCCGTCTCGACCGTTGCATCGAAACGCGCGGCTTCCCGGCCCTCCTGCCCGAACGCCTGGACGATCTTCATGGCGCCCAGCGTTTCCGACGTGACGCTGCCGACCTCCGCCAGCCGGTCCTGGCTGGCCCGCGACAATTGCCTGACCCGGCGGCCCAGCCCGATGATCGCGACCAATATGACCGGAATGCCGAGCAGCAGCAGACCCGCCAGCTTGGGCGCGAGGGCGAAGAGATAGATGAGGCCGCCAATGCCGGTCACCAGATTGCGCAGGGCGATGGATACGGTGGAACCGACGACCTGATCGATGATCGCGGTGTCGGCGGTCATGCGGGACGCGATTTCGGAGGGGCGGTTTTCCTCGAAGAAGCGGGGTTCCTGCCGCAGCAGATTGGCCTGGGTGGCCGACCGGATATCGGCGACGACGCGCTCCCCCAGCCAGGACACGAAATAGAAGCGCGCTGCCGTGGCCACCGCCAGGACCGCGACGATCAGGAAGAGATATTCGAACCAGCGGCTGATATCGCCGCCGCCCATGAACCCGCGATCGATGACCAGGCGGAAGCCGCTCGGGATCGCCAGGGTGGCGGCCGACGAGACCAGCAAGGCGATCAGCGCGCCCGCGATCCGGCCAGGATAGCGGGCGGCGAACCGCCAGATCATGGCCAGGCTGCCAAGGGCGGGGCGCGCCTTACCGCGCGGCGATGATTGAGCCAGATCCTCCATGCCGCCGCGCTCTAGCAGTCCGCCGTCCAGCCCTCAACGGGCATTGCGTCAGCGCGCTGGCGCCATGTCCGAGGCGAGCGCCATGATGCGCCGGGCGCTGGCCCGCCCGGTCAGCGCATAGGCCATGTCGCCCGCTTCCCAATAGGCGATGACATCCTCCGCGCGCCGGGCCAGCAGGGGGCGCGCTTCGGCGGGCGTTTCGGCGCGGTCGGCGAAGAAGGAGAGCTGTTCGCCCCGGGGCGTGATGATGGAGATGGCGACGGCCGGGCTGTCGGCCGTGGGGTAGAGCTGGACATCGCTGATCCGCCAGGCGGCCGGGAAGGGGGGCAGGACGATCCCGGTCGAACGCCGGATCTCGCTTGGGTTGAGCGTCGCGCTCTCCACCTGCGATGCCATGGCCTGACGGATGAGGCCGGTGCGATGGGAGGCTGCCGCCTCGTCGAGGAAGGTGCTGGCTTCGGCTGCCTGCGGAAATTCGCCGAGTTGCCCGCGTGCGATCCAGCCGGTGGCGACAAGGCCGGCGATCCCGGCGGCGCGCGCCAGATGACGCCAGCTTCGGCCCGCATCATTGTCGTTGGCGACGGGGATGGATGTGTCGCGGCGGCGGCCGACCAGCGTGCCCTTGGTCCCGTCGTGCCTCAGGCGGAAGTCGATATGCGGCCAGCGTTTGCGCCAGCGCCGGGCGACGATGCGCTCGCCGGGGCGGGCGGCATCGTCCAGCAGCACCACGGCGTTGGGAGAGAGGCGCGAGAACAGCACATCTGCCGCACCGCGCACCAGCGGATGCACTGCCCAGGGCGGGCCGTCGATGATCAGCAGGTCGATGCTGTCGGGCAGGCTGTCGATATCATACCAGCGGCCCGGCCAGTCCCGGCTCTCGGCGGTGAGCGGGGCGTGGCGCAGATCGGCATGGAGGCCATGATCGGCCAGCCAGTTGCGGGTGGCGTCGACGAAACCGTCATGCTGGTCGAAGCTGGTGAGCCGGCCGCCGCCATGCAGGGCCAGGGCGCGGGCGGCGATCAGGGTCGAGGCGCCCGCGCCCAGTTCGACCACATGGGCAGGGCGCAGCCGTGCGATTTCGCGGATGATATGGCGCAGGAAGCCGACATCGGCCTTCCAGCTTCCCAGATGCGGCAGGGCATCGTGCGGCAGGCCGAGTTCATCGAGCAGGGCGCGCTTGTCCGCCTTGCGCCCGCCCGACAGGCTGGCGAGCAGCCAGGGCCAGCCGATCGCGCCGAAGCCGATACGCCACAACAGGTCCGACAGGCGGCGCTGGGTGTCCGAACCCGCGTCGCTCAGCGGCAGGAAGCCGGTCAATTCTCTGGATGTCACGGGTACGCCTATCCTTTATGTGCTGGCCTGAAGAGGTTATGCGGCGGGATAGCCTGTTCGCGCAGGCCCGACCATTGTCAGCACAGGGAACGCCGATGACCCGCATCATATCCGCGACTGTTGAACGCTGGCCGGTCGCGGGGGCCTTCATCATCAGCCGGGGGGCGAAGACGGTCGTGGACGTGGTCGTCTGCACCGTGGGCGACGGGGAGCATGTGGGCCGGGGCGAGGGGACGGCGATCTATTATGAGGGCGAGACGGCGGAAGGCTGCGCGGCGGCGATCAACGCCTATGCCGGGCCGCTGGATCGCCAGGTGCTGCGGGAGGCGATGCCGCGGGGAGCGGCGCGCAATGCGCTGGACTGCGCGCTCTGGGATCTGGAAGCGAAGCGCGCCGCAGTGCCGGTGTGGAAGCTGGCCGGGCTGGGGGAGCCGATGCCTTTGCCGACCGCTTTCACCATCAGCCTGGGCGATCCGGAGAAGATGGAGGCGGATGCGCGGGCGGCGGCGGGGCGCGGCTTCGGGCTGCTCAAATGCAAGCTGACGGGTGAGGGTGACCGGGCGCGGATTGCGGCCGTGCGGGCGGGCGCGCCGAACGTACGGCTGATCGTCGACGCCAATGAGAGCTGGCACGATCTGGACATAGTGGCGGAGGCGCGGGCGCTCGCCGATCTGGGCGTGGAGATGGTCGAGCAACCGGTGGTGCATGGCCGGGAGGAACGGCTGGCCGAGATCAGGGCGCCGCTGCCGCTCTGCGCCGACGAGAGCTGTCATATACGGGCCGATCTCGACCGGCTGGGGGATTTCGACGCGGTCAATATCAAGCTCGACAAGGCGGGCGGGCTGACCGAAGCACTGGCGCTCTCCCGCGAGGCGAAGGCGCGGGGGTTTCGCGTGATGGTGGGCTGCATGCTGGGAACGTCGCTCGGCATCGCGCCGGCGGCGCTGGTGGCGCAGGGGGCGGACTGGATCGACCTGGATGGCGCCCTGCTGCTCGCCAGGGACCGGGAGGGGGGCCTTCTTCTGCGGGACGGGTTGCTTTATCCTGGCGGCTTGTGGGGGTTGGGTTGAGTTGCGGAGCTTCGGGTTGGCATGAACAGCCACATTTCCGTTCCCTTCGGCAAGGGAGAATGTCCGCCTTCCCCAACCAGGCAATCAATAGCCCAGCGTCAGTCCCACAGTATAATATTTGGGACCGACATTGGCCTTGGCGCGCAGCTTGGGGATCAGCGGCATGGCGACCGTGGCATAGGGCCGCATATTGTCGCCGCTGAAACGCGCGCCTGCGCCGATGGTGGCGAAGGCAGGCAGGCTGTAGGTCGCCTCTACCCGGCCATAGAGTTTGGTATCGCCGTCGCGCAGATAGACGCCGCCGCCCGGGGTCAGGCTGAAGCCGCCGATGTCCATGGCATAGCCCGCGCCGATTTCCGTACCCCAATGGCCGTCGGCCCGGCCGTAATTGAGTTCGGCGCCGATCCCTTCGGCATGGGCGGCGGGGGCGATGGCGAGCGCGGCGGCGGCCAGCAGATAGGCTGATTTCATGGAACTCTCGATTTACCTGTCGTCGGTCGGAGGGGACTGACTCCCGCCGCCGCTTCACGCAAGCGGCGGCGGGACGGCCCGAGTCGGATCTGCGGTCAGGCGAGTCGATCAGTCCCGCCGCGCGCGTCCGTCCGCGTTTCTGGATAGGGCATGACCGCCCGGCCGTCCGGGGCGGCGGTAAAGCTCGTCTGCGTGGGATAGGCGAACTCGATCCCCTCCGCGTTGAAGCGCTTCCAGATGGCCAGCCCGACCCTGTGCCGCGACTGGAAATAGTCGTGCGTGTCGGGATCGGGCACGTCGAAATTGAGCTGATAGTCGAGTGAACTGGCACCGAAGCTCACCAGCCCCGCATTGACGAAGATATGCCCCTGCGCCTCGACGATCTCCTTGAGCATTTCGGGTATCGCCGCCGCCTTTTCCTCGGGCGTCTGGTAGATGATGCCGATCGCGAAAGTGACGCGCCGCTGGGCCAGCATCTGGAGGCTGGTGATCTCCTTCTGCAGCAGATTGGCGTTGGAGATCACCTTCTTCTCGCCGCTCATCGCGCGCAGATGCGTGCTTTTGAGGCCGATATGCTCGACCCGCGCGGTGGTCTGGTCATAGGTGATGACCTCGCCCTGGCGGAACGGCTTGTCGAAGATGATGGAGAGCGCGGCGAACAGGTCGGAGAAGATGCCCTGCGCCGCCAGGCCGATGGCGATGCCGCCGATGCCGAGGCCCGCGACCAGACCGGTGACGTTGACGCCCAGATTGTCGAGCACCACGATCAGCGCGATGGCGAACAGGGCGAAGGTCACCAGCACCCGGATCAGCCCCATGGCATTGGCCAGCGTCTGGCTGTCGTCGGCTGCGGTGCGCCTTTCGACCAGCCCCAGGATGATCTCCCGCGCCCAGATCGCGCATTGGAACACGGCGGCAATGGTGAAGAGGAAGGAGACCGTCTTCAGCACCATCTGCGGCGGATCGGCATAGCTGACCACCAGCCGCGCGGCGACCATCACCATGAAGAAATGGGTGGTGCGCGCAAAGGCGCGGCCCGCGACATTGGCAAAGCCCAGCATGTCGCCCGGCGTGCCCTTCAACCTCCCGCCGACGCCGCGCAACGCCGTCAGCAAGCTGTAAATGACGGCCGCCGCGCCGACAGCGATCAGGATTTGCAGATAATGGATCGAGAACCAGTGGACGGTCGAATGCCACATTTGCAGCAGGTCGGGCGGACGCACGTCGATGTCGGGAAGGGGCGGATCTTTCTTGGCGGCCATGGATGTCCTTGCGGTTATGGGTGCGGTCAGGCCGCCAGCAGGAGAGCGTCTCTGCCGCTCATCTCCTCCAGAAAGGCGATCAGTCCGCGTTCGTAACGGGAAAGATAGCGGGTTGCACGCGGCAGGCGAAGCCCTTTGCGCCATTCATCCTGCCCGTTGCGGCAAACTTCTATCAGCGCGGGATGAATATAGCTTTTCCGGCTGATCGCCGGGGTGTTGCCCAGTGCCTCCGCCACCGGGGCGATCATCTGCTTCAACGAAACGCTCCCGCCTGCCAGCGTCTCGAAAGCGATGGTGGAGGCGCCCCAGGTGCGGAAATGCTTGGCGGTGAAATCGCCACCCATGGCCTCGGCGATATAGGCGTTGACGTCGCTGGAGGTGATCGGCCGGGCATTCCCCTCCTCGTCCAGATATTGGAAGAGATGCTGGCCCGGCAGGTCCTGCACCGCGCGCACGAAACGGATGAGGCGGCGGTCGGTGATGGTCAGATCATGCTCCCGCCCCGACTTGGCGCGGTAACGCAGCCGCAGCGCCTGGCCGCGCACATCGACATGGCGGCGGCGCAGCGTGGTCGCGCCGAAGCTCTTGTTGGCGGCGGCATATTGCTCATTGCCGACGCGGACCTTGGCCAGATCGAGCAGGCGGACGACGGCGGCAAGGGTCTTTTCCTTGCGCAGGCCGCGCCTGGACAAATCCGCCTCGATCCGGGCGCGCAGCCGGGGCAGCGCCTCTCCGAAGGCGATGCAGCCGGCATATTTCTCCGCCTCCCGCGCGGCGCGGAAATCGGCATGATAGCGATATTGCTTGCGCCCCCGGTCGTCATAGCCCGTCGCCTGGATATGGCCGTTGCCCTGGGGACAGAACCAGCAGTCGCGATAGGCGGGCGGCATGGCGATGGCATTGAGCCGGTCGATCTCGTCCCGATCGGTGATGCGTCGGCCGTCGGCATCGAAATAGGCCCAACCCCGCTTCAGGGCGCGGCGCGTGATTCCCGGCAGGCTGTCATTGGCGTGGATGATCCGGCTTTGGGGCATGGGGTCCTTCTCATCCCCCAAACCCGTCGCCGGGCGCTTCGTTCCTTATCGAAGACCGGCGGTCCGCCGCATGAAGCGGTGCGCGCCGTCCACCGGGCGCCAGTGCAGCGGACGGCGGCGCATCACCGACAGATGGGCAAGCACCAGCGTCAGGCACAGCATCGCAGCGGGGATCGCGACGTCCCGCGCCGCCGGCAGCAGCAGCGCGCCCAGCATCGCGGCCATGGCGCCGCCGAGCGCGATCAGGGTCGCACCGGTTTCGCCGTCCGGCCCGCGCAGCCAGAAGACGCAGCCGCTGACCCCCAGCGCAAAGGCCATGGCGAAGCGCGCCGCTTGTCCCGGCTCTGCCAGCCCGCACGCGATGAGCAGCAGCAGGATGACGCCCGCCAGCCCCTGGCGCGGCAGGCGGCCGAGCAGATTGGCGATCACGGGATAGACCAGCAATTCCCCCAGCGCGATCGCGACCAGGATGGCGGCGGCGAGCCGGGCCTGCTGCGGCCCCGCGATCACCGCGACCACTGCCGTTCCCGCCCAGGGCACCAGTCGCAGCGGCGCCATGCGGATATGGCTGATCCAGCCGCGCAGCCCGGCGCGCATGTCCCAGCGCCGGTCGGCGAGCCGCAACTGGAAGGCGGCGACGATGAACAGCGCCTCGACGCCCCAGGGCAAGAGCGACGGGGCGACCAGCGGGGAGCCCAGCACCAGCCCCAGCAACAGCCCATGGGCCACGCCCAGAATCTTCAATTCGCCCTTCATGCGGCACTCCCCTGCGCGGCCATCGGGGGGAAGAACGGCTGGCGCGCGGCGAACTTGCGCCTGCGGGTCAAATAGGTGTCGAGGCCGATCTGGAGCGACAGCATCATGAAAATGAAGGGCTGGTAGGCGATGCCCACGAACAGGGATCCGATCATGTAGATGACATGCCCCTGTTGCAGCGCCAGCGCGAAGGGCGCGACCCAGGCTTCGTCGCCCTCCCGTCCTCGATAGAGGCGGCGGATCGCTTCGGTGCGGATGAAGCAGGTCAGGTGCAGCAGCGCCCAGAGGAAGAAGCCGAAATAGCCCTGTTCGCCCAGCATCTCGAAATAGGCGCTGTGATAGGCGCGGCCATGATCGGTGACGATGCGCTTTTCCATGCGCGATCCGGCGGCGTCGGTGACGCGCTCCTGCATCGCATAGGTGAAGCTGTTCTGGAGATAATTGTCGAAGCCGCCGCCGCCCGGATGCTCCCTCACATAGTCCAGCGTCCATTTCCACACGGCGACGCGGGTGGAGGCGCTCTCGTCCTGCTGGTGATTCTCGATGGTCGCCATGCGTTGGGTGAAGCTGGCGGGCAGGAAAGGGATGGCCGCCAGCGCCGCCAGCGCCATCAGCGGGCCATACAGGAAGCGCCGCTTCGAGCGCATCAGCATCAGCCCCGCGAGGACGGCGATGCACACCAGCCCCGTCCGTGCCTCCGTGCCGATCGGCATCAGCAGGCAGGCGAAGCAGAGCGCCCAGGCAAAGCCCTTCACCCGCCAGTCGGGCGGGAAGATGGTGCCGTGGTGGGCAAGCCACAGGATCAGCGGGATCAGCGAGATCGCCACGGTCGAAATGATGCTGCCTTCATACAGCCCGCTATTGTTGTCGACCATCAGGTTCAGCACGCCATAGCCGCCGCCCGACAGCGCCGTCTTCATGCCGCCATTGATGATGATGGTGCTGGCGCACAGGACCATGAATAGCGCCAGCGCCTCGATCCGCAGGCGCGTGCGCAGGGTGACCGGCAGGAACAGGGCAAAGACCATCGCCTTCCACACCCAGGCCCATTTGGTCGCGGCGTTGACCGGGAAATCCGCCGTCGCCGTCGTATAGCCGCACCAGGCGAGCAGCAGCAGCAGGATCAACTGCCGCAGGGAAAGACGGCAATCCTTCTTGTCGTCGACCAGCAGCCACGCCCCCACCGCCATGATGAAGGCGATGAAGGAAATGGGGATGCTGTTCAGCAGGAAATAGGAAAGCCGCTGCGGCGAGACGATGTCGATATAGGCATAGACCGCGATCAGCAGGAACGGCCGGCGCAATCCCAACAGGAAGAAGGCGCCCAGGAAGGCGACGAAGAACAGGTCACGCATCGCCGCTCTCCGTTTCAAGGCCGGAGGGGGGATCGCGATCGAGATCGGGGCGCGACAGGAGGCGCCAGGCCGCCAGCATGATGACGCCATGGCTGATGAGAAGGGAGAGGGCGTCGATCATCGCGAGAGAGGGGAGTCCGTAAGCACGGCATTCTCTCTATCCCATCAGAGTTGACGGGCCGTTAAACCTTTTCCGTCAGACTCACCGCCATGACACGGATTCTTCATGTGCTGGACCACAGCCTGCCGATGCATAGCGGATATACGTTCCGCACTCGCGCGATCCTGCGGGCGCAAATGGCGAAGGGCTGGGAGGTGCGCGGCATCACCGGGCACAGGCATAGGGTTTCGGGCCACACGATTCCGGGCCGGCTGGAAGAGACGGTCGATGGCCTCCATTTCCATCGCACCCCCGGCGATCCTGCGGCGGGCAATCCGCTGCTGCGCGAGTGGCGGGACATTTCCGCCCATGCCGACGCGATCGAGGCGCTGGTGCGGCAATGGCGGCCCGACATCATCCACGCCCATTCGCCGGTGCTGAACGCCATCGCCGCGCAGAAGGTGGCGAAGCGGCACAATATCCCCTTGATCTACGAGATCCGCGCCTTCTGGGAGGATGCGGCGGTCGGCAACGGCACCGGCACGGAGGGCAGCCCACGCTACTGGCTGACCCGCCAGCTTGAAACCCATGCGGTGCGCGCCGCCGATGCGGTCGCGGTGATCTGCGAAGGGCTGCGCGGTGATCTTGTCGCGCGCGGCATCGATGCGGCCAAGATCATCGTCTCGCCCAATGGGGTCGACATGGACCAGTTCGGAACGCCCGTCCCGCGCGATCCTGCGCTGACCGCAAAGCTTGGCCTGGAAGGCGCCGACGTGGTCGGTTTCATCGGCAGCTTCTACGATTATGAGGGGCTGGACGATCTGATCGCCGCCCTGCCGAAACTGGTCCGCGCCCGCCCCAGGGCGAAACTGCTGCTGGTCGGCGGCGGCCCGCGCGAACAGGCGCTGCGCGATCAGGCCATGGCCTCGCCCTTTGCCGACCATATCGTCTTCGTCGGCCGCGTGCCGCACGACCAGGTCGAGCATTATTATGCGCAGGTCGACATCCTCGCCTATCCGCGCAAGGCGATGCGTCTGACCGATCTGGTGACGCCGCTGAAGCCGCTGGAGGCGATGGCGCAAGGCCGTCTGGTCGCCGCATCGAGCGTCGGCGGCCATCGCGAACTGATCGAACATGGCGTCACCGGCAGCCTGTTCGCGCCCGACGATCCCCCTGCCATCGCCGCCGCGCTGGCAGAGATGTTCGCGGATCGCGGCTTCTGGGATGACAGGCGGGCGCTGGCCCGCGCCTTTGTCGAGCGCGAGCGTAACTGGTCGTCAAACATTCTGCGCTACGATCCCGTCTACCGGCAAATGCTGGCCCGGTCGCAGCGGGTGCGGGCGGCGGCCTGACGATGATGCGGGGCCATCCGGCCATGGCGCTGCTGGCTGCGCTGGGCATGGCCATGTTGCTATTGTCGCTGCCGGTCGGGCTGATCGAGACCGTGGTGGCATCCAGCGGCCTTAGCGAAGCGCTGCCCGCTGCCGCGCCGCCGCTGGGCATGAAGGCCAGGCTGCTGCTGGCGGGATTTGGAGCGGTGATGACCTGGGGCCTGATCGTGGCCCGCAAGGAAGGAAGAGGCGTCCATCTGCTGACGCATATAAGGGAAGGGCGAGAGAACAGCGCCCCAGGAGTGAGCAAAATGGGTTTTGCATTGCCGAAGCTGAACTGGCTGGGCCGGAACCGCGCCGGGACGCGTCACGAGGGACCGGCACTGCGCCGGGCCGACGCCCATCCCGATGCGCCCGCGCGCGCGCCGATCTTCGCCAGCCGCGACTTTGGCGGGCTGGACATCTTCGCCCGGACCGTCGAGGAGCGCGAGGAGGCAGAGCCGGAAAAGACACAGGAAACGGCAGAGGAGGAGGCCGCGTCCATCGCTGCCCTGTCGATCCCCGGCCAGCCTGAGGCAAGGGTGGAAGAGGTGATGTTCGCCCGCTTGCATCGCGCCTTCGGGCAGGAGCCGGTCGACGCCGACTATGAAGAGGTGGCCGAACCCGCGCCGCAGGCCGCCCCGGCCGTCGCGCCGATCGGCCATCTCTCGCTCGCGGAACTGACCGAAAGGCTGGAACAGGGTCTTGCCCAGCGCAAGCGGATGGGGCGGCCCGTTTCGGTGATCGCCGACATGCCGGTCGAACGGCCGGTGCCGGTGCGCGACCATGTCGAGGAAGATGTGGATCAGGCCCTGCGCGCCGCGCTGGGAACCTTGCGCAACATGGCGGGGGGCCGCTGAGAGGCTGTTTGACTGTTTGGAAATGCGCCCTTGTGCGCATCCCAAACAGTCTTTGAAGCCGGGCAGAGCGCCGGGGCGGCCTGCCGTTTCCGGCCATGCTCACCAATCCTCTATGGTCAGCGCGGAAAGCTCGATCATTTCTTCCCGATAGCCGGAACGGCACGCGTCGACGCTGATGTCGGCGACGAAATGGCCGTTGAGGCTCCATTCCGCTTCTTCGATGCCCTCGACGAAGCGGGCGCGCCGTCCGGCCGCGTCCGGCCCGGCAAGGGTCAGCGCAATGACATGGCGGCGGCCCTGGAACAGGGCGCTCGCCCATGGCCGGCTGGTGGCGCGCTCCACTGTCGCGGGGGCGCCTGCCCGTTCCATCAACTGCGCGAGAAGCCGGGGCAGGGGGTCGCGTCCCTGCAGGATCATTCCACCGTTTCGGACAATTTTGCCGGTGTCGATACTTGTCATTGACCGATGCTCCTGCGATATGTGTTCATGAAATGTTCTACTCGTCTCCTCATTCGGTCCCCGGGTTCGCGGCCCCTTCGCAGGTCGAAGACCAGCCGTGGGTCGCGCACGCTTTCGCGGCCGAAACGCGTGGCCGGGATGCTGTATTCTCGCAAAAATTTTTCAACGGCGCGCAGCAACATGCCCCTGTCTCTCCTTGTCCGTCCGGAATCGCCCGACGCGAATCCCTAAGCGATTTCCTATCTGTTGACCTATTTCCTACTTGTCTAGGAAAATTCCTATCATTATGGATGAAACATGGTCGGTAATGGAGAAGATCCGCGAATCGTGCTGGAGCGGCTGATTGCCGAGCGGGGGGAAAATTATGCCGATCTTTCGCGGCTGCTGAACCGCAACCCGGCCTATATCCAGCAATTCATCAAGCGCGGCACGCCCCGCAAGCTGGATGAGGAGGACCGGCGGGTGCTGGCCCGCTATTTCGGCGTGGCGGAGGAGATGCTGGGGGGCGCGCCGCAGCGGGATGCGCCGCCGGCGAAGGTCCGTTCGCTGCCCGCCGTCATCACCGTGCCGCGTCTGTCGCTGGGCGCTTCGGCGGGGCCGGGCACGCTGGACGAGGATGAGCGCGCCACCGGCGTCATGGCCTTCGACGCCAACTGGCTGCGCCATCTGGGTGTGCGGCCGCAGCGCGTGTCGATCATCCGCGTCGATGGCGAATCCATGGCGCCCACGCTCAATGACGGCGACGAGATCATGGTCGATCATGACGATGATGCGGAGCGGCTGCGCGACGGCGTCTATGTGCTGCGGCTGGACGGCGTGCTGATGGTCAAGCGGCTGGCGATGGGGCCGCGCCGGGGGCTGTTTTCCGTCCTCAGTGACAATCCGCATTATCCCGACTGGGTTGACATCGATCCCGCGCTGGTGGTGATCGTGGGACGGGTGGTTTGGACCGGACGAAGGCTCATATAGCTTTCCGGGCGGTCAGAACGAATTTCGGCCCGCGTCCGTTGGTCTGCACATGGAACTCCGGGCGCGATCAGGAGGACCGGTTTGAAAGACAATGAAGCCGTGATCCGCAAGGCGATCGAATGGCGCGGCGCCCGGCTTGCGCTCGCCACGGTGGTATCGACCTGGGGTTCGGCGCCGCGGCCGCGCGGCAGCCATATGATCGTGCATGAGGACGGCCGGTTCGAAGGCAGCATTTCGGGCGGCTGCGTCGAAACCGACGTGCTGCAGCGCGCGGTCGAGGTGCTTGCCGGGCGCCCCGCCCATCTCGAACGCTATGGCGTGGCGGACGGGGATGCGTGGGCCGTGGGCCTGCCCTGTGGCGGGGAGATCGACGTGCTTGTCCAGCCTGTCGGCGATGGGGGATTTCCTGCCGCCCTGTTCGACCGCATCGCCGCCGAAAGCGGGCAGGGGAGGGCGCTCACCCTGTCCACCGATCTGGCGAGTGGGATCACGCGGGAAGGCGCGATCGAGGGGCAGTTCCTCAACCGCTACGACCCGCCGCGCCGGGTGCTGATCGTCGGGGCGGTGCAGATCGCGCAGTCATTGAGCGCGCTGGCCCAGGCCATCGGGGTCACTCCCGTCATCATCGATCCGCGCGGCCGATTTCTGACGGAGGAGCGGTTTCCCGGCGTCGTGCTGGACGACCGCTGGCCCGACGAAGCCATTGCCGCGCATCGGTCCGGTGAATCGACCGCGGTGGTCACGCTCAGTCATGACATCAAGATCGACGATCCGGCGCTGGCCGCGGCCTTGCGGGCACCGACCGGCTATATCGCTGCGCTGGGATCGCGCAAAAGCCATGCGGCACGGCTGGAGCGGCTGGCGGCCATGGGCTTTACGCCCGGCGAACTGGCGCGGATCGACGGGCCGGCCGGGCTGGACATCGGCGCGGTCGGCGCGGCCGAAATCGCCCTGTCCATCGCTGCCGGGATGATCGCGGGTTTCAACGCCCGGCGCTGATCAACAGCATTTTCCGCCGTTTTTCCCGCCATAGCGTGCCTCCTGCCGCTCGCGGAAGAAGGCGGTGCGATCCATGGGCGCATCGTCGGGATGATGATCGCGCATGTGGAGCAGATAGGCGTCATAGTCCGGAACCCCGACCATCATGCGCGCCATCTGCCGCAGCCGGTGAAGGAACAGGCTCATTCGGCGGGAACCAGCAAGGCGGGGATTTCCCGCGCGGTGGGGGCCGCGACCCTGCGTGCGGCCAGGCAGGTGCGGATGGTAAAGCCCAGAATCGCCAGCACCACGAGCAGGAACAGCGCGACCAGCGCGGCATCGACCCGGTCGTTGAAGATGATCGCTTCCATTTCCGCCATCGATTTGGCGGGGGCCAGCACCTCGCCCCTGGCCGCAGCCGCGCCGAACCTGGCGGCATGGGCCAGGAAACCGACCTTTGCATCCGCCGAGAACAGCTTGAGGAAGCCTGCGGAAAGAGTGCAGATCAGCAGCCAGGCGGCCGGGATCATCGTCACCCAGGCAAATCTGTCCCGCTTCATCCGGAACAGCACGGCCGTCCCCAGCATCAGCGCGATCGCCGCCAGCATCTGGTTGGAAATGCCGAACACCGGCCAGAGCGTGTTCACCCCGCCCAGCGGATCGGTGACGCCCTGATAGAGGAAGAAGCCCCAGGCGGCGACCGTCAGCGCCGTGGCGACAATGCCGGGCGCCATGCTCCTGCCGTCCTTGAACCCCGGCGCCGCCAGCGCGATCAGGTCCTGCAGCATGAAGCGCCCGGCTCGGGTGCCCGCATCCACGGCGGTCAGGATGAACAGCGCCTCGAACAATATGGCGAAATGATACCAGAATGCCTTCATCGCCGGGCCGCCGGCGACATGGGAGAATATCTCCGCCATTGCCACCGCCAGCGTCGGCGCGCCACCCGCGCGGGAGATGATGCTATGTTCGCCCACATCCTTCGCGGTCTGGAGGATGAGGTCGGGCGAGATGGGGAAACCCATGGCCGTCACCGCCGCGGCCGCGCTGGCCGCATCCTTGCCGATCACGGCCGCCGGGCTGTTCATCGTGAAATAGATGCCGGGATCGAGGATCGATGCCCCCACCAACGCCATGATCGCGACGAACGCCTCCATCAGCATCGCGCCATAGCCGATCATCGGCGCATGGGCCTCGCTGGCGATCAGCTTGGGCGTGGTGCCGCTGGCGATCAGCGCATGGAAGCCCGATACCGCGCCGCAGGCGATGGTGATGAACAGGAAGGGGAACAGCCCGCCCGACCAGACCGGGCCATTGCCGTTCACGAACTGGGTGACGGCATGCATCTTAAGCGGCGGCGCCATGATGACGATGCCGATCGCCAGCGCCGCGATCGCGCCGATCTTGAGGAAGGTCGACAGATAGTCGCGCGGCGCCAGCAGCAGCCACACCGGCAGCACGGACGCCACCGCGCCATAGCCGATCAATATCCAGCAAAGCTGCACCGGCGTGAAGGTGAAGACCGGTCCCCAGACCGGCGATTGCGCGACGCTCTGCCCATAGACGATCGCCGCCAGCAGCCCCACCAGCCCCAGCAGCGACACTTCCCCGATCCGCCCCGGCCGCAACCAGCGGGAATAGGCGCCCATGACCATCGCCAGCGGCACCGTCGCGGCGACGGTGAACATGCCCCAGGGGCTTTCCGCCAGCGCCTTGACCACGATCAGCGCCAGCACGGCCAGGATGATGACCATGATCATGAAGGCGCCGAACAGCGCGATCGTGCCCGCGACCTGCCCCATTTCCATGCGGATGAGCTCGCCCAGCGACTTGCCGTCGCGGCGCATGGAGATGAAGAGGACCATGAAGTCCTGCACCGCTCCCGCCAGCACGACGCCCGCGATGATCCACAGCGTTCCGGGCAGATAGCCCATCTGCGCCGCCAGCACCGGTCCCACCAGCGGCCCCGCGCCCGCGATCGCCGCGAAATGATGGCCGAACAGCACCACCCGGTCGGTCGCGACATAGTCCAGCCCATCGGCCCGCCGGATCGCTGGCGTGGGCCGCGCCGGATCGAGCCGCATCACATGGCGGGCGATATAGAGCGCATAAGTGCGATAGACGACGAGGAAGCTGCTGACCGCCGCCACCACGATCCACAACGCATTCACCGCCTCGCCACGGGAAAGCGCGACGACCGACAGGGCGGCCGCGCCGGTGATGGCGATCAGGATCCAGGGAATATGACGGGTCACGCGGCTCTCGCTATCCTGTTATGATGGCGCGCACCCTAAGCCCCTGTCCGGGAAAGACAACCGATCGCCTTCAGCGCCGGTCGGCGGGCACGGACCTGAAGGGCCAGTCCGTCACCCCGCCCGCCCAGAGCGCCCACCAGATGACGACCGGTTGCAGGGCCAGGCGTGGCCCATGATACCACCAACTCAGGCGCACGCCGTTCAGGGGGATATCGCTCATCGCATGGTGGAAATTGGCGGGCCACACGCAGAGCGCATAAAGCGCCAGGCCCATGCCGGCGGCCTTGCGCAATGGCGGCAGCATCAGTCCGGCCGCGCCCGCAATCTCCGCCATCCCGGTGAGCGCCACCACCATTTCCGGCGCGGGCACCCAATCGGGCGTTATCGCAACAAAGCCGCCCGGCCGGGTCAGATGTGCCACGCCCGCAATGGCATAGATCACAGCCATAGCGATCCGCGCGATCCGCCTTCCCTGGCCTTCGGGCGTTGAACGGTCCAGATTCATCGACGCTCCAGTGCAGCTTCATTCTCGCGATCCGGCCTCATCATGGCAAGTCGGCGGCGGCCGATCCATCCTCGAACCGGCACCGATATCGAAGACCGGCACGGCCGCAGGAAATCGCGGCAGGCCGCCGAAGGGATTCGCCCTCAGCCTGAAAAGAACATATCATGAACATGTAACCGATTCGCACCGAGACTTCGCATCGAGACAGAGCCATGGAAAATCGTTCCGCCCAGGCCCTCTTCCGCCTGTTCTTCGCACTGAAGCCGACCCCGCTGGTCGCGCGTAAGCGTCCGGTCTCCGACGCGTTGCGCCTTCCGCCCCCTTTGACGAGGGAGAGCTGATGGGAGTCTCCTTCTGGACTCCATAAGGAGATCAGGAGATGGGCCGGATCGAGGTCATCACCCGTACGGAGCGCCGCCGTAAATATTCGCCTGCCGAGCGGCATGCCATCATGCAGGAGGCAGATGCGCCGGATGTCACTGTGCGGGAGGTAGCGAAGCGGCACGATATAGCCGAGAGCCTGATCTATAGCTGGCGGACAGCACGACGGCAGGCGGAGAAGATCGCCAGCGAGCCGCTGACCTTCATCTCATATGGAGCGGTGCCCGATGGTGCAGTCACTACGGTTCCTCATGCACAGCCGCCGCTATGTCCTGATTCTGCCCCGACAATGCCGGTGATGGAAGAGTTGACCCGCCCGCATCCCGGTGCGCGTCCCGGCGAGATCGGCATCGACCTGCCCAGCGGCGTTCGCCTGTCGGTGGACAGCTATGTGAACGAGAAGGCGCTTGCCCGCGTGCTGCGGGCCTTGCGGGATATTTCATGATCTCACTGGCACCGGGCACGAAGGTCTATCTCGCAAGCAAGCCGGTCAGCATGCGTCTGGGTTTCGATGGTCTGGCGGCGCTGGTGCGTCCGCTGTTCGCGGTCGAGCCTTATTGCGGCCATGTCTTCCTGTTCCGCAGCCGGAGCGGCAACTATCTCAAGGCGCTGCATTGGGATGGCTCTGGCATGTGCCTGTTCGCCAAGCGCCTGGAGCGGCATCGCTTCGTATGGCCGCCGCTGGTCGAGGGCGGCGTGGTGCTGACCCCGGCACAGTTTGCGCTGCTGATCGAGGCGATGGACTGGCGGCGTACCGTCGTTCCCGAAGCGCCCCGCATCCCGGTGCAGATGTAGGCATAAAGTGGCGTAAAATCGGGCATTTCCCTTGGTCTGCACAGGCCATTTTGCTATGGGGGGCCGTGTCCGCCGACGAGATCAACCTCCCTGCCGATCCCGATGCATTGCGCGCGCTTTTCGCCGATATGCAGGCGCGTATTACGGCTTCGGAACAGGCGCTGGAAGCCGAGCGGACGGCGCACGAGACGACCCGCAACGCGGTCAAGCTGACCACGCTCCAGATCGAGAAGCTCAAGGTTCAGCTATCCCGGCTGCGCCGGATGAAGTTCGGTCAGTCGTCCGAGCGGATCGCCGAGATGGCCGATCAACTGGAACTGACGCTGGAAGATCTCGAAGCTGAACATGCCCATGCCGCATGTGCCATCGGTGAACCGGCACCTGCGGAAGAACGCCCATCGACGGCCCGCAAGCCCAAGCGGCTGCCACTGCCCGAGCATCTGCCGCGTGAGGACACGGTGCATGTCGCCCCCGATGCCGATGGCTGTTCCACCTGTGGCGGGACTATGGGCAAGCTGGGCGAGGATGTGACTGAGGTGCTGGAGTATGTGCCGGGCCGCTTCCACGTCGTGCGCCATGTCCGCCCCAAGCTGGCCTGCGGGCGTTGCGACGCGATCAGCCAGGCACCGGCGCCATCCTTACCGATCCGCGTGGTCGGGCTGGTCCCAACCTGCTGGCGCATGTGGTCGTATCCAAGTTCGCCGATCATCTGCCACTCTATCGGCAGTCGCGCATCTATGCTCGCGAGGGCATCGATCTTAGCCGCTCCACCCTGGCGGACTGGATGGGGCAGGTCAGTTGGCTGTTGCAGCCTCTGGTCGACCGCATCGCCGATCATGTCATGGCCAGCCCCAAGCTCCATGCCGACGACACGCCTGTGCCGGTTCTGGCACCGGGCACCGGCAAGACCGCCACAGGGCGATTATGGGTTTATCTGCGCGACAACCGACGATGGCGACCGAGCGACAGACCGGCGGCGCTATTTCGCTACAGCCCGGATCGCAAGGGCGAGCGACCACGCGAACATCTCAGGACATTTGTGGGTTTCCTGCAAGCGGACGCCTATGCCGGGTTCGAGCGACTCTATGTGACCGACCGTCAGCCGGGGCTGATAACGCCTGTCGCCTGCTGGGCGCATGCGCGCCGCAAGCTGCATGATGTCTACAAGGCCGACCCGCATTCCGTCGCCGCCGAAGGGCTGAAGCTCATCCGCGAACTTTATGATGTCGAGCGCGGCATCGCCTGTGATCCTGCCGATGACAGGCGCAACGCGCGCAAGCTGTCCCGTCTTCGAGCACTGGATTTCTTCGCATGGGCCGATGGTGTGCTGGCGCAGATTTCCGCGCGGTCGCCGCTGGCCGAGGCGCTACGCTATGCCGTGAAGCTCAAGGCCCAGTTGCTCGCCTATACTGAGGACGGGCGGCTTGAGATTGACAACAACCTAGCAGAGAATGCCCTGCGCGGCATAGCCGTGGGCAGGAAGAACTGGCTTTTCGCGGGCGCTGACTGCGGTGGTGAGCGGGCCGCTGCCATCTACTCCCTGCTGGAGACGGCCAAGCTCAACAATGTGAACCCGCAAGCCTGGCTCGCAGATGTGCTCGACCGCATCGGCAACGGGCATCCCATCAACCGGATTGATGAACTGCTCCCGTGGAACTGGTCTTCAGTGGCAGGCTGACGAGATTTTGGTGACATGCGGATCGCATCACGGATAGTCATCGTCAGATGACTGGACCCCACAACAAGATCATTGCTTCCGCAGCTAAAGCCGAACTGGCCCCTCTCGGCTTCAGGCGACAGGGGCAATCGCGGCTCTGGATCAAAGATCACGGTTTCTGGCTCAACGTAGTTGGATTTAAGCCAAGTCGGTGGTCTGTAACGGTCGAGCTGGATAATGCGGCTCACTGGATCTGGGGCGGGGCCGGGTTCATGAGCTTGAACTACATTATGTCGGGCGGCCCTTATACAGAGTATAGGGATGAAGATCAGTTTGGTGCCGCAGTCACCGATATAGCGCGTTCAGCCGCTGCCAAAGCCCAAGAGATCGACGATAAATTCCGATCTTTCGAGACCATCGCCCAGTATGTGATTGCGGAAGCCAATGAATCTGAACGCATGCGACCAAGTTGGTTCGGCTATTATGCCGGAGTCGCTTGCGGCATATCGGGCGACCTCCAGAAAGCAGAGCGTTTCCTTCGACATATAACAGACGAACGGGTGATCCCCCCGGGCGGAACGCTTTCTCTCAGCGATGGATACACCCGGCACGTTCCGAGAAAAGGCTAACGATATCGTCATCGAGCAGCGCGTCGCCTTGAAGCTACCACCGCTCGCGCAAAAGCCATTCTGAAGATCACCGGTCCACACCCAGAAACGACGCCTATGGCCGGACGCTTACGGTCGCGCGGCAGACCGATCATTATGCCGAAACCATCGCGGACGGCGCCCGGCGCATTGCCGTGGATCATCAGCATATGACGCTGGCGATCACCTGCGACTATGCCGATTATCCCTATGCCGTCATCAAGGCGCTGCTGCGCGCGGGGACGGGGGTGATGGCGGAACCCTTCGACCTGCGGCTGGACCGGCTGACCGTCGGCCACCGTTCCGCCGCGCTGCGTCCGTCGCATGCCGTCCCCTTGCTGAACGCGCTGCAAAAGCGGATCGCGGCGGGCATGAACGCTGCGGGCATCGCCCTTCGTCCCGGCTGGAGCTTCAGCCCCCATCAGACGCTTTTCTACCGGGATGGCAGGCCGGAACAGCGCCCGGTCGAGGGTTTCGGCTGGCATGTCGATCGGTTCATGCTGGTGTGCAGCCATGTCGGGCGTACCCATCATGAAACGCTGGCGACATGGCAGCTCAAGGGCAGCGGACAATATAGCCTGTTTTAAGGAGGCTCCGCCGCCCGTGAAGCTCGCCTATTTCCCGCGCGCCGATGCCACCGCGGTCTTCAGCGCGTCATAGCCCACCGCGCCATTCAGCACCTGATCGCCGATCACGAAAGTGGGGGTTCCGCTCGCCTGCAGCTTCTGCGCCAGGGCGATGTTGGACTGGATTTCGGCATTATAGCCGTTGTTCGCCATCGCCGCCTGGGCTGCCTTCGCATCGATCCCGACCTTGGCGGCGGCCGCCAGGATCGTCTCGCGCGTCACCTTGCCCGCGGCATAGAGCGCGCGGTGATAGGGCATATACTGGTTCTTTTCCGCCGCCAGCAGCGACACTTTCGCCGCGTCGATGCTGGCGTCGGACAGGATGGGCAGCTCGCGATAGACGATCTTCAGCTTCCTGTCCTCACCCACCAGCCGGGCCAGATCGGGCAGCGACGCCCGGCAATAACCGCAGGCATAATCGAAAAACTCGACCACCGTCACATCGCCGTCGGCCGCGCCCTCCCAGGCCCCGGCATAGGGCGTTTCGATGGTCTTGCGGTTCGCGTCGATGGTGCCCGACATGCGCTTTGCCTGCAATTTCTCGACCGCCTGGGGGATGATCTCCGGATGTTCCAATATATAGTCGTGGACGATCTGTTCGATCGCCGCCCGGTCTTTCGAACCAAGGTCACTGGCATCGAGGCGGCCCGTGGTCTGGGTGCCCAGGGCGGCACCGGTCGCGGTGGCGGCGAGGAAGGCGAGAACGCCGAGAGTCATCTGCATGGTCCTGTTGGAAAGGGCCGCGCGAAAGCCGGGCCGAGGGGTTTCGGTCATTTCTTCTTCCGCTTCTGTTCGACGGCCGCACGGGAAACCATCGCGATATCCTGCGCGCGCAGATAGTCAACCGTGCCTGGCTTCAGTCCCTGCATCGCCGCGTCGGCGCTGCGCAGCGCCATCTGGTCGTCGCCCATCATCGAATAGCGTTCCGCCGTCGCCAGCGCCGCGCGGGGAATGTCGCCGCGATGCTCGTAGACGACGCCCAGCTGATACCAGGCGAAGGGATTTTCCCGGTCCCGCGCAATGGCGTTGCGCAGCACCTTTTCCGCCTCGGCAAAATTCCTGTCGTCCTCCGTCGCGATCAGCGCATGGCCCAGCAGGGTCGCGATCAGCGGCTGGTTGGTGATCTGCACCGCCTCGCGCAGCGGCGGGATGGCGTCGGCGGGCTTGCCGCTTTCCAGCAGCACCTGCCCCTTCAGCTCCAGAAAATAGGGATCATGCGGCACGGCGGTCAGCAGCGCGTTGACCTCGTCCAGCGCCTTCTCCGGATAGGCGCTCTTGTGCCAGGCATAGGCGCGGGCATAATGGGCCGGGATCGACTGGTCGCTTTCCGGATATTTCTGCAGCGTCTGCGGGGGTTCCGACACGAAGCCGATCAGCTTCGCCTTGATCCGCTCGAACCGCGCTTCCAGTCCGGGGTCCATCGGCCTGTCCCAGGCGGGATCGACCGTATAGACCTCGCGCAGCACCTGGATGCGCTCGCCCGAAAGCGGGTGGGTGCGGCCATAGCTGTCGTCCTGCGGGATGGCGAGCCGATATTCCTGGTTCTGCAGCTTCTTGAAGAACTCCAGCGACCCCTTACCCGAAATCCCCGCCTTGCTGAGATAACGGGCGCCCGCCAGGTCGGCCGAGCTTTCCTGCGCGCGGGAAAAGGCGAGGAACTTGCCCATCGCCGCCTGCTGGCCCATGCCCAATATGCCCATGCCCGCTTCGGCGCCGCCCGCCGCGATCGCCGCCGCGCCCAGCACCAGGCTGAGCAGGGTGATCCCCGTCGCCTCCTTGATCCCTTCGCCATAGCGGATGACATGGCCCCCCTCGATATGGCCGAGTTCATGCGCGACGACGCCCTGCACCTGGTTCACATTGTCGGCCGCGGCGATCAGGCCGCTATGCACCCAGACATATTGGCCGCCCGCGACAAAGGCGTTGATTTGCGGATCGTTGATGACGAGGACCTGGACATTGCGCGGCTCCATGCCCGCCGCCTTGACCAGGGGCGCGGACATGTCGGCCATGAAGGCCTCCGTTTCCGCATCGCGCAAAATCTGCTGCGCCGCCGCCGGGCGGGCGAGCAGGGCAAGAGACGCCACCGCAATGGCGGCCATGCGAAGCCATCGGGCTTTCATGCGGTCATGGGGCATGCAAGGGGCTAGGAGGGGACTGCATCGCTGACTGTCAATGCCTTCAACGGGATGAACGATAACTGAAAAGCCTGTGTAGCCGATTAACCGGCAGGACCGATAGCGGCTTTGGGAAGAAGGGGGGCGTCAATCCCCAACGCGTCATCCCCGCGCGGGCGGGGGATCCATCTCCCTGCCGTCGCGCTTGGGGTGACGCCAGGAGATCGATTGGCTGCGCCGAACGATGTTTCCACCTTCGCGGGAACGACGGTCGG
>NZ_JAKUJY010000027.1 GCF_022664535.1 Sphingobium trunci | reverse complement strand
TGCCCGCTTGATCGGGGTCTTCGCCCTAAGAGTCGCCATTGGCATTGACATAGCCACTTTGGTTTGTGCATCATTTCTGATATTTGAAACATCAGGAATCATGGATGCTTATTGCCAGTCAAATCCGCGCAGCCAGGGCTTTGCTTGGCATTGACCAGCGCCAACTGGCAGAGATGGCGGGGGTCTCGCTGCCGACGATCCAGCGGATGGAGGCTTCCAACGGCGAGGTGCGCGGTACCGTCGACAAGCTGATGAAGTTGATCAGGGCGCTGGAAGGCGCGGGGATCGAGATCCTCGGCGAACATGCGCCGTCCACGGGGACCGGGCGGGGGGTGCGGCTGCGCGAGACGCAGGCTGGCCAATCCTTCGTGGGCAACGCTTCGCTTCCCTATGACCGGCGGCCGACATCCCGGCGGGAACAGCCCTGACCGTGGCGCTGCCGCTTGCCTTCACCCCCAAGCTGCTTACCACCTGGCGCGACGGCTATGATGTTCAACGCCTGCGCGCCGATGCATTGGCAGGGTTGACCGTCGCCATTGTCGCGCTGCCGCTGTCGATGGCGCTCGCCATTGCCTCGGGTGCTTCGCCCGACAAGGGGCTGGTGACGGCAATCATCGCCGGCTTCCTGATCTCTGCGCTGGGTGGGAGCCGCGTGCAGGTCGGCGGTCCAACCGGGGCCTTCGTGGTGGTGATCGCCGGTGTGATCGCCGCGCACGGCTATGCCGGGCTGGTGGCCGCGACGCTGTTGGCGGGCATCATTCTGGTTGCGGCGGGCTATGCCGGGCTTGGCCGGCTGATGCGCTTCGTGCCGCTGCCGGTGGTGACGGGCTTCACCGCCGGGATCGCCGTCATCATCGCGTCCAGCGAGGTCGGTGATTTTCTGGGGCTGCGCGCCAGCCATTTTCCGGCCGAGTTCATCGGAAAATGGGCAGCCTATCTCGGTGCGCTGGACACGATCAACTGGGCCAGTCTCGGCGTCGGCCTGGGTACATTGGGGTTGATCATCGCGCTGCGGCGCATCAACCCGCGCCTGCCGGGCTATCTGATCGCCATCGTCGCTGCCGGGATGGTCGTGGCGTTGACTCATCTGCCGGTCGAGACTGTAGGCGATCGTTTTCCGAACATGCCGACCAGCATGCCGGAACCGCATCTGCCGATGCTTTCCTTCGCAACGTTCCGGGCGGTGCTGCCCTCGGCATTCACGATCGCTTTCCTCGCCGGTATCGAGGCACTGCTCTCCGCCGTGGTGGCAGACGGCATGACGGGTTACAAACATCGGCCCGGGCAGGAACTGGTGGGGCAGGGCATCGCCAATCTTGCTTCGGCCGTCTTCGGGGGCCTTCCCGCCACTGGCGCGATCGCGCGTACGGCCACCAACATCCGTGCCGGCGCAAGGACGCCGGTCGCCGGCATGTTGCACGCCGCTTTTCTGCTGGCGATCCTGTTGGTGGCGGGGAAGCTGGTGGCCTATGTGCCGATGCCGGCATTGGCGGCGATCCTGCTGATCGTCGCCTGGGGCATGAGCGAGGCCGAGCGCTTTGCCGAACTGCCGCGTATGGACAAGGGCGAGCGGGCGCTGCTGCTCCTCACCTTCACGCTGACCGTGCTGGTTGACCTGACGGTGGCGATCGGCGTCGGCGTCACGCTCGCCTCGCTGCTGTTCATGGCGCGGATGGGCGACGCGACCGGCATCCTCGACGAAGACGAGAGTTTGGAGGACCCAGCCCAGCGTACCGCACTGCCGGCGGGGGTAGAGGTTTTCCGGATCGCCGGTCCGATGTTCTTTGGTGTTGCTGACGAAATGCTCGACGCCCTGACGCGCATCGGCAACAAGCCCCATGCCATCATTCTTCGTCTCGACCGGGTGCCCTACATCGACTCCTCCGGCATCAACGTGCTGGAAACTTTCGTCGATCATGCGCGCCACGCAGGCACCCGCGTCATCCTTTCGGACATGCCGCGTCCGGTATGGCAGGCCCTGGCTCGCGCCCGACCGCGCTTTGCAGGTGCGGAACGGGTGACGAACCTGGCGGCGGCGATCCGCAGGTCGTCGAGCACGATGCCCGCTTGAATAAACACGGCCCGCTTGGTGCGGGCAGGATGGAGAACGACCATGTCGCAAGATACCGAAGACTATGTTTACGACGAGGTGAGCGGCGAGTGGCTGCCCGCGTCGGAACTTGCCGCCAAACACGCCAGGGAGAACGCGATCGAGGTACGTGATGCGGTTGGCAATCTGCTCGCCGATGGCGACTCCGTGACGCTGATCAAGGACCTTGATGTGAAGGGGGCGGGCCAGACGCTCAAGCGCGGCACGGTGATCCCCGCCATACGCCTGACTGGCGACACTCAGGAAATCGACTGCAAATATCCTGGCATCAAGGGCCTTGTGCTGCGCGCGGAGTTCGTGCGCAAGCGTTGATGGCAGTCGTTTATGATATCGGCGCAACGGCTCTGCTCAATGACTTGCCCGAAGCACAAGGCCTGAGCCCAGGTCACCGATATCGTCGCGCTTCTATGTTGTTCTGCAATGGCGAACCTATTGAGAATACTCGTTTGTCAGCTTTCTCTATCATTTTAGTAGAAAGAGCGTCGGCCGTATCGCGTCCATCCCGTAAAGAGATGCTGACGGATCGGTCGCAGGACCAAAGCTGACAGGGGGAATAGACATGACATCGTTGAAATTGTGGGTCAGGGCCGGAACGGCCCTGGCGGCGGCGGTGCTCGCTCAGGCCGCGGACGCGCAGGAGCCGTCGCAATCGGCCGCTGCCGCTATCGGAGACGAACAGGGGCGCGACACCATCATCATCACCGGCACCCGTCGCACGGATCGAACGGTCGCGGAATCGGCGGTGCCGGTCGATGTCTTTTCCGCCGCCGATCTCGCCAGCCAGTCCACCAGTGATATCAAGCAGGCGATCAAGAATCTCGTGCCCTCCTTCAATCTCCAGCGCAACGCGCTGTTCGACGGGTCTGCCTTCGTTCGCCCGCCGACGCTGCGCGGACTGCCGCCGGACGAGACGCTGGTGCTGATCAACGGCAAGCGCGTTCACCGTTCGGCGCTGGTGCAGGTCAGCGGCGGATCGCTCGCCGCCGGGTCGCAGAGCGCTGATCTTTCGCAGATTCCGGCCGCCGCAATCGAGCGCGTCGAAGTGCTGCGCGACGGTGCCGCCGCGCAATATGGGTCGGACGCGATCGCCGGGGTGCTCAACTTCGGGCTCAAACGCAATGCGGAGGGTCTGCGTCTCACCACGCGCTACGGCGAATATTATAAGGGGGACGGGCGCGACATCCAGCTATCCGGCAATCTGGGGCTGAAGCTGGGCGAACAGGGCGGCTTTATCAACCTGACAGCCGAATATGTGAACGCCAACGACACCAACCGCGCCGTGCAGCGTCCCGACGCCGTGGTGCTGAAATCGCTGGGCTATGACGTGAAGCAGCCGGTAACGAAATTCGGCAGCCCGGACACGGAAGCCTATCGTTTCTTCGTCAATTCCGAACTGCCGCTGGGCGACAAGGACACGCTCTATTTCTTCGGCAATTACGGCCATTCCAATCAGGTGATCGACTTCAACTATCGCCGTCCGGTGGCGGTGCCCGTCACCGGCCCGGCCGGACCCACGACGCTCGGCAAGTCCATCGCCATCGTCTATCTGGATCGCAATGCCGACGGCACATGGAATGCGAATGGCCGGACATGGGACAATGCGAGCCTGTTTCCCAATGGCTTCACGCCGCGCTTCCGCAGCACCAATACCGACCTGTCGGCGGTCGGCGGCTATCGCGGGGAAACCGGGTTCGGGTTGAAATATGACGCGAGCCTGAGCTACGGTCAGAACCGGATCAAATATTATATCTCCGACACGATCAACCCGTCGCTCGGGCCGGATACGCCCACCAGCTTTTATGCCGGCTCGCTGGAGCAGCGCGAACTCAACGCCAATCTGGACCTCACCTATCCGGTGGAGATCGGCCTCGCCAGCCCGCTCAATATCGCGGGCGGCCTCGAATGGCGACGCGAAAGCTTCCTGATCGGTGCGGGGGATAAGGCCTCCTATGAACAGGGCGTCTATGCGATCCAGACGGTCCGCAGGACCGACGGCACGACCTTTCTGGTCACCCATCCGGTCGGTTCGAACGGCTTCCCCGGATATGGCCCGACCTCGATCGTCGACCGGTCGCGGGCGAGCTATGCGGCCTATCTCGATCTGGAAGTCGATGTGACGTCGCGGTTCACGCTGGGCGGCGCGGTGCGCTACGAGCATTATGCGGACTTCGGCGGCACGACCAATGTCAAGGCCACTGCGCGCTATGCGCTGAGCGATGCCATCGCCCTGCGCGGCGCGGCCAGCACCGGCTTCCGCGCGCCGACGCCGGGGCAGCTCTATCTGCGCAACCTGCAGACGACGTTCGTCGGGTCCAATCCGGTGCAGGTCGCGACGCTGTCGCCTGAAGATCCCGCCGCAAAATATTATGGCGCGACCGCATTGACGCCGGAGGAATCGGTGAACTTCAGCGGCGGCGTGGTGCTGACGCCCAGCCCGGCCTTCACCGTCACCTGGGATTATTACAACATCAAGGTGACGAACCGGATCGGCCTTACCAGCCGGTTCAACGTTACGGATGCGGACCGGACGCAACTGACCGCCTTGGGCGTGGTCGATGCGGCATCGCTGGGCGCGGTGCAATATTTCACCAACGGCTTCGGCACGCGGACGCAGGGCGCGGACGTCGTGGCGAGCTACCGCGCCAATCCGGGCTGGGCCAGATTGTCGTCGCAACTCGCGGTCAACTACAACCGCACGAAGCTGCTCTATCGCCGCACGGTCGGCAGCGGGCCACTGATCGACGACGTGCGCAAGCGGGACATCGAGACGCTGCTTCCCCGCTGGCGCGCCGTCTTCACCCAGACGGCCGAGATCGGCGCTTTCGATCTGACCGCGCGCGCCAACTATTTCGGGAAGTTCACCAGCAACCAGACCGGAACCAGTACCACCGGCAATGGCGGCGACAAGCGCTTCGGCGCCGAACTCTCCTTCGATCTGGAGGTCGGCGTGAAGGTGGCGGACAAGTTCCGCATCGCGGCAGGGGCCGAAAACATCTTTGACAACTATCCCGACCGCGAGACCCGTCTGATCTATCCCACGTCCGGCGGCCCGGCCAGCGGCTTCATCTATCCCGACGCATCGCCGCTCGGGGTGCTAGGCGGTTTCTGGTATGTGCGCCTGTCGGCCGATCTCTGACATCACCTCACCCTGGCACGCTGCCCTTTTGCGGGCCAGGGAGTCACTCATGATGCCACGCCCACCGGCCGGACCTTGGAACCACCACCAATCGCCGCAGCGCCGTCGTCCTTTCCTGAAAAGGGGGGGCATTTCTCATAGATGCCCGGCGGATTTGCGCTTGTCTTTGGGCGCGGTCTAGCGGACTTCTGAGCGTCGGACATAGGACAGGGGGCTTGTGATGACGACCGATCCCGCGCGGAGCGCCGCGCCGCCTTCAGGCGGCAGCGAATTTTGGCGCAAGGAGGATTGGTGGGCGATCTGGATCGGCCTGTCGATCGTCATAGTCGGCACGCTCCTGTTCTGGAACGGCGGCTCCCTACGCTGGTTGGCGGTGGTGCCGCCCAAATGGAAGAGCCTGTCCGAAGTCGCCGGCGATTTCGGCATGAACGGGTGGCGATATATCGCTCTGTTCCTGTTCTGGCTTACCGCCTTTTCCGTTGCGATTTCGGTCATGGGATTGCGCCTTCGCCAATTCGTTCCGGCCTTCACGCTACTCTATGTCGCTGCCTGCGCGATCTTCGTTCTTGGCCAGTGGGAAAGCGCGGCACGCTACAATCTGGAGCCGCCGCTGATCGCGCTGCTGCTGGGGCTGGTCATCGCCAATCTGGGCGGGGTGCCGGCGGTGCTGGCAACGGGATTCCGAGGCGAATTTTTCGTCAAGACCGGCATCGTTCTGCTCGGCGCCACGGTTCCCTTTTCGCTGATCGCGCTCGCGGGCCCCGTTGCCATATTGCAGGCGTCTATCGTGTCGATCGTCACCTTTTCCGTCATCTACTGGGCGGCAGTGCGCTTCGGGCTTGACCGGCGCTTCGCGGCGACCTTGGGCGTGGGCGGTGCGGTCTGCGGCGTGTCGGCTGCCATCGCCATTGCCGGCGCTGTGGGCGCGAAGAAGGAACATGTCGCCGTCACCATCACGACCGTGATCCTATGGGCGATCGCGATGATCTTCGCCCTGCCGCTCGCGGCGCGGCTGCTGGGCCTGCCGACCGGTATTGCTGGTGCCTGGATCGGGACGTCCGAATTCGCCGATGCGGCGGGTATCGCGGCGGCGCAGGCCTATGGCGGCCTCGCCGGCAAGGTTGACGGCATCGCCGGCACGGCCGATCAGGCGCTACAGGCCTTCACGCTCATCAAGGTCATCGGGCGCGACGTGTGGATCGGTATATGGGCGGTCGCGCTGGCGATCGTCGCGACGACGCGCTGGGAGGCGCAGCCCGGCGGCAGCGCGGCGGACGTCCGCGAAATCTGGCGGCGTTTTCCCAAATTCGTGCTGGGCTTCTTCATCGCGTCGGCCCTCGTGACCGTGACGACCGCTCACTATAGCCTCGCCGATTATAACAAGGTCGCGACGCCAGGCCTGATCGCGCCGATCAAGGATTTGCGCAGTTGGGCGTTCATCTTCTGCTTCCTCAGCATCGGCCTGAGCACTCGCTTCCGCGCCTTGGCCGCGGCCGGCCGCATGCCCTTCGCGGTCTTCACCCTGGGCGTCGCGGTCAATGTCGTGCTTGGCTACCTGCTGTCGGTTCATGTGTTCGGCGTCCACTGGGCGACGCTGGGGCAATGAGGCTGTTCGGAGCGCTGCGCCCTCTCGTGCCTGCCTCCGGTGGAGGCTGCGCCGGCTGCGCCCATTTTTGTAACAGCGCCGAAGGGCTGGAGGCGGCCGTTTCGGGCCTGTCGACACTGTCCTCCGCCTATGCCTCGGTGCGCGGCGGCGATGGCCTGTGCGGGCTCCATGCGACCATCACGAACGGGCAGGGCGGCTGTACCGGTTTCACCCTGCCGTCGGCCGGGTAATCCGCGGCGGCGCGAATATGCTGAGAGGCAGCGGCGATCCATAGAGGCCATGGACTGGCCCTGGACGACGCCGAGGCAACGAGCCGCGGTCAATAGTGGATGGAACCCCGTGTGCCCCCGCCGGCGGCGATCGCGTCGCCGTTGATCGCCACGCTGCGCGGGGACGCCAGGAAGGCGACGACATCGGCCACCTCCTCCGCCTCGATAATCCGGCCGACGAGCGAATGGCCGAACAGGGCGCGTTCGGCCTCCACTTCCGACAATCCATCGGCAGCCGCCTTGCGGGCGACGATATCGGCCGTCCTTTCAGTGCGCGTCGCGCCCGGATGGACCACCGTCACATTGACGCCTTGGGGTCCCAGTTCATCGGCAAGGTTCTTTGTCAGCGCCGCTACCGCCACGTTGCGGGCGGAGCCGGGGATCGTGAAGCTGCTGCGCGCGGCAAGCCCGCTGATGTTGATGATCCGGCCCCAGCCATTGGCGACCAGATGCGGCGCGGCGGCGCGGGCCACGCGCAGATAGCCGACCAGCTTGGTGTCCAGCTCCTCGAGCAGATAAGTCGACTCCACCCCCGCGACGCCCGGAATGGCCGGCGCGGCGCCGGGTCGCGCGGCATTGTTCACCACGATGTCGAGCCCGCCGAGCAGATCGGCCGCGCCGGCGACCAGCGCATCGACCTGCGCATCGCTGCGGGTATCAGCGGACAGGGCGTGGACCTCGCCGCCCGTCTCGCGCGCCACTTCCTCGGCGGTTGCCTGTCCGGCCACCCGGTCGCGCGAGGCGAGGACGACGCGTACCCCCTCACGCGCCAGCGCCCGCACGATCGCCTTGCCGATGCCCCGGCTGCCGCCGGTGACGATCGCTCGCCTGCCCTTCAGATCCAAGTCCATATCCCGTTCCTCTCATGGTACCGGTCAGAAGTTGATGCCCAAACGGGCATATGGAAGCCGCCGGTCGGGCCGAAGGCCGCGAACAGGCCATATTGCCCGGATCCTTATGGGTCGGCACGACGGCGATTGCACCGGAATAGACGTCGAACAGATTCAGGGTCTTGCCGATGAAAGGGAAGCGGTCGCGGAGAATCCTGCTCGCCTGTCGGGGCGCGCTGCGATGGAATCAGCTCAGGACCTTGCGTTCGATGCGGTCCAGTGCCTCCAGGATTGCGGGAGCTTCCGTCCGCACCAGCCAGTCGGGGCTGACGTCTGCGAAGCGGACGGTGCGATCCTGGTCGATGATGATAACGGCCGGCTGGGGGAATTCCGCCGTACCGGTCCCGGTCAGCGCCCCGATCCAGCCGGGCGTCGGTTGTCCGTCCGGGACCAGATCCCGGTCGAAGGTGATGCCGAAACGGCGGCCGAGCGCGTTGCCGCGATCACTTGCGACCGTGTAGCTGAGGCCGTGCCGGTCCCGGATATCCTTCAACCCTTGTTCGGGAAGATGCGGGCTGATCGCGACAAGCGAGGCGCCGGTGCCGGTGAGTTGGGGCCAGAGCTGGCGCTCATAATAGGGTAGGGCAAGGTTGCAGGCCGGGCAGCCGGCGAAGCGGAAGAAGATCAGCACCGCCGGCCCGTCCGCCAGCAATTGATCGAGGCTGAGCGACGCGCCGTCGGCATCCGTCAGCTCGAACGGTTCGACCCGATCGCCGGCCTTTACCACCTTCGACGGATCGAAGTCGGCGACCAGCCGCGCGCGCCGGTCGATATTCTTGGCGAGCTTTTCCGGGTCCCAGGTGCGGAGCCGCTCGGCATGGAGTTCGCGGAACTGGTCGGTCAGGCTTTCCGAAACGGTGTGCGCCATGTTGTCATGATCCTTGGAAGTTCCGGACGGCACGGGACCGCCCGCGATGAGGATGGTCAGAGATCGGCGTAAAGCCGCTCGTCGGAGATCAGCGCCCGTTCCCGCATGCGCGGATAGTCGCCGTAGACCGCATCCATTGCGTTGGTGGCCATCATGATCCTGCTCCGAAGCGGCTATCGTTCGGCGATATTATGACGAAGACGGCCGGATTTCCGTTGAGAATTGGGAAATCGCTTATGAAATCGACATCGTGCCTCTTCCGGACGGGCCGCAACCGGGTGCCGCCGCCGTCAATCCTCTTCCAGTGCGGCCAGGGGGCTGTCCGGAAACAGGGCATCGATGAAGCCGAACCGGGTCAGGTCGACGATACGGCGGGGATAGAGGATGCCGTCCAGATGATCATATTCATGTTGGAACACCCGCGCATGGAATCCGCTTGCTTCCCGTTCGAGCGCTGATCCATCCTCCTGCGTGCCGCCATAACGGATGCGCGTGGCACGCGGCACCAGGCCGCGCATGCCGGGAACCGAAAGGCATCCTTCCCATCCGTCTTCGGTCTCGTCCGTCAGTAGCTCCATCCACGGGTTGATGAGCGTCGTCGAGGGTACCGGCTTCTCGTCGGGATAGCGTGGGTTCGCGTTGAAGCCGAAGATCATGAGGCGAAGATCGATCCCGATCTGCGGTGCCGCCAAGCCGACGCCGTTCGCGGCCTTCATGGTTTCGTACATGTCGGCGATGATGGATCGCAAGGCGGGATCGCGGACGTCTTCCACCGGCCGCGCTTGGCGCAGCAGCCGTGGATCGCCCATCTTCAGAATATCGCGGATCATGGTGGCCTGTTCCGATCTATGGGATGTCATGCGGACAAGCGCCGGTCCATAGCGCCGCCATTGCGGGACGAACAACTCCATAGGAACATGGCAGGCGTGTATCAAGGACGCCGAAGGGCCGATCGGGAAGGGAAGGGCCTTGACCAGGAGGCTGGTGCGACATCAGTGTGGCAGGATCCTATGGGGAGCAAAAGATGATGGTACGCCGATGGATACTGGGCTGGGCGACGTTGGTCTGCATTCCCGTTGCGGCACAAGCCGCCGATGTGCCGCTACGCCCCGATCAGGCGGCGTTCCGTGGACTCTATCAGGAGATGGTGGAGACCGACACGAGCATCACCACCGGCAGCTGCACGGCCCTGGCCGACAAGGTGGACGCCCGGCTGCGCGCGGCCGGCTTCGGCGACAGGGACATCACCCGCTTCGCGGTGGCGGACCATCCCAAGGAGGGAGGACTGGTCGCGATCCTGCCGGGTACATCCCGGACGCTGAAGCCGATCCTGCTGCTGGGACATCTGGATGTTGTCGCGGCGAAGCGGGAGGACTGGACGCGCGATCCCTACAAATTGATCGAGGAGAATGGCTATTTCTATGGCCGCGGCACGGCGGACATGAAGGCGATGGACGCGATCTGGGTCGATATGCTGATCCGGTTCAAGACCGAAGGATATCGACCCCGGCGCACGCTCAAGCTGGCGCTGACTTGCGGCGAGGAGACGAGCTGGGCTTTCAACGGCGCGAAATGGCTGGCGGAAAACAGGCGTGATCTGATCGACGCGGCCTTCGCCCTCAACGAAGGCGGTGGCGGGCGCACCGACGGACAAGGCACGGTCAAGGAAATGCGCATCCATGTCGGGGAAAAGGCAGCGGTCAACTACCGGGTCGAGGCGACCAATGTCGGTGGCCACAGTTCCGCTCCGGTGCGCGACAATGCCATTTATGAGTTGGCCGACGCGCTGGCCAGGATACGCGATTTCGAATTTCCCCTGATGCTCAACGACACGACGCGCGCCTTTTTCAGCAAGCTCGGCGCCGCGCGCGATGATGACGTCGGCAGGGCGATGCGCGCGATCGTGGCCGATCCGGGCAACAAGGCGGCGGAGGCCGTCCTCAACCGCGACAAGAGCTATCACTCGACTTTGCGCACGACCTGCGTGGCGACGCTGATCGATGGCGGTCATGCCAATAATGCGCTGCCCCAAAGGGCGGGCGCGAACATCAACTGCCGTATTTTTCCGGGCGTCAGCGCGGAAGAGGTGAGGGTGGCGTTGGAAAAGGCCATCGCCGACCCGCGCATGACCGTGACGCAGACCGATGATCGTGGCCCGCTGGCGAAATCGCCGCCGCTGACGAAAGAGATCGTCGCGCCCGCAGCGGCGCTGGTCGCCAGATATTATCCGGACGTTCCGCTGGTGCCGGTGATGTCGACGGGTGCCACTGACGGCATTTTCCTTGAGGCGGTCGGTATCCCGTCATACGGCCCCCCCGGCCTCTATGGCGATCCGGATGGAAATGGCACGCATGGTCTCAACGAACGCGCGCTCGTAAAAGCGGTCTATACCGGCCGCGATTTCCTGACCGATCTGGTCAAGGCTTATGCAGCGAAATAACAATATCCCGTGCCTAACCGGCTGCGGCGTGAGAAGGGTTCGGCTGGAAGAAGCGGTTTTCCGGACGCGGCAGGCCGAAGTGATCGCGCAGCGTCGTCGTAAAACTCCCGTGCCCGCGCATAGCGGGCCGCATGGGCCAGATGCTCCTCGCTGCCGAAATTATGGGATGTTTCCGGGTTGCCGGTCGTCACCACATTCCATCCGGCGCGTCCTTCGCTCAGATGATCGAGCGAGACGAAGCGCCGGGCGACATGGAAGGGCGCATCATAGGTGGTCGATGCCAGCGCCGACAGCAGCGTGAACGGCTCGAATGATGTGACGGTATGACTGGGTTTGAGCGCATCGCTCGGCATGTTGAGCATGGCGAGATGGTCGGCCATGAAAAAAGGCATCGAACTTTGCAGCCTCCAGCGTCCGGATCAGCCGCTTTATCTGCGCCAGATTGAAATTGGCGTCGGGCCAGGCGCCCGGATAGCGCCAGGCGCCGGTATGGATCGATATGGGGCGCATGAACGCGCCCAGATGAAGCATGCGCCGCGCTGTCATCGGGCGCCCACGGTCGCGGCCGTCTGGCCATGGAGGACGCGGCGCGCTTCATCGGTCTGGGGCGCGGCGGCATCGGGATTGACCTGAGTGGCCAGGGCATAGGCGCGGATGGTCGCCGGTCGCGCGGCGATCTCCTCAAACCAGCGTCGCAGGTGGGGAAACTCGTCCAGCGACTGTCCTTGCCGCTCGTGCGGCACAATCCACGGATAGCTGGCGATGTCCGCGATCGAATAGGCGTCGCCCGCCAGAAACGGGCGGCCGGCCAGCCGCTTGTCCAGGACGCCGTACAGCCGGTTGGTCTCGCCGGTATAGCGCTCGATCGCATAAGGCAGGGGTTCTGGCGCGGCATAACGAAAATGGTGGTTCTGGCCGGCCATCGGACCGAGCCCGCCCATCTGCCAGAACAGCCATTGCAGCACGTCCGCCCGGCCATGAAGATCGGCCGGCAGGAACCGTCCCGTCTTTTCGGCAAGGTAAAGGAGGATCGCGCCGGATTCGAACAGAGACACCGGAGCGCCGCCGCCAGCTGGCGCCGTATCCACGATCGCGGGAATGCGGTTGTTGGGCGCGATCTTCAGGAAATCCGGCGCAAATTGCTCTCCTTTGCCGATATTGACGGGCAGGATCCGGTAGGGCAGGCCAGCTTCCTCCAGAAACAGCGTTACCTTGTGACCGTTGGGCGTTGTCCAGTAATAGAGATCGATCATGCGGGAACATCTTCCTTCCGGCCAGGCTGCGCGACGGTGCGGAGATAGGGTTTGTGCGCTGTCCAGCCTTGGGGGAACAGCTGCTGCGCGGCCTCGTCGGTCAGGGAGGGCACGATGATGACGTCCTCGCCCTGCTTCCAGTCGGCGGGCGTCGCGACCTTGTGCGCGTCGGTCAGCTGCAGGCTGTCTATCACCCGCAGGATCTCCGCGAAGTTCCGGCCTGTAGAGGCGGGGTAGGTCAAGGTAAGACGTAGCTTCTTGGCCGGATCGATCACCAGCACCGTGCGCACGGTCGTCGTGTCCGACGCGTTGGGATGGATGAGGTCGAGCAAGGTCGACACGCTGCGGTCATGATCGGCGATCAGGGGAAAGTTGAGCGCGGTTCCCTGCGTCTCCTCTATGTCCTTCGCCCATCCCTCATGGCTGTCGACCGGATCCACCGACAATCCCAATATCTTGACGCCGCGCCGGTCGAACTCCGGCTTCAGTCGCGCGACCGTACCCAGTTCCGTAGTGCAGACGGGCGTATAGTCCCTGGGGTGGGAAAACAGGACGACCCAATCGTCCCCGGCCCATGGATAGAAGGCCAAGGGCCCCTGCGTGGAATCCTGGGTGAAATCGGGAACGGTGTCGGCAAGTTTCAGGGACATGTCATGCTCCTTTGCGATGCGGTCAGGCCGCGATGGATGGCGGCACTTGGCGTGGTGGCGCGGGGAGGGCGGCGTCGGCCACGGCCATGTCCTTCAGGCGGCAGAGCAATGTCCACAGCCAGAGGGCATCATCGGCGGCGCGATGGCGCGTGGGATGGAGGGCATCCGCATGATGCTGGGCGGCGAAAATATCCTCGGATGGCAGATCGATCTTATCGAGGATCGTGCCGACATAGAGGATAGGCGCGCCCACATCCTCTCCGGCCGCACCCGCCAAAAGACTCCACCAATATTGGTCAATCCGGCTGTCCGCTATCAATTGCCGGCCCGCTATCACGGCGTTGATCTCGGCAAAGACCCGATGCGCCGGCAGTCCCTCTCGCGCCAGCCGATCCTGATCGATGCCGTGCAGAGCGGCGGCTTCATGCGTCCATGACCAGCCGTCATGTCCAGCAACAGGCTTGACCAGCCAGCTTGTCACGCCTTCCGGACCGGCGGTGGCGACTTCGATCGGGAAGGAGCGGCCGTGCCGGGGCAGGCAACTCGCCTCGAAGTCGATCGTGACGAAATTTTCAAGGCGCATCGCAATCGTCCTGTCGTCCCAAGCGTCCGCTATGCGGCTCGCATCCGCGCCCCTTGTGCCCATTCATAGGGATGCCCGAGCGGCGTGACGAATTGGACTTTCTCAGTCACTTATGACGAGTGAGAAAGCGGCCCCTAGGGCGGTTTTCGATCTGATGGAATCAGATCGATTGCTCTATTCTTTTGATTTGTCGCGATTTCTTAACCGTCAGATGATGCCATCTGACAGGAAATCGCTCCAGCCTCCGCTGCAACCCAGCCCATGTCCGAAGCAAAAGCATCCGGTTGGCGAACCGATTTCACTTCGGGTGAAGCGTTCGTGTCAGCGCATCCATGCTGTCGATGACGCCCTTGTTGGTAATGTAGGCGGTGACGAGCGCAGCGGGCGTGATATCGAATGCGGGATTGCGGGTGCCGGATGCGGTCAGCCGGATCGACCTGACCCGGCCGGCATCCTCGCCCGAGACAATGGCTACCTCCTCTGAACCACGTTCTTCAATCTCCACGTCGCTGCCGCAAGGTGTGGCTGGATCATAGGTACTGGCCGGAAGAGCGACGAGGAACGGGATGTCGTGTGCCCGCGCGGCAAGCGCCTTGAGATAGGTGCCGATCTTGTTGACGACATCGCCGTTGGCGGTGACGCGATCCGTGCCGACGATGACCATGTCAACCTCGCCCCGCTGCATCAGCAAACCGCCGGCATTGTCCACGATGTAGCTATGCGGTACGCCATGTTCCGCGAGTTCGAGAGCGGTCAGCGCGCCCTGATTGCGGGGCCGCGTTTCATCGACCCAGACATGGATTGCGATGCCTGCATCATGTGCGAGATAAATGGGGGCGGTGGCTGTGCCCCAGTCGACCGTTGCCAACCAGCCGGCATTGCAATGGGTCAGGATGTTGACGGGACGGCCCTTCCTGCGCGCTGCAATTTGCTGGATAAGGGGCAGGCCAGCCTCGCCGATCGCCCGGTTCATGGCGACATCTTCGTCGCAGATGCGTGCCGCTTCGGCATAGGCTTCGATTGCGCGTATTTCCGGTGACATCGGCGCAACCCAGTCAAGCACCCGATCGAGCGCCCAGCGCAGATTGACCGCAGTGGGACGCGCGCCCACGATCCGCCGATAGGCGTGTTCCAGCATCGCGTCGCCCGGATCCGATCGCAGGGCGAGGGCGAGACCATAGGCCGCGACCGCGCCGATGAGCGGGGCACCCCGGGTGGCCATGTCTGCAATGGCATTGACCGCGTCTTCCGCATCCATGAGCGTCAGTCGTTCGATGGACCAGGGCAGGCGGCGCTGATCGAAGATACCGACACTCCATCCATCTGGTTGAACCCAGATGGAACGTGTATTCTCGCCGCCTATCCGCACATCGCCCTCATGCTGGAAGGAGCGCGGGCGCAATGGCCCGATGTACGGCAGCGATTTCCGGGAAATGATCGGGCATCAGCAAAAGCGCGCGCGCGAACGACAAGGCGCGCCGTTCGCAAGCCTCCCGCTGTTCGACATCCGCAATGCTTTCCAGATCGGCGACGTGGGCAAGGCCCAGGATCCGTCGAATAATCTCGCAACCGGCAAAGCCCAGCGCGTCGCGCCAGATCATGTCGATGCGCGCCGCGATGGCGGTTTCTCGAAGGGCCGGGGCATGGCGGCCGATGGCGTGCAAGGCACCCCCTTCGGCCAGCGGATCAAGATTACGCCAATGCGACCCGAAGCGGTCCGCAAAGCCATTCCATAATCGCGCTGCCTGGAGGAGCAGCCAGCCATCGGATGGGACGCCGGGCCGCTGCCCCGGTTCGGCAAAAGCCGCCAGCCAGAAATTGGCGAGGATCATGCCGACATCAAAACCGATCGGACCGTAGAAGGCGAATTCGGGATCGATGACCTTGGTGTCCTGATCGGTGACCATGATCGATCCGGTATGCAGGTCTCCATGCAGCAGGGCTTCCGGCGCGGCGAGGAAGCGGGCCTTCAAATCCTGCACCGCCAGGCGCAGCGGCGTGTCGGCCTTGAAGGCTGCGACCACATCTTCCAGCCCTGCCGTATGCCAATTCATCGGCGCATCGAAATAGGGTTCGTCGAAGATGAGATCCTCGGTGATCCGGCACATGGCGGTGTTGCCGAGATATGCCGCGATCCGTTTCTTCTTCTGCGCGGCCGGCACGGCCAGATCGGATGTGTAGAACAGCGTATTGGCAAGAAACTCCGCCAGATGGTCCGCCAGAAGAGGATAACGCAGCCCTTCGATCAGGGCACCGCGCAAGGCGCGATGCGGCGTCAGCAACGCCATCACCGTGAGCGCCATGTCGTCGTCATGGTGCAGCAGCGCCGGAACGCGTGCAGAGGCCAGACGGCCCTGGTCCGCCAGGGCAAGACGCTCATAATAGGCGCGGGACAGCGGCAAAGGCCAGCTTTCGCCGATCATGCGGACATAGGGCAGCGCCTGTTTGGCGGCGACCCCACCATCCGGACCCGTCACCAGAAATACGAGGTTGAGGTTGCCGTCTCCGACCTCGCGCACAGTCCAGTCCGCCGACGTTCCGCCCAAAATCCTGTGTATGACGGGCACCGTGGCCAGATGGGCCGCGGCCGTCGCCTCGGACAATGCGAAATAACTCATGCGGACAAAACCTCCGGGAGTATGGCGTCGAAGCTAGCGGCTGCGGGGAACGGGCCGTCCGGCAGCGGGCCGTCGCGGACCAGCAGAATCGTCGACAGGCCCGCTTCCCGTGCGGCGGCAAGCTCTGCCTCGACATCGGAAAGAAAGAGCAGATCGGATGGAGCCAGAGCGAGCGCATCCGCGATGGCAAGATAGGACGCCATCTCCTTCTTGCCGCCGATCGCCGTGTCGAAATAGCCGGAAAAGAGCGGAGTCAGATCGCCCCAGCTGCTATGCCCGAACAGCAGCTTTTGCGCCGCGACCGAACCGGAGGAATAGACATAGAGCGGAATGCCGCGCGCATGCCACCGCCGCAGGCCCGCCACCGCATCGGCATAGGCATGGCCCTGCAATTCTCCGGCGGCAAAACCTTCGGCCCAGATGATGCCCTGCAACGTCTTGAGCGGCCCGATCTTGCGATCCGCGTCGTGCCAGGCGACAAGTTGCGCGATGCAGGCGTCGACGCTCATTTCCCGCTCGCCAGCCTCGATCCGGACCGCATCGAGCAACGCGGTGAGCCTGTCCGCATGCGCGCGCACATGATCGGCCAGCCGGCTACGCGAATAAGGGAACAGGATGTCGTGCACGAAAGAGATGCTGGAGGTCGTCCCTTCGATGTCGGTGACGATGGCGCGCGGCGTCACGGTGCCTGCTCGTAAAGTGGAATAGCCTGCGCGATCGGATCACCGGTGAAACGCGCGACCCATCCGTCGGGGGTCGTGAACAGGCGGATCGCAGTGAAGCAAGGGCGCTCGCCCGTGTCAAACCAGTGCACCGTGCCGGCGGGCAGAAGGATGAGATCGCCCGCCGTGCATTCGAGCGCATGAACCACGCCGTCGTGACGGATATAGAATAATCCGGCCCCCTCGACGAAGAAGCGCACTTCATCATCGTCATGCACATGCTCTGCGAGGAACTTGGTCCGCAAGGTGGCGCGGTCGGGGTGATCGGGGGTCAGGCGAATGACGTCGCTGGAACGATAGCCGCCAATGGCCTGCAGCCGGGCGATGGCGGAGGCGTAAGCGGCGAGCACGTCCGCATCGGTAGCGTCGTGATCCAGCGGCGCTTCGGCCGCCCAGCGTTCCAGGCGGACGCCGGCGGCCGCGAGCATTCCCTGGATCGCCTCCAGATCGCTGGTATCGCCCAGGTGACGGTGAGGAGCAGTATCGGCATATCGCGAAAGCATCGTCATGCCCTTGATCCCGACAGCTTATATTCTTCCCATGCACAGCTTAACAGGAACTCGCACGCCTCGACCAGATGTTCCGCCGCCTCGGGCGTCGGACCCCAGGCATAAAGTCCATGCCCACGGATATAGAAGGCGGGAATCCGCGGGAGCTGTGCGGTCAGCAATGATCTGAGTCGATCGGCAAGAAATCGCATGTTCTGGCTGTTGTCGACCAAAGGGATGCCGATGCGCGTATCATGCGTGTCGATGCCGGGAAAGATTTTCAGCAACTCGAAGCCTTCCAGCACGATGGTGTGCCGGCCGACCAGCGCGCGGCTCAGTACCGTGCCGCTGATGCTATGCGTATGGAGCACCGTTCTGGCGCCGGGATCGATCTCATAGACCAGGCAATGCAGCAGCGTTTCCGCTGACGGTTTCCTTTCATCGAGAGGATCCCCCGCCGCAGACACGCGCATGATGTCGTCCGGCTTCAACCGTCCCTTGTGAGAACCGGAAGCCGTTATGGCTATGCTGCCGTCCTCAAGCAGGATCGAATAATTGCCGCCTGTAGCCGGTGCATAGCCCAGCCCGTCGAGCCGCTCGCCGATCACGGTCAACGTCAGTGCTGCCGTGACGGCGTCGGCCATGTCTTCTCTCTTCGCCAGCGCAGGCATCCTTTCGCTATAATGCTGCCATATGTCCTTTTAGCGACCGCCGGAGCGATCGATAGTTGAGAATTGCTTATCCATGCGCACGGCCATGTGTCGGAGAGCGCAGGTCACGCTGCGATCCGGCGTGACATCGCCAGGTCAAAAGGCGCGCTTCGTGCCAACGGCTGTTGCCCCGTTCCCGACCCGACGCTTCTGCGTTGCGGGTTGGAAGCCATGAGCTTGAGCGGGACAATCCTACATATTTGCGATCTTCATGCCTCAGGAAGCGGGTTGACTGTTAGGCATATGCCTCTTTGGAGGCCACCGAGGACATGTCCTTAATTCTATCGCGCCGTAACGCTCTTGGCCTTCTGGCCGGCTCGATCCTGACCGCTTGTGCCGGCAACGGCGCGGGCGGCGCAGGCAAATTGTTCGTTGGCGACCAACGCGGCGGCTCGCGCGTCGTGTTGCAGGGCGCGAAGCGGCTGGACGATGTGCCCTATGAGATCATCTGGTCGCAATTTCCCAACGCGGCGCCCTTGTTGGAGGCGCTGAATGCCGGGGCTATCGACAGCGGCATTGGCGGCGATTCCGCCTTTATCTTCGCCGCCGGCACCGATGCGAGGATCAAGGCGATCGGCGCCCAGGCGACGCGCGGCATGGGGCCCGTGGTGCTGGTGCGGCGGGATTCCCCTGTTCGCTCGCTTGCCGACCTTGCCGGGCACAAGGTCGCCACTCCGCGCGGATCGATCAGCCACAATCATGTCCTGGCCGTGCTGGAGGCCTATCATCAGCCCTATGATGCGGTCAGCTTCGCCTTCCTCTCGCCTTCGGACGGACGCGCCGCCTTGCAGAGCGGTGCGGTGGATGCCTGGGCGATCTGGGATCCCAACGCCGCCATGGCCGAGCAGGAGGGCGCGCGCATCCTGCCCGGCAAACAGCATCTGGTGCCCGGCTACAGCCTGATGTTCGGACGCGAAGGCGCGATCGCCGACAAGCGGGCCTTGCTTCAGGACTATCATGACCGGCTTTATGCCGGCTGGGAATGGTCGGCGCATAATCCCGATGCCTATGTCGAACTGATGCACAAGGATACGGGCCTGGCGCTCGACATATTGCGCATCATGCAGCGCCGGGCGGACCGTTCGCCGGCCAAGGTCGATGACGTGCTGATTGCCCAGCAGCAGGAGACCGCCGACCGCTATTTCCGCGCCGGGGTGATCGATCGCAAGCTGGACGTGCGGCCCCTGTTCGATACCAGCTTCTCATGAGCCGCTATTCGGCGACACATTGGGGCGTCTATGAGGTGGAGGCCGACCCGGCCGGTGCTCCACGCCTGTCGCCCCTGCGCTCCGACCCCGATCCCAATCCGATCGGTCTCGACCAGCTCGACGGCGGCGTGACCCGGCTGCGCATTGCCCGCCCGGCGATCCGGAAGGGCTGGCTGGAGGGGCGAAAGCGGGAAGGACGGGCCGAAGAGCCGTTCGTCGAGCTCCCCTGGGACGAGGCGCTGGACATCACCGCCGCCGAAATAGCGCGCGTTCGCCGCGACCATGGCAATGAGGCGATCTTCGGCGGCTCCTATGGCTGGTCCAGTGCCGGCCGCTTCCATCATGCGCAGAGCCAGCTCCACCGCTTCTACAACATGCTGGGCGGCTATGTGCGGAGTGTCGACAGCTACAGTCTGGGCGCGGGGCGCGTGCTGATGCCGCACATCGCGACCAACATGGACGAGAGCAATGCGTCCCACACGAGCTGGGACGTGCTGGAGGCGCATTGCACCCTGTTCGTCAGCTTCGGCGGCGTTCCGCTCAAGAATACGCGCGTATCGTCCAGCGGCGCGGGCCGCCATCGCGTGCGCGGCGGATTGCGGCGGTTGCGGGAAGCCGGCGCCCGGATCATCAATATCGGCCCTGTCGGCGACAATCTGGGCGACGATGACGCGCATGAATGGATCGCCATCCGCCCCAATACCGACACGGCCATGATGCTGGCGCTCGCCTGGACGGTGCTGCACGATCCGCTGTTCGACCGGACGTTCCTGGATGGCCACACGGTCGGCTTCGAGATTTTCCAGGCCTATCTGCTCGGGAAGGCGGACGGCATCGCCAAGACGCCCGAATGGGCCGCCGCGATCACCGGCGTTCCCGCCGCCCGCATCGCCGCCCTCGGTCACGATCTGTTGCGCCACCGCACGATGCTGAACTGCGCCTGGGCGTTGCAGCGCGCTGCCCATGGCGAACAGCCTTTCTGGGCGCTGGTGACCTTGGCCGCGATGGTCGGGCAGATCGGCCTGCCCGGCGGCGGCTACGGCCTTGGCTATGGCGCGATGAACGTCATGGGCAGCGCGCATCCGCGCCTGCCCGGCCCGGTTTTCCCGCAGGGGCGCAACGGCGTCGCCGCCTTCATCCCGTGCGCGCGCATCGCGGACATGCTGCTGCATCCGGGCGAGCGCTTCACCTATAATGGCGGGGTCCATGCATATCCCGACATTCGCCTCGTCCATTGGGCGGGTGGCAATCCCTTTCACCACCATCAGGATCTCCATCGCCTACGCCGGGCCTGGGCGCGGCCCGACACGATCATCGTACAGGAACAATATTGGACGCCGATAGCGCGGCAGGCCGACATCGTCCTGCCCGCGACCCTATCTCTGGAGCGCGACGATATCGGATTCGCGACCCGTGAAGGGCTGTTCGTCGCCATGCGCCAGGCCGTGCCGCCCCAGGGGCAGGCGCGGGACGACCACGCCATCTTCGCCGCGCTCGGCCGGCGCCTCGGCGTGGAGCAGGCCTTTACCGAGGGGCTGGACACGCGCGGCTGGCTCCGTCGCATCTACGACGAAAGTGCCCGGAAGATCGCCGCGACCGGCATCAACCTGCCCGACTTCGACCATTTCTGGGAAGATGGCCTGATCGACCTGTCGGTCCATGACGCTCCCCATGTCATGCACGCCGACTTCCGTCGCGATCCGATCGCGCACCCCCTGCCCACGCCATCGGGCAAGATCGAGATATTCTCAGAGCGGATCGCCGGTTTTGCCCTGCCCGATTGCCCCGGCCATCCGGTCTGGCTGGAGCCTTATGAATGGCTGGGCCACGCCAAGGCTGCGGCCTATCCGCTGCATCTCCTCTCCGACCAGCCCCAGCGGCGATTGCATAGCCAACTGGATGCCAGCCCCTACAGTCGCGCGGGCAAGGTGGCGGGGCGCGAGCCGGTCTATCTCAACCCCGCCGACGCTGCTGCGCGCGGGATTGCCGATGGCGATCTGGTCGAGCTGTTCAACGATCGTGGCCGCTGCCTGGCGGGCGCGATCCTCAGCGATGCGATCATGCAGGGCGTTACCCGTTTGGCGACCGGCGCCTGGTTCGATCCCGGCCCGGATGTGGAACGCCACGGCAATCCCAATGTCCTGACGCTCGATCGCGGCGCCTCCGGCCTGTCGCAAGGCTGTGTCGCCCAGACCTGCCTCGTCGAGGCGCGGCGCTTCTTGAGCGAACTGCCGCGCATCAGGGTTTTCGATCCGCCTCCGATCTTGCCGCGCAGCGTCAGCCCATAGAGCGGCGGATCGCCGAGTCGCCAGCGCTGCCCCGCAAGCCGCGTTGACACTGATCGTGTCGAACAGGTTGGGACAGACCTGGTGCCGCGGGTGCGGATCGCTTGTTCGCTGCGGCCGGCAGATCGGCATCAGGCCCATTTTCGCCAACCACTGGTTCATGTGAAGGCGCCTGGACCCGATTTGGCCAGCTTGTCCCTTCCATCGCATTTTTCGGTCGCGCTGCTATGATGGAGGGATGTCACTGCTGGAAAGCCTCGGGATACCGCTACCCATCGTGCAGGCGCCGATGGCGGGTGTTTCCACGCCCGAACTGGCCGCCGCCGTGAGTAATGCCGGCGCGCTCGGCTCGATCAGCGTTGCTGCCACCGATGCAGCCGGCGCGCGGGAAATGATTGCCGGCGTGCGCGCCCTCAGCGACCGCCCGTTCAACGTCAATGTCTTCGTCCATCAACCAACGGCGCAAGATGCCGCCCGCGAGGCCGCGTGGCTCGCAGCGATGGCGCCGCTGTTCCACGAATATGGCGCGCAACCTCCAAGGGCACTTGGCCCGATCTACAAGAGCTTCCTCGAGGATGATGAAATGCTGGCGCTGCTGGTGGAAGCCGCGCCGGCTGTTGTCAGCTTCCATTTCGGTTTACCCGATGCCGGGCGGATCGCCGCGCTCAAGAACGCTGGATGCGCGCTGCTGGCCACTGCTACCAGCCTTGGCGAGGCGCAGGCCGCAAAGGCGGCAGGAATCGACGCGGTCGTCGCCCAGGGCTGGGAAGCGGGTGGGCATCGCGGAATGTTCGATCCCGATGCTCCCGATGCTCGTCTTGGAACCCTGACACTAACCCGATTGCTGGCGCACCGCAGCGGCCTGCCGGTCATCGCCGCGGGCGGGATCATGGATGGACACGGTATCCGGGCAGCGCTCGATCTTGGAGCCGTTGCGGCCCAGTTGGGCACCGCTTTCGTCGCCTGTCCAGAAAGCAGTGCCGATGCCGCCTACCGCGAGGCGCTGGCCGGTCCCGCCTCGTTGAACACGGTCATGACCTCCGCCATTTCCGGGCGGCCGGCACGTGGCCTGCCGAACCGCTTCACCCGATGGGGCGAAAGTGTCGGCCTGCCTCATCCCGGCTATCCCATGACCTACGATGCTGGCAAGGCGTTGATCGCAGCGGCGAAGGCAGCCGGTGAGACCGGATATGCAGCGCAATGGGCCGGACAGGGCGCGCCGCTGTCACGCACCTTGCCTGCCGCTGAGCTCGTCGCGCTTCTGGCAGATGAGTTGCGCTTCCGAGACTAGGAGAGGCCACAGACCGCCGACAGAATGGCCGTTGGAAGGAGCCACCCAGTCATGCGTCCCGCCGAAGGGCAGCTTTGCTATGGTCGCTTCTCTGGACCGCACATTCCACGAATAGCCATTGGTTGAGGTGCTTGCCTCATTCCTTGGGCGATATGTAGCCGGGGTCATGGGTGAATGGCATTTCAGAACCTTCGCGCAACGCCGCAAGGATATCGGAAAAGCTGGTCGAGCAACGAAAACCAAGCTGCCGCTCGGCATGGCCGGCATCGTAAACACGCCCGATGCTGGTCGGCAGGCTCCATCCGCGCGCGGCGTAGAGATCGGCGGCGTCCGGGAACTTTCCCAGGATGACGTCCATCGCATTGCTTTTCAGATTGTGCACATCCTCGCGCGCGAATGGTGTGGGGGCAGAGATGATGAACGTGTCAAACCCGATGTCGGGCGCGCGGTCGAGCGCGGCCAGATGGGCGGCTGCTGCATCTTGGGCCGTCAGCCGCCGATTGAGAAATTCGTTGGCCTTCAGATTTTCGCCCGAAGGATGGGTGTGCGTATCGTCATCTTCGGGGAAAAATCGTGCCGTGCGCAGCACCACGCAAGGCAGGCCATGTTCGCTGGCATAGAGGCGGCACAGGCCTTCGGCCGCCAGCTTGGTCACCCCATAGATGTTGCGCGGCGCAAGCGGTCCGAAGTTCTCGTCCAGCCAGACTGCTGCATCGCCGCCTTCATCGCGAATGGCCTGGTTGATCATCAATGAGGTCGTGGATGTGAAGACGAAGCGATCATGGCCGGCGGCGGCGGCCGCTGCCAACAGGTTCAGCGTACCCGTGACATTGACATCGATGAAAGCCCGTTCGGGATAACGGGCGATATCGGGTTTGTGGAGTGCCGCTGCATGAATGACGGCATCGACACCATGATCAAAAACCGTCCGCACGACACCCGGATCAGCGATCGAGCCGATGTGATCGGTGTCCGGCCCCTCTGCGATGTCCAACCCGGTCACGCGATGACCGGCGGCACGAAGGCGCGGGGCCAGAAAACGACCTAGCCAGCCGGATGAACCTGTTAGAAGAACATGCATGTTTGCAGACGGCTAATATACGCACGCTCCAACGTCAAAGCCGGCCTCGGCGACAAAGCAGCAGTCCCCGGCTCCAGATCGGTTCGCCGGAAGCAGGCCTTCATTCTCTCGCTGAGATGATCAGGACAATTGCGTATAGCTGCCACGGCCCTCCTGATGAAATCTGCGGCCACGGTAGTACAAAAGCTCTCTACTCCTAAAATGACTTGTGTGCCGTCAAAAGCTGCATTCATCTGAAGACTGGAAAAAGCAAAGTCACGCCTGGAGCTATGGACAATGCATGGTCGATCAAATCACACCATTTATCGTCGAGCAAACATCGTGCTGCTCGGGTTCATGCTCCTGGGCGCATTCTATCTCTTCACGGAATACCGCGCGCATCTGTTGGGCATGCTGCCTTATCTGATCTTTCTCGCCTGTCCGGCGATGCATCTCTTCATGCACCGGAGCCACGTTCATCACGGCAGCGGTGGTTCGCCGAAGCGGGATGAACGCGCCAGTTCGCCATCGCGGTCGAACAGGGAGATGCCATCATGACCCACCATGACGCACCGGCTTATGGGCTTTGGGGACTGGAGGCCGGCTGGCACTCCATTTCCCGACCGTCGGGGTCGAAGCAGCTCGAATAAGGAAATTGCGCCCTTGACCTTGACATTGCGTCAGGGTGCACAAGTTCAGCCCACAGGAGCTGTTCGATGGCGCATCAACATCACCATGGTCATGATAAAACGGATGTTTCCGACGGGATTCAGGCCATGGATCCGGTCTGCGGAATGTCGGTTGATCCGGTCAAGACGCCGCATCATGCGGATCATGCCGGAATGACCTACCATTTCTGCAGCGAAGGCTGCCGGTCCAAGTTCGTCTCGGACCCGGGACGCTATCCCGGTCCCCCTGCGCTGCAGGCTGATGTTTCGCCGGGGACGATCTGGACCTGCCCGATGCATCCCGAGGTCCGTCAGGACCATCCGGGCGCCTGCCCGATCTGCGGGATGGCACTGGAGCCTGCAACGGTCACCGCCGGGACCGGACCAAGTCCTGAACTGCGCGACATGGCGCGGCGGTTCCGGATCGGCCTCGTGCTCGCTTTGCCTGTGTTCCTGCTGGAGATGGGCGGGCATGTCTTCCCTGCGCTCCACCATCTCGTGCCGATGAGGGTTTCGACCTGGATCCAGCTCGTGCTGGCGACGCCCGTGGTGCTGTGGGCGGGCTGGCCGTTCTTCCAGCGCGGCTGGGCCTCGCTCAGGAGCCGCAACCTCAATATGTTCACGCTGATCGCGATGGGCACTGGGGTCGCCTGGGCCTACAGCATGGTCGCGGCGCTTGCGCCCGCCGTCTTCCCGCCCGCCTTCCGGGGAGCCGACGGCGGCGTCGCGATCTATTTCGAGGCGGCGGCGGTGATCACGGTGCTGGTCCTGCTGGGGCAGGTGCTCGAGCTCCGTGCGCGCGAGCGCACATCCGGCGCGATCAGGGCGCTTCTCGATCTCGCGCCCAGGACCGCGCGCCGGATCAGCCGCGACGGAACCGACGAGGAGATCAGCATGGATCTGGTCGCCGTCGGAGACCGATTGCGCGTCCGCCCCGGCGAGAAGGTCCCGGTCGATGCCGTTGTCGCCGACGGCCGTTCCTCGCTCGAGGAGTCGATGGTGACGGGGGAATCGATGCCGGTCGCCAAGGCCGTGGGCGACAAGGTGATCGGCGGCACGCTCAACCAGACCGGCGCTCTCGTGATTGTCGCCGAGAGGGTCGGGCGCGATACGATGCTGGCGCGCATCGTTCAGATGGTGGCCGAGGCCCAGCGATCACGCGCCCCGATCCAGCGCATGGCCGATCAGGTCTCAGGCTGGTTCGTGCCGGTCGTGATCGGCATCGCCATTCTCGCCTTCGTCGGCTGGAGTATCTGGGGTCCTGAACCGCGCTTTGCCTATGGCCTGGTCGCGGCCGTCGCGGTGCTCATCATCGCCTGCCCCTGCGCCCTGGGCCTCGCGACGCCGATGTCGATCATGGTCGGCGTCGGGCGCGGCGCGGGGCTCGGCGTGCTGATCAAGAACGCCGAAGCGCTGGAGCATATGGAGAAGGTCGACACGCTGGTCGTCGACAAGACCGGTACCCTCACCGAAGGGCATCCTGCCGTGACCGGGATCGTGCCCGCAAGCGGCTTCGATGAAGTGCAAGTCCTGCGGCTTGCGGCGGCGGTCGAGCGCGCATCGGAACATCCGCTCGCGCTCGCTATTGTCGAGGCCGCCAAGGCGCGGCAGGTCGGCCTGCCCGAGGTCGCCGGTTTCGATTCGCCTACAGGACGTGGCGCGCTTGGTACGGTGGAAGGCAAGCGGATCCTGCTCGGCAACGCGACGTTCCTCAAGGAACAGGGTGTCGATACGTCCGAACTGGGCAGGCAGGCTGACGAACTTCGCCGCACGGGGGCTACGGCGATCTTCATCGGTGTCGATGGCAAAGCGGCGGGCGCCTTCGCGATCGCCGATCCCGTCAAGGAGACGACGCCGCAGGCGCTTGCGGCGCTCCGCGAGGAAGGCATCCGCGTCGTGATGCTGACCGGCGACAATCGAACGACGGCCGAGGCAGTCGCCGCGAAACTGGGGATCGAAGAGGTGGAGGCCGAAGTCCTGCCCGACCAGAAGAGCGCTGTCGTCGCGAAGTTCAAGAAGGAGGGTCGCATCGTGGCGATGGCCGGCGACGGCGTCAACGACGCGCCGGCCCTGGCTGCCGCCGATGTGGGCATTGCCATGGGTTCGGGCACCGATGTGGCCATCGAAAGCGCGGGCGTCACCCTGCTCAAAGGGGACCTCAACGGCATCGTCCGCGCACGGCGCCTTTCGCAGGCGACCATGTCCAACATCCGCCAGAACCTGGTCTTCGCCTTCATCTACAACGCGGCGGGGATACCAGTCGCCGCCGGCCTGCTCTATCCCCTGTTCGGTATCCTGCTCTCCCCCATGATCGCCGCTGCCGCGATGGCGCTGTCCTCCGTCAGCGTCGTCACCAACGCGCTCAGGCTCAACCGGCAGTCGCTATGAACACCCATCGCGCCCGTTCCGCCAGCGGAAGCATCCCGGCTTGCGCTATGCCGACGCCTCGAAGATTATTGCATTGAACGGAATAATGAAGTGCCGAGACGGCCTGTTCTCGCCGGCCTGGTATCGAAGGATAATGGCGCTGCGGATCGGGAATGGACCCGACCATCCAGCAGGATCATGCCATGAAGCTTTATCATCATCCGCTCTCGGGCCACTCGCATCGCGCCGTGCTGCTCGCTTCGCTGCTCAATGTTCCCCACGAACTGGTAGAAGTCGACCTCAAGGCCGGCGCGCACAAGCGTCCCGAGTTTCTCGCGCTCAATCCGTTCGGCCAGGTGCCGGTGCTGGAAGATGACGGCGCGGTCGTCGCGGACTCCAACGCCATCCTCGTCTATCTCGCCAAAAAGGCGGGCCGCACCGACTGGCTGCCGGAAGATCCGCGCGGCGCCGCAGCGGTGCAGCGCTGGCTGTCCGTCGCTGCCGGTGAGGTTGCCTATGGTCCGGCCGCGGCCAGGCTCATCACCGTCTTTGGTGCCAGGTTCAACGCCGACGAGGTAATCGGCCGCGCCCACACGCTGCTCGGCCGTCTCGAAGCCCGTCTGGAGGATGCCGACTGGCTGGTCGGCCAGCAGCCGACGATCGCCGATGTCGCGATCTACAGCTACGTCGCACGTGCGCCGGAGGGCAATGTCGACCTCTCGCCCTACCCGAACGTCAACGCCTTCCTGCGTCGGGTCGAAGCCCTTTCGGGCTTCGTGCCCTTCGCTCGGACTCCGGTCGGCCTCGCCGCATGATCATGCCGCCGAGAGCGGGCGCACCCCATGGTGCGTCCGCCAGACCCTAGCAGAGGCACGAGAATGATGACGGCCAAGCTGACAAAGCTCCCGGTATGGCATGAGGGCGAGCGCTTCATTCAAGAGAAGCTCGGCGTGGCCGAGCGCATGGCGTCGGTCGGCCAACGGGTGATCCGGGACTACATGCCCGATCAGCACCGCGAGTTCTACGCGCAGCTCCCGTTCATCGTCCTGGGCAGTGTCGACGATGCGGGCGCCCCATGGGCGACGTTCCTCGAGGGACGCTCCGGGTTCATCACCTCTCCCGACGCCACCACGCTCGAGATCGACGCCCGCGCGGACCCGACCGATCCAGCCGCCCCAGGGCTGCAGCAGGGCAAGCCCATCGGATTGCTCGGCATCGAGATGCACACGCGCCGGCGAAACCGCATGAACGGCTTGGTGGGCGAGGCCGAGCATGGCTTCCGGATCGACGTCGACCAGAGTTTCGGCAACTGTCCGCGCTACATCCAGCTTCGCGATTTCAGCTATGCGCGCGATCCCGCCACGTCCTGTGCCGGCGACGTCGAGACCCTGACGGCGCTGGAGCCCTCGGCATGTGCGATGATCGCCGCTGCCGACAGCTTTTTCGTCGCCTCCTATGCCGATCGCGACGATCGCCGGCAGGTCGACGTCTCGCATCGTGGCGGCAAGGCCGGATTCGTTCGCGTCGCCGAAGATGGCACGCTCACCATTCCCGATTTCGACGGCAATCTGTTCTTCAACACTCTCGGCAACATCCTGCTCAATGGCAGGGCAGGGTTGCTTTTCGTCGATTACGCGACGGGCGACCTGCTCCAGATGACCGGCACGGCCGAAGTGATCTTCGACAGTCCCGAGATTGCCGCCTTTCAGGGCGCGGAGCGGCTTTGGACGTTCAGGGCGCGGACGATCATTCGCCGACGGGGAGCGCTCGCCTTGCGCTGGGATATGCAACAGGAGCCCTGGTCGCCGAGTTCGCTCATGACCGGTGATTGGGACGAAGCCGCCAACCGCCTCCACGCGGCCGAGCTGTCGACGCGGTGGCGCCCACTCAAGGTAACGAAGATCGTCGACGAGAGCAGCTCCATCCGCTCCTTTCATCTCCTGCCCGATGATGGCGCCGGTCTGCTGCCCCACCAGGCGGGGCAGCATCTCCCGATCCGGGTGTCGCTTCCCGGCGAGGAAAAGCCCCTCATCCGCCATTACACGCTTTCGGCCGCGCCGTCCGACGGCATCTATCGCATCAGCGTCAAGCGCGAGGGTGCGGTCTCGCGTCACCTTCACGAGACCGTCCGGGTCGGCGATGTGATCGAGGCGCGCGCGCCCGCCGGTGACTTCACCATCGATGCACGCGAGACGCGGCCCGCCGTGCTGCTGGCGGGAGGCGTCGGCATCACGCCGATGCTCGCGATGCTGCGCCATGTCGTCTACGAGGGCGTTCGCAAACAGCGGGTTCGTCCGGCCTATCTGTTCCATTCTGCCCGGGCGAAGGCCGAGCGGCCATTCGGTCCTGAGCTCGCCACGCTGGTCGAGACCTCCTTCAGCGCCGTGAAGGTCGTGCGGGTGCTAAGCGACCCAACGGATGCCGAGGAGGGCGCTGATTACGAGGCGGTCGGCCGGATCGATATGGCTTTGCTCACCCGCTTTCTGCCGTTCAACGATTATGATTTCTACCTCTGCGACCCACCGGCCTTCACCCAGGCGCTCTATGATGGCTTGCGCAGCATGAATGTCGCGGACGCGCGCATCCACGCCGAGGCTTTCGGCCCGTCGTCGCTCATCCGCGTGCCTGACGTCTCGGCTCCGGTTCAAGCGCCGGTACGGCCTGCTTCGACGAAGCCCGTGCCGGTCGCTTTCATGGCTTCCGCCAAGGAGGCACGCTGGACCCCGGCATCAGGAACGCTGCTGGACCTTGCCGAGGCGCGGGGTCTGTCGCCGGAGTTCAGTTGCCGGGAAGGCACGTGCGGAACCTGCAAGACCAAGTTGTTGCGCGGCGCTGTCACGCACATCCGACAGCCTGGTGTCAGCCTGACGGATGATGAAGTGTTGATTTGCAGTGCGGTGCCCGCCGAGCAGCAGTCAGCCGACGAGGACCGGATTCAACTGGAGCTGTGAGCGGTTGCCGAGATGAAATTGCATCCATCAGGTGAAATAATCCCTTTCGGCCTTTCGACATTCAGTCCCGTCCCGTAACCCGCCATCTTCCCCTCATCGAAGGCATCCTGCCTTCCCGGAGTCGAGTAGCATGTCTGTGGTCCCTACCCCCGCCATGATCGAAGATGCTCCCAGGCGTCGCGTGCCATCCTTGAAGCCATGCAGAAGCAGCTCGGCGCCGTGCCGAACATCTGCCGGCTCGTCTCGACCAGCCTGGTTGCGTCCAATCCGCTCGCCGGTCTGGCGCTGACGATGGCCATTTTCCACAAAACATGATCGACAGGAGATACGCATGACCCGTCCCCCACTCCCCCCGTTCACCCGCGAGACCGCCCTCGAGAAGGTGCGCCTGGCCGAAGATGGCTGGAACAGCCGCGATCCGGCAAAGGTGGCGCTCGCCTACACCCTCGATACGCGCTGGCGTAACCGCGCGGAGTTCGCGACCAACCGCGAGGAGGCGCAGGCGTTTCTCACCCGCAAGTGGAACAAGGAGCTGGAATACAGGCTCATCAAGGAGCTGTGGGCCTTTACCGGCAACCGCATCGCCGTCCGCTATGCCTATGAATATCGCGATGACAGCGGCCAGTGGTTTCGCGCCTATGGCAACGAGAATTGGGAATTTGCCGAGGACGGGCTGATGGCACACCGCCACGCCAGCATCAACGAGCATCCGATCCGGGAGGAGGATCGCAAGTTTCGCTGGCCGCTGGGGCGTCGTCCCGACGATCACCCCGGTCTCAGCGACTTCGGCTTCTGACCGGTACAGGGCGTGCCACCCGGCGTCCCTCCGAGGATCGTGACCATGCAAATCTCCAGACTCGATGCGCGAACGCACCTGTCGATCGAGATGGCCCTTGCAGGGGATCGGGCCGCTCCCGCCCTGATCCGCCAGCAGGATGCCGCGGCAGTAAAGATGGGCATGTGCGGCGCGGAGATCGACGCCGCACGCGCGGGACGGAGCTTCGACGTGCGCGGCACCCGAGCGCTGGAACTGGCCCTTGCTGTCGGGCGAGGCGATTATCGCAACGTGCGGGCGCGCGCGATCGAGGCGGGAATCGACGAAGAGGTTTGCCGTGAAATCGAGCGTGTCGCAGGCGCTCATGCTTCCAGTGCAGGGGCGAACCGCCATGGATAGCTCCTGTCCCAACCGGCACCGGTCCCTATGCCGCGACCAACGAGCGCCCTTGCGCGGCTTCTCGACAGGATCAAGTTGAACAGTCATGCACCCGATCATTACGGTGACATCTTGCGACAAGGACTGGCCGGCGACGCGGCTGTGTCGATGCAGATTATCCGAGGAACGGCGCGAAAAGGAATTACGGATGGATCGATGGCAAGCGATGCGGATCTTCGCCAAGGTCGCTGAAACCGAAAGTTTCGCGGAAACGGCGCGTCTCATGCATATGAGCGCGCCGGCAGTGACTCGTGCCGTGGCATCGCTTGAGGATCTTGTTGGCGCGCGCCTGTTCGTCCGGACGACCCGGTCGGTGAAGATGACGGAGGCCGGTGCCCGCTACGTCGAGGACTGCCGCCGTATCCTCGGCGAGATCGCCGAAGCCGAGGCGGCTGCCGGTGGCTCCTACGCAACCCCAACAGGCACGCTCGTTGTCACGGCATCGGCGATGTTCGGCCAGATGTATGTGCTTCCGGTCATGACCGAGTATCTCGATACCTACCCCACGATGAGCGGCAGGACGTTCTTCGTCGACCGCCCGGTCAACATCGTGGAGGAAGGGGTCGATGTCGCGATCCGCATCGGGCACCTGCCGGACTCCGGCTTCACCGCGATCAAGGTGGGTTCGGTGCGCCGGGTGATCTGCGGTTCGCCGGCCTATTTCGAGAAATATGGCGTCCCCTCCACGCCCGCGGACCTGAAAGGCCACAGGATTGCGGCGTCGACAAGCGCTTGGGCATCGCCTGAATGGCGCTTCGCTGGAGACCAGCGCGTGACGATAGATGCCACGCTTCAATGCAATACCAACGAGGCGGCAATCGCCACGGCGACAGCAGGCTGGGGACTGACCAGGGTCGTACATTATCAGATCGGACCTGCGCTCGTCGCGGGCGACCTCCAGATCGTGCTGAGCGATTTCGAGGAGCCGCCGCTTCCGATCCATGTCCTCCATCCGCAAGGCCGACACGCCCCGGCCAAGGTCCGTGCATTTGTCGACCTGGCGGTCTCCAGGCTGCGTGAAAACCGGCTCCTGAATTAGCGCATCGCAGAAGGCCTTCAAAACATTCGCGGCCGATCCCTCCGGCCGGTGCGGAGGTGGCCCCTGCGGCTCCTCACATTTTCCTCGACGTCACAGATGAGGCGCTGGCGGGAGCTGCCACTGTCCTCACGTCAACAGAGAGCAGCAATCCATCTCCAGTTCATCGGGTTACCGGCCGCCCTCCCTCTTGACACGACTCATTGCCGCACCAAAATTCGAGCGCGCGGGCTTTCGTCCGCGAACGAGAAAGGAGCGACGATCAGGAAAGGAGGCAGGACATGTCGCAGCCATTTTCCCGTTTTCTTCATCCCTTCGACGTTGCGCGCCATCCGAGCCTGGAGCCGGAGGTGAAACGCGCCATCCTCGCATCCTGGGCGTCCGATCGATCCGCGGTGCGGGGCAAGCCCGCGATGAGAAAGCCACCCGGCTCCAGGCGTGCGGTCTCGATCGACGAGATATTTGAGGCCATGCATGACCTCGACAAAGGTCCGGACCCCACTCAGTCGCCGCAATGACCGAGCGAGGTTTCGTCGCGCAGCTGCAGGAATGCGGCCCCACTACGGCGAAAATCCATCACTGTCCTGATGCGCCGTCGTTCCTGCGGCTGTTCGTCTGACGGGACTAGGGCGTAAACTCATCCATGGCGCGTTCGAGACGCCATGGATGAGTTTACGCCCTAGAATCTCGCGCCCGATTTTCCGGTATTGTTCGAGTTTCTCGACCACTGTCGGCGTTCGCCTCCACGTCGCGCAAGCTTCCGCGGGGTGTGGGGCTGGGCCCGGGACCAAGGTCCCGGGCCTGCCTGTCATGCCGCCTTGCCATTGACCGGGATGCGGCGGATATTTTCATTCGCCGCCGCCGTCTTCGGCAGGGTGACGGTGAGCACACCGTTCCTGAAGCGGGCGTCCGCCTTGTCACGATCGACGCCCTTGGGCAGACCGACGCGCCGCTCGAAGCGCCCGTAGCTGCGCTCGCTATAGCCGCGATCCTTGTCCTCGACCTCGGACTTCTTCTCGCCGCGCAGCGTCAGCACGCCTTCCTCGACGGTGATCTCGACGTCCTTCTCGTCGAGGCCCGGAAGCTCGGCCGTGACCCGGATGTCCTTGTCGGTCTCGGCAAGCTCGAGGTTCGGCCAGGAAAGACCGCGATCAAAGCCGCCAAGCGAGGGCACGCCGAAACCGCGGAAGACATCGTCGAACAGCCGGTTCACCTCGCGGTGCAGCGAGAGCAGCGGATGGCTGTTGTCGTCGCGGTCGCGCTCGGCGCTGACCGGGACGGGAAGCCGGTTTTCCTGCCGGCTCCAGGGAATGAGATCACGAAAAGCCATGACAATCTCCTTTCTCCTAGAGCGGTTTTCGATCTGATGGAATCAGATCGACCGCTCTATTCTTTTGATTTGCCGCGATTTCTTAATCGTCAGATGATGCCATCTGACGGGAAATCGCTCTAAGAAAAGGGGCAGAACCTGCCGGACGCCGCCAGCGGGTGGCTTTGGGGGCGGCGCCGGCAGGCCGGTGCGGCAGGGGATCAAGCAGCCTCGCTGACCTTGTCCTTCGCCGCGCCGATCCGATTCTGCGCGGTCGGAGCGCCGCCGATTTCGATCCTGCGCGGCTTCATCGCTTCGGGCAGGACCCGCTTGAGCGCAATGCTCAGCAGGCCGTTCTCGAAGCTGGCGTCGCCCGCTTCGATGAAATCGGCGAGCTGGAAGCGCCGCTCGAACGCGCGGGCGGCGATGCCGCGATGCAGATAATCGCCCCTGCCGTTATCATCGGCGCGCTTGCCGGTGACGGTGAGCAGGTTCTGCTGCGCCACCACCTCGATGTCCTCGGGGCGGAAGCCGGCGACCGCCAGCGTGATGCGGTAGCTGTCCTCGCCGTCCTTGAGAATGTCGAACGGCGGATAGCCGTCGTCCTCGCGCGCGCCTGCCTCGAGCAGGTTGAAGAGGCGATCGAAGCCGACCGTGGAGCGCCTGTAGGGCGTGAAGTCGAAGTTGGTTCTCATTTCCAAATCCTCCGATTGAGCAATTTGGGCATGAGACGCGCCGGGGAGAGCCGACGCTCCCATATGTCCCACCGGACCCGGTTCCAGCGTCCGGCACCGAAAAAGTTAGGAAGGGAAAAAACGGGTTTCAAGAGGAAAATTTGCATCGCCCGCTGGCGGACGGATCCACCTCCGGAAGCCCAAATGCTCTTCGAGAGCGTCCCTTCAACGACGGCGGCGACAGCGCGTCTGGCAGCCGGTAAAAGCCGTGCCCGTTATCAGGCCGATCTGGGTCCTGACCCTACGTATCGCTGAGCCCGAGATCTATCCGGGTTGGCTCTGCGAGGATAAGGGAAAAGAATTCGGTTGGATTTGGCAAAATATGCTGACCAGAAACAATAGAGCAGCAGATCAAGTTTTGCGCCACGTCATTGAAGATGGGGAGGTGTATGACAAGACATGATTCTGCAGCCTCATGAATTTGTCTATTGCATGCCTGGTGAAGACTGGCATGTTGTGCGGGCTCCCTGGCTGGTTGGCGCCATCAAGCTAGAAGGAGTGTGCGATGAGCAGAATGCCCGAAACCGCAAGAATTTTGCCTTTTCCTACAAATGATGAGGGGCCAGCCGCACCCATGCGTGTTCAGCCATTGCCGCCTCCGACGCCGGAAAACTCTGTACCGGCCGCGCTGCTGGACAGCGCGCTCGCCCATGTCGATGCGCTTGGTGGCGGCGAGGGCCTGTTCCCCCTGCCGATGAGCGGCGTCGATATGATCCGCTCGATGCGCCATGTTTCGGCCAATCCGCAGATTTACAAGCCATCGCTGTGCATCGTGTTGGAAGGTCTCAAGCAGATCGAATTCGGCGGCCAGTCGCTCGAATATGGCGCGATGGAATGCCTGATCGTCAACATGGAGATTCCGGCAACGGGACGCATTGTCGGTGCGAACCCCAAAGAGCCATTTCTCGGCATGGTCATCGAACTGGACATCGATCTGCTGCGCAGCGTCCGGGAGCAACTCCTCGTCGCGCCGACGCCCGGAAGCCATGAAGGGCCGAGCCTGTTCGTCACCAGGATCAACGATCATCTTGCCGACTGTCTGATCCGCCTCTTCCGCATGGTGCAGACCCCAGAAGCCATCCCCATTCTCTTTCCGTCCCTCATGCGGGAGATCGGCTATTGGCTGCTCACCGGCCCGCATGGCGGAGAAATTTGCAAGCTGGTGATGCCCGAGACCCATCTCGAGCGGATCGCCCGGGCCATCCGGCTCATGCGGGAAAACTTCGCGAAGACATTGCGAATCGAGCAATTGGCGGAGATCGCGAGAATGAGCCCCTCGTCCTTCCATCAGCATTTCAAGGCACTTACCCTGATGACGCCGATCCAGTTCCAAAAACAGCTACGGCTGCTCGAGGCTCGGCGGTTGATGATCGCCGATGCCGCAAATGTGACCGAGGCTGCCTATCGGGTGGGCTACGAAAGCGCTTCGCAGTTCAGTCGCGAATATAGCCGGGCCTTTGGCATCGCGCCCAAGCGGGATGCCCAGGAGCGTAGAGCCCTGCTGACCGAGGTCGGCATCGTTTAGGACGTCCTTCAAGCATGGTGCGCGAGCCGTCACCGTCCATCCGCTTGTTCAGGTGTCGTCCTTATTCGGAGCATAAGGCAGGTTTTTCCCGGGTTCGGGCATGCGGCGATGGCCCGTGCAATCTATCTCCTCCTCGAACAACCACTTTGATGAAGAGGCACGTCGCATGACCCGCTGGACTTCCGACGATATTCCAACGCAGCAAGGACGCCGTGCCGTCGTCACCGGCACGGGCGGGCTGGGCTTCGAGACGGCGCTTGCGCTCGCACGCGCCGGCGCCGAAGTGATTGTCGCCGGCCGCAACCCCGCCAGCGGCGCCGAAGCGGTCGACAGGATTATCGCGGCGTCACCGACGGCGAAGATCAAGTTCGAACGGCTCGATCTCGCCAGCCTTGCGTCCGTCGCCGATTTCGCCGCGCGGCTTGCGGACCAGCGAAACAGCCTCGATATCCTGGTCAACAATGCCGGAATCATGCGCCCGCCGACGTGGCAGGCGACCACGGACGGATTCGAGCTGCAACTCGGCACCAACTATCTGGGTCATCATGCGCTTACCGGCCGGTTGTTGCCGCTGCTGATGAACGGCGAGGAGGCAAGGGTCGTCACGCTCTCGAGCATTGCTGCACGGCAAGGCCAGATCCACTTTGATGATATCCATGCAAAGGGCAGGTATGATCCGATGCCGGTCTACTGCCAGTCCAAGCTTGCCTGCCTGATGTTCGCCTTTGAGCTGGAACGACTGAGCGTGGCGAGCGGCTGGGGCGTGGCAAGCATCGCGGCGCATCCTGGCATTTCGCGCACCGAGCTGCTCTTCAATGCGCCGGGCCGGCGCAGCGTCATCGGCATGACCCGGTCGCTGCTGTGGTTTCTTTTCCAACCCGCCGCGCAAGGTGCCCTTCCCACATTGTTCGCGGCAACTGCACCTGAAGCGAAGGGGGGCGGCTATTACGGCCCCCACGCGTGGGGCGAAACGCGCGGCTACCCGGCCCCTTCGCTCATCCCGCCGCAGGCCCGCGACGAGCGGGTGGCCGCACGGTTGTGGGAAATTTCGGAAGATATGACGGGACATCCCTTCGCGGGGATGGAACGAAGCACTGGCGTGCAATCCGCTCCATAAAGCCTTCCTGCACCGGCGAACGGAGCGGCCTGACGGACGAAGGTCGTTATCGGAGAGCGCCCGGCAGGCCATCGGCGGCAAGAAAAGGTGCGCATTTAATGTCCTGCCGGGTTGCTGGATCAACTCCGGTCGAAAGCCTTGCGTCTTTTCTCCATGTCGCGCTTCCAGCCTTGGCGTAGTGTAGCGGGGCGGGCGTCATAATGTTCATCGAGAAAGACGGCGGCGGCAATACGGTCGGTGCGAAAGTGCCGGAAGTCCCGGCGCAGCTCGCACCAGGCGGCGAGCATTCGCTTATCGTCGATGAAACCCAGGATGACCGGCCAGACTGTCCGGACAGTCCGTTCCCCATGTTCATCGAGATAGTCGATCCTTATCTTGCGACCCTCCCTGATCCACTCGCGAGTATGCGCCAGATCTATGCGATCGGGTGCCGGCGCCTTGATCGGCCTTGTTCCGATGGCGGGATTGGCAATGATCGGCCGGAGCCGCGCGGGCACGACGCTCGTGATCTTGGCGATCAGGTCGCGGGCGGCATTCGCCAGCGCCGGATCTCCGCGACCCGCGACCCATTGCGCACCCAGCACGGCAGCCTCGATTTCGTCCGGGGTCAGCATCAGCGGCGGCATGTCGAAAGCGTCGTCCAGAATGTAACCGAAACCCGCCTCGCCCTGTACCGGGACGCGCTGCGCGATCAGGTCGGCGATGTCGCGATAGACTGTACGCGGCGACACCTCCAGTTCCCCGGCGATGTCGGCCGCCGTCACCGGGCCGGAAGAGCGCCGCAATATCTGGATGATCTGAAACAGCCTGTCGGCTCGACGCATAGCCCGTCTCCTGCTGACAGGATGCTGTCAGCAGGACTGTCCTACAAGGGAAATCGCTCCGTGACATCCGTCGCGAGGGTGAACGTCCACCGAGGAGATGAAAAATGATCACCCTGTTCCATGCGCCGCAATCGCGTTCGTCCCGCATCATTTGGCTGCTCGAGGAATTGAGCCTTCCCTATGAAATCCGTCCCGTCTCCATTTTCCGTCCGATGACCGGCGAGGGCCAGGGCGACGCCGCCAATCCGCATCCGGACAAACGGGTGCCCGCGATCTTGCATGACGGGGTACTGCTGGCGGAATCGGTCGCGATCGTCCTCCATTTGCTCGATACCTTCCCGCAGGCGGGGCTGGCGCCCGCGCCCGGCGACCCCCGCCGGGGCGATTATCTGACCTGGGTTGCCTGGTATGCCACCGAACTGGAACCCGCGCTGTTCGCGGGCCTGTCGGGCGAACTGTCCGCTTCGCCTCAGAAACAGCGTGGTCATGACGCCGTGGTCGCCAGGCTGCGGGCGGCACTGGCACATGGCCCCTATGTGATGGGCAGTCAGTTCACGGGGGCCGACCTGTTGATCGGCAGCGCGCTTGCCTTTGGCCGTCGCGCCTTCCCGGCGGATGATGCCATCGATTCCTATGTCGAGCGTTGCCGGAGCCGCCCGGCCGCCATTCGGGGCGCGGCGCTGGACGATCAGTCCGGACTGCAGGCGGCCGCCTGAACGAGCATGGGCGATCCGAGCCGGGTTTTCATGGCTCAGATCGCCCCGATGTCATGGCCGCTCCCCGGACCGCTCATCTCCCGGGTGGTCATCCCGGTGTCGTCCACCGTGCTCAAGGCTTCTGCCAACCGGGCAAGATCGGCATGACGTGATGCGGCCGCGCCTGATGCCACGGCGCACCGCAGGTTGCGGAGCGTTTCCAGCGACCGGATCATCACCTCCAGCGGCGGTCCGCTCGCCGTGATGCCGGTCAGCTTGCCGGGCTGGATCGCCCCGGCCGGCAGTTGAATGAACTTGTTGACCAGTTGATCATGATGCTGCCGGGCCGTGACAGCGAAAAGATCGCAAAGCTCCAGAAGGGCGGCGGCATTGGCCCTGAACCAGGGTGCGTCGCTTTGGTGATCCGCGGCATCGAGCAGCTGATCGAGCAGGCTGCGCCTATTCATGCAGGCACGCAGCCGCTGTTGTTCGCCCGGCATCATGAAAGGCAGCTTGTCGATCAGCAGTTGCGCATAATAGGGATCGTTCGCCCGGCACAGGCCGAGCAAGAGGTCGATCTCGTTGATCCCGGCGAAATCACCCGCATTGGCGCCCCGCCATATGGTCCGCCCGACGCGATAGGGTTTGTAATAGGGCCGGACGTTGCAGAAGAAGCGGTCCACGTTGAGTTTCAGGAAGAGCCGCGCATTGATGACCGCGACCATCCGGAGCGCCGCCGCTGCTTGCCCGAAGAGGATATCGGCCACCGGGCTGCTCACGCCCAGATCGGATATGCGCACCAGAGCGTCGGCGGCGCTTTGGAAGCTCAATATGGCCCGCGTATTCTCGTCAATGAACAGAAATTCGTCGGGCAGCGACGTAAAGCTCTTGCGCACGCCGTCGACGGCCAGGTTATGCGTGGCCAGATGGGCGGTGGCGAAGCGGGGTGCCATGCCGATCGACGTGCCGATGTGGATCGCCAGGGCTGATGCTTCCTCGAAAGGCGAACGGTCTTCATGATCGGGGTTGGTCAACTCGTGACGCCGCATCGATCCCAGATACATGCCGACATTGCCCAGCAGCGCAAAGGCCTCGGCCGAACCGTCGTTCGTCTTGCCTTCGGCCAGCAAGGCCTGGATCAGGGCCGCGCCCTCGTCGCGGATGGCATATTTGATGGAGTCGCCCACTCCGTCCACTTCGAGCCCGTTGCCCGATGCGATATATAGTTCCTCCAACGCCGTATTCATTTCGACGAAGGATGTTCGGATCCAGTGATCGAACGCTGCCGTATTGGGGGTCATGGAAAGATGTCCTGCCTGCTGGGAAATGCTCAGTCCGGGATGATGGTGCGCAATGCGTCGGCCAGCAGATCGACATCGTCCGCATCGTTCCAGGCTGCCAGGGACAGCCGCAACACGCTGCCCCGGCGGTCCAACGCCGCACCGGCCTTCGTCAGAGCGGCCTCGCTCCCCGTTCCCAGGTCGAGGCACAGCGTACCGCCCTGGCTGCCATTCTCGATCCCCCGTGCGGCAAGACCGGGGACCGCATCCAGCAGCCGAAGCTTCAAGGCGTTGTTATGGCGCGCGATCGCATCGATACCGATCGATTGGATGGTACGCATTCCAGCGATTGCGGTGACGTAAGGCGCGATTGCCGGCGTGCCACCCCAGAAGCGGCGTGCGTCGGGCGCGAAGCGGAAATTTCGCGGATCCATTTCGAACGGATCGGCGTGGGAAAACCATCCGCGCTCCATCGGCTCGATATGTCCCACGGTCTTCGGATTGGTCCAGAGGAAGCAGCCGCCCGGACCGCCGCAGAGCCATTTCAACGACGTCCCGGCCACTGCATCCGCATTCCATCGGCCGACCTCGATCGGCACGACTCCCCCAGATTGGGCGATATCGACGACCACAGCCGCCCCGGCGGCGTGCGCGATTTCGGTAATGGCTTCGATCGGACTGAGGCGCCCGCTGTTCGAATGCACATGCATCAGGACGACCGCCGCCACATCCGCGTCTCCGGCCCGGCTCCACGATGCAAGCTGCGACGGATCGCCCTCCACAAGTTCAAGCCGCAGGCCGATCCTCTCCAGTCCTTGCAGGGCATAAAGAACGGATGGGAACGCCTCCTGCGAGGCAAGAATGACGCTTTTGCCCTCATGCGCCGGAAGGCCGGACAGGTAGCGGAAAATCCCGCCCGACACGCTGGATTGAGGGGTCCATTCGCTCGGCCTTCCTCCGAACAACTGGGACAGCAGGTCGCGGAATCCGTCAATGGATCGCAGCCAGCTGCCCCATGCATTGCCCCCCGCCTGTCGCCAGGGATCCAGCAACTCCTGTTCCAGCGTCGCCGCGGCCTGGGTGGGCAGACAGCCCGCGCTGTGCGCCAGCAGATAGGGACCGCCAGGCGGCACATGAAATCGGGACTTGTGCTCGATCGGAAGGAGCATGCAGCGGGCCTTTGATGGATGGAATGCCCAGTCTAGCCTGGCTGCTGCGGAATGTCGGTCCTTATTGACCGGATTATAATCCAGAATTAGGATGATGTCCTCTTATTTAGACCATTACTGGTCCCATATTCTTTCCGGGGATTTCATCATGTACGCTGGTCTCGACAGCGGGGATATCGCGATCCTTGAAGCCATTGAGGGGGACGCGCGGCAGCCCTTCAACCAGCTCGCCGAACGTGTCGGACTGTCCAAGACGCCCTGCTGGAACAGGGTTCAGGCGATGGAAAATGCCGGTGTGATCGAGGGATATCGCACGGCGGTCGATCCCTTGGCGCTCGGCCTTGGCCAACGTGCTTTCCTGCAGGTTTCCGTCGATTTCGAATATTATGAGGCCTTCGAACAGGCGATAGTGGCGCATCCGGCCGTTGTCGATTGCCACGCGGTGGCAGGCGAGGCCGATTATCTGCTGCAGGTGATATCGTCGGATGTCTCGAGGCTCGACAGCCTGCTGCGCCGCGACCTCAGCCGGCTCCCCGGCGTCAAGAGATTTTCCACGACCATCTGCATGAAGGCCATCAAGCGGGATGGATCGATCACTGCGGCGGCGCGCTTCGCGGCGGCCCAGGAACACGCTACCTCATCAACCCGGCATAAACGGCGGCGGTAATCAGGCAGGCGGCGGGCGAGGGATGAAGGGAGGCATCTTGCATAGCTACATCCCGTTGAGCGTGATGGCGCGCTGTGCGGCTTGGGGCGAGCCGATAACAGCATGAACGTCCGGAACGGATCCACATGGAGGGGAGGCTGCCAGGATGTTCAAGCCACTTTCCCAAAATGGACATCGCAGAAGTCAAGCTTCTCATGTACTTGGACGCTAATGCTATAGGGTTCACTGCATCAGGGAGGGGCCAGCGCATGATTACCCTATGGGGCGGACAGACCTCGCGATCGATCCGGGTTGCCTGGGTGCTGGAGGAGATGGGCCTTCCCTACCATGTTCGACAGGTGGACATGCTGGCGGCCGAGCGGGATCCGGAGTTCCTGGCGATCAACCCCGCCGACTATATTCCGGCGATCCAGGATGGCGACGTCGTCATGGTCGAATCGATCGCGATCATGGAGTATCTGATAGCCCGCTATGGCCCGACGCCGCTGGCGCCCGCGCCGCACGATTCCAACTTCGCCGCCTACCAGCAGTTTCTGCACCTGGGCGAAGCCGGTCTGGCCACCCTGATGATGCCCGTCGTCGTCAGCCGCTTCCTTGCACCCGAGTCCGATCGGGAGAATTGGGGGGCGGGCTGGTGTCTGCAGGCGGTCCGTAAGCGGCTGAAGCTGGTCAGCCAACGGCTTGCCTCTTCGCCCTACCTCGCGGGCGACGCCTTCACCGCCGCCGACATCTCGGTGACCTTTGCCCTCAACCTGGGCCTGAGGAACTGCGGCATCACCCTGGGCGACGTCGAGCAAGACTATCTCGCCCGCACGACGGGTCGCGACGCCTACAAGCGTGCGATGGAACGTTCGGCATAACGCCACTCGACCTTCTCCGGATCGGCTTGCCGGTCCAAACAACAGCGTTGCCTCACGGCAACAGGGTGTTTGAAAAAGCAACAGGACGCGTTGTCTATCGAATAGATAGATTTTAGGAGGCGCCGAACCCGTCAGTTTAAAAGAGAGAAAAATATGTCCCTCCGCCACGCACTTCTCACCAGCGGCCTGATCGCGGCAGCCTTACCTGTCCAGGCCGCGGCACAGGCGGCACCGGCTTCGGAAGATGGCGCTGACATCATCGTCACCGGCACCCGCGTACAGGGACGCACCAGGCTTGATTCGGTGGCTCCGGTGGATGTCCTTTCCGGGGAAAATCTGCGCCAGCAGGGTACGACCGAACTGGGTGCGGCGCTGGCGGCGATCGCTCCGTCCATCGATTTTCCGCGCAATGCGGCGGTGGATGGAACCGACTCCATTCGTCCCGCGACGCTGCGCGGCATGTCGCCCGACCAGACGCTGGTGCTGATCAACGGAGTGCGCGCGCATCCCTCTGCTCTGCTCAACACCAATGGCTCGGTGGGTCGAGGCGCAGCGGCAGTCGACCTCAACACCATTCCGGGCGTCGCGCTGGAGCGGATCGAGGTGCTGCGTGACGGTGCATCGGCACAATATGGTTCCGACGCGATCGCCGGGGTTGTCAATCTGCGCCTGCGCGAAGCACGGAGCGGCGGCGGCGCCACGCTATCCTACGGTCAATATGATACGGATATCGACGCAGCCCGTTCATCTCGCCATGCTTCGGATGGGGAGACGGTTACCGTGTCCGGCTGGCAGGGCTTCGCTTTGGGCGCGGAAGGTTTCCTGACGATCAGCGGTGAGTATCTGAACCGCAATCCCACCAGCCGTGGCGACGTTGATCCCCGCGCCACGCCCGCCGTGGTCCGCTCCCGCTTCGGTGATCCCGATGTCGGGCAGGGCACCTTCTATTTCAATGCCGCTCATCCGCTTGGCGAGGGCTGGGAACTCTATGCGTTCGGTGGCTATCAATATCGCGACAGTACCAGCGCTGCCTTCCCGCGCGTGCCCAGCAACGTCAACAATATTGCATCGCTCTATCCGGATGGTTTCCTGCCACTGATCAATGTCCGGTCCAAGGACCTGACCGTTACTACCGGCGCCCGGGGCGGAATTGGTGACTGGAATGCGACGATCAAGCTGTCCTATGGCCGCAATCGCCTCGATTTCCGTACTGAAAATTCGCTCAATTCCACCTATGGCGCGAATTCCCCGACCTCCTTCTATGATGGCGCGCTGATCTACGACCAGGCGTTGGGCGGTATCGATATGAACCGCAAGGTGCCGCTGGGCAGCGGCGACCTCAACATCGCATGGGGTTGGGAATTCCGCCGGGAAAGCTATAAGATCCTGGCCGGGGAACCCGCCTCCTATGATCGCGGCCCGCTCGGCAGCAATTCGGCGCTGGGTAGCGGCGCGCAGGGTTTTGGCGGGTTCCAGCCATCGAACGTCGTCAACGTGCATCGTGAGAATGTCGCGGCCTATATCGACCTGGAGGCGCATCCGGCCGACGCACTGACGCTGGGCCTGGCCGGCCGTGGCGAACATTATTCCGACTTCGGCAATGTCGCGACCGGCAAGGTGTCGGCGCGTTTCGACCTCGCGCCGTGGATCGCGCTGCGTGGCACGGCATCGACCGGATTCCGTGCGCCGTCGCTCCAGCAGCAATATTTCACCTCCACTGCATCGGTCTTCGTCGCGCCCAACATTGTCGAAACCGGTACCTTCCCGTCCGTCAGCGATATCGGCACGGCATTGGGCGGCCTGCCGCTAAAGCCTGAAAAGTCGACCAACCTGTCGGCGGGCACGGTGATACGGAGTGGCGGGTTCGATCTGACGGTCGATGGTTACTGGATCCGGGTCCGCAACGGACTGGGTCTGTCGGAAAATATCCAGTCCAGCTTCAGCCCTCAAGTTAGGGCGTTGCTTGCGCCCTATGGCGTGTCGGCCGCCCGTTTCTTCGTCAATGGCGTGCGTACCACGACAAAGGGTGTCGATGCGGTTGCCCATTATCGCCTGAACAGCGCTATCGGTCAGCTCGATCTGACGGCGGCAGCCAATTTCAACGATATCAAGGTCGACAGCGTGCCGGTGTCTACGGCGGTTGCGCTTGATCCAACGCCGGTGCTGTTCTCACGCCAGCGCATCGTCAGCATAGAAAAGGGCACGCCGCGTACCAAGGTCGTGGGCTCGATCGATTGGACGCTGGAACAGTTCGGCGCCACCGCGCGCGCGACCTATTATGGGGATGTGACCCAGCCCGGTTCGACTGCGGCAGGGGATAGCCATAGCGGCAGGAAGACGATCATCGACCTGGAAGCACGCTATCGCCCTGTGAAAGCCGTCGGTATCGCGATCGGCGCGAACAATCTGTTCGACATCTATCCCGATGCGTTGCTCGCGGCGAACAACAGCAGTGGGGTGGTGGCTTTCCCCTATTATTCGCCCTTCGGCTTCAACGGGCGGTATTTGTACGGGCGCATATCGATCAACTGGTAAGAGCGGGTTGGTGTGGCCGCGCCAGGGGAGCCGTCGGCATAAAGGACGCCGATACCGCTCGATACTCCGGCGAAGAGTGCGCTTCCCCGCGCCATGTCCGTCCGTTCATGCGACGGCCGTGCCGGTGGGGACGCGGCTTTGGGGATGGGGCGCGGTCGGCGCGCGGTCGTCGGGTCTGATCCTGAACCAGATCGCATAGAGGGCCGGCAGGAAGATCAGGGTCAGAGCCGTCCCACCGATCGTCCCGCCGATCAGGGTGAAGGCGAGCGATCCCCAGAAGACCGAGAAGGTCAGGGGGATGAAGGCCAGCACTGCTGCCAGCGCGGTCAATATGACCGGCCGGGACCGCTGTACCGTCGCCTCCACCACGGCATGATAGGGTGCCAGCCCGTCCTTCTCGTTCTGGTGGATCTGCCCGACCAGGATCAGCGTGTTGCGCATGATGATCCCCGCCAGCCCGATAAGGCCCAATATCGCGTTGAACCCGAAGGGCTGGTGGAAGAGGATCAGCGTCGGGACGACGCCCACCAGCGCCAGCGGCGCCGTCAGCAGCACCATGGCCATGGCCGAAAGGGAGCGGACCTGAAAGATGATGACCACCATCATCAGCACGATCATGATGGGAAAGACCGCCGCCAGCGCGACATTGGCCTTGCCCGCTTCCTCAAGGGCGGCCGCCGTCTCGATCTTGTAGCCGGGGGGCAGCGCCTTCACGATGGAGTCAATCTCCTTGATGACCGCAAGGGCGACGTCGGGCGGCTGAAGCCCTTCGCCGATGTCGCCCCGCACCGTGATGGTCGTGTAGCGGTCGCGGCGGCGCAGGATCGGATCTTCCATCGTCACTTCCGCCCGGCCGATCTGGTCGAGCGGCACGCGCTGCCCGGACGCGCCGGTCAGGGTGAAGTTGCTGAGTTTCGCGGGATCGAAGCGGTCCGTCCCAGCGCTGCGCGCGACCACCTCGACCGACCGTATATCCTCACGCACCTGCGTCACCGGCACCCCGGTCAACAGGAACTGCAATTGTTGCGAGGCGTCCTGCGACGACAGGCCGATTGCCCGCAGCCGGTCCTGGTCCAGCACGAAATGGACCGCCGGCACCCGTTCGCCCCAGTCGGTGTTGACCTGCCGCATGCCGCCGTTCTTCAGCATCGCCGCCCGCACCTGCTCTGCGATGGCGCGCACCTTGGCTTGTTCCGGCCCCATGACGCGGAAGGCGACGGGAAAGGGGGAATAAGGGCCGAAGACGATCTGAGTCGCGCGGATGCGCGCCTCCGGCGCCAGCCCATCGGCGGCCGCCTGCCGCACCCGCCGTTTGAGCGCCTCGCGTGCCTTTTCGTCCGGCGTCAGCACGACGATCTTGGCAAAGCTGGGGTCGGGCAGTTCGGGCGAGATGGCAAGGTAGAAGCGCGGCGCGCCCTGTCCGATATAGCTGGTGACGATCTTCGCCTCGGGCTGCCTGCGCAGCCACGCCTCGACCTTCGCCGTCGCGGCGCTGGTCGCCTCTATGCCGGTGCCTTCGGGCATCTGCACCTCGACGAACACTTCCGGCCGGTCGGAAATCGGAAAGAATTGCTGCTTCACTAGGCCCATGGAGAAGATCGCGACGACAAGGGCTGCCCCCGTGCCCAGCATCACCATCTTCTTGCGCGCCACCGCCCAGCCTATGATCGATCGCAACCGGCGATAGCGCGGCGTGTCGTAGATGGCGGCATGACCGCCTTCGACCGGCTGGATGTCGGGTAGCAGCCTGACGCCCAGATAGGGGGTGAAGACAACCGCCACCACCCAGCTGGTCAGCAGCGCGAAACCCACCACCCAGAAGATGTTGCCCGCATATTCGCCGGCGCCCGACTTGGCGAAACCGACCGGCATCAGGCCGATCACCGTCACCAGCGTGCCTGCCAGCATCGGCGCGGCGGTGTGGCCCAGGCATAGCTGGCGGCAAAGATGCGGTCGCGGCCTTCCTCCATCTTCACGACGATGGTTTCGATGATGATGATCGCGTCGTCGACCAGCAGGCCCAGCGACAGGATCAATGCGCCCAGCGTGATGCGGTCGAAATCCCGCCCGGTCGCCAGCATGATGACGAACACACCGGCCAGCGTGAGCGGTACGGCCAGCGCGACCACGATGCCCACGCGCCAGCCGAGCGAGATCAGGCTGACGGCGATCACCACGACCAGCGCGACGAAGAATTTCAGCATGAACTCGTTATAGGCTTCGGTGATGTTGACCGCCTGATCGGTCACTTTGGTGAAGGAGAGGCCAAGCGGCATCTCAGCGGAAATGGCGGCAGCCTCCTTCGCCAGATCCTCGCCCAGCCGAAGGCCATTATACCGTTCCTTCATGACCACGCCCAGGATCAGCGCCGGTTCGCCCTGGTGACGGATCAGGAAGGTGGCGGGATCCTCATAGCCGCGCCGCACCTCCGCGATGTCGGCCAGTTTCAGCGTACGTCCCGCCGCGACAACGGGCGTGTTCCTGATCTTGTCGAGGTCGTCGAGCGCTCCGTCCAGGCGAACCTGCACCTGCGGACCGCTGGTCTCGATGGAACCGGCGGGGGTCAGGGCATTCTGGCCGTTGAGCGCGGCGAATATGTCGCGCGCCGACACGCCCAGAGTCGCCAGGCGTTCGTGGGAAAAATCGACGAAGATGCGCTCGGGCCGCTCGCCGATGATGTTGACCTTCTTGACGCCCGGAACGTGCAGCATTCGCTGCCTTATCTGCTCCGCCTCCCGCACCAGCAGCCGTTGGGGTTCGCCCTTCGCCTTCAGGGCGTAGAGCGCGAAGGTGACGTCGCCATATTCGTCGTTGACGAACGGTCCCTGGACGCCGCGCGGCAGATTGGCGGCCTCGTCGTTCAGCTTCTTGCGAGCCTGATAAAATTCTTCCGGCACGGCGGCGGGGGGCGTCGAGTCCTTGAGCGTGACCGTGGTGAACGCCAGTCCGGGCCGGGTGAAGGTTTCGGTACGGTCGTACCATTTCAGTTCCTGCATCCGCTTTTCCAGCGGCTCGGCGACCTGATCCTGCATCTGCCGTGCCGTGGCGCCCGGCCAGGTGGTGACGACCGTCATCGACTTGATCGTGAAGCTGGGGTCTTCGGCGCGGCCCAGATTGAGGAATGCGAACAGGCCGGCCACCGACATGGCGATGATCAGGAACAAGGTCACGGACCGTTCGCGCACGGCAAGCGCCGACAGGTTGAAGCCGCCGCTCATCGGCCGCGCTCCGCTACGACGGACGCCTGCTCGCGCACGGTTTGACCTTCATGAAGGAGATGGGCGCCCAGGGCCACGAACCGTTCGCCCGGCCGCAGGCCGCCGGTGATGGTGGCCGTCTCCTCACCCAGCGCGGCCACTTGTACCGGCCGCCAATGAACCTGGCGGGGCGTGCCGCCGATCACCCAGACGCCTGGACCTTTGCCACCGTCATGGATCGCGGCGAGCGGGATCTGCCGTGCGGTTGCGCCGCGTGCCTGGGTCAGCGCGACCGTGACCGTGGAGCCCAGCGGCGCGTCCGCCGCCGCGCCTTCGAGCACGTAGCGCGCTTCGAAGGTGCGGGTCTGCGGGTCGGCGGCGTTGGACAATTGGCGCAGGCGGGCGATACCGGTCGCGTTGCCGCTGAAGCTGGTCGCGCGGGCCGTCGAACCGATCGCAGGGCGGATCGTTTCAGGCAGGGCGATCACGGCCTCCCGCGCCCCCGACCGGGCCAGCCGCACCACCGTCTGTCCGGCGGTCACGACCTGTCCCGGTTCGGCCAGCGTTTCCACGACGATTCCGTCGGCGTCGGCGACCAGCACGGAATAGCCCGCCTCGTTGCGCGCGACGCCCGCCTGCGCCTGCGCCGCCGACAGTTGCGCACGGGCGGCGTCGGCGGCTGCCTTCGCCTGGTCATAGGCGGACGCGGAAACCGCGCCCGCTGACACGAGGTCGCGCAAGCGGCGCTCGTCGGCCGCCGTCTGGACCGCCCGAGCCTGTGCCGCTGCGACCAGTCCCGCCTGGGACATGGTCGCCAGGGCCAGATCGGTGCGGTCGATCCGCATCAGCGGCTGACCCCGGCGCACGGCCTGCCCCGTGTCGACCAGCCGTGCCACGATCTTGCCCCCGACCCGGAAGCCGAGGTCGCTCTGCACGCGGGCGGAAACGATCCCGTTGAAGCTGCGGCCGATTTCGCCCGCGACCTCCGCTGTGGCGACACGCACGCGTTGCGGTTCCGTGCGCGGGTCCGCCTCCGCCTTGCTGCAGGCGGCGAGGGTGAGCGGCAGGATGCCTGCAATCAGAAGCGGGAGAAGAGATGACGTGCGGTTCATGGACACTCTCCGACGAGGATCATGTCTAGATCGCATCGAGTGACCAATATGTCAACTGGTCACAATCATCATCTTCTCAAGGCGCGAGACTTCGCAGGACCAGGCTTGTCACCTCGTTCGCCGCGTCGGGAAGCACGTCCAGATTATGTTCGAGCATGATGGGATTCATGAACGGCTGCATGACCTGCATGATGGCGCGGCAGGTTTCGTCCAGCGGCGTCTTGCGCTCGAACTCGCCCGATTCGCGGCCTTGAAGAATAATCGCCTGGAGCAGGTCTCCGACCCGCGCCACATAGCGCTCCGAGGATCCCCACCGTTCCAGCGTCGACGCAGCCGCTATATCGTATAATTTGCGGTCATCGAAGAAGAGCGCGCTGCTCTGCTCTATTATCGTCTTGAAAAGGCGCCTGAACTTTTCCGTTGCGCTCAGATCGCCGACCAGCGCCTCGTCCACTGCTGCCAGGATGGCGCTCAGGCAGCCGGTGCAGATCGCCTCGCCGATCGCCTGCTTCGATTCGAAAAATTTATAGATATAGCCTTTGGAATAACCGATCGCCTTGGCGAGGTCGGCGACTGTCGTCTTGGCATAGCCATAGAGGCTGAAATGGTCCTTGGCGGCGGCGACGATGGCGTGGCGCTTGTCCGTCTCCGCCGGGCCGCGCTGGCCGGATGCGACTTTGCTTGTCTCGTTCATGCTCCCACCATATCAATCCTCGCGACGATTGACAACCAGTGACCAAAACGTATATTGGTTACTCACAGCTCTCATACATGCTTTCCGGATCGGGACAGCCGCCATGCTCAGGAACCGAATATCCGCCGCCGCCATGGCGCTTCGTCCCGCCACGCTGCTGGTCGCGACCGCGCTGGCCGGATGCGCCGTCGGTCCTGACTATCGCCGTCCCGACATCGCCTCGCCCCCAGCCTTCATCGGCGCACCAGCCATTGCCGCCCGGACGGTTCCCGAAAGCGGCGATTCGGGCTTCTGGTGGTCGCGCTTTGGCGATCCGCTGCTGACCGGTCTGGTGCAGGAGGCGCTGGCCGGCAACCTCGACATCGCACAAGCCGCCGCTCGTGTGTCGCAGGCCCGCGGCTCCCTGCGCTCTGCCGACGCTGCCTTGCTTCCGTCCGCCTCGGTCTCGGGATCGGCGGCAGCGGCGCACCAGTCGCTCGACACTCCGCTGGGCCGTCTCGCGAGCGCAGCGCCGGGTTTCGACCGCGACGGCGAGCTCTATGACGTCGGCCTGGCTGCTGCCTGGGAAATCGATCTGTTCGGCGGACTGCGCCGGGGTCAGGAGGCTGCCCGTGCCGAATATCAGGCTTCTCAGGCCGGGGTCGCCGCCGCGCGCCTTTCCGTCGCCGCGCAGGTCGCCGACAGCTATATCCTCATTCGAACCCTTCAGACCCGGCTCGCGGTGGCGCAGGATCAGAGCCGCACGCAGCAACGCCTGGTCGACATCGTCCGCCTCCAATATGAGAAGGGTGTCGCGGCCGAACTCCAGCTTCGCCAGGCGGAGGGCGCTCTGGCGCAGGTGCAGGCCAGCATCCCCGTGCTGCGGAGCGGCCTGGACGCCGGGATGAACGCGCTCGACGTGCTGGTCGGTACCCAGCCTGGTACCCACCGCGCCGCCCTGTCCGTGCCCGCACCGATCCCCGCAGTGCCCGCTTTGTCCGACATGGGGACACCGGCCGACCTGCTGCGCCGCCGTCCCGACCTCATCGTCGCCGAGCGCAGGCTGGCCGCAAGCCATGCCCGCATCGGCGTCGCCGTCTCCGAATATTTCCCGAAATTCTCGCTCAGCGGCCTGATCGGCACTGCGACGACCGCCGGCGGGTCGCTCTTCTCGGGCAGCGCCAGCCAGGGCCAGGGGATATTGGGCCTGCGCTGGCGGCTGTTCGATTTCGGCCGGGTGGAGGCGGAAATCGCTACTGCCAGGGGCGCCAATGCAGAGGCGCTGGCGGCCTATCGCCTCGCCGTGCTGCGCGCGTCCGAAGATGTCGAAAATGCCCTGTCCGCGCTGGTCGAGCGGGAGGCGCAGGCCAGGACGCTGGCCGGGGGCGAAAAGGCGCTTGCCCGCGCGCAAGAGGCCTCGCTCGCGGCCTATAAGGGCGGGGTGGTCAGCCTCATCGAAGTTCTTGATGCCGACAGGAGGCTGCTGGACACGCGCGATGCCCGCGCCCAGGCGCAATCGGAAGCGGCCCGTGCCGCCGTCGCCTCCTATCGCGCGCTGGGCGGCGGGTGGCAGGATCTCATCCCCGCCGTGGCGCAGGCATCGGTCGCTTCCGCCGGGCAGCCCGAACGCACCAGCCGTCCGTGACCCGCCGCGCCGCCCTGCTCATTTCGGCGCCATGCGGATGGCGCCATCCAGACGGATGAGTTCGCCGTTCAGCATGGGGTTGGTGACGATGCTTTCGACCAGCGCGGCATATTCCTCCGGCTTGCCGAGGCGGTTGGGGAACGGAACCTGTTGCCCGAGCGAGACCTGCACCTCCTGCGGCAGTCCCGCGAGCATGGGGGTCCAGAAGATGCCGGGCGCAATGGTCATGACGCGGATGCCATATCGGGCGAATTCGCGCGCGACCGGCAGCGCCATGCCCGCAATGCCGGCCTTGGACGCCGCATAGGCGGCTTGCCCGATCTGCCCTTCGAACGCGGCGACGCTCGCGGTGTTGATGATGACGCCGCGTTCCTCGCCCACCGGTTCCGCCTGATGCAACCGGCCGGCGAATTTGGACAGCATGTTGAAGGTGCCGATCAGGTTGATGCTGATGATCTTGGTGAAATCCCCCAGGGGCAAGGCCTTGCCGCCGCCGCCGATGACCTTGGCGGGCGGCGCTATCCCTGCGCAGTTCACGAGGATGCGGGCTGTGCCATGCGCCGCCTCTGCCCGATCCAGCGCGGCTTCGACCTGTTCTTCGCTGGTGACGTCGGCGCGAACGAACAGGCCGTTCAGCCTTGCCGCCTGCGCCTCGCCCTCATCGCTGTTGAGGTCGAGGATCGTGACCTTCGCGCCGCGCGCGGCCAGCCGCTCGGCGGTCGCTCCGCCGAGGCCCGATGCACCGCCCGCAACGATCGCTGCCAAACCTTCGATATTCATGGTCTCTCCGTGAAACTATAAGGGATCAGCCGTCGGCCCCTCCATGCCCATGCC
>NZ_JAKUJY010000026.1 GCF_022664535.1 Sphingobium trunci | reverse complement strand
AGCTTCTCCCGGATACCGTCCAGATCAACGAAGCGATCCACCGCCCGCAACAGGTGGTTCTGGGGAACATGGTCTTCCAGCCTGAAGCTGTAAAACAGCGCCTCCTGCATCACCGTCCGATCACCCATCATGAGCCTGTCTCCTAACGACAGGATCAGTGAATCAGGACCGCGCAATTACTGCAAGCCCGGCTTTTTCAACACTATCGGCCAATCCCAGACACCCGCCTCCCGCCTGCGGGAGGGGAGAAACGACGTCCGCCTGCCACCCGAAACCGCCAGTCAGATGGACCGGGCTTCGCGGACCACCAGCACGGGCACGCCATCGCGCACCGGGAAGGCCAGGCCCGCCGCGTCCGACACCAGTTCGCTTCGTTCCGCGTCCCAGCGCAGCGGCGTCCGCGTCACCGGGCATGCCAGCTTGGCCAGCAAGGCAGGATCGGGGGCGCCACTCATTGTCCCACTCGCTGGCCCGCTCATTGCATGGTCGCGCCGCCGTTGCGCTCGATGCGCCCGACGATCTGCATGAGCTGGATGATCCGGTCGCTCCGGTCGCCCAGCGTATCGGCCTCCAGCAGGGTCTGCTTGGCGGCGGGGTCGAAGGGAGCGATCTGCGCGATGCCGTTGACCAGCGCCATATCGTCCAGCCGCGACACCGCCGTCCAGTCCACCACATAGCCCAGCGCTTCGGCGAAACGCCGCGATTCCAGCTCCAGCGCCGCGCGTTCGACGGCGGAGAGGATCTCATCCTCCTGCGCCATCGGCTCCACGTCCGCCTCGATCTGGCGAAAGGCGGTCGGCACGTCCAGTTCCCGCACCACGCGAAACCGCGCCAGCCCCCTGAGGACGATATTGAACCGCCCATCCTCCAGCGCCTCGATATGGGTGATGTGGCCCAGGCACCCCATGTCGAAGAGCGCCGGTTTCTCCCCCTCCTCGCGCGGCTGGATCATGCCGATCCGCCGGTCCCGCGCCACCGCGTCGTGGATCAGCGCCTTGTAGCGCGGCTCGAAAATATGGAGCGGCAACTCCATCCCCGGCAGCAGCAGGGCGCCCGACAGGGGAAAGATGGACACGCGCGCCATCGCGGGGATCAGGAAAAGAGGATTTGCGAAAGCCTGCGCCGCTGCGCCGCCACCCAGGGGTCTTCCAGCCCCGTCGCCTCGAACAGCTTGATGAGCTGCGCCCGCGCCGCGCCATCGTTCCAGGCCCGGTCGCGCCGCACGCTTTCCAGCAACTGTTCGGCCGCGCCGTCCCGGTCGCCATTGGCCATAAGGCCGTTGGCGAGTTCGAAGCGCGCCTCATGATCGTCGGGATCGGCCGCGACCTTCGCCGCGATACCGGAAAGGTCCGCCACCGGCTTCGCGTCCCGCTTGAGCGCGATCGCAGCCCGCGCCCGCTCGATCGCCTGATCCTTCGCCACGTCGGCGGGCAGCGCCGCCAGCACCGCCTCCGCCTTGTCAAGTTGCCCCAGCGCCGCCAGCGCCCGCGCCTCGCCCGAAGCGACCTCCGCATTGTCCTGCACCATCTGGCCGATCTGCTGGAACACGGAAAGCGCGCGTTCCGCCTCGCCACCGGCCAGCAGTTCCTCGCCCATGGCGATCAGCGGGGCGATTTCCTGCAACTGGGCCTTTTCATCGGATTCGATCGGCAACTGGGCCAGCAACTGGTCGAGATATTGCTTGAGCTGCCCTTCGGTGCGCGCCTGGCTGAGATCAGCGACCGGCTGGCCCTGGAACACGGCATAGACGGTCGGGATCGACTGGACGCGGAACTGCGCCGCGATGAACTTGTCCTCATCGACATTGATCTTGACCAGCTTCACGCCCTTGGGCGCATAGTCGGCGCAGACCTTCTCGATCACCGGCGCCAGCTGCTTGCAGGGGCCGCACCATTCGGCCCAGAAGTCGACGATCACCAGGCTCGTGCGCGACGGGTCCACCACATCCCGGCGGAAAGCCTCCACCGATGCCTTGTCGGCCTCGCTCAATCCCAGGGTCGCCACTTCAAAATCTCCTGCTGCCTGTGCGGTCACTCGCCGCCTCCATACAGCGCCTTATGTGGGGCGTCACCCCATTGGAACAAGGCCGGTGGAAAAGCGTACGATTGTAGCGGCTTGCGGCCCGATTGCATCAGGTCGCGCGTTCCAGTTCCCTGACTTGCCGTGATTCCTAGAGGAAATATTTGACCCGGATGTCCTGCTGCACCGCAGCGCCCGCCACGGCGAACTGCGCGGATTTGAAGCTGGGCGCGCCGAAGCGGATCGCGGGATTGCGCGAAAAGCCCACCCCTTCGCGCGGGATGCCAGCGAACGTGTCCAGCTTTCCATTGCCATTCTCATCATGGACGATGGCGATCGCATAGGTTCCGGGCGCCATCGCGCCCAGCGCGATCGTCCCCGCCTTCACCGGCACCGCGAAATGCCGCTTTTCGGGATCATGGGTGCAATCGGGGAAATAGCGCGGCGACCGGGTGACGCAGATCAGGACATTGCCCTTCGCCGACCGCAGGCCCCGCACCTCCATGCTGAGCGGCTGTGCCAGATCGGCCGGGGCCGCGCCCATCAACAGCGTCATCAGCATCACCGATCCCGTCTTCACGCCGCCTCCCTGAATCTGCCCAAACCCCTGTCCGTCCCGCAAAGCCGGTCCCAGACGCGGAAATAAAGCCCATAGTTGCAGGCATATTGCTCATGATGCCGCTGGTGATGGCTGGCGGTGATCAGCCAGCGTCCCACCGGTCCCTTCACGAGCCAGGGCGGAAACATCTCCCACCCCATATGGTTGCCGACGCCCATCACGGTCATGATCGTCAGCACCGCGCCCAGCGCAGCGACATGGATGGGGATGAGGAAGACCAGCGCCGGGATGACGACCGCGCCGGTCAGCGCTTCCCAGGGGTGGAAGCTCATCGCCGCCCAGGCCGTGGGCGGGCGGCTGGCATGGTGCACGGCATGGGCGATGCGGAAAAGCCGGGGCCGGTGCATCCAGCGATGCGTCCAGTAGAACCAGGCGTCATGCGCGGCGAGATAGAGCAGCACCGAGACCGGCAGATACCAGAGCGGAAAGGCGTGGACGTCGGCATAGACCCGCGTCCACCCACGCGCCTGCCATCCCCATGCGACCACGCCCGCCGGAATCCCGTAGATCAGCGCGGACGCCAGCGACCAGCCGATTTCGCGGCGAATCTGCCGGTCCAGACCGCGATAGAGGCCGGGCTGGCGCAGCCGCGTCGCCCAGGCGAAGCCCCCGCTGGTCAGCAGATAGCGCACCGCGACGATCAGGCTCATCGCCAAGGCGGACAGGATGACGGCTGCGACCATGGCGGGACTATAGCAGCCCTGCGCCGAAGGTCACGTTCTGGGTCTGGCCTGCCGGTAACTTCCCAGCATCCGCACCCATTTGGTGTGGAATTCCAGTTCCGCCAGCGCGCGATCGACCGCCGGATCGCCGGGCATTCCCTCTATATCGCAATAAAATTCCGTCGCGGCGAAGCTGGCGCCGCGCTGGTAGCTCTCCAGCTTGGTCATGTTGACGCCATTGGTCGCGAAACCGCCCATCGCCTTGTAGAGCGCGGCGGGGATATTCTTCACCTCGAACAGGAAGGTGGTCATCACCAGTCCCACGCCCGCCGTCGGCATCTTCGGCTCGCGCGAGAGGACCAGGAAGCGGGTCATATTGTCGTCGCTGTCCTCGATATTCTCCGCCACCAGCCGCAGGCCATAAAGTTCCGCCGCCAGATAGGGGGCGATCGCCCCCTCGCCCGCCACCTGGGTTTCCGCGACCAGCGCCGCCGCGCCCGCCGTATCGGCATAGCTGACCGGCTGGATGCCGCGATCGCGCAGATAATGGCGGCACTGGCCCAGCGCCTGGGGGTGGCTGACCGCGCTCTTCACCGGGGCGGTGTCGGGCGCCATCAGGCAGTGCCGGATGCGCAGAAAATATTCGTCGATGATGTGCAGCCCGGATTCGGGCAGCAGGAAATGCATGTCCGCGACCCGTCCGTGCAGGCTGTTCTCGATCGGAATGATCGCCCGCGCGGCTTCGCCGTTCCGCACCGCGTCGATCGCATCCTCGAACGCGAAGCTGGGCAGGGGCAGGCAATCGGGCGCGTAGCCGAGCGCGGCAAGGTGCGAATTGGCGCCCGGCGCGCCCTGGAAGGCGACGGCGCGAGCAGGGTCGGCAGCGGCCTTTGCGGCCATTTCCGCGACAAGGAGGCGGGCGGGGGCGGGGAAGTTTTCCATGGACGAAAAGCGCGCTTATTCACTCCATCGCGCACGCGCAAGCATGCTGTTGGTGCACAAAGCCATGAAAAGCGCGCATGATCGCGTTCAACCCGGCTTGCACGTTCGCGTTTGCGCCATTATGGCAGCGGGCGAGAGGGGACGCGACCACAAGCGCCCAGAACAGAAATCCAGGGGAATCCGAGCGAATGGGCGATCGTTTCAACACCGCTGCCGGTTGGGCTTTGTTCGCGGGTATCATCGCGCTGGGCGGCGCGATTGTCAGTTCCAAATTCTTCCATGAAGAGCGGCCCGAGAAGATGGGCTATGCGATCGAAGGCGTGGAAGCCGAAGGCGCGGGCGCCGCCGCCAGCGGCCCCGGCCTCAACACCCTGCTCGCCAGCGCCGATGTCGCGGCGGGCGAGAAGGTGTTTGCCAAGTGCGCGGCCTGCCACACCGCCAATCAGGGCGGCGCCAACGGCATCGGTCCCAATCTCTACGCCACGGTGGGCGAAGCGATCGGCCAGGGCAAGGGCGGCTTCGCTTTCTCCGAAGCGCTCAAGAGCAAGGGCGGCAACTGGACCTTCGAGGCGCTGGATCACTGGCTGACCTCGCCGCGTGAATTCGCGCCGGGCACCAAGATGACCTTTGCTGGCCTGGGCAATCCGGTCGACCGCGCGAACGTCATCGCCTGGCTGAACGCTCAGGGGTCGAACCTGCCGCTGCCCGCCGCCGACGCCGCGCCCGCCGCAGGGGGCGACAATGCCGCACCGACCACAGCCGCCAATGCGGCAAGCAACGCCGCCGCACCGGCGGAAAAGGCCCCGGGCAAGTAAGCGCTGGCCGACGATCCCGTCCGGATCGAGGATTTGACGGGCGCGGCACTGGTTGCCGCGCTCGACGCGCTGGCGGACCTGCGCATCACCGTGTTTCGGGCCTTTCCCTATCTTTATGACGGGGATCGCGGCTATGAGCGCGATTATCTCGCCGCCTATGCGCAAAGTCCGGGTGCGCTGGTCGTAGGCGCCTTCGCCGGGCCGGAGGGAGCCGAACGCCTGGTCGGGGCCGCCACCGCCGCGCCCATGGCGGATCATGCCGCCGAATTTGCCGCCCCCTTCCGGGAGCGCGGCATGGACATCGGCCGGATCTATTATTTCGGCGAATCGGTCCTCCTGCCCGGCTGGCGCGGCCGGGGCATCGGCCATGCCTTTTTCGACCGGCGCGAGGCGAAGGCGGGCGAACTGGGCTTTGCCATGGCGAGCTTCTGCGCGGTCGTCCGGCCGCCGGACCATCCGGCACGACCCGCCGGCTACTCGCCGCTCGATCCCTTCTGGCGCGGCAGGGGTTTTGCGCCGGTCGGGGGGCTGGTCGGCCAGTTCCGCTGGAAGGAATGGGGCGAGGATGGGGAAACCAGCCATCCCATGCAATTCTGGGTCAAATCGCTGGCGGGCGATTCGCCGTCCATCTGAGCCTCGCCGTTCGGTCCTCTTTTTGTTTGGAAATGCGTCTTTGGCGCTTCTCGGCACCGGCCCTCTCCCCCACCCGGCCATCCATAGAATACTACCGTTGGGTGGCCGGGTGGGGGAGAGGGCCGGTGCCGCCTCGAAATGCGCCCTTCCGCGCATTTCCAGACAAACTTTCAGGACGCGATCGACCGCGGCAAGGCGCGCAGCTTTGCCATATCGACCGTCTGGGTAAATTCCACGCCCATACGGTCTTCCTTAGACCAGCGGGCCACCGCGTTGACGGTTTGGCTATCCCCCAGTTCGATGGCGAACAGCGTCCCTTCCGGCACGTTCCACAGCCCCTCCAACTGCGCCCCGGTGGAGGAGATGTTGCGGATGCGGCCGGTATAGACATGGCCGTCATGGTGCACGGCGACCGTGCGCAACATGGTCTTGCGTTCCGGCCTGCTCGACTGGAAGCCCTGCGGCAGGATGATGCCCCGCTGCCCGTGCTGCTGGACCAGCACATCGGCCGCGGGCAAGGGCCGGCCATAGACATAGCCCTGTATATGGCTGCACCCCAGTTGGCGGATCAGGTCCAGCTCATCCTGGGTTTCGGCGCCTTCCGCCGTGGTGTCCATGCCCAGCGCTTCGGCCAGGCTGACGATCGCCTTGATGATGGCGCTGTTGCGGCTGCCCTTGATCGCGGCGCCACGCACGAAGCTCTGGTCGATCTTGATCTTGTCGAAGGGCGCCTTCTTCAGATAGCCGAGCGAACTGTAGCCGGTGCCGAAATCGTCGAGCGCCAGGCGCACGCCCAGCCCCTTGAGCCGCGAGAACATCGATTCGGTGCCGTCGTCATCGTTCAGGAACACGCTTTCGGTGATTTCCAGTTCCAGCCGTTCGGGCGCCAGCCCGGCGGACGCCAGCGCGTTCATGACGGTGGAGGGCAGGCCCGGATTGGCGAACTGGATGGGCGAGACGTTGACCGCCACCCGCACGCCGTCGGCCCATTGCGCGGCATCATGGCAGGCCGTCCGCAGCACCCAGTCGCCGATCGGGCCGATCAGGCCGCTATCCTCCGCGATCGGCACGAACAGGGCCGGCGAAATGGAGCCGCGGATCGGATGATTCCAACGCAGCAGCGCTTCATAGCCGGTAATCTGCTCCGTCTGGGAAGAGACCACCGGCTGATAGACAAGGTGCAGGCCATCCTTGACCAGCGCCTTGCGCAGATCCTCTTCCAGTTGCCGGCGGTCCTCGGCATCGGCGTGCATTTCCGGCGAATAGAAACGATAGATGCCGCGTCCGTCGCCCTTGGCCGCATAGAGCGCAAGGTCGGCGTTGCGGATCAGCGCTTCCGCCGTGACGCCGTCCTGCGGGCAGAAGCTGATGCCGATCGACACGCCGATGACGACGGCCGTTCCCTCGATCGTATAGGGTTGCGACACATCGGCGATGATCGCCCGCGCCAGATGATCGAGCATGATCTTGTCCGCCCGGCCGGGCAGCAATATCTTGAATTCGTCGCCGCCCTGCCGGCCAACCAGCCCCTTGTCGCCGACCACGCGCTGGATGCGCCGGCTGACCTGCCGCAGCAACGCATCGCCCGCCGGATGGCCAAGCGTGTCGTTGACCGTCTTGAAGCGGTCGAGGTCCAGCATCATCAGCGTGCAGTCGCGCGGCTGGCCGCTCGTGCCCGCCACCGCCTGCTCCAGCGAACGCATCATCTGCACGCGGTTGGCCAAGCCGGTCAGCGAATCATATTGCGCCAGCCGGTTCACCTCCGCCTGGCTGCGGCGCATTTCGGTGAGATCGGTGCCGGACCCCCGGAAGCCGTGGAACTGGCCATATTCGTTGAACACCGGCTGGCCGGAAATCGACCACCAGCGTTCGTCCTTCGCCATGGCGGCACGAACCGCGATATCGGCAAAGCCCGTGCGCGCCGACAGGTGGAAGCCGAGCGTCCGTTCGCCGTCCCCTTCCTGGCGGTCACCAGGGCGGACGATTTCGGTGATGGGGCGCCCGATCAGCGTTTCGTCGCGCAGGTCGAGCGTGCGGGCCAGCGTGTCGGAAATATAGACGATGCAGCCATGCCGGTCGGTTTCCCAGAACCAGCCGCGGCCCGACCGTTCATATTCGTGCAGCAACCGGTCGGATCGCTGGGCGCGCAGGTCGCGCCGATGGAAGGCGATGGCCCGGTTCATGTCGTGCGCCGCCTGCCGCAGCGCCGCGACCATCAGCACCGCGATGCAACTGAAAAGCAGGCCGACCTGCGCGAAATCCGCGCCTTGCACCAGCGATGCGACCAACAGGCCCAGAAAATAGCTTACCCCCAGCAGCCGCCGGTCGCCGAAGATCGACACCGCCATCAATGCCACCGCCAGTTCGGCCGCCAGATTGCGCGACAGCGCGCCGCCGATCAGGGAAGGCCCCAGCATCAGGCTGAAAGCCAGGCCCGACAGCAGCACCAGGGGCAGTATCAGCCATTTCTGGTGATGCGGCCGAAGACGCTGGAAACGCGCGCCGCGCGGCGCCACGATGGCGATGCCGTCGACCAGCAGCATGACGGACAGGGCAACGGCATGGCCGATATTGTCGCGTTCGTAAAAGGGGACGTGCAGCAATGCGGTGATGCAGAGCTTGCCCAGCAGGACCAGCGGCCAGAGCCTTGCGATATGGACGAACGTGCCCGAAACCCAGGATGCGTCGACGTCCGTCCCGCCTTCGCCAAGGCCGAGAGCCACGATCAGGTCAGTCCGCCTGGACTGGAACGCCTCCAGATTCGTCCGCAGGGAAGTCATGCTCCCCCGCGTAACGATAAGATGTTGAAAGAAGCTTACCCTGAAGGAAGCTATACCCGCATCGGCATCAGCACATAGAGCGCCGGGCTACGGTCATTTTCGCGGATCAGCGTCGGCGCGGCGGCGTCGGCCAGATGCAGTTCCACCGCCTCGCTGTCGATCTGGCCCAATATGTCGAGCAGATAGCGGGCGTTGAAGCCGATATCGAAGCCTTCCCCCTGGAACGCACCGGGCACCTCTTCAGCTGCCGTGCCGTTTTCGGGGCTGGTGACGGACAGGGTGATCTTGTCGCGATCCAGCGTCATCTTGACCGCGCGGGTCTTTTCCGTAGCGATGGTGGCGACGCGGTCCACGCCTTCCTCGAAGCTGCGCGGATCGATCTTGAGCAGCTTGTCGTTGGCGGTCGGAATGACCCGGCTGTAATCGGGGAAGGTGCCGTCGATCAGCTTGCTGGTCAGGATCGCGCTGCCCAGGCCGAAGCGGATCTTGCTGGCCGACAGGCTGATCTGGACCGAGCCTTCCACCTCGTCGAGCAGCTTGCGCAGTTCGCCGATGCACTTGCGGGGCACGATGATGCCAGGCATGCCGTCGGCGCCGTCCGGACGGGGCACGGTGACGCGGGCGAGGCGGTGGCCGTCGGTCGCGGCCGCCTTCAGCACCGGCTGGCCGTCATCGGAAACATGGAAATAGATGCCGTTCAGATAATAGCGCGTCTCTTCGGTCGAGATGGCGAAACGCGTCTTGTCGATAATCTGCTTCAGCGTCTCGGCCGGCAGTTCGAAGCTGGTCGGCAGGTCGCCTTCCGCGATCACCGGGAAGTCGTCGCGCGGCAGGGTCGACAGGTTGAAGCGGGCACGGCCCGCCTGAATCAGCATCTTGCCCTCGGCGGCATGGAGCGACACCTGGCTGCCTTCGGGCAGCTTGCGGGCGATATCGAACAGGGTGTGCGCGGAAATGGTGGTGGCGCCGGGCTGTTCGACCTGCGCCGAGACGCTCTCGACGATCTGGAGGTCGAGGTCGGTCGCCATCAGCTTGATCGCGCCGTCGGCCGACGCTTCGATCAGCACGTTGGACAGGATCGGAATCGTGTTGCGCCGCTCGACCACCGACTGGACGTGGCTGAGGCTCTTGAGGAGCGTTGCGCGTTCGATGGTGGCCTTCATGTCCCTGTTCTGTCCGTTTCTTTTTTCGCCAAAGCCCGAAATCGGTCGAATCCGGGCGACAATGATGGATGGTCCTTCATAACCGCTGTGACGGCCCCTGCAAGCGCTCGCTGATCGTTTCGCTGGTCAAAGGGTTGCAAAAGGGAACAGCTTGGGCTTTGCCGGGGATGTGAAACTTCTCCGGTCCCTTGCCCTGCCGATGCTTGCGTTCGGTGCGTTGTCCGGAACGGGGGCGCTGGCGCGTGACTCGCTGGGCGTTTTCGAAGCCTGGGGGGCCTTTCGCGATCCGGCTGCTCCGCGCTGCTATGCCATCGCCATGCCGGTGACGGCGAGATCGGAAGGCTTCGCCGCCGTCGGGAGCTGGCCGCGCCAGCAGGTGCGCGGGCAGGTGCATTTCCGCCTGAGCCGGATGCGGGCGAGCGACGCGGCGGTGATCCTGAACGTGGGCGACCGGCGCTTCACGCTGGTGGCGGGCCAGGTCGACGCCTGGGCACCCGACGCGCGGACCGATGCGGCGATCGTCGCGACGATGCGATCGGCCACCAGCATGAGCGTGCAGACCCGCGATGCGCGCGGGCGGGGGTTTGCGGATACCTATGCGTTGCGCGGGGCGGCTACGGCGATCGACGCGGCGGCGCTGGGGTGTGCGAGATTGCACTGAGGCGCCGCCCTTCCAAAATCCCCCAAAATCGGCTATGGGCGCGGCCATGCAGTCAGCCGCCACCCCCTTGATGCCGATTCCCGGCGCTATCGATCCTGTGCCCGTGCCGCGCGCGGTGACGCCCCGTGAGGATGGGCGCGTCGACCTGATGGGCCTGTCGCGCCCGCAGATCAAGGGCGTGCTGGAGGAAGCCGGGCTTGACCAGAAGCAGGCGAAGCTGCGGTCCAAGCAGTTGTTCCACTGGCTCTATCATCGCGGCGAAACCGATTTCGACGCCATGACCGACCTGGCCAAGCCGATGCGCGGCTGGATGGCGGAGCGCTTCGTCGTCGGACGGCCCGAAGTGGTCGAGGCGCAGGTGTCGAGCGACGGCACGCGCAAATGGCTGCTGCGGTCGGACGACGGGCAGGATTATGAGATGGTGTTCATTCCGGATGCCGACCGGGGAACGCTGTGCGTGTCAAGCCAGGTGGGCTGCACGCTCAATTGCCGTTTCTGCCATACCGGCACGATGCGGCTGGTGCGCAACCTGACGCCCGGCGAGATCGTGGGGCAGGTGATGCTGGCCCGCGACGCGCTGGGCGAATGGCCGCGCGGCAACATGGCGTCGGCCAATGACGACGAGGCGGACGACGCCGCGCAATACACCACCGACGGGCGCATGCTGACCAACATCGTGATGATGGGCATGGGCGAGCCGCTCTATAATTTCGACCATGTGCGCGATGCGCTGAAGGTCGTGATGGACGGCGACGGCCTGGCCCTGTCGAAGCGGCGGATCACCCTGTCGACGTCCGGCGTGGTGCCGATGATGGCGCGCGCGGGCGAAGAGATCGGCGTGAACCTTGCCGTGTCGCTCCATGCCGTGACCAAGGATGTGCGCGACGAACTGGTGCCGCTGAACAAGAAGTACGGCATCGAGCAGCTGTTGCAGGCCTGCGCCGATTATCCGAGCGCGAACAATGCCCGGCGCATCACCTTCGAATATGTGATGATCCGGGACAAGAATGACAGCGACGAGGATGCGCGCGAGCTGGTGCGGCTGATCCGCCAGTACAAGCTACCCGCCAAGGTCAATCTGATCCCGTTCAACCCCTGGCCGGGCACCGATTATGAATGTTCGACGCCGGAGCGGATTCGCGCCTTCAGCAACATCGTGTTCGAGGGCGGGATCAGCGCGCCGGTGCGCACGCCGCGCGGGCGGGACATCATGGCCGCCTGCGGACAGCTGAAGTCCGCAAGCGAGAAGAAGAGCCGGGCGGAGCTGGATCGGCTGGCGGCGGAGAAGCAAGCCGCGCTCGGATAGAGCGGGGTTGATTTGGTGCGCCCAGCATGGCGCAAGACGAGAACCCCGCCCGGAACGGCGGGGTTTTTCTTGGCCCTTCGTCCGGGCGGCATGAAAGGGTGAATGAGAATGACGGACGAAGAGATCGAACGGATTGCCCTGGGCTTTTGCGCGCGGACGCTGCCCAAGGAGGAATGGACGCATATGGCCCATTTCTCGACGGCCTTGTGGCTGATGCTGCGGCGGCCCGATCTGGTGCCCGAGCGCGACATGCCGGGGATGATCGCCGCCTATAATGAGAGCGTCGGCGGGGTGAACAGCGACATGTCCGGCTATCATGAGACGATCACCCAGGCGTCCTTGCGCGCGGCGCGGGCGGTGCTGGCAGGTTTGGCCGACGGCGCGACGCCGGGGGAAGCCTTTGCAGCGTTGATGGCGTCGCCCATGGCCGACAAGGACTGGCTGCTGGCCTATTGGTCGCGGGAGCGGCTGATGTCGACCGAGGCGCGCCGTGGATGGGTGGAACCGGACCTCAAGCCCCTGCCCTGGGCATAGAAAAACTGGGCATGGAAAAAGGGCGGCCCCGCGAGGGACCGCCCTTCCCCTGTTCTATCCGAGAGGGATTAGAAACGGAAGCCGATGCCGACCACGCCGGCGTCACGGCCGCCGATGTTGGCTTCATATTCGCTACGCTGATATTCAGCCGAGATGTAGGTGTTGCCGGTCACGGCGAATTCCACGCCGCCGCCGTAACGCACGCCTTCAAACGCCGCGCCAGCGCCGCCGAAGTCGATGCGGGTGTTGGCATAGCCGACCTTGGCGAAAGCCAGGGCGCGCGGCGTCACGATGTAGCCCAGACGAACCGATGCGGCGAGGTCACGGCTGATTTCCGAACCAGTAGCCACACCGTTGCCGCTGGTGGTGGTATCGCTGAACGACACTTCCGGACCGAAGGTGATGTTCGGGGTGACGGCCAGGTCGTAACCGGTGCTGACGCCGTAGCTGAAGCCGTCCTTGCCGCTGAACTTGTCATAGCCCAGCAGAACGCCCGCGCGCGGACCGGTGAAGGGCGCAGCGTCCTGAGCGAAAGCGGGAGCGGAAACGGCGGCAGCAGCAAGTGCTGCGAAAATCACAGTCTTCATAAAGTCCTCATATTCTGAGTAACGCCCATGCCAATGAACATGGCTGACGTTTTCTGTTCTGTTACGGGAGGTGTTACGATTTTATATTGTCATCACCTTTTGGAACACTGATTCAAATCAGAATTCCGCCCGTCCTGCGTGCAGCGATATTTTTCGCTGACGGCGCGCATATGTAATCTGATTGTCATAGTTGCAATATGGATATGAACTTTATGGAATGATGATGTTTTTTCGCAACAGTGCCGTTCATGCAAAAAGGGCGGCCCCATTCAGGACCGCCCTTCTTATTTTAACAAAGGATCGCGTTAGAAGCGGAAGCCGACGCCAACGACGCCTGCGTCACGGCCGCCAAAATTCGCTTCATATTCGGTGCGCTGATATTCAGCCGAGATATAGGTGCGCGGGGTCACCGAATATTCCAGACCGCCGCCATAACGCACGCCTTCCAGCGAGTAGTTGCCGCCGGCCGTCGGCTCGAAGCGGGTGTTGGCATAGCCGACCTTGCCGAACGCCAGCACCTTGGGCGTCACGACATAGCCCAGGCGCACCGAAGCGGCGAGGTCACGGCTGACATCCGTGGTCGCGCTGTCGGTGGTGGCGTCGCCGAAGGACACTTCCGGACCGAAGGTGACGCGCGGGGTGACGGCCAGGTCATAGCCGGCGGTGCCGCCATAGCTGAAGCCCTTGTCGCCCTGAATCTTGTCAAAGCCCATGGTGACGCCCGCACGCGGACCAGTAAAAGGCGCAGCGTCCTGAGCAAAAGCCGGAACAGAAACGGAGACAGCAGCAATCGCTGCGAAAATCGCAGTCTTCATGATATTCCTCATAGCTTATTCGATACCCTGAACGGGGTGAGGCTTATCTATTTACTCATCCGGTTTTTAAAAGAGACTGATCTTTAAAAAATTTCCAGCCCATTCTCTCTTGAAATATCGGGATATCGATCCATACGAACTTAAACTGCCCGCAGCTTCACTTCACGTCGGGCCGGGTGCTTATGGACCCGCAAGCTGGCTCCCACATGAACGGAAACATGAAATTGCGTTCACCCGTGTAACGGCTCCGTAATTTTTGACCTCTGTGGTGCAGAAGAGTAACAGTCCCCTATGGATAGCGCGCCCTGGCAAGCTCGATCGGTGCCGCGTCACAGGCTGGCGACGCGGCTGTGGCACTGGCTGAATGCGTTGCTGCTCTATGTGCTGTTCACCAGCGGGCTGGGCATCTTCAACGCGCATCCGCGGCTTTACTGGGGGCAATATGGCGCGAATTTCGACCATCCCTGGCTGAGGCTGGAGCGGTTCGGAAGCTGGATCACCCTGCCCGCCCATTATAATCTGGCGATGTCGCGCCACTGGCATCTGACAGCCGCGCCGATCCTGGCCTTTGCGCTGCTATTCTACATGGTCTGGAGCCTTTTCGGCCATTTCGGGCGCGACCTTGCCTTTCGCCGGGGCGAACTGGCGCCGCGCCATGTCTGGCAGGATATCAGGGATCACGCCCGGCTGCGCTTCCCGTCCGGGGAGGCGGCGCTGCGTTATAATGTCCTGCAGAAGGCGAGCTATAACGGCGTCCTTTTCATCTTGTTGCCGCTGGTGATCCTGACCGGCCTCACCATGTCGCCGGGCATGAATGCGGCCTGGCCCTGGCTGGCGGAGATGTTCGGCGGGCGGCAGTCGGCACGGTCGATCCACTTCATCGCCGCTTTCGCCTTGGCGGGCTTCTTTCTGGTGCACATCCTCATGGTGGTCCTGGCCGGGCCGGTGAACGAGATCGGGTCGATGATCACCGGGCGCTACAAGGTGCCGGAGGCGCGGCCATGATCCTGCATCGCAGGGCGCTGATATTGGGCGCGGCCGCGACGCTGGCGGGCTGCGATCGGCTGGCGAAGAATGCGACGGTGCGGGAAACATTGTTCTCCGCCGAGAATTTCCACAAATGGGCGCAGCGCAGCCTGATGGCGCGCGATGCGCTGGCGCATGAATTCCGGCCCGACCAGATTTCCCCCTTCTTCCGCCCCAACGGCACCGCCAATCCCAATACGCCCGAATATAAGACGCTGTGGCGCAACGGCTTTGCCGACTGGCGGCTGAAAGTCGGCGGACTGGTCGATCGCCCCATGTCGCTGTCGCTGGCGCAACTGCACGGCTTCCGCCATCGCGAGCAGATCACGCGCCATGACTGTGTCGAGGGGTGGAGCGCGATCGGCCGATGGCGGGGCGTGCCGTTGAAGCAGGTTCTGGACGCGGCCCGGCTACGGGATGGTGCGCGCTACATCGTCTTCCACTGTGCCGACGATATGGGCGGCGGCAAAGGCTATTATGAGAGCATCGACCTGACTGACGCCTTCCACCCGCAGACCATCCTGGCCTTCGCCCTCAACGGCGAGCCGCTGCGGGTGGCCAATGGCGCGCCCCTGCGTCTGCGGGTGGAGCGGCAGCTTGGCTACAAGCAGGCGAAATATCTGATGGCCATCGAGGCGGTCGCCAGCCTCGAGAGCGTGGGCGGCGGGAAGGGCGGCTTTTGGGAGGACCATGCCGGCTATGACTGGTATGCGGGAATTTGACGCAGGCGAAGCGACCTGACAGGTTAAGTCCATGAAAATCTTCGATCGGGTCATCAAACGGCTGGTCACGCGCGGCCAGCTCTCCATTTTCTACCATGACGGCAAGAAGATCATAGCCGGTACGCCGGAGCCGGGCTTCCCCGAGCTGGCGCTGAAATTCCACGATGGGCGGGTGCCGTTCGACATCATCAAGGATCCGCGCCTGGGCATGGCGGAAGCCTATATCGACGGCCGCGTCACGATCGAGGGCGGGGGGATCATGGAACTGATCTCGCTCATCCGCATGAACAACGCCTGGGAAAGCGGCAGGTCGATCAGCGACCTGGGCTCGATCAAGCGCGGCATCAAGTCGATCCGGCGAAGGCTGTGGGCGGCCAATCACCGGGCGCGGTCCAAGGCCAATGTCGCCCATCATTACGACCTTTCAGGGGCGCTCTATGCGCTCTTCCTCGATCGCGACCGGCAATATAGCTGCGCCTATTTCCCCGACGCCGACAATGAGACCGGCATCAGCCTGGAACAGGCGCAGGAGGACAAGAAGGCGCATATCGCCGCCAAGCTGCACCTGGAACCCGGCATGAAGGTGCTGGACATCGGCTGCGGCTGGGGCGGGATGGCGCTGTATCTGCATCGCACCTGCGGCGTGGACGTCACCGGCATCACCTTGTCGGAAGAACAGCTGAAGGTCGCGCGCCAGCGGGCGGCGGATGCGGGCGTCGCCGATCATGTGCGTTTCGAGCTGATCGACTATCGCGATGTCGAGGGGCCGTTCGACCGCATCGTGTCGGTCGGCATGTTCGAGCATGTCGGGACCAGGGATTACCGCACCTTCTACAACAAATGCCGCGAATTGCTGACGCCGCAGGGCGTGATGCTGATCCACACCATCGGCCGGGTCGACGGGCCGGGCATCACCGACGCCTTCACCCAGAAATATATCTTCCCCGGCGGCTATATCCCGGCGCTGTCGGAAATGATCCAGGGCAGCGAGGGCACGCGGCTGATGGTGACGGATGTCGAGGTGCTGCGGATGCATTACGGCCTCACCATCCGCGAATGGTACAAGCGGACGCTGGCGCACAAGGCGGATATCGTCGCGCTCTACGACGAGCGATTCTTCCGCCTGTGGACCTTCTATCTCGCCGGTGCCGCGACGGTGTTCGAACATGGCGGCATGGTCAATTATCAGGTCCAATATGTCCGCGACCGCCGCAGCCTGCCGATCACGCGCGATTATATGCTGGAAAAGGAAAGCGCGCTGCGCGGCCGCTGATTCAAGCATGAATATTGGCTGACGGCGCCGTTCCCGGACGGTTCAGTCGGACTGCTGCATTGTCTCCCCCATGTCCCCGGTGACGGGCGTGCATGTGAGGAGAGAAAGACATGAACATCTTGTGGAAGGGCGTGGCTGCGCTGGGCCTGGCGGTGAGCGCCATGGGCGTGAGCGCGGTCCCCGCCCATGCGCAATATTATGGCGGCTATGACTATGGCTATCGTGACGGCTATCGCGGCGACCGGTGGGACGGCCGCTGGGATGACCGGCGCGACTGGAGGGATCGCCGCGACTGGCGTGACCGGCGGGACTGGCGGGGCGACCGGCGCTACTGGCGCGGCCATTATCGCCAGCGCTGCTGGACCGAATGGCGCTACAACCATTATCGCGACAGGCGCGTGAAGATTCGCGTCTGCAACTAGAGCATTTTCAAAGCAGATGGCATCATCTGTGGTTTGGAAAATGCGGAACACCGAGGACGAACAGAGCATCATCCGATTCGGCTTGATCGGATCATGTTCTGGAGCGGGTCTCCGCCCCCCCTGTGAACGAAGCGAGCCGTCCGCCGATTGCACCGGCGGGCGGCTTGCTGCATTTTCCGGCCCATGACCGATCCCATGCCCGTCATCCAGAGCCTGCTGTCCGGCCTGCCCATCTTCCTGCTGCACCTGGCCTGCGCGACGCTGGCCTGGCTGGCGGCGATGGCGCTCTATATGTGGATCACCCCGCATGACGAATTTGCGCTGATCCGCGCGGGCAACGAGGCGGCGGCCATCTCGCTGGGCGGCGCGGCGATCGGCTTGGGCATCCCGCTGGGCTTTTGCCTCGCCGGCTCGGTCAATGTCTGGGACATCATGATCTGGGGCAGTGTCACGCTGGTGTTGCAACTCATCGCCTTTCGTTTCGCCGATTATCTGATCGGATCGCTCTCCACCCGGATCGAGGCGAACGAACGGGCGGCGGCCATATTCCTGGCGATGATGAAGATCGCGATCGCCTGCCTCACCGCAGGCGCGGTGGCGAGTTGACGCGGTGGTGCAGCGAGGGTGCCTGCCCTTGCTGGTCAGCGCGGTGCTGGCATTGCTGTGGGTCAGCGAGACGACGCGCGCGCCCTCCCTTCAGGTGGAGGAATTCAATCCGCGATCGCCCCGCCGTCCGTTGCCGCAATGGAGCGACGAAGCCTTCGTCATCGAGGATCGGCCCGGCGGCCCGTCCGACAGCATGGGCACCACCTTCGCCATCGACCGCCAGGGCACATGGCTGACCGCAGAGCATGTGACCCATGATTGCGCCCGCGTCGGCATAGAGGAAGGCGGCGTGGCGCGCGAGGTCTTCCATGTCGTCGCAAGCCGGGAGGCGGATGCCGCGCTGGTGCGCGGCGGAATGCCGAGCAGCCAGTCCCTGCCCTTGTCGGACGCGATGCCGCCGCCCGGATCGATCGGCTACCATATGGGATTTCCCGGCGGCCAGCCAACGCTGGTGATATCCGAACTGATCGGCGCCGCCCGCGCCCGGCGGGGACGGACAGAGGAAAGCCAGCCCGTGCTCGCATGGGCGGAGCGGGCGAGAATCCCGATGGGCGACGGCACGCTGTCGGGCATCAGCGGCGGCCCCGTCCTTGCCGAGGACGGCCATGTGGTGGGCGTCAACAGCGCCGCCACCGATCGGCGCGGCCGCATCCTGACCGCGCCGCCGGACGCGCTGGCCCGGCTGGTCAACGCCAGCCGCGCGGTAAACGACCGGCCTGTCGCCTATCCCTTCATCGATCCGGGCGAAGCGCAGGCGCGGTTCGAATCCTGGCTGGCGCAGGGGGTGATCCGCCGGATATTCTGCAACGTCGACGACACGCGCGGACGGTTGACGACGGGCAAGCCCAGAGAGTAGGTCGCAGGCCAGATTGACAGGATTTGGACCCATATGAGCGACACGCCCCCCGACCGGCTTTCCACCAACCCGAAAAGCCCCTTTTTCGACATGGACGTGCTTCAGCGCGGCATCGGCATCAGGTTCAAGGATCGCGTCCGCAACGATGTCGAGGAATATAGCATTTCCGAAGGCTGGATCCGCGTCGCTGCGGGCAAGACCCGCGACCGCCACGGCCAGCCGCTGACCATCAAGCTGTCCGGCCCGGTTGAGGCCTGGTTCGAAAATCCGGCGGAAGGTGCTGAGGAAGCGGCAGACAAGGGCGAATAAGCCCCTGCCCCACGCCAAACAGAAAGGGCGCGGCCTCGGCGATGAGGCGGCGCCCTTTTTTTATTGGGCGTAGAAAGGCCGTTCAGCGCAGCGCCGAGTCCCGTTTCACGTCGGCGATGATGTCCCCGAGCGAACGGGCCGAAGGCGCCGCGTCGGCAAAATGGATGGCGCGCATATCCACGGTCAGGCGCGGCTGGCTGGCCGCGCGGGTCTTGCGCGGGGGAGCAGCCTGTTCTTCGTCCGGATCGTCGGCCCGGACATCGGCGCTGGCCAGGCGAACGCTGTCGCCCAGAGCCGGATCGGGCCGGAAGGCGCGAAGCTGGGGTTTGTCGGGATAGATGAAACCGAAGGCCGGGTTGATCCGCGCGCCCATCTGATTGGTCGGGCTGTGCCAGACGCGCACCTCGCTCCAGTCCCCCGCATCGGACACGTCGATCGCCAGCACATCTTCCTCGATCGCGCCGGGCACCGACCAGTTGGCATGACGGATCAGCACGCGGCGATCATCCAGCACCTTGCTGACCACGGCGACATGGCCGAGCACCATCGGCCCTGCAGGCCGGAAGGCGAGAACCGCGCCCCTGCGCGGTGTGTGGCCGCGCCTGTAATGATTTTCCGCCTGATCCCACCAGGTCAGCGCATCGCCGTAAATCTGCACGCCGGACACGATGCGCGCATAGGGCACGCATTGCAGCATTGTCGCGCCCAGCACAGGCGTCGTGATCAGGCCGGACAGCAGCATGACCGCCCAGCGCATCGTTCGAAAATTCATGCGACCCCGAAAATCAGAATCGCCCCACCGCCTGCGAGAATAGGCGGCCGTCCCTTAGGAACTGGTTAAAATGTCAGAAAGCACCCTGGGCAGAGTCGCTGCCGGCGGTCGCGCGATCGGCCATGGCGATCTGCACCGGCATGTCGTTCGACTTCTGCGCGTAGATAAAGCCCTTGGCGGCGTTGGAGCGCAGGCCCAGATCGCCGATCGGAGCGTACCAGACGCGCACGTCGGTCCAGTCATTGTTCGGCGAGACGTCGATGGCGCGGACATTGCGCTCGATGCCGCCGCGATAGGACCAGTTGGCATGGGTCAGCAGCACTTCGCGCTCGCTGATGACCTTGCTGACCATGGCGACATGGCCGACCGGCATGGAGCGGCTGGCGGCGAAGGCGAGAACGGCGCCGACGCGCGGTTCATGGCCACGGTCGTACCGGCCCTCGGCCTGACCCCACCAGGTGTTGGCGTTGCCATGCAGGTCGATGCCGGAAATCTGGCGGGCGAAGGGCGCGCACTGGAGCACGCCAGCGGCGGCAGGTGTCGCGATCAGGGCGCCGAGCGCAAGCGTTGCCGCTGCGACAAAAGCGCGAAAACCACCGGTCATATGGATGCGACCCCCGACTTCTTCTTCTAGGAACTAACCCCGTGAGAAGGCTTAGGGCAGACGCCGGACGGGTTGAAAAGCGACGAGCGACGAGTCGTTTGCTGGGCGGGTCAACCTGCGGAACGAAAGACGTGGCCGGCGGTTACGGTGAATCGGGTCGATTCGCCCAAGGCATTGAAAAGACTGTCTTCCGTTCCCGTCATCCAGACCTGGCCGCCGGTTATCCTGAGCCGCTCGAACAGGGCGGCCCGTCGCGACGGGTCGAGATGGGCCGCCACTTCGTCGAGCAACAGCACCGGCGGCTGGCCGCGATGGGCCGCGACCAGCGCGGCGTGAGCCAGCAGGATCGCGAGCAGCAGCGCCTTCTGTTCGCCGGTCGAACAGAGCGCGGCGGCTTGTGCCTTGGCGGCGTGGGTGACGGCCAGATCCTGGCGGTGGGGACCGGACAGGGTTCGCCCGGCGGCGGCGTCGCGGCGGCGTTCCCGCGCCAGACGGGGACCAAGCGGCTCGTCATTCCCCTCCTCGCCCTCGATCGCCAGCAGCGGCCGCGCGAAGGGCTGATCGGGCTGCCCCTCCAACGCGGTGCCGAGACGCGCGACCAGATCGGCACGGGCCGCCGCGAGGGCGCGGCCATGTTCCTCCATCTGCGTTTCGAGCGCGCTCAACCAGCCCGGATCTGCGGAATGCAACTCGCCCAGCAGCCGGTTGCGGGCGCGCATCGCCGCCTCATAGCGGGCGCTGTGCGCGGCATGGGCGGGATGCAGGGCCAGCGTCAGCCGGTCGAGAAAGCGCCGCCGCCCGCCGGGGCTGTCCATGAACAGCCGGTCCATGGCTGGGGTCAGCCAGACGATCGAAAGATGGTCCGCCAGCGCATTGGCGGAGGAGGATGTCCCGGCGATCCGCACCTGCCGCCGGTCGGGCGTGGCGGCAAGGACGCCGGTGCCCAGCATCACGCCGTCCACTTCGGCGGCGATGCCGAAGCCGCCCGCGCCGTCCTGCCGCACCATGTCGCGCAGCGCGGCGCCGCGCAGGCCCCTTCCGGGCGCGAGCATGGATATGGCCTCGAGGATGTTCGTCTTTCCCGCGCCATTTTCGCCGGTCAGCACGATGAAGGCATGATCGGGCACGATCAGCGCATCCGCATGGTTGCGGAAATCGCTTAAGGTGAGACGGCCGATCATCCGGCCGCTCTAGAGCATCGCACGCGGAAACGGGAACCGGTTTTTCCGCAAAGGGAAAATGGGCGAGGGCGTGTTAGAGCCTGTTTGGATATGCGGCTTTAGGGGCGTGACGGCACCGGCCCTCTCCCCCACCCGGCCACCCATAGAATACTGCCGTTGGGTGGCCGGGTGGGGGAGAGGGCCGGTGCCGCCTCGAAATGCGATCTTCCGCATTTCCAACACAACCCTAGAGCATGATCCGATCAAGCTGAATCGGATCATGCTCCTTTTGTCTTTGGTTTTCCGCATTTTCCGAGCCAGCAGGTGATGCCACCTGCTTCGAAAATGCTCTAGCTGCACCGCTTCCGCGTCACCGCCGTCCCGTCGTTCATCATGACCAGCTCGCGGCCATTGGCGGAAGGGCGCAATTCCAGCCTCTTCTTCCAGCTCTGCCCCTCCCCGGTAAAGGCGGCCTCGATGCGGATGCTGCCATCGGGACCATGCGAAACCCCGGTCGCCTTGCCCTCGCTTTCCAGGAAGACGAGGCTGGTGGGCGTGATCGTCAGTTCAAGTTCGGCGGCGCGGTCGGCGCAGCTTTCGTCAAGACCGGCCCAGCGCCCCTGGATGCTGGCGGGAATGGTGACGCCCACCGGCGCTTCGGATCGTGGAATGGCGGGTGCAGGCTCGGCGGTCTGGATGCCGTTGCCCTGCGGCACCTCCGTCACGTTGGAGGTCGCCTGATCGACGATATTGGCAACGACGCCGGGCTGGTCATCGCTCTTCCTGTCGCAGGCCGTCAGCAATAGCAGCGGCGGCAAGAAAATCAGCGCGCGCATGGGAAGGAAACCGGTTTTGCGCCAATGGGTTCCTGCGGTTGCGCTGCCGTCGGTCATGGGTGCCACACTCCCTGTCGATGAACCGCATATGCCATGTCCTGACCCTTGGGGCGCATTTTCTTTTTTCGGCCGGATATCGGCGGCTGGAGGACTTGCGTGCGGTGAACGTTGCAGTCATCAACAGGCGTGCAGCGGGATCATCGGACGCTGGCCGGGAAGCGGCCGAAGGAAAAGGAAGCCGATATGAAAAGCGTAAAACTGGTTCTGGCGCTGGGTGCGGCGCTTCTGGGGTCGCAGGGCGCCATGGCGGCGCTGGCGGTGGGTGCCAAGGCCCCCGATTTCACCACGCGCGGCGCCCTGGCGGGCAAGACCTTCACCGTGACCTTGTCGCACCAGCTGAAGCGCGGTCCGGTCGTCCTCTATTTCTTCCCCAAGGCCTTCACCCCCGGTTGCTCGGCCGAGGCGCGCGAATTTGCCGAGCATATCGAGGATTTCAAAAAGGCCGGTGCGACCGTGATCGGCATGTCGGCCGATCCGGTGGACGATCTGGTCGCCTTCTCGACAAAGGAATGCGCGGGCAAGTTCGCGGTGGCTTCGGCCGGCCCCGCCATCGTGTCGGGCTATGATGTCGCGCTCAAGATGCGGCCGGGCATGACCGACCGCACCTCCTATGTGATCGCGCCCAATGGCCGCATCACCTTCGTGCACAGCGAAATGAACTATGCGGGCCATGTGAAGAGCACGCTCGCCGCCGTGGAGGCGATGAAGCAGAAATAGCTATTTCGCCTTCTTCACATAGGTGCCGAACCAGCCAAGCGTCGCCTGCCAGGCGGCCTTGGCGGCGGCTTCGTTATAGCTGGGGCGATAATCGGCCATGAAGCCATGGTCGGCGTCGGGATAGACGGTGATTGCATCCGGCGGCGATTTGCCCGCCACCTTCAACGCGGCCTTCATCTTTTCGACGTCCGCGACGGGAATCCCCTTGTCGAGCGCCCCATATTGGCCCAGCACCGGAGCCTTGAGCGCGCTCACCTGCTCGATCACGTTCAGCGGCTGCAGTTCGGTTTTGTCGCTGATCAGCCGCCCGTAAAAGGCGACGCCCGCATCCAGTTCCCTGCTGTGCGCGGCATAGAGCCACACGACCCGCCCGCCCCAGCAAAAGCCGGTGATGCCGCGCCGCCTGTCGTCGCCGCCATGGCTGCCCGCCCAGCCATAGGTCGAGTCGATATCCTTGAGCACCTGCGCATCCGGCGCCTTCGAGACGATGGTGCCGACAAGCTGCTTGAAGTCGGCGACCTTGGTCGCGTCGCCATGGCGCGCGAACAGGTCGGGGGCGATGGCATAATAGCCCGCCCTGGCGAAGCGGCGGCACATGTCGCGAATCCACTCGTGCACGCCGAAAATCTCATGCACCACGCAGATGATCGGCGCGCTCCCGGCGGCGGCGGGGCGGGCGACGAAAGCGGGCATGGCGAAACCGTCGCTCGCCTTGATCGAGACGATCTCCTCCTTCAAACCCTCTCCGGAGGTCTGGACGGCGCTGCTGGATATCGGTCGGCAGGCAGCCGCGAATCCGGCAGCGAAAGCACCGCTCATCAGCAGCTTGCGACGGTCGAGCCCGGTCGAACCGATCCAGTTGCGATCTTCGGGCAAACGTGCGGATTGCTCCTGCCTGTCGGTCATACGCTCTCTCCTCCATGCCCGCGCTGCGGAGCTTAGGCCGTAAACCCGCCGCCGCCAAGCGCAAGCCATTCTCAGGCAAGGAAATCTCCACCCTCGATCGGCGGAAGCGTGCCGACTTCCCAATTATAGATATAGGTCCAGGCCTCGACCGGCCCGGCATCGCCCTGCACGGTCAGCAGCTCCCGGCGATATTCATGCGGCTCCGAGAAATGGGCGGCGCATTCCTCATGCTTGTCGAGGACCGTCAGGATCGCGTCAGCATCCGGCAGCGCGAAAAGATCGCCCCTGACCTTGCCCGATCCGCCGGGCACGAAGACCGGATAGGCACCCGCCCGATAAAGCCTGCCCCGCGCGACCGCGCCGCCGGCAGGGCTGGCCACGCCTTTCAGCCAGTCCGCCATCGGCCCGTCAAAGCCGGGACGGAGCGTTCCATAGACGAAAAGAAGGGCGTGGCTCACATAGCCCCCATGGAAATAGTCCGGACTAACGGTGAATTTACCCAACTCTTGGAATTTATCACAGGGAAAATTGCCTTTCGCTTCGGCAAAGGGGCAGCTTTTGCGGGTAAAATCAAAATTGGCACGCCTCCTGCAATCCTTCCGGCATCACGGCCGGATGGTCCGGCCATTGTCATTTCAGGGAGTTTATCATGTCCGCCAAGCTTCAGAACGCCGTCTTCGCCCTTACCGGTGCGCTGCTGGTCGCCAGCCTCTTCATCAGCGCCGCCGTCCCGGTCACGCCGATCGCCTGATCCCCCCGCCTCCCGATTCGAAAAGGTCCGTTCCATGAACAACAGCTTCACCCTCGACCGGCGCAATGGAAAGATCATGGGCGTATGCGCCGGGCTTTCCAACCGCACCGGCCTGGATGTCACACTGATCCGCATCGCCACGGTGCTGCTGACCCTGTGCGCATTGGGGCCCGTCGGCGTCGTCGCCTATCTGCTGGCGGGATGGCTGGCCGAAGGGTGACGATCGCGCATAATAAAAAAGCCACCCTTGGACATGTCCGGGGTGACTCTTTTTCTATCCGTCAGGGACGGTGAAGATGAGGTCATGTTGCGATCAGGCAAACAGAACCGAATAGAAGGTCAGCATCTGCGCGCCGACCGCAGCCATAAGGGCAACGCCCTGAATCATGTTACGCATATCGTTCGTCCTGCAAGTTGTTTTTTGTGTCAGCCTTTCGGCGATGGCGCCTATGCGCCCGACACCAAATTGTAACAATCGCAAAGGACGATTTCGCAGTTGCAGCAAATGCAACAGTCACTGTTACCCCAAAGCCACGATCATTGCCTGTGCGGCCGCCGGCGCCCGCACCTTCGCGCCGCTGATGAAAAAGACATAGGCGTCCCCCTGCGCCGCCTGCCGCCGCGCCATGGCGGCCCAGTCGGCAATCTCCCCGGGGGTGTAACCCGCAGCTTCCTCCTCCCGCGTGCGCATCAGCCGGGCGTAGGAAAAGCCCACATCATGGCCCCGCAACGCCGGATATTGGGGATGATCGGCATAGACCACCGCCGCTCCGGCCTCTCGCGCCATGTCGAAGAAGGCGGGATCATCGAAGCTTTCATGCCTGACTTCCAGCGCATGGCGCAGCGGCACGCCCTCGACGCTGGCGGGCAGCAATTGCAGGAAGGCCGCGAAATCCTGCGGATCGAATCTCTTGGTCGGCATGAACTGCCAGAGGATCGGTCCCAGCCGATCGCCTAGCTCGACCAGCCCCTGATGAAGGAATTTCGCGATGGAATCAGCCGATTCGGCCAGGACGCGGCGATTGGTGCAGAAACGCGACGCCTTGACGGCGAACTGGAAACCGTCCGGCACGGCCCTGGCCCAGCCGGCGAAGATCGCGGGCTTTTGCGTGCTGTAATAGGTGGCGTTGATCTCCGTCGCCGTCAGATGCTTCCCGACATAGGCCAGTTCATCCTTCTGCCGCAGCCCCTCAGGATAGAAGGTGCCGCGCCACGGTTCGAAAATCCAACCGCCGATGCCGACCCTGATCTTCCCGCTCATAGCGACTCTCCTTTCCCTCCATCCTGACGAGCGGAGACGGAAAAAGCCACCGGCGCCGCTTCAGCCTTTCCGGTTGAGGCCCAACAGCCATGGCTTCACCCCGCGCGAGGGATGCGGTTTGCCGTCGAGCCTTTTGGCACGGATGATGGCGATGGGCTTGACGATCATCTGCCCGCGCATCGGCCCGGAGCCGCAACAGGTCGGCACGGCCAGGATGCGCTTCACCACGTCCATGCCCCCGACCACATGGCCGAAGGCGGCATAGCCGATATAATCGCCCCGCGCGTCCATGTTCGGCGTCGGGCCGATGGTGATGAAGAAATTGCCCATGGCCGAGTTGGGGCGATCGGGGCGGGCCATGGACAGCGTCGCATCGAGATGCCTGAGGCCGGTCCGGCTGGTCGGCTCATGCCTGATCGGCGGCAGGGAGCGGCGCGCATCCGTGTCGATGCCGCCCTGGATCAGGCCCAGTTTCGGATCGCTTTTCCGCCGCGCCGCCCGATAGAAGGTCACGCCGTCGAAACGCCCATCATCGACATAGGTCAGGAAATTGGCCGAAGTCAGTGGCGCCCGCCGGTCATCCGTGGCGACAATGATCGTGCCGACCGACGTTTCGATCGCGACCCGCGTGTGACCGGGCGTCGGGCGGTTGGCAGGCTGCGCAAGGGCGGAACCGGGAGCGAGGGCAAGCAGAGGGGCCAGAGAAAGCAGGGCAGCAGGGCGCATCGGCAGAGAGCAGGCTTCGTAAAGAGGGGGTGGTCCAAGCTAGAGAGCCTGCGCACAAGGCGCAACCGGGTGACAGGGCTTATGGGCTTCTTTTTCCGGGCAAGAAGGGCGCCGGAATCAGAGACATTCGGACCCGAAACTTTTATGTCAGCGCTGACTTGACAGCGCTGACATATTCCCGCACCTCTAGGCTGCAAGGCACCACAAGGTGATTGGGGAAAGGATGAACAGGAAAGGCGGGCGCATCTGATCGCCCGCTGCCGGATCAGTCCGGCAAATCATCATCACAGTATCGAAATCGACGCGGGGGTCCGTTCCTTCATGCCTGCATGGAGGCTGGGTTCGTGCGCGCCAGGCAGATGCGTACGGCCGGGTCGCGGCCAAAAGAGCCAAGAAAAGGGAGAGGGATTGAATGAAGATCTTCAAGGCAGCATTGCTGGCTTCGGCCATGATCATGTCCATGCCAGCGCTGGCGGCAGACGAGCAGGCCCAGGCGCCGCAGGAGGCGGGATATGGCGACATCATCGTCACCGCGAACCGCACCCAGTCGCTCGCATCCAAGACCCCGGTCGCGCTGACCGCGGTGACCGGCGAAGCGCTCATCAAGGCCGGTGTCGTCAATCCCACGCAACTGGGCGACCAGGTACCCAACCTGTCGATCGACCGGGCCAACGGCCTGCAGATCACCATTCGCGGCGTGACCAGTTCGGACGGCACGGAAAAGGGCGATCCGTCCGCCGCCTTCATGATCGACGGCATCTACATCGCCCGGCCGCAGGTGCAGGAAGTCTCCTTCTTCGACGTGGAACGGGTGGAGGTGCTGCGCGGCCCGCAAGGAACGCTGTTCGGCCGCAACACCACGGCCGGTCTGGTCAACATCCTCACCAACAAGCCCAAGCTGGGCGTCACGGAGGGGTCGGTCGACCTGTCCTACGGCAATTATGACAGCCGCCAGGCGACCGGCGTCATCAACCTGCCCGTGGGCGAGAAGGTCGCGCTGCGCTTTGCGGCCAATTACGAGCAGCGGGACAGTTTCCTGCGTACCGGTCCGCGGTTCACCACCTCGCTCGATCCGTTCCGCAAGAACATCTCGCTGCGCGGGTCGGCGCTGTTCGACCTCGGCCGTGGGCAGCTCGTCCTGCGGGGCGATTATTCGTGGATCAAGGGCGTCACCACCAACAGCCTTCCGACCGGGCAGTTCTTCGCCAATTTCAATACGCCCGGCGTCGATCCGCTCTATATCGGCAATGGTTCGACCGACAGCCGCATGACGCTCAACATCCCCTTTTCGGGTCCGCTCCAGCGGGATAACCGCACATGGGGGGCTCAGGGCGATCTGGACTATGATCTCGGCCCGGTGACGGTCAACTATCTGGGCTCCTATCGCAGCTTCCACCGGGTAGAGGACGGCGTCGGCTATCTGGCGGGGGCCATCGCCATTCCCAACACCTATGCGGGCAGTTTCTGGCAGACCAGCCATGAACTGCGCCTCGTCACCAATGGCGACGGCCCGCTGAAGGCGCAGGCGGGCGCCTATTATTTCAAGGAAAAATCGGCCATCGGCTTCTACCTGCTCGGCCTGTTGTCGCCTACGCCGGGGACCACCGGCTATGTCTACGGCTTCCCGCAGGATCCGACCATCGCCGAATCCTACGCCTTTTTCGGGCAGGCGACCTACAGCCTGACTGACAGGCTGCGCCTGACGGGCGGCATACGCTATTCGCATGACCTGAAATCCCGCATCGGCGCCATCGTGCGCTGCGGGACGCTGGCCTGCGACGCGTCGACCGATACCCGGACGCCCAACGCCGCGCGCCGCAATTTCGCCAGGACGACCTGGCGCGCGGGCATCGACTATGATCTCAACGACCGTTCGCTGCTCTATGGCGTCGTTGCCACCGGCTACAAGGCTGGCGGCTTCAACGATGGCTGCGAAGCGGGAACCGGCGCCGGATGCACCTTGCCCGCCGCCGCGCTCTATTATGAGCCGGAAACGCTGACATCCTATGAGGTGGGCCTCAAGACCCGCTTCGCGAACAATGCGGTTCGCCTGAACCTGTCGGCCTTCCACTATGACTATGACGGCATTCAGCTGAGCCAGGCGGTCACGATCAACAATGCGCCGTTCCAGGTGACGACCAATGCCGCGAAAGCCAAGGTCGACGGGGTCGAGGCCGAAGGCGTGATCGAACCCGTCAGGAACAGCCGTTTCGACGCTTCCGTCACCTGGCTGAACGCGCGCTATACCGACTATCAGCCCTCGGCCACGATCGACTGGTCCGGCAAGAAGCTGGACCGATCGCCGGAATGGGTGTTTTCGGCAGGCTATACCCAGACCTTCGATCTGGCCAATGGCGGCAACATCCAGGCCGGGGCGCGGACCCGCGTGTCCGACAGCTTCAGGCTGGCGGCACTGGGCACGCTCAACCAGTTCCGGGTGCCGGGCTACAGCAAGACGGACGTGACGCTGACCTACAACGCGCCCGGCGACCGCTGGTATGTCCAGGCGTTCGGCAAGAATCTGGAAAACAGCATCGTCGTCACCACCGCCAGCACCGGCGCCTTCGGGACGGTTCAGGTCGCGGACCCGCGCACCTATGGCGTGCGCACGGGCTTCCGCTTCTGACCCTCCCTTCTCCCCTCCACCGGCCGGACGGCGCAAGGCGCGGTCCGGCCCCGCATCGGCGAGTTTCATGATGAAAGCCCTGTCCCTTTCCACCGCCCTTCTGACCGCCCTGCTGGCCCACCCGGCCGGGGCGGAGGAAGGCGGCCCGGTTTCCCTCGCCGCCGCGCAGGCCAGCGCCGATGCGACGGTGAAGCAGATGAAGCCGGAGGAAATGACGATCCTGACCCACGGCATCATGCCGCTGGCTCTGGGGGGAGCCGCAGGGCCGATACCGGCCGATGCGATACCGGGCGCCGGCTATGTGCCGGGCATCCCGCGCCTCGGCATTCCGGCGCTGAAGGAAACCGATGCCAGCCTGGGCGTTTCCTATGTCGGCGGCGTCCGCAAGGACGGGGCGACCGCCCTGCCCTCCGCCGTGGCGCAGGCGGCAAGCTGGAATTCCGCCCTCGTCTATCGCGGCGGCGCGATGATCGGGTCGGAAGCGCGGGCCAAGGGCTTCAACGTGCTGCTGGCGGGTGGCGTCAACCTGATGCGCGATCCGCGCAACGGCCGGACCTTCGAATATTTTTCCGAAGATCCGCTGCTATCGGGCGTGCTTGTCGGCGCGGCGATCCGGGGCGTGCAGTCCAACGGCATCATTTCCACGATCAAGCATTTCGCGCTCAACGGCCAGGAAACCGGCCGCAAGCATGTCGATGTCCGGATTTCCGACGCCGCCGCGCGCGAGAGCGACCTGCTCGCCTTCCAGATCGGGATCGAACAGGGCCAGCCCGGATCGGTGATGTGCGCCTACAACCGGGTGAACGGCCATCATGCCTGCGACAATGATTATCTGTTGAACAAGGTGCTGAAGCAGGACTGGGGCTATAAGGGGTTCGTCATGTCCGACTGGGGCGCCGTGCCCGGTGTCGAGGCGGCGATCCACGGCCTGGACCAGCAGTCGGGCGAACAGCTCGACACGGCGCTCTTCTTCGGCGACGTGCTGGGCCGCAAGGCGGTATCCGATCCCGCTTATGCGGCGCGCCTTGCCGACATGAACCGCCGCATCCTGACCGCGATCCACGCCGTCAGGCTGGACAGCAATCCGCCCGTACCCGGCGGGAAGATCGACTTCGCCGCGAACGCGCAGGTGGCGGAGGAGGTCGCGCGCCAGGGCATCGTGCTGCTCAAGAATGCCGACAAGGTCCTGCCGCTGGCGGCCACTGCCCGCTCCATCGCGGTGATCGGCGGCTATGCCGACGGCGGCGTATTGTCGGGCGCCGGGTCCAGCCAGGTTCATGGCGAAAAAGGCCCCGCCGTGGCCCGGCCGCAATCCGCCAAGGAAGGGCCGTTCAGCAGCTTCTTCGCCCAGCAATATCATCGCTCCAGTCCGCTGGACGCCATTGCCGCCAGGGCGACGCAGGCGAAGATCAGCTTCCGCGACGGCCGCTACATCGCGGATGCCGTGGAAAAAGCGCGCCAGTCGGAAGTCGCGATCATCTTCGCGACCCAGTGGACCACGGAAGGACTGGACGTTCCCGACCTGTCGCTGCCCGACGGGCAGGACGCCCTGATCGCGGCGGTCGCTGCCGCCAATCCGCGCACCATCGTCGTGCTGGAAACCGGAGGTCCGGTGAAAATGCCCTGGCTGGACAAGGTCGCCGCCGTGGTGGAGGCTTGGTATCCCGGCGCGCGCGGCGGACAGGCGATCGCGTCCGTGCTGTTCGGCGAAACCAATCCGTCCGGCCGCCTGCCGATCAGCTTCCCCGCCAGCGAGGCGCAATTGCCCCGGCCGAAGCTGGACGGCAGCGACTGGGTGGAACCCAATTTCATCGGCGAGGTCGGGCCGGAGAACCGCGCGCTGACGGCGGATTATGATGTCGAGGGATCGGATGTCGGCTATCGCTGGTTCGCACGGCAGGGCCAGAAGCCGCTTTTCCCCTTCGGCTATGGGCTGAGCTATACCAGCTTCGAAAGCGGCGGGCTGAAAATGTCGGGCCTGTCGGCGCGCTTCACCGTCCGCAACAGTGGAACCCGTGCGGGCGACGAGGTGGCGCAGCTTTATCTGGTCAGCCGCGCGGGCACGCCCAAGCGGCGGCTGGCGGCCTTCAGCCGCGTCAGCCTGGAACCGGGCGCGCGCCAGACGGTATCGGTCTCGATCGACCCGCGCGTGCTGGCGGACTGGAACGGGCATGGCTGGACCATGCCGGGGGGTGACTATGTCTTCGCGCTGGGCAAGGATGCCGAAACGCTGGGACAGCCGATCAGCATAAGGTTGCCCGCCAAAAGCTGGAAGGATTGACGCCATGCGTATCGCGACATGCCTTGCCCTTGGCCTTGGGTTGACCGTGGCGCCGCCGCTCTCCGCGCAAACGGTCATGATCGAGGGCGGCGGCGCGGTCCGCGGCGTGACGCAGGGCGCCGTCACCAGCTTCAAGGGCATTCCCTATGCGGCGGCGCCGGTGGGCGCCAATCGCTGGCGCCCGCCCCAGCCCGCGCCGTCCTGGCAGGGGGAGCGCCCCGGCGACCGTTTCGGCGCCGACTGCGCGCAGCAGCCTTTCCCCGGCGATGCGGCACCGCTGGCGACGCGGCCTTCGGAAGACTGCCTCTACCTCAATATCTGGAGGCCCGAAGTCACGAAAGCGGGCGCGCGGCTGCCGGTCATGTTGTGGATTCACGGCGGCGGCTTCGTCAATGGCGGCGCATCGCCCGCCGTCTATTCGGGCGAGAATTTCGCGCGCGACGGCGTGCTGTTCGTCAGCATCAACTATCGGCTGGGGCGCTTCGGCTTCTTCGCCCACCCCGCCTTGGCGGATGAGGGCTATGGCGGCAATTTCGGCTTTCTCGACCAGATTGCGGCGCTGAAATGGGTGCAGGCCCATATCGCATCCTTCGGCGGCGATCCGGCCAATGTCACCATCGCCGGAGAAAGCGCGGGGGGCATGTCGGTGCATATGCTGCTCCAGTCGCCGCTCGCGCGCGGGCTGTTCGCGAAGGCGGTGATCCAGTCGGGCGGCGGGCGCGACCGCACGCTGCCCATGCCAACCCTGGCGCAGGCGGCACTGGCTGGAAAGACATTCGCGCCGGGGCTGGACGCGGCGGGCCTGCGCGCCCTGCCCGCCGACACCATCGTCGGCGGCCTCAACATGGCGACGGCGAGCCAGCCTGGCTATTCCGGACCCATGGTCGATGGCCGGACCATCATGGGCAGTTCGATCGACGGTGCGCGCGCCGGACTCTATGCGCGCGTGCCGGTCATGGTCGGCGCCAATTCCGCCGACGGTTTTCCGATCACGACGGACAAGGCGCGTATCTTCGCCGCCTACGGGCCGGACGCGGAGCGGGCGAAGGCGCTCTACGATCCGGCGGGCGGGCGGGCAGGCCTTGCCCTTGCGGTCATGACCTCGGCCGACCGCATGTTCATCGAACCGGCGCGGGCCATCGCCCGCAGCCTGGCGGGCGGGCAGCCGGTCTGGCTCTATCGCTTCGCCTATGCGCAGCCGGGCATCGCGGCGCAAATGGGCGGGGCGCCCCATGCAAGCGAAATCCCCTATGTCTTCGACACCGTGCGCCACCGGCAGGATCCACCGGAAATCCCGGAGGAACAGGCGGTCGCGACGCTGGCGCACCGCTATTGGGTCAATTTCATCCGCACCGGGCGGCCGGACGGGTCGGGCGGCGTGCCATCCTGGCCCCAGGCGACGGCGCAGGACCGGACGGTTCAGATCATCGGCGATGCAGGCGCCCGGCATGACGAAGATCCGCTGGCGGAAAGGCTGGATTTTGCGGAGCGCCTCGCGCAGAAGCCCTGACCGGCGCGGCGAAATCCGCATGGACGGGATTGCACGCGACCGCCGGTTCACGGCATAGCTTGGCCATGAAGAAGACGACCCGCCCCGTCACCCTCGCCGATATCGGAGCCAGCATCGGCATGTCGGCCAAGACCGTGTCGCGCGTGGTCAATCGCGACCCCAATGTCAGCCAGGCCACCCGGCGGCGGGTCGAGGCGGCCATTGCCGCCACCGGATTCCGTCCCAATCTGGCGGCGCGGTCGCTGGCGGCGGACCGATCCTTTCTGGTGGGCTGCTTCCTCGTCAACACCGCCAATTTCTATTATGCGGAACTGGTGCGGGGCGCCGCCCGCGCCTGCCGCCGCTACGGCTATCATCTGGTGCTGGAGGAACTGGACCTCCAGGAATCGGTGACGGACTATTATCGCGAACATATGTCCAATATCGGCCATCACGGCTTTCTTCTCGCCCCGCCCTTTTGCGACGATGCGGCTTTGCTGGACATGCTGGACGAGGATGGACATCGCTATGTGCGCGTGTCTCCCGCAACGCAGCCCGGTCGGGCGCCCTCGGTCTATGCCGACGATGCGGGCGGCGTGGCGGCGCTGGCGGAGCATCTCTGGCAGCTCGGACATCGCCGTTTCGGGATCGTATCCGGCCCGTCGGGGCATCTGGCCAGCGCCGTGCGGTCCCATTCCTTCATGGAAAGCCTCTACAGGCTGGGCTGCCTGCCTTCCGACATCCTGTCGGTCGAACCCGATTGCTGGAATCCGGTCGTGACGGGGGGGCGGGGTGCCGCGATCCGGATGCTGGGCACCGGGGAACGGCCCACCGCCATTTTCTGCTATAATGACGAACTGGCAGCCGGTTTCATCGGCTATGCGCGCGACATCGGCCTTTCCATTCCCGGCGATCTGGCCGTGGCCGGGTTCGACGACAGCGAGGGCGCGCGGCTGATCTGGCCGCCGCTCACCACCGTGCACCAACCGATCGTGGAAATGGCGGAACGCGCGATCGAACGGCTTGTGACGCCGCAGAGCGCTGGCGACCCATCGCTGATGTGCGGGGTCGAACTGAAGATCCGCGGCAGCACCGACCCCGGGGCCATGTCCGATCCGGCCTGATGCCGCGGAGCGTTCCAACCCGCAAAAGCCGCTGGCGACGAACGGGCTTGGCCGCCCGCCGCCAGCAGAAGCCCATGGCTGCCGTCAGAATCCGATCTTGAACTCGCCGCCGATGATGCGCGGTTCGTTCACCATGCCGGTCAGATTGTTGAAGTCGATCGCACCGATGATGCGGATCTGATTGGTGATGTTGCGCGCGAAGGCCGCCACTTCCCAATTCTTCGCCTTGTCCCGGTAACCGGCGCGCAGGCCGCCTTCCAGGAACGCCTTGCCGGTGAACTCGATCGATCTGTAGAGGAACAGGTCGACCTTGCTGCGATAGGCCCAGTCGGTATAGGCGAACAGTTCCTTCTGATCGCCGATCGGGACGGCATAGCCCACGGTCGCGTTCAGGATCCAGCGAGGCGCCTGCGGCAAGGGATTGCCATTGATCGCGGCCAGCGTGCTGCCGTTCACCACGACGAGCGGATCCGTAACCGTGCAGGACGCGCCACAGGGCGCGACATACAGGTTGGGATCCTTGATTTCCGTGAAGTTGTAGCTGCCGCCCAGGGTGATATCCAGATTTTCGGTGGGCTTCGCGCTCAATTCCGCCTCGACGCCATAGCCGATCGCCTTCTTGGCATTGAGCAGACGCGTAACGTTCGATCCGCCGCCCACGGCCGTCAACTGGATATCGCGCGTGTTGAAATAATAGGCGTCGATCGAATAGTTGATGCCCGAACCGCCACCCTTGAAGCCGATTTCGTAGGACGTCGTCGTCTGCGGTCTGGCCGTGGTCGATATGCCCGCACTGATGTCGTTATGGATCGCCGCGCCCAGATAGCCGGACGCCGCGCGCGCATAGACGCTCATGTCGCCGGTCAGCTTGTAGGTGGCGCTGAGATCCCAGGACCATTTGGAACCGCTGACCTTGCCGCTCACGACGTCGGTCGAGCTGGCGATATCGTTGCCGTTGTAGAGATAGCTTTGCCGCTCGTCATGCGACCAGCGCAGGCCGCCGCGCAGGATCAGGTTGTCGACCGGCGTATATTCCAGCGATCCGTACAAAGCAAAGGTGCGGCTGTGGAGGCTGCTGTTGTCGCCGGGGGTGAAGGTGCCGGCCAGATCCCAGCTGCCGCCCTGATCCTCATAATAATTCTGGTTGAAATAATAGGCGCCGCCCTGGAACCGCACGTCGCCGAACTTTTCCGACACGAACCGCAGTTCCTGCGTGAATTCGCGGGGATGGTCCGCGCTGCCCGTTTCCACCGAGAAGGGGATGAAGCCCGGGCCATAGGGCGGCGCATAGCTGGCGCCATAGCCGCCGTCGATGTCGCCGCGGGAATAGACGTTGGCCTTTTCCCATCCGGTGATCGAATAGACGGTGCCAAGGCCGTCGAGCTTGTAGCTGATCTGGGCATTGCTGCCCCAGCCGTCGAGCCGCTGCGGATTGGAGCCGTCCTGCGCGGCATGGCGGATGTCGAAGCCGTCGACGAAATCATCGGTGCCCTGCTTGATGATATTGGCCCTGAACAGGCGGGCGGTGCCGCGCAGGGAGCGGATATGGAAGTTCAGCAGGACATCCAGCGGGCCGTCTTCATATTCCAGCTGGGCGCGGCCCGCGAGATCGCGATACCCCTCGAAGCTCTTTTCATACATGGTCGCCGCATAATCGTTGGTGACCCAGTCGTCCCGGCGCTGCAGCAGGCCGGACACGCGGAAACGCAGCTTGTCGTTGATGGGACCGCTGATCGCCGCTTCGCTGTTGACGGTGTTGAAGGTTCCCCACGACACGCTGGCATGGCCGGTGAAATCCTCGGTCGGACGGGCCGAGGTCAGCTTGATGACGCCAGCGGGCGTATTGCGGCCGAACAGCGTGCCCTGCGGTCCCTTGAGCACTTCGATATTCTCAAGGTCGAACGCGGGAAAGGCCTTCAGGAACGGGCTTTCCACCGCAATATTGTCGTAGACGACGGACACCGGCTGCTGCGCATCGCCATGGAAGTCGGTGTTGCCGAGACCGCGAATGTAGAAGCGGGGGAAGGTGCGGCCGAAGGAGGATTCCGCCAGCAGGCTGGGAACACGCCCCGAAAGGAAACGGATATCAAGGCCGCTGGAATTGATGGCGTTGAGCTTCTCGTTGCTGAGCGAGGAGACCGCGATCGGAACATCGACGGCGCGCTCGTCCCGGCGGGTTGCGGTGACGACGATGTCGCCGCCGTCCTTGGCGTCCGCCGCCGGGGCGGCCGGAGCATCGGCAAATGCCGGTGAAGCAACGCCGAGCGAAACGGCGACCGCAAATAATGAAACGGATAATGCGCGGCCAGCTCTATCAATCATGTCTCATCCCCTTTGGATGCTGGGGCCAGACTGTTTTTCTGGCCATTGAACGATCAAACCCTCTCCTTTCCCCTGAATTATTCACACCGTTGCGACCCGAAAGCTCTTCGCTTTTATTCGGACTTATTGTGTTCGAGTTATTTTGATTTTGGTGTCTTGTTATTGCTGTTCGCAATCAGCCTGACCATCAGCGCTTCGAAGCGCGGAACGTCGATGGACCGGATCACTTCCGCAGGCTGTTCTCCCAGACCGGGCTGGTAGCCCGCCCGCCAGGACAGCAGGTCGCCATAGCTGGCGCCGAACTGCGTATTATAGTCGACATATAATGTCTCCTTCTCCGTCACGAGCGACGGGTCAAGCCACACCGCGGCGGCGATTTCGTCCCACATCGGAAAACCGGGTTCCCAGCCCGCGATGAACTTGCCCAGTTCGGGGCTTGCCGCCTTGGAAAGGCGGTCGAGCAGGCCGGGGGTCAACTGCGTCGCCGTGGCCGGATCGGCCGGCACGACGGTGATCTTCTTCCACGGACTGCGCGACACGATGCTCGCCGCCTCCGGATCGAACCGCATGTTGAATTCACGCCGCGGCGAATTGACGAACTCCCGCGCGAATTCGGCAGCGGAGCGATTGTCCAGCACCTGATGGGGGTTGAAGCTGCCGCCCATATAGACCAGTCCCTTGGCCAGGCTGGCAAATTCCGGATCGAGCCGCTGCGCCAGCGCCAGGTTCGTCATCGGCCCGCCTTCGATGATGGTGATCTGGCCCGGATATTTGTGGACCATCCGGATCATGAAGTTCGCCGCGATCTCCGGGGACGGCTTTGTCGTCGGATTGCCCCAGGGCAGGTTCACCGGATCGTTGGGGCCGTAATAGGCCGGCGTGCTCTGCTGGGTCGGTTCGACCCATTTCTTCATCCACGCGCCCTTCCACGTCAGCTTGCCGTAGAGCGCTTCCCATCGATTCGTCTGCTCCTCGGTGTTGAGGAGAGGATAGGTGGCGCCGGGCACCACCGGCACGTCGGTGCGCTTCACCAGTTCCAGACCGCGCAGGGCACTGGCCGTCGCGCGGTTGACCCAGACATTGCCCGATACGGTCGTGATGCCCAGCACATCCACCTTGTCCGATTCCAGCAGCATCATGTGCATCAGGCCGAAGCCTTCATCTTCGATGATGACCTTTTGCCGATCGCCCTGCGCGTGGGCGGGAACGGCAGCGAAACCCAGGACCAGAGGCGCGAGCAGCAGGAATTGCATGACCGCGCGCGCGAAGGCTCGCCGGTTCGTGAGTTTCAACATAACCGTCCTTGCATGGTCCGGGGACCGAGGGTGAGCGGGAAATAGCTAACGCCATCCGGCGCCGGACCTTCCCCATGCCGACCGATGCATGACAGCGCTAGCATAATCATCTACATGCTGCGTTGCAAAAATTCGAACAGACCACGATAGAGCAAGGCTGTGCCGAGGCGACGCCATGATCGCCTGCGCACAGGGAGCCCCACAGGGCAGCCGCGTGAGGGAAAACGCCTTATGCCTGGGCGCGCTTTAGGGCATGGCGCCTCGCCGCAATCTCTGCGCCTTCGCGCAGCAGCGGGCCGAGGCGCCAGAAATCGCTCAGATGGCCCCGGTCCGGATCGGGCGGCCGGTCCCATCCATAATCATGGCGCAGCCGTCCTGCATGCCCGGCCTCCAGGATCGCTTCGGGCGCGATCGTCGCCGCCGCATGCTGGTCGGGATCGACATAGATCGCATCGGCCTCGCAATAGAGTTCGCACATATAGCATGTCTGGCACTGATCGATCCGGGCGATGACCGGAACTCCCCCCTCCCCCGCGTCGAACACATGGGTGGGGCAGGCAGCGACGCAGCTATGGCAGCCGGTGCAGCGGTTCTCGAAAATATGGGCGATCATGCGGCGGCCCCGGTCGATGCGTGGAGGGAAAGGGGCGGTTCGAAGCGGGTCCAGACCCGGTCCAGTCCCCCGGTCAGCAGCCGCCGCCCCAGCGCGGGATCGACGTCCGGCGCATCCGCGCGCATGTGCATGCCCCGGCTTTCCCCGCGCGCCAGGGCGGCCGCGCCGACCCAGCGGGCGGATGCAATCATGGCCGCCTGCTCGCGCAGATGAACCTGCGCCAAACCCGTCGCATGGCCGTGATCGGCCAGATCCCGCCACAGCCCGTCCAGCAGGGATTGCGCTTGGGTCAGCTTGGCTTCGCTGCGCCACAGCGTGCCGTCGAAATCGATCGTGCAGGCCTGGACCGCCGGAATGACCGGGAACAGATCGAGCGGCCTGACCTGCGAGGCGGGGCGCAGGCCCGCGCGTCCCGCCGGCCGCAGGCGGGTGGCATGCCTGCCCTGCCGCAGCGCGGCGCGGGCGGCCGCCCCGCCCGCGATACGGCCGGATGTCAGCGCCCAGGCGGCATTTTGCGCACCCCCGCCGCTGGTGGCGCCCGCCACCAGTTCCCGCGTCGCGCAATCGCCCGCCGCATGCAGTCCCGCCACGCTGGTCCGGCATTCATCATCGACGATCCGAAGCCCGCCGGTGCCGCGCACGGTGCCTTCACCGAACAGGCCGATCGGGAAGCGGTCCTCGAACAGGTCGATTCCGCGCCGTTCGAAGGGTGGAAGCGAAGCGGGCTGGATCCGCCGCAGATAGTGTTTGAGCAGGGCGGGCGCATCGCTGAGGTCGGCCAGCACCGGTCCTTCCCGCATCGCGGTGGCCAGCGCCTTCAGATGCGCGCCTTCGCCGCTCATTGGCGGCGGCACGTCCAGTTCGCGTCCTGCCGCATCGAAGAATCGCGCCGCGAAATAAGGAAGGGTGCGGGTCGAATTCCAGGCCGGGGACAGCGAATAGGAAGCGGAAAATTCCATGCCGGAAAGCGCGGCTCCCGCTTCGGCCGCCATCAGCAGGCCGTCGCCGCTATTGCCATGGCTGCCGATCAGACCCGACCGGAAGGCGCAGCCCCCGGTGGCGAGCACGACCGCCGGCGCTTGAACGGACCAGGGCCGGCCAGCGAGCCGCGCGTGGCCCGCGGCGCCCGCGACTGCACCCTGGTCGTCGGTCAACAGTTCGAGCGCGGGGTGATGGTCGAGGATGGTGACGCCCCGGTCGCTGGCGAAACGGCGCAAAGCCCGCATATATTCCGGCCCGCGCACGCCTGCGTAAAAGGTGCCGCCGCGTCCGTCGCCGTCGAACGGATAATAGGGCGCCAGTTCCGGCAGGGCGCGCCAGGTTTCCTCGATGATGCGGGCCATCCAGCTTCGATCGGCCAGGCCGAAGGACCGGGCATGGCGCTCCTCGATCGCGGCGGCACGCTTGTCCGCGTCGGGCGGCACCCACCAGTGGTTGGGGCCGCCGGTGGCGGTCACGCCGCTGGTGCCGACGAAGCCCTTGTCCGCCAGCACGACGCGCGCGCCCGCCCGCGCGGCCGCGACCGCCGCCCAGCATGCCGCCATGCCGCCGCCGATGATGAGGACGTCGGCGGCAAGCTCCAGCGCGTCTGGCTGGCTCATTCGGCGGCGATCGGCTGCGGTTCCCTGCGGGCGAGGCTGTAGCGGTTTTCCGGTACCGGCAGGCCCAGATGGCCGCGCAGCGTGTCATGGGTATAATCCCTGCGGAACAGCCCGCGCGCCTGCAGGATCGGCACCACCCGCTCGCGGAACAGGGCGAAGTCGCGCGGGCGTGTCACGCGAAGGTTGAAACCGTCCGCGGCGCGCCGCACGAACCAGCGCTCGATCTCGTTGGCGATGGTTTCGGGCGAGCCGACAAAGTCCGAGCGCCACTGGCCGAAGCGATAGGCGGCCTGCCGCAGGGTCAGCTGCTCCTCCGCCGCGACGCGGATGATGCGTTCGGCATGGCCCTTGTAGCTGTTGAGCGTCACGCCGGAGAGGTCGGGAAAGGGCGCGTCCAGCTCATATTGCGTGAAATCATGATAGTTGAACGCCCGGCCGACCTGGGTCAGCAGCTTGCCGATGTCGAGCGCGCCCTGGGCGGCTGCGGCGATCTCCCGCGCTTCCTTGTCGGTTTCGGCGATGATGGGGACCAGGCCCGGCAGCACCTTGATCTGGTCGGGATCACGCCCCAGCGCGGCCGCCCGCCCCTTGAGATCGGCATAATAGGCCCGGCCGCTTTCGAAATCCTGCGCCGATGCGAAGGTGCCCTCGGCGATGGCCGCGCCCAGATTGCGTCCCTCGCTGCTGTCGCCCGCCTGGAAGATCACCGGCTGGCCCTGACGCGAACGGCTGAGCGCCAGCGGGCCAGCGACCGAGAAATGCTCGCCCCTGTGATCGAGCCGGTGCTGCCTGCCCTTGTCGAGGAAGGTGCGGCTTGTCCGGTCGCGGGGAAAGGCGTCGTCCTCATAGCTGTCCCACAGGCCCTGCACCACCTCCACGAACTCGCGGGCGCGGGCATAGCGGACGGCATGGTCGAAATGCTCCTCGCGCCCATAGTTGCGCGCCGCACCCTCCAGCCCGGTGGTGACCACATTCCATCCGGCGCGGCCCCGGCTGATATGGTCGAGCGAGCCGAACTGGCGGGCGACATTATAGGGTTCCCAATAGGATGTGGTGAGCGTGCCGACCAGCCCGATGCGGGAAGTGGAGGCCGCCACCGCCGACAACAGGGTCAGCGGCTCCAGCCGGTTGAGGAAATGCGGCGCCGTGTCGGGCGTGATGTAGGGCGAATCCACGATGAAGACGAGGTCGAACTTCGCCGCCTCCGCCGCCCGCGCATTGTCGATATACCAGTCGATATCGATGCTGGCGTCACCCGGCAGGTCGGGGTCGAGCCAGGACCCGTGATCCGCCCCGACGCCCTCCAATATGGCGCCCAGATGCAATTGCCGTTCGGGCTTGTCCACCATGCCGCGTTCCTTTCTGAAAAATGCTTTCCGGCGATGCTAGTCCGGGGAAGAGGGAACGAATAACGAGAGCTGCTCAACCATTGCTGATTTCGTTCAATGGGACCGGCGGCGATCGAGCCATGCTCAGGCAAGGCCCGCATCTCGCAACGGGCGGCTTCAGGTGGCGAAGCGGACGGTGAACAGCATGGTCGCCGGGTCGGGATAGTTTTTGTAATAGACGCCGGTCGACGGGATATAGGTCGAACTTACCGGCTTGTTCGCGCCCAATATATTCCTGGCCGACACGCCGATCTGGAAACGGTCGTCAGGCAGCGTCCAGTTGATCGATCCGTTGACGAAGGTCTGCCCCGGCACCAGATCCTGGGGACGCGCCAGTGCGCTGGTGTAGAAACTGCTCTGATATTGCGCATTGGCCGACAGGCGCAAATGGCTGGCGCTCGTGCCGAGCGGCAGATCATAGGTTGCGCCGCCCGAAAGCGAATATTTGGGCGCGTTGACCAGGGGATTGCCGTCGGCGTTCACGCCGTTGCCGCCCGCGCCCTTATATTCGTCATAGATCGCCTTCAGATAGCCGCCGGACGCCTGGACGCTGAAGCGGCCGGACAGGCGCAGCTCATTTTCCAGCTCTATGCCCCAGCTATGCGCCTTGCCCGCATTGCCCCGGCGGCTGCCGACATAGGCGGGGTCGTAGAAGGATACCTGGAGATCGCGATAATCATTGTAGAAGATGGCGAGGTTGCTGCGCAGCGCCTGACCGAACAGCGTTGCCTTCAGCCCCCCTTCATAGGTGGTCACCTTTTCCGGATTATAGGGCAAGGTGGCAAGGTCCAGCCGGGTCGCGCGATTGTCGAAGCCCCCCGACTTGAAGCCGCGCGACCAGGTCAGATATTGCAGCAGATTGGCGGTCCATTGCGCTTGCAGCGACACTTTCGGGGTGACCGCGCGCCATGTCTTGTCCGCCTCGCCTGCGATCGACTGGGCGATCACATTGCGATTGGCGTCGATCACCTTGTTGTCGAAAACGAAGCGCTTCTTTTCGATGGTGCCGCGAATGCCCGCGGTCAGGCTGAAGATATCCGTGGCCTTCCACGTTCCTTCGCCGAAGAGGGCATAGGCGTCGGTATAGGTGATGTTATGCGCGCGCAGCCTGCTGACAGGCGCCGTGGCGGCGGTGCCGGTACGGCTGAATCCGTCGCGTTCCACGAAAAAGCGCTCATGCAGGTAGAAGAAGCCGCTGGTGAAGCTCAGGGCGCCGAACTCGCCGTTCAACTGAACCTCCTGGCTCAGCGACCTGTCATTATAGTGAATGAGGTTCTTCTGGATCAGCGCGGCCTCGCCATCATTGTCATAATAGACGGGATTGAGGTTGAAGCCGCTCGCGGCGGTGATGGACTTGATCGAGAGAGCGGGCGACAGGGTGTAGATCAGACGCAGCGAACCGCTCCGCGCATCGAGATGCTGAAGCGGCTCGACTTCCGAATAGGACAGGCGGCGGCTGAAGCTGCCGGGCTGGTTGACCGGGACATAGGACCGGGAATCGCTGCGGTCGCGGGTGATGTTGACGGTCAGCAGCGCATCAAGCCCCTCGATGCCGGTGAAGCGCAGCTTGCCGCGCCAGGCATCCAGGTCGATCCGATTGACGTCGTGGCCGAGCGTCGGGTCATAGGTCACGCCGTCGCGCGAACGGTGGATGTAGGAAATGCTGCCGGACAGGGCGTTGCTGACGATCGGGCCGCTGACCAGCGCGCGGGCCTGCACATCGTTGAAGCTGCCATAGCCCGCCTCCGCCGTGACATGCGTGCTATCGTCGGGATCGCGGGTGATGATGCGCAGTGCCCCGGCGCTGGAGTTGCGGCCGTAGAGCGTCCCCTGCGGCCCGCGCAGCAGCTCGACGCGCTCCAGATCGACAAATTCGCTCATCGACCCGATCTGGCGCGGCACATAGACGTCGTCGACATAGACGGCCAGCACCGGTTCCTGGATCGGGTCGCTCTCGCCCACGCCACGCAGCGAGAAGGTCTGGGTCGTGTGGCTGATCGAGGCGCGGGCGACGAACAGATTGGGCACCTGGCCCGCAAGGTCGCGGACATTGCTGATGTTGCGCTCTTCCAGCCGGTCGGGCGTGAAGGCGGAAATGGCGATGGCGGTCTTCTGAAGATCGGTGGCGCGGCGTTCGGCCGTGACGATGATCTCGCCGCCCGCGCTGCTATCGTCGGCGGCAGCGACGGCGGTCTGGGCGAGGGCCGGGCCGGCTGCGGACAAAGCTGCGGTACAAAGCAACAGGCGACGGAAGTTCATTTGAGCCCCTTTTTCGGAATTGGATGGAAGGGGCTTAAAAAGAGAGAGCGATCCGTGACCAACGCGTAATGATCGAGGCTTTATGGATTCTGCAAAACCATTGAGTGGAACTCGATGTTGGGATCGGACGGCAAATATGGCGCCCCCTCCTCCTGTATATCTCTGCGGTGAGAATGAGAGGTTCCGGCAAGATCGAAGCCGATGGGAGCTGAGGATTTTGCACGATGAAGTCGAAATTCACGCGCGAGCAGATCGTGTTTGCATCAGGCGGAGCTGCTCGCTTGCGATGACTTATATGCCATGCTCTCCCCGGTTCCCGGCATGGGCCGAGAGTGCGTTCAGGCGGGAGATCTCGAGCGATGATCGGGACCAATGACCTCATGCTTATCGTGGGGGAACTTTCCCCAAGGGGCGGGGAAACCGCCTCATGCAGAGATGAAAAAACCCAGCAAAAGCTGGGTGGTGACCCCTACGGGAAGTGTTTGTAAAATTAAGTTATTGATATATATTGATAATATTCCAAATTTCATCGCATATACCATCATATAGCCCAACATGCCCTTGGGATTTTGCGATACGGACTGAGCCCAAGTGATGCGAATCGCGGATGTTGCCGACGCCATTGCAGCACTTACGACGAGACGAAACTTCTCAAAATCCGCCTTCACCGTGACGGCTAGCGCGTTCGATCCGGTCCCGCCCATTTAACCTCGATGTAACGAAAACCCTCTGCTGGCGACAGGCCGACGGCGCCGTCTGGTTAATGGGTAACTAGGGCTAAATCATCCATAATGAACTGAATTATCTTCATAAACCTCCTCAAATCGTCGCAAATTGGGTTGATTGATCCGTGCGGTTGTGAAACCTTTTGTAAAGGCGCTGGGGTCTGCGCCTAACAGGGGTGAAGATGGACAGGGGACTGGGAGACGCCTCATGGGGCGTCGATAGCGGCGCGCGCGCACTCGCTACGCTGCTGGCCGTGCATAAAATTGCTGTCGATCCTGAGCAGTTGCGTCATGAATTGGGGCATCATGACGCCCTGACGCCGGATGATGTGTTGCGCTTGGCCAAACGCCAGGATGGTGTTCGGGCGCGCCTAGTTCACGTGAATTTCGATAGACTGGCGCGGCAGCCGTTGCCGGTGATGGCCAATGGGCCTGAGGGCTGGTTCCTGATCGGCCGCGCTTCTGATTCAGAAGTGCTGATCCAGCGTCCTGGTTCCAATGTCGAAAGGCTTGTCCGGGACGAACTGGAGGCGATCTGGTCCGGCGAGATCATCTTGCTGACTACGCGGGAGAGCGTGGGCGGGGCGGCAGGCCGCTTCGATATCCGCTGGTTCATCCCGCAGGTCGTTCGCTACCGCAAGCTGATCGGCGAGGTGCTGCTGATCACGCTGGCACTCAATCTGCTCGGTCTTGCAGCACCGCTCTTCTTTCAGAATGTCATCGACAAGGTACTGGTCCATAACACGCTGGCGACACTCCAGGTCTTGTCGGTCGGCTTTGTCGCGGTATCGCTCTGGGAAGTGGCCTTCGGCTGGTTGCGAACCCGGCTCTATTCGGAAACCAGCCAGAAGCTGGATGTCGAATTGGGCTCCAAGCTCTTCCGCCATATGCTTGGCTTGCCACTCTCCTATTTCGAGGGTCGCCGCGTCGGCGACACGGTAACACGAATCCGCCAGCTTGAATCCATCCGGGAGTTCCTGACCAATGCGTCGCTTTCGGTCCTGATCGATCCTGTCTTCACCATCGTCTTTCTGGTGGCGATGTGGATCTATTCTCCGACCCTCTTCTGGATCGTCGCGGCCACCATTCCGGCCTATGTCGCGGTGTCGCTGCTCGTCACCGGCCCGCTGCGCCATCGGCTCGACGAAAAGTTCGAACGCGGGTCTGCGAACAACGCCCTGCTGGTGGAAAGCGTCTCGGGCATGCAGACCATCAAGGCATCGGCGGTTGAGCCGCAATGGCAGGAAAGATGGGAGCGGCAACTGGCGGGCTACAGTGCTGCCAATCAGCGGGTCATCAACCTGGGCAACACCGGCAGCCAGGCCGTTCAGCTAATTTCCAAGCTCAGTCTGGCGGCGATCCTGTTCTTCGGCGCCCGCGAGGTGATTGCCGGCGCTATGACGGTGGGAGCGCTTGTCGCTTTCAATATGTTTGCCCAGCGCGTTTCCGGCCCCGTGATCCGTATGGCTCAACTCTGGCAGGACTTCCAGCAGGTGCGCCTTTCCATCGATAGGCTGGGCGATGTCCTCAACCAGCCCATTGAGCCGGGCGCAGGCTCCCGCGTCGCCTTGCCGGAGATCAAGGGCATGATCCGCTTCGAGGGCGTCAAATTTCGCTATGGCTTGGATGGACCCTGGACGCTGGAGGATATCGACATCCACCTCCCAGCAGGCGGGACGCTGGGCATTGCCGGGTCGTCAGGATCAGGCAAGTCCACACTTACCAAACTGCTCCAGCGCCTCTACACCCCCGCAGCAGGCAGAATCCTTATCGATGGCGTCGACATCGCCCAGATCGACCCAAGCTGGCTGCGCCGCCAAATCGGCGTGGTTCTCCAGGAGAACCTGCTGTTCAACCGCTCGATCCGTGAGAATATCGCGCTTGCCCATCCCGCCATGCCGCTGGAACAGGTGATGGCGGCGGCACAGCTTGCTGGCGCCCATGAGTTCATCGTCGGTCTGCCCCAGGGCTATGATACGATCATAGAGGAACGGGGTGTCAACCTGTCAGGCGGACAACGCCAGCGTATCGCTATTGCGCGTGCCCTGGTCACACAGCCTCGCATCCTCATCCTTGATGAGGCCACTTCAGCCCTGGACGCGGAAAGCGAGGAGATCATCCAGCGCAACCTGCGCGCTATGGCGCGAGGGCGGACTGTTCTCATCATCGCTCACCGACTGTCGGCCATCCGCCAATGCGACCGGATCATGACGCTGGAGAAGGGACGGATCGTTGAAGTCGGCACCCATGACGAACTGCTGCGTCAGGGTGGTCGCTATGCCAGCCTGCATCGGCGCCAAATGGGCGTGAGCGAGGGCGTGGCATGAGCAGCATCGCGCAACATTGGGATGTGGTCCGCGCCGCATTCGCCGACGAAAAGCGCCGAGCCAAGCACCTTACGAGGGTCGATGATGTTACATTCCTTCCGGCGGCACTCGAAATCATCGAACAGCCTGTATCGCCCACAGCCAGAGCCACCACATGGGTACTGCTCATCGGCCTTGTCCTGACCATCCTTTGGCTGACCTACGGGAAGGTCGATGTGGTGGCCTCGGCGCCGGGGCGCCTGATCCCGGCAGACAATGTGAAGCTGGTCCAGCCTGCGGAGGCGGGGGTTGTCCGGGCCATCCATGTCAGAAACGGCCAGTTCGTGCGCAAGGGCCAGGTACTGGTCGAACTGGATCCGACCGTATCAGCAGCTGAGACCATTCAGGCCGAGGCCGCGCTGCAAACCGCTCTGTTCGATGTCGCTCGGGCCAGGGCGGTACTCTCAGCCCTGGACGGCAAAGGTCTCAACTTCATCCCGCCCCGAGCAACGGCGGCCCAACTGATCGCGACGCAGCGCGCCTTGGCGGCAGCGGAACTGGCTACGATCGAAGCCTCCGCTTCCGGACGGTCGGCTGACCTCCAGGCCGCCAAGGCCGCCCGCTCCGAGGCGTTGGTCCAGGCCGCCAAGCTCACAGAGACGATTCCGCTCCTCGATCAACAGCTTGATGCCTATGAAGGATTGCTGACGAAGGGCTATGCGGCCAAGCTGAAGGTCATCGAGATGCGGCGGCAACGCTTCGCGACCATCCGGGATCGCGAAGCGGCGCTGGAAACCGCGCGGAAGGCCGAGGCGCAATCCTCCAGTGCCTCAAGCACCATGGCGCAGAGCAAAGCCGAAGCGCGTTCCAGGATACTCACAGACCTCGCCAAGGCGGAGGCGGACGCGCGCCTTCGTCAGGAAGAGCTGACCAAGAGCCGGCAGCGCAGCAGCCTCCAGCGTCTCATCGCGCCTGTCGATGGAACGATCACTCAGTTGTCCGTTCATACCATCGGCGGCGTTGTCGAACCGGCCAAGCCGATCATGGTGGTGGTGCCCCAAGGCGGTTCGCTGATCGCCGAGGTCAAGATTCTCAACAAGGATATGGGCTTCGTAAAGGATGGCCAATCGGTCGCGATCAAGCTCGAAGCTTTCCCATTCACCCGATATGGCACGGTGCCGGGATATGTGGAGAGCATCGGATCGGACGCGGTTGAGGATGAAAAGCTCGGTCTCGTCTATCCCGCCCGTATTCGTCTCCATCCCATGGACCGTGGCAGGGCAACAGAGATGCGGCTCACCGCAGGCTTAGCCACTACAGCGGACATCAGGACAGGGCGCCGCAGCATTCTGAGCTATCTCGTAAGTCCTATTAATGAAGCAACCCAGGAAGCTGCACGGGAAAGGTAAACGATTATGATCTGGCCGTGCATCTTTCGGAATGAGGGAAACATTCGATGACAGCCGATCGAAGCGAAACAGGCGTGCCAAAACCTGTGACCGTCAGTCATATTTTCGGCGAGATCGTGTGGTTGCTCGGCCAGTCTGCGCGTCACAGCGATATTTCCGCACGGGACATGAGCTGGCTGATTATGCCGCCCATCCTTCATCGTCAGTTCCATATCTTCCGAGAAGGTGAACGTCCGATTGGTGCCGCTATCTGGGCATTGCTTGATGAAGCAGGGGAGCACAAAGTAATACAAGGCCTGCAGCCGAGTGGAAAAATGCTTGAATATGCAGAGTGGAAGGCTGGCGATCGCCTATGGCTTATCGAACTCATTTCTCCCTTTGCAACGGCCCAGAACCGTCATGTTGAACTGATGATGGCAGATCTTGTGGCAGGACCGTTTAGCGATAAAGATTTTAAAATGCTTAGTAGGCACTACGAGGGCAGAGAGATGAGGGTTGTTTCAGTTCCAGCCAGCACAAAAGATATCCTCAAGCAGCGCATAAAAGAGATCGTGGAAGCCTCGATATGACTATAATTCGGCGCTTATCCTCGGCTGCATGTGTATTTGCCCTTTGCTTCAGCGTTGTCGCGCAAGCGGAGGAGGATTGGACTATAGTTAGTCTGCCCGATCTGAAGCGTGAAGCGAAAAAAGGCGTTAAGCTTGCTCAGCTCGAACTTGGCAAAAGATTTGAGGAAGGGCGACAGGTCGGTCGAGACCTTAAGGCAGCACTCAAATGGTACGCTGAGGCTGGACGCGACGTGCGGACAAGAGAGTATACTTACTCTCCTCCCGTGGGAGATGAGAAGTATGGGCACGTGATAGCATTCGGCAATACTCGGCTGATACCCGGCCTTTCAGAAGCGAAAGCCAGATCAAAATTAATTCAACAGTATTTAGAAAAATAACGTCCGTGATTGCGCAAAAAGCAGCTTGAGCACGAAGGATTATTTATGTTTACCGTTGATCGAAATTCAAAACGTACATTCGACTCTGAAACGGGATCTGAACTATATTGCGATCAGACATTTAGAGACGGGACACGGAATTTCTCGATAGAATGTTCGGATGGGAAGATACAGTTCTCTGCAAGCTCTCAGCAAAAATTTGACGGCGACGGTGGGCGATGCACAATACTTTGGCATGTGAGGCATCCTTTTTATGTATCCGGGGAAGTGAAATCTTATATTGCTACTAAAATCATCGAAGATGCGCTTACGGCTTACAAGCAGCTTAATGGCTTGCCGCAGGACGCACGCGTTGAAATAAAATATGTCAACGAAGGAGAAGCGTAATGGATTATACCAGCGCTCTTCAGGCTTTGACAGAAATGGATAGCCCAACTGTTGAACAATTGCGGCAGCTATTGTCTACTGTTGATGTTTCAGGTCCCCCCGATACGAAGTCAACAATTCTTTATAGCGGTAGGATTGGCGGTGCCAATGGAATCAGTACAGAACAAATTGCAATAAATATTGCGCAGTCAGATAATAAAATTTCTATAATTAACAATACAGATGCAGCGCAACTTCTAATAAATGAAGATTTTCAAGAAAAACTACTTATCGCAGCAACTAATGAGCAAAAGGATTTTAACGATATACTTTTCAATGGATCTTCCGGGTTTTGGGCGGAGACATCAGGTAGATTCGCTAGTTCTGCGTCAGGAAATATCATAGCCATCGGGCCAGAGGCCGATTTTTCAAGGGTATTTGGGCAAGTGGAATTGCCTGCTCTCATGGATAATCCGTCAATTACCTCGATAAATGGCATTCCACGAGATGACGTTATCTCCCGTTATAATTATCATTATATTCAGTCAGGCAGCGAATCTGATGCGATGAGGCTTCTCTTTGAAGATTTATCGAATAAATCTCTTTCGGATGTTGCGAAGGGCATCGAGTTCTCGAAGCTTGATGGTAATAGTATAACGGTTAAGGTATCTTCTGAATTTTTCGTGGAAAATTTGGCGAATGGAGTTGCGGGTTTCGATTCCTCATCCGGATCTCTGCTGGAACCTGTTGAAAATCTTATTGATCCTCTATCTTTTGAAGCGCGGGCGCTGTCCATTGCGTCCACGGGTGGATGGATTCATAACCTTAAAGTCGCTGGGCAGGTTTTGGGGCCTGCGGGAGACATCCTGGAATTGACCGTAGCTGCAGTGGCTATCAAGGCTGCGCTGGATGCGGGCGACCGCCAAGGCGCTGCGCAGATCGCCGCCACTTTCTCAGCGTCATATTTGAGTGGCGCCGCTGGCGCCGCCCTTGCCGCGGAGCTTGCGTCGCCCCTTTTGCTAGGTGGGCCTGTCGGTTGGGCGGCATATGGGCTTGTTGTCATTGGAGCAGGCGTAACTGCATCAGTGGCGGGTGAGAAAACCGTCGCCTGGATGATGAATGGCGGTGGAGGTAATTTCTTCGGCCGTGATGGCCAAGGTCTTTACGTTGATGTCTATCAACGTGGACCGGATGGCCGATTGTATGTAACTCGTGCTCGGCAGCGCGTAGGTTTCGATGAAATCGAAATTGGTACACCGGGGTTGTCCGATCAGGTAGAGATTGTGGTCACGGCACAGCCTGATGGAAGCGTGCGAGGGGCTTATATAAAGCTTCGTGACCCTGTTTCGGGTGAATCACAACTTATTCTGAGTGAGGAACTGCTTGGTGACTTTGAGAATGCTTTCAAGGCCTTCTTGGCTAAGGGCGGCACTCTCGTGGGTGGCGGCGGAGGTTCTGGAGGCGGTGCATGGGGTGGGTCGAATCTCGCACCGGGCGACAGCGTTGCCGATACGCCGTCGGGTGATCTTCCAGCGCTCTCGATCGTTCGCAATGAAGACGGGACGATAACTCTCAACGGAAGATCGGTTCGCGCGATTGCGCCAGATCCTCGGAATCCTAACGGCATTATTATCTCGCCAGTGCAAGGTATAGATGAGTGGGGCCGGGAGGTTTCTTACGATTTGTATTTCAACGGATCCAAGTTGGAGAAAACGGGCGTAACGCGCGTTCGCGACGGCGGGGTTGAAATCCGGTCTGAACCAGGTCAACCTACAACGATTCGTGCCGCGAATCTCCAAGAAGTCGGTGTAGATTTCGTAAATGCATCCAATGTTATCGCTAGCGTTTTCGGTCGTTATCTTGTTGGCGGCAACGTGCTGACACAGACTGTTTCGTCTGCCTTGATCTCAACGCTAAGTACGAATTTTGGTGAAGTTCTGAATACGGTTATTCTCGATGGAGGTAGCCAAACTATATCGAACATTGAGAAGGCGTTTGAAGGGATTGAGCGGGAGTTTCTGGGGAATCTCCAAAGCGCCGGAATTGGCGCTCTCAGCTCTATAATTTCCGCTGAATTGCTGGGTCAGTTGGGTATTGATGGCATTCCGGGACAGCTTGCGGGAAGTGTTGCCAACTATGTTCTTAACATCATTGGAGAAAATATTGCTGCTATAGCAGGCGGCGCTGATATCGGCGTTTTTTCCGGTGTTGGTGGTGAATATTTTGAACTTGGTCTTTATAATATTGCTGGAAGCTTCATCGGAAGCACACTTGCAAACGAAATAGTCAGTTGGGATGAGGTTGGTGAGCAACTAGGGTCATCCATTGGGAGCAGCTTGGGTGCGGCCGTCGGTCAGACGGCTATACCAATTCCCGTCTTGGGCGCTGCCATCGGATCCCTCCTGGGGAATCTACTTGGTGGTCTGATAGGAGGGGTGTTCACTGGGACGCCAAAATCGGGCGCAATTGTCGAGTACGATCCAGCAATTGGTACATTCAAAGTTACCGAAGTATGGAAGGAGGACGGTGGGAAACGCGCAGTTGCACGCCAACTCGGCAATACCGCTTCGGACGCCATGAACGGCATTATTGAGAAAATCGGCGGCACGCTTGTTAATGGCCAGGCCATCGATGCCGGATCCTATGGTATGCGAGGAAAGCGGTACATATACTGGGAAGATGATTATAATACATCTAACCGTATCAAGTTCAAGGAGGCCAGTGACCTCATTGAATATGGGGTAATGAAATCCGCAAAGGAATTTCAATTTTTAGGCGGTGACATTTATTTGAAACGCGCGTTCTATGCAACTATTTCGTCAGGTTATTTAGATAAATCAGCGCTGGATAACATCACCGACCCAGAGGACATTGCGGGAGACGAGACGGTCACTAGCGTCGATTTCGGTCTAGATGTTCTTCTAGGGAATCTGGCAGTTGCGGATCGTCTAAAAACATATTTAGCGGCATCCACGGCTATCAATGCGCTGATGGCGGCCGAACCTAATTCAGCGTTCACCGCTGACTGGCTGCTTTCCATTGCCCGTATATCGGATCTCGGCCTTCTCAAACGAAATGAGCATGATTGGGATGGGGGATTTTCTTACCTGCTCGATCAAGCGGACGTTGATGCGAGGGAAGTAAACTTCCGGTTTGAGGCGATTGCGAGTGACAATCGCAATGGCGAGCGCATCATTTACCTCGGTGACAAAACCCTCGAAGATACAGTCGATACCGGATCAAAGACCGTTATCGAAACAGGAACTGAAAACGATGTTCTAAAAATTGCAGATATCGCGATAATCTCGAATGTCATTCGTTCTGGAGAAGGAGACGATATTGTCATAGGTGGGGATACAGGTGATGATATTTTTGGAGAAGACGGAAACGATCTTCTGATAGGCGGCAAACTAGATGACTGGATTTTCGGCGGCAATGGTAACGATGTCCTTGATGCAGGTGGTGGAAACGGAAATGTCCTTTCTGGCGGAGACGGAAACGATAGAATTCAGGGAGCTGATTGGGACGATGCGAAAACTCGTGAAGATGGCTCGGATTGGCTTTACGGCGGACGCGGTGATGATTGGATAGTTGGCCAAGGTGGAAATGACTTCTTAGAAGGCGGTCAAGGGGCGGACTTTGTTGATGGCGGAAAGGGTAGTGATACCCTTATCTTTCGCCGAGGTGATGGTATAGATCGTGTCGTTGATACCGGATTAGATTTGGGCGACATTGACGTCATTCAGTTCGGCGATGGGATAGTTCCGACTGACGTTGGGGTGATCGCAAGTTCCTCCAGCATCGACATGTCAATGCTTCTGGGTGCAGGTGGTGATCGCGTCGATCTCCGGGGCGCGGCGTTAACATCGCGCGCAGGCATCGAATTTTTCGACTTCGGCTCCACGATCTGGTCGCGCGGCCAGATGACTGCCCAGGCGGTCTTTGCCAAAAATGCTGGGAGCATCGTTTCCGGGTCAGGCGCGGCTGAGATTGTTAACGGTACGCGCTATGACGACACCCTATCGGGTGGCGCGGGTGATACGCTCAAGGGCGGGTATGGCTCGGACGGTTACCAATTCGCGCTAGGTGACGGCGAGGTCACGATTGACGAAAGCGGCTTCGTTTCCGACCTCGATGTGGTGATCTTTGGTTCTGGGATTTCCGTTGCCGATATATCGGTGGCCATCAATCCGGCTTCTCCGCAGGATTTGCTTGTCCATGTGGGGAACGCCGGCGACCGGTTGATCCTGAAGCACCAGCTTCTTGACTCAGGTGAAGGCTCTCTTGAAGAATTCCGCTTCGCCGATGGCACCAGCCTGACCCTGCGTGATCTCTATGGGATGGCGCTTGGCGGGGGCTTCACGGCCGGTGCCGACACCAAGATCGGCCTGGATCAACCGGATCGCTTCCTGGCCGGAAATGGCGATGACCGACTGACAGGCGGCTTGGGCAATGACAATCTCGAAGGCGGCAACGGCGCCGATACCTATGTATATCGGATCGGCGATGGCTTCGATCGTATCTGGGATCAGACCACTGATGCCTGGAACGGATTTCTAGGCGGCAATACGCTTGAACTCGGAGCCGGGATCACAACCTCGAACATCACGATCGAGCGGGATCCTTCCGACAGCAATAATGTTCGGATTGGAATTGCTGGACAAGTCGGCTCGATTCTCGTCGACGGCCAGTTCGATGTCGCGACTTATGGGGGCAATACTTACTGGGGCATAACCACCATCGCTTTTGCGGATGGTACGGTATGGAATCGCACCACGATCGATAGCTTCCTTGTCCAATCGGGACTCTCGCAGCGTAACGATATCGTCATAGGAACGCGCGCCGATGAGACTATCAACGGCGGAGCCGGCAATGATCGGCTATGGGGTAATGAAGGCGACGATACTGTCATTGGCGGACAGGGTGACGACACTCTGGAAGCGGGCAGCGGCGCGGATACCTATGTCTACAATCTCGGCGATGGCTTCGACCGTATCTGGGACCAGACCACCGATGCCTGGAACGGATTTTTGGGCGCGAACACGCTTCAACTGGGCGCAGGTATAACAGCCGCTGACACCATTCTGGAACGTGACCAGGCCGACACGAACAATCTGCGCATCCGCTTTGCCAATGGTGCTGGATCCATCCTTGTCGATAACCAATATGAAGTGGCTCGATACGGCGGCAATACATATTGGGGTATTACCAACATCGCCTTCGCCGATGGCACCACATGGGACCGCGCCCAGATTGAGGCGCGGCTGAGACAGGCTAGCATATCGTCCCTCAACGATGTTGTCTATGGAACCCGGTTTGATGAGGTTCTGGACGGCGGCAGCGGCAATGATCGGATTTATGCCGACGAAGGGGCTGATACCATAATTGGTGGATTAGGTGACGACATTCTCGAAGCGGGCATTGGTGCGGATACCTATGTCTACAACCTCGGCGATGGGTTTGACCGCATCTGGGATCAGACGACCGATGCCTGGAACGGTTGGCTTGGCGGCAATACGCTTCAACTGGGCGCGGGCATTACCGCGGCGGATATTATTCTGGAACGTGACCAGGCCGATACGAACAACCTTCGCATCCGCTTTGGCAATGGCGCCGGAGCCATCCTTGTCGATAATCAGTATGAAGTGGCCCGCTATGGCGGCAACACCTATTGGGGTATCACCAACATCGCCTTCGCCGATGGCACCACATGGGATCGGAACCAGATCGAGGCTCAACTTCTGACGTCGAGCCAGTCAGCCCAAAATGATGTTATTTACGGCACGAGATTTGCCGAAACCATTGACGGTGGGGCTGGGAACGACACCATCTTTGCCGGTGAAGGCGATGACGTAATCAGGGGCGGCACCGGCGATGATGTTCTCCAGGGAAGCTACGGACAGGACACCTATATCTATAATATCGGTGACGGCGACGACGTTATCATCGATGCCAGGACGGACGCCTATAACAACTGGTTTGGATCAAATACCCTCAAATTTGGTGCGGGCATTTCCAGTTCCGACCTGATCCTGGAAAAGGATTTCGCCGACAACACAAATCTGGTGATCCGCTTTACGAATGCGACCGGGTCGATCACGGTCGATGACCAGACGAGAGCTTATTGGGACGCCAGTTGGGGCATTGATACATTCGAATTCGCAGATGGTTCGACCTGGGATCGCGCTACGATCACCGCTGCCATCACACAAAGCAGCACGGTGCTCACCGGTACAAATAATGGCGACGAGTTGACCGGTTCGGCCTCATCCGAGACTATTCGCGGTCTTGCCGGAAACGATGTTCTAGCTGGCGGGGGCGGTTCTGACCGGCTTGAGGGAGGGGATGGAAATGACACCTACCTCTTCAACCTTGGCGACGGCTCGGACCTCATCGTCGACAGTTCAGGCGTTGACACCGTTCGCTTCGGGGCCGGAATCACCACGAGCAGCGTGATTCTCAGCCAGGTCAAATATGACGGCGATGATGATGGCGTTTTCATCACCATAGCTGGAACGAGCGACCGGCTGCGCATTTACGGCCAGAATGGCGGCAATCGTATCGAGAGATTTGAGTTTGCCGATGGCACGATATGGACCGACACCGACTTGCGGACGCATCTGTTCGCGCAGGTTTTGACAGCCGGTGATGATGTCGTGCGCGGAACCGGCTTCGGCGACACATTGCTCGGTGGCGCCGGCGATGATCAGATACAGGGCGTCGATGGTGACGATATCATTGGAGGCGGCGCTGGGAGCGACCGGCTGGAAGGCGGCAACGGCAACGACGTCTATCTTTTCAACATGGGTGACGGTTTCGATGTGCTCGTCGAATCCGGCGGGAACGATACTGTCCGTTTTGGCGCTGGAATTGTGGCGACCGACCTCGTCCTGACCCAGGTCAATCAGGACGGAGACAACGACGGCGTTTTCATCACGGTTGCCGGTACTAACAACCGCCTACACATCGTTGGCCAAAATACGGGCAATTATGGGATCGAGCGGTTCGAATTTGCCGATGGCACGGTCTGGACCGATGTCGACTTCCGCGCACAGCTTTTCGCTCAACTCCAGACAGCAGGCGACGACGTCATCCGAG